>NZ_JBLXGL010000001.1:430750-830250 GCF_048381735.1 Ponticoccus sp. (in: a-proteobacteria)
AGTACCTGGTTGCAAGCCTTGACCAATCTCTGCACCGGATGGGACTCGATTACGTTGACATCTTCTACTCACACCGCGTCGACCCGACGACGCCCCTCGAGGAAACCATGGGCGCCCTTGCGCACCTGCATCGGCAGGGCAAGGCCCTCTATATTGGCATTTCGAGCTACTCGCCCGAACTGACGCGCAAGGCCGCCGCACTGCTGCGCGAAGAGCGCGTGCCGCTCTTCATACATCAGCCGAACTATTCGATGTTCAACCGGCGCATTGAGCATGGGCTTCTCGACACGCTCGAGGACTTGGGAACTGCTTGCATCGCCTTTTCACCGCTGGCTCAGGGCCTGCTCAGCAACAAGTACCTTCACGGCGTGCCTGAGAGCGCCCGCGCCGGACGTGGCGGGTTTGATAAGAGTTTGATCACAGATGAACTTGTTGGGCGCATTCGATCGCTCAACACGATCGCCGAACGCCGTGGTCAGACCCTGGCACAGATGGCCATCGCTTGGGCTCTGCGGGATCCCCGAGTTACGTCGGCCCTTATCGGCGCACGTACGGTTGAGCAGCTCGACAATTCTCTCAGCGCGCTTGAAAAGATGGAGTTCGAGACGGAGGAATTGGCCGAAATCGAATTGCATGCCAAAGATGGCAATATCGACTTCTGGCGGATCTCGAGCGACCTCTAATGCGCGAGAACACGGCCAGGGAATTTCCTAGGTCCAAATGCCGCTCGCAACCGTGCCGTCCTGCCCGTGCAGGGCGGCACTGCGACTGAGATGGTCTCGATGGAGAGGCCACAAGGCTTGGATTAGCAACTGCGTGCGACACCGCAGCGAGAGTCCCAAAAGGTCCGCATACCGGGAGTTTATTAAGTATGCAGCGAACGGCCGCTCCCCGCCCGACACTTCCCTTCAACCGACTGCGTCAGGCTGCCCCACTCAGCCCCAGTCCCCGGAAAACCCCTTCGGCACCATGAGGATATCCCGGTCCACGCCGCGCACGTCGCGGTGGCCGCAGAGCGCCATGCTCATGTCCAGCTCCTTGTGGATGACCTCCAGCGCCTTGGTGACGCCCGCCTCTCCCATCGCACCCAGACCGTAGACATAGGCGCGGCCGATCCAGCAGCCCTTGGCGCCGAGCGCCAGCGCCTTCAGCACGTCCTGACCCGAGCGGATGCCGGAATCGAGGTGCACCTCGATCTTGTCGCCGACCGCGTCCATGATCGGCTCCAGCGCGCGGATCGAGGACAGCGCGCCGTCCAGCTGGCGACCGCCGTGGTTGGACACCACGATGGCGTCGGCGCCCACGTTGCAGGCCTCCAGCGCGTCGCGGGGGTCGATGATGCCCTTGATGATCAGCGGGCCGTCCCACATCTTGCGGAACTCGCGGATGCGGTCCCAGTTCAGGGACTGGTCGAAGCTCTCGTTGGTCCAGTTGCCAAGCGAGGAGGGGTCGGTGACGCCATGCGCGTGACCGACGATATTGCCGAAGAAGCGCCGCTTGGTCTGAAGCATCTCGAGGCCCCAGGTCACCTTGGTCATCATGTCGGCGATGGACTTGGCGGTGAACTTCGGCGGGGCGGAGAGGCCGTTCTTGAGGTCCTTGTGGCGCTGGCCCAGCAGTTGCAGGTCGACGGTGATCACCGCGGCAGAGCATTTGGCCGCCTTGGCGCGGTCAAACAGCCGCGTCATGTAGTCGTCGTCCTTCAGCGTGTAGACCTGCATCCAGAAGGGTTTCGTCGTGTTCTCGGCCACGTCCTCGATGGAGCAGATCGACATGGTCGAGAGGCAGTAGGGTACGCCGAATTTCTCGGCAGCCTTGGCGGCCTTGATCTCTCCGTCCGCGCTCTGCATGCCGGTCAGGCCGACGGGGGCGAGGGCCACGGGCATGGACACGTCCTGTCCGATGAGCTGCGATTTGGTCGAACGGTTGGCCATGTCGATGGCGACGCGCTGGCGCAGGTAGATCTTGTCGAAATCCGAGGTGTTCTCGCGGAAGGTCTGTTCCGACCAGGATCCGCTTTCGCAATAGTCGTAGAACATCTTGGGCACGCGGCGGCGGTGGATGCGCTTGAGGTCGTCGATATTGGTAATGACGGGCATGGCGGACTCGCTTTGTGCAAATTGGTAAGGAACGGTTACCAATTTAGTGTGGCTGGTGCAATGCGCGATTAAGGCGCCGTTCATGCCCCCGGGTTTAGTCTGCCGCAGTTGTTGCAGGAGGGTACCCGTGAAGGGCATCGTGTTCACCGAATTGCTGGCCATGGCAGAGCAGGCCGTGGGCGAAGCGGCCGTCGATGCGGTTCTCGACGAGGCAGAGCTGAGCTCTGGCGGGGTCTTCACGGCGGTGGGCTCTTATCCCTGCTCCGATCTCATGGCCATCGTTGCCGGGCTGTGTCCGCATACGGGCATGAGCGTGGAAGCTCTGCAACGGGCCTTCGGCGGCTGGATGCTGCGGTATTTCGTGGCCCACTACCCGGGGGTCTTCGCCGGCAAGTCCGGCCCGCTGGAGATGCTGGAATCGGTCGACGGCGAAATCCACGTCGAGGTGCGCAAGCTGTACCCGGATGCCGAACTGCCGCGGTTCCGGACCGCGCGCGGGGGCGCAGGGGAGTTGCAGATGATCTATACTTCGGCGCGGCCCCTGACGGCCTTCTGTCACGGCCTGATAGAGGCCTGCGTCGCGCATTACGGAACGGTGGCCCAGATCCGTTGCACCCCGCGCCCGCCCGACGGCGCGGTCTTCGATATCCGGCTGGAGCGGTAGCGGATGGCAGGGCGCGCGGCCGGTCAGGGGGCGCCGCCGGACGGTGTCTCGCGCCGCCGCTACGAGCGCGAGCGGCTGGCCCGGATCACGGCAGAGCACCTGTTGGAAGAGAAAGCCCGCGCGCTTTTCGAGTCGCAGCAAAGGCTGGCCACCCACGCGGAGTCGCTGGAAAAGGCATTCGAGGCGCGGACGGAACAGCTGAAGGCTGCCATGGTCGCCGCCGAAAGCGCCAATGCCGCCAAGAGCGGCTTTCTTGCCATGATCAGCCATGAGATCCGGACGCCGCTGAACGGGGTCCTGGGCATGGCGACGGTTCTGGCGGAAACCGAGCTGAGCGCCGAACAGATGGAGATGGCGCAGACCATCCTGCAGTCCGGGCAATCGCTGCTGTCGCTGCTCAACGACGTGCTGGACCTGAGCAAGATCGAGGCCCGCAAGATGGAGCTGGAGGCGCAGGACGTGGATCTGCGCCTGTTGTGCAACGAGACGCTCAAGCTGTACCGCGACCGGGCAGAGCGCAAGGGGCTGAGTTTCGCGGTCGAGGTCAACGGCAGCGCCCGGCGCTGGGTGCGCGTCGATCCGACCCGGGTGCGGCAGGTTCTGGGCAACCTCGTCTCCAACGCGATCAAGTTCACGCCGGAAGGGGGCGTTCAGGTCCATGTGCGCCAGACCGGGTCAGAGCTGCAGTTGCGGGTGCGTGACAGCGGCCCGGGGGTGCCCGAAGAGCGCCGCGACCGGCTGTTCGAGGCCTTTTCGCAGACCGACGAGACGATCACCCGGCGCTTTGGCGGCACCGGTCTTGGCCTTGCGATCTCGCGCCAGATCTGTCGGTTGATGGGCGGCGATCTGGTCTATCGCGCGGTGCCCGGGGGCGGAAGCTGCTTCGTCGCCACCCTGCGGGTCGAACGGGCCGGCGGCGCGGCAGACCGGCAGGCCCGCAATCCGCGCAGCGCCGACAGCGTCCTGAGGTCGCGGTCATGGCGCATTCTGGTGGCCGAGGACAGCCTGACGAACCAGAAGGTCCTGCGGCTGCTGCTGCGCAATTTCGAACTGGATATCGAGTATGTCGGCAACGGGGCGCAGGCGGTCGAGATGCATTGCCACGACCCTTTCGACCTGATCCTGATGGATGTGAACATGCCGGTTCTGAACGGGCTGGAGGCGGCGGCCATGATCCGCCAGAGCGAGGCGGCGCTGGGGCTGAGGCGGGTGCCGATCGTCGCCCTGACCGCCAACGCCATGACGCATCAGGTGGCAGAGTACCTGCGGCAGGGCATCGATGCGCATGTGGCCAAGCCGGTCCGTCGCGAAGACCTTTGCGAGGCCATGGCCCGGCTGTTGTATGACCGGACCGCCGGGCCGCAGGGGCCGGGCGGGCAGGGGCAATGACCTGTGGTCGCGGCCCTTGGGCGCGGCGCGGGGGCCGCGACCGGGCCAATCCTGCGCCTCGGCCTGGCAGCGGCGGGCGATGCTGCCGGGCGCCGCCCCGGGGCGGCGATGCGGCTCAGGCGCTGTGGGCGCCGCTTGCAAGGCCCTCGACAAAGGCAAGGATCTCTGCGGTCGGGCGGCCCTTGGCGATCTCGCCGACGATGGCGGAGCCGACCACGCAGCCGTCCGCGACCGATGCGATCTCGCGCGCAGTTTCGGGGGTGCGGATGCCGAAGCCCACGATCACGGGCAGGTCGGTGCCGGCCTTGATGCGGGCGACCTCGGGGCCGACGTCCACGGCCTGCGCGGCGGCGGCGCCGGTGATGCCGGTGATCGAGACGTAGTAGACGAAGCCGCTGGTGTTCTGCAGCACGCGCGGCAGGCGGGCATCATCGGTGGTGGGCGTGGCGAGGCGGATGAAGTTCAGCCCGGCGGCCTGTGCGGGCAGGCAAAGCTCTTCGTCCTCTTCGGGGGGCAGGTCGACGATGATCAGCCCGTCGATCCCGGCCTCTTTCGCCTGGGCCAGAAAGGTGTCGACGCCACGCGAGTAGATCGGGTTGTAATAGCCCATCAGCACGATGGGGGTGTTGTCGTTCCCGGCGCGGAAGTCGCGAACCATCTGCAGGGTGCGGTCCAGCGTCATGCCCTGTTCCAGCGCGCGCTGACCGGCCAGCTGGATCGTCGAGCCGTCGGCCATGGGATCGGTGAAGGGCAGACCCAGTTCGATGATGTCCACCCCGGCGCCCGGCAGGCCCTTCATGACCGCAAGCGAGGCATCGACGTCCGGGTCTCCGGCCATGATGTAGGAAACGAAGGCCTTTTTCCCCTCGGAGCGGAGGCGGGCAAAGGTGGCGTCGATGCGAGTCATATTGGTCCTTCCTTCGGCAGGGGCCTTGCCGTGTTGCCGGATGCGCGCGGGAAAAGCAATGGCGGAGGGAAAGCGCGCCTGGGGGGCTCAGGTCGCCCCACGCCTGGTGCCATCGCGGCGCAGGATCGAGGGGCAGGGTGCGGCGGGGTGGGATTTGACAGGCCGGTGGGGGCCAGAGAAGATGCCGGCCGACCCGTGACGGTCGAGGAGGGAGAGACGATGCAGGACGCCAGCGGCACGCCCCGGGAAGAGCCCCCCGTCGAGATTGCAATGGCTGCCCCGGGGGCGGCGGCGCAGACCCCTGTGGCACCCCGGGCGCCGACCCGGCGCCAGCCCACGCCTGCCGAGATCCGCCACGCTTTCGAGAGCGGCACCTACCCCTATGACGTGAAGCTCTCGCGCCGCAGCTACGAGCGCGAGAAGGCGCAGCTGCAGGCGGAGCTTCTGAAGGTCCAGCTTTGGGCGCTGGAGACCGGGCAGAAGTTCGTGCTGCTGTTCGAGGGCCGCGATGCGGCGGGCAAGGGTGGCACCATCAAGCGCTTCACCGAACATCTGAATCCGCGCCATGCCCGCGTTGTCGCCCTGAACAAGCCGACCGAGGAAGAGCGCGGGCAATGGTATTTCCAGCGCTAGGTCGCGCAGCTGCCCACCGCCGGAGAGATCGTGCTCTACGACCGCTCGTGGTACAACCGGGCGGGGGTCGAGCGGGTCATGGGCTTTTGCGAGCCGGCCGAGTACCTCGAGTTCATGCGCCAGACGCCCGAACTGGAACGCATGCTGGTGCGGTCCGGCATCCGGCTTTACAAGTACTGGTTCTCTGTCACGCGTGACGAACAGGCCGCCCGTTTCGTCAGCCGCGAGACCGATCCGCTGAAGCAATGGAAGCTGTCGCCGATCGACAAGGCCTCTCTCGGGCGCTGGGACGACTACACCGAGGCGAAGGAGGCGATGTTCTTCTACTCCGATACGGCGGATGCGCCCTGGACCGTGGTGAAGTCGAACGACAAGAAACGCGCAAGGCTGAACTGCATGAAGCACTTCCTGTCGACGCTCGACTATCCCGGCAAGGATCCCAGGGTGGCCAGGGCACCGGATCCGCTGATCGTCGGCGGGGCGCAGCATGTCATCCACCGTTCCGACCATATCCTTGGCGGCGTGCTGCGTCCCGGGGCGGACCCGGAAAGCTGACCGGTCAGGTCACCTGCGTCAGCCAGTCCATCAGCGGCCGGAACGCCGCGAAGCGATCCTTCAGCGTCTGTTCCGGGTCGGCGGTCAGCGCCTGTTCCAGCCCGTCGGCCCATGCGATCAACCCGCGCTGGCGCAGCAGCGCCGCGCGGGGGTGGTCCGCCGGGTAGGGGTGCGGCATCCGCCTCATTTCAGGGTCGTCGATGCGCCAGCCGCCTGCGCCAAGGATCGCCTCCAGCTCTGCCCCGGCGTCAGAGGCCACGGCCTCGCGCCAGCGAAGCTGCTGATCCCTTTCGAAGCGCATGATGCCCGCGCCGGTCGTCGCGTAGTCGGGCGCGATCCCCAGCATCCAGCTGCGCCCGTCGGGCAGGAACCACATCATGTGAAGATGCGTGTGAAAGGGCGTCTTGTCCTCGGAGAAGCGCACGTCGCGGTGCGGGCGGAAGAGTTTCGTGCGCGGGTGCAGGTTCAGCTCCTGCGCGAACCAGGCGGCGATCTCTGTCAGCAGCTTTTCCGAGGGGCGTTTCAGCGCGCTGTCGTATTGCGCCTTGTTGGCGTTGAACCAGCCGCGGTCGTTGTTTTCGGACAGGGCCTTCAGAAAGGCGCGGCTGTCCGCGAAGAAGCCTGACAGGGCGATGGGATCGGCCATGGGTGCCTCCGCGCCGGGTGGGGTCGGTGCAATTCTAGCACAGAACGGCCCGGCTGGCATGCCACATGCGGACATCCTCGGCGGCGCCCGGTGCCGCCATGGCTTGCCCTTTCGCGGGACCGGGCGTAAGCGCGAAGCATGGGACAGGATGTGATGAATTTTCGGGCACATGCCCGGGCCACGCTGGCGCTGGGTCTGCCGCTGATCGGCGGGCACCTTGCGCAATTCGCCATCGGGTTCACCGATACGCTGATGATGGGCTGGTACGGGGTGCCGGAACTGGCGGCTCTGACGCTGGCCTCGTCGCTGTTCTTCACGCTGTTCCTGTTCGGTTCGGGTTTTGCCTGGGCGGTGATGCCCATGGTCGCGACCTTCGCGGCGCAGGGGGATGACGTGTCCGTGCGCCGCTCGACGCGGATGGCGCTGTGGCTGTCGGGGCTGTATTTTGCCGCGGTCCTGCCGGTCCTGTGGTTGTCGGCGCCGATCCTGCGCGGCCTTGGTCAAAGCCCGGAAATCGCGGCGCTGGCGCAGACCTACCTGCGCATCGCCTCGCTGGGCATGCTGCCCGCGCTGGGGGTCATGGTTCTGAAGAACTACCTCGCCGGGCTCGAGGATACCCGCGTCGCCATGGTCATCACGCTGGCGGCGGCAGCGCTGAACGTGCCGGCGAACTACGCGCTGGTCTTCGGCAACTGGGGCGCGCCGGAGATGGGGATCGCCGGGGCGGCGGTTGCCTCGGTGCTGGTGCAAACCGTGTCCCTGTTGCTGGTGGTGGCCTACGCGCTGCGCAAGCGCCCCGAGCACCAGCTGTTCGTGCGTTTCTGGCGGGCGGATGGCGAGATGTTCAGCCGGGTCTTCCGGCTGGGCCTGCCGATCGGGCTGACCACGCTGGCCGAGGTGGCGATGTTCGCCGCCGCCGCGTTGCCGATGGGCTGGCTGGGCAATGTGCCGCTGGCGGCGCATGGGGTCGCGCTTCAGATCACCTCGGCCACCTTCATGATGCAGGTCGGCCTGTCGAACGCGGCCACGGTGCGGGTCGGCAATGCGCTGGGGCGGCGCGACCTCGGGCATCTGCTGGCGGGCGCGCGGGTCGTCGTGGTGCTGGGCGCGGTGGGCGTGGCCCTGTCGATGGCCCTGTTCCTGCTGCTGCCGGAAACGCTGGTCGGGGCCTTCGTCGACCCGGAGGATCCGGCGCGGGACGAAATCATCGCCACCGGCAAACGCTTCCTGTTCTTCGCCGCGCTGTTCCAGCTGGCGGATGCGGCACAGGTTCTGCACCTCGGGCTGCTGCGCGGCCTTCAGGACACGCGGGTGCCGATGATCATGGCCTCGGTGGCCTATTGGGGGATCGGCCTGCCCTCGACGCTGCTGTTTGCCTTCCCGCTCGGGCTGGGCGGGATCGGCGTCTGGCTGGGGCTGACCCTTGGGCTGGCGGTGGCGGCGGCGCTGCTGATCTGGCGGTTCTGGACACGCGGCGCGGCACTGGCAGAGGCGCAGGTTTCGGCGGCCTGACGGCAAAATCCGGAAAGGCGAGCAGCCAGACCGCGTGCGCCACGCGGTTTCGGCCTTGAAATGCCCCGCGCAGAGTGGGGAAAACCAGCATTGTCCCAAGGCCGGGTGAAATGGTTAACTCTGCCCGGAACCCAAGGGCGACAGGCCCGGGGCAATACAAGACACATGAGATTTGCAAAGGGACATGATCATGGAAAGCACGATGGGTAACGGCGGATACACCGGCGGTTCGGCCTACAGCCGCGAGGTCGGCTACGGCGAGGCGTTGAAGCTGTTTTTCGCCAATTACATCAAGTTCGAGGGCCGCTCGAACCGGGGCGAATACTGGAAGGCCGTCCTGCTGCTGATCGTGATCAACATCGTGGTCGGGGTGGTCGACACCATCCTCACCGGCGCGGGCGGCGTTCCCTTCCTGGGCATGATCTTCTCGCTGGTGACGCTGGTTCCCAGCCTCGCCATCGGCGCCCGCCGCCTGCATGATATCGGCAAAAGCGGATGGTGGTTGCTGATCGGCCTGATCCCGCTGATCGGCTTCATCATCCTGATCGTCTGGTTCGCCAAGAAGCCCGACCCGGCACAGAACCAGTACGGCTGATCTCTGCCGCTTGAAGGAAAGGGGGGCGGCGCGAGCGGATCGCGCCGCCCCCTTTTTGGTGTCAGCCCTCGTATTCTTTGGCCATGACCATCCAGCGGGTGCCCCATTTGTCGGACAGCGTGCCGAAGGCCGGTGTCCAGAACATCGGCATCATGGGCATCCGAACCTCTCCGCCCTCGCTCAGGGCGTCGAAGACACGTTGCGCCTCCTCCGCTGTCGGCAGCACGATATTGACCGAAGACCCGGCCATGGGCGTGAAGTCCGGCCCGACCTCGTCCGAACCCATCAGCGTACCCGACCCGATATTCAGCGAGGCATTCATGACCGCGTCGTCGGCAACGCCCGGCATATGCGCCTTGTCTTCCTCCGGCAGGTCGGCAAAGGCCATGATCTCGGGCGCCTCGACGCCAAGGATCTCGGCATAGCGGGTCATGGCCTCTCGGCAGGTGCCGGGGAAGAAGAGGTAGGGGATGATTTGCATCGCGCGTTCTCCAAGTTGCGTTGATATCAACCTATCCACCCCGGGGCGCCCGCGTCAAGCGGCGTGCTTGCGCTTTGGCCATGCTCTGCCTAGAAGGCGCCGGAACCGCCAGAAAGGGAACGCGACATGGGATTTCGCATGGGCATCGTGGGTCTGCCGAACGTCGGCAAGTCGACCCTCTTCAACGCTCTGACCAGAACCGCCGCGGCGCAGGCCGCGAACTTTCCCTTCTGCACGATCGAGCCCAACGTGGGCGACGTCGGCGTGCCGGACCCGCGTCTGGATACGCTGGCGCGGATCGCCAAGTCGCAGAGCATCATTCCCACGCGCATGACCTTCGTGGACATCGCCGGTCTGGTGAAGGGCGCGTCGAAGGGTGAGGGCCTCGGCAACCAGTTCCTTGCCAATATCCGCGAGACCGATGCCATCGCGCATGTGCTGCGCTGCTTCGAGGATGACGACGTGACCCATGTCGACGGGCGCGTCGATCCGGTGGCCGATGCCGAGACCATCGAGACCGAACTGATCATCGCCGACATGGAATCGCTGGAAAAGCGGCTTCAGAACATCGTGCGCAAGGTGCGCGGCGGCGACAAGGAGGCCGTGCAGCAGGAACGCCTGATGAAGGCCGCGCTGGCGGTGCTGGAAGAAGGCAAGCCCGCCCGTCTGGTCGAGGTGGCCGAGGACGACCAGAAGGCCTGGCGGATGCTGCAACTGCTTAGCGCGAAGCCGGTGCTCTACGTCTGCAACGTCGACGAGGGCGAGGCCGCCGAGGGCAACGCGCTGTCGGCCAGCGTGGCCGAGATGGCGGCGGCGCAGGGCAATTCCCACGTCGTCATCAGCGCCAAGATCGAGGAAGAGATCAGCCAGCTCGACGCCGAAGAGGCGCGCGAGTTCCTCGACGAGCTTGGGCTGGAAGAGGCCGGTCTCGACCGGCTGATCAAGGCGGGCTACGAGCTCTTGGGCCTTCAGACCTATTTCACCGTCGGCCCGAAAGAGGCCCGCGCCTGGACGATCCGCAAGGGCACGCTGGCGCCGCAGGCGGCGGGCGTGATCCACGGCGATTTCGAGCGCGGCTTCATCCGGGCCGAGACCATCGCCTTTGACGACTACGTCGCCGCCGGGGGCGAGGCGGGCGCCAAGGAGGCGGGCAAGATGCGCGCCGAGGGCAAGGGCTACGAGGTCAAGGACGGCGACGTCCTGCACTTCCTCTTCAACACCTGATCCGTGACGGCGGGCGCGGGGCCGGTGCCCTGCGCCCCCGCCGCGCCGGGGAAAGGCGACACCCCGTCAGCGCAGGCTGCCTTGCCTGCTCAGCGCCTGCGCCCAGGCAGTCTTGCCTGGCCAGCGCGCCCGCCTGTTCTGCCTTGGCGCGCCTGTGCGCACCGCCGCGCCTGAATGGCCGCCCCGCGCAGACATTCGCGGCGAACAGGCCCGCCTGTACCTAAGCCCGCGCGGCCTTCTGCGCCGCCACGGTGCGCGTCACGAGATCCTTGTAGAGCGTTCGGATGCGTTCTGTGACGGGCATTGACCCGTCGCCCACCGGCTTGCCGTCGATGCTGGCGACCCGGGTCTGCGCCCCGAAGGTGCCGGTCAGAAAGACCTCTTCGGCGCCATAGGCCTCGTAGAGCGAAAAGTTCTTCTCGAAGACCGGAATGCCATTCTCGCGACACAGGGCGATGACATTGGCGCGGGTGACGCCGTTCATGCAGTAGTCGCCGGTCGAGGTCCAGACCGCGCCCCGGCGCACCACGAAGAGGTTGCAGGCATTGGTGGTGTTCACGAAGCCATGCGGGTCCAGCATCAGCGCCTCGTCGGCGCCCGCCGCCTCGGCCTGAAGGCAGGCGATCACACAGTTCAGCTTCGAATGGCTGTTGAACTTGGCGTCCTGGCTGTGGGGCAGGCCGCGCACCTGCGGCACGCTGGCCAGACGGATGCCCCTGGCCAGCCCGGCGGCGGGTTTGGAATGCTCGACGATGGCGACGATGGTCGGTCCCCAGCGCGAGAGGGACGGGTGCTGGAAGGGCTTGGCCTTGCGCCCGCGCGTCACCATCAGGCGGCAATGGGCGTCGCCGGTCATGCCGTTGGCGGCGGCGGTCTCGTCCAGCAGGGCGCGGATCTCGTCGCGGCTCTTGCCGATGTCCAGATCGACCGCCTTGCAGCTGTTGAACAGCCTGTCCATATGCGCATCGAAGAAGGCCCATTCGCCGTCGTAAAGTCGCATCCCCTCCCACATGCCGTCGCCCAGCATGAAGCCAGAGTCGTAGACAGAGACCACCGCCTCGTCCTTCGGCACCAGAGCGCCGTTGACGTGGATCAGAAGCGCGTCGTTGCGCGGGTCGTGCTCGGCGTCATGGGTGGTCCGGCCGGTGGGGTCGATCATGGTCTCAGCGCCTCCGCGCGCATCTTCTCGTAATAGGGCAGGGCCTCGGCGCAGACCCCGGCCAGCGCGCCGTCGAGCACCGGCAGCGGGCCTTCGGCCCCGGCGAAACCGGTAGAGCGGTGCACGGCATCGTACCAATGCGCGGCCCAGACGCCGTCGTCCTTGTGGCCGCCTGCGGGCCAGCGGGTCATCGCCGGGTCGTAGGGGATCGCCAGCGCCGCGCAGAGCCTGCGCAGCATCGGCTCTGGCGCGGCGCGGATCTCGGCGCTGTCGATCACGGTCACGGGCAGGCCCTGCGCGCGGACCGCATCGAAGATCTCGGCCTGCTGGCGAAAGCCGATGTCGTCCAGCGTCGCGCGTTCGCGCTTGCGGTCATAGCTGGCAAGAACGCGGGCCGGATGGCGGATCAGGAAGACATGCGCGACCGAGCCGAACCAGTCGCGGGGCACACCCGGCACCATGTGGTGGGTCATGTGCTTCTGGTAGAAGAGCGGCCTGTCCGCAGGCGCGGCGCAGCGGCTGGCGACGCGGGCGGGGTCGGGCTCTCCGGCGGCGATGATGGCCTCGCGCATCGGGTGGTCGAGGCCGGTAAGCCGCAGGTAGGCGGCGTAGAAGGGCTCGTCCCAGACCGCGCAATCGGACCGCGCGCCGAAGGCGTACATCATGGCCGTCGACAGGTTGCGCGGGCCGGACCACATGGCAATATTCGAAGCGGGCATGGCGGTCTCCTGCAAGGGGGCCCGTGCAGGAGAGCGGAGCCGCAGCGGATTCGCAAGCGGCGGAGGCATCGAAGTCTTGCAAAGACTTCGGGTCGGTTTCTTTGCAAGAAACCGACGCCCGATTGGCCGGGACCGGCGCCTCGGGTCTTCGGTGCGAGGGTGAAGGGCGCCGGCGCCTTATGCATGATTTGGCACCCGGCCTTTTCCCCTGGGGCGCGGTCCGGGCGCGGCAGGCCTTTCAGAACTTCGGGCGCGCGAAGCTCCAGTCGGGCCGGTGCTTCTTCATCTCGGTTGCGTCGTCGCGCAGCGTGATGCCGCAGGCAAGGTACTGGCGGTGCAACCGGGCCAGCTCTGACCGGTCGAGCGTGACACCAAGGCCCGGCCCCTCCGGCACGGCGAGGCAGCCCCCGGTGAAGGCAAGCTTGCCGCCCTCGATCACCTCGTCGCTCTGCCACGGGTAGTGGGTATCGCAGTCGTAGGTCAGGTTCGGCGTGGCCGCGGCCAGATGGGTCATCGCCGCCAGCGAGATCCCCAGATGAGAGTTCGAGTGCATCGACAGCCCCAGCCCCCAGATCTCGCAGATCCGGGCAAGCTCGCGGCTGGCCCTCAGCCCGCCCCAGTAATGATGGTCCGACAGGATCACGCGAAAGGCATCCCGCGCCATATTGGGCGGCAGGTGGCTTTCGTGGACGACATACATATTCGTGGCCAGCGGCGTATCCGTTGCGGCCTGCACCCGGGCGTTGCCCTCGATGCCCACGGTCGGATCTTCGAGGTACTCGACCAAACCGTCGAGCTGCGGCAAGAGCTTCAGCGTGGTCTCGACGCTCCAGCCGCCGTTCGGGTCGATGCGCAGCGGCGCCTCGGGGAAGGTGTCGCGCAGGGCGCGCAGGCCCTCGATCTCTTCCTCGGGCTCGAAGACGCCGGCCTTCAGCTTGATCGCGTCGAAGCCGTGAAGCGCCTTCATCCGGGCGGCCTGTTCGACCAGCCCCTCGGGCGTCAGCGCTTCGCCCCAGTCGTCGGGGGGCGTGCCATCGGCGTGCTTGCCGAACTTGTAGAAGAGATAGGCCGAAAAGGGCACTGTCTGCCGTACCTGCCCGCCCAGCAGGTCGCAGACCCGGCGCCCCGTGGCCTTGCCGTAGGCATCCCAGCAGGCCACCTCGATTGCGGCGATGACGCGGGGCAACAGCCGCTCGCCGCCGGTGTAGGCGTCCATTGCACTCGTGACATGGGTGCGGCAGCGCGCGGCGAGGCCGTTCAGATCGGTGACGTCGAGGCCGGTGAGATGCGGCGTGACGCGGGCCAGCGCCTTCAGCACCGGTTGGGAGCCGTAGCTTTCGCCAAGACCCACTGTGCCATCCCCGGTCTCGACCTCGATGATCGAGCGCAGGGCAAAGGGTTGGTGACAGCCCGCATTGTTCAGCAAGGGCGGGTCGGCAAAGGCGATGGGGGTGGCGCGGACGTCGGCGATACGGGTGTCGGGCATACAGGTTTTCCGCTGGTCAATCAGGGCGAATGTCAGGGCGAACGGTCGGTTAACGGGTGTTTCGGAGTGTCCCTCTCCCTACCGCCCTTCATCCTGAAGCGATTCGGTGGAGAAAGGGTTCAGGCGGCCCGGTGCGACAGCGGCCGGTCCGGGCGGGGTGGCGCGGCAGGGGTCAGACAAGGTTGCCCTCGATGTAATCCCAGTTCAGATCCTGCCCCAGCCCCGGGTCTTCGCGGCCATGCACGTAGCCCTCGGCATCCATCTCGTCGTCGATGCGGTTCTGGTAGGCCTTGGGCTCGTCGTAGTCGATGAAGGGGTGCAGCAGCCCGCGCTCGTAGTAGCTGGTGTTGTGGATCGCCAGCGCGACCGAGAGGTTTGCGGCGCCGGTGCCGTGCATCTCGCAACTCATGTGAAAGCTCTCGGCCATGTTCGCGCATTTCATCGCGGGGGTGATGCCGCCCATGTCCCAGACCCCGGCGCGGACGATGTCGCAGGCCTCGTGCCGGACCCATTCGGCGCGGGTCCAGTGCTTGCCGGTCATGGTCTCGGGGCCGAGGATGTTCAGTTTCGTCTTCGCGGTCAGCCACTTGAACGAGGACATCGAGGCCTCTTCCATCGGCTCTTCCATCCAAGCGAAGTCCAGTTCCGCCAGCTTGTCGGCCAGCCACAGGACCTCTGTCCGGGTGTAGAAGTGGTGCGGGTCCAGCATCAGCGGCACCTCCGGCCCCAGCGTCTCGCGCACGGCGGCGCAGGCGCGGTAGTCCTTCCTGACGTCCGGCGCGCCGGGGACGGGGGGCATCCAGCCGTGCAGCTTGACCGCCTTGTAGCCGCGCGTGTTCACCAGCCAGTCGGCGAAGCGGGCGTAGTCCTCGGGCGTGGCGAGGCCGTTTTCCAGATCGTCGCCGCACATGGTCGAGCCATAGGCGAGGATCTTTGGCCGCGCCCCGCCCAGCAGCTTCCAGACCGGCATCCCGGCGGCCTTGCCCTTCAGGTCCCACAGCGCGAGGTCCACCGCCGCCAGCACGCGGTCGGTCAGCAGCCCGGCGCCAAGGCGCTGCCACTTGTAGACCTTGTACCAGAGCGCTTCGGTGCAGAGCGGGTCCTGCCCGATCAGGTTGGGCCGCACGAAGCGGTCCAGCAGCGCCTCGGACACATCCGCCGTGCGGGTGACGATATGGCCGGAGAGGCCTTCGTCGGTCTCGATCGACAGGATGGCGCTGGTGGTCTGCGAGACCGGGCCAGGGTGGCCGTGGCCATCGCTGTCGCGCACGGTGTTGGTGCTGTGCCGGAAGGTCCGGGCGGTGATGGCGGTGATCTTCATGCGGTCGTCTCCTTGGTCCCGATCCCTGCAAGGAAGGCGCAGGCCCGGGCGATGGCGGCATCGGTGGCGGGCACGAGGCGACCGCGATTGATGAAGCCGTGGGTCACGCCGGGTTCGACGTGGTAGTCTGTGCGCACGCCGGCGGCGCGCAGGGCCTCGGCAAAGGCGCGGTTGTCGTCGAGCAGCACGTCGTGTTCGGCGGCGATGATCGCCGTGTCCGGCAGGCGGCCCAGGTCATCCGACAGGACCGGCGTGATCAGCGGCTCTGAGGCGGCGCGGCCCTTGGGGTCGTAGTGGCCGAAAAGCTCCATCATGCGGGCGCGGGTCAGGCCGGGGCCGTCGCGGTAGCGGGTGTAGCTGTCGCTGTCGAAGTCGCAGCCCAGCACGCCGTAGAAGATCAGCAGCCCCGCGAAGCGCCCCGGGTCGGACCTCAGCGCGGCGGCGGCGGCAAGGTTGCCGCCCGCCGAGGCGCCGCCGATGACCAGCGGCCCGGTCAGGCCAAGCGCCGCGCCCTCACTCTCGATCCAGCGGGCGGCGGCGAGGCAATCCTCCAGTCCCGCCGGGAAGGGATGCGCGGGCGCGAAGCGGTAGCTGATCGAGACCACGTTGGCGCACGCCCCGGCGGCCAGACCGCGTGCCGAGTAGTCGTGCAGCTCGATGGAGCCGCCGACCCAGCCGCCGCCGTGGATGTAAAGCAGCACCGGCGCGCCCTCCGCGCCGCCCCGGTAGAGGCGCAGCCGCTGCGGCTGGCCCGCGCCGCCGGGGTAGGAAAGCTCTTCCGAGGGCACATCCGCGCCGCCCTGCGACCAGTAGACCCCGGCCTCTTCGGGGGTGAGGGTGGCTTCTTTCTGAAGGGCTTCGGCAATGCCTTGGGCAAGGTTCATCGGGCGGACTCCGTGTAGCGGTGGCGCTGGCGGGTGCCGCGCAGGGTGGGGTCGGGGATCGGCACGGAGGACAGCAGCGCCCGGGTATAGGGGTGCTGCGGGTCGGTGATGACCTGCTCGGTCTCGCCGATCTCGACGATCTGGCCACGATACATCACCGCCACCCGGTCGCAGAAATAGCGGATCACCGCCATGTCGTGGCTGATGAAGAGGAAGGACAGCCCCATCTCGGCCTGCAACTGCAGCAAGAGGTCCAGCACCTGCGTGCGGATCGAGACATCCAGCGCCGAGGTCGGCTCGTCCGCGATCACCAGCTTCGGGTCCAGCGCAATGGCGCGGGCCACGACGATGCGCTGCCGCTGGCCGCCGCTGAAGGCATGCGGATAACGCTCCATCATGCCCGGGTCGAGGCCCACGTCGGTCAGCAGCTTCGCGACGCGGTTCTCGAGGTCCCGCCCCTTGGCGAGGCCGTTCACCACCAGCGGCTCGGCCACGATCTGCTTGACCGTCATGCGGGGGTTGAGGCTGGCAAAGGGGTCCTGAAAGATCATGCGGATCTGGCGCCGGGCATCCCGAAGCGCGCGCCCCTCGGCGGTGACAAGGTTCTGGCCCGCGTAGTCGATCTGCCCCTTGGGGTCGTAGACCCGCGCGATGCAGCGCCCCACGGTGGTCTTGCCGGAACCGCTTTCGCCGACAATCCCCAGCGCCTCGCCCTCGCGCAGGGTGAAGGACACGCCGTCCACCGCGCGGGTCACATCGGTCACGCGCTGGAAGAAGCCTTCCTTCTTCTCGAAATGCAGGTGCAGGTCGTCGACCGTCAGGATGGGCCGCGCGTCCGGGGCGGGGCGGACCTTGGCGGTGGCGGGTTCCTCCAGCCGGCGCACGGCGCCCAGCAGGCGCTGCGTATAGGGGTGCTGCGGCGCGGCAAACAGGCGGAAGGTCTCTCCCTGCTCGACGACGTGGCCCTTTTCCATGACCACCACCTCGTCGGCGATTTCGGCCACCACGCCCATGTCGTGGGTGATGAACATGATCGCCATACCCAGGTCGCGCTGGAGGTCGCGCATCAGGTCGAGGATTTCGGCCTGTGTCGTCACGTCCAGCGCCGTGGTCGGTTCGTCCGCGATCAGCACGTCCGGGCGGCAGGCCAGTGCCATGGCGATCATGGCGCGCTGCCGCATCCCGCCGGAGTACTCGAAGGCGTAGCGGTCCACGGCCTTCTCGGGCTTGGGGATTTCCACCTGCGCCAGCGCGTCCACCGCCATCCGCCGCGCGGTCTTCTTGTCGACGTCGCGGTGCAGGCGGATCGCCTCGACGATCTGGTTGCCGATGGTGTGGACCGGCGAGAGGGAGGACATGGGTTCCTGAAAGATCATCCCGATGCGTCCGCCCCGGATACGGCGGATCTCGCGCCCGCGCGGGTCCATGGCGGTCAGGTCCATGGGCTCCGTCCCGTCGGGCGAGAACAGCACCCGGCCGCCGTTGATGACACCGGGGCGGGGCACCATGTTGAGGATCGTGCGCGCGGTGACCGACTTGCCGGACCCGCTTTCGCCGACGATGCAGGTGGTTTTGCCGCGATGCAGGTCGAAGGACACGCCGTGCAGCACGTCCACCACGCCCCTGCGGCTGGAAAAGCCGACGTTGAGGTCCTGAACCTGGATGATGGGGGCGGTCATGGGCGGGCCTCCGATGGGGTGAACGACGCGCAGTCCTGATCGGATGCCGGGTGCCACGCCAGCGCATGCGCCATGCCCGACCTCGGGAGGGCCGTTGCGCGGGGCGAACCGATACGGGCGCAGACCACCGGGCTTGCCGAGCCTGACCTCTGTGGGACATATGCCCTCCCGACACGCCATAGGCGTGCCGACCTCGATCGGCGCCCCTTTGGGGCGACGGGGAGGTCGGGCATGGCGCATGCGCGCCGTGTTGCGCGGGGGTTCGGAGGTTCGACACCCCGCCGGCCGATGCCGTAGTCACTTCGCTGGCGCCGCGCCATGCGAACCGCAAAAGGGTCGGGCATGGCACATGCGCGCCTTGTTTCAAACGGCGTCACGGGTCGTGCTTTATGCCGGACTCCAGCGCTCGAAGGTCTGCCTGCCGGGGCTGTCCGACCCTTTTTGCGAACTGACATCACACCCTCACTGCGCATAGGGGTCGGCGGCATCGCGCATGCCGTCTCCGAGGAAGTTGAAGGCCAGCACCGCGATGACCACGAAGCCGCCGGGGATGAAGAGCCAGGGCGCCTGCGAAATCGAGACGATGTTCTGCGCCTCCTTCAGCAGCACGCCCCAGGATATCGCGGGCGGCTGCAACCCGAGGCCGAGGAAGGACAGGCCGGTTTCCGCAAGGATCATCAGCGGGATCGCCAGCGTCAGCGAGGCGATGATATGCGAGGTCAGCGAGGGCAGCATGTGGCGGAAGATGATCCGCCGCTCGGACGCGCCGTCCAGCCGCGCCGCGATGACGAAATCGTCGTTCTTCATGGCAAGGAAGCGGCCCCGCACCACGCGGCCCAGTTCTGTCCAGCCGACCAGCGACACGATCAGCGTGATCACGAAATACTGCTGGTAGATCGGCCATGACGGCGGCAGGGCGGCGGCCAGCGCCAGCCAGATGGGGATCGTCGGCAGCGACAGCACGAACTCGATCAGCCTTTGGATCACCATGTCCACGCGCCCCCCGTAATAGCCCGAGAGGCCCCCCAGCGCGATGCCGAGGACCAGCGAGATCGCCACCCCCACCAGCCCGATCGACATGGAAATCCGGGTGCCGTAGATCACCCGGCTGAACATGTCGCGGCCCAGCCGGTCCGCCCCGAAGAGAAAGAACTTCTCGCGCGGCTCGACGGTGGCGAAGAGGTGGCGCTGGGCGTTCCAGAGGCCCCAGAACTTGTAGTCTTCGCCCTTGCCGAAGAGCGTCAGGTAGATCTTTTCCTCGGTCTGCACGTAGGTGATCTTCAGCGACTGCGGGTCGCGCTGGCGGTCCATCTTCCAGACGTAGGGGCGGATGCGGGTGCCGTCTTCGGTGCTGTCGATGAAATGGATCATCTGCGGCGGATGGTAGATCGCGCGCCGGTTCTGCCTGGTCGGATCGGCGGGCGCGACGAACTCGGCAAAGAGCGACAGCAGGTACAAGAGCCCGATCACCCAGAGGCCCGCCATGGCCAGCTTGTGCCGCCTGAAGGCCCACCAGGTCAGCTGCGCCTGCGAGGCGATGGCGACGCGGTCCATGTCGCGCTCTGCCGCGATGGCGGGGGCGTCGTGGACCGGGGTGTCGGCGGGCAGCGCCGTGCCGTGGGGCGCGTCGAGCGCGGGATCCTTCGCGCTGTTACTCATAGCGGACCCTCGGGTCGAGAAGGACGAGAAGGATGTCCGAGATCAGCATCCCGATGACGGTCAGCGAGGACAGCAGCAGCACGAAGGCCCCGGCGAGGTACATGTCCTGAGACAGGAGCGCCTGCAGCATCAGCGGCCCGGCGGTGGGCAGCGACAGCACGATGGCGGTGACCACGGCGCCCGATACGAGGTTCGGCAGCACCCAGCCGATGGTCGAGACGAAGGGGTTCAGCGCCACGCGCACCGGGTATTTCATGATCAGCGCGAATTCCGACATGCCCTTGGCGCGGGCGGTGTCGACATAGGGCTTGTTCAGCTCGTCCAGGAGGTTGGCGCGCATCACGCGGATCAGCGAGGCGGTGGCCGAGGTGCCCAGCACGACGATCGGTAGCCAGAGGTGCTCGACGAGGTTCAAGAACTTGGCCCATGACCATGGCGCGTTCTGGTATTCGGGGCTGAAGAGGCCGCCGACGTCGGTGCCGAAATGGACGACGCCCACATACATCAGGATCAGCGCCAGCAGGAAGTTCGGCGTCGCCAGCCCGATGAAGCCGATGGTGGTGGCGATGTAGTCGCCGACGGAGTACTTGCGCACCGCGGAATAGACGCCGATGGGAAAGGCCACGGCCCAGGTGAACAGAAGCGTCGAGAAGGACAGCAGCACCGTCAGCGCCATGCGGCCCCAGACGAGGTCAGAGACCGGCTGGCGCCATTCGAAGGACATGCCGAAGTCGCCCTGCAACAGGTTTCCGACCCATTTGAAATACTGCACGTAGAGCGGCTGATCCAATCCGAAGCGTGCCCGCAGGTTCTGGATCGAGGCCTGATCCAGCACCTCGTTCGATTCCCCCAGCTTGGCGATATAGGTGGTCAGGTAGTCCCCCGGCGGCGCCTGGATCAGCAGGAAGGCCACGATGGAGACCGCGAAGAGGAAGGGAACCATCCAGAGAAGGCGTTTGAGGATGAAGCGCCAGATCATGCGGGGAACCTTTGGGCAATGCGGCAGCGGGGCAGGGCCTTGTGCCGCGGTTGGGGGCGGTGTCGGGCCGCAGGCCGGCCTGCGGGGTCGCGGCGGCGGGCCGAAGCCTCTGGCCCGGACGATTGCAGAGCGCGGGGCCGGGCCGGCACTCCCCCGCCCGCAAGGGGCGAGGGGCGCGGTCCGGGCGGCGCTATCGACGCACCTGCGCCCCTACTCCGCGTAGTAGTAGGTCTGCGGCAGGGTCGGGCCCGGGTCGGGGTACATCCACGATCCCGGCAGCGCCCCCGGCACGTTGCGCAGCCTGGCGTTCACCACGCCGTAGGTCGAGGGCCGCGTCGCCACGCCGATAATCTCGAATTCGTCCGCGGCGATCTGGTGGATCTGGCGGAAGATCTCCTGCGCCTTCTCCGGATCGGCCTCGCCCTTGAACCGGTCGTAGAGCGCCAGCCGTTCCTTCATGCTTGCCGAGGGTTCTTCCCCGTCGGAGCCGCCGGTCAGGTACCAGCGCGCCCATGGAATGGCGAACCACGAGGCCTGCGGGTGGATCGACAGCACGTCGCGGGGCGACAGCGTCGGGTCCAGACCGCCCGGCGCGCCCCAGACCATGAAGTCATGCTCGTTGGCCTCGCCGCGCGAGTAGTAGATCGACCGTTCCACCGAATTCGCCGTCAGGCCGACGCCGATCTCTTCCCACTGCTCGCGGATGATCTCGAGGTTGTCGCCCCATGCCGGGACCTCGACGCCGGTATAGCTGACGTTGAACTCGAACCGGCGGCCATCGGGCAGCAGGCGAAAGCCCTCGTCGTCCCGCTCGGTAAAGCCCTCGGCATCCAGCATCGCGTTCGCGCGGTCGGGGTCGTACTCGGTGTGTTGCTTGCCCAGCTGCTCGTTATACAGCGGATGCTGCGGCAGCGGACCGATCTGGTAGGGCTCCGACTGGCCCTGATAGACGATGTCGATGATCTCGTCCCGGTCGATCCCCAGCGACAGGGCGATGCGCACGTTCTTGTTGCGGATCACTTCGCGCATCACCGGGTCCTTGTGGGTGTGGTTGAAGTGGATCGCCATGTCGTTGGCATCCGCGCTGGTCCGCTCATAGAGCTTGTAGCCGCCCTTTTCCTGGTTCTCGAACAGCACCGGCACGTTCTGAAGGTTGGTCAGACGCCGGGCCTGCATGTCGACATTGCCCGCGATGGCCTCGAGCAGGATGGCCTGCGCATCGCCCGAGACGCCCCATTGCAGCGTGTCCACGTAGGGCAACTGGTTGCCCTCGGTGTCGACCTGCCAGAAGTAGGGATTGCGCTCCATGATGACCTGCGTGGACCCGGCGGTGTAGCCGTCCCCCGTCACCACCCACGGGTCCAGCGTCGGACGCTCGGCATTGCCCCAGCGGTTGGGCGCCTCGACTTCGCCGCAGCGCAGGCGGAAGAGCGCGGGCCAGTCCTCGACGGCCTCGGTTTCGTCCACCATGGCCTGCACGTCGTCGTTGTAGGCGGGATGGAACTGCTGGCAGTAGTGCTTGGCCCAGATCACCGGTTCCTGCGCCAGCGGCGTCGCCAGTTCGGTCAGGAAGGTGCCGTAGGGCGCCGCGAAGCTCAGCACGACGGTGGTGTCGTCGATCTTCTCGGCCTGCATCGGCTGCCCGTCGATGACGAAGCGGGCCGGGGCGTTGGGATAGAATTCCTTGTTGTTCAGCAGGTCGTTGACGAAGAAGACGATGTCGTCGGCGGTGAAGGGTGCGCCGTCCGACCATTTCATGCCTTCGCGCAGGTGGAAGGTGAAGGCGCTGCTGTCCTCGTTGACCTCCCAGCTTTCGGCGACATTGGGGATCACCTCGGAGAAGTCGGGCGACCAGCGCGTCAGGCCCTGCGGCGAGACGAAGCGCAGGATCGAGTTGTGGTCGTTCGACCCGGACAGAAAGCGGCGGATGGTGCCGCCGTAGCTGCCGATGCTGTCCAGCGGCGTAATGACCTCGGGGCTGGCAGGCAGGCGGTCGTCGACCGGGGGCAGGTCGCCCGCCTCGACGCGGTCCGCCAGCATCGGGGCCTCTTCGTAGGCCAGCGCCGCGAGGGGCGCGCAGAGCGCCGTCACGGCCACCCCCGCAAGCGCGGTGGTTCTCCATGTCTTCATCGGTTTCTCTCCTCCCTGGATGCCGGGCTTTGCGCCTCGACCTCGGTAGTCCTGCATTTGAATGACAGCTTGTCAAACATATTATGGCATGTTGTAAGGTCGTCCTGGGTGCTATCGAGGATGCCATGACAGGGATCGCAACAAACGAACCGGGGGCCGAGAAGGGCAGGGAGCGCGCTGGCGGGCGGCTGGAGGATCGCGTCTTCGGCAAGCTGCGCGAGGCAATTCGCTCTGGCACCTACAGCCTTGGCGACCGGCTGCCCTCGGAGATGGAGCTGGCGCAGGAGTACGGCGTGTCGCGCCCGGTGCTGCGCGGCGCCCTGTCGCGGCTGCGCGAAGAGGGGCTGATCGTCTCCCGGCAGGGCGCCGGGTCTTTCGTCAGCAGTGGGCTGCAGGCCTCGGGCGAGGGCTTCGGGCCGCTCGACTCGGTCGACGACATCGCCGCCTATTTCGCTTACCGCAGGCTGCTGGAGGCCGAGGCCGTGGCCCTTGCGGCCCTGCGCGCGACGCCGGCGGATCTGGCCGAGCTGCGCGGTCACATGGCGGACATGGCGGCGCTTGTCGAGGTTGGCACCGCGACCATCGAGCCGGACCTGCTGTTTCACCAGAAAATCGCCGAGTTGTCGGACAACCGGTTCCTGGTTGACAGTGTCGCGATGCTCCGGCCTCACATGGTCTTCATCGGGCGCTTTGTGCGGTCCCTGGGCAGCACCGGCTACGCGCGAGGCAAGGCTGCGATGTCGGATGAGCACGAAGACATCGTCCGGGCACTGGAAGCCGGCGATGCAACGGCCGCGCGGGCGGCGATGGTCGCGCATATCGACCGGTCGCAGCGGCGCGTCTTCAAGGGAGAATGAGCATGGATCCGAAGATCACCTGTGTCGCGCCGACGCGCAGCACGGTCGGCGAGGGCGCCGTCTGGGACGACTGCGAGAACGTGCTGTGGTGGGTCGATATTCCGGCGGGCATTGTCTACCGCTACGATCCCGCGACCGGCGAGAACCGCGCGCATGAGGTGGGCGAACCGGTCGGCTGCCTCGCCCTGCGCGAGGCGGGGGGCATGGTGCTGGCGACGAAGTCGGGCTTCTGGTTCTGGGACCCGGAGACCGGCGAGAAGACTGCGATCCACGACCCCGAGGCGCATCTGCCGGAAAACCGCTTCAATGACGGCACCACGGACGGGCAGGGACGGTTCTGGGCCGGCACCATGAAGGACGGCGGCGACCCGCAGGCGCGCGGCACCTTCTACCGGCTAGACCCGGACCTGACGGTGACGGCATGGCGCGGCGGCATCTGGACGACGAACGGGCTGGCCTTCAGCCCCGACGGCAAGACCATGTACCACTCCGACAGCAACGCCCGGGTGCGCACGATCTACGCCTGCGACTACGACAGGGAAACCGGCACGCCGGGGGCCGTGCAGGTCTTTCGCGACACCAACGGCCTGCCCGGGCGCCCGGATGGCGGCACGGTGGATGCCGAGGGCTGCTATTGGCAGGCGGGCATCGAGGGCTGGCAGTTGTACCGCTATTCGCCCGAGGGCGCGGTGATCCTGACCGTCGACATGCCCATCGAGAAGCCCTCGAAGCCGATGTTCGGCGGCGAAAAGCTGGATGTGCTTTACGTGACCTCGCTGGGCGTGCCGGACGACCCGAAGCAGCCCGAGGCCGGATCGCTGTTCTCGGTCGAGGGGCTGGGCATTCGCGGCGTGCCGCAGACCCGCTTCGCAGGGTAACGGCCCATGAAGATCACCGGTCTGCGCAGCTTCATGGCCCGCGACGGCAACCGCCCCCGGGTGATCGTGGCACTGGATACCGACGCAGGCATCACCGGCTGGGGCGAGTGTTACAACCATGGCCCCGACCGGGCGCTGCCGCCGCTGCTGGATTACCTCTTCGGGCAGATCGAGGGCGAGGACCCGCGCCGGATCGAGCGGATCATGCTGAAGCTCTACCAGCATACACGCTTTCCCCCCGGCGCGCTGGGGCTGGCGGCCATGTCCGCCATCGACCATGCGCTCTGGGACATCTCGGCCAGGGCCCTGGGCGTGCCGGTCTACCAATTGCTGGGCGGCACGGTGCGCGACCGGGTGCGCGTCTACCTCGGCGTCTACTCGGCGCCCGGTGCGGAACAGCTGCGCGACCATTGCGCGGCGGCGCATCAGGCCTACGGGCTGAATGCCTTCAAGCTGTCGCCCTACCGCGCCGACATCCATGCCGAGCCATGGGGCAGGGTGATCACGCAGACGGTGGACTGGGTCGAAGAGGTCGCAGACCTCTGCCCCGACTGGGAATTCGCCTTCGACGCGCACGCCCGCATCTTCGAGCCCTGGCAGGCGCAGCAACTGGGCAATGCGCTGGCGCCCTTTCACCCACTCTTCTTCGAGGAACCCATCCGCCCCGAGAACATCGAGGCATGGGGGCGGCTGAAATCGCAGCTGACGGTGCCGCTGGCCACGGGCGAAAGCCTGTACTCCAGGTTCGAGTTCCTGCGGCTTTTGCAATGCGCGGGCGCCGACATCATCCAGCCCGACATCTGCGCCGTCGGCGGCCTCTTGGAGATGCGCAAGATCGCCACGATGGCAGAGGCCTTCTACGTGCCGGTCGCGCCGCACAATCCGATGGGACCGCTGGCGACGGCGGTGAACCTGCATTTCGCCGCCGCCTGTCCGAACTTCAAGATCCTCGAATACCGGCTGCCCGGCACCGCGGCCTTCCTTGGCCGCGAGCTGGCGCAGGTGGACGAGGCGGCGGGTTACGTCAAGGACCCCTACCTGCCGGTGGATGGCTACCTCGAATTCCGCCCAGACCGGCCCGGCTGGGGTGTCGAGATCGACGAGGACTACCTGAAGACCGACCGCTACATCCACTGGGAACGCAAACTGCCCATCCGCCCCGACGGATCGACGGGCTACACATGACCGAGGCCGCTGCCCTGCGCGCGACCCTGCGCCGCCTGCTGGCGCTGGAGCCCGAGGCCCTGCCGCCCGAGCACAGCTTTCTGGTGCCCGAAGGCGAGGGCCCCTTTCCGGCGGTGCTCTATGCGCATCTGCACGGCGGGCACTACCACCTCGGGCGGCGCGAGTTGACCGAGGGCTGGCGCTGCCTGCAAGGCCCCTATGCGCCGGACCTTCTGGCGGCGGGCTACGCGGTGCTTTGTATCGACATGCCCGGTTTCGGCGCGCGGCAGGGCGAGGGCAACGAGGGCGCGCTGGCCAAGGCGGCGCTCTGGCAGGGGCGCACGCTGATGGGCCGGATGCTGGGCGAATTGCAGGCGGGCTTCGACTGGCTGGCGGCGCATCCGAAGGTGGACGCGGGCAGGATCGCCACGCTGGGCCTGTCCATGGGCGGCACCCACGCCTATTGGCTGGCCGCTCTGGAACCGCGCGTCGCCGCCGTGGCGCAGCTTTGCGTGCTGGCCGATATCGGCCCGATGATCCGCGACGGGTCCTTCGACAAACACAACCACTACATGACCGTGCCGGGGTTCCTGCGCCATGCCGAAATGGGTGACGTGGCCGGGCTGGTCGCGCCGCGCCCGCAGCTTGTCTGTCACGGCGCGGCCGACGCCCTGACGCCGGAACCGGCGCGCGGCCATGCTCTGACGCGCCTGCGCGCAGCCTATGGCGGGTCCGAGGCGCTGGAGCTGTTCACCGCGCCCGGCGCGGGTCACGAAGAGACACCGGACATGCGCCGCAGGGTGCTGGATTTCCTGTCCCGGACCATCGGGCAGGAGTGAAATCAATGGGAGGAACCATGCTGAACCGACTTCTGATCACCGGGGCCAACGGCAATCTGGGGCGCGAGATGCGTACGCGCCTGACGCATCTGGCAAAGACCATCCGCCTGTCCGACCGGGGCGACCTTGGCGCGGCGCAGGCGCATGAAGAGCTGATGCCCTGCGATCTGGGCGACAAGCAGGCCGTGGAAGAGCTGGTCGAGGGCTGCGACGGTATCCTCCACCTTGGCGGGCAATCGGTCGAGGCGCCCTGGGAGGTGATCCGCAACGCCAACCTCGACGGCATGTTCAACCTCTACGAGGGCGCCCGGAAATCGCGCGTTACGCCGCGCATCATCTTCGCCTCGTCCAACCACGCCATCGGCTTTCACAAGCAGACGGAACGGCTGGACGCCAGGTCCGTCACCCGGCCCGACGGGCTCTATGGCGTGTCCAAGGTCTTTGGCGAGGCCATCGCCAGCATGTATCACGACAAGTTCGGGATCGAGACGGCCAGCGTGCGCATCGGCTCGTGTTTCCCCGAGCCCAAGAACCACCGGATGCTGTCCACATGGATGAGCCACGAAGATTTCGTGCGCCTGATCGAGCGGATCTTCATCACGCCGCGCCTCGGCTGCCCGATCATCTACGGAGCCTCGGCCAATGCGGCGTCCTGGTGGGACAACCGCGAGGTGGCCTACCTGGGCTGGACCCCGCAGGACAGTTCCGAGCCCTTCCGCGCCAAGATCGACGCCGAGATGGACCCGCCGAAGGGCGACGATGCGAACGCCCTCTACCAGGGTGGCGGCTTCTGCGCCGACGGCATTCACGAAGACTGACCCATTCCTCAAACCGAACGATTCAAGGAAGATACGAGCCATGATTGCCCCGACCGAGCTGCGCGACATCATCCGATCCGGCCTGCTGTCCTTCCCCGTCACGCCCTTCGACGCTGACGACAATTTCAACCCGACCGCCTTCTCGGCCCATCTGGAATGGCTGAGCCCGCACAAGATCGCGGGGCTGATCGTTGCCGGCGGCACCGGAGAGCTGTTCTCGTTGTCGCCCGCCGAGGTGGTCGAGGTGGTCAGGACCGCCCGCGCCGCACAGCCCGGCCAGCCGGTGCTTGCCGGCTGCGGCTATGGCACGAAGATGGCCTGCGACATGGCCCGCGCCATCGAAGCGGCGGGCGGCGACGGCATCCTGTTGCTGCCGCACTACCTGATCGGCGCGCCGCAGGACGGGATCGAGGCGCATATCCGCGCGGTCTGCAAATCCACCGACATGGGGGTGATCGTCTACAACCGCGGCCAGTCGGTCTGTTCCGCCGACACGCTGGCGCGACTGGTCGAGGATTGCCCGAACCTGATCGGCTTCAAGGACGGCACCGGCGACATCGACACGGTCAAGCGCATCACCGTGACCCTTGGCGAGCGGCTGGCCTATATCGGCGGCATGCCCACGCATGAGCTCTTCGCACAGGCGGTGCGCGGCGCGGGCGTGGACACCTATTCCTCGGCCGTGTTCAACTTTGTCCCCGAGACCGCGCTGGAATTCCACGCCGCCTTCAAGGCGCATGACGATGCCAAATGCGAGCAGATGCTGCGCGATTTCTACTATCCGTTTGCCAAGATCCGTGACCGCAAGACCGGCTACGCCGTCTCGGCCATCAAGGCGGGTGTCAGCCTGCGCGGCTTCGACACCGGGCCGGTGCGCAGGCCGCTGACCGACCTGACCGAGGAAGAGCGCGGCATGATGATGGCGCTGATCGGGGATCGAAAGTGACGGTTTGAGAACCGGTTTCGCCTCGCTTGCGCGCGGCGACCGGCCGGGGGCTTTGCCCCCGGACCCCCAAGGTATTTGCTGGACCAAAGAAGGATGGGGCGCGGTCCCTCCGTCTTCTTTGGTCCGAAAATACCTCGGGGAGTGCGAGGGGCGGAGCCCCTCGTTCCCCCGGTCACCCCTGGGGCGGATGCGGTGCGTAGGACCTAGCTGCGCGACGATCGCCAGCGTTCGAAGTCTCTTTGCGCGGCTTCCAGGGTCTCGATGTTCAGCGTTCGCGTCACCAGCGCGCGGTTCAGGGCGCGCACGCGTTTGTTCAGCGGGCGGTCGGTTTCGCAGTCGTCGTCCACGCCCAGCTTGTCGTAGAGCGCCAGAAGCCGGTTCTGGACGGTGCGCAGGGACATGCCGCGCCGCTCGGCGATGAGCTTGTCCTGCAAGCCGATCGAGAGGTCCAGCAGCACCGCGTATTCGCTGTCGTCGAGCGCATTGCGCGGGGTGGCGGCGCGGCGTTGCAGGCGGTGGATCTCGCGGTCCACCATGATCTGGCCCTCGATCAGCACCGCGCGCAGCGCCAGTTTCAGCCGGTCGCGCGGCGCGGTCTTGAGCACGTAGCCATAGGCGCTGTCCTCGGGCACGATGGCGGCGATGCCGCGCAGGTAGGCCTCGTCCGCGTAGTTCGACCAGAACAGGATGCGCGTCTCGGGGCGCTCCTGCCAGAGCGTGCGCGCCGCCTCGATGCCGTTGCGGCGGGCCATGCGCAGGTCCATGACCACCGCCTCTATGCCGATGGTCCGTGCCTCTTTTTCGGCCTCTTCGCCGTGCAGCGCGTGGTAGATCTCTGTCACCTCGGGCAGGGCCTCGGCCAGTGTATCCTCCATGTAGGAGGCGTGGAACTGGTCGTCCTCGACAAGCAGGACCTTCATTGCGGCGCCTCCAGCGTGACCGTGACGGTTGTCCCGCCGTCGCCGGTGATCTCGAGCCTGGCCGAGATCAGCCGCGCCCGCGTGCGCATATGCGACAGGCCCGACTGCCGGGCGGGCGTTGGCGGGATGCCGCAGCCGTCGTCGCGGATCGTCACCGCAAGCGCGCCGGGGGCGGGGCGGGCGACGGTGACGCGGATCTGCGCGGCGCCGGCGTGCCGGGTGGCGTTGTTGACCGCCTCCTGCACGATGCGGAAGAGCGCGGTGCGCACGGTGGGGTCGAGCCGGTCGGGCGCGCCATCGGTGCCGTCATCCACCGCGGTCCGCGCCCGGCCCGAGGCGGCGCGTTCGAGATGGACCCGGACCGCATGGGCAAAGCCGAAGAGGTCCAGCAGCGTCGGCACGGCGGTGTCGATGATCCGCCGCAGGTCGTCGATGGTGTCGCGCAGCCGCGCCGCAAGCTCGGATGCGGGCAGGGGCCGGTCGCCGGTCGCCTCGCGCAAGAGCCGCGAGAGATCGGCGAGCGTCTGGTCGTGCAGGTCCATGCCGACGCGCTGCCGCTCCTGCTCCAGCTGCTGGGTGAGTTCCAGCGCGCCCTGCCGCAGGCCCTCGTCGCTGGCGCGCGCCAGCTCGATGCTGCGGGCGCCGCGCCGGATGCGTTCGGCCTGATGCAGGGCGTGCACATGCGGCGCCAGCGTGTCCGCGATGTCCCGGGCGCGGGCCACGGTTCCCGCGTCGTAGAGCCCCTGCGTCGAGTGCGACAGGTTCAGCGTTCCGATCAGCCGCCCCTGTATGCGCATCGGCACGTTCACCCGGGCGCGCAGGGCGTGGTTCAGGATGGGTTCGCAGGAGGCGCCTGGGTAGGTGTAGCGCGGGTCCGTGGTGGCGTCCTCGGCCAGCATGACATCGCAGGCGCCGGTCAGGATGTCGCGGATCGGCGCGTGATCGACCCGGCCCGAGGCGCGCGACCAGCGGGTGCGGATGCCGGTCTCGTAGCTGACGACCCAGCCGGGACGGTCGAGCAGGCAGATGTCCGCATGGGTGAAGGGGATTGCCGAGGCGATCTCTGCCGCAACCGAGTCGAGCGCCCGGGTGATGCTGCTGCGCCGGTCCAGCGCCCTGTCGATGCGCGCGCAAAGGCCGTCCTGCGGCAGGGTCAGGGTGTTTTCGGCTATGTCTCCTCCGGGCGGGTCGCGGGGGTCGGGTTGCGCGTCCCTGCAACCTTGCCCCCCGAATGGCGGAAAGGGAACAGCCGAACCCGCAAGCCTCTTGCGGGAACCCGCAAGCGTTCTGCGGGTCGCTGCCTTTACAGCCGGGGCCCGGGGGCTTCACGATTGCCGCGTCGCAGGGGCTGCCGTGAAGCCGGTCGCCTGACGACACGGGAGGAGGCGCGGCACAGGCGCCGTGGGACACGGGTGTGCGCGCTGCGCTCGTCCGAAGGCCGCGCGGCAGCGTGCGGCCGGCATTCTGCGCGGAGACGCGCAATCGCTATGCCGCGCGGGAGAGGCGCGGTGCACATGATGCGCGGAGACACGCGCAAGGGAGGACTGACATGAAAAGGCTCTTTCTGGGCGCGGCGACGCTGGCCCTGATGGCGGGCGCCGTCTCGGCGCAGGACGCGGACACCAGCGGCAAGCGCATCGCGCTGTCGAACAACTACGCGGGCAACTCGTGGCGGCAGGCGATGCTGTCGACCTTCCAGGAGACCGCCGATCAGGCCGTCGCGGAGGGTGTCGTGGCCGCTGCCGACCCCTATACCACCTCGGAAAACCAGGCGACCGAACAGGCCGCGCAGATCCAGAACATGATCCTGCAGGGCTATGACGCCATCGTGCTGAACGCCGCCTCTCCGACCGCTCTGAACGGCGCGGTCAAGGAAGCCTGCGACGCCGGGCTGGTGGTTGTCAGCTTCGACGGCATCGTGACAGAGCCCTGCGCCTGGCGCATCGCGGTGGATTTCGCCGCCATGGGCAAGGAAGAGGTGGACTATCTCGCGGGCCGTCTGCCGGAGGGCGGCAACCTGCTGGAGATCCGCGGCCTCGCGGGGGTCTTCGTCGACGACGAGATCTCCAAGGGCATCCACGCGGGCGTGGCCGAGCATGACCAGTTCGAGATCGTCGGCTCGGTGCATGGCGACTGGGCGCAGGACGTGGCGCAGAAGGCGGTGGCGGGCATCCTGCCCTCGCTGCCCGAGGTCGTGGGTGTCGTGACGCAGGGCGGTGACGGCTACGGCGCGGCGCAGGCCTTTGCCGCCGCGGGCCGCGACACGCCGCTGATCGTGCTGGGCAACCGTCAGGACGAGCTGAAATGGTGGGCCGAGCAGCGCGACGCCAACGGCTATGAGACGCTGTCGCTGTCGATTGCGCCGGGCGTGGCCTCGCTGGCCTTCTGGGTGTCGCAGCAGATCCTCGCGGGCGAAGAGGTGCCGAAGGACCTGACCGTGCCCTTCCTGAAGATCACGCAGGACACGCTGGACGAGGCGCTGGACACGACGCCCGAGGGTTCGGTCGCCAATGTGTCCTATGCGCTGGAAGACGCGCAGCAGGTCATCGCGGAGGCAAAGTGAGCCGGAACGGCAAATTTCATCGATGAAATTTGCAAAAGGTGTCCACACCTTTTGACACCGCCCCTCGCGCGCGACGCGCGGGGGGCACGCGACAGCCCTTGGGACGAGCGAAGACCATGACAGCGACAGAGGGCCTGCCCATCGTCACATTGACGGGGGCGGCGAAGCATTTCGGCCCGGTGCGGGCGCTGGATGGCGTGGACCTGACGGTCCGGCCCGGCGACTGCCTTGGCCTTGTCGGCCACAACGGCGCGGGCAAATCCACGCTGGTGAATATCGTGAACGGCTCTCTGCCGCCCTCGGGCGGCACGGTGGACTTCCCCGGCGGGCCACAGGGGCTGCGCAGCGTCTTTCAGGAGCTCTCGCTCTGTCCGAACCTGACCGTGGCCGAGAACCTGCGCATCTCGCATCCCGCACTGAAAGGGCCGGGCTGGCGCCGCCCCGCGCGGGCCGAGATCCGCGCGGCGCTGGACGCGGTCTTTCCCGGCCATGGCATCGACGCCGATGCCGAGGTCGACACGCTGTCCATCGCCGAACGCCAGATGGTCGAGATCGCCATCGGCTTCGCCCGCCGGGGCGGGGCCGCGCGGCTGGTGATCCTCGACGAGCCGACCTCCTCGCTGGATGCGGGCATCGCCAAGCAACTGCTGGCGCATATCCGCCGCTTCTGCGCCGGGGGCGGGGCGGTGATCTTCATCTCGCATATGCTGGGAGAGATCTTCGCCGTCGCCAGCCGCATCGTCGTGCTGAAGGACGGCAGGGTGGTCGCCGAGCGGCCCGCCGAGGGCTTCACCCGGCAGGGGCTGGTGGATGCCATGGGCCATGTCGCCACCGAGGAAACCGCCCGCGCCGCCGAGGCCCGCCCGCCGCTGGGCGCGGTCATCCTGCAAGCCGAGGGGCTGGAGGCCCGGCGCGGCGAGGTCGTGGGCCTTTCGGGCCTCGCGGGCCATGGGCAGGCCGCCGCTCTGGCGCGGCTTTATCTTGCGCAGACCTCGGACTGGCGCGCGGGAAAGACCGCGCGCGCGGTCTTCGTCGCCGGCGACCGGCCGCGCGACGGGGTGCTGCCGCTCTGGTCCATCCTGCGCAATATCTCGGTCTCCGTTCTGGGCCGCGACGCGCGGCGCGGGATGGTGAACCGTGAGGCGGAACAGCGCATCGCCGAGGACTGGAAGCGCCGCATCGGCATTCGGACCGGGAACCTCGACAACCCGATCCTCTCGCTCTCGGGCGGCAACCAGCAGAAGGTACTCTTTGCCCGCGCGCTGGCCTCTTACGCGCCCATCGTCGTCATGGACGACCCGATGCGCGGCGTCGACGTGGGCACGAAACAGGACGTCTACGCGATGATCCGCGCCGAGGCCGCGAGGGGCCGCACCTTCCTGTGGTACTCGACAGAGACAGAAGAGGTCTGCCAGTGCGACCGCGTCTTCGTCTTCCGCAACCACCAGATCAGCGCCGAACTGACCGGCGCCGACATCACCGAAGAGAAAATCCTCGAAGCCTCCTTCGAGATGCAGGAGGCCTCGTGAATTTCCTTTCCCGTCACCGGATCATCCTGCCGGTCGTGTCCCTTGCCGTCCTGCTGGCGCTGACCTTCTGGATGCAGCCCCGCGCCATGAGCTATTTCGGCCTGAACCTGCTGTTCAACCTCGCGGTGCCCATCGCGCTGGCGACCATCGCGCAGATGTGCGTGATCATGGTCAACGACATCGACCTGTCGATCGGTGCCTTCGTCAGCCTCGTGGCCTGCGTCACCGCGACCTTCCTGAACGACACGCCCCTGCTGGGGCTGCTGATCCTGCTGGCGCTGATCCTGTCCTACGCGGCCATGGGCGCGGTGATCCACGCGCTGGATCTGCCCGCCATCGTCGTCACGCTGGGCCTGTCCTTCGTCTGGGGCGGGCTGGCGCTGTTCATCCTGCCGACGCCGGGGGGCGCCGCGCCGGGCTGGATCCGCACGCTGATGACGGTGAAGCCGCCGTTCGCCCCCATGGCTGTGGTGGCGGCGGTGCTGATCGCGGCGGTGACGCATGTCATGTTCATCCGCTCGGGCCTTGGCACGGTCCTGCGCGGGGTCGGCGGCAACATGCGCTCCGTCCAGCGGGCGGGGTGGAACGTGATCTACCTCAAGGCGCTGGCCTACGGGCTGGCGGGCCTTTTCGGCGTGCTTGCGGGCATGGCGCTGGTCGGGCTGACCACCTCGGCGGATGCCAATATCGCGCTGCGCTACACCCTGCTCAGCATCGCGGGGGTGATCCTCGGCGGCGGAGAGTTCATCGGCGGCAAGGTCTCTCCGGTGGGGGCGGTAATCGGCGCGCTGACGTTGACGCTGGCGGCCTCTTTCCTGTCCTTCATGCGGCTGTCACCGGACTGGCAGATCGGCGCGCAGGGGGCGATCCTGATCCTCGTGCTGACCGCGCGGCTGCTGTTCGCCCGGAAAGGAGCGGCCGCATGATGACGCGTGCGACCCCGCTTGCCGCCCTCGCGCGCCCCTGGCTCTGGGCCTGGGTCGCCGCCGGGCTGGCCTTTGCCGCGACGCTTGGCCTGACCTCCGGGCGCGGCGCCGGGGAACTGGCCTATGCCGCGCTCAGCTTCGGCGCCTTCGCCGCCATCGTCGGCATGGGGCAGATGCTGGTCATCACGCTGGGGCCGGGCAACGTCGACCTCTCGATCCCGGCGACCATGACGCTTTCTGCCACGCTGGCGCTGAAGGTCATGGGCTCGGACCCCGGCACTGCCCTGCTGGGCCTTGCGGTGGCGCTGGCCGCCGGGCTGGGCGTGGGGCTGGCGAACTTCGCGCTGATCTACCTGCTGCGTCTGCCGCCGATCATCGCCACGCTCGCCGCCTCGCTGATCTACCAGTCGCTTGCGATCTGGTCGAACCGGGGCCTGCGCATCAAGCCGCCCGAGGGACTGGCGGATTTCGCCACCGGGCGCTTCCTCGGCCTGCCCAACGTGGCATGGGTGGGCCTCGTGCTGGCCCTGGCCACATGGGTGGTGCTGGAACGCTCGGTCGCCGGGCGCTGGCTGCTGGCCACGGGGCAGAACCTGCGCGCCGCGCGGCTGGCGGGCATCCCCGTGCAGGCGGTGCGCGCCGTGGCCTATGTCACCGTCGCCCTGTGTGCCGCGCTCGCGGGCTACCTGCTGGCCAGCTTTTCCGGCGGCGCGGCACTGAACATGGGGGCGGAATACCTGCTGATGTCCATCGCCGTGGTCGTCATCGGGGGCTGCTCCATCGCCGGGGGCAACTCCAACGTGCCGGGCATCTGGGGCGCCGCACTCTTCATGTTCCTCGTCGTCTCGATGCTCAACAGCTACGGCGCGGGGGCGGGCGTCCGCAACATCCTCACCGGCGCCATCATTATCGCCATCGTCATCGCCGCCAGCACCCGGAGGTCCCGCCCATGATCACCTTCCCGCCGCACCTTCAGGTGCACGACCCGCGCTTTCTGGAGCTGGTCCACCCCATGGCCAAGCTGGAAAAGATCGCCGAGGGCTTCACATGGACCGAGGGCCCGGTCTGGTTCGGGGACCGCGACTGCCTGCTGTTTTCGGACATCCCCTCGCGCCGTATCCTGCGCTGGTCCGAGAGCGAGGGCCTGTCGACCTACCGCGCCGAGAGCGGCTTCAACAACGGCAACACGCGCGACCGGCAGGGGCGGCTGCTGGGCTGCCGCCATGGCGCGCGCGACGTGGTGCGGACAGAACATGACGGCAGGCTGACGGTTCTGGCGGATCACTTCGAGGGCAGGCGGCTGAACTCGCCGAATGACGTGGTGGTGTCTTCGGACGGCGCGGTCTGGTTCACCGATCCGACCTACGGCATCCTGTCGAACTTCGAGGGCTACCGGGCGGACCCCGAGCAGGCCGCCCACAACGTCTACCGCCTGTCGCCCGAAGGCGACCTGACGGCGGTCGTCAGCGATTTCACCCAGCCCAACGGGCTGTGTTTCTCGCCCGACCAGAGCCTGCTCTACATCGCCGAAAGCGGGTCGAGCCACGACGACACGGTGCCTTCGCATATCCGCGTCTTCGGCGTGGACGGCGGGCGGCTGGTGGATCGCGGGGTCTTTGCCGCCATCGACAAGGGCCTGCCGGACGGGATGCGCTGCGACGTCTTGGGCAACCTCTGGTCCTCTGCCGCCGACGGGGTGCATTGCTTTGCGCCCGACGGCACGCTGCTGGGCAAGATCCTCGTGCCCGAGGTCGTGTCGAACCTCTGTTTCGGCGGCTCGGACGGGCAGCGGCTGTTCATCACCTCGACCACCAGCGTGCATCGCATCTTCGTCGACACCATGGGCGCCGAGCCCTGGACGCGGGGCCATCAGTGCCCGTAGCCCGCCGGCAGATGTCGAGATCAAAAGAGCGTTCAGAAGCTCTTGCGTCCCCGGTTCTGCTTTGCTAACTAGCCGCACGATCCGAATGGGTGTACTGTTCGGGTTCCGGTGCCGCCTTAGCTCAGTTGGTTAGAGCGCCTGATTGTGGATCAGGAGGTCCCCCGTTCGAGCCGGGGAGGTGGTACCATTCTTCTCCCCCGTGACATCGCCGAAAACCGTTGCCGCACCGTGCAGAGGCAGCGCAAGAGCCGCTTGGCCGGGCCCTTGCGGGCCAGAACGGTCCAGTGTCGCCACCGGGGCCGGGCCGCGACACGGTAAGGGCCGGTGCGCCGCGAGTCATGGAAAGGACGCGGAATCGCGCGGTTCGGGGGCTGCCGGGCATTATGCCGGTTCGGACCGCATGGCGATCCGGCAAGCCATGATCAAATTGCAGCCGAATCCGGCGCTCAGGCGGCCAATTCCCGAATTACGGAAATCCCGACCTTGTTCCGGCGTAGGCGCCACGGTTACAATTTCCCGTAAAAGTAGATTTATTGAACAGTGATTCAGTCAAAAAGTGAGTTCGGGGAAGACCTCATGACCGTGACACAGGCGATGGACCGTGCCGCCCGTAAAACCCTCTGTGCCCGCGCCCGAGCGCCCTGTCGTGGTGGGGCGAAGGGCTGCGAGGCCGGGGGCATGCGTTCGGATGCCCGTGCCATCCTGCGCCCGACCGCCGGGGCTGGGGCGTGGTTCGACCGCGTGTCGGCGCCGGATCTCATGGCCTTCCGCAAGCGCCGGGCCGTGGTCCGGGGCGCCTGAAACGGGGGGGGCTGCGCCATGGCCAGGGCGATCATCGTCGGCGGCGGCATCGGCGGGCTGACCGCGGCCCTCGCGCTGCGGCGCCTGGGGATGAGGATTTGCCTGCTTGAGTGCAACGACAGGCCAGGGACGGGCGGAACCGGGCTGACGCTTTGGCCCAATGCGCTGCGGCAACTGGAGCGGCTGGGTCTGCAAGAGGAGATCGTCGCCCATGCACGGCCCTTGCTGAAGGGCGAGGTCTTCGACCAGTCTGGCAAGCCGCTGGCCGAGGTCGACCTGTCGTCGATCGAGGCGCGGACCGGACACCCCCTGATCTGCCTGCGCGAGGCGGATCTTTGCAGGGTGCTTCTGGATGCCCTTGGAGAAGTTGAGGTTTGCGCCGAAACCACTTGTTTTTCCTATGAAAACCATCCGGACCGCGTGGTCGCACAGACCAGCCGGGGGGTGGTCGAGGGTGACATGCTGGTGGCCGCCGACGGCATGCGGTCGCGCCTGCGCGGACAGATGCTGGAGACCGATCCGCTGCAATACCTCGGCTGGATGACATGGCGCGGCGTGGCGCGCCTGCCCGGGGGAAGCTTTCCCGAGGGGCTTTACCGCGAGTTCTTCGGGCGCGGCAGCCGCTTTGGGATCTTCGCGATCGGGAAGGACCTCGTGTACTGGTCGGGCAGCCGCAATGGCCCGGCGGAGGCGGGCGGCCCGGTCGGTCCGGCCCATCGTGCCGAGGCCCTGTGTGCCTTCGCCGGGTGGCCCGATCCGGTGCGGAGCGTCATTGAGACCACCCGGGCCGAGGATCTCGTGCGCAGCGGGGTCTACGACACGCAACCGCTGGCGCGGTGGAGCGACGGGCGCGCGGTGCTGCTGGGAGACGCGGCGCATCCCATGACGCCGGATCTTGGGCAGGGTGCCTGTCAGGCCATCGAGGACGCCCTGTGCCTTGCGGAATGCGTCGTCGCGGCGGCAACGGTGCCGCAGGCCCTGCGCGCCTACGAGCGGCAGGGACAGGAGCGGACGGCCTCGCTGGTGGCGCGCTCGCGGCGCATGGGGCGGATGCGGCAGTGGCAGCACCCGGTCATGGCGCGGTTCCGAAACGGGCTGATGCGGTCGATCCCGCCGAGCGTTCTGTTGAAACTCTTCAACACCCGGTAGGGCCGTCGTTGCGGCGGGCCCTGAGCGTCCGGGATGCGCCTCGGTCCACCCGGGTGGTCTGGGTTGCGGCTGTGGATGGGCTTCGTGTTCTGCGCAAGGAATGCTCGTTAAGCGCATGAATTAAAGCAAATAATTGTTTTGTGGTGATTGGAGGGCGAGGCGTTCTGGCGCTGGTGTTGCAGGGGGCTCTGCCCCCGCTGCGCTCCCCCGAGGGTATTTGAGGGACCAGAGAAGACGCGGGCGCGATTATTGCGAGAGCGTCTCGATGCAGAGCACCGTGGGCAGGTGTCGGGCGATCTCGGCCCAGCTGTCGCCCTCGTCCGTGGAGGCAAAGACCGAGCCGCTGTTGGTGCCGAAGTAGAGACCGGGGGCCGCGGCGGTATCGGTGGCCATGGCCTGACGCAGCACGGTGAAATAGCAGTTGTCCTGCGGCAGGCCCCTGCGGCAGGCCTGCCAGGTGTCGCCCGCATCGCGCGAGCGCCAGACGGCGGCGGCGGCGTCGGGCGGGAAGCGGCCCTGCATGTCGCCGTTCAGCGGCAGGGTCCAGAGGGTCTCTGGCCTGCCCGGATGGACCGCCACCGGGAAGCCGAAGGTCGAGGGCAGGCCCGCGGTGATCTCGTCCCAGCTGCGCCCGCCGTCGCGCGAGCGGAAGACGCCGAAGTGGTTCTGCTGGTAAAGCAGGTCGCCGCCGCGCGCGATATTGTGCACGCAATGGCCGGTTTCGCCGCCCGAGGGGCCGGCGGGGTGGCTGTGCTGGGCGCAGGCCTCTGCGTTGGACAGGCGATTGCGGCGCTGCCAGCTTGCGCCGCCGTCCTCGGTGGCAAAGATGCCCGCCGCCGAGATGCCCAGCCACATCCGGTCGGGTGCGTCGGGCGCAGTGACGATGCTGTGCAGGGTCAGCCCCGCGCCGCCGGGCTGCCAGGTGTCCGCCGAGGGGTGGTCGGTGAGGCTGTCGACCGCCGCCCATGTCTCGCCTTCGTCGGTGGAGGTGAAGAGCGACGCGGGCTTGGCACCGGCGTAGAGGCGATGGCCCGCGCGGGCGAGCGACCAGAGGTTCTCGATCCGGCCCGAGAAGGGCGCGGGATCGGCGGGGGTCACGCCGAAGGCCTTCGCCGCCTCGGGGTCATTGCGCGCCCAGTCGTCCATTTGCCCGTCCGCGAGCTTGGTCAGGGTCCATGTGGCGCCCCGGTCGGTGGAGCGCCAGACGCCCGCGCCGAAGAAGTCGCCGCCGCCGCAGGCCCAGAGGCTGCCGCTGACGGGATCGCCGATGGCGTGGTTGATGCCCCAGCCGCCGCAATGCGGACCGGAGACGGACCAGGCGACGCGGTCGTCGGAGGTGAGGAGGAAGAGGCCCTTGGTGGTGCCCGCCAGAACGGTCGTGTGCTGCGACATGGCATGGTTCCCTGTTTCAGGGCGAGCCTAGCACGGGTTTGCCTGTCGGCGGTGGGGATTGTTCGGGAATGCGCGGGGAATGGCACGGGGACCGGGTCGCGGGCGCGCGGGATGGCGCCCTTCGCCGTCCACCGGGGCGCTTTTGGGGCGACGTGGCGCGGGGGGCGGCGGCGGAAGAGGTATTTGGGCCAAGAAGAAGCAGGGGACCTGTGCCTTGTCTTTGGCGGTGGGGTTTAGTGGGGTCCCTTTGGCCGAGGGCCCGGGGTCAAGGTGGGGTCGGGGGCTCAGCGCATCCAGAAGCCTTCGCGCTTGATGCGGTTGCGGATCGCCTGTTCGCGGCGCGGCAGGTCGTCCCGGTCGAAGAGCGCGCGAACCTTGGCGCCCCGGCCCTGGTAGATCATGCGCTTGGCGGGTTCGTATTGCTTCAGCACCTTCTTCAGGCGGTTGGGGGCCGCGATCTCTTCGAGCAGGGCCACCACGGTGTCGGCCTCGCGGGCGTAGAGCAGCGGCAGGGTGCGGTAGTGGCAGGTGACCCGGCCGTCCAGCAGGCCCTCGGGCAGGCTGTCGCGCCCGCCGCCGAAGCTGTGGATCACCAGCGGCAGGGCGACCTGGTCGAGCCAGGGGTCGAGGCTCTGGCAGACCAACGCCTCGGGCGTGTCGTCGCGGATCGACAGGGCGTAGTCGAGGAAGCGCTGGCCGAAGGCGCGGGGGCAGCGATAGAAGAAGAAGCCCGCGTTGAAGTAGAGGTAGCGGCGCCAGTATTCGTCGGGCTGCGTCAGGTCGAGCGAGCTGTCGAAGTCCAGACCGAAGCGGTCGTAGAGGGCCTTCCAGGTCTCGGTATAGCCCGGCCCGTAAAGCTCTGGCTGCGGCCAGGTGCCTTCGCGCCGCAGTGAGGCGGTGGGCCGGTCGAAGTCGAAGGGCACGTCGGAGAGGTCGCCGGTCACCAGCGTGTCGGTGTCGAAGAAGACGAAGGCTTCGCCCTCGGGCAGGGCGAAGAGCGCCTCGATCTTGTTGCCGTAGGGGTAGGACTGGCCGAAGTGGCGGCTTTCGAAGGGCAGCAGCGTGGCGCCCATCTCTTGCAGCAGCGCGCGCAGGTCCGCGTCGCGGATGCGCGGGTCATTGTCCCAGATGTCACCGGGTTGAGGCTCGGCGACAAACAGGCGAAAACGCGGGCGGGTGGTGCGGGCGCGCAGCGAGGCGGCGAAGAGCAGCGCCTCGTAGGCCAGCCGCCCGTTCTGCCCGACGATCATCAGATTTACGGTTTGAGGGGCGGGGTTGTCGCGTGCCATCATGGTGCTGCTCGGGGCTTTTGCCGGGCACTATAGGCGGGACGGCGCAGGGCTGAAAGCCTTGCCGCGCGCGGGCCTGCGGGGATTTTCATGAAGGAGAGCGGCATGCTCGATTTTCTCTTGGTGGTGATTGCCTTGGCGACTGGCGGCGCACGGCTGGAGGCAATGGACGGTGGCGCGCCGATCCCGACAGAGGTGGCGAAGCCGCGTGTCGCCGGGGTCGAGGAGAAGGCGCCGGTGGCAGGCGGGGAAGAGGCGCCGCCGGGCTACGAGGCGCCGGTGGCCGAGGCGGACGCGCCCTTGCCCTACGAGGCGGAACAGCAGGTCGCCACGGGGCGCTTCACCACCGCCGTCGAGGTCAAGCCGATCATGGCGGCCACGCGGGCCAACTGGATCGCGGTGCGGGAGTTCAACGGGCAGGATCTGGTCTATGTCACGCATATCTGGTCGTGGCGCTGCGGGCTGGTGGCGCTGCACTACGGCGTGAACGGCGCCGCGCCCGAGCCCTGGCCGCTGCCGGACTGTCACGAAGAAACCAACGCGCCCAATGCCATGCTGCCGGACGACGGGTTACCCTATCGCGGCTACCCGCTGGGGTCCATCGAGACGGTGACGGTCGAGCTGATCTTCGACGACCTGACGGTGGAGCGGGCGACCTTCAACCGCCAGGGTGCGATGATTCCCTGACCCGCGAGCCCCGTCTCGCGGGTCAGCGTGGCAAGGCTGCCTTCTGCGCAGCAGAAGGTCAGCAGCCACTCGCCAGCCATTGAAGCGCGGGCGGTCGCGCTGCCGACCTGCGGGCTGGTTGCCCGTCTCGCGGATCAGCGTGGCAAGGCTGCCTTCTGCGCAGCAGAAGGTCAGCAGCCACTCGCCAGCCAGTGAAGCGCGGGCGGTCGCGCCGCCGACCTGCGGGATGGTTGCCTGTCTCGCGGATCAGCGTGGCAAGGCTGCCTTCTGCGCAGCAGAAGGTCAGCAGCCACTCGCCAGCCAGTGAAGCGCGGGCGGTCGCGCCACCGATCTGCGGGCTGGTTGCCCATCACCCGGTGGCCCTTGCCGGGTGGGTGCGGTGCAAGCCCCGCCGCACCGCGACGGGGCAACCGATCCGCATGGGCCGCGCGGGTGCGCCTATGCCGCGCGTCCCCCTACAGCGTGATCGCCTGCATCACCTGCGGTTCGATCACGTCGACGCCGGGCAGGCCGCGCGTCAGGGCCTCTGCCGATTGCTCCAGCGCCGGGAAGGTGCGGTAGTGGCAGGGGATCACGGTTTTGAAGTCGAAGTACCGCTTCGCAGCCCAGGCTGCCGCCTTCATGTCCATGGTGTAGTAGCCGCCCGCCGACAGGATGCCGATGTCGGGTTTGTGGTAGGCGCCGATCCAGTCCATGTCGGCCATGATCGTCGTGTCGCCTGAGAAGTAGATCGTGTGGCCCTCGCCGGAGATGATGAACCCGGTCTCCATCCCCATGTAGCGCGCCGTGCCGTCGACCGGCATCGAGGAGGAATGCGAGGCGGGCACCATGGTGACCGCGACCTCTCCGAACCGGACCGTGCCGCCCTTGTTGAAGGCGTGGCCCTCGACTGCGCCCTGCGCCGTGAGGGCACCGGCCAGTTCGACGATGGCGTTCACCGGCACACCGGTCCGCTTCGACAGATCGGCGACGCCGCCGGTGTGATCGCCGTGCCCGTGGGTCACGAGGATCTGCGTGGCGCCCTTCAGGGCGGCCTCGGTATCCTGCCCTTCCATCATCGGGTTGCCGTCGATCCATGGGTCGATGAGCAGGACCTCTCCGCCGATTTCGATGCGAAAGCTGCCGTGGCCAAGCCAGAGGATGTTCATTGTGGGACTCCCGTGTTGTCTGGCCGAAGGGTAGCGGCGGGGCGCGGATTGGCCAGTGCCGTCAGGCAATCGCGTCGGGTGAAGGCCCGGGGCGCCGGTTCCGCGATGCCCGCAGCCGCCGCGGCGGCGCATTCGGGAGAGGAGGGGGCGCGCCCCCGCATCCCCGGTCCCGCCGGGACGGCCCGCCCGCGTCCCGGTGACCGTCGCACAACCGGCGCGTCCGGGCAGTTGCGAGAACACCGGACGAGCGGGACACCACCGGACCGCCGCGCCGTTCGTCAACGGCGGGGTGCCGTGCCGGGAAGCCTGCGTCTTGTCTGGTCCGACAGGCGGCCTACCTCTCGGGCAATCGAGCCGATCGCCTGCGACGAGGGACGGATGGACTGGACACGCCCCGTCGACGGGTATTGCGAAAGGCTGGACGCCGCCTTCTGGGCGGAGCCGGTGAATGCCGCGACCAACGCCGCCTTCCTGTTGGTGGCGCTGTTCATGTGGGGCCGGACCTTCGGTCTGGGCCGGGTGCTGGCGGCGGTGCTTTTCATCATCGGTGTGGGGTCGTTCCTCTTCCACACCCTTGCGCAGCCTTGGGCGGGGCTGGCGGACACGCTGCCGATCCTCGGCTTCGTGCTGTTGTATATCTTCGCCGCGAACCGGGACTTCTGGCGGCTGGGGACCTGGCCCGCCGCCGGTCTGACGCTGCTCTTCTTCCCCTTCGCCGCCGCAACGACGCCGCTCTTCGCCATGATCCCGGGCATCGGCGGCTCTGCCATGTATATGCCGGTCCCGTTGCTGATCGCGCTCTATGCCGCGATGCTGGCCAGACGCGCGCCGCAGACCGCTCGGGGCCTTGCCATCGGGGCCGCGATCCTGCTGGTCTCGCTCACCGCCCGCGTGCTCGACGAACCGCTCTGCGCGGTCTGGCCGCTGGGCACGCATTTCCTGTGGCACATGCTCAATGCGGCGATGCTGGGCTGGATGATCCACGTCTGGACCCGCCACAGGCTTGCGACCCGCCGCGCGGGGCGGTAAAGCCGCAACCGACATTCAGCGAAAGAGGCCCCCATGTCGATCGACATCGAGACCGCCGCGCGCGTGGCGAAACTCGCCCGCATCAAGGTGGAAGAGGACCAGCTGCCCGAGCTGGCGATTGCCTTCAACGACATCCTCGGCTTCATCGAGCAGTTGAACGAAGTCGACGTCGAGGGCGTCGAGCCCATGGTTTCGGTCACCCCGATGCGGCTGAAGCGGCGGCAGGACGGCGTCACCGATGGCAACCAGCAGGCCAAGGTGCTGTCCAACGCGCCCGACGCGCGCGAGGGCTTTTTCGCGGTTCCGAAGGTGGTCGAGTGATGAGCGAACTGACGAAACTGAAAATCGCCGAGGCGCGTGACGCGCTGCGCAAGGGTGACGTGACCAGCGCCGAGCTGACAGAGGCCTGCCTTGGCGCCATCGAGGGCGCCGATGCGCTGAACGCCTTCGTGCACAAGACGCCCGAGATCGCGCGCGAGATGGCCGCACAGGCCGATGCGCGGCTGAAGGCGGGCGAGGCGCCCGACCTCTGCGGCATCCCGCTGGGCATCAAGGACCTGTTCTGCACCAAGGGCGTGGCCTCTCAGGCGGCCTCGGGGATCCTCGAAGGCTTCAGGCCCGAGTACGAGTCCACCGTCACCAGCCAGCTTTTCGACGCGGGCGCGGTCATGCTGGGCAAGCTGAACATGGACGAGTTCGCCATGGGCAGCAGCAACGAGACGAGCGTCTACGGCAATGCCGTGAACCCGTGGAAGACGGACAACCGGCAGCTGACGCCGGGCGGATCGTCGGGCGGCTCTGCCGCTGCCGTGGCCGCCGACCTCTGCCTTGGCGCGACGGGCACCGACACCGGCGGCTCGATCCGCCAGCCCGCCGCCTTCACCGGCATCACCGGCATCAAGCCGACCTACGGGCGCTGCTCGCGCTGGGGCATCGTGGCCTTTGCCTCTTCGCTGGATCAGGCCGGGCCGATGACCAAGGACGTGCGCGACGCGGCGATCATGCTGCGCGCCATGTGCGGGCATGACCCCAAGGACAGCACCTCTGTCGACCTTGCGGTGCCGGATTTCGAGGCCGCGCTGACCGGCGACATCAAAGGCAAGACCATCGGGATTCCCAAGGAATACCACATGGACGGCATGCCCGCCGAGATCGAGGCGCTCTGGGCCGAGGGCCGCGCCATGCTGCAGGATGCGGGCGCCAAGATCGTCGATATCTCGCTGCCGCACACGAAATACGCGCTGCCCGCCTATTACGTGATCGCCCCGGCAGAGGCCTCGTCGAACCTCGCCCGCTATGACGGGGTGCGCTACGGCCACCGCGCCAAGCTGGGGCAGGGCGACGGCATCACCGAGATGTATGAAAAGACCCGCGCCGAGGGCTTCGGCGAAGAGGTCCAGCGCCGCGTGATGGTGGGCACCTACGTGCTGTCGGCGGGCTTCTACGACGCCTATTACAACCGCGCGCGCAAGGTGCGGACGCTGATCAAGAAGGACTTCGAGGATGTCTTTGCACAGGGCGTCGACGCGATCCTGACGCCCGCAACGCCCTCCGCCGCCTTCGGCCTGGGCGAGATGCAGGATGCCGATCCGGTCAAGATGTACCTCAACGACGTCTTCACCGTGACGGTCAACCTTGCCGGTCTGCCGGGCATTGCCGTGCCCACCGGGCTGGACAAGCAGGGGCTGCCGCTGGGGCTGCAACTGATCGGCCGTCCGTGGGAGGAAGGCGACCTGCTGAATACCGCCTATGCCCTCGAACGCGCGGCTGGATTTGTTTCCAAACCGGCGAAATGGTGGTAAGGCGCCCGTTAACATTCTGGCAGGAACCCTCATGCGTTACTTGATCTGCGGCGTGGCCAGCCTGGCCCTCATGGCGTGCGACCCCTCGATGCCCGACAGCGGTGCGGGGGTCGCGGAGCGCGGGCAGGGCGTCGGCTTTTCGGATTACGACAGCTACCAGTCCTACCATAAGGAGCGTGAGGCGCGGCTGAACGGCACCGCGCCCGCCACCACCATCGCCGCGCCCCCCGCGGTCAGCGGCGGTGCCCTGGACGAGGCCGACTCGGTGGCCGACTCCAACGCGCGTATCGCGGCGGCGGCGGCCAATTCCGGTGTGGCGCCGCTGAATGCCTCGCCGTCCAACGCGGCGCCGGCGATCGTGGAAAATGCGCGCGGCATCTCGGGCGAGAACGACTTCGACGCGGTCGCCGCACAGCGCGACATCGACGACGACGCCCGCCTGATCGCGGAGAATCGCGCGCAGTACCAGGTGGTCGCCCCCGAGGCGCTGCCGACCCGCGAGGGTTCGAACCGTCCGAACATCGTGGCCTTCGCCCTGCAGACGACCAACCCGGTCGGCACCGCGCTGTACAAGCGCGGCGGCTTCAATGCCGAGGCCAAGTACCAACGCGCCTGCGCCTCTTACGCCTCGTCCGATCTTGCCCAGGAAGACTTCCTCGCCAGCGGCGGCCCGGAAAAGGACCGGAAGGGCATGGACCCGGACGGTGACGGCTTTGCCTGCAGCTGGAACCCGGCCCCCTTCCGCGCGGTGCGCGGCGGCTGAACCGGGTGCCGGGCACCGGGGTTCCCTGGCATCCCTCGCCGAACCACGGCGAGCGCCGCGGGGTCACCGCCCCCGACATGGTCGTGCTGCACTACACCGCCATGCAGTCGGCAGAGGCGGCGCGGGCGCGGCTCTGCGCGCCCGAGGTCGAGGTCTCGGCGCACTACCTGATCGCCGAAGACGGCCGGACCTGGCAGATGGTCGAGGAAGAGCGCCGGGCCTGGCATGCCGGGGCCGGGGCCTGGGGCGCGGTCCGGGACGTGAATTCCCACAGCATCGGGATCGAACTGGCGAACCGAGGCGATCATCCCTTTCCCGAACCGCAGATGCGCGCGCTGGAAGGCCTGCTGGCTCCGATGCTGGCGCGCTGGTCGATCCCGCCGGAGCGGGTCGTCGGCCATTCCGACACCGCCATCGCGCGCAAGATCGACCCGGGCCCGCGCTTCGACTGGCACAGGCTGGCGCGGCGGGGGCTTTCGGTCTGGCCGGCACCCGCCAGCCCCGGGGACTTTCTGCGCGATTGCGCGCGGTTCGGCTATGACAGCGCGCAGGCCGGGGCAGAGGAAGTGTTGTGCGCCTTCCGCCTGCGGTTCCGGCCCATGGCCAGGGGCGCGCTGGAGGACAGGGACCGGGCGCTTGCCGCCGACCTCGCCGCGCGCTGGCCCGCCCGCTGAGGCGCGGGACCAAATTTCTTCGAAGAAATTTGCCAAGAGTTTTCGAAAACTCTTGGCCGCCTGCGGGAGCCGGGCGCGCTATTCCAGCCGGTAGGGCAGGGTGTCGCGCCGGTCCGGGTCGATGGAGAGGTGTTTTTCGAGCGGCGGCACCGAGCGCTGGTGGCAATGGGTGCGTTCGCAGATCCGGCAGGAGATGCCGATGGGTTCGAAGGATGCGGCGCGGGTGAAGTCCATGTCATCGGCATAGACGAGGCCGGCGGCGTGGCGCACCTCGCATCCCAGCGCAATGGCGTAGCGCCGCACCGGCGCGCCGAAATGGCCGCCGGTCTTGGACACGTCCCGCGCCAGCAGGATGTAACGCACCCCGTCCGGCGTCTCGGCCAGTTGCCGCAGGAAGCGGCCGGGCGTCTCGAAGGCGCGGTGGACGTTCCACAGCGGGCAGGCGCCGCCGAAGCGCGCGAATTGCAGCCGCGTGGCAGAGTGGCGCTTGGTGATGGTGCCGGCCTGATCGACGCGCACGAAGAAGAAGGGCACGCCCTTGCCGCCGGGCCGCTGCAGGGTGGAAAGCCGGTGGGCAACCTGTTCGATCGAGGCGCCGAAGCGCGCCGCCAGAAGCTCCAGATCGTGGCGCGTTTCCTGCGCGGCGGCGAGAAAGGCCTTGTAAGGCATCATCGCGGCCCCGGCGAAGTAGTTGGCCAGCCCCAGCTTGGCGATGGCGCGCGCCTCTTCGGACTGGAAGCGCGCAAGGTCCAGCGTCGCGTCAAGCAGCTGGTTCTGCCGCAAAAGCGCGACCTGCACCAGCAGCTGGAAGGTCTGCGTTTCCTTGGTCGCCAGCGCCGAAAGCGTGATCTCCTGCTTTTCGCTGTCGTAGACCCGCAGGGGCGTCGCGCGCACCAGCCGCGTGGTGATCCCGCGTGCCGCCAGCCGCTCCAGCGCGGCGCTGCGGATGTCGCTTTCCCCCTCGCTCAGCCGGGCGAAATGCTCTGCCGCGCGATCCACCGCATCGATGTAGTTGTCGCAGTAGTGGAAGAAGTCGCGCACCTCTTCCCAGGGGCTGGGTTGCAGCTGCGTGCCCTCGCGCCCCAGCGCCTCGTCCAGCGAGGCGAGCCTTTCGTGGGTCTGTCGGTAGGCACGATGCAGGGCCAGGAAGGCCCGCGCCAGAACCGGCGCGTTTGAGGCGGTCAGCCGCAGGTCCGCCAGCTGCGGCGTGCTTTCGCCGAAGACCGGGTCGGCCAGCGCCTCGCGCATGTCGCTGACCAGCCGTTCTGCATCGCCCTGTCCCAGTTCGGTGACGTCGAAGCCGAATTCCTGCGCCAGCGCCAGCACCACCGTGGTCGAAACGGGGCGGTTGTTGTTCTCCATCTGGTTCAGGTAGGGCAGCGAGATGCCCAGCTTCGCGGCGAAGTCCTTCTGCGTCAGGCCAAGGCGGCCGCGGATGTCGCGCAGCTTGGCGCCCGCGTAAAGCTTTTGCGGCGGCATATCCGTCCCTTTGCATCTTTGCGAAGCCTTCGGGACGACTTTGCAATGTCGCTCAGGCGGCGTCCAGCCCCCCGAGCTGCTTCTCGCGTGCCATGACATGCGCGATCGCCAGAACCGAGGCCACGCCGCAGGCGAACATCAGCCACAGCAGCGGCCATGCGCCGCTGCCCGGTTGCAGCATCGCGCCTGCCAGCGCCGAAAGCGCCGCGCCGCCGCCGATCATGATCGCCCCGCCCAGCCCCGAGGCCGAGCCCGCCAGATGCGGGCGCACCGACAGCGAGCCCGCGGTGGCATTGGGGATGGTCAGCCCGTTGCCGAGGCCCACCAGCGTCATGGAGCCGAAGAAGATCAGGGCAGAGCCGCCACCGATGGCAAACAGCACCATGGTGACCGTCATGCCGCCCGACACGACCACCGCGCCGATCAGCACCATGCGGTTGATCCCGACGCGGGCCGAATAGCGTCCGGACAGGTAGTTTCCGAGCATGTAGCCAATGGCGGGCGCGCCGAAATAGTAGCCGATCACGGTCGAGGGCAGGCCATAGACCTCGGACCCCACGTAGGGGGCGCCGCCGAGGAAGGAAAAGAAGGCCCCGGAGGAAAAGGCGCAGGCCAGCGCATAGCCCCAGAACCGCTGCGAGCGGAAGAGTTCGGGGTATTGCGAGAATTGCTGCGACAGGGTCAGGCCGCTTTTGGCCGCGGTCTCTCCGAGGTCGCTCCGGACCAGCCAGATCATGAAAAGCCCGAGGCCCAGCATCAGCCAGAAGCTGGCCTTCCAGCCGAAGACGTCGCCGAGGTAGCCGCCGATGGCCGGGCTGACCATGGGAATCACCGCCATGCCCATGGTGACATAGCCGATCATCGAGGCGGCCTCGTTGGCGGGGACCATGTCGCGCACGACGGCGCGGCTGAGAACCATGGCGACGGTGACCACCGCCTGAAGCATGCGGAACAGCAGGAAGACGTAGACATTCGTCGCAAGCAGGCAGCCCAGCGTGGCCAGACAGAACAGCGCCAGCCCCGCAAGGATCACCGGGCGCCGCCCGATCTTGTCGGAAATCGGCCCAACGACAATCTGCAGCAGCGCGTTGGCCGCAAGATACACCGTCACCGAAAGCTGCAAGAGACTGTAATCCGCCTCGTACCAGGCCGCCATGTCCGGCAGGCTGGGGAGGAAGATGCTCATCGTCAGCGCCGACATGCCTGCCAGAAGGACAAGCGTCGAGATATGGGGCGGGGTAGAGCGGTCCAGGAACCGCACGGGGCTTGGTGAACTCATGTGTTCAGCGGTAAGAGCATTCCGCTGTTTTGTCCAACCTTAGCGGCGGAAAAACATGCCCTGCGCATCATTTTGCTGCTTTGCAATTTCCACAGCGCCAACTTCGCCGGATTTGCAAATTTGCCGGATAGTTCTTGAGGCCGCTGCATTCCCCTGTATTTTCCAGCCAAACCGAAAGGGGCGCCAGATGAAAGACATTCTCCACGAATTGCAGGACCGCCGCGAGAACGCCCGCCTTGGCGGCGGGCAAAAGCGGATCGACGCGCAGCACGCCAAGGGCAAGCTGACCGCGCGCGAGCGGATCGAGCTTCTGCTCGACGAGGACAGCTTCGAGGAATACGACACCTTCGTCGCCCACCGCTGCACCGACTTCGGCATGGAGAAGAACCGCCCCTACGGCGATGGCGTGGTGACCGGCTGGGGCACCATCAACGGGCGCATGGTCTATGTCTTCAGCCAGGATTTCACCGTGCTGGGCGGCTCGGTTTCGGCCACCCATGCGCAGAAGATCTGCAAGATCATGGATATGGCGGTGCAGAACGGCGCCCCGGTGATCGGGCTGAACGATTCGGGCGGCGCCCGCATCCAGGAAGGCGTGGACGCGCTGGCGGGTTATGCCGAGATCTTTCAGCGCAATATCATGGCCTCGGGCGTGGTGCCGCAGATCTCCGTGATCATGGGCCCTTGCGCGGGCGGGGCGGTCTACAGCCCGGCGATGACCGACTTCATCTTCATGGTGAAGGATTCGTCCTACATGTTCGTCACCGGCCCCGACGTGGTGAAGACCGTGACCAACGAGGTCGTCACCGCCGAGGAACTGGGCGGGGCCTCGACCCACACGAAGAAGTCTTCGGTCGCCGATGGCGCCTTCGAGAACGACGTCGAGGCCCTGGCCGAGGTGCGCAGGCTGGTGGATTTCCTGCCGCTCAACAACCGCGAGAAGCCCCCGGTGCGGCCCTTCTTCGACGACGTGGACCGGATCGAGACCAGCCTCGACACGCTGATCCCCGACAACCCCAACATGCCCTACGACATGAAGGAGTTGATCACCAAGGTTGCGGACGAGGGCGATTTCTACGAGATCCAGGAAGAATTCGCCAAGAACATGGTGACCGGCTTCATCCGGCTGGAAGGCCAGACCGTTGGTATCGTGGCGAACCAGCCGATGGTTCTGGCGGGCTGTCTGGATATCGACTCGTCGCGCAAGGCCGCGCGCTTCGTGCGGTTCTGCGACTGTTTCGAGATCCCGATCCTGACCTTCGTGGATGTGCCCGGCTTCCTGCCCGGGACGTCGCAGGAATACGGCGGCGTCATCAAGCACGGGGCGAAGTTGCTCTTTGCCTATGGCGAGGCGACGGTGCCCAAGGTGACGGTGATCACCCGCAAGGCCTATGGCGGTGCCTATGACGTGATGGCGTCCAAGCACCTGCGCGGCGACGTCAACTATGCCTGGCCCACGGCGGAAATCGCGGTGATGGGCGCCAAGGGCGCGACCGAGATCATCCATCGCGCCGATCTGGGTGACGCCGAGAAGATTGCCGCCCATACGGCGGAATACGAGGATCGCTTCGCCAATCCCTTCGTCGCCGCCGAGCGTGGCTTCATCGACGAGGTGATCCAGCCCAAGTCCACCCGTCGCCGTGTCTCCAAGGCCTTCGCCATGCTGCGCAACAAGCAGCTGACGAATCCCTGGAAGAAGCACGACAACATTCCGCTCTGAGGACCGACCATGGTGGCTGAGGCCGACAGCATCGCGGGGCAGGGCGCGCCGACCGCCCGCCCGGGCCGCCGCAACGGCTGGTACGAATCCGCCGCGGCGGGGCGCTATGTCCTTGCCCGGCACTGGCCGCCGCGCTTCGATATCTGCGCGGAAACACGTCTGCCGATTGCGAATCGCAGGCGGATCGCCTTGCAGGTGCGTCAAGATCTGTGGAGAGAATTAAAGCACTTGCGTGGTTTTTCACCCGTGATAGAAGTCTCGCAGTGCGACCAAGGTCTTAGTCTGGTCGCAGGTGGGCGGTTGAACGCGGCCGCACCGTCGACCCTTGGGTCCAGGATTTCAGCGCTTTTGGACAATCCCGCCAATCGGGAACGATGGCTGTCCTGGGCGCGGGAGCGCACGTCATGAACCGGCGTGCCTCAATTCCGCTGCCCTCGATGACGGCAGCACGGAACACCACCCCGGGCGCGCCCGCGGGTTCAGCAGCCCCGACGGGAGGAGCCTTCGGGTGTCGGGGCTGCGCCAAACTTGCCCTGATGGCAGTGACGCTTTGCCTGCCCGCGCCGGATCTTTCCGCGCAGGAAGCGGCGGCTGTTTCCCTGCCCTCGGGGCTGGTCGTCAACTATCTGGATCGCATCGACGAATCACCGACCTGGCGATACCGCTACATCGCGCCCGCGCTGGATGAGGAATCCGTCGATTTCACCGCTGTCGCGCAGGACATGGAGATGCTCTGCGCCACCCATGCCCTGCCGCAACTGCAGCATGACGGACGGTCACCCGAGCGTATCATCGTCTCGCTGATGTCCGAAAAACTGGACTTCGGCGTGATGTCGCCAGAGGTCCGTCAGTTCTTCGAGAGTTATCGCGTCGAGGATAACCTCTGCATCTGGGAGGTATTCTGATGCTTGCACAATATCTTGAGGGGCGTCTTTCATGTGGAAAACCATATGAGGCTTTCGAGTCACAGCTTCAGGACTTGCATCGGCTTGCATATCTTTTTCCAAAAGGCCAAGGTAGTTTGAGCGTCGATTGCACCCAAGCAATCGTTACCTCGAAATGGGGACAGGCAGGGCGCACGCGCTTTGCAGGTTTCGCAGAAACTGACAGGAGTAAGAGATGTCCAAGAGCATCAAGCTTCTTGCCCTTTTTGCAGTCGCAGCCGGCGTTGCCGCATGCGCACAGCAGGAAGAAGAGTACGTCGTGGTCGACCCCGAGCCGATCACGGTCGAACCCGTCTACACCGGCAAGTACAAGTAAGAACCTATCGGGACGGACGTTCGCGCCCGTCCCGATTTTCCTCCCCTCGCGGGCCCTCGAAACACAGGAGGGCAGGGGATGCTGAAGCACCGCGGCTTTCCCGGACGCCTGTCCGGCACCGATTTCCACTTTGTCATCCGTCGCGCCAATCCCAAGGGCGTCACCGCGCTGAAGCAGCTGGAGCGGTATCGCGACCGCCGTCCGGCGGACAAGCGCGCCGATGCCGCCTTCATGCAGGCGCTCTGGCAGCATTTCGGGACCGAGCCCTTCGAGCGCGGGAACCTGGATGCGGGCAGGCTGTCGTGGCTCTTTGGCCGCGAGGTCAAACCCTATGACGATCCCTTCGACCCCGCCAGCTACGACTCGCTTCTGATCATCGACGAGGCGGTGGCCCGGGTCTCCTTCCCCGAGGCCTTCGAGGAGGCAGAGGAATGGTAGGCGCAATAAGCGTGTTCTTGCCAATCCCGCGAAGCCTTGGGCAGGGTGCTGCCTATGGTTGCACAAATCGCTTTGCTGCACGGGGACGCAGGGTAAACCTTGTCCCGGGTACGGTTTGGGGCGCGTTTTCGGCCCCTTGTTCCCTTCGTGCCCACTCCCCATCGGGGCGGCTGGACGTTTCCCCGAACCAGCCGCCCCACCTCTCTCCCTGTCCCATCGGCCAATGTCCGCCTGACCCGGCGGAAAGCCATGGAACGGTTTACAATGCGCTGGCGTTGCCATGGCAGATGCCGCAGGAGAGTGGCCAAGAAACTGACACGGAGTCGAGACAATGCGTACCCTTATCATCGCCCTTACGGCCTGCACCGCCCTTGCTGCCTGCGAAGGCACCGACCTCGAGCGCGGCGCGCTGGGTGCCGGCATCGCGGGTGGCGCGGCCATGGCGACCGGCGGCAACGTGGCGGGCGCCGCTGCGGTTGGCGGCCTCGCCGGTGTGGTCTGCGACGACGTCACGCCGCAGCTCTGCCGCTGACCTGACAGCCGGCCCGCGCGCCGGAACAGAGGGTGCGCCGTCGCTGACGGCGTCTCGCCCCATATCCATGCAACGCCGTCCGAAGCACAGGCTTCGGGCGGCGTTTGTCGTTGCACAACAGCGCCCCAAGGCGCGGAAGACGAAGGGACTGACATGTTCGACAAGATCCTGATCGCGAACCGGGGCGAAATCGCCTGCCGCGTCATCAAGACGGCCCGCAAGATGGGCATCAAGACGGTCGCCGTCTATTCGGACGCCGACCGCAACGCCCTGCATGTCGAAATGGCGGACGAGGCGGTGCACATCGGCCCGCCGCCCGCCAACCAGTCCTATATCGTGATCGACAAGATCATGGAGGCGATCAAGACCTCGGGCGCGCAGGCGGTGCATCCGGGCTATGGCTTCCTGTCCGAGAACGCCAAGTTCGCGCAGGCGCTGGAGGCCGCTGGCGTCGCCTTCGTCGGCCCGCCGGTCGGCGCCATCGAGAAGATGGGCGACAAGATCACCTCGAAGAAGATCGCCAAGGAGGCGGGCGTCTCGACCGTGCCCGGCTACATGGGCCTGATCGAGGACGCCGACGAGGCGGTGAAAATTTCCGGAGAGATCGGCTATCCGGTGATGATCAAGGCCTCCGCCGGCGGTGGCGGCAAGGGCATGCGCATCGCATGGAACGACGAAGAGGCGCGTGAGGGCTTCCAATCGTCCAAGAACGAGGCGGCCAGCAGCTTTGGCGACGACCGCATCTTCATCGAGAAGTTCGTCACCCAGCCGCGCCACATCGAGATCCAGGTGCTGTGCGACAGCCATGGCAACGGCATCTACCTGAACGAGCGGGAATGCTCGATCCAGCGCCGCAACCAGAAGGTCGTCGAAGAGGCGCCCAGCCCCTTCCTCGACGAGGCCACCCGCAAGGCCATGGGCGAGCAGGCGGTGGCGCTGGCCAAGGCGGTGGACTACGCCAGCGCGGGCACCGTGGAATTCATCGTCGACGGCGAGCGGAACTTCTACTTCCTCGAGATGAACACCCGTCTTCAGGTGGAACACCCGGTGACGGAACTGATCACCGGCGTCGACCTCGTGGAACAGATGATCCGCATCGCCAATGGCGAGGCCCTGTCGATCACCCAGGACGACGTGAAGATCGACGGCTGGGCCATCGAGAACCGGCTTTACGCCGAAGACCCCTATCGCAACTTCCTGCCCTCCATCGGGCGGCTGACCCGCTACCGTCCGCCCGCCGAGGGCGAACTGGGCGAGGGCGTCGTGCGCAACGACACCGGCGTCTACGAGGGTGGCGAGATCTCGATGTACTACGACCCGATGATCGCCAAGCTTTGCACATGGGCGCCCACGCGTGCGCAGGCGATCGAGACCATGCGTCGCGCGCTCGACAGCTTCGAGGTCGAGGGCATCGGTCACAACCTGCCCTTCGTCGCCGCCGTGATGGATCACCCCAAGTTCATCTCGGGCGACATGACCACCGCCTTCATCGCCGAGGAATACCCCGAGGGCTTCGAGGGCGTGACGCTGGACGACGGCCAGCTGAAGCCCGTCGCGGCGGCGGCGGCGGCGATGAACCGCGTCGCAGAGATCCGGCGCACGCGGGTCTCGGGCCGTCTCGACAACCACGAACGCCGGGTCGGCTCGGACTGGGTCGTGGGGCTTCAGGGGCAGGACTTCGCGGTGACGGTCGAGGCCGATCAGGGCGGCTCCACCGTCCGCTTCGAGGACGGCACCACGCATCGGGTCGAGGGGGCGTGGACGCCGGGCGACAGCCTTGCGCATATGACCGTCGACGGCGCGGCGCTGGTGCTGAAGGTCGACAAGATCGTGCAGGGCTTCCGCCTTCGCACCCGCGGGGCCGACATGAAGGTCCACGTGCGCTCTCCGCGTCAGGCGGAACTGGCGAAGCTGATGCCCGAGAAGCTGCCGCCCGACACCTCGAAGCTGCTGCTCTGCCCGATGCCGGGGCTGATCGTGAAGGTCAATGTCGCCGAGGGCGACGAGGTGCAGGAGGGGCAGGCGCTCTGCACCGTCGAGGCGATGAAGATGGAGAACATCCTGCGCGCCGAACGCCGGGGCGTGGTGTCGAAGATCAACGCCGGGGCAGGCGACAGCCTTGCGGTGGACGACGTCATCATGGAGTTCGAGTGACATCATGCTCCGCGGCCTCCGCATCTGGCTCTTTCACGGGTTGGCCTTTCTGGCCGGCATGATCGTGTCGGCGGTGGTGGCCTCGGGGCTGATGGTGCTGGCGCCGGGCGGCGCACCGGCGGTGATTGCCGTCGCCGCGGCGGGGCTGACGCTGGGCTACCTGGTCTGGGCGGCGCTGGTCTGCCTGCTGCTGGACATGGCGGCCGGGCCGGTGCTGAAGCTGATCGGGCCGGGGCTGCTGATCGCCACGATGCTGGGCTATTTCGCGCTGATCTACTGGGAGGTGGCCACACCGACCGAGGGCAGCGTCCTGATCTACCTGCTTCTCTTCCTCGCCGGTGGCCTCTGGCTGTCGTTTCGGCCCGAGGAATGGGAGGAATGAGCCCGCTGCCGGAAACCCTTTGGCAAGGCCCTTGCGCTAGCCTTTCCCTCGTGGACGACCACGGGGGGAAGGCCCTTGCGACGCGTCTTGATGCAATGGGCGGCCTGCTGGCGGGCGGGGGCGAAGGCCCTTGGCAAGGCGCTGTTGCGGTGCGGGCCGGTTCCGGCAAGGGCCTTCCGCGCGGGCCGCGGGCTGGGCGCCGACTGGCTGGCGGGGGCCTGTGGCCTTGCGCTGCTGGCGGGCTGCCTGCCGCTGGACCGGGAAGAGGCGGTGCGCAGGGAGGTCGGTCGCTTCGTCTTCCTGGCCCAGACGCGCGATTTCAGATCGACCGCGACCTGCACCGCCGCCTCGTTCGAGGTGATCTCGGACCAGTTGCGCACCACCGGCGGGCCGGTCCGGGTGTCCTCGGTGCGCGATGCGCTGCCGCGCTTGCAGAAGGGGCAGGCGGTGGCCTTCGAAATCCCCGGGGCCTCGCCCAATGCGATTTCCGAGGCGTTGATGTCGCTGTCCCTGCCGACCGGTCTGGGCCTTGTCTCGGCGGTGGTCGGCCCGGCGCGCGGCTGCATGTCAGAGGTCTTCAGGATGGATGTCGCGATGGTTCTCGCCTCGCCCGACACGGTGCTGGTCTACGACCCCGGACGCGATGCGGCGCTGCTGCTGTACCGGCCTTTGCCCATCGCCTTCTTCCTGCGCGGCACCGTCTGAACGGGCTTTACCGCAGCGCGTCGCGGCGCTCGCGGACCTCCTGCTGGCGCAGCGGCTGCTTGTCGATCGAGCGGGTGATCTCGCGCACCGACCAGGGCGAGGGCTTGCGGGCGATGATCGTGCCGTCCTTGGCGATGATCGTCAGGGCGAAGCCGCGCGGCCGCAGCTTTTGCCGCACCGCGGTGCGCGCCGCCGGGTCGGTGTCGGTGATCACGACCACGTCGCGCTCTTCCAGCGCATCCAGCCGCTCTGTCAGCAGGGCCATCTGCTGCACGAAGCGGGGGTCGGCGGCATTGTCCGCGAAGACCACGATGGGTCGCCGCAGCCAGATCCAGTCGTCCAGCGTGGTCTCGGCTGCGGAGCGGATCATCTCGAACGGCTTCGGGACGGTGACGTCCTGCTCGGCCCCCTGCGCGGCGCCGATCCCGGCCCAGAGGCCCAGTGTCACCACCGCGAATAGTCGGAAATGCTTGTTCATACGGCAAGATATAAGCCGCCCCCGGCGTTCTGCACAGTCCGGCACCGCCCGCCCGCGCGAAAATTTTATCTTTAACCGCCCGCTCAGCCCGATCCCCGACACTCGCGGCACGGCGGCGCCGGTCGCCGCGGCGAAAGGATCGAAGAGCATGGACGTCATTCTGCATCTCGGCGCGCATCGCACCGGCTCCACCAGCTTTCAGCACTGGCTGCGCGCGCATCGCGCCGGGCTGCAGGCGGCGGGTATCGGGTTCTGGGGGCCGTGGCGCACGCGGTCGGGCCTGCTGAACGGCATCGCGGACCCGCGCCAGAGCGCGCAGGCGGCGGCGCGCCGCGCCGGGCGGCTGGGGCTGAACCTTGCCCGCGCGAAGCGGCACAGCCTTGGCGCGCTTGTGGTCTCGGACGAGAACATGCTTGGCACACCCCGGCGCTGCCTGCGGCGGGGCGTGCTGTACCACGACGCGGGGGAACGTCTGGCGCGGCTGTCGCAGGCCTTTGGCCAGCCCCGGCGCATCGTGCTTCAGATCCGGTCGCTGGATGCCTGGTGGGCCTCGGGCATGGCCTGGCTGATCCCGCGCGGCGAGGCGGTTCCGGCGCCGGAGTATGTCGCGCGCATCGCGGGCAGCGCACGCAGCTGGCGCCATGTGGTGACCGATATCGCCTGCGCCTGCCCGGGCACCGAGATCGTCGTGACCGCCTTCGAGACATACGGCAACCGGCCCGACCGGCTGCTTGCGGCCATGACCGGCCGGACCGACCGGATGCCGCTGCGCGCCGGGACCTTCTGGGCCAACCGGCGCCCCGACCTTGCGACCCTGCGCGCCTGCCTTGCCGGGCGCGGGCAGGACGGCGGAGCCCTGCGGGCGGATGGCCCGCGCTGGCAACCTTTCGACGCCGCACAGGTGGCGGAGCTGCGCGAACGCTATGCCGACGACCTCTTCTGGCTGATGTCGGGGGCGGACGGGCTGGCGAGCCTGAGACAAGAGGAAGCGCCTGCAAGACCGGGAATACATCCGGCGGCGGGCCTGAAAGACAAAGGACAAGGACATGACCGATCTGCCCGAAGACTGGCGCCGCATCGCCGAGAAGGAACTGCGCGGCAAGGCGCTTGAGGACCTGACGTGGAAGACCCTCGAGGGGATCGAGGTCAAGCCGCTCTATACCGCCGCCGACACCGAGGGGCTGCCGCATATGGGCAGCCTGCCGGGGGTGGAGCCCTTCACCCGGGGCGTCAAGGCGACGATGTACGCGGGCCGTCCCTGGACGATCCGGCAATACGCGGGGTTCTCGACGGCGGAGGAATCCAATGCCTTCTACCGGCGCGGGCTGGCGGCGGGGCAGCAGGGCGTGTCCGTGGCCTTCGACCTGGCCACCCACCGCGGCTATGACAGCGACCACCCCCGGGTCGAGGGCGACGTCGGCAAGGCGGGTGTGGCCATCGATTCCGTCGAGGACATGAAGATCCTCTTCGACGGCATCCCGCTGGATCAGGTCAGCGTCTCGATGACCATGAACGGCGCGGTGATCCCGGTGCTGGCCAGCTTCATCGTCACCGGCGAGGAACAGGGCCATTCGCGCGCGGTGCTGTCGGGGACCATCCAGAACGACATCCTGAAGGAGTTCATGGTCCGCAACACCTACATCTACCCGCCGGCGCCCTCGATGCGGATCATCTCGGACATCATCGAGTATACCTCGAACGAGATGCCGAAGTTCAATTCGATCTCGATCTCGGGCTACCACATGCAGGAGGCGGGCGCGAACCTTGTGCAGGAGCTGGCCTTCACGCTGGCGGACGGCAAGGAATACGTGAAGACCGCGACCGAGGCGGGCATGGATATCGACAAGTTCGCGGGGCGGTTGTCGTTCTTCTTCGCCATCGGCAAGAACTTCTTCATGGAGGCGGCCAAGCTGCGCGCGGCGCGGATGCTGTGGCACCGCATCATGACCGATCTCGGCGCGCAGAACCCGCGCTCGAAGATGCTGCGGACCCATTGCCAGACCTCGGGCGTGTCGCTGGCCGAGCAGGATCCCTACAACAACGTCATCCGCACGGCCTATGAGGCGATGTCGGCGGTGCTGGGCGGCACGCAGTCGCTGCACACCAATGCGCTGGACGAGGCGATTGCGCTGCCCACGGATTTCTCGGCCCGGATCGCGCGCAACACCCAGCTGATCCTGCAGGAAGAGACCGGCGTGACCAAGGTCGTCGATCCTCTGGCCGGGTCCTATTACGTCGAGAAGCTGACCCACGATCTGGCCGAGGCCGCGTGGAAGCTGATCGAAGAGGTCGACGAGATGGGTGGCATGACCCGCGCGGTCGAGAGCGGCATGCCCAAGCTGCGGATCGAGGAGGCGGCGGCGAAGCGGCAGGCCGATATCGACCGGGGCACCGACGTGATCGTCGGCGTCAACAAGTACCGGCTGGAAAAGGAGGATGACCTCGACATCCTCGATATCGACAACGCCAAGGTCCGTGCCGCGCAGGTGGCGCGGCTGGAGAAGATCCGCGCGACGCGCGACCAGGCCGCCTGCGACGCGGCGCTGGCCGAGCTGGAACGGCGCGCGCGGGAGGGCGGCAACCTGCTGGAAGCCGCGGTAGAGGCCGCCCGCGCACGGGCCACGGTCGGAGAGATCAGCATGGCAATGGAAAAGGAATTCGGACGGCACCGCGCCGAGGTAAAGACGCTGGCGGGTGTCTATGGCGCCGCATACGAGGGCGACGAGGGCTTTGCCGCGATCCAGAAGTCGGTTGAGGCCTTCGCCGAGGACGAGGGCCGGCGCCCGCGGATGCTGGTGGTGAAGATGGGGCAGGACGGCCACGACCGCGGCGCCAAGGTGATCGCCACGGCCTTTGCCGACATCGGCTTTGACGTCGACGTGGGCCCGCTGTTCCAGACGCCGGCCGAGGCGGCGCAGGACGCCATCGACAACGACGTGCATGTCATCGGCATCTCGTCGCAGGCGGCGGGCCACAAGACGCTGGCGCCGCAACTGGTCAAGGCGCTGCAGGCCGAGGGCGCGGGCGATATCATCGTGATCTGCGGCGGGGTGATCCCGCAGCAGGACTACGAGTTCCTCTACAAGGCCGGGGTCAAGGCGATCTTCGGCCCGGGGACCAATATTCCCGAGGCGGCGCTGGATATCCTGAAGCTGATCCGCGCGGCACGCTCGGAAGCGGCCTGAGACGGTGTTTCGCCCCGCTTGCGCGGGGCGACCGGCCGGGGGGCCAGCCCCCCGGACCCCCCGAGGTACTTGCAAGACCGAAGAAGGGCAGGGGCGGCGTAGGGCGCGCGCGCGCCCCGGGGCCGGAGGCGCCGGGGTCCGCAGGGGGGGGGGGGGGCGCGAGCGGTGCGCGCCTATTTCGTCAGGATCAGTTTTCCGGCGCGGGTGATGCGCAGGATGTAGGTCTGGCCGTCCAGCACGATTTCGGCCTTCACGCCATCGGTGATCAGGTCGTGGGCGTCGTAGACCGGCGTGGCACCCTGGGCGGCGGCGGTGACGGGTTCGGGAGCGCGGCGCATGAAGGTCATCGTGCCTCTTCCCCGCCGCGGGTCTTGCGGTCGATCAGCGCCTCGAGCGCGAGGTCACCGATGGCCGATGCATCAGCGCCGGTCTCGATCAGCGTCTTCCAGTCGGGAGTGCGGGGCGCCCGGTCCTGCGTCCTTTGGGTCATTGTCGTTCCTCTTGTCCGACATCCGGGCTTCCTTGGCGGTGGCTGGGACGGGCGCGGCGTCGCGCCTGTTTCTTGCAAAGGTGACGGATCGAGTCGCCTTTTCAGCACCTGTTTTTCATAACCTATTATTTTAGTCAAGAATATCCGGGGCCGGGGCCGGGTGTGGACTGTCTGATCCATGGGCCGCCTGCACAAGGCAAAGCGGCCGCGGATCGCTCCGCGGCCGCTGTGTTTCTGCCGGTTGGCGCTGGCCTATTGTGCCGCCTGCGCCTCTGCCGGGGCGGGTTCCGTGCTGGACAGGCGCAGGGCGACGAAGCCCGTGACGCCCGAGATCAGCGACCCGCAGAGCACGCCCAGCCGCACGCCGTTCATCAGTTCCTGATCGTCGAAGCTGAGAGAGCCGATGAACAGCGACATGGTAAAGCCGATCCCCGCAAGGCAGGCGACGCCGAAGATCTGCGCCCAGTTCGCGCCATGCGGTTTGCGGGCGAGGCCCAGGCGCACCATCAGGTAGGTGATGCCGAAGACGCCGACCATCTTGCCCAGCACCAGCCCCGAGGCGATGCCAAGCGGCAGCGGCGCGAGAAGATCGGCAAAGCTGATGCCGGTCAGCACCACGCCGGCATTGGCGAAGGCGAAGATCGGGATGATGCCGAAGAGCACGTAGGGCGCAAGCCCATGCTCGATCGAATGCAGCGGCGACTTGCCCCATTTGTCCTTGAGCGGGATGAAGAAGGCGGTCAGCACGCCGGCCAGCGTCGCATGGACCCCGGATTTCAGCACGAAGAACCACATCACCACGCCAAGCAGCAGGATCGGTGCCACGCGGTGCCAGCGCCGCATGTTCATCCAGAACATCAGCACCGCCGGGATCAGCGCGAGGAAGAGGTAATCGACCTTCAGCTCGGCGGTATAGAACAAGGCGATGATCAGGATCGCGCCCATGTCGTCGAGGATCGCCAGCGTCAGCAGGAAGATCTTCAGCGACGAGGGCACGCGGTCGCCCACCAGCGCCAGAACCCCCAGCGCGAAGGCGATATCGGTCGCCGCCGGGATCGCCCAGCCGCCGACCGTCACCGGGTTGCCCCAGTTGAAGGCCAGGAAGAACAGCGCCGGCAGCACCATGCCGCCCACCGCCGCCATGCCGGGAAGCACCACGTCCGAGGGGTTCTTGAGTTTGCCTTCCAGCAACTCGCGCTTCAGTTCCAGCCCGATGAGGAAGAAGAAGATCGCCATGAGGCCGTCGTTGATCCACAGGATCAGGGGTTTTTCCAGCCCCTCACCGCTGATGGTGACGGCCAGATAGGCGCCCAGCACGCCCTCGTAGACGCCGGAAAGCGCCGAATTGGCCACGATCATGGCCGCCAGGGCCGCGACGATCAGCAGGATGCCCCCTGAGGCTTCGTGCGAAAAGAAGCGGTCGATGGCGCGTAAAAGCATTAAGAGTCCCCCGTTTGGAATGATGGTTTTTCACGTGGGGCTGAATCGTTCCAAATCAACGTCCGAAATGCACATTTAGTGCTTTCTTGCGCCTTCCGACCGAACTAACTTTCTGCATCCGCACGGTCACACGGCAGGGTTCATGGAAAAGCTGGTACTCGATCACATCGCTGTTCTTGCTGCCTCTCTGGCAGAGGCGACCTCTCATGCCGAGCGCACGCTGGGGCAGCCGCTGTCGCCCGGCGGGACACATGCCCGCTTTGGCACCCACAACCAGTTGATCGCGCTGGCCCCGGATCTGTACCTCGAAGCGATCGCGGTGGATCCTTCGGCGCCAGATCCGCAGGACGCGCGGTGGTTCGGGCTGGACAGTTTTTCCGGGCCGGCGCGGCTGGACAAGTGGATCTGCCGGGTCGCGGACATGGATGCGGCGCTGGCGGTTTTCCCGATGGCCGGGCGCCCGGTGTCCCTGGAACGCGGGGCGCTGCGCTGGCGCATTGCGGTGCCCGAGGACGGTGCGCTGCCCTTCGACGGGGTCTTTCCGGCGCTGATCCAGTGGCAAAGCCCGGTGCCGCCGGGCAAGGCCCTGACCGCCTCGGGCCTGACGCTGGAGCGGCTGACCGTGACCCATCCCGAGATCGAGGCCCTGGAGGCGCTGCTGGCGCCGCATCTGGATGCGCCGCTGGTGCGCTTTGCCAGTGGGGCGCGGGCGGCTCTGGCGGCGCAGGTGAAACGGCCCGACGGGATCGTCACGCTGACCTGAGCGCAGGGCGCCGCTGCCAAAGGCCCTGTCGCCGGATGCATCAGGCGGGGTTTTTGCACTGCCGCACAGTTTTTCGCTCATGCAGAAAAATCCCGTGATTCCCGCCCTGACAGTCGGGGCGCTTCCGCGTAAGATGACCCCCATGTCGATCTGGACGCGCATATCGCAGGCCCTTCAGGCCCTTGCCTCGGGCGAGGGCCTTGGCACCGTCTTCGAACGGCTGCGCACACCGCCCGAGCGGTCGGTGGCCTTTACCATCGCGGTCATTGCCCTGTCGGCGAAGATGGCCAAGGCCGACGGGCTTGTGACCCGCGCCGAGGTCACCGCCTTCCGCGAGGTCTTTTCGATCCCGCCCGAGGAAGAGCCCAACGCCGCCCGTGTCTTCAACCTTGCCCGGCAGGACGTGGCGGGGTTCGAGGATTACGCCCGCCGCATCGCCGCCATGTTCGAGCGCGACAAGAGCACCCTGTGCGACCTGCTCGAGGGGCTGTTCCATATCGCCATGGCGGATGGCACCTACCACCCGGCAGAGGATGCCTTCCTGACCCGGGTGGCAGAGCTGTTCGGCCTGTCCGAGACCCGCTTTCGCGCGATCCGCGCCCGTTTCGTGCCGGACGCGGTGCCCGATCCCTACACGGTGCTGGGCGTCAGCCCGGACATGCCGCTGAAGGAGATCCGGGCCGAGTGGCGCAAGCTGGTGCGCGACAGCCACCCCGACCGGATGATCGCCCGCGGCGTTCCCGAAGAGGCGGTGAAGATGTCCGAGCGCAAGATGATCGCCATCAACCGCGCCTGGGAAGAGATCTCGGCCCGCGAAACCGCCTGAACCGCCGTGCGCCTTGCGACCTACAACGTGGAATGGTTCGACGCGCTCTTCGACGACGACGGGCGGCTGCTGCGGGACGATGGACCGACGAAACGCCCTGACGTCACCCGGGGCATGCAGGCCGAGGCGCTGGGGCGGGTCTTCCGCGCCATGGATGCCGATGCGGTCATGGTGATCGAGGCCCCGGACACCGGCAGCCGCCGCTCCACCATCCGCGCCCTTGGGGCCTTTGCCGAGATCTACGGCCTGCGCACGGATGCGGTGGCCACCGGCTTTGCCAACGAGACCCAGCAGGAAATCGCGCTGCTTTACGACCCGCAGGTGCTGGTGGCACGCCATGACCCGCAAGAGGGCGCCGGGGCACCGCGCTTCGACGGCGTATTCGGCATCGACCTCGACGTGGACGCGACCGAGGATCGCGTGACCTTCTCCAAGCCGCCGCTGGAACTGGCGGTTCAGGGGGCCGGGGGCAGGGCGCTGCGCCTGATCGGCGCGCATCTGAAGTCCAAGGCGCCGCATGGGGCGCGCAGCCGCGATGCGGTCATGCGCCTGTCCATCGCCAACCGGCGCAAGCAACTCGCGCAGGCGATCTGGCTGCGCCGCCGCATCGAGACGCATCTGGCCGCCGGCGAGAGCCTGATCGTGATGGGCGATCTCAACGACGGGCCGGGGCTTGACGAATACGAGGATCTCTTCGGGCGCTCTTCGGTCGAGATCGTGCTTGGGACGCCGCCGGGGCCGGTGCTCTACGATCCCCATGCCTCCGAGGCGCTGGCCAGCCGGCTTGGCGCCCAGCCCTCGACCGCGCGCTTCTTCCTGAAGGATCGCGGACGCTACCTGCAGGCGCTGCTCGACTACGTGATGATTTCGCCGGACCTGTGCGCGCTGGCGCCCCGCTGGCGCATCTGGCACCCCTTCGACGACCCCCAGTGCTGGGCGGACGCATCCCTGCGCCGGGCGCTTCTGGACGCGTCGGACCATTTCCCGGTGACGCTGGATATCGCGCTCTGAGCAATGGAGCGGTGGGGGTAGGCGGCCTGTCGTGGGGCGGTCAGCCGTGTCGCCCGGACCGGCGGCGCGACACTGGCGCCCTGTCCGAGGGTGTTTGAAAAACCAGGGAAGTCAGGGCGCTGCGACCGGGTCCGCCCTGTCGCCGGACGCGCCCCTTTTTTCCGACGCAGCGACGCGCTATAATCGCCGCCATGAAACCGATTGCCGCCGTCCTTTGCCTTGCTGTTCTGACCGCTCCGGCTGCCGCGCAGGAGGCCGATGAGGGCCTGAGCCTGATGGAAGAGGGGGCGCGCCTGTTCTTCCGGGGGCTGATGTCCGAGATGGATCCGGCGCTCGAGGAACTGGAGGGGATGGCTGACGACATGCTGCCCCTGCTGCGCGAGTTGCGGGCCGAGATGGGGCCGGCCTTCCGCAGGCTGCTGGAAGAGGTCGACGACTGGTCGGCCTATCGTGCGCCCGAGATCCTGCCCAACGGTGACATCATCCTGCGGCGCAAGGTTCCGCTGACGCCCGATGATGAGGCGCCCGAGGCCCCGGAGGAAGGCCCCGTCGATCTGTAATCCCCCGTGTCGTGATGTTGCCGGTGGTCCGCCCTTGCGGGTAAGGGCCGGGCAGGCATCTTGGCAGGGTGCCACTGCCGGTGATCGCCACGGCGTGCGAGGGGGCGGGCCCGAGGCCGTTTCCGTCGCCGCAGGCGGTGATGCCGGGGCGGCGGGTGCGGCTCGGGGCTGCCAGCGGTCGCGGCGCGACAGCCGTGCCGGACGCGGGGGGCCGTCTGTCAGGCCTCTGCAGCGATCTTCCAGCTATCGGCCTTCAGCGAGTCGGCCAGCGACTTGAACCGCGACTCGGCCACTTCGTTGTAAAGCACATGGCTCTCGGACCCCAGGTGAAGCGTCAGCGTGGCCTGTTCCGGCTGCCAGTCCAGCCGTGCCCGCCCGTCGACGTCCCGCAGGGTCCAGAGCATGGCCCCGAAGCGCATCGCCTTGCCCAGCACCTCGGCCTCTTGCTGGTGCGCCGCGTCGAGCATGGCGAAGAGGTCTTCGAACCGCGTGCCCTCGCGCTTGTTGCGGTAGCGGTGCATCAGCGCCATGCCCAGCCAGACGCGCTCCCAGTGCTTCAGCCCGCCAAGGTTGGCCCGGGTGGCATTGTCGAAGCAGATCTCGGCCCGGTAGTCCGGGTGGGCGCGCCAGCTGACGTCGTGCAGCAGGCAGGCCGCCTTGATCAGCCGCCGCCGCGCCGGGCCGCTGTCGGGGAACAGCGGCAGCACGAAATCGTAGAGGTCGCGCCCGAACCCGGGGTTGCGGGCGTCCTTGGCCTCGGCAAAGCGGCAGGCCTCGACCAGCGGATCGCGGTCGCGCAGCACCTGCGGCATCTGTTCGTACAAAAGCCCCTCGCGGATGCCGTAGGAGGACACCGCGATGTCCTGCGGCTGAAAGGCCTCGACCACCTGTGCCAGGACCTCGGCGGCGTAGGGCACCAGCGCCATCCGGGTCGAGGAGATGCCGCAGCGCTTGCGCAGCGCGTCCGGGTCCTGTCCTTCGAGAAAGGCCAGCGTCTCGCGCACGCTTTCAGCATCCATACGGTACTCGTGCAGCACATGCAGCGGGTAGCCGCGCCGTTCCATGTCGATCTTGGCGATCGAGCGCCAGCTGCCGCCGACCAGGAAAAGCCGGTCGCGCTGCGTGCCCATATGGGCGACCAGCCGGTCGATCTCGGCGCGGATGTGTTTCTCGCGCGCCTTGCGCCCGCCGTCGATGTCCTTCAGCTTCAGCGGCCCCAGCGCCGAGGTGATGCGGCGCCCCACCGACCCGCCCGAGATCTCTGCCAGTTCCATCGACGAGCCGCCGATGTCGCAGACCAGGCCGTAGGAACCGGGCCAGCCCAGCAGCACGCCCTGCGCCGACAGCCGGGCCTCTTCGGTGCCGTCGATGACCCAGACCTTCAGGCCGGTCTCGCTTTCCAGCTGGCGGCGGAACTCTGGCCCGTCCTGTGCATCGCGCATGGCGGCGGTGGCCACCACGGTCAGGTCTTCCAGCCCCATGCCCTCCGCCAGCTTGCCGAAGCGGCGCATGGCCTTCAGCGCGCGGTCGCGCCCTTCCGGGTTCAGATGTCCGGTTTCGTTCATCCCGGCGCCCAGACCGCAGAGCACCTTTTCGTTGAAGAAGTAGGCCGGGCTGCGCGCGGCGCCGTCGAAGACCACCATCCGCACCGAGTTGGAGCCGATGTCGACCACCCCGACGCGCGACAGGGCGCGGGCCTCCGGGTCGTTGAACAGGGGCCTGCCGAATGGGCTCCAGTGGCCGTGGGTGTCCTCGTCGCCGTCCATATGTCTTCCCCGAGTACCTTGGGGGCGGTTCTGCCGACTGGCGCCGCCGGGGTCAATCGCTAGCGGCAACGCAAATCGGATTTTCGCAGGGTCACTTTCCGCGGCAGGGGCAGGGTGGCGTCCCGGTCTGCCTGCGGCGCCCGGGATAGGGGACACGGGCCGCGCGGACGTTCGAGCGCGACAATGTCAGCGGAGAAAGGCCCGCCGATGCCTGCCTGCCCGGCGTACCGCGACAGGCCGGGGCATGAAAAAAAAGGGGCGGCCCGGCAGGGCAGCCCCATGTCACTCGTCAATACCGTAACGCGGTTATACCACGGATTTGCCTCTGACGGCGCGTGCGATCATCATGACCACGAAGAGGACGAGGAAGATCACGAAGAGGATCTTGGCGATCCCGGCAGAGGCCGCGGCCACGCCGCCGAAGCCCAGGATCCCGGCGATGATCGCCACAACAAGGAATGTCAGTGCCCAGCCAAGCATTTGAACCTCCATCTTTATTGTCGAATGTCAGCTGTTTCGACAACGCGCGGGGGTGCAAAAGGTTGCATGGGCCGGGATCGGGGCCTCAGCCCTGATAGGTGTGCCGGTAGAAGACATGCACGCCGATGCGCGCGGTCCGGCGGTACTTGGACGACCAGTTGGGGCGCACGGCGGTCGTGTGGTAATGCGTCGCGCCTTCGGTCAGGGCGCGCGGGGCGCCATCCAGCACCGCGCGGGCGACCTTGCCCACACGCTCCCAGGCGCCGGGCTCGCGGATCGCTTCGGGGTGGCCGTCGCAGGTATAGGTGAACTGGCAGCCGAACTTGCGCCCGGTGCCCTGATGGATCACGCCGCAGACCGACTGCGGGAAGCGGGACGAGGCGACACGGTTCATGATGACCTCGGCCACGGCGAACTGCCCCTTCACCGTCTCGCCGCGCGCCTCGAAGTACAGCGCCTCGGCAAGGCAGCGCCATTCCGCGCCGCCCGAGGGCTTGGGCTGACGGGACAGCCAGTCGGTGGTGTAGCGAATGCCGCCGGCGCCCTGAACAGAGGCCACCGGCGTCACCAGCGCCTTGAGGTGGCCGTCGTCGACACGGGCAAGCGCGCGCTTTTCCAGCGAAACGAATTGGGCCGCGGTGCGGGCGGGATCGGCGGCGGCGGGCATAGCGGCAAGCGCTGCCACAAGGGCAACGGCACAGCGAAGGGCATTCATCATCGGGCGTCTCGTTCAGCTTCGGGATGCCCCGACGCCTTGGCAGCGACATGCGGGACCGGAGCCTGATACGGAATTTCGCCATTTCCGTAAACCGCGCGGGGATTTTGGGCGGATTCGTGCCGATCGGGGCGCCAGATGCCTTTCTTTCGGGCATCTTATGTATGCGGCCCGCTGCCGCAGGGCAGAGCGGAAAACCCCCGCCGGGTCAGAGCTTGGGCGGCAGCTTCACCCCCTTGGCCCGCAGCGCCAGCTGGGCGGCGGCAAGTCGCGCAACCGGCACCCGGAAGGACGAGCAACTGACGTAGTCCATGCCCACATCGCGGCAGAAGGCGATGGAATCGGGGTTGCCGCCATGTTCGCCGCAGATCGACAGGGTGATGCCGGGATTCGCGGCGCGGCTGCGCTCCGCGCCGACCGCCAGCAATTCGCCGACGCCGTCGGTGTCGAGCACATGGAAGGGGTCTTCGTTGAACACGCCCTGACTGACGTAGTCGGACATGAAGCGCCCCGCGTCGTCGCGCGACAGCCCGTAGGTCATTTGCGTCAGGTCGTTGGTGCCGAAGGACAGGAAATGCGCGAAGGGCGCGATTTCGGCGGCGCGCAGGCAGGCGCGCGGGGTTTCGGCCATGACACCCAGCCGGAAGGTGAAATCGCGGCCACGTTCGGTACGCACGGCGGTGGCGACCGCTTCGATCCGGCCGCGCAGCAGTTCGACCTCGCGCTTGGCACTGACCAGAGGCAGCATGATTTCCGGCACCACGGGCGGCGCGCCCTCGTGGCTGGCGTCCAGCGTCGCCTCGAAGATCGCGCGGGCCTGCATGTCGTAGATCTCGGGCACGGTGATTCCCAGACGCACGCCGCGCAGGCCCAGCATGGGGTTGTACTCGCCCAGAGATTGCACGCGCCGGGTAACGTCCGACACCGGCAGGTCCAGTGCCTCGGCCAGATCGCGCAGGCCGTGGCGGTCGGTGGGCAGGAATTCGTGCAGCGGCGGATCGAACAGGCGGATGCAGACCGGCATGCCTTCCATGATGCGGAAAAGCTCTGTGAAATCCTTGCGTTGCATCGGCAAAAGGATCGCCAGCGCCGCCTGCCGGTCCTGCGGGGTATCGGCAAAGATCATCTCGCGCATGGGCGTCAGGCGGTCGGCCTCGAAGAACATGTGCTCGGTCCGGCACAGCCCGATACCCTGCGCGGCAAAGTTGCGCGCGGTGGCGGCATCCTTGGGCGTGTCGGCATTGGCGCGAATGTCGATATCGCGCGCCGCATCGGCCCAGCCCATCAGCACGTGGAAGGCCTCGTCCAGGGCGGCCTCGACGGTGGCGGGGCTGCCCTCCAGCACGTCGCCGCTGGTGCCGTCGATGGTGATCACGTCACCCTCGCGGAAAACCTGCCCGCGCTCGGAGGTCAGGGTCTTGCGCTGCAGGTTGAACCGCAGCCGCGCCGCACCGACCACGCAGGGCAGGCCCAGGCCGCGCCCGATCACCGCGGCGTGGCTGGTCATGCCGCCGCGCTCGGTCAGCACGCCGACGGCGGCATGCATGCCGCGCACGTCCTCGGGCGAGGTCTCGCGCCGGACAAGGATGCAGGGCTCGTTGCGGGCGGTGCTGGCCAGCGCCTCGGCGGCGGAGAAGACGATTCGCCCCGTGGCCGCGCCGGGAGAGGCGGCAATGCCGCGCCCGATGACGCTGCGGGCGGCGCCGGGGGCGATCTGGCGGTGCAGCAGTTCCGAGACGGCGCGCGGCTCGATCCGCATGACCGCCTCTTCGGGGGTGATGATGCCATCCTCTGCCAGCCGCACGGCGATGCGCAGGGCGGCGCGGGTGCTGCGCGGCACCAGCACCCCGTCGAGGATATGCAGCGTGCCGTTCTGGATGGTGAATTCGATCTGCATCTCGGCGCGCAGGCGGCGGCGCATGACGCCCGCGTAGTCCTTGAGCAGGGCAAAGGCCTCGGGCGCGGCCTCTTCCAGGGAGCGCCCGCGCGGATCGCGTTCCAGATAGAGGCTGTCGGCGCCGCCGGTCAGGGCCTCGCGGCCCTGGCTCTGGCTGAGGTAGCGCCCGGTGATCTGGGGCAGGCCGGTCTGGCTGTCGACCAGTTGCAGTACGCCCGAGCCGCATTCGCCACGGCCCAGCCCCGGCGCCATTTCCTGCACCACCAGTCCCAGCCCGGCGTCGACGGGCGCGCCCCGGGCCTGCCGCAGCAGGCGGGCGGTCGTGCCCTCCCAGGCGCGGGCCATGGAGCGCAGGACCTCGGCCAGCTGGCGCTGCGGGTCCTGCGGAAAGGGCTCTTCGGCCTCTTCCTCATAGGCGGCGAGCGCGCGGGCAAGGCCTTCCTCGTCGCTTCCGTCGATCTCGTCGAAGAGATCCGGGTCGAGCCGGGCGACATGGACGGCATAGGCCTCGACGAAGCGCAGGTAGAGCCCGGCGGCGGCCTCGGCGCCGATGTTCTCGGCGAGAGAGGCGAGGCGGGCGTCGTTCATGCCGATGTTGAGGATCGCGCCGGGGCCGCCCCAGTCGGTTTCCTGCGAGGAGGGGCGGACGCAGAGCAGCGCATCGGGGTCGAAGGCGGCGGTCAGCGCCGCCATGTCGGGCAGGTTGCCCTGCGCGATGGCGTGGACCGAGTCGAAGGACAGCGCGACGGTGCGCGGCACCGGCAGGCTGAGGCGCACCAGCCTTTGCAGGCATTTCGCCCGGCTGCCATGGGTCGGCGGGGACATCGGGGAGGTCGGCGTGATCAGCGTCACGTGGGGATTGTCGTCGCTTGGTTTCTGCACTGCGGCACCTTTTCTTTGGGCGCAGAATACGGCTGCGGCGCCGTCTGGCAAGATGGGCAAGCGTCGCGGGTGACGGCGGCGCGGCGGCGGATCCCACGCGCGGGTGTCACGAGAGGCGGCGTCGGATGCCTCCGGCGGGGATATTTTTGGACAGAAGAAGGGCGGGGCGCGTTCTTGTGGGGGCCGGTTGTGGCGGTGCGCCGGGGGATTTGGGCGGGTCTTCAGATAGAGAAGGCGGCAGCGGGGTTCTGTCGCGGCAGATCGCGGTGCCGGGGGCGCGGATCGGGTGCTTCGGCGGGGCTGGCCGTATGTTCGGCGGGCGGGGGCCCTTTGGGGGCCGCCGTCGGGTGGGTCAGCCCTCGATCCGCGTCAGGTCGGCAACCTGCAGGCAGGTCTGGCGGATGCGGCTGAGCAGGTTGAGCCGGTTGCGGCGCACCACCGAATTGTCGCTGTTGACCTGCACCGCCTCGAAGAAGGCGTCGATGGGGGCGCGGAGCGTGGCCATGGCCTCCATCGCGGTGGCGAAGTCCTCGGCTTCCATCGCGGGTTTGATGCGGGTGTCGGCCGCGTCGAGGGCCGCGAAGAGCGCGCGTTCCTCGTCGGTCTCGGCGAACTTGGGGTCGGCGCCGTAGGAATATTCGACGCCGTCCTTTTCCTCGGCCTGCGTGAGGATGTTGTTGGCGCGCTTGAAGCCCTGCACGAGGTTCTTGCTGTCTTCGGTCTTCAGGACGGTGGCCATGGCCTCGGCGCGCTTCACCAGCAGGGTGAGGTCGTCGCTGCCGGGCATGGCGAGGCAGGCGTCGATGACGTCATGCGGGATGCCCTCGGCGCGCAGGTGGACCTTCAGGCGGTCGTGGATGAAGGAGAGGAGGTCGGCGGTTCTTTCTTCAGCCGTGGCACTCCAAAAAGCAGCCTTTTCTTCGTCACTGCCGCCGTAGCCATTCCCGGACAAAAGGTTGAATAGCTCGATTTGGAAATCCGTCTCTCCTCCAAAGCCATATCCGTCACCGTCTTGGAAGTGGGCGTTGCCATCGATTTTCACCGGTCGCAGAAGGTGCTGCTTGAGGATTGTGAATAGCGTCAACCGCAACCCGTTCCCCAGTACCAGCCGGATCACCCCCAGCGCGGCGCGGCGGAGGGCGTAGGGGTCTTTCGACCCTGTGGGCTTCTCGTCGATGGCCCAGAAGCCGGTGAGCGTGTCGATCTTGTCGGCCAGCGCCACGGCGACCGAGACCGGCGCCGTGGGCACGGCGTCGGAGGGGCCCAGCGGCGAGTAGTGTTCCTGTGCCGCCGCCGCGACAGCCTGAGGCAGGCCCGCGGCCTCGGCGTAGTAGCGGCCCATGAGGCCCTGCAGTTCGGGGAATTCGTAGACCATTTCCGAGGACAGGTCGGCCTTTGCGACCTGCGCGGCCTGTTCGGCCTGATCCGCCTCGGCGCCGACCAGCGGGGCGAGGTCGCGGGCAAGCGCCGCGATGCGGTCGATGCGGTCCTTCTGCGACCCGAGCTTGTTGTGGAAGGTCACGTTGGACAGGCGCTCGGTCCAGGCGGTCAGGCCCGCGTCCTTCGCCACGCGCAGGTCGTTGTCCCAGAAAAACTTCGCATCCGACAGGCGCGCCGCAAGCACCTTCTGGTTGCCCGCGAGGATGGTGGCGCCGTTGTCCGCCGTCTCGACATTCGCCACGGTCACGAATTTCTCGATCCGGCCCGTCCTGGGGTTCCTCACCGAGAAGAACTTCTGGTGTTCCTTCATCGAGGTCTGCAGCACCTCGGGCGGCAGGCCGAGGAAGGCCTCGTCGATCTCGCCCATCAGCACCACCGGCCATTCGACCAGCCCCGCGACCTCGGCCAGGAGGCCCTCGTCGTCGACCACCTCAAGCCCCTGCGCGAAGGCCGCGTTGGCGGCGTCGTTGCGGATGGTCTGGGCGCGCTCGCTGGCGTCCAGCACCACGAAGGCGCGCTTGAGCTTGGCCGCGTAGTCGTCGAAGCCACTGACCGTGAAGGCGGCGGGGGCGAGAAAGCGGTGGCCCTCGGTCTCGGCGCCCGCCTTGATGCCGTCGATGTCGAGCGGCACGACCTCGGCGCCGCCCTCGTCCGAGAGCAGGCAGAGGATGCGGTGCAGCGGGCGGACCCAGCGCAGCGTGCCCGCGCCCCAGCGCATCGACTTGGGCCAGGGGAAGGTCCGAATGGTCTTTTCCAGCACTTCGGCGACGATGGCCTGCGCGGGGCGGCCCTCGGTCACGACGGTGGCGTAATAGAAGGCGCCCTTCTTCTCTTCGCGCTCTTCAAGCTGGTCGCGGGTGACACCGGCGCCGCGCAGGAAGCCCTCGATCGCCTTGTCGGGCGCGCCGACCTTGGGGCCGCGGCGCTCTTCGCGCAGGGTGGGAGAGTTGGCGGTCAGCCCCTCGATGGCCAGCGCGAGGCGGCGGGGCGTATGAAAGGCCCTGGCGGCGGCATAGGTCAGACCGGCCTCGACCAGACCGTCGGTCACCATCTTCTGCAGGTCGGAGGCGGCGCGGGCCTGCATCCGTGCCGGGATTTCCTCGGAGAAGAGTTCGATCAGAAGGTCGGGCATGACGTCTTTTCCCTGCGGCCGTGGTCGGGGGGTGATTACCGGGCCGGGGCAGGGGCGGCAAGCGGATATGGCGGGACTCGAGGGGGCCGGTGGACCGAGGGGCGCTGCCCCTCCGGCTCCCCGAGGTATTTGCCGGACCAAAGAAGGGGCAGGGTGCGGGTGCGTCCGGTTCGATTTAGGGAACCTGTCTCTGCGCCGGGGGCTGGCGGCAGCGCGGGGGGATGCAAAGTCTTGGCGGCAGTGGAGAGGGGCGGGGCTCTTCGCAGGCCCCGCCCCTGGCTTGTCAGGCGGTGGCCTCGGCCAGCTTGCCCTCGGCCTTCAGCCTGGCGCGGCGGGCGAAGGTCATGACGTCCTCGCCGGAGTGCGCGGGCACGACGCGGTAGAGCGCTTCGACGAGGTTCTCGATGGCGAATCCGATCAGGCCGAGGCCGATGGCGCCCAGCAGCAGGCGCCCGAAGGGCTGCGAGCGGATCATGTGCAGCGCCTCGCCGACGCCGCCCGCCTCGCCGGGGTCGGCGGTCAGGGCGGCGTAGAGGATCAGCGCGCCGATCACCGCGATGACCACGCCCTGCGCCACGCATCCGGCCTTCATCGCCGGGTCCAGCCTGCGGGTCGTGGGGGTGACGCGGATGTGGTCCTTGTAGGTCTCGGCATGGCCCTTGTAGACGTAGTAACCCCCGGCGCCGATGGTGCCGAGACCGATGGCGCCGCCCTCACCGCCGCCGCCGCGCAGCGCGGTGGTCAGAACAGAGACACCCAGACCGGCGTGAATGGCCCCGGTGACCAGAAGCCCGGCGCGGGCGAAGAGGCCCTCGGCATCGGTGCCCCGGCATTCCAGATCCATCCAGGCGGCGATGACGCGCCAGAGGGCATAGGCGATCAGCCCCAGCCCGATGGCCCAGAGCGCGATCAGCCCCCAGGTCTGGCCCTTGAGGTCGGCCAGCGCATCGGTGGTGCCCTGCGCCTGCCCCCCTGCCATGCGGCGAGGACGGCCAGGCCCCCCACGACGGTATAGGTGGCGGCGGGGCCGCCGGCGCCGGGCGGCCCGTGCTGTCAGTCGCGCGGCGGGCAGTCCTCGCCCAGCGGCGTGCCGTCATAGGCCTTGGCGCCGCAGTCGTTGATCTCGTGCCAGACGTAGCCGCGGCCCTGCTCGGTGATCGCCACGACCCGGTCGATGCCCCATTCGATGTTGCGCACTCCGGTGAAGACCTGCGCGCGGCCCGCCGCGATCTCTGTCCCCAGCGCCTCGGCGTCGAAGCAGTCGAACCAGGCGGGCGTGATCTTGGGTTCCGCGCCCTCGTAGGGGGCGTAGGTCGCGGTCAGCTCGGGCAGCGACAGCGCGGTGGTGAAGCAGGCGCGGTAGCGGATCGGAGAGCTGTCGGCGTCGATGCCTTCGAAGCCCTCGACGGGGATGACCTCGGGCGTGCCCGCCAGCGTCGTCAGTTGGACGTCCTCGCCGGTCGGCTCGACGGTGTCGTAGAAGGCGTAGACGTTAGTGTACCAGACGCCGAAGCCCGCAGCCAGGGCGCAGAAGACCGTCAGCCCGGCAAGGAACTGGCCCATCCTCACGCCGCGAACCCTCCGGCTTCCGTCTGAACGAAGGCATCGGCGCACATCTTGGCCAGTGCCCGGACGCGACCGATATAGGCCTGCCGCTCGGTGACCGAGATCACGCCGCGCGCGTCCAGGAGGTTGAAGATATGGCTGGCCTTGATGGTCTGGTCATAGGCGGGATGCGCCATGACGATGCGCTTGCCGGTCTTCGGGTCCTCGTGCGGCTGCGACAGGATGCGGGCGCATTCGGCCTCGGCCTCTTCGAAATGGCGCAGCAGCACCTCGGTGTCCGCCACGTCGAAGTTCCAGCGCGAGTATTCCTCTTCGGTCTGGCGGAAGATGTCGCCATAGGTCAGCGGCTGCGGGCTTTGCGGGTTGTTGAAGGGCATGTCCATGACGTGGTCGATGCCCAGCACATACATGGCCAGACGCTCCAGCCCATAGGTCAGCTCGCCCGAGACCGGGGTGCAGTCGTGGCCGCCGACCTGCTGGAAATAGGTGAACTGGCTGACTTCCATGCCGTCGCACCAGACCTCCCAGCCCAGCCCCCAGGCGCCCAGCGTCGGGCTTTCCCAGTCGTCCTCGACGAAGCGCACGTCGTGCTGGCCCATGTCGATGCCGATGGCCTCGAGCGAGCCCAGGTACAGCGCCTGAAGGTCCGGCGGGCTGGGTTTGATCAGCACCTGATACTGGTAGTAGTGCTGCAACCGGTTGGGGTTCTCGCCATAGCGCCCGTCGGTGGGGCGGCGCGAGGGCTGCACATAGGCGGCGGCCCAGGGTTTGGACCCCAGCGCGCGCAGGGTGGTGGCCGGGTGGAAGGTGCCGGCGCCCACTTCCATGTCGTAGGGTTGCAGGATGGCGCAGCCCTTGGAGGCCCAGTAGGTCTGAAGCGCCAGGATGATCTCCTGGAAACAGGCGGGTTTCGTCGGGGTGGGGACGGTCTGAACCATGGTCCGTGGGCTCCTTCCGGCAGGTTGGCGCCTGATTGCCGCATTTCGCGCCGGGCTTCAATGACCAACGGGACCGCGCGGCGGGACGCATGATCGCAGCGGCTGTGGCGGCGCGATGCCGCCGGGGTGGCCCGGGCAGGGCGGTCGGCAAGTCATCGCGGTGGGCGCCCTGCGGGGGGGGGCTTCGTGGCATGGGCGCCGCGCTGGCGGGGCACCACGGCAGGCTCCGCCCGGTGCCGGAGGGCCTTTGGCGCCCGGAACGGCCGGGGCGCCGCCGCAGGGTTCGGGCCGGGCCTGTGCGTCCTGACCGCTGTTGTCGCGGCGCCGCGCCGTGTCCGCGCATCGGCAAGGGTGGGCCGCCGCGATGTGCCGCCCCCGTCACATCTGCTTTACGTGGCCGCGAGCGCCCTTGATTTTGCGTGCAACCCGCCGGGGCTGCCCTTAAGACATTGGGGAACTGTTCACGAGGGAGCCCGGGGCCGACAGAGGCCCGATTGACCATGACGAAAACGTTTCTCGCCCTGGCCGCTGCGGCCTTCATCGCCGTACAATCCGCCTCCGCGCAGTCTCCGGACGACAGCGTCTTTATCCAGCTTGAGGCCCGGACCTCGCTGAACAGTGCGCAGGCCAGCGTGCGGACCTACGCCGACCGGCTTCAGGACGTCAGCGGCTTTGCGCTGGGTGGCGGCTGGTACGGCATCGCCATCGGCCCCTTCACCCGCGCCGAGGCAGAGCGCCAGTTGCAGGACCTGCGGGCGCGTCGCGCGATTCCGCTCGACAGCTACATCGAAACCGCCGATGCCTACGGCCGCCAGTTCTGGCCCGTTGGTGCCAACGCGCAGCGCATACCGCAGCCCGCCGCGCCCCAGCCCGAGCCGGTGCAACAGGCGCAGGCCGCGCCGGTGGTCGAGCCGGTGCAGGCCGTGCCCGAGGCCGCGCCGGTGCAGCCCGCACCGGTCCCCGAGGAAACCCCGCGCGAGGCCCGTGCCTCGGAGGCGCAACTGACCCGGGCAGAGCGCGACGAGTTGCAGATCGCCCTGGAATGGGCCGGTTTCTACCAGGGCCGCATCGACGGGGCCTTTGGTGGCGGCACCCGGCGCTCCATGGCCGCATGGCAGGCCGAGAACGGCCACGACGCCACCGGCATCCTGACCACCCGCCAGCGTGACCAGCTTCTGGGGCAATATTACGCCGTGCTCGAAGGTATGGAGCTGGCCCGCTACGCCGATCCGCGCGCCGGGATCGCCATGGACCTGCCCATGGGTGTGCTGGAATTCGACCGCTACGAGGCGCCCTTCGCGATCTTCCGCCCCTCGGGCGATCTTCAGGCCCGCGCGCTGCTGATCTCGCAGCCCGGCGACCTGTCGGCGATGAATGGCCTTTACGAGGTCATGCAGACGCTGGAGATCGTCCCGCTGGAGGGTGAGCGCAGCCGCGACAACGGCGGCTTTGTCATCGAGGGCGCCAACGATCGCATCGTCAGCCATACCGAGGTCTCGCTGCGCAACGGCCAGATCAAGGGCTTCACGCTGATCTGGCCCGCGGGTGACGAGGAACGCCGGACCCGCGTGCTTGGCCTGATGCGCGCCAGCTTCGAGCGTACCGAGGGCGTTCTCAGCGCCGCCGAGGTCAGCGACGACGGCCAGTCCGTCGATCTGGTGTCCGGTCTCAAGGTGCGCACAGCCAAGGCCACCGGCTCGGGCTTCTTCATCGAGACGCGCGGCACGGTGCTGACCTCGTCGGACATGGTTGCCTCTTGCGAGCGGATCACCCTGAACGGCGTCTATACGGCGCGGGTTCTGGCGTCCGATCCGGCGCTGGGTGTTGCCGTGCTGATGCCCGAGGACCGGCTGGCGCCGCGCCGTGTCGCGCAGTTCCGCGCCGGTGATCCCCGCCTGCAATCCGAGGTCGCGGTTGCGGGTTTCTCCTTCGGTGGGGTGCTGGCGGCGCCTACGCTGACCTTCGGCACGCTTGAAGACCTGCGCGGCCTCGGCGGCGAGGAAGAGATGAAGCGCCTTGCCCTTGCGGCGCTGCCCGGCGACGTGGGCGGCCCGGTCTTCGACGCGGGCGGCACCGTGCTGGGCATGCTGCTGCCGCGCGGCGACGAAGAGGGGCGGCGGCTGCCGGACGAGGTGAGCTTTGCCGCCAAGGGCGAGATGATCCTCGACTTCCTGCGCGACAACGGCATCCAGCCGGTCGCGCGCGGCGGAATGGGCCCGATGGCGCCCGAAGACCTGACCGCGCTGGCGACCGACATGACGGTGCTGGTGGGCTGCTGGTAAGGCCGCCACCGACACCGCGAGAGACGCCCCCGCGAGAGGACCTCGCGGGGGCTTTTTCATGCGCGCAGGGCCGCTGACGGGCTTTGCCGGTTTGACAGGGGGCACGCGCCAGAGGGCGGGACTGCGGTACACCACCCGGCGCCGCGGCAAGGCGGCCCCGGGATTTGCACATGTTCAAGGCGGCGGGGCCTTCGCCCCGCCGCCCCGTTTAGCCCCGCAGGCGGTGATGCAGCACGATGGGCACGACGAGGTCCTCCTCGTCGGTCAGGTGCCGTTCGAGAAAGCCGTTCAGCCCCTCCAGCGTGTCGCGCAGCGGCTTCGCCTCTTCGGCCATGCCGGCGGGGTCCAGCGTTTCCAGCGTGATCACCCGGTTGGCCTGCCGGGTAAGCCGGTCGAGCCGTTCGTCCAGAACCACATGGTCCGCCTCCAGCATCTCCAGCCCGCGGGCAAAGCGGGCATCGGCGGCTTCGAGTTCCGGGAAGAAGCGCCGGTCCTCCCAGGCGTGGTGCCCGTGCAGGTTGCCCACCAGCCGCCCGCCGAAGGCGCCCAGCCGTTCCGCGTAAAGGTCCTCTGGCGTCTCCCCGTCCAGAAACCGCTCTGTCTCTGTCTGCAGCAGCGCGCCGATCTGGCGAAAGCCCAGATGTGCCCCCATCCATTGGCGGGTGGCCTTGTGAAAGCCCGGGTGATCCGGCCAGCCGTCGCGTGGCAGGTCCCGATAGAGGGTCCGCATTTCGGGCGGAAGCCCCTCGCGTTGGGTGATGTCGTAAGTCATGACACCCAAATCGGGATTGCGTTATATCATAACAATACGCATGGACGCACGGAGGTGCTGCCGCCGCGCACCCTTTTCAGCGCCAGAGTGCTGTCTTCCGTCAAGGGCTGTGCATGGGGCGTCGGGACCGGCGGGGCCCAATCCATCCGGCCAGTCAGGGGGCCGCAGGCCCGGTCAAACAACGCGGCACAAGGGGCCGGATGACCCCGGCACGCCCCGGAAAACCCTGTGCCCCAAAGAGAAAGGGGGCCGCAGGGGCCCCCTTTCGATCCGATCCGTGAACGGGGATCAGTTCTTGGCTTTGTCGACCATCTTGCCGGCGGAGATCCACGGCATCATGCCGCGCAGCTTCTCGCCTACCGCTTCGATCTGGTGCTCGTCGTTGATGCGACGGGTCGCCTTGAAGTAGGGCTGACCGACCTGGTTCTCTGCCATGAAGTCGCGCACGAACTTGCCGCGCTGGATGTCCGTCAGGACCTCTTTCATGCGGGCCTTGGTCTCTTCGTAGGGCAGGATGCGCGGACCCGAGACATACTCGCCGTATTCGGCGGTGTTCGAGATCGAGTAGTTCATGTTCGCGATGCCGCCTTCGTAGATCAGGTCGACGATCAGCTTCACCTCGTGCAGGCACTCGAAGTAGGCCATCTCGGGGGCATAGCCCGCCTCGACCAGCGTCTCGAAGCCCATGCGGATCAGCTCCACAAGGCCACCGCAGAGCACGACCTGCTCGCCGAAGAGGTCGGTTTCGCACTCTTCGCGGAAGTTGGTCTCGATGATGCCGGAACGCCCGCCGCCGATGGCCGAGCAGTAGGACAGGCCCACTTCCAGCGCCTTGCCGGTTGCGTCCTGATGCACGGCCACGAGGCAGGGCACGCCGCCGCCCTTGGTGTATTCGCCGCGCACGGTGTGGCCGGGGCCCTTGGGCGCCATCATGATGACGTCGACGCCGGGCTTGGGCTCGATCAGGCCGAAGTGCACGTTCAGACCGTGGGCGAAGGCGATGGCCGAGCCTTCCTTCAGGTGGTCATGCACGTATTTCTTGTAGGTCTCGGCCTGAAGCTCGTCGGGCATGGTGAACATGATCACGTCGCACCAGGCCGCGGCTTCGGAGATGCCCATGACCTGCAGGCCTTCGGCTTCGCATTTCTTGGCCGAGGCCGAGCCTTCGCGCAGGGCGATGGCGACGTTCTTGGCGCCGGAGTCGCGCAGGTTCAGGGCGTGGGCGTGGCCCTGGCTGCCGTAGCCGAGGATCGCGACTTTCTTGTCCTTGATCAGGTTCACGTCGCAGTCGCGGTCATAGTAAACGCGCATGGGGATACATCCTTCCGGGTTCTTGTTCTATGGGGCGCACTTTAGCCGGACCGTGGTGAGTGTGTTTGCGTTTTTCAGGTATTTGGGCCAAGAAGAAACATAATCATGCGTCTTGTTGGGGAATGCTGGAGAATTCATGCTCGACGATACGGATCGGCGCATTCTGCGCTACCTTATGGCGGACCCGGGCATGGCGCTGTCGGATCTCGCAGAGCGGGCGGGGGTCACCGGATCGACCCTGACCCGGCGGCTGGACCGGCTGCGCAGGCGCGGGCTGATTGGAACGGTGCAGGCCGTGGTGGACTGGAAGGCGCTTGGCTACGAGGTCGAGGTCAGCCTGCGCGTGACCCTTGACAAGACCCAGCCGCGAGCCTTCGACGAGTTTATTCAGGGCGCCAGGGATGTCCCGGAAGTGCTTGAGATACAGACGTTTCTGGGGCAGGTGGACGTGCGCCTGCTGATTGTCGCGCGGGATATGGCGCATTACCAGAGACTGTACCGCGAACACCTGCTGACCCTGCCGCATATCACCGACATAGAGGCGCTGATGCATGTCGCCCGTGTCTTCGAGAACGAGGCCCTGCCGCTGTGATCGTGCTTGACGACATCGACCGCGCGCTGATCCGGGCGTTGGCCAGGGACATGACGCAAAGCGCCGGCGCGCTGGGGCGCGCGCATGGTCTGTCGCAGCCCGCCTGCTGGCGCCGCATAAAGCGTCTGCGCGAGGCGGGAGTCTTTCGCGGCGCGCGGCTGGATGTGAACGCCGAGGCCATGGGCTTTGGCGTGACGGTCTTTCTGGGCGTCAAGCTGGCCACCAAGGGGCGCGTCAGCCTGGAAGACTTCGAGCGTGTCGTCAGCGCGATCCCCGAGGTGCAGACGGTCGAGCATGTGCTGGGCGCCTATGACTACCGCCTGCGGGTCGTGGCGCGCGACCTCTCCGATTTCGAGCGGGTGCTGCGCCGACGGATCATGGCGCTGCCGGGGGTGGGCAATCTGGACGCCAATGTCATGCTCTCGGAAGAGCGCCGCCCGGGGCCGCTGTAGCCGGGGCGGGGCTTGCCACCGGTGATGGAGGTCGGGCCCATTCCCGGGGGCGTGCCCCTGCGGGTGGACACGCCCGGCGCGCTTGGGGGACGCCGGGGCGCGTGGCTGGCGGGACGGACGGGCGGCGCTGCGGCAATTCGGGTTTTGCCAATCCGTGCACCAGCCGCTACGTCTTGGCCGGAACAGGATGGAGAGAGCCATGGCGCTTTTGGACAGGGTTGACCCCTCGGGTCTGGACGAATTCTCGGTGGTCTTCACCGACCGCTCGCTGAATCACATGTCGGCACAGTTTCAGGAGGTCATGCGCGACATTTCCTCCATGCTGCGCGAGGTCTACGGCGCGGCAGAGGTGGCGCTGGTGCCCGGCGGCGGCACCTTCGGGATGGAGGCGGTCGCCCGCCAGTTCGGACAGGAGGCCCGGGTGCTGGTGGTCCGCAACGGCTGGTTCTCCTACCGCTGGTCGCAGATCTTCGAGGCCGGCGGATTCGCCGGAGAGACCACGGTGCTGAAGGCCCGTCAGACCAGCAACAGCGCCACCGCGCCCTTTGCTCCGCCACCGATCGAAGAGGTCGAGGCCGCCATCGCCGAGGCGCAGCCGGATCTGGTCTTCGCCCCGCATGTGGAAACTGCGGCCGGGATCATCCTGCCCGATGACTACATCACCCGCATGGCGAAGGCCGCGCATGACGCGGGCGCGCTGATGGTGCTGGACTGCATCGCCTCTGGCTGCGTCTGGGTCGATATGCAGGCAACCGGCGTCGACGTGCTGATCTCGGCCCCACAGAAGGGCTGGTCTTCGACGCCCTGCGCCGGGCTGGTCATGCTGTCCGAGCGCGCCGCCCGGCGGATGCAGGACACCACCTCGAACAGCTTCGCCGCCGACCTGAAGAAATGGCGCGAGATCATGAAGGCCTACGAGGACGGCGGCCACGCCTATCACGCCACCCTGCCCACCGACGGGCTGAAGATGTTCCGCGACACAATGGCGGAAACCCGGGACTACGGTTTCGACCGGCTGAAGGACGCACAATGGGCGCTTGGCGACAAGGTCCGCGCAATGTTCGCCGGGAAGGGTATCGCATCGGTCGCCGCCGAGGGCTTCGGCGCCCCGGGCGTGGTGGTCAGCTATACCGGCGATGCCGATGTGAAGACCGGAAAGGCCTTTGCCGCCAAGGGCATGCAGATCGCCGCCGGGGTGCCGCTGGCGGTTGACGAGCCGGCGGGGTTCTCGACCTTCCGCATTGGCCTCTTCGGCCTCGACAAGCTCTACGACGTGGATGCCACCGTCGAACGCCTGCGCGCCACGGTCGACGCGGTGCTCTGATCTCAGGTCCGGGCGCCCGCCCTGCACGGGGCGGGCGCCCGGGGTCCGCGGGCCGGTTGGTCCGTGCTGGCACTGTGCCGCGAGGTGCCGGGCCGCAGGATACTGGCCCGCTGCTTCTCTGGTCCCGCAAATACCCTCGGGGGGAAGGCCGAAGGCCGGGGGGCAGAGCCCCCTTCGCGCTTAGCCCGCTTTGCGCTCAGCTGCCGGTGCCAAGCCCCAGCCGCATCAGCGCCGTCCTGACCGGTTTCGCCCCGTAGAGCACATCCAGGCCGGCCGCCCGCAGATCCTGCATCGCCGGGGCCGAGACCTGGCTGATCCGGTTGAGCGCGGTGATCCCCGCGACCCGCGCCCGCACGTCGGCGCTGCGGGCGCGCTCATAGGCCTCCAGCATCGCCGCATCGCCCAGCCGCCCGGGTGCGGCGGTGGCCAGATCCAGCAGGCAGGCAAGGTCGCGCAGGCTCATGTTCAGGCCCTGGGCGCCGATCGGGGGAACGACATGGGCGGCCTCGGCCACCAGCGCAAGGCGCTGACCCGACAGCCGCTCGGCTTCCTGCGCGATGATCGGCCAGAGCGTCCGGCGCGTGGCCAGCGTCAGCGGGCCGAAAAGATGGCACGAGCGTTCCGACATCGCCGCCTCGAAGGCGGGCACCTCGAGGGCATGAAGCGCCTGCGCCTTGGGCCCGTCCTCCATCCAGATGACCGCGGAAGAGGGATGGCCGTCGCGGTCGGGCAGCGGCACCAGCGTGAAGGGGCCGCCGGTCCGGTGGATCTCTGTCGAGACGTTGCAATGCGGAATCGGATGGGTGACCGCGAAGGCCAGCGCCTTCTGGCCGAAGCGCGTGGTCCGCACGCCGATCCCCGCCGCCTGCCGCATCGGAGAGCCACGCCCGTCCGCCGCCACCACCAGCCGGCAGCGCAGGCGGCTGCCGTCGCTCAGGCCGACGCGGGCCTCGCCCTCGCGGGTGAACAGCGAGACCGTGCCGGTGCCGGGACGAAAGTCGACATCGGCAAGCTCGGACAGGCGCTGCGACAGCTCGCGCTTCAGAAGCCAGTTGGGCAGGTTCCAGCCAAAGGGCGCATCGGAGAGGTCGGAGGCGGCGAAATCGCGCATCACGCGCGGCTCCGCCTCTGGCCCGCCCGCGTCGACGATGCGCATGACCTCCAGCGGCATGGCAAAGGGTGCCAGCCTGTCCCAGAGACCGGCGGCGTCCAGAAAGGCGCGGGCCGGTTGCAGGAAGGCGGTGGTGCGCAGGTCGGCGGTCTCTGCCGTGGCGTCGGTCACCGGCGGCGCAGGGTCGACGCAGACCACCCGGAAACCCGCCCCGGCAAAGGCGGCGGCGGCTGTCAGTCCGGCGATGCCACCGCCAGACACGAGGATATCGCAGTCCATGGTCCTTCTCCTGCCCGAGTCGTGCCGACATGCGTCGGTTCCCCTTCAAGGAGCTATCACTCGGGCCGCTGGCTGCGAGGGGCGAAATGTCGCGGCAGGCCCGGTTGGATGGCCGGGGGCTGGCTTCGGCTTGAACATGGTCGCGCGAGACGGGTATCGTGTCGCAACGACAGGGGAGAGGGTCATGACACAGGGCAGAACGCCGCAAAAGGATGCCTATACGCTGATCCTCGACGCCATCGATTCCGGCGTCTACCGGCCCGGCGACCGGCTGGTGGAAAGCGAGTTGGCCGACCGCTTCGGGGTCTCGCGCACGCCGATCCGCGAGGCGCTTCAGCGGCTGGAAACGCAATCGCTGCTGGCGCGGGACGGGCGGTCGCTGATCGTGGCCTCGCTGGATCACAACCAGATGGCCGAGCTTTACGCCGTGCGCACAGAGCTGGAGGGGCTGGCGGCGCGGCTGGCCGCCCGCCATGCCACGGAGGAAGAGGTCAGGGTGCTGCGAGACATGGTCGCCGACGACCGGGCGCTGTTGCACGATCCCGCCGCGCTGGCGCGGGCCAACCGGCGGTTTCACAAGCAGATCCACCTTGCCTCGCACAACCGGTTTCTCGTCCAGCAGCTGGATCTCGTCTACCGCTCCATGGCGCTGATGGCGACCACCTCGCTGGCGGCGCAGGGGCGCGGAGAGATCGCGCTGGCCGAACATCTTGCCATTGTCGAGGCGATCGCCTGCCGCGACGAGGCGGCCGCGAACAGCGCGCTGAGGGATCACATCTCTGTCGCCTTCGTCACCCGGCTGAAGCAGGATGCCGCCGAGGCCTGATCGGTGCCCGGCCCGTCGCCGGCCGCGGGATGGCGCGGGCCTGGCCCGAAGCGCCCGGCTCATAACGACCGGCTCATAACGAGCTGTCGGTTGGCAAGTCGGCGCCGGGGCCGTCGGGCGCCGAGCGGCCATGCATGGTCTTGTCCCAGTAGAAGGGGCTGCGCAGCGTTTCCCAGAGCGCCTTGTAAAGCGCCAGCGTGCCCAGCGGAAAATAGGCGAAGAGCGTCGGCACCCAGCCCATCAGCCCGGCGTGCGGGCTGCGGGCCAGCGCCGCGATCCCCAGAAGGATCGAGATGCCTTCGGCGCTGAGGAAGACCCCGGTCAGCCAGAACACCGCCTCGGGCGTGAGATGCCCGTCCAGCGGGTGCGGCAGGCCGAGAAGGATCATCCAGAAGGACCAGAGCACCGGCGCGAGGGCGAATTGCATCAGCGTGCACAGAAACAGCAGCTGCACCCCCAGGAAGCGCTTTGGCCCAAGCGCGCGCCAAAGCCTGACGGGGCGGCGCGTGTGCACCCACCAGGTGATGCCGTAGCCCTTCAGCCAGCGTGAGCGTTGCTTGATCCAGGGCCACAGGCGGTTGTTGGCCTCTTCGCGGGTGACCGAGGCGAACAGTTCCGTGCGATACCCGTAGCGGGCAAGGCGCAAGCCCAGATCCGCGTCCTCGGTCACATTATGGGCGTCCCAGCCGCCGACCTGGTCCAGCACGGCCCGCTTCAGAAAGACCGATGTGCCGCCCAGCGGCACGGCAAAGCCCATCCGCGCGAGGCCGGGCAGCATGACCCGGAACCAGCTGGCGTATTCGATGGTGAAACAGCGCGATAGCCAGTTGGCGCGCGGGTTGTAGTAATCGAGGATGCCCTGCAGACAGCCGACATCCGGGGTAGCCTGCGCAAAGGCCGCCACCATCCGCTCGATCTGGTCGGGGGCGGGCGCGTCCTCGGCATCGTAGATCCCGACGATCTCGCCCCGGGTGAAGCGCAGCGCGTAGTTCAGGGCGCGCGGCTTGGTCGTCACCTCGCCCGGCGGCACGAAGACGCAGCGCATCCAGGGCGGCAGGGTGGTGCGGGCCAGCGTGGCACGGGTCATCGCGTCCTCGGCTTCCAGCACCAGCACCACCTCCAGCAGTGCCTTGGGGTAGGTCAGCCGCGACAGGCGCCGGACCAGCGTCGCGGCGATCTCTTTCTCGTCGAAGAGCGGCACGAGGATCGTCACCGTCGGCAGCACCTCGGGCAGGTCCGCCTGTCCAACGGCGGTGCGTCGGGGCACGGCAAGCAGCGCCGCCAGCTTCAGCCCCTGCGACAGGATCAGAGAGCCCAGGGCCAGCAGGAGCGCCCCGGCAAAAAGCGCCGTGGGCTGCCAGATCAGCAGGGCGATGAAGGCCGCCCCGGCAAGGATGGCTGCCGCCTGCCGCTGCGGGCTGGACTGGTTCAGGTCGCGGCAGCTTTCGTCCGGGGCCACGCGGTGCGCGGCCTCGACCGCCATGGCGGCGCCGTGGCGTGCGGCGATCTCGGCATGGATATCGGCCTCGGTCGCCAGCGCCAACATCACCGGGCCGATGTCCGAAGGTAGCCTTGGCAGGAGGGCCGGAAACTCTGCCGGGCGGGCGGTGGCCAGCACCAGCGTATCGCCCAGCCGGACCCAGGGCAGCATGCCGTGCCGCAGGCAGAAATCCGGTGCCAGAAGCCCGTCGAGCGCCGCATCGGGCGGCGTCACATCGCGGCGCAGGGCAAGGGCGCCGTAGCTGCGCGCCTGCGCCGAAAGCACCTGGTCGGGCGTGGCCAGCGATTCGGCGGCGACGATATGCGACACCGGCTGGTCGAACCGCTGCGCCTTTGCCAGGGCGCGCAGCATGTCCGACGCGGCGACAGCGCCATCGTCGATGAGGATATGACTGAGGGGCTGACCGCGCTGATCGGCGGCCTGTGCGCGCCTTGCCTCTGCCGAAAGGAGGCGGTGCTGTGTCATCACCAGTACCCCATGATTGCGGATACCGGTGTTATGGCGGGCGTTTGCTTAATTTTTTCCTAATATCAAAAGGTTAACGGCGGGAAAAACCTGCCCGCCGTTAACCCTTTGGCAAGACCTGACGCGGATCGCTCTGCTCAGGCGGCATCCATCGACGCGGCAAAGCGTTCGAAGAGGTAGAAACTGTCCTGCGGCCCGGGGCTTGCCTCGGGGTGGTGCTGGACGGAAAAGACCGGGCGGTCGGCCATGCGGATCCCGCAGTTCGAGCCGTCGAAAAGCGAGACATGGGTCTCGACCACGCCGGAGGGCAGGCTCTGGCTGTCCACGGCAAAGCCATGGTTCATCGAGGTAATCTCGACCTTGCCGGTCTCGATGTCCTTCACCGGGTGGTTGGCGCCGTGGTGGCCGTGGTTCATCTTGATGGTGCGCGCGCCAAGGGCCAGCCCCAGCATCTGGTGACCGAGGCAGATGCCGAAGAGCGGAAGCTGCGTCTTGTCCAGAAGGTCGCGAATCATCGGCACGGCGTATTCGCCGGTGGCCGCCGGGTCGCCGGGGCCGTTGGACAGGAAGATGCCCGCCGGATCATGGGCCATGACATCGTCATAGGTCGCCGAGGCGGGCAGCACCGTGACCTCGCAGCCGGCAGAGGCGAGGCAGCGCAGGATGTTGCGCTTGGCGCCATAGTCGATGGCCACGACCTTGTGGCGCGCCTCGGTCTGGCGCTGGTGACCCTCGGGCCAGGCCCACCGCATCTCGTCCCAGCGGTAGCTTTGCGCGCAGGTCACGGTCTTGGCGAGGTCGAGCCCGGTCAGACCCGGGAAGCCGCGCGCGGCCGCGACCAGCGCGGCGATGTCGAAGTTGCCGTCGGGGCTGTGGGCCAGCGCCACATGCGGCGCGCCGGACTGGCGGATCGCCCGGGTCAGGCGCCGGGTGTCGACGCCGCCGATGGCAATGCGCCCGCGCGCGGCCAGCCAGTCGCCCAGTTCCTGCGCGGCGCGCCAGTTCGAGGACTGCGTGGGCATCCATTTGACCACCATGCCCGCGGCCACCGGATCCTGCGTTTCATCGTCTTCCGGGTTCACGCCGACATTGCCGACATGCGGAAAGGTGAAGGTCACGATCTGGCCCGCATAGGACGGGTCCGTCATGATTTCCTGATAGCCGGACATGGCGGTGTTGAAGCACAGCTCTGCTGTGGTCTGTCCGGTGGCCCCGAACCCCTGACCATAGAAGAGGGTGCCGTCGGCAAGGGCAAGACAGGCGGTCGGCGCTGGCGTGGGCATGGGAAGACTCCGGGGCTGGGGGCAAATCGCGCGGAACCTAAGGCGGCGCGGGGCAGGGGTCAAGGGGGGTGGCTGAAATGATAAATTTAGAAAATTCAAGAACTTGGCGCTTTTGGGTTTGGTTGCGCGGGGGCGGGTTTCGGTATAGGGTGCCAATCTTGTGATATGAGACTGGGGATAAGGCTCATGGAATTGCGAGAGCGTGTGAACGCGGCGGTCAAGCAGGCGATGAAGGACCGCGAGGCGGGGCGCCTGTCGACCCTGCGCCTGATCAACGCCGCCATCAAGGATCGCGATATCGCGGTCCGGGCCGAGGGTCACGAGACCGGCGTCGACGACACCGAGGTGCTGGGCATCCTTGGCAAGATGGTCAAACAGCGCCGCGAAAGCGCCAAGACCTACGAGGAAAGCGGCCGACTGGATCTTGCCGAACAGGAGCTGGCCGAGATCGAGGTGATCGAGGAATTCCTGCCGCGCGCCCTGAACGAGGCGGAAATCGACGCGGCGGTGAAGGCGGCGGTGGCCGAGGTCGGCGCCGAGTCGATCCGCGATATGGGCCGCGTGATGGGCGTGTTGAAGACCAAGTACACCGGCCAGATGGACTTTGGCGCCGTCGGCGCCCGGGTGAAGGACCGCCTCGCCGCGGGCTGACGGCCCGGTGCCCGCCCGCCGCGAAGGTCTGCGGTGACAAAATCGGGGGGCTGCCCCATCCATCGGATGGCCCCCCTGAAGCGCGGCCTCGCCGCCGGTGCTCTGGGGCGCAGACCCGGTCTAGGGAACGGGGAAACCCTCGGCGACCTCTGCAAGCGCATCGGGATCGTCGATGCGGAAGCGCTCGACGAAGCGGGTCTTGAAGCCGACCCGCCCGCGCCGCGCGCCGAAATTCTCGCCATGGTTCAGCACGTAAAGCACGGAAGGCTGCGACAGCGGCGCAAGCGGACGCCCGGCCAGCGCGCCGAGGTAGGGGAACATCCGGTGCTCGTGCTGCGTCATCGCCTGCAGGAAGGCGGCGCTTTGCGGCAGATCGGGGTCATGGGCCACCGCGGCGCAGGACCCGCAAAGCTTCCAGAACGGCTTGCGCATCGGCTGTTTCAGGTCCGGCGCATCGGCCAGGGCGATCACCCCGGTTGCATCGTCCATCACGTAGCCCGCCTGGACCAGGTAGCCGCCCGGCGCCTGCCGCCGCAGCATCTCGCGCACCGTTCCCTGCCGCAGCAGGTCGTCGGCGTCGAAGCTCATGACGTAGCAGGGGGCGGGGGCGATCTGGTCAAGGTGGCCGGTCAGGGCCGCCAGCTTGCGCCACTTGTCGTTGCCGGGCTCGGGATCGTCGAAGGGCAGGAAGCGGATGCGCGGATCGTCGGGCAGCGGCGGCCGTTCCTGACAGCAGATCACGGCCTGCCAGTGCGGATCGTCCTGCGTGCGCATGCAGTGCAGCGTTGCCTGAAGCCGGTCGGTCACCGCCTGCCAGTCGCCGACCTGATCGGGGCCGACCAGCGGGATCAGGAAGACCACCTGCTTGCGCAGCGGCGGCACCCGGGTCGAGAGCGCGCCGCGCAGCGCCAGCGCCGCCGCTTCGCTGGGCACCGGCTTCAGCCAATGCGCCCAGTCCGCGCGCCCGAGCGCGGCGGCCAGCATCAGCGCGGCGCGGTGGGTCTTGGCGGTTGCGGGGGCCTGCGCCATGGTTTCACGGGGTCCTGATCGGGGGTGGACGGAAGAGGCGCGGGGCCCGGTTGACACAGAGGTGGTGCCGGAAGGCCGGGGCGCATGCAAGGGTAATCCTGCGCCTTTCCGGTGAAGCGCCGAAATATCAAGGGGATGGGCGGGTTCAGGGGGCCGGTGCCGACCCTTCGGGCGCGGTGATCCCGGCAAAGGCCCGCAGCAGCTCGTCATAGAGTGCGATGCGCTCTTCCTCGGAGAGGAAGGCGCCGACCTCGACCTCGCGCCCGGCGCCCTTGAGCGTCACGTAGTAGGGCACCGGGCCCTCCGTCTCGTGCATCGTCACGCTGACCCAGTAGGTATTGGCGTCCCAGCGCTGCTCCGCGCCGCGCGGATCGGTGTGGATCAGGGTCGTCCGGTCGGGGGTGATGGTCAGCTCTTCGACGATCCGCCGGTCGAAGGCATTGCGCCGGAGCGCATAGTAAAGCCCCGCCGTGGCGGCAAGCATGAAGGGCAGCAGCCCCCACAGAAGGACCGTGCCGAGCAAGCCGTAGAGCGGGATCGAGGCGAAGAGGAAGAAGCCCAGCACCATGATGGCAAAGCCGCGCGCCGAAAGCGAGTTATGCGGCCAGAGCCTCAGCCTGCGCGGCGCGTCGGGGCCTGTGTCTGTCCAGTGGTAGGGCATGGGTCTGTCCGCTGCCTTCGGGAGCTGGTTTTCCGTTTCGCGATGTCTACAGGTGCCGGTCCAGCGCCGCCATCATGGCGGCTGTCTGGGCCTCGGTCTTGCGCCCAACCGAGGCCATGGCAAGGCGGCGCCGCAGGGCCGCATCCCCGGGGTTCCGGCAGAGATCCTCCAGCAGGAAGAGCCGTTTCTGCGTGGCTTCGAACTCGGCGTAGGCGGAGGAGGGAGAGACCGCCTCCAGCCGCCGTGGCCCGAAGCGCCGGGTCAGCGGTTCGAGCATCTGGTGGATGTGCACAAGGCCGAGGCTGAGGTCGATCAGGCGGCGCAGCTGCTGGTGCACATGCGCTGCATTGCCGGGCGCCAGCGCCACCGCAAGGCAGACGGTCTTCACCACGTTGCTGCTGGAATTGAACAGGTAGGACGAGGCGCGGCGCGGCGACAGGCGGTCAAGCTCGCTCAGCGCCGTGGCGGCCAGCGCGGGCAGATCCCCGGCGTCGCGCAGAAGCGCGCTGCCGATCAGCACGTTCAGCACCGAGTAGCGCAGGTGAAATCCGTCCCGGCGCAGGATGTTGCGCTGGGGCAGGGCGCGCGCCCAGTCCAGTGTCTCGTGCAGCTCGGCGTCGATGCTGTCGAGCATATCGGTATCCACCGTCTCGCAGGCCTTGTGGGCGCAGGCGATCAGCGCATAGGTCCGGCCGAAGCGGTCCAGCGGCTCGGCCCGCGCCAGCGCCCGCAGCAGCGCCATCTGCTGCGCCAGATCCGCGGGGCGGCTGGACTTGCGGTAGATCAGGCGCTGCATGGCCCGGCGCGCGGCCCGGCGCGGCATCGCGTTCAGGCGCGCCAGCGTGTCGTCCGCGGTCATCGAGGTGAAATCCTGCATGGCCAAGGCTTCCTTGCAGTGGTCCGGGGCGGCCATTGGCGTCACCCTTCAACAGGAAAGGCCCCGCACGTGTCGGGGCCTTTCGGTTTGTTTGGCCGCGCCGCTTAGTGGTGGGCGGGCGACTTGTCCCAGTCCTCACGCTTGGGGAGGATTTCGAAGGTATGCTCCGGCGGCGGAGAGGGCAGGGTCCACTCCAGCGTGTCGGCATATTCGTTCCAGGGGTTGTTCTCGGTCGACTTGGCGCCGCGCGTCAGGGCGTGGAACACGATGTAGAAGAAGAACAGGAACGACGCGAAGGACAGCAGCGCACCCCAGGACGAGATGTAGTTCCAGAAGGCAAAGGCCTCGGGGTAGTCGATGTAGCGGCGGGGCATGCCCTGACGGCCCAGGAAGTGCTGGGGGAAGAAGGTCAGGTTGGCGCCGATGAAGAAGGTCCAGAAGTGGATCTTGCCCATCGCCTCGCTGTACATGCGGCCGGTCATCTTGGGGAAGTAGAAGTAGATGCCCGCGAAGATGGCGAAGACCGCGCCGAGGCTCATCACGTAGTGGAAGTGCGCCACGACGTAGTAGGTGTCGTGATAGGCGCGGTCGACGCCGGCCTGGCTCAGCACGACGCCGGTGACGCCGCCCACGGTGAAGAGGAACAGGAAGCCGAAGGCCCAGAGCATCGGCGTCTTGAACTCGATCGAGCCGCCCCACATGGTGGCGATCCACGAGAAGATCTTCACCCCCGTCGGAACCGCGATGACCATGGTCGCCAGCATGAAGTAGCTCTGCTGGGTCAGGGACATGCCGACGGTGTACATGTGGTGCGCCCAGACGACGAAGCCCAGAGCACCGATGGCGATGATCGCCCAGACCATCGGGAGGTAGCCGAAGATCGGCTTGCGCGCGAAGGTCGCGATGACGTGGCTGATGATGCCGAAGCCGGGCAGGATCACGATGTACACTTCCGGGTGGCCGAAGAACCACAGGATGTGCTGGTACAGGATCGGGTCACCGCCGCCCGAGGGCTGGAAGAAGGTGGTGCCGAAGTTGCGGTCGGTCAGCAGCATGGTGATGGCGCCCGCCAGAACCGGCAGCGACAGCAGGATCAGCCACGAGGTGACGAAGATCGACCACGAGAACAGCGGAACCTTGAAGAGCGTCATGCCCGGGGCGCGCATGTTCAGGAAGGTGGTGATCATGTTGATCGCACCCAGGATCGACGAGGCGCCCGAGACGTGGACCGCGAAGATCGCAAGGTCCATGGAGAGGCCGGCCTCGTTGGTCGAGAGCGGCGGATAGAGGACCCAGCCCACACCAGACCCCAGCTGACCGTTGCCGCCCGGCGCGAAGACCGAGCAGACCGCCAGCGTGGTGCCGGCGACATAAAGCCAGTAGGACAGGTTGTTCATCCGCGGGAAGGCCATGTCCGGCGCGCCGATCTGCAGCGGCATGAAGTAGTTGCCGAAGCCGCCGAACAGCGCGGGAATGACCACGAAGAACATCATCAGGATGCCGTGGCCGGTGATCAGCACGTTCCAGAGGTGGCCGTTGGGCGTGCAGTTCTCGACCGCGGTCGGGAACAGGCGCATGCCCTCCATGCACATGTATTGAACCCCGGGGTTCATCAGCTCCATGCGCATGTAGACGGTAAAGATCACCGAGATCAGGCCTGCGATGGCCGCGGTGATCAGGTAAAGGATACCGATATCCTTGTGGTTCGTGGACATGAACCAGCGGGTGAAGAACCCACGGTTGTCCTCGTGCTCATGGCCGTGAATGGCGGCGTCTGCCATTTGGTGCCTCCTGCTGGTGCCTGCGTCAGAGGCGCGAGAGGGAATCCGCCCACGCCGAAACTCTGCGGCTTTTTAGGATGTGACCAACCTGCGGGCAATGGAGGCTTTTGACGCAGATCAAACAATTTTGTCGCACCCGGTTGCGGCAGGGGCGCTTTCCGACCCGGAAAGCGGTCCGAAATCTTTCAAAGATTTCGGCTGCCGCGCGATGGACGGGGCGCGCGGGGTGGGGAATGCCGGACTGTCGGGGAACCCGGCTGCGGGTTTAACGTTATCCCAGCAACTGCCGCGACGGCGCGGCGCCAGACAGACCGGGGAACCTGACAATGGCCTATTTCGACCACAGCTTCGTTTCGAACCGCTCCACCCTGCGCCAGCGCATCGAGCGCATGTTCGAGACGCCCTTCGACCGCCGCTATCGCCAGCGCACCGAGCAGATCGCCAAGCTGCGCGCCAAATCCGACGCCGAGCTTGCCTCGATGGGCCTCAGCCGCGAGGATATCCTGCTGCACGTCTTCGCCAACCGCGCGACCATGCGCTGATGCGCGCCGACCTCTGAGCGCGCCGGGCGATCTCCCCGGCGCCCGCACCCGCATCTCCAGACGCCGCGTGCCTGTCAGACCGGACAGGCACGCGGCGTTTTCCGTTCCATGACCTCGCCGAACTGGTGGCGCAGCGCCACGTCGAGGTCGTCCATCGTCACCGGCAGCCCGAGGTCCACGAGGCTGGTCACCCCGTATTCGGTGATGCCGCAGGGCACGATGCCGTCGAAATGGTCCAGCTCGGGCTCGACGTTGATCGAGATGCCGTGGAAGCTGACCCATTTGCGCAGGCGGATGCCGATGGCGGCGATCTTGTCCTCTGCCATGGCGCCCGAGGCGGTGCGGGGCCGGTCCGGGCGCTCGATCCAGACGCCGACGCGCCCCTCGCGGATGTGACCGGTCAGGCCGAATTCACCAAGCGTGGCAATGACCCAGCGTTCCAGATCCTGCACGAAACAGCGCACGTCCCGGCCTCGTTTGCCGACGTCCAGCATGACGTAGACCACCCGTTGCCCGGGGCCGTGGTAGGTGAACTGCCCGCCCCGCTTGGTCTGGTGGACGGGAAAGCGGCCCGGGTCCGTCAGGTCCTCGCGCCGCGCGCTGGTGCCTGCTGTGTAAAGCGGCGGATGCTCCAGCAGCCAGACGCATTCCTCCGCCGCGCCCGCGGCGATGGCGGCGGCGCGGTCTTCCATGAACGAGACAGCCTCTTCGTAGGGAACGAGGCCGTCGCTGATCTTCCACTCTACCATGAGAGCCTCCTGCAAGGGACCTGTTTCCGGGGTACGCGCTGCGGCGGCGGGGCACAATGCGGCCCGGGGTCAATTTTCCTCTTCACATCCCCTTTGGGCTTCGTTAAGAGGCGCTTCACCAAGTCAGGACAGTGCGGTCGTGGCGGAATTGGTAGACGCGCAGCGTTGAGGTCGCTGTGGGGTAACTCCCGTGGAAGTTCGAGTCTTCTCGACCGCACCAACTTGAAGCTGAAAGCCCCGCGGTTTCGCGGGGCTTTTGCTTTTGGCCCCACGGTCTTCCCCGAACATGGCCTTCCCCGAAGAGGGGCCCGTGCCCGATCCCTGACGCCGTTCGGGGCGGCGGTGTATCGGGGGACATGTCTCGCCTTGTTGAAGCCGGGCAGGGGCGGCGCCCGGACCGGCCTGCCTGCCGTGATCCGGGGCGCTGGTCGCGGTGCGCCGCCGTGCCATGCACGGGGCGGCGTTGCTCAGCGTCATCGAGAGGCCGCGCTGCCCCCGTGTTGCGGCAGGGGAGCGGCGGCCCCCCTTTATACGCTGGTCTGGCATCGCGTGGCGGCAAGGTTTTCCGGGATGCTGCGCTGCGGGTCTGGCCGTCATGCAGCGCGCTGCCGGCAACCGAAGGGAAAGCGTTTGCCCTCGACCGGTCGCTCTGCATAGTGAATTGCCGGAGGGGCAGGCAATGCGGGGGGCTGCTGCATGATCGTGACGCCGGAGTATTGCGTGACCATGGCGCGCTACAACGCCTGGCAGAACCGGCAGGTGATCGCCGCCTTCGCCGGGCTGGACGAGGAGGCCCTGCGGGCCGAGCGCGGCGCCTTCTTCGGGTCGCTTCTGGCCACGGCCAACCACCTGCTCTGGGGCGACCGGATGTGGCTGTCGCGGCTGACCGGCACCAAGGGGCCGACGGTGCCCGGCAGCGAAAGCACCAGCTTCTGCGCCACCCCGGCGGATTGGGAGATGGCCCGCTACCGCACCGACGCAGAGATCCTGCTGTGGGCCGAGCGCCTGCGCGCGGTGGATCTGGCGGGCGAGCTGACGTGGTACTCGGGGCTGACCAGGGCAACCCTCGCCAAGCCCGTGACCCTGTGCATCGTGCATATGTTCAACCACCAGACCCACCATCGCGGACAGATCCACGCCATGCTGACGGCGGCGGGGGCCAAGGGGGCGGTGACCGATCTGGCCTTCATGCCGGACGGCGGGCCCTGGCTTTAGACGACACTCAAAGGGAGAGAGACATGACTTTCAACGCGCTCGTGGTCGAGAAGGACGCCGACAGCGGCAAGACCACCGCCGCCGTTCAGGCGCTGGCAGAGACCGACCTGCCGGATGCCGAGGTGACCGTCGCGGTCGAGTATTCCACGGTGAACTACAAGGACGGGCTCTGCATCGGGCCGGGCGGCGGGTTGGTGCGGCGCTACCCCCATGTGCCGGGCATCGATTTTGCCGGCACGGTCGAGGCCTCGGATGACGCCCGCTACAAACCCGGCGACAAGGTCGTGCTGACCGGCTGGCGCGTCGGAGAGGCGCATTGGGGCGGCTATGCGCAGAAGGCGCGGGTCAGGGCCGACTGGCTGGTGCCGCTGCCCGACGGGCTGGACACCCGCGCCGCCATGGCGGTGGGCACGGCGGGTCTGACGGCGATGCTGGCGGTGATGGCCCTGCAGGACCACGGCCTGACGCCGGACAAGGGGCCGGTTCTGGTGACCGGGGCCGCCGGTGGCGTGGGGTCGGTCGCCGTGGCGATCCTGTCGAACCTCGGCTTCGAGGTCGCCGCCGTGACCGGGCGCCCCGAGCAGGAAGGCTACCTGCGCGACCTCGGCGCCAGGCAGATCGTGCCCCGGGCCGAGCTGACCGAGGTCACACGCAAGCCGCTGGAAGGCGAGCAATGGGCGGGCTGCGTCGATGCGGTGGCGGGCGCGATGCTGGGCCGTGTCCTGAAACAGGTCAAATACGGCGGCTCGGTGGCGGCCATCGGCCTTGCGGGCGGGGCGGCCATCGAGGGCGCGCTGATCACCCCCTTCATCCTGCGCGGGGTGAACCTTCTGGGGATCGATAGCGTCATGCAGCCCTATGAGGCCCGCCTGCGGGCCTGGGCGCGGATCGCGTCGGACCTGCCGATGGACCGGCTCGAGGCCATGGTCCAGCCCGCCACGCTGTCGGACCTGCCGCGCCTCGGCGCCGAGATCCTGAAAGGCCAGGTCAAGGGCCGCGTCGTCGTCGATGTGAACGCCTGACGCAGGGGCAGGGGGCGCCCGCGACAAGGCGCCGCGCCCCCGGCCATGGCGGCGGCCTGCCGCTCCGCGCCCCGGCGGACGCTACGGCAACCGGACGCCATCAGGCCCCCTGCGCGTCGCTTTCGGCGGGCGAAGGGTCGTGACGGTTTGAAGTACCTGTCCTTTTCGCGTTACCCTGTCTTCAGAGGCGTCCTGTCAAGGGGGCCTCCGACCAGAGGGACCCTTCGTCGGCAAAAAGCCGCGGCCCGAATGCTTCGGGTGGGTCGCTGCACGACAAGACAAGGAGTGGACTGTGTTCAAACGGATCATGGTGCCGGTTGACTTGACGCATGCGGATCGTCTCGAGAAGGCGCTTGGCTGTGCGGCCGACATGGCAAAACAATACGGAGCCGAGGTGGTCTACGTGGGCGTGGCCAGTGCCTCTCCCAGCGCGATCGCCCACAACCCACAGGAATATGCGCAGAAGCTGAAGGATTTCGCGGATGCGCAGGCCACGGCGCGCGGCATCACGGTACAGGCCCACGCGCTCACCAGCCACGACCCCGCGACCGATCTTGACGCGACCCTGCTGAAGGCCATCGCGGACACCGGGTCGGATCTGGTGGTCATGGCCAGCCATGTTCCGAACGTCACCGACTACATTTGGGCCTCGAACGGCGGCACCATCGCCGCACACGCCAAGATTTCGGTCATGCTGGTACGCTGAACCGAAGGACAGCCGGGCCTTCGGGACCGGACAAGACCGGCGGCCTGCGGCACCGGCGAGACAGAACGAGAAACAGGACAGGGGACGTCTACATGTCAGATTCCACCTCTGGACAGGGCATTCCGGAACCGGAAGGCCAGTCCGACATCATCGAAACCGATTACGAGATCGGTCAGGACAATATCGAAACCCAGATCGGCCCCTTCGGGCTGGACATTCACAACCCGGTCTTCGCCATCTCGGCGGCGGCGGTCGTGGCCTTCGTGTTCTACGCGCTGGCCCTGCCCGAGCAGGCGGCCAGCTTCTTCGGCTGGCTGCGGCCCGCGCTGACCTCGACCTTCGACTGGTTCTTCATGAGCGCGGCGAACGTCTTTGTGCTCTTCTGCCTTGCGCTGATCGTGCTGCCGGTGGGCAGCGTGCGCCTTGGCGGGGCCGATGCCACGCCGGATTACACCTACCTCGGCTGGTTCGCGATGCTCTTCGCCGCCGGCATGGGCATCGGCCTGATGTTCTTCGGCGTGCTGGAACCGGCCTATTACTTCGGCACCCCCTGGGGCGACGAGCCGCTGGGCACGGTCCGGCCCTTCACCGAGGACGGCGCGCTGATCCCCGAGAACGTCGAAGCCGCCCGCCGCATGGCGCTGGCCGCGACCTCCTACCACTGGGCGCTGCACCCCTGGGCGATCTACGCCGTCGTGGCCCTGGCGCTGGCGCTCTTCAGCTACAACAAGGGCCTGCCGCTGACGATCCGCTCGGCCTTCTACCCGATCCTCGGAGAGCGCGTCTGGGGCTGGTGGGGACATGTCATCGACGTCACCGCCGTCTTTGCAACGCTCTTCGGTCTGGCGACCTCGCTGGGCTTCGGCGCGACACAGGCGAACGCGGGGCTGGAAAAGGTCTTCGGCCTGCCCAACAACACCACCGTTCAGGTCATCCTGATCTCGCTCATCACCGCCGTGGCGCTGGTTTCGGTCCTGCGCGGCCTCGACGGCGGCGTGAAGGTGCTGTCCGAGATCAACATGGGCCTCGCCATGCTGCTGCTGCTCTTCGTGCTCTTCGCGGCGGGCGTGGTCGGCATCCTGACCGACTTCGGCAAGGGTCTCGTGGCCTACGTGCAAGAGGTCGTGCCGCTGTCGAACCCCTTCGGGCGCGAGGATGACGGTTTCCGTCAGGGCTGGACGGCCTTCTACTGGGCCTGGTGGATCAGCTGGTCGCCCTTCGTCGGCATGTTCATCGCGCGGGTGTCGCGCGGGCGGTCGGTGCGCGAGTTCGTCATCTGCGTGCTGCTGATCCCCAGCGCGGTTTGCCTGCTGTGGATGTCGGTCTTCGGCGGCGCCGCGATCAACGACATGGTCGCCAACCCCGAGACCTCGGCGGTCAAGGCCAATGTGATCGACGCCTACAGCCCGGAACTGTCGCTGTTTGCGATGCTGGAAGGCCTGCCGCTGGCCTCGATCACCTCGGTGCTGGCCATCGTGCTGGTGATCGTCTTCTTCGTGACCTCGTCGGACTCCGGCTCTCTGGTGATCGACACGATCACCGCGGGCGGCAAGGTCGACGCGCCGGTGCCGCAGCGGGTCTTCTGGTGCATCTTCGAAGGCGCGGTGGCCATCGTGCTGCTGCTGGGCGGGGGGCTTGCGGCCCTGCAGGCCATGGTCATCTCGACCGGTCTGCCCTTTACCGTCGTGTTGCTGCTGATGTGCTACGCGATCTGGAAGGGCCTCCTGGCCGAGCGCGCCCTGCGCTGACATCGCCCTGACATCGCCCTGACAGGGCAGCGAAAGGCCCCGGTTCTCGCCGGGGCCTTTTTGCCTGCGACGGCCGGTCGCCCGCGGGCCCGGCCCGGGGACCGGGCGGCGGTGGCTTGACCTTCGCGGCGCCGGGCGGTCTTGTCGCGCCCAGAGGCAGGCAGGACGAGGTGGACATGCTGGACAGTGATTTCGTGCGGGCGCAGTTTCCCGCTTTCGCAGAGCCGTCGCTGGAGGGGCAGGCCTTCTTCGAGAACGCCGGTGGCTCCTATACCTGTCAGCCGGTCATCGACCGGCTCGAGCGCTACTACCGCCAGCGCAAGGTGCAGCCCTATGGCCCCTATGCCGCCAGCCGCCTCGCGGGCGAGGAAATGGACGAGGCGCGCCGCCGCATGGCCGCGCTCCTGGGGGTCGAGACCGGGGAACTCAGCTTCGGCCCCTCCACCACCCAGAACACCTATGTGCTGGCGCAGGCCTTCCGGCAGTTCATGCAGCCCGGAGAGGCGGTGATCGTCACCAATCAGGACCACGAGGCCAACTCCGGCCCGTGGCGGCGGCTGGCCGAGGCGGGCATCGAGGTGCGCGAATGGCGCATCGATCCCGAAACCGGCCATCTCGACCCCGAAGACCTGGCGGAATTGCTGGACGAAAAGGTCCGGCTGGTCTGCTTCCCGCATTGCTCGAACATCGTCGCAGAGATCAACCCGGTGGCCGAAATCACCGCCATGGCCCATGCGGCGGGGGCATTTACCTGCGTCGACGGCGTGTCCTACGCGCCGCATGGCTTTCCGGACGTGGGCGCGCTGGGGGCCGACATCTACCTCTTCTCGGCCTACAAGACCTATGGGCCCCATCAGGGGCTGATGGTGGTGCGCCGCGCGCTGGCCGAGGTGCTGCCGAACCAGGCGCATTTCTTCAACGCAGATGTCCTCTACAAACGCTTCATCCCCGCCGGGCCGGATCACGCGCAGGTCGCGGCCTGCGCCGGGATGGCGGATTACATCGAGACGCTGGCAGCCCACCACGGCTGCGCGCCCGGGGCGGTCCACGACCTGATGCGCGCGCAGGAAGAGCGGCTGCTGCAACCGCTGCTGGACGCGCTCAAGGGCCGCAACCGGGTGCGCCTGATCGGCCCTGCCGAGGCGGCGCGGCGGGCGCCCACGCTGGCGCTGGCGCTGGGACGTCCCGCCGCCCCGGTGGCCGCCGCGCTGGCGGAACAGGGCATCATGGCGGGCGGCGGCCACTTCTACGCGGTACGCCCGCTGCGCGCCCTGGGCCTCGACCCCGAAGAAGGCGTGCTGCGCCTGTCCTTCACCCATTACACCTCAGAGGCGGAAGTGACCAAGCTGATCGAGGCGCTGGACGCGGTGCTCTGACCGCCGCCGCACGAGTCCTCCTCGGCAAATCCTTCGCAGAGCCCAAGCGCCCCCGCGCGCGGCGGGATACCAAAAGCCGCGCGGGATATGCTCGCCATGACCCCGAAGACGAAGGTCCCCCGCGAATGCGGCAGCCCTCGCGTGCGCAGGGACCCAAGCCGCAAAGGGACGGCCTCCCCCGCTTCTTCGGTCTTGAAAATACCTCGGGGGGCGAGCGTAGCGAGCGGGGGCAGAGCCCCCACCGGTCGCCTGTCCCGCAGGGCAGGCGACCCCACTGAAACCGCAGTGCCCGCGCCGGTGGGACCCGCGCTTGGCCTACAGGAGCCGCGCCGCCTCCTTGCGGGCAAAGCTCTTCATCCCCGCGCCATGCGCGTCCAGAAAGGCCCGGACCCGGTCCGGGTCATGCTTCGACAGGTCCCGCAGCCACCAGGCCACCGCTTTCTGGATGAACCAGTCCCGGTCCGGCACATAGCCCGCCGCCCAGCCCAGCACCCGCTCGCGCGCCTCCCGCTCGGCGGGTTTCGGGAAGGACAGCTTCGCCAGCGGCAGCGTCATCACCAGCGCCGCGCGTCGCACCCAGAGGTCCGGCGAGACGGTCCATTCCTCGACCCGGTCCATCCGCGACAGGTCCGCCATGACCCGCCGCGCCCCGGCAGAGCAGGCCTGATCCGCCACCGCCCAGCCGTCGAACTGCGGCACCCATCCCGCGATCAGCGCCCAGACCGCCGCATCGGGGCGGATGCGTGCCTGGGTCAGCAGCTTGGCCGCCGCGATGCGCGCCTCGTGGATGTCGCTTTGCCACAATGCCTCCGCCAGCGCGACGCGCTCTTCCAGCGGCAGGGCCGCGCGCCAGTCGCGGGTCAGGTCGTTGATCGCCGGATTGGGCGTCCCGAGATAGACCCGTTTTGCCTTGTGATAGGCGGCCATCTCCGGCGCCCTGCCGGGGTCGGCGGCGGCGCGCAGCGCGCCGAGGGCCGCGTCAATCCGCATCGGTGGGCAGGCCGGTTTCGAAGCCGTCGATGGTCGCGGTGTTCTTTTCCGTCCAATAGGCGCGCACGCCCTCGGGGCCCTTCTTCTCGGCCCAGCCTTCCAGCACGCGGCGATCCTCGACGAAATCCATGAAGGGCACGGCATAGCCGCAGGAGGACTGCACCAGGTCGACCGCCACGTCATAGACCTGCCGCGCGCCGGGGTCGGGCGGAAACAGCGCGTCCTGTTCGGCAAAGCCCGGTTCCTTCGCGTGCAGCACCGTCGCGGTGCCATAGGCGCGCAGGATCAGCGGGCGCGTCTCGAAGGAACACCACATCAGCGTGATCCGGTTGACCCGCGCCAGATGCCCGGCGGTCTCGTTGCCGGACCCGGTGAGGTTGCGCCAGAGGATGCGGTTCGGTCCCATGACGCGCAGCGAATCCATGCCCTTGGGCGAGACGTTGACCCGGCCCGTTTCGGCGGCGCTGCCTACGAAGAACAGTGGCTGCGCCGCGATGAAGCTGCGGTGATCCTCTGTCAGAGCCTCGAACTGCTTTGCCACCTATTCCACCGTCACGGATTTGGCCAGGTTGCGCGGCTGGTCCACGTCGGTGCCCTTGGCGATCGCCGTGTGATAGGCCAGCAGTTGCGCAGGCAGGGCATAAAGGAGCGGCGTCAGGATCTCGGGCACCTCGGGCATCTGGATGACGTGCCAGACATCCTGTCCGGCGATCTCGGCGCCCTTGGCATCGGTGATCAGCACCACCTTGCCGCCGCGCGCCATGACCTCCTGCATGTTCGACACGGTCTTTTCGAACAGCCGGTCGCGCGGCGCCATGACCACCACCGGCACCGTCTTGTCGATCAGCGCGATGGGGCCGTGCTTCAGTTCGCCAGAGGCATAGGCCTCGGCGTGGATATAGCTGATCTCCTTCAGCTTCAGCGCGCCTTCCAGCGCCAGCGGATACATCAGCCCGCGCCCGAGGAAGAGGATGTCGCGCGCCTCGGACAGCTGCCGGGCGATGTGTTCGAAGGCATTGTCCCGCGCCAGCGCGGCGTTCATCACGCCGGGCAGGGTGCGCAGCGCGGCCAGCATTGCATCGCGGTCCTCGGCGGACAGCCGCCCGCGATCCTCGGCGGCCTTGATCGCCAACAGCAGCAGCACGTTCAGCTGGCAGGTGAAGGCCTTGGTCGAGGCGACGCCGACCTCGACGCCGGCGTGGATCGGCAGGGCAAGGTCGCTTTCCCGCGCGATCGAGCTTTCGGCCACATTGACCACCGACAGGATGCGGTCGGCCTTGTCCTTGCAGTAGCGCAGGGCGGCCAGCGTGTCGGCGGTCTCGCCCGACTGGCTGACGAAGAGCGCGGTGGTGCCGGGCAGCACCGGCGGCTCGCGGTAGCGGAACTCGGACGCGATATCGACCTCGACCGGCAGGCCGGCCAGTTGCTCGAACCAGTATTTCGCGGTGAAGCAGGCGTAGAAGGCGGTGCCGCAGGCGACCATGGTCAGCCGGTCGATCCGGCTGAAGTCCACACCCGGGTCGGGCAGGGCGATGCCGTCCCCGGTCAGGTAGGCGGCAAGGGCGTCCGACAGAACCACCGGCTGCTCGGCGATCTCCTTGGCCATGAAGTGCTTGTGCCCGGCCTTGTCGATGCGCGTCTGGTCCATCTGGACGGTGCGCATGTCGCGGGTCACGCGGCGGCCCTCGGCGTCGGTGATGGTTGCCCCCGCGCGGGTCAGCACCGCGCGGTCGCCTTCCTCCAGGTAGGTGATGCGGTTGGTCAGCGGCGCCAGCGCGATGGCGTCGGAGCCCACGTACATCTCGTTTTCGCCATGGCCCAGGGCCAGCGGGCTGCCCTTTCGGGCGACGACCATCAGGTCCTCTTCGCCGTCGAAGAGGAAGGCCAGCGCAAAGGCGCCCTCCAGCCGGTCGATGCATTGCATCGCGGCCTCGACGGGCGACAGGCCGCTGTCCAGCAGGTGCTTGGCCAGCATCGAGATGGTTTCCGTGTCGGTCTGGGTCTGCGGCGTCAGCCCGTGTTCCGCCAGATCCGCGCGCAGCTCCTTGTAGTTCTCGATGATGCCGTTGTGCACTACCGCCACCGGCCCCGAGCGATGCGGGTGCGCGTTGTCGGCGGTGGGCGCCCCGTGGGTGGCCCAGCGGGTGTGTCCGATGCCCGACCGGCCCGCCAGCGGTTCGTGCACCAGCAGGTCCGACAGGTTCACCAGCTTGCCGACCGCGCGGCGGCGATCCAGCTTGCCCCGATGCACGGTGGCGATGCCCGCGCTGTCATAACCCCGGTATTCCAGGCGCCGCAGCGCCTCGACGATGGTCGGGGCGACTTCGTGCTGCCCCAGCACGCCGACGATTCCACACATGCGACTGTCCTTTTCTGCTCTGGCCCTTGGCGGCCTTGGTGTCTCAGGCCTTGCCGGCCTCTTTGTCCTTGCGTGCCCGCAACATGCGGAACAGCTTTGTCGCCAGCCCGTCCTTGTTGACCTGCCGCGCCCGCGCGACGGCCAGGGCGCCGGGCGGCACATCCTCTGTCACGACAGAGCCCGAGGCGGTCATCGCCCCGTCGCCCACCGAGACCGGCGCCACCAGCATGGTGTTCGAGCCGATGAAGGCGTTCCTGCCGATCACCGAGCGGTGCTTGAACACGCCGTCGTAGTTGCAGGTGATGGTGCCCGCGCCGATGTTGGTCTTCTCGCCCACCTCGGCATCGCCGATATAGGTCAGGTGGTTGGCCTTGGCGCCCTCGTGCAGGACGGCGTTCTTGATCTCGACGAAATTGCCGACATGCACGTCCTCGGCCAGTTCCGCGCCGGGGCGCAACCGGGCATAGGGGCCGACGACGGCGCCTCGGCTGACGTGGCAGCCCTCCAGATGGCTGAAGGCGCGGATGCGGGCGCCGGATTCAACCGTCACGCCGGGGCCGAAGACCACGTTGGGCTCGATCTCGGTATCGCGTCCGATGACGGTGTCCCAGGCCAGATGCACGGTCTCGGGGGCGGGCAGGGCGACGCCGTTCTCCAGCAGCGCGGCGCGGGCGCGGGTCTGAAAGGCCCGCTCTGCCGCTGCCAGTTCGGGGCGCGAGTTGATGCCCATGGTCTCGGCCTCGTCGCAGACCACCGCCGTTGCGGTCAGCCCCTCGGCACGGGCAAGGCCCACGAGGTCGGTGAGGTAGTATTCCCCCGCCGCATTGTCGTTCGAGACCTTGGCCAGCAGGGCCATCATCCGGCCCGCGTCCATCGCCATGACGCCCGAGTTGCAGAGCGTGATCGCGCGTTCCTCTTCAGAGGCGTCCTTGAACTCGACGATGGCATCCAGCTGGTCGCCCGCCATCTTCAGCCGTCCGTAGCGGCCCGGATCGGCGGCCTCGAAACCCAGCACGACCACGTCGTGGGTCTGCCGCGCCGCCTGCATGGCGGCAAGCGTCTCTTCCGACAGGAAGGGCGTGTCGCCGTAAAGCACGATGGCATCGCCCTCGAAGCCCTGCAGCGCCGGTTCCGCCTGCCGCACCGCATGGCCGGTGCCCAGTTGGTCGGACTGGATCACCACGCGGATCTCGGGATCGTAGTCCAGCGCCGAGGCCTCGACCGCCTCGGCGCCGTGGCCAGCGACGACGACGGTGCGGACCGGTTCCAGCGCCTGCCCGGCGCGCAGCGCGTGCCACAGCATCGGCGCCTGCGCGATGCGGTGCAGCACCTTGGGGCTGTCCGATTTCATCCGCGTGCCCTTGCCCGCTGCAAGGACGATCAGGGCCATGCTCATGTCGCCATCCGTTTGTCTTTTCGTTGGCCCCGTTCTATCCGGTTGCGGGCGTGAGACAAGGGCATGGCTCTCACGCTTGATTGCGGGTTGTGACAGGGGGCATCTGTGATGCGGAAATGCGTGGTTTTCGACCTCGACGGGACGCTGGCGGACACCAGCGGCGACCTGATCGCGGCGGCGAATGCCTGTTTCGAGGGCATGGGCCGGGCCGTGCGGCTCGACCCGGTGGCGGATGCGGGCGTGGGGCTTCTGGGCGGAAAGGCCATGCTGCGTCTGGGGCTGGAGCGCGAAGGCGCCCTGACCGAGGATCTGCTGACCGAGTGGTATCCGCACCTGCTGCGCTTTTACGGCGATGCGCTCTGCGTCCATACGCGGATGTATGACGGCGCCGTCGAGGCGGTCGAGGCGCTGCGCAGCGCGGACCACGCGGTCTCGGTCTGCACCAACAAGCCCGAGGCGCTGGCAGAGGCGCTGCTGCGCGCGCTTGGGGTGCGCGATCTTTTCGGCGCGCTGGTGGGGGCGGATACGCTGCCCACGCGCAAGCCGGACGTGGCGCCCTACTGGGCCGCGGTCGAGCGGGCGGGCGGTGCGCGGGGGGCCTCGCTTCTGGTCGGCGACAGCGACACCGACCGCAACACCGCGCGGGCGGCGGGGCGGCCCTGCGTGCTGGTGACCTTCGCGCCGGGCGGGCAGGCGGTGCACGCGCTGGAACCCGAGGGCGTCATCGACCGCTTCGAAGAGCTGCACCCCGAGGTGGATCGCCTGCTGATGTGAGCCGGGCGGTTTCTTTCAAAGAAACCGGCCCGAAATCTTTGCAAGATTTCGGCTGCCCGCCCGCGAAGGACGGATTGACCGCCCCGCGCGGGCGGGCCACAACCGGGGCCATGACAGAGCGTTTCACCGGCAGTTTCACCCAGCAGGAACCGATCCCCGAAGAGGGCATCGAGGCCGCGCTTTCCGTCCTGCGCCACGGGCGGCTGCACCGCTACAACACCGTCCCCGGAGAGATCGCCGAGACGGCGCTTCTGGAAGAGGAACTCGCCGCGCTCACCGGCGCGCGCTACGCGCTGGCGGTGGCCTCGGGCGGCTATGCGCTGGCCTGCGCCCTGCGCGCTCTTGGCGTGCAGCCCGGCGACCGGGTGCTGACCAATGCCTTCACGCTGGCGCCGGTGCCCGGCGCCATTGCCAGCCTCGGGGCGGTTCCGGTCTTCGTCGCGGTGACCGAGGCGCTGACCATCGACCTTGACGATCTGGCCGCCAAGGCGGGTGAGGCGGGCGTGCTGATGCTCAGCCACATGCGCGGGCATCTCTGCGACATGGCCCGCCTGCTGGAGATCTGCGATGCCGCCGGTATCCGCGTGGTCGAGGACTGTGCGCATACCATGGGCGCCACCTGGGAAGGCCTGCCCTCGGGCCGCCATGGCGTCATCGGCTGCTATTCCACCCAGACCTACAAACACGCGAATTCGGGCGAGGGCGGCTTTCTCGTCACCGATGACGAGGAGCTTGCGGCGCGGGCGGTGATGCTGTCCGGCTCCTACATGCTGTACGACCGCCATCGCGCGGCCCCGGCGCCCGAGGTCTTCGAGCGGGTGAAATACGACACGCCCAATGTCTCGGGGCGCATGGACAACCTGCGCGCCGCGATCCTGCGCCCGCAGCTGCGCGCGCTGGCCGGACAGGTGGCGCGCTGGAACGCGCGGTACCGCGTGGTCGAAGAGGGGCTGCGCGGCACCCCCGGCCTGACGGTGATCGACCGCGATCCGCGCGGCGGTTTTGTCGGCTCGTCGATCCAGATGCTGCTTCTGGACTGGCCCGAGGGTGCGATCCCCGAGGTGCTGCGCCGCTGTGCCGCGCGCGGGGTCGAGCTGAAGTGGTTCGGCGGCGCCGAGCCTGCCGGGTTCACCTCGCGCTACGACAGCTGGCGCTACGCGCCCTCCGAACCCATGCCCGCCAGCGACCGCATCCTGCGCGGCATCCTCGACATGCGCCTGCCGCTGACCTTCTCGGAGGAGGACTGCGCCCTGATCGCCCGGATCATCCGCGCCGAGGTCGGCGCGGTCTGGCAGGCCTCGGGGCGCGCCGGGGCCTAGATCTCCGACAGCCAGGGCCCGGCGTCTTTGCCAGGGTCGTAACGCGACATGCACCGCGTCAGAGGTGGAACGCGTGCGGCGCGTCGCCGTCGGTTCCGCCTGCCGTCTTGCGAGCAGGGGGCAGGGCATGGACCGGGCCTTGGGGCAGACGCAGGGTTTGTGTATGTCCGGCAGTGGTATCGCGGCGGTGACCCGCGTTGAAGGTTGGGTGCGTCCGGCGCATCTCTCTCAGCCATCTTGCGAAGGGCAGTCCGGCATGGCGGATGCATGGACCGGGCCTTGGGGCAGGCGCGGGGCTTGTGCGTGTCCGACAGGCGTATCGCGGCGCGACCCGCGTCGCGCGTGGTGGGCGTCCGGCGCGCTGCGTCCTCTGCCGTCTTCGGCGCGCTGGACCGGGCCTGCCTTCGTTTCACCGTGTTACAGGTTCGGCGGCCTGCCGCGCAGGCAGCCAATCTTCCGGGGGAACGAATTGCGGCGCCGGGATGTTCTTGCTCCAGACTGATCAACAGGAGATAACATCATGAAAACGCGCATCCTTATCGCCGCTACCGCCACCTCTGCCCTGCTTGCCGGTGGTGCCGCCGCGGCAACCTCTGCCTTTGCCACCACCGACCTGAACCTGCGGTCCGGCCCCGGCCCGCAGTACGAGATCATCGGCGTCATCGACGGCAGCACCGAGACCATGGTCGAGGGTTGCCTGGCCGAAGCCAACTGGTGCCAGGTCACCTATGACGGTCAGGCGGGCTGGGCCTCGGGCGAGTACCTCGCGCATTCGCTGGAAACCCCGGTTCCGGTCTACTCGCCGGACAGCCAGGTCGAGGTTTCGACCGTGACCTATGAAGAGCCCGGCGACAACGGCGGCGCGGCGGTTGGCGCCATCGGCGGCGGCGCGGTTGCCGCAGCGGCCCTGGGCGGACCGCTGGCCATCCTCGGCGGCATGCTGATCGGCGGCGGCGTCGGTGCGGCGGTCGACGTGGACGAGACCACCGTGACCTACATCCGCAACAACCCGGTCGACCCCGTCTATGCCACCGGTGAGGTCGTCGTGGGCGCCAAGCTTTCGGACACCGCCGTGGTGACGCCGATCCCGGAAAGCGAATACGGCTATGTCGCGGTGAACAACACCACCGCTGTGGTGGACCCGGCAACCGGCGAGATCGTCTACATCGTGCGCTAAGCCACGCGGTTCACCCCGGAAGTTACCGGCCCCTGCCTCGCGGCGGGGGCCTTTTTCATGCCCGGCTGCGTCGCGCGCCCGCCTGCGGACATCCGGGAAGGCGGTTGCGGCGCTGACCCGTCTGCCCGCGCGGGCCGCTTATCCGGCCTCGTAGAGTTCCAGCGGCAGGTCGTCGGGGTCCTTGAAGAAGGTGAAGGCGCGTCCGGTATAGGGATCGGTTCGGATCGGTTCCACCGCGACGCCCGCGGATTCCAGCCTTGCCTTCACGGCGCCCACGTCCTGAACGGTGAAGGCCAGATGCCGCAGGCCCTGCGCTTCGGGATGCGAGGGGCGGGGCGGCGGCGCGGGAAAGGAAAAGAGTTCCACCTGCGTGCCGTCCGGCAAGGCGAGGTCCAGCTTCCAAGAGTCCCGCTCCGCGCGGTGGTTCTCTGCCACGACGGTCAGGCCAAGGATATCGACATAGAAGGCGCGCGCGCGGGCGTAGTCCGAACAGATGATCGCGGCATGATGCAGTCCCGACAGCATGACATCCTCCGTTTCGCCTCAGACCGTTTGTCGGCCGCTCGGGGCAGGTGGTCAAGAGATCCCCTCTGACCGGTTGCCGTTGTTGGGTGAGGGAGGCGGGCGCCGGAGGCCTGCGGATCGCCCGGGCCAGTGGCCCGGTCCCCTTCGTCACCAAGGCCTTCAGAAAAGGGGGGCGGTCGGGGTGGTGCCTGTGCCGGGAGCCGGGACGGCGCCGCGCCGCTGGGGTTTGAGGGGAAGCGGTGCTGGGTGATCTTCCGGTGGCCCGGTCGCGTTGTCATGGCCCAACAGGACCTGTCCCGGGACAGGGAGCGGCGGCCCATCTGCCGAAGATCGGGAGGGTGGCCCGGGAGCGCGCCGTACCGGTGGGACTCTGAAAGCGAGCGGCGCAAGGGGCGGCGTACCCGGATCAATCTGGCCGAGAGGGTCAACGCACATTGAACCGGGGGGACCAACTGCCGGGCGGAGCGGTCTTGCCCGGGCCGCTTTCTGCCGGGGCGGTGCCGGGTGGCCGGGCGTTGCTGTCCCGCCCCCGGGGCCGCGCCACGAAAAAGCCCCCGCGGCACAGGGGCCGGGGGGCTTTCATCGCCAGAGCGGCGCCGCAGGTCAGGCGGCTGCGGCAAAGGTGACGTGGCCGTGCTCGCCGCCATCGGGCGTGTCGTCGGTCACAGTGGCCTTGGCGATCTCGTAGAGGTAGCCGACGGTCTTTTCCGTGGCCCAGACCTCGGCGTGAAGCGGGGTGAACTTGACGAGGCGCACCTTGCTGTCCTCTCGACCGTTCTCGAACCATGCCGCGGCGAAGACGTTCCACATCTCGTCCAGCTTCCGGTCGTCGTGGACCTCGGTCAGCGTGCCTTCGATCGTGGCGTAGAGGTTGGCCTTGGGGTCGGCCACCTGGAAGCTGGCCTTGCCGCCGCCCCTGGCGCCGTCGTGCGCGGCGGTGCCTTCGGCGGTGATGAACCACAGCGCGTTGGCCTTGCGGTCGGGCTGCGGTGCCATCGGCACGGGGCGCTCACCCTCGGGGGCAAGCAGCCCGGCGCGGACGTCGTCGATGCGGTCCCAGAAGGTGTCGATGAGGGCTGTCATGGTGCTCTCCTGCAAGCTGTGTCGTTGCAGGAGAAACACGCGGGGGCCGGACCGGGTTCCGGCGCGCCTTTGGCTGCGCGCAAACGCGGGCAAAGGACCGGGCCGGAGGGAACCGGCCCGGCGCGGGGCCTCAGAAGGTGAAGCTGGTGCTGATCTTGAAGGTCCGGCCCGGCTGGGGCAGGGCGTTGGGGTAGATCGTGTATTCCGTGTCGAAGAGGTTATCGACGCCCAGACGCACGGTCGCCCCCTCCAGCGCGCCCCGGCCAGGCTGCCAAGTGGCGAACAGATCCGCCGTCTGCCAGGCATCGCCGCCGGTGGCGCCCTCGGGCAGGCGGGTCTGTTCGGCGGCGAAGGTGCCCTTCACGCCCATTTCCCAGTCTGCCCAGGGCCGCAGGCCCACGGTCGCCGTCAGCCGGTCCTGCGGGATGGACCCGAGGTTGCCGCCGCCGTCACGCTCGCCCCGGTTGACGGTCAGCCCGGCCTTCACGAACCAGTCCTGCGCGTCGTAGTCCAGTTCGGCCTCAAGCCCCCAGAGCCGGGCGTCGGTGTTCGTCGTGGTCGTGTAGTCGGTGAACAGCAGTGTGCCCGGCGGCACGAAGACCGGCGAGACGCTGCTGAAATCGCCCACCACCTGATCGACGTAGTCCTTCACGCTGGCGTTGTAGATATTGGCGCTGAAGCCCAGCCGGTCGCCAGAGCGGAAGACATCCGTGCCGGCGTAGCGCGTGCCCAGTTCGACCTGCGTCGAGGTTTCGGGCTTCAGGTCGGGGTTCGGGACAAAGCGGTTCACGAAAGAGCCGGTGGTGCCCGGCCCGAAGGGCGTGGTGAAGGCGAAGTGCACGCCGTCGTTGTAGATCTCGGACAGCGAGGGCGCGCGGAAGGACCGCGAGACATTGCCGAAGATCTGCCAGTTCTCGGTCGGGCGATAGCTGAACCCGATGCGCGGCGAGGTGAAGCTGCGGTCCACCGTGTCGAGCGCGCTGTCGTCCGGGTCGCGGTGGTAGCGGTCGTGGCGCAGGCCAAGGATCAGGTCCATCCGGTCGCTCAGCCCCAGCGTCGCCTCGGCGAAGACACCCAGCGTTTCGGCGCTGGCATTGGGGTAGGTCGAGCGCAGGGCGCCGTCGCGGTCGCCCTCCTGCTCGTCGCGGAAGGCCTCGAAGCCGTAGACCAGTTCGACCGGCACACCCAGCTCGACCTGCGAGCGGTTCACCACCTCGACGCCGGTGGTGGTGTATTTGGTGGTGTCCAGACGCCTGCCGCTGACCTGCTCTTCGGTGATCTCCAGCCTGTTCGAATACAGCAGGACCGAGAGGTCCAGCAGTTCGGAATTGCCCGGGTTGAAGTCCCAGCTCAGGCGCAGGGCGTCGTGGTCGGCCTCGCGGTTGACATCCGTCAGCGGATCAGAGGCACTGGCGGCATTGGGCGGCAGAAGTCCGTCGTCGGTGTATTTCGAATAGCTCAGCTCGAAGCGCTGGTCGGCGTTCGGCTCGAAGCCCAGCTTCACCAGCCCGTTCTGCAGGTCGACGGCAGAGCGCCCGATGGCATTGCCGTCGCCGTCCGTCAGGTCGTCGCCCATCCTGCGGTCGGCAAGGAAGAGCATGGCGTCGACGGCGCCCCAGTCGCCATAGGCGGCAAGGCTGCGCCCGATGGTCTCGCCGTTCGACGAATAGCTGAGCGCGGTGCGCCCGCCGACCGTCTGGCCCTCCTTCAGCAGGTCGCCCGCGTCGCGGGTTTCGATCGAGATGACACCGCCAAGGGCGCCCGAGCCGTAAAGGGTAGAGCCGCCGCCGCGGATCACCTCGACCCGCTGCACCAGCTCGGGGTCGATGAAGAAGCGCCCGCGGTGCGCCTGTCCGAAGTTCAGCCGCCCGCCGTCCAGCCGCAGCACGATCTGGTCGTCGTCGAAGCCCCGGATCGAGGGCGTCTGCGACATGCCGCGCGGGCCGCCGAAGATGTTCACGCCGGGAATGTCGCCGATCAGCGATTCGAAATCGGTGGCCTGCACGCGGGCGAGGTCTTTGGCATCCAGCGCGGTCGCGGCCACCGGGGCCTCTGTCATCGGGCGGGAATCGCGGAAGACGGTTTCAAGCAAGAGCGTGCCGAGGCTCATTCCATCCTGTGCGGCGGCGCTTCCGGCGATCATGGTCGAGCCCAGCAGAAGGGCGAGTTTGCGCATGTCGGTTGGTCCTGTCTGGCATGAGGGATGCCTGCGGGGCCTGCCGTATGGGTGGGGCGCAGTCGTCGAGGGATGCGGCAGTGTCGCCAAATCCGACAGGAAAAGTAAGGTTTTCCGCCGGGCGTACTGCGGGCTTGCGCCGACCTGTTGCGCGGATGCACCATCGCCCCACGCTTGCGGCGATTGACGAAAGCCGCGCGGCGTGCATAAATGAACAAGTGTTCAATAAGCGCGGGGAGGGCGCGATGTTTCTGGCCAGCATGGAGTTCGACCTTGGCGAAGACGTGAACGCGCTTCGCGAGATGGTACACAAATGGGCGCAGGAGCGGGTGAAGCCGATGGCCGCCGACATCGACCGCGACAACGTCTTTCCGCCCGAGCTGTGGCAGGAGATGGGGGCGCTGGGCCTGCTGGGCGTCACGGTCCCCGAGGAATACGGCGGCGCGGGGCTTGGCTATCTCGCCCATACGGTCGCGGTGGAAGAGGTGGCGCGGGCCTCGGCCTCTGTCTCGCTGTCCTACGGCGCGCATTCCAACCTCTGCGTCAACCAGATCCGCCTGAACGGCAACGACGCACAGCGCGCGAAATACCTGCCGCGTCTGATCTCGGGCGCGCATGTGGGCGCGCTAGCCATGTCCGAACCGGGGGCGGGCTCGGACGTCGTCTCGATGAAGCTGCGGGCCGAGAAGCGCAACGACCGCTACGTGCTGAACGGCAACAAGTACTGGATCACCAACGGCCCCGACGCCGATACGCTGGTGGTCTATGCCAAGACCGACCCGGAGGCCGGGGCCAAGGGCATCACCGCCTTCCTGATCGAGAAGGAGATGGCGGGTTTCTCGACCTCGCCGCACTTCGACAAGCTGGGGATGCGCGGGTCCAACACCGCCGAACTGATCTTCGAGAATGTCGAGGTGCCCTTCGAGAACATCCTCGGCGAAGAGGGCAAGGGCGTGCGCGTCCTGATGTCGGGGCTGGATTACGAGCGGGTGGTGCTGGCGGGAATCGGCCTTGGCATCATGGCGGCCTGTCTCGACGAGATCATGCCCTATATGGTCGAGAGAAAGCAGTTCGGTCAGAGCATCGGGAACTTCCAGCTCATGCAGGGAAAGATCGCCGACATGTACACCGCGATGAACTCGGCCCGCGCCTATGTCTACGAGGTGGCGCGCGCCTGCGACCGGGGCACCGTGACCCGGCAGGATGCGGCGGCCTGCTGTCTTTATGCCTCGGAAGAGGCGATGAAACAGGCGCATCAGGCGGTGCAGGCCATGGGCGGCGCGGGCTTCCTGAACGACGCGCCGGTGGCGCGCCTCTTTCGCGACGCCAAGCTGATGGAGATCGGCGCCGGAACTTCGGAAATCCGCCGGATGCTGGTGGGTCGCGAGCTGATGGGGGCCATGGGATGAGGCCACCGCTGCCTCCTGCGCGTGCGGGTGGACCCGCCGTTGCCGGGGTCACGTGCCTTTGCCCGGATCGCGCTTTGACGGCGAAGCGCCGGCAGCGGCATCGGGCGTTGCCTCAGGGCAGCGGGGCCTGGCCCTGAGATGCCGCGCTGGCTGGTCTGGTCGCCCGTCTGGGGGCTTCTGGGGCTGACAGCCGTGCTGGGCTGGCGCGAGGGGCGCGCCTTCGTGACGATGACCGAGGGCGACGTGATCGCCGCCTATGCGCAGCGCTACGTGGCGCAGGCGGGGCCGGGGGCGCGGCCATCGGACTGCACGGCGGAACCGGGCGGCGCCGCGTGGCTGGTGATCCGCTGCGGGCGTGGGCCGGTGATGGAATATCACGTCAGCCGCTTCGGCTGGCTGAAGCGCATCACAGGCCCCGCGGGGCGCGATATCTTGGAAGGACCGAAAACATGAAATGGATGGCTCTGATGCTTCTGCCCGGCGCGGCCTTCGCGCAGGACGGGATGGTGTTCTCGCCGCAGGCGACCGAGGCCTGTTTCGCAGAGGAAGGCTATGCCGAGGATTGCATCGGCCTCTCGGCCAACCAGTGCATGACCGACACGTTCGGCGGCGAGTCCACCGCCGGCATGGGCGGCTGTCTGGATGCGGAATGGCAGTATTGGGACAACCGCCTGAATGCCGCCTACGGCGAGGCGATGGCGCAGGCGAAGTCCATGGACGCGGACAAGATGGAGTTCGCCCCCTCGCAGACCGAGGCCCTTCAGGCGATGCAGCGGCTGTGGATTCCCTACCGCGACGGGCAGTGCGACTATGTCCGCAGCCAGTGGGGCGGCGGCACCGGCGGCGGGCCCGCCTCGCTGGAATGCCTGATGACCCTGACCGCGCGGCAGGCGCTGTTCCTCGAAAGCGCAACGCAAGAGTACTGATGCTGCAAAACCCCGGATCATATCAGGCGCTGCGCGACGGCTTCCGGTGGGAGATCCTCGCCCGGCTGAACCTTGCCGCGCAGGCCTGCGATGACTGGGTGGCACGGGCGCCGGACCGGCTGGCGCTTATCGACCTCAGCGGGGGCGCGCGCCGCGACTGGAGTTACGGCGCGCTTTACGACCTGTCCCGGCGGGTACAGGCAGCGCTGTGCGCGCGGGATGTGTCGCGCGGCGACCGGGTGGGTGTCCTGCTGTCGCAATCGCCGCTCTGTGCCGCCGCGCATCTGGCAATCTGGCGCATGGGGGCGGTTTCGGTGCCGCTGTTCAAGCTGTTCCGCCGGGACGCGCTGGCCAGCCGGGTGGGCGACAGCGGCGCGGCGGTGGTGGTGACAGACGACGAAGGCGCCGCGATGTTGGACGGGCTGGGCGTCTCGGCGCTGACCGGCGCGGCGCTTTCGACCGACGCCGCGCCCGCCACGCCGGAACCGACCGGCCCCGAGGACCCTGCCGTGCTGATCTACACCAGCGGCACCACGGGCACACCCAAGGGCGCGCTGCACGGCCACCGGGTGTTGACCGGCCACCTGCCGGGGGTCGCGGTCAGCCACGATTTCCTCGGCCAGCCCGGCGACGTGCTGTGGACGCCCGCCGACTGGGCCTGGATCGGTGGGCTTTTCGACGTGTTGATGCCGGGGCTGGCGCTGGGTGTGCCGGTGGTCGCCGCACGGATGCCGCGTTTCGACGTGGACGCGTGCCTGCGCATCGTGACCGAGGCGGGGGTGCGCAACGTCTTTTTCCCGCCCACCGCGCTGCGGATGCTGAAGGCGGCGGGCGCCGCGCTGCCGGGCCTGCGCTCCGTCGCCTCGGGCGGCGAGCCGCTGGGGGCCGAGATGCTGGCCTGGGGACGGCAGGCCTTTGGCGTCGGGATCAACGAATTCTACGGCCAGACCGAGTGCAATATGGTCGCCTCGTCCTGCGGCGCGCTGTTCCCTTCGCGGCCCGGCGCGATCGGGCGCGCCGTGCCGGGCTTTGATGTGGCGGCGATCGATGCGCAGGGGCAGCCGACCGCCGCAGAGGGCGACATCGCCGTGCGGCGCGGGGCGGCCTCGATGTTCCTCGGTTACTGGAACCGTCCCGAGGCCACGGCAGAGAAGTTCCGCGGCGACTGGATGCTGATGGGCGACCGGGGCGTCGCAGAGGGCGGCTTTCTGCGCTTCCTGGGCCGCGAGGACGACGTGATCACCAGCGCCGGTTACCGCATCGGTCCCGCCGAGATCGAGGATTGCCTGATGACCCATCCGGCGGTCGCCACCGTGGGGGTCGTCGGCAAGCCCTGCGCCCTGCGCACCGAGATCGTCAAGGCCTATGTGGTGCTGAAACCGGGCGCCGCACCGGGTGAGGCAGAGTTGATGCACTGGGTGAAAGAACGCCTTGCAAGCTACTCATACCCAAGGGAAATCGCCTTCGTCGAGGCGCTGCCCATGACCGTCACCGGCAAGGTGATCCGCAAGGACCTGAAGGCCCGCGCCGCGGCGGAGGTGTCGGCATGATCCGCGCGCTTGCCCTGACCGCCAGCCTTGGCATTTGCCCTTGCCACGCTCAGGAGGAAGCGCGCGAACCGCTGCCGGATTTCGCCATCTGCATGGATATGGAGGCGGCGCGCTACGAGCGTGCGTTGAAGCGGCTGCGCGAGATGCCCGACGCGCCGGAGTTCGAGATCGGCGACGAACGCGGCACCGGCTATTGCGGGTCGGTGGGCATCGTCCTCTGCGACCGGCTGGAGGTGCCGGAGCAGGTCCAGGACTGCCAGCTGGCCCTCGCCGCAGAGCAGCTGGCGCTGGCCGCAAAGGTCCGCGACACGCTGCCCGATCCCGAGGCGGTCCAGACCGGCGGCGCCTTCGAGCAGGCCCTCTATCCGCAGGTCTACGCGCTGGCCGAGGGCATCTCGGCAGGCCCCGACTGCGATGGGGCCGAAGCCGCCTTTCAGGCCTGGTGCACCGCATGGGAGGCCAACAACCGCCTCTCGACCGCCGTTCTGGCCTGGCAACTGGCGCGCTTCATGGGCCTGGCCGAACCGGCGACAGAGGCGGGCTGGGCCGACAGCCCGCCTCCCGTCCGGCCCCGCGCGCGTGCGGACGAAAGCTGACCCCATGCCGTTATCCACAGGAAATCTCTGGAAATCGCGAAAATCCCGCACAAAGGCGCCGGACCGGCCGGGCACCCGTATTGCGTGGCTTTCCGACAGGTTGCAGGCTTTGGCCGCCGATCACGGTGCCCTCTGCCGGGCGCCGGTCGCGTTGCTGCCAACCTGTGCGAGGGAAAGATGAAAGCGATCTGTGTGTGTGTTCTGGGGCTGTCCATGGGCTTGACGGGAAAGGCGGCGCTGGCCGCCTCGGACGATCCGGCCCTGACGCCGGGCCTTCTGGCGGTGCAGGCCTGCGTCGCAGAGGTGGGCAAGGCCGCCCGCGTGACCACCGACTATGGCTGCGCCGAGGAAGCCTATGTCGCCTGCGCCATCGGCGGGCGGCTGGAACGGCCGCTGACGCTGTGCCTTGACGGCACGCGGGCGGCGCTGGCGCGTGACGTGGCGGGGCTGCTGGACGGTCTGCCGCGCCGGGTGCCCGCGGAACTGGGGATGCCCCAGGACGAATACCGCCAGATGCGGCGGACGCTTGTGGCGGCACCGGACTGGCCGGGCTGCCCCAAGGGCGACGCGGGGGCGGAATGCCTGTACCGCCACGTCGCGGAACAATGGGTCGAGGCGCGCGAGCTGATCCGCGCCTTCGACGCGGTGACAGGCAGGGAGGCCGAATGAAACTGACATCCCAAGCGATTGCCGGGTCCGAGGGGTTTCGCGCCAACGAGGCGGCCCATCTCGAGGCGCTGCGCGTGGTGCGCGAGGCCGCCGAGGCGGCGGCGGAAGGCGGCGGGGCGCGGGCCCGGGAGCGGCACCTGTCGCGCGGCAAGATGCTGCCGCGAGAGCGCGTCGCGGCGCTGCTCGATCCCGGCTCTGCCTTTCTCGAGATCGGCGCCACGGCGGCGCATGGGATGTACGAGGGCGCGGCGCCCGCGGCGGGGATGATCGCCGGGGTGGGCCTTGTCGCGGGGCGGCAGGTCATGGTGGTCTGCAACGACGCCACGGTGAAGGGCGGCACCTACTACCCGATGTCGGTGAAGAAGCACCTGCGCGCGCAGGAGATCGCCGCCGAATGCCGGCTGCCCTGCGTTTACCTGGTGGATTCGGGCGGTGCGAACCTGCCGAACCAGGACGAGGTCTTTCCCGACCGCGACCACTTTGGCCGGATCTTCTACAACCAGGCGCAGATGTCGGCCCGGGGCATCGCGCAGATCGCCGTGGTCATGGGCTCCTGCACGGCGGGCGGCGCCTATGTGCCCGCCATGTCCGACGTCTCGATCATCGTGAAAGAGCAGGGGACCATCTTCCTTGCCGGGCCGCCGCTGGTGAAGGCCGCGACAGGCGAGGTCGTCAGCGCCGAGGATCTCGGCGGCGGCGACGTGCACACGCGGCTGTCGGGCGTGGCGGATTACCTTGCCGAGGACGACGCCCATGCGCTGGAACTGGCGCGGCGGGCGGTGCGCTCGCTGGGGCAGGGCGGCGCGGGAGGGCCGCTTGCGGGCGGTGGCGGGAACGCCGCCCCGACGGGCGAAGCGCCCGCCTATGACCCCGCCGAGATGCTGGGCGTGGTGCCTGCCGACCTGCGCACCCCCTACGACATCCGCGAGGTGATCGCGCGGGTGGTCGACGGCTCCTACTTCGACGAGTTCAAGGCCCGCTTCGGCGAGACGCTGGTCTGCGGCTTCGCCCGCGTCTGCGGCATGGACGTCGGGATTGTCGCCAACAACGGCGTGCTCTTCTCCGAGGCCGCCGCCAAGGGCGCGCATTTCGTGGAACTCTGCTCGCAGCGCCGCATCCCGCTGGTCTTCCTGCAGAATATCACCGGCTTCATGGTGGGCCGCAAATACGAGAACGAGGGCATCGCCCGCCATGGCGCCAAGATGGTGACGGCGGTGGCCACGACCTCGGTGCCCAAGGTGACGCTGCTGGTCGGCGGCTCTTTCGGCGCGGGCAACTACGGCATGGCGGGCCGCGCCTACCAGCCGCGCTTTCTCTGGACATGGCCCAACAGCCGCATCTCGGTCATGGGCGGCGCCCAGGCGGCGGGGGTGCTGGCCACGGTGAAACGCGACGCGATGGAGCGCGCGGGGCAGGACTGGTCCGCCGAGGAAGAGGCCGAATTCAAGCGCCCCACGATCGAGATGTTCGAGCGCCAGTCGCATCCGCTCTACGCTTCGGCACGGCTCTGGGACGATGGCATCGTCGACCCGCGCAAGACCCGCGAGGTGCTGGCGCTGTCGCTGCGGGCCGCCCTGAACGCGCCCATCGAGGAGACGCGCTTTGGCGTATTCCGGATGTAGCGAAGGAGGGGCGCTGCCCCTCTGCTCCTGCGGAGCATTCACCCCGGGATATTTCGGGACAGAAGAAACGAGTGTCCGGTTTTCTTCTGTCCGCAAATATCCCGGGGAGCGCGAGGGGTTGGCCCCTCGCATCCGACGCAAGACAAACGCGGGACGGCCCGGAAGGAGAAGCCCATGTTCGACACAATCCTGATCGCCAACCGGGGCGAGATCGCGGCCCGGGTGATCCGCACCGCGCGCGCCATGGGGCTGCGCACGGTGGCGGTGCATTCCGACGTGGACGCGGGCGCGCTGCATGTGGCCCTGGCGGATGTGGCGGTGCATATCGGCGGGGCCGCACCGGCGCAGAGTTATCTGCGGGGCGAGGCGATCATCCAGGCGGCGCGGGACTCCGGCGCGCAGGCGATCCATCCGGGCTATGGGTTCCTGTCCGAGAACCCGGATTTCGTCGAGATGGTGGAGGCCGCCGGGCTGACCTTCATCGGGCCATCGGCAGCGGCCATCCGCAAGATGGGTCTGAAGGATGCCGCCAAGCGGCTGATGGCCGAGGCCGGGGTGCCGGTGGTGCCCGGCTACATGGGCGAGGATCAGGACCCGGGCCATCTGGAGGTCGAGGCCGCGCAGATCGGCTATCCGGTGCTGATCAAGGCCGTCGCGGGGGGCGGTGGCAAGGGCATGCGGCTGGTCTCGCGGGCCGAGGATTTCGTCGACGCGCTGGAACGGGCCAAGGCCGAGGCCCTGGGCGCCTTCGGCAACGACCATGTGCTGATCGAGAAATACATCCAGCAACCGCGCCACATCGAGGTGCAGGTCTTTGGCGACGGCACCCGCGCGGTGCATCTGTTCGAGCGGGATTGTTCCCTGCAGCGCCGTCATCAGAAGGTCATCGAGGAGGCGCCCGCGCCCGGCATGACCGAAGAGATGCGCGCCGCTATGGGCTCGGCCGCCGTGCGTGCCGCCGAGGCGATCGGCTACAGCGGCGCGGGCACGGTGGAGTTCATCGTCGACGGGGCGGAGGGACTGCGCCCGGACGGGTTCTGGTTCATGGAGATGAACACCCGGCTTCAGGTCGAACATCCCGTCACCGAGGAAATCACCGGCGTCGACCTGGTGGAATGGCAGATCCGCGTCGCCTCGGGCGAGCCCTTGCCCGCCCGGCAGGAGGATCTGTCGATTCGCGGCCATGCCTTCGAGGCACGGCTTTATGCCGAGGACGTGCCCGCCGGGTTCCTGCCGGCGACGGGGCGGCTGTCGCATCTGTCCTTTCCCGCCGGTGTCCGGGCCGAAAGCGGCGTGCGTGCGGGCGATGTCATCAGCCCGCATTACGACCCGATGATCGCGAAGATCGTGGTGCACGGGCCGACCCGCGCGGTGGCCCTGCGGCAGCTGGCGCGCGGGCTGGCGGGCACGCAGGTGGCGGGCACCGTGACCAACCTTGGTTTCCTGGGGGCGCTGGCGAACCACGCAGGCTTTGCGCGCGGCGATGTGGATACCGGGCTGATCGCGCGGGACCTCGAGGCCCTGACCGCCCCGGACCTGTCCGACGACAGCAGGGCGCGGGCCACCGCGCAGGCGGCCCTTGTGGCGGCGGAGCTGTGGGAGGCCAGCGATGCCTTCACCGGCTTCACTCTGTGGGGGCCGCTTTCCCGGCTGGTGCCGCTGCTGCATGACGGTGATGACGTCGAGGTCGCGCTGGCGGTGCTTGGTCCCGATGCGGTCACGGTGTCCTGCAACGGCACGGTTGTCGAGGCGCGGCGCGGGGCGGGTGGCTGGCGCCTGAACGGCGCGCTGCCGGCGGATCATGCCGACGACGGCCAGAGGATCACCGTCTTTGCCGGGCCGGGGCTGGTCTTCGACCGGGTCGATCCGCTGTCGCGCGGCGGGGCCGAGGCCGCCGGCTCCGACGTCACCCTGGCGCCGATGCCGGGGCGCGTGGTGTCGGTGCATGTCCGGGGCGGACAGGCGGTCGAGGCCGGTGACAGGCTGGCGGTGCTGGAGGCGATGAAGATGGAACACACGCTGACCGCCGCCCGCGACGGCACCATCGCCGAGGTGCTGGTGCGCGAGGGCGATCAGGTCGAGGCCGGGGCGCCTCTGGTCAGGCTGGAGGAGGTGGAGGCATGAGGACTTGTGGAGCGGGATGTCGGGCGCGGCCGGGCCCGCGCGCCTGCGCGGCGCGGAGGGCGGGGCGATGATGCGGCTGCACCACGTGCAATATGGGCGGTCATTCCGCGTGCTCTGGCTCTATGAGGAGATCGGCGAGGCGGTGCTGGGGCCGCTGGAGATCGTCGAGCACCGGATCGGCTCGAAGGAAATGCGGGAAAGCGACCTGCCGCGGCTGTCGCCCGCGGTGCGCATTCCGGCGATCGAGCTGGACGGGCTGGAGATGTCCGAATCCGGCGCCATCGTGCAGCATCTCTGCGAGACCTGCGCGCCCGCGCTCGACCGGCCGGTTGGAGATGCGGAGCGGCCCGCCTTCCTGCAGTGGATTCATTTCGCCGAGACGCAGGCCAGTCTTGTCGAGAACCTCAACCTGCAGATGGTCTTCCTGCGCCCCCCGGCGAAGCCGTCGCCGGTGGTGGTTAAGCTGACCGTGGCGCGGCTGAGGCAGACGGTTGCGGGGATGGAGGCCCGGCTGGGCGCGGGCTACCTTCTGCCCTCGGGCTTCTCGGGGGCGGATGTGATGATGGGCTTCAACCTGTTCGCGATCCCCTACTTCGTGGACCTCGCGCCCTTTCCGAAGGTGCGGGCCTACAAGGCGCTGCTGGAGACGCGCGCGGCGCATCGGCGCGCCTGTGCCCGCGAGGGCGCGCAGCGGTTCTATACGCAGGATTTCTACCCGGTGCCCGAGGCGTGATGCGGCGGGCCGGGTCGCGTGGGGTGCGGTCGGATGCCTCCGGCGGAAGGTATTTGGACCAAGAAGAAGCCCGGTCCCTGCGAGAGGGCGCGGGCGTCGCGGTGACGAAAGGGGGCGGCATGGGCATGGCGCGGGCAGGGCAATGAGCCGGGCGGTCGAGATCTTCGAGGTCGGACCCCGGGACGGTTTGCAGAACGAGGCGCGGATGATCCCGGCGTCGGAAAAGGTTGCGCTGGTGGATTGCCTGTCGCTGGCGGGGTTCCGGCGGATCGAATGCGCGTCCTTCGTCAGCCCGAAATGGGTGCCGCAGATGGCCGATTCCGACGCGGTTCTGGCGGCAATCGCCCGTGCGCCGGGCGTGTCCTACGCGGCCCTGACGCCGAACCTGAAGGGGCTGGAGCGGGCAATCGCGGCGCGGGCGGACGAGGTGGCGATTTTCGGCTCCGCCTCGGAGGGGTTCAGCCGCGCCAACATCAACGCCTCTGTCGCCGAGTCGCTGGAGCGCTTCGGGCCGGTGGTCGAGGCGGCGCGCGCGGCCGGGCTGCCGGTGCGGGGCTACGTGTCCTGCGTGGTCGAATGCCCCTACGATGGCGCGGTGGCGCCCGGCGCCGTGGCCCGGGTGGTGGCGGCCCTGCGCGACCTGGGCTGCTACGAGGTTTCGCTGGGCGATACCATCGGTCGCGGCACGCCCGAGGCCGTCGATGCCATGCTGGCGACGGTGCTGGGAGAGATCGGGGCGGATCGCCTTGCCGGGCATTTTCACGATACCGCCGGGCGGGCGCTGGACAATGTCGAGGTCTCGCTTGCCCGGGGGCTGCGGGTCTTCGATGCCGCCGTGGGCGGGCTGGGCGGTTGCCCCTATGCGCCGGGCGCGGCGGGCAATGTGGCGACCGAGGCGGTGGCCGAGCGCCTGGCGGCGCTTGGCTACCAGACCGGGCTGGACGGCGCGGTGCTGGCCGAGGCGGCGCGCATGGCGGTGCGGATGCGGACCGGCTGACGTGGCCTTGCGGGGCGGCTGGCGGCTGAGAGGCATGGGCCGGGTGCGGGCATGCCATGGCGAGGCGGCGCAGGGCAAAGCGCTGCATGGTCGGGCCACGCGTTTGGCCAGGCGGGGTGGACACCGGGGGCTGAGGTGGGGCCGGGTGACGGGGCGCGGGGTCTGTGTGTCGGGCCGGTCGTCCCTGCGATTGGAAGCGGCTTCGCTTCGCATCGGGATGCCGGTGGATCGGACGGGGGACGGGAGGAGAGCATGATACTACGCGGCGTGGCGCAGGCCTTCGCGATGGACGATGCCACCTGGCGCCGCCATGCCAACCCCTGGTCGGGCTGGAGCCGCGCGGCGACGGGGCTGCCGCTGATCGCGCTGGCCGTCTGGAGCCGGGTCTGGCTGGGCTGGGCGGCGCTGATCCCCTGCGTGCTGGTGGCGCTCTGGCTCTGGCTGAACCCGCGCCTGTTCCCCGCGCCGCGCCGTTTCGACGGATGGATGGCGCGCGGCGTTCTCGGCGAGCGCATCCTTGTCAGTTTCCCCGACGCCATTCCCAAGGCCCATCGCCGGATGGCCCGGCTTCTGGCACTGGCCGGCCTGCCGGGGGCGCTTGTCTTTGCAGCCGGACTTTGGACCCTGCGGCTGGATTGGGTGGTGCTGGGCGGCGCGCTGGCGGCGCTTCCCAAGTTCTGGTTCATCGACCGCATGGGCTGGCTGCTGGCGGACTGGCGCGCGGCGGGCCGGTCCGAGTGGGAGGCACCATGACCGTGACGCTGGTCTGTCTCTCGGGTCTGCCGGGCACGGGAAAGAGCACCATTGCGCGGCATCTGGCGGCGCGGGTCGGGGCGCTTTGGCTGCGGGTCGACGCCGTCGAACAAGCGATGCGCGACAGCCACATGACCGTCGTGGGCGACCTGGCCGACGGGGGCTATGCGGCCCTGCAGGCGGTGGCCGCCGCGGCGCTGGAGCAGGGCTTCGACGTGGTGGCCGACTGCGTGAACCCCCTGGCCGAAACCCGGGCGGGCTGGCAGGCGGTCTCGGCCCGGACCGGGGCGCGGCATCTGGACGTGGCCCTGACCTGTGCCGACCGGGACAAGCACAGGGCGCGGGTCGAGGGGCGGGCGCCCGGGGTGCCGGGGCTGGGGCTGCCGGACTGGGCGGCGGTCATGGCCCGCGACTGGAGCCCCTTCGACGGGGCCGATCTGCATATCGATACGGGTGCGGTGGCACTGGAAGAGGCCGTCGCGCGCATTGCCGAGAGGATGAGGGAGAACTGACATGGATCTGATCCGGGTGGATCGCGACGGGCGCGGGGTGGCGACGCTCTGGCTGGCACGGGCCGAGAAGCACAATGCGCTGTCGGCGCAGATGATGACCGAACTGCAGGATGCGGCCCAGGCGCTGGCCCGCGACGACGGCGTCCGCGTGGTGGTCCTTGCGGCGGAGGGGCGCAGCTTCTGTGCCGGGGGCGATCTTGGCTGGATGCAGGCGCAATTCGCCATGGACCGCGCCACGCGGCGGGCGGAATCGGCGCGCATCGCCCATGCGCTGGGGGCGCTTTACGCGCTGCCGCAGCCGCTGATCGCGCGGGTGCAGGGCAATGCCTTCGGCGGCGGGGTCGGGCTGGTCTCGGTCTGTGACGTGGCGGTGGGCGCCGACAGCCTGAAGATGGGGCTGACCGAGGTGAAGCTGGGCCTGATCCCCGCCAATATCGGGCCCTACGTGGTGGCCCGCATGGGCGCGGTCAACGCCGCAGAGGTCTTCATGAACGCCCGCCTGTTCGGGGCAGGGGATGCGCGGCGGCTGGGGTTGCTGAACCGGGTGGTGGCGGCGGATGCGCTGGACGCGGCGGTCGAGGACGAGGTCGCGCCCTACCTGAGCTGCGCGCCGGGGGCGGTGCGCGACGGCAAGGCCTTGCTGCGGCGGCTGTCGGGCGGGATCGATGCGGGCGCCGTGGAGGCGGCCATCGACGCGCTTGCCGACCGCTGGGAGACCGACGAGGCGCGCGCGGGCATCGCGGCCTTCTTCGACAAGCGGCCCGCGCCCTGGGCTGGCGGGGACTGACCGGCTCAGGCCAGCGTCGCCAGAATCCACAGGCCCATCGCCACCATCACCAGGTTTTCGGTCAGCGAGACAAAGCCCAGCGGCACGTTGGAGTTGCCGCCCATGCAGGCGCATTTCAGTGCGCGCCTGTCGATGTAGACCGCCTTGAAGACGCTGACCGCGCCCACTGTGCCGATGAACAGGGCCACAGGCCCCGACAGCCAGGGCAGCACGCCCGCCAGCATCAGGACCGCCGCGCCGCCCTCGGCGAAGGGGTAGAGGTAGCCATAGGGCACCCAGCGCCGCGCCAGCAGGTCGTAGTTCAGGAACATGATCGAGAAACTTTCGACGTCGCGCAGTTTCTGCACCGCCAGCAGCGCCATGGCCATCGCAAGCACGGCGCGCAGCGTGCCCGCCCATCCCAGCGCCCCGGCCCAGCCCGCCGCAAGGCCCATCAGCGCCGCCATGGCGAAGACGGCGATCACGGGGGTGTAGCTGGTGTCCTTGTCCGCCTGAGGTGTTTGCCCGAAGAAGCGCCGGACATCTTCATAGCCGCCGACCCTCTTGTCGCCGATGAAGGTCTGAGGCGTGGTTTCCACCCCGTGTTGCGCCATGAAGCGGTCCGTCTCTGCCCGGGTGGTCAGGCGATGGTCTTCGACGTCATAGCCATTGCGCTCCAGCAGCCATTTCGATTTCAGGCCGAAGGGGCAGAGGTGGTCGGGCATGACCATCCGGTACAGGCGGGCGGTCCTGGCGGGGCCGTCGCGGGGCATGGTAAACTCCCTTTCGGGGTGTCGGTTGCCATGCGTTAACGTCTTGGTGGAAAACAGGGTTCCATCGCGGGCGGCAAGACCACGTGGGGCGATGTTTCGCAGGGGCGAATATTGACCGCACCGGGACACGGGTTTACACCGCAAGACGAGCCACCGATGCAACCAGTCCGGGCGCGTGACTCCATGGCCCCCGGATGATGAATGGGAGCCACCTCTTGGAAGAGATGCTTCGGGAATATCTTCCCATCCTCGTGTTCCTTGCCGTGGCCGTGGGCCTTGGGGTCGTCCTGATCCTCGCCGCCGTGGTCCTGGCGGTGCGCCGCCCCGACCCCGAGAAGGTGTCGGCCTACGAATGCGGCTTCAACGCCTTCGACGACGCGCGGATGAAATTCGACGTGCGCTTCTACCTCGTGGCGATCCTCTTCATCATCTTCGATCTGGAAATCGCCTTCCTCTTCCCCTGGGCGGTGGCCTTCGGCGAGATCTCGATGGCGGCCTTCTGGTCGATGATGATCTTCCTGGGCGTGCTGACGGCGGGCTTTGCCTACGAATGGAAGAAGGGGGCGCTGGAATGGGAGTGAGGGACAACGAGCCGATGGTCACGCAGGTGCAGGGCACAGGCCCGCAAACCGACCGTGTGAAGGCCGGCCCCTCGGCGCTGGCGCCTTACGGCACCAATACGGCGGGCCCCGACCGCGAGGTGGCGACCCAGACCCTGAACCGCGAGTTGCAGGACAAGGGTTTCCTTGTGACCTCGACCGAGGACATCATCAACTGGGCGCGCACCGGGTCTTTGCACTGGATGACCTTCGGGTTGGCCTGCTGCGCGGTCGAGATGATGCATTCGTCCATGCCGCGCTACGATCTGGAACGCTTCGGCGTGGCACCGCGCGCCTCTCCGCGCCAGTCGGACCTGATGATCGTGGCCGGCACGCTGACCAACAAGATGGCCCCGGCCCTGCGCAAGGTCTACGACCAGATGCCGGAACCGCGCTACGTGATCTCCATGGGGTCCTGCGCGAATGGCGGGGGCTACTACCATTACAGCTACAGCGTGGTGCGCGGCTGCGACCGCATCGTGCCGGTGGACATCTACGTGCCCGGCTGCCCCCCGACGGCAGAGGCGCTGGTCTACGGCATCATGGCGCTGCAAAAGAAGATCCGCCGCACCGGGACAATCGTGCGCTGAAGGGCGCCGGAAGGACGTGACATGACCCAAGCCCTTTTGGAACTCGGCGGCCATATCGAGGTCAAGCGCCCGGACTGCGTGATCGGCCACGACGTGACCCATGGCGAGCTGAACGTCGATGTGGCGCCCGCGAATATTCGCGGGCTGGTGGAATTCCTGCGCAACGACCCGACCTGCCGCTTCTCGACGCTGGTGGATATCACCGCCGTCGACTACCCGGCGCGGCCGAAACGCTTCGACGTGGTGTATCACTTCCTGTCGATGTACCAGAACCACCGCATCCGCCTGCGGGTCTCGGTGCGCGAAGAGGAAATGGTGCCCTCCATCGTCTCGGTCCACCCCTCGGCCAACTGGTTCGAGCGCGAGGTCTACGACATGTTCGGCATCCTGTTCTCGGGGCACCCGGACCTGCGCCGCATCCTGACCGACTACGGGTTCCGCGGCCACCCGCTGCGCAAGGACTTCCCGACCACGGGCTACACCGAGGTGCGCTACGACGAAGAGCAGAAGCGCGTGGTCTACGAGCCGGTGTCGCTGGTGCAGGAATACCGGCAGTTCGATTTCATGTCCCCCTGGGAAGGCGCGCAATACGTGCTGCCCGGCGACGAGAAGGGGGAGGTGCAAAAATGATCGGCGGCAGGGAAGCGAAGATCTCTCGTCCGAGAGATCTTCCGGAGGCAGGATCTTCGGTCGAAGATCCTGCAGTTGCGCGTGAACGGCGCGGTTCAGACAGCGAGGCCAGGTAAGATGGACGGCTCCAAAGGCTTCGATGACGCCCTGACGGGCGAGCAGAAGATCCGCAACTTCAACATCAACTTCGGCCCGCAACACCCTGCGGCGCACGGGGTTCTGCGGCTGGTGCTGGAGCTGGACGGCGAGATCGTCGAGCGCTGCGACCCGCATATCGGCCTGCTGCATCGGGGCACGGAAAAGCTCATGGAGAGCCGGACCTACCTGCAGAACCTGCCCTATTTCGACCGGCTCGATTACGTCGCGCCGATGAACCAGGAACACGCCTGGTGCCTTGCCATCGAGAAGCTCACCGGCACGCCGGTGCCGCGCCGCGCCAGCCTGATCCGGGTGCTTTACAGCGAGATCGGGCGCATCCTGAACCACCTGCTGAATGTGACCACGCAGGCCATGGACGTGGGCGCGCTGACGCCGCCGCTCTGGGGTTTCGAGGAACGCGAGAAGCTGATGATCTTCTACGAGCGGGCCTGCGGCGCGCGGTTGCACTCGGCTTATTTCCGCCCCGGCGGCGTGCATCAGGATCTGCCGCCCAAGCTGATCGACGACATCGAGGACTGGGCCCGGGACTTCCCGGCCAAGCTGGATGACATCGACGGCCTGCTGACCGAGAACCGCATCTTCAAGCAGCGCAACGCCGATATCGGCGTGGTGACAGAGGCCGAGATCAACGAGTGGGGCTTTTCCGGCGTCATGGTGCGTGGCTCGGGCCTGGCCTGGGATCTGCGGCGTGCCCAGCCCTACGAATGCTACGACGAGTTCGACTTCAAGATCCCGGTCGGCAAGAACGGCGACTGTTACGACCGCTACCTCTGCCGCATGGCCGAGATGCGCGAAAGCGTGAAGATCATCCATCAGGCCATCGAGAAGCTGCGCGCGCCGGAGGGGCAGGGCGATATCCTGTCGCGGGGCAAGATCACCCCGCCGAAACGGGCCGAGATGAAGACCTCGATGGAGGCGCTCATCCACCACTTCAAGCTTTACACCGAAGGCTTCCACGTCCCCGAGGGAGAGGTCTATTGCGCCGTCGAGGCGCCCAAGGGCGAATTCGGCGTCTACCTCGTGGCGGATGGCACCAACAAGCCCTATCGCGCCAAGCTGCGCGCGCCCGGGTTCCTGCACTTGCAGGCGATGGATCACGTGGCCTCTGGCCACCAACTGGCGGATGTGGCGGCGATCATCGGCACCATGGACGTCGTCTTCGGGGAGATCGACAGATGATCCGCGCGACCCTTGCCCTTGCCCTTCTGGCGGGAGCCGCCACGGCGCAAGGCCTGCCGCAGTTCGACGACAGGCTCGGCTTCGAGGTGATCGGCACCGCCGACGACGGGCTGATCCTGAAGAACGACGGCAACACCTTCTACTGCGAGGTCGATGACGCAGAGGGCGAAACCTACCTGTATTTCCAGGTCTGCCTGCCGATCCTCGGACCCTCGGCGGTCGAGGCCTACCAGGCCTCGCGGATGGCCACGGCCAGCACCGAAGAGGATTTCCTTGCGGCGCTCGACGCCATGCCCGAGGTGGCCTTCATGCCCGCGATCGAGGCGACCATGCGCGAGGATTACGCCTGCGCCGTGCCGATGGGCGGCGATGCCGAAGACGCCTTCCTGAGATCGCTGGCAGAGCGGGTGGCGGATCAGGCGGGCTTTGGCGGGCTTCTGTCTGCCGAGGCCGTGGACGAGATCGGCGAGATCACCGAGGACGCCGCGGAACGGATGATCGATCAGGGCCGGATCACGTTGGATCGCGAGGCACGGGTGGCGCGGCTGGCCGATTGCCCGTAAGGACAAGGGACGGAGCCGTGCGGCAAAAGACGCGGCGGGACATGAGGGACAAGACCAAGATGAAGACTCGATTCCTTGCGCTGGCGCTTGCCGGGGCTCTTGCTGGATGCATCGCGCCCGAAGGCGTGACCGATCAGGACCTTGCCACGTTCGACGCCGCCGTGGCCTCGATCGGCTGCGATCTGGTGGACAGCAGCGACTATCTGCCCGTGGAGCTTCAGACCGGCCTGCCGCGCGAAAAGGTGATCGAGGTCGCCCAGTACCGCGTTACGCAGAAGAACGCGGTGAACCTGTCGAACGGCGGCATCCGGCTTGTGTCGGGGGCCTGCACGCCGGAGGCTGCCCCGGCGGTTGAACAGGTGGCGCAGGCGGGCTGACCGCCCGGGAAGGGAAGGGACCATGACGCTTCGCTTTGCCTCTGGTCTGGCCGGGCCGGCCTTCGCCGCGCGGCCCGTGGCGGCGCAACGGCGCTCTGCCCGTCTGGCCGGGGGGGCACTGCGCCATGCTTTGCGCGCCGTCGAAAGCTCTTTCCCTTTCCTCCCCCGGTGGGGGCGCGCGGGCGGGCCAGCCCGGGGCCTTGCGCCGCGGCCCGGGTCGGCCTTCCTGACCGACATGATGTGTGAACTGGCGGCGGTGCCGAGCGCCAGGTTCGATCCCGAAGCAACCTGCATGAGTTTCCGCCGATGCTAAGACGCCTGCACCCCGAACAACCCGCCTCTTTCGCCTTCACCGATGCCAACATGGCTTGGGCGCAGGAGCAGATCACCAAGTATCCCGCCGGGCGGCAGGCTAGCGCGATCATCCCGCTGCTGTGGCGCGCGCAGGAACAGGAGGGCTGGCTGACCCGGCCCGCCATCGAGACCATCGCGGACATGCTCGACATGGCCTATATTCGCGCGCTCGAGGTGGCCTCCTTCTATTTCATGTTCCAGCTTCAGCCGGTCGGCGCGCTGGCACATATCCAGATCTGCGGCACCACCTCCTGCATGATCTGCGGGGCAGAGGATCTGGTCGCGGTCTGCCGCGAGAAGATTGCCGAGCGTCCGCACGAATTGTCCGCCGATGGCCGCTTCTCGTGGGAAGAGGTGGAATGCCTCGGGGCCTGCGCCAATGCGCCGATGGCGCAGATCGGCAAGGATTACTACGAGGACCTGACCGCCGAGAAGCTGGGCGCGCTGCTGGACGATCTCGCCGCCGGGAAAGTGCCGCAGGTGGGTCCGCAGAACGGGCGCTTCGCCTCCGAGCCCGAGGGCGGGATCACCACGCTGACCGAGTTCGTGAACGGCTCGATCACACTGAACGCCAGCGCCCAGCTGGCGCATGACATCGGCGACACGATCAAGCGCATCGACGGCACCGAGGTGCCGCTGGACGCGCCCTGGACCGACCAGTCGGGCCGCCGTGGCGATGCGGAACCCCAGGGCGGGCCGGATCTGTCGCAGGGACGCCCGGCGGATGCCACCGGCATCGACAAGCGCGAGCATCCGGCGGATCGCCCCGGTCGCCCCGAAGGCAAGTCGGAACCGGCAGAGGCCAGCGAAGGCGCGGCGGAAGAGGCTTCGTCCGGGACGAAACCGCAGGGCATCGACGGCCCTCGCGGCGGCAAACCCGACGACCTCAAGCGCATCAAGGGTGTCGGGCCGAAGCTGGAAAAGCTTTTGCACTCTATGGGGTTCTATCACTTCGACCAGATCGCGGCCTGGACCGGCGAAGAAGTCGCTTGGGTCGATGACAACCTCGAAGGCTTCAAGGGCCGCGTGACCCGGGACGAGTGGATCGCCCAGGCCCGCGACCTGTCGAACGAGACCAAAGCCTGATTTCTTTCCCTTTCCCAACCTGTCTAGGTTTGTGCAAACTTTAGCCAAACCGACAGAACAGGGAGAGAGTGGAATGGCACATTCAGGAGAAGGCTGCACCACGCGGTGCTGGGGGCTTGCGGCAATCATCGGCGCGTTGACCTTCCTCATGCTGCTGACGGCGGGCGACAAGTCTTTCGCGGCGGCGGCGGTGCTTGGCATTCTGGCGGCGGTCCTGCTGGGCTTCCTCTTCACGTGGCTTTTCTGTGCCGACAGCAAGGCGGCCCCGGCACCGCGTGAGGCCGCGCCCGCGGCCCCGGTCACCGCCCCGACCTCGGCGGCGGCCTCTTCCGGTTCGGCCACCGCGGCGGGGGCGGCGGGCGCCGCGTCGGCGGTGGGCGCGGCCGCAGCGGGAACCGCGCTTGCGGGTGACGGCGCCGCGCAGGATGCGCCGCGGGCGGACCCTGACCCGGCCCCGGAACCGGTGGCGGCGGCAGGGGCCGCTGAAAGCGCCGGCCAGACCGGATCGCGGGTGAAACCCAGCGCCGCGCTGGCGGGCGAGGCCGATCTCGACAGCCGCAAGGGCACATGGACATACGAACGCGGCTCCGAACCCGCCGCCGAAACGGTCCCGGCTGCGGATCCCGTACCAGAGCAGGCCGCGACGGCTGCCGAAGAGCCCGCTTCCGCACTGGCTTCGGCCTCTGCCGCCGATCCGCAGGATGCCCGCATTCTGGTCAAACCGAGTAAAGCGCTGGCAGGTCAGCAGGAGCTTGCCAGCCGCAAGGGGGCGTGGCGATACGAAGGCCCCTCTGACCGCACGGCCCTGGACGGCGCCGGGACCCCCGGCGACGACAGGGATGGTGTGCAGGACGGGACGGACGAGGGCAGCAAACCCGCCATGCTGGAGGGCGCGCGCGCGGGCGGGCCGGATAACCTGAAGGAAATCAAGGGGATCGGGCCAAAGCTCGAAGCCCTGTGCCACAGTCTGGGCATCTATCACTTCGACCAGATCGCCAATTGGACCGCCGAAGAGGTGGCGTGGATGGACGCCAACCTTGAAGGCTTCCGGGGGCGCGTGTCGCGCGACCGATGGGTCGATCAGGCCAGGATCCTCGCCGCCGGGGGCGATACCGAATTTTCAAGGCGTGTCGACGACGGGGACGTCTACTGACCCTGCGACAACGCCATGCCTTGCACGGGAACCGATCCTGTGCGAGGCCTCCCATACGGGCACTGTTGGGGAGGAACGGCGCTTGAACCGGCGCGCGCCTTCGCGCGTGTCGATCCCGCATGTGGAGCGATGGAGTGACCATGAAGACCCCGTATTTCACCATGACCCCCGACTATTCCCCGGTGGTCAGGATGATGGCGATGCAGACCGTTTTCGCCGTCGAGACGACCCAGAAAATGCTGGAACTGGCGATGCTGCCCTGGAAGGGCATGCCGACGCCCTACGGCCTGATGCGCGCCGGGCTGTGCGTGTCGAACCCGACCGCCGTCAAGGCCATGCCCGAGGCACCCTCGACCGTCGATGAGGTGGTCAAGGAAGCGCGCCGGGTTGCCGAGAGGGCCGAGGCGGTGATCGAGGCCGCTGCCGAGAAGACCGAGGCCGATGCCGAAATGGCCGAGGCTGTGACGAAGCTGGCCGCGCCCGCGCCAGAACCGCAGGCAAAGGCGGCCGTCACGGCGCCCGCCGCCGAGGCGAAGCCCGTCGAAACCAAACCTGCCACCTCCGTGAAACCGGCCGCCGCGCCGGTCAAGCCCGCCGCGACACCGGCGGCGCCAGCCGCCAAACCCGCCGCCGCCAAGGCAGAACCCGCCGCCCCGGCGCAGGCCCAGGCGGCCAAGGCTCCGGCAACTCCGGTCGCCGCCGCCAAGGCGACCGAGACCGCGGTCGCGGCCTTCGTCGAGCCGGTGAAGCTGGCCGCGCCCAAGGGCGAGGCGGACGATCTGACCGCGCTCAACGGTGTTGGCCCGAAGCTGGCCGAGGCGCTGAACGCGCAGGGCATCTGGCACTACAGCCAGATCGCCGCCTGGACAGAGGCCAATGTGGCCTGGGTCGACGAGAACCTGCCGGGCGTGCGGGGCCGGGCCTCGCGCAACGGCTGGGTGGCTCAGGCCGCCGCGCTGGCCAAGTGACCTGACGCGCGGCAATGGCGGATAACAAGGACTTCAACCGGCGCGGACGCATGATCGCGCTGGTCATTGCGGGGACCGGCCTGTTCTGGATCGCTGCGACGATCATCGGGCAGATGCTGGAACTCAGCCAGCGTCTGCGCGCTTTTATGGATCTTGCCGCCGGGGCGGGCTTCATCTGGGCGATTTGGATGATATACGGTTTGTGGCGGGATCGCCGGGAACATGAGGATTAACAGATGCTTCAGGACCAGGACCGGATCTTTACCAACCTCTACGGGATGCACGACCGAACGCTGGCAGGCGCCAAGAAGCGCGGCCATTGGGACGGCACTGCGGGCATCCTCGACAAGGGGCGGGACTGGATCGTCGACCAGATGAAGGCCTCTGGCCTGCGCGGTCGCGGCGGGGCGGGTTTCCCGACCGGGTTGAAATGGTCCTTCATGCCCAAGGAATCGGACGGTCGCCCGGCCTATCTGGTGGTGAACGCGGACGAATCCGAGCCCGGCACCTGCAAGGACCGCGAGATCATGCGCCACGATCCGCATACGCTGATCGAAGGCTGCCTGATCGCCAGCTTCGCGATGCAGGCCCATGCCTGCTACATCTACATCCGTGGCGAATACATCCGCGAGCGCGAGGCGCTGCAACGCGCCATCGATGAGGCCTATGAGGACGGTCTGATCGGCCCGAATGCCTGCGGCTCGGGCTACGACTTCGAACTCTTCCTGCATCACGGTGCGGGCGCCTATATCTGCGGCGAGGAAACCGCGCTGCTGGAAAGCCTTGAGGGCAGGAAGGGCATGCCCCGGATGAAACCGCCGTTCCCGGCGGGGGCGGGGCTGTACGGCTGCCCGACCACGGTGAACAACGTCGAATCGATTGCCGTGGTGCCGACGATCCTGCGGCGCGGGCCGGAGTGGTTCGCCAGCTTCGGGCGCCAGAACAACGCGGGCACCAAGCTCTTTGCCATCTCGGGCCACGTGAACCGGCCCTGCGTCGTCGAAGAGGCCATGTCGATTTCCTTCGAGGAACTGATCGAGAAGCATTGCGGCGGCATTCGCGGCGGCTGGGACAACCTCAAGGCGGTGATCCCCGGCGGCTCTTCGGTGCCCTGCGTGCGCGGCGAGAAGATGCGCGATGCGGTGATGGATTTCGACTACCTGCGCGGCGAGCTGGGGTCGGGCCTTGGCACGGCGGCGGTGATCGTGATGGATCAGTCCACCGACATCATCAAGGCGATCTGGCGGCTGGCGAAATTCTACAAGCACGAAAGCTGCGGCCAGTGCACGCCCTGCCGCGAGGGCACGGGCTGGATGATGCGCGTGATGGACCGGCTGGTGCGCGGCGAGGCCGAGGTCGAGGAAATCGACATGCTCTTCGACGTGACCAAGCAGGTCGAGGGCCATACCATCTGCGCGCTCGGCGACGCGGCGGCCTGGCCGATCCAGGGTCTGATCCGCAACTTCCGGGACGAGATCGAGGACCGCATCAAGGCGCAGAAGGCCGGTCGCGTCAGCGCGGTTGCTGCGGAATAACCGCGCTTTCCCGGGATAGACCGCGCCTTATTCAATGACTGTTACAACCCTGCCGTGCGCGGCGGGGTTTTCGCTTCTATTGGGGCGTGTGGCGGGATGTGATCAAGATGTGGGCAGACGGCAACGCCGGGCCCGCGTTCACGTCATGGTAACTTTACAAAGCCACATTGCCCGGAAATCCTGACAGGACAGATCCGGGCGGGGCTTACAACTTCTGAAGAAGCGATTTGGCGCGCAGGGGATGTCAGTCAAGGGCAGCGGGCGAAATTAACCGGCCCTTGTCCTTCCAGGGGGCGGACAGGCCGGCCTCGACAGGTCCCGCAGGCCGGTCCATGCGGGGCGTCCGGTAGACGAGCAGCGCAAGGGAAGATGGCAAGATGATCCAGACGACCAAGGCCCTTTTGATCGGCGCATGCCTTTGCGGCGCCACTCTCGCCGGCACGGCACAGGCGGACAAGGCCGCCGCCCGGCTGATGGATATGATGCTTTACGAAGATCAGGCCTATGGCGTGACTTTCGCGCAATACGAGGGCAGGACCGGCGCCACCGACGGCGTGATCGGTCTTGCCGGGAAGGCCCTCACCCGTCCGGCGCCAGAGCCGGAAAGCACCGTGCATGTCCGCAGCGAAGGGGCGCCCGGCCTTGGTCCGCGGGACCGGACGCTGGCGCGCGACCTGGCCAAGGCCTTCTGCGCGCACCATGGCCTGACCGTCGCGGTCGACGCCGAATCGCGGTTTCAGGCCAACGGGGTCTGGACTTTCCGGAACCTCTGCCTGGATACGCCGGGCGTGCAGGGCTCCTGACCGGGGCGGGGCCGAATGGCCTACGGGCTGCCGGTCTCTGCTTGCAGGTCCTCGCGGTCCGTTCCGGGCCTGCCTCCGGCAATGTCGTCCGGGGTCTCGGGGGTCCGCCTGTCGGTGACGCGGTCGCACTGGGCTTCGGCGATCCCCGGACAGGGCGGGGCGGTGACGGCCTCTGGTCGCGTTGGCTCTGTCACGGCGCCGGAAAATCCCCGGCGCCGCGCGGCGGGTCCGGGGATTTCCCCCTGTGCGGCTTGACCTTGGGCCGCGCAGGGGAGAGAGTGCGCCGGCGCAGCACCGGGCTGCCGCAATCGAAGCGTTGAGCGCGAAGGGAACGAACAAGCCATGGTGCGCGTGATCTGTCTTTTGCTGATGGTGGTCTCTGTGGCGGGCTGCGGGCGTCTTGGTTTCGGCCAGGGCTCGAAGCCGCTGTTCGACGGTCAGCGCTACAACAGCACCGCGCGGGCGGTTGCCCGGTCGGACCGGCAGAACTTCGTCGCCACCGCGCGCCCCGTTGCGAAATCGCTGGAAGGCGCCATCGCCGCCGCCGAATACGAAGGCATCCGCCACTGCATCACCTTCTACGGCACCTCGGACATCGATTGGCGGGTGGGGCCGGACACGCCGCGCTCTTCGCTGCCGATCACGAAGAACACGGTGACGCTGCGCGGGTCCTGCCGCGATGCCGGCTGATCGGGGAATTTCCGCCGAAAAGCACAAGTCGGGGGTCCGGTTATTGAATAGCCGGCGCGTGTGACCTTCATTCAGGGGGACGTCCAATCCAAAGGAGCACCCCAATGCGCCTGATTCCCGCCGCCCTGATCCTTGCCATGACGGCTGTCCAAGCGCAGGCCAAGCCGCCACTGCGCGATGTGCCCGAGATCGACAACGGCCTCATGGCCATCGCGATCGCTGACGAGATCCGCAAGAAATGCGACGGCATCGAGCCGCGCCTTGTCCGGGCCATGTCACAGCTCAACACCCTGAAGGGGATGGCCAGGGACATGGGGTACTCCAACGACGAGATCGACGACTACGTAACATCGAAGGCGGAGAAGGAGCGTATGCGCAAGAAGGCCGAGGCCTATCTGTCCAGTCAGGGCGTCAATGCCAAGGATCGCGCGGCGCTGTGTGCCTATGGCAAGGCCGATATCGCGCGCGGCGGGCCGGTGGGCAGCTTCCTGCGGTGAGGCCCTGTATTTCCGACTGATTTAATCGGGAATTACCGCATTCTTTTCAAATCGTTAAATTGCGCGGGTGCGGGTCGTCCGCACCCGCGCCCGCGTCGATTTTTCCCGCTTTTGGGCGGTCGCGCATCTGGTATCGGACAGGGATGCGCGGTAGAACGCCCTCGACCGCGGCTCATCTGCGGATGAGCGCTGCCAGCCATGGAACTGGAAAGGCGCCAGCATGTCCGATTTGCGCAAGATCAACATCGACGGAATCGAGTTGGAAGTGGATGGCGCCATGACCCTGATTCAGGCCTGCGAGCAGGCCGGGATCGAGGTGCCGCGTTTCTGCTACCACGAGCGTCTGTCGATTGCGGGCAACTGCCGCATGTGCCTTGTCGAGGTCGTGGGCGGCCCGCCGAAGCCCGCCGCCTCTTGTGCGATGCAGGTCCGCGACCTGCGTCCCGGCAAGGACGGCGAGCCGCCGCAGGTCAAGACGAACTCTCCGATGGTCAAGAAGGCCCGCGAAGGGGTGATGGAGTTCCTGCTCATCAACCACCCGCTGGATTGCCCGATCTGCGATCAGGGCGGCGAATGCGACCTTCAGGATCAGGCCATGGCCTATGGCGTCGACTTCTCGCGCTACCGCGAGGCCAAGCGCGCCGTCGACGATCTGGATCTCGGCCCGCTGGTCGAAACGCATATGACGCGCTGCATTTCCTGCACCCGCTGCGTGCGCTTCACGACAGAGGTCGCGGGCATCACCCAGATGGGTCAGACCGGGCGCGGCGAGGATGCCGAGATCACCTCTTACCTGAACCAGACGCTCGATTCCGAACTGCAGGGCAATATCATCGACCTCTGCCCGGTGGGGGCGCTGGTGTCCAAGCCCTATGCCTTCACCGCCCGCCCGTGGGAACTGACCAAGACAGAGACCGTCGACGTGATGGATGCGCTAGGCTCTTCGATCCGCGTGGACACCAAGGGGCGCGAAGTGATGCGGATCCTGCCGCGCAACCATGACGGCGTGAACGAGGAATGGATTTCCGACAAGACGCGCTTTGTCTGGGACGGGCTGCGCCGCCAGCGACTGGACCGGCCCTATGTGCGCGAGAATGGCAAGCTGCGCCCCGCCACATGGCCCGAGGCGCTGGAAAAGGCCGCCGGGGCGATCAAGGGCGCCAAGAGCCTTGCCGGGATCGTCGGCGATCTGGCCCCGGTCGAGGCGGCCTACAGCCTCAAGCAGATGGTCGAGGGGCAGGGCGGCGTGGTCGAGTGCCGCACCGATGGCGCCAAGCTGCCCGCGGGCAACCGCTCGGCCTATGTCGGGACGGCCCGCATCGAGGATATCGACGAGGCGACTGGCATCCTGCTGATCGGCTGCAACCCGCGTGTCGAGGCGCCGGTGCTGAACGCCCGCATCCGCAAGGCTTGGGCGCGCGGCGCGCAGGTCGGCGTGATCGGGCCGGTCGCGGATCTGACCTATGACGTCCAGGGCTTCGGCACGGACCGCAAGGCCTTGGCCGACCATCTGGAGCTCGCGCGCAGCGAGCCTGTGGGCGAGGGAGAGCGCGGCATCGTCATCGTCGGGCAGGGCGCCCTTGGCGAGGCGGACGGCGCGGCGGTGCTGGCCATGGCGATGCAGATCGCCGAGGCCCGTCAGGCCAGGCTGCTGATCCTGCACACCGCCGCCGCCCGGGTTGGCGCCTTGGATGTGGGCGCGGCGACAGAGCGTGGCATGGAAGCCGTCGCCGAGGCGGATGTAATCTACAACCTCGGCGCCGACGAGGTCGAGATAGCCCCGGGTGCCTTCGTCATCTACCAGGGCTCGCATGGCGACCGGGGCGCGCATCGCGCCGACGTGATCCTGCCCGCCGCCGCATGGACCGAAGAGCACGGGCTTTTCGTGAACACCGAAGGCCGCCCGCAACTGGCGCTGCGCGCCGGGTTCGCGCCGGGTGAGGCCAAGGAGAACTGGGCCATCCTGCGCGCGCTCTCTGCCGAACTGGGCGCGGCGCTGCCTTGGGACAGCCTTGCGCAGCTGCGGCAGGCGCTGGTGAAGGACGTGCCGCATCTGAAGAAGATCGACGCGGTGCCGGAAAACGCCTGGCAGCCGCTCGACGCGGGTACGCTGGGCGATGCCAGTTTCCGCACCGCCATCGCGGATTTCTACCTGACCAACCCCATCGCCCGGTCGTCCGAGGTCATGGCTGACCTCAGCCGCCGGGCCAAGGCGCGCGCGGAAGCCCCGCTTGCGGCGGAATGAGTGAGCGTTTCCAGATCCATAGCGGCGCTGGTATCGGCCTGCGCGCTTCTGGCCTGCGAGGCAGAGCCGGTGCCGCGGGACAGCCTGCCCTTCACCCCGGTCTACGAGGGCGTGGAAACGCGACTGCTGGACGGGGATCTCGTCAGCTTCCTTGTGTCGATGCGCGGCGCGCGCGACCCGGAGGACGTCGAACGCTACGCGGAATGCGCGGCGGCGCAATATGCGATCATTCGCGGCTACGGTTTTGCGCGGCATCTGCGCACGACGGTCGCGGAAGAGGCTGGCCTCTGGCGCGGCGATGCGGTCTACACGATCTCGGCCGCGCTGCCCGCGGGGCTGAAGACAATCGACGCGGAGGTCACCGCCTTGGCCTGCGCGGAAAGCGGAATACCGATGGTGTGAGGACCTGATGGACACATTTTTCTCCACGCCCCTGGGCACCTTCGTGATCATCCTTGCGCAATGCCTTGCGGTGCTGGGCTTCGTCATGATCTCGCTGCTGTTCCTCGTCTACGGCGACCGCAAGATCTGGGCGGCGGTGCAGATGCGGCGCGGCCCGAACGTGGTGGGCACATGGGGCCTGCTGCAATCGGTGGCCGATGCGCTGAAATACGTGGTCAAGGAAGTGGTGATCCCGGCGGGCGCCGACCGCACCGTCTTCATCCTCGCGCCGCTGACCAGCTTCGTGCTGGCGGTGATCGCCTGGGCGGTGATCCCCTTTGCCGACGGCTGGGTGATCTCGGACCTCAACGTCGCCATCCTCTATGTCTTCGCCGTCTCCTCGCTGGAGGTCTACGGCGTGATCATGGGCGGCTGGGCCTCGAACTCGAAATACCCCTTCCTCGGCTCGCTGCGCTCTGCCGCGCAGATGATTTCCTACGAGGTTTCCATCGGGCTGATCATCATCGGCGTGATCCTCTCGACCGGCTCGATGAACTTCGGTGACATCGTCAAGGCGCAGGACACAGGATGGGGCTTCTTCGGCTGGTACTGGCTGCCGCATTTCCCGATGGTTTTCCTGTTCTTCATCAGCGCGCTGGCGGAAACCAACCGCCCGCCCTTCGACCTGCCAGAAGCGGAATCGGAACTGGTGGCGGGTTACCAGGTCGAATACTCGGCGACACCCTTCCTGCTGTTCATGGCGGGCGAATACATCGCGATCTTCCTGATGTGCGCGCTGACCACGCTGCTGTTCTTCGGTGGCTGGTTGTCGCCCATCCCGGGCCTGCCGGACGGTGCGCTGTGGATGGTCGCGAAGATGGCCTTCTTCTTCTTCCTCTTCGCCATGGTGAAGGCGATCACCCCGCGCTACCGCTATGACCAGCTGATGCGCATCGGCTGGAAGGTCTTCCTGCCGCTCTCGCTGGCCTGGGTCGTCGTGGTGGCCTTCCTGGCGAAATTCGAGGTGCTCGGCGGCTTCTGGGCCCGCTGGGTGGTGGGAGGCTAGGCCTTGGGTCCGACAGCGACACGCATGGTCTGCCGCACTGGCGCCCCGGCCTTTCCCGAGAAGGGGCGGGCGTTCGGTGCTATGCTGTGCAGAGGGGCGGGCCTGACGTCCGTCGCCTCTGACATGGGAGAACCCCGATGAGCGACCTCAAGAATGCGATCCTCGACGCGAAATACATCGACATGATCGAATTGGGCGATTTCGTCGTCCGCGACACCGGCCTGCCGGATGTGGACAGCGACGGCAACCTGATGCCGCAGGCGACAGAGATCGCCGCCGCCCTGTTCCGCTGGGCCGCCGACGTTCAGGCCACCGAGGCGAAGAAAGCCGCCGGGGCCCCGGCGCGGCCGGAGCAGGACGCAGAGCAGCCGATGCAGGCGCCCGGCGCCGGCACCGGGTTTCAGGAATACGACGCCAACGGCGATCCGCTGATGGACGCCTCCGAGGCCGAGCGCCTCGAGGCCCGGACGCAGGGCGCGGCGCAGACACAGGGGAGTTCTTGATGGCTACCATGGATTACGGCCGTGCCGCGAAATACTTCCTGCTCGCGGACTTCGTGAAGGGGTTCCAGCTGGGCCTGAAATACTTTTTCTCGCCCAAGGCCACGGTCAACTACCCGCATGAAAAGGGCCCGCTGAGTCCGCGTTTCCGCGGCGAGCATGCCCTGCGGCGCTACCCCAACGGCGAGGAACGTTGCATCGCCTGCAAGCTTTGCGAGGCGATCTGCCCGGCGCAGGCGATCACCATTGACGCCGAACCGCGCGACGACGGCTCGCGCCGCACGACGCGCTACGACATCGACATGACCAAATGCATCTACTGCGGCTTCTGCCAGGAGGCCTGCCCGGTCGATGCCATTGTCGAGGGTCCGAACTTCGAGTTCTCGACCGAGACCCGCGAGGAACTGTTCTACGACAAGCAGAAACTGCTTGAGAACGGCGACCGCTGGGAGGCCGAGATTGCCCGCAACCTCGAACTGGACGCCCCCTACCGATGACCCACGACGCAAAAATCTTCGAAGATTTTTGCCATGGATTTTCCAAAATCCATGGTCGGGAGAGCCGCGATGTCTGACGCCAAGACCCCCTTCGAGCTGATGATGCAGCAGGCGCAGGAGATGGCCAAGGCCTTCAACCCGGCGCTCTCCTCCTTCGATCCCAAGGGCTTTGAAAAGCTCTGGCCGACCATGTCCAAGGACGCGATGGAGATGTGGTTCGGCAAGGGCATGTCGCAATCCGGGCTGGACGCCAAGACGCGGCTGCTTCTGACCATCGCGGGCATGACCATGCAGGGCGCGCAGGCCGAAACGCCCTTCCGCATGGCGGTGCGCCACGCGCTCGAGGCGGGCGCCACCGACGAGGAAGTGGCCGAGACCATCGCGCAGATGTCGATGTTCGCGGGCATTCCCGCCATGACCCGGGCCATGGACCTTGCGCGCGAGGTCATGACAGACCGAAAGGACGACGAAACATGACCGTCTTTGCCTTCTATCTCTTTGCGATCGGTGCCATCGCGGGCGGGCTGTTCACCGTCGTCAGCCGCAACCCGGTGCATTCGGTGCTCTGGCTGATCCTCGCCTTCCTGTCGTCTGCGGGGCTCTTTGTCCTGATGGGCGCCGAGTTCGTGGCCATGCTGTTGGTCATCGTCTACGTCGGCGCGGTCGCGGTGCTGTTCCTCTTCGTGGTGATGATGCTGGACGTGGATTTTGCCGAGCTGAAGGCCGAGATGGCGAAATACATGCCGCTCGCGCTGCTGATCGGGCTGGTGATCCTGATGCAGCTGGTCATGGCCTTCGGCGCATGGGACGCCTCGGACATGGCCGAGGCGCAGCGCGCCGCGCCCATCGGCACCGAGATGCACAACACGCAGGCCCTGGGCATGTTGCTGTATGACCGCTACTTCCTGCTGTTCCAGCTGGCCGGGCTGATCCTGCTGGTGGCGATGATCGGGGCCATCGTGCTGACGCTGCGCCACCGTCAGGATGTGAAGCGCCAGGACGTGCTGGCGCAGATGTACCGCGACCCGGCCAAGGCCATGGAGCTGCGCGACGTCAAACCGGGGCAGGGGCTGTGAGCGCATTCTTCGACTTCATGCTGTCGCCCGCAGGGCTGGCGGCCTATGCGGCCTTCTGGGCCTTCAAGCTGACACTGGGCGCATGGCTGCTGCGGCGGGCGATGCGGCTGGTGCCCGTGCATGTGCGCGAGGGCTGGCGCAGCCGAATGCCCGGCTGGCGGCTTCTGCGGCGCGGGCGGCTGCCGTGAACGCAGACCGCTGGACAGCGGTCGCGGTGGGCATCGTGACGGCGGTTCCGGTGGCCTGCGGCGACTTCGGCGGCTAGGCCGCCACGAAACGCGGCCTTTCAGGGGCGCGCAAGCAAGGGACCGGCGAACCGGCCCCTGACGGACAAGACCACAAATCGGGCGGAGCGGCCCGAGGGGGACAGATGATCGGACTGGAACATTACCTGACGGTGGCGGCGGTGCTTTTCGTCATCGGCATCTTCGGGCTTTTCCTGAACCGCAAGAACGTGATCATCCTGCTGATGAGCATCGAGCTGATGCTTCTGGCGGTGAACATCAACCTCGTGGCCTTCTCGACCCATCTGGGCGATCTGGTGGGGCAGGTCTTCACGCTGTTTGTGCTGACCGTCGCCGCCGCCGAGGCCGCCATCGGCCTTGCGATCCTCGTCTGCTTCTTCCGCAACCGTGGCACCATTGCGGTTGAAGACGTCAACGTGATGAAGGGTTAAGCCGATGATCACCAACGTTGGTCTGCCGGGTTTCATGCTTCTGATTGGAGGAACACCCGCAAATGCGATCGCATGGGCTGCCCCCAAGTTCATGATGCTGCCCTATCCCGATCCGCAGCTTTTGTTGCTGATTTCAATGATCGCGGGCTGAGAGGACAATACCATGGAAACCATCATCCTCTTCGCGCCCCTGCTGGGCAGCCTGATCGCGGGCTTCGGCTGGCGCTTCATCTCGATCCGGGGCGCGCAATGGGTCACCACCGGCCTGCTGTTCCTCGCCTGTGCCTTCTCGTGGATCGTCTTCCTGACCCACGGGCCGGAAACGCAGCAGATCCCGGTGATGCGCTGGATCGAAAGCGGCACGCTGTCGACCGAGTGGTCGATCCGGCTGGACCGCCTGACCTCGATCATGCTGATCGTCGTCACCACGGTCTCGGCGCTCGTGCACCTGTACTCCTTCGGCTACATGGCCCATGACGAGAACTTCAAGGAGGGCGAGGAAAGCTACAAGGCGCGCTTCTTCGCCTACCTGTCCTTCTTCACCTTCGCCATGCTGATGCTGGTGACCTCGGACAACCTCGTGCAGATGTTCTTCGGCTGGGAGGGCGTGGGCGTCGCCTCCTACCTGCTGATCGGCTTCTACTACCGCAAGCCTTCGGCCAATGCGGCGGCGATGAAGGCCTTCATCGTCAACCGGGTCGGCGACTTCGGCTTCCTGCTTGGGATCATCGCGCTGTTCTACCTCACGGATTCGGTGCGCTTCGACGATGTCTTTGCCGCCGTGCCCGAACTGGCGCAGACGCAGATCACCTTCCTCTGGACCTCGTGGAACGCGGCAGAGCTGGTGGCGGTGCTGCTGTTCATCGGCGCCATGGGCAAGTCGGCGCAGCTGCTGCTGCACACATGGCTGCCCGACGCCATGGAAGGTCCGACGCCGGTTTCGGCGCTGATCCACGCGGCCACCATGGTGACGGCGGGCGTCTTCCTTGTCTGCCGCATGTCGCCGCTGATGGAGTTCGCGCCGCACGCCACCATGTTCATCACGATCCTCGGCGCGACCACCGCCTTCTTCGCGGCGACCGTGGGTCTGGTGCAGAACGACATCAAGCGTGTGATCGCCTATTCGACCTGTTCGCAGCTGGGCTACATGTTCGTGGCGGCGGGCGTCGGCGTCTACTCGGTCGCCATGTTCCACCTCTTCACGCATGCCTTCTTCAAGGCGATGCTCTTCCTCGGTGCCGGGTCGGTCATCCACGCGATGCACCACGAGCAGGACATGCGGAACTACGGCGGGCTGCGGAAGAAAATCCCCTACACCTTTGCCGCGATGATGGTCGGCACGCTGGCCATCACCGGTGTCGGCATCCCGCTGACCCACATCGGCTTTGCCGGCTTCCTGTCCAAGGATGCGGTGATCGAGAGCGCATGGGCCGGCACGGCGGGGGGCTATGCCTTCTGGATGCTGGTGATCGCGGCGCTCTTTACCTCGTTCTATTCGTGGCGCCTGATGTTCATGACCTTCTACGGCGAGCCGCGCGGCAACAAGCACAAGCATGAGCACGCGCATGAAAGCCCGACGGTCATGCTGGTGCCCCTGGGCGTGCTGGGTCTGGGTGCGGTCTTCTCGGGGATGGTCTGGTACGGCTCCTTCTTCGGGGACCACGACCGGGTGAACGCCTTCTTCGGCATTCCCGCGCATCACGCCGAGGCCGCCGAGCAGGGCGCAGGGGCGGAGCATGGCGACGGGGCCGAGCACGCGGAGCTGGCCGAGGGCGCAGTGCCCGCAGCGGATGGTGCCGAGGCGGTCGATCCGTCCGGCGATCACGCGACGCTGGCCGACGGCACCCATGCCGCGCTGCCCGCCATGGCACCCGAGGGGGCGATCTACATGGCCCCCGACAACCACGTCATGGACGAGGCGCACCACGCGCCCACATGGGTCAAGATCAGCCCCTTCATCGCCATGCTGATCGGTCTGGTGACGGCCTATATCTTCTATATCGTGAACCCGGCGCTGCCCAAGCGCCTGGCCGAAAGCCAGCGCCCGCTGTACCTGTTCCTCCTGAACAAGTGGTATTTCGACGAGATCTATGACTTCCTCTTCGTGCGGCCTGCCAAAAGCCTTGGCCGCATCCTGTGGAAGCGCGGCGACGGCGATGTCATCGACGGCGGGATCAACGGGATTGCCATGGGCATCGTGCCCTTCTTCACCCGTCTCGCGGGGCGCGCGCAGTCCGGCTATATCTTCACTTACGCTTTCGCCATGGTGATCGGCATCGCCGTCTTCATCACCTGGATGACCATGACCGGGGGGGCGCACTGATGGGCAACCTACTTTCCATCGTCACCTTCCTGCCCGCCCTTGCGGCGCTGATCATGGCGCTGTTCCTGCGCGGCGGGGACGAGGCGGCAGACCGCAATGCCCGCTGGCTGGCGCTGATCACCACGACGGCGACCTTCCTGATCTCGCTGTTCATCCTGTTCCAGTTCGACCCCTCCGACACCGGCTTCCAGATGGTGGACGAGGCGGACTGGCTTCTGGGCATGAAGTACCGCATGGGCGTCGACGGCATCTCGGTGCTCTTCGTGATGCTGACGACCTTCATGATGCCGCTGACCATCGCGGCCAGCTGGGGTGTGACGACCCGGGTGAAGGAATACATGATCGCCTTCCTGCTGCTGGAAACGCTGATGCTGGGCGTCTTCATGGCGCTGGACCTGGTGCTCTTCTACCTCTTCTTCGAGGCGGGCCTGATCCCGATGTTCCTGATCATCGGCATCTGGGGCGGCAAGAACCGCATCTACGCAAGCTTCAAGTTCTTCCTCTACACCTTCCTCGGCTCTGTGCTGATGCTGGTGGCCATGGTGGCGATGTATACCGAGGCGGGCACCACCTGCATCGGCGCCTGCGGCGAGGGCCAGACCGCGCTGCTGACGCACAGCTTCGACAGCGGCACCTTCAGCCTGTTCGGCATCCAGATCATCGGCGGCATGCAGACCATGCTGTTCCTGGCCTTCTTCGCCAGCTTCGCGGTGAAGATGCCGATGTGGCCTGTGCATACATGGCTGCCCGACGCCCACGTTCAGGCGCCGACCGCCGGGTCGGTGGTGCTGGCGGCGATCCTGCTGAAGATGGGCGGCTACGGCTTCCTGCGCTTTTCGCTGCCGATGTTCCCGGTCGGGTCCGAGGTCATGGCGCCGCTGGTCCTGTGGATGTCGGCCATCGCCATCGTCTACACCTCGCTCGTGGCGCTGGTGCAGGATGACATGAAGAAGCTGATCGCTTATTCGTCGGTGGCCCACATGGGCTACGTGACCATGGGGATCTTTGCGGCGAACCAGCAGGGCGTCGACGGGGCGATCTTCCAGATGATCAGCCACGGCTTCATCTCGGGGGCGCTGTTTCTCTGTGTAGGCGTGATCTACGACCGCATGCATACCCGAGACATCGACGCCTACGGCGGCCTGGTGAACCGGATGCCGGCCTATGCGCTGATCTTCATGCTGTTCACCATGGCCAACGTCGGCCTGCCGGGGACGAGCGGTTTCATCGGCGAGTTCCTGACGCTGATGGGGATCTTCCAGGTCAACACCTGGGTCGCCGCCGTCGCGGCGCTGGGGGTGATCCTGTCGGCGGGCTATGCGCTGTGGCTGTATCGCCGCGTGGTCATGGGCGATCTGATCAAGGAAAGCCTGCGCACCATCAAGGACATGACGACCCGCGAAAAGGCGATCTTTGCACCGCTGGTGGTCATGACGATCTGGATGGGGGTCTACCCGGCGCCGATCCTCGACCGCATCGGCCCCTCGGTCGAAGCGCTCTTGAGCCAATACGACGAGGCGGTTGCCGCCGCCGATCTTTCGCCCGCGACCACGCAGGTCGCGGATGCGGACCACTGAGGAGAGGGCGCAATGCTGACGGCTGATCTCAATATCATCCTGCCGGAAATCCTGCTGTCCATCTATGCCATGGTGGCGCTGGTCGCGGCGGTCTACACCGGCAAGGACAAGGCGGCGCCGCTGCTGGTCTGGCTGACCTCGGGGCTGTTCCTCGCGGTGGCCTTCTGGATCGGGACAACCGGCGAAGGCACGCGCACCGCCTTTGGCGGCATGTTCAACGACGACGGTTTTGCGCGGTTTTCCAAGATCGTGATCCTGGTGTCCGCCGCCTGCGTGCTGCTGATGTCCGAGGGCTACATGGCAAGACGCGGGTTGTTGCGCTTCGAATACCCGCTGCTGATCGCGCTGGCCGCGGTGGGCATGATGATGATGGTCTCTGCGGGCGACCTGATGGCGCTTTACATGGGGCTCGAACTGCAATCGCTGGCGCTTTACGTCGTCGCGGCGCTGCGCCGGGACAGCGCCAAGTCGACCGAGGCGGGGCTGAAGTATTTCGTGCTGGGCGCGCTGTCCTCGGGCCTGCTGCTTTACGGCGCCTCGCTGGTCTACGGCTATGCCGGCACGACGCTGTTCTCGGGCATCATCGCCACGGCCTCTGACGGGGAGATCTCCATCGGGCTGCTGCTGGGGCTGGTGCTGCTGATCTCCGGCCTCGCGTTCAAGGTCTCTGCCGTGCCCTTCCACATGTGGACGCCGGACGTCTACGAGGGCTCGCCCACGCCGGTCACCGCCTTCTTCGCCACCGCGCCCAAGGTTGCGGCCATGAGCCTGTTTGCCCGCGTGATGTTCGACGCCTTCGGCACCGTCACCTCGGACTGGGGGCAGGTGGTGGCGCTTCTGTCGCTTCTGTCGATGTTCCTTGGCGGGGTGGCGGCAATCGGGCAGCGCGACATCAAGCGGCTGATGGCCTATTCCTCGATCGCCCACATGGGCTATGCGCTGATGGGGCTGGCCGCGGGCACCGCGCTGGGTGTGCAGGCCATGCTGATCTACATGGCGATCTACGTCACCATGAACGTCGGCACCTTCGCCTTCATCCTCTCGATGGAGCGGGACGGCCACCCCGTCACGGATATCGAGGCGCTGGGGATGTATTCGAGGAAAGAGCCGGGCAAGGCGCTGGCCATGCTGGTGCTCTTGTTCTCGCTGGCCGGTGTGCCGCCGCTGGTGGGCTTTTTCGGCAAGCTCTACGTGCTGCGTGCCGCCTATGACGCCGGGCTGGCCTGGCTTGCGGTGGCGGGCGTGGTGGCCTCGGTCATCGGCGCCTTCTACTACCTGCGGATCGTCTACTACATGTATTTCGGCGAGGACCGCGAGGATGCGCTGGACGGCGGGCGGTCGCCGGTGCTGACGGGCTTCCTGATGGCCTCGGCGATCATCATGGTCGCGGGCGTGGTGAACCTCTTCGGGATCGAGGGCGCGGCGCAGGCCGCGGCGGTGACGCTTGTCCGATAGGGCTGCACGGGTCGCGGCGGCAGGAGCCTCCGGCGGAGGGTATTTTTGCCAAGAAGAAGCCGGGGGCCGGTCCTGATGGGCTGGCCATCGGGCTATGGGCGGCGGGTGCTGGCGGAGGTCGACAGCACCAATGCCGAGGCCGCGCGGCTGGCCCCCGGGCTGGTCGGGCCCGAGTGGATCCTGGGCCTGCGGCAGACTGCGGCGCGCGGGCGGCGCGGGCGCGGCTGGGTCATGCCCGCGGGCAATTTCGCGGCGACGCTGGTGGTGCGGCTGGACGAGCCGCCGGACCGGGTTGCGCTGCGGTCCTTCGTGGCGGCGCTGGCGCTATACGACGCGCTGGAGGCGGTGACGGGCACGGCGGCGGGCCTTGCGCTGAAGTGGCCGAACGATGTGCTGATGAACCACGGCAAGGTGGCGGGCATCCTGCTGGAGGGGCTGGGGCAGGGCGCGCTGGCGGTGGGTATCGGGGTGAACCTGGTGGCCGCGCCCGAGGCCGCAGAGGTCGAGAGCGGCGCCGTCCTGCCGGTGTCGGTGCTGGCGGAGACCGGCGTGCGCGTGACACCCGAGGCGCTGCTGGAGGCCCTGGCCGTGGCCTGGGCCAGCCTCGAGGAGCGTCTGGTAACCTATGGTTTCTCCCCGATCCGCGAGGCCTGGCTGGCGCGGGCCGCGCGCCTGGGTGAAGAGATCACCGCGCGGACCGGGCGCGAGACCCTGACCGGAACCTTCGAGACGGTGGACGAGGCCGGTCGACTTGTCCTAAAGACGCCCAAGGGCCGCGTGGCCATCGCTGCCGCGGACGTCTTCTTCTGAACCCACCTGCCTGAATCGGGACGCCCATGCTTCTTGCCATCGACTGCGGCAATACCAACACCGTTTTCTCGATCTGGGACGGTGAACGCTTCATTGCGACCTGGCGCACCTCGACGGAACACCGGCGCACGGCGGACCAGTATTACGTCTGGCTGTCGACCCTGATGGAGTTTCAGGGCATCGAGGCGGATATCACCGACATGATCGTGTCCTCGACCGTGCCGCGCGTGGTCTTCAACCTGCGGGTTCTGGCGGATCGCTACTTCAACACCCGGCCGCTGGTGGTGGGCCGCCCCGACTGCCTGCTGCCCATCGACGTGCGTGTCGATGCGGGCACGCAGGTCGGCCCGGACCGGCTTGTGAACACGGTGGCGGGCTACAGCCTGTGCGGCGGCGACCTGATCATCGTGGATTTTGGCACCGCGACGACCTTCGACGTGGTGGATCACGACGGCGCCTATGTCGGCGGCGTGATCGCGCCCGGCGTGAACCTGTCGCTGGAGGCGCTGCACCAGGCCGCCGCCGCACTGCCGCATGTGGACATATCCCGCCCGCAGGGGGTTGTGGGCACCAATACGGTGGCCTGCATGCAGTCGGGCATCTTCTGGGGTTACGTGGGTCTCGTGCGCGAGATCTGCGACCGCATCAAGGGCGAGCGCGACCGCCCGATGCGGGTGATATCGACGGGCGGGCTGGCGCCCCTATTCCAGCAATCGGCGGACCTTTTCGATGAGTTCCGCGAGGATCTGACGATGCATGGGCTGACCGAGATCCATAAATACAACAGCTTACAGGATTGAGGCACATGAGCGACAACAGACTGATCTACCTTCCCCTCGGCGGTGCCGGGGAAATCGGCATGAATTGCTACGTTTACGGCTACGGCAAACCGGGCGAAGAGCGCCTGATCGTCGTCGACATCGGCGTGACCTTCCCGGACATGGACACCACGCCGGGCGTCGACCTGATCATCCCCGACATCAGCTGGCTGAAGGAGAACCGCCACCGGATCGAGGCGGTGCTGATCACCCACGCGCATGAGGACCACGTCGGCGCCGTGGGCCACACCTTCGAACAGCTGGGCGCGCCGATCTACGCGCGGGCCTTCACCTCGAATATCGCGCGGCACAAGCTGGCGGAATACGGGGTCGAAGGGAAGGCCGTGCGCACCGTGTCGGCCTGGCCGGAAACCGTGACGCTGGGGCCCTTCACCGTGGGCTTCCTGCCGATCTCGCACTCGATCCCCGAAAGCTCGGGGCTGGTGATCGACAGCCCCGCGGGCCGCGTCATCCACACCGGCGACTTCAAGCTCGACCGCACGCCGCTGGTGGGCGAGGCCTGGGATCCCGAGCTTTGGGCCGAGGTGTCGAAGGACGGGGTGAAGGCGCTGGTCTGCGATTCGACCAACGTGTTCTCGCGCCATCCCGGCCGGTCCGAGGCGACTGTCGGCCCGGCGGTGGAAAAGCTGGTGGCCGAGGCAAAAAGCATGGTCGTGGCCACCACCTTCGCGTCGAACGTGGCGCGGGTGAAAACGCTGGCCGAGGCGGGCGACCGCGCGGGCCGGTCGATCTGCCTTCTGGGCCGCGCCATGCGGCGGATGATCGAGGCGGCGGTCGAGACCGGCGTCTTGTCGTCCTTCCCCAAGGTGATCGGGCCCGAGGATGTGACGTCGATCCCGCGCGAAAACGTCATGCTGCTGGTCACCGGCAGCCAGGGCGAGCGCCGGGCCGCGTCGGCGCAGCTGGCGCGCGGCAAGTACAATGGCATCGAGCTGCAGGAGGGCGACCTCTTCCTGTTCTCCTCCAAGACCATCCCGGGCAACGAACGGGACGTGTTCCGCATCATGAACCAGCTGTCCGAAAAGGGCGTCGACGTGGTCGATGACGGCATGGGCGATTACCACGTTTCGGGGCACGCCAACCGGCCGGACCTTGAGACCGTGCACGACGTGGTGCAGCCGCAGGTCGTGGTGCCCATGCACGGCGAACACCGGCACCTGCGCGAACACGCGCGCATCGCCTCTGCCAAGGGGCGCAAGGGGGTGCTGGCGGTCAACGGCATGATGATCGACCTTTCCGGCAATGAGCCCAGGGTGGTCGAATACATCGAGACCGGGCGCACCTACCTCGATGGCTCTGTGCAGATCGGCGCGCTGGACGGCATCGTACGCGACCGCATCCGCATGGCGCTGAACGGGCATGTGATCGTGACCGTGATCCTGGACGAGGACGACCAGCCGCTGGGCGAGCCCTGGTGCGAGACCATGGGCCTGCCCGAGATGGGGCGCAGCCATGCGCCGCTGGTCGACGTTCTGGAAGAGGATCTGTCGCAGTTCATGGGCCGGGCCGGGGACAAGACCCTGACCGACGACGACAAGCTGGAAGAGGGGCTGCGCCGCGTCACGCGCCAGAGCACCCTGAACGAGATCGGCAAGAAGCCCGAGGTCACGGTTGTCGTCAGCCGCCTGAGCTGAGCCGCGACGCAGGGCTGCCGAACCGCGCCGCCAGCGGGTAATAAGGGGCGGCGCGGACGGCCTGCGCCAAGTCTAACTGCACCCCCGGCGACGGGCGGATCTTCCTCCGCTGGATGCCGGGGTCTGTGCGTAGCCTATCGCTGCAAAGCCGGAGGCCGGGCCTGCGGAAGGGCGCGGTGCGACCGACAGCCTTGCGCCCCGGGCCGAGATGTCGCGGACCCTGCAGGGGCAGTCGAACCCCTCCTGACTGGCCTGCGCCCGGAGCGGGGCGGGGCAGCGTACGAAGGCGCGAACGTAGGCTGAACCAAACACGTCATGAAGCGTTTCCTGTTGCGGGGCAGGCCGCGTGGCGCAAGGCTTGCACGGCCTGTCTTAACAAATCGCGAAGTCTGACGCGGCTGGGGGAACTCGGGCCACGCGGGCCACGTTCCTTCTGTATCGCGTTTGTCGCGAAATGGACAAAAGGAGCAAGACCATGATCACGAAAGCCGGTTCCGCGAAATGGATGGGTGGCCTCAAGGACGGCAAGGGCACCGTCTCGACCGAAAGCACGGCTTTGAAGGATCAGCCCTACGGCTTCAATACCCGGTTCGAAGGGCAGGCGGGCACAAACCCCGAAGAACTGATCGCCGCCGCCCATGCCAGCTGCTTTTCCATGGCACTGTCGATGATCCTGGGGCAAAGCGACCTGACACCGGAAGAGATCTCGACGACGGCCAAGGTGTCGATGGACAAGGACGGCGAGGGGTTCGCCGTGAAGAAAAGTCACCTGACGGTGGCCGCCAAGGTCCCCGGTGCGTCGGAGGAAGACTTCATGAAGGCGGCAGAGGCGGCCAAGGCCGGCTGCCCGATCTCGAAGCTGCTGAACTGCGAGATCACGATGCAGGCCACGCTGGCCTGATGGTACGCGTAATCCCGGGTGCGTCGGGATGTTGGGTTCTACAATGGTAGCGATTGCCCGGCGCCGGGTGACGAGGGGACGCCCTTGGCGGCCCCTCCGACCTGTCAGGAGGCGCGACGCTCGTCGAAGCTGAGCGCGATGAACTCGGGCATGTGATCGCCCATGCCCACGACATTGCTGCCGCCGCCGCGGCGGTCGCCGCGCTCGGGCCGGTCATTGCGGACCGACCGGTCACCCCGATCTGCGCGCGGGCTGCGCTCGGGGCGGTCGTTGCGCGGCTCGTCCTTGCGCGACCGGCTGCGGGTGCGCGACCGCGAGCGGCTTTCGCCCTCGTCGCTGCGGGCCTCGGGCTTTTCTTCCGGTTCGGCGGCGGGCGCGGGGGCGCTCTTCACCGGGTTGTCGATACGCGGGATTTCCTTCTGGATCAGCTTTTCGACCGCTTCGAAATACTTCTCGTCGCGCGGCGTGCTGATGGTGAAGGCCTTGCCGGACCGTCCGGCGCGCCCGGTGCGTCCGATGCGGTGGACGTAGTCCTCGGCATGGCTGGGCACATCGAAATTGAAGACGTGGCTGACCGCCGGAATATCGAGGCCCCGCGCCGCCACGTCAGAGGCGATCAGCAGACGCACCTCGCCGTTGCGGAAGCCGTCGAGCGTCTTCATCCGGGTCGACTGGTCAAGGTCGCCATGAATCGGCGCGGCGTTATAGCCGTATTTCTTCAGCGACTTGGCGACCACGTCCACATCGACCTTGCGGTTGCAGAAGATGATCGCGTTGGTGCAGGCCTCGCCTTCCTGGTCGATCAGCGCGCGCAGCACATTGCGCTTTTCGGTGCCTTCGCGGTCGCGGCGCGACGGCTTGAAGACAACGGCGCCCTGTTCGATGGTCTCGGAGGCGGTGGCCTGGCGCGCCACCTCGATCCGTGCCGGGGCCGACAGGAAGGTATTGGTGATGCGCTCGATCTCGGGCGCCATGGTGGCCGAGAAGAACAGGGTCTGCCGGGTGAAGGGCGTCAGGCTGAAGATGCGCTCGATATCGGGGATGAAGCCCATGTCGAGCATGCGGTCGGCTTCGTCGACCACCATGATCTCGATGCCGGTCAACAGCAGCTTGCCGCGCTCGAAATGGTCTAGCAGGCGGCCGGGCGTGGCGATCAGCACGTCGACGCCCTTGTCGATCAGAATGTCCTGTTCCTTGAAGGACACGCCGCCGATCAGCAGCGCCTTCGTCAGCTTCACGTATTTGGAATAGGTGTCGAAGTTCTCGGCGACCTGCGCGGCCAGTTCGCGCGTGGGGCACAGCACAAGGCTGCGCGGCATCCGGGCGCGGGCGCGGCCACGGGCCAGCTTGCAGATCATCGGAAGGGTGAAGGAGGCGGTCTTGCCGGTGCCGGTCTGGGCGATCCCCAGAACGTCCTTGCCTTCGAGGGCATGGGGAATGGCGCCTGCCTGAATCGGCGTCGGCGTCTCGTATCCCGCCTCTTCGATGGCTTTCAGGACTTTGGGGCTGAGGTTCAGGTCAGAAAATTTTGTCATGTGTGTCCGTAGTTTGCGGACACTGGTGGCCTGGCCCGCACATCTGTCAGGGGGCGGACCCGGCTGGCCCGGCGTGAAGTCGCTTGATACCCCGTGGCGGCGCTATAGGGAAAAACCCCGGAAAGGTCAATCCGTGCGTGATCACAGCGCAGGCGCCGGGGCTAGGGTGCGTTTGAGGTGCTGTCCGGGGCCACCGGAACGCCGGGGAAGTGCTTTTCCCGAATCCCGTCAAGATCCATGCGCTGGCGGCGCAGCAGGCCGTGGCGGTCCAGCCGGGCGCAGAGGTCGGCGCCTGCGGTGCAGACCTCGTCGAAGAAGGCGCGCAGGGCGGGTTCGCCGCCGGTGTCCTCGATCATGGCAAAGAGGTCATGCAGGTTCACGGCCCCGTCGCGCCGGACCTGCGGCTTCAGCTCTGACCGGTAGGAACCGCGGGCCAGCCGGAAGCGGTAGGCGTCGATGAAATGCTGCCAGTCGGCGGCATGGAAATGGCCAAGCTCGATACCGGGAAGGGCCTGCTGCCCGGGGTTTTCCTGTCCGTTCAGGCTGAGATTGTGGATCTTGATCTGCAGGCCGGGCGTGCCCGCGCGGAAGAACAGCTTGCCCGCGACATGGCTGAGAAAACCGCCGGACAGATGCGGGCCCCAGGTGGGAAAGCAGTCCTCTGCCGCCTCTTGCCGGGGGCCCTGCGCAAGGTGGAAGGCCTTGAAGGCGGTCTCTCCCGGTGCCGTGCCGGAACCGGGCGCCAAAGCCTCGACCGGGCGCAGGCGGGCGCAGAGGCAATCCTCAGGCAGAGCGTGAAGATGTTCTGTTATCGGTTTGTCTGATAATAGAAATTCATCGATATCGATATGCGCCAGCCAGTCCGTTTCGGCTTTGCGCTTGTTGGCGTGGCGCGCGTTCAGCCCCTGCCGTGCCTGATGCTTGTCGGGGCGACCCTTGCGCTTGGCCCACCAGGCGGCATCGGTGTGCCAGGCCCGGATTTTCGGGTGCGCCTTCAGCACGGCCAGCGTCTCTGGCGCGTCCTCGTCGAGGTAGAAGAACAGCCGGTGCGCGCCCTGTTCAAGATGCCAGGCCGCGAAGGTCAGGATCGTGCGCATCGGCGCCTTCACGGTGGTCACGGTGCCCCATGTAGTCATGGCAGCGCCCCGTAGACCCGCCGGACCGCGCCGTCGAGGTCGAGGTCGCGGGTCAGCAGCATGCCGTGCGCCGACAGCGCCTCGCGCAGCCTCGGTGTATCGGCGCAGACCTCGTCGAAGAAGCTGCGCAGCGCTTCCTCGCCCTCTTCGGAGAGGAAGCGCAACAACTCTGCCTGTCCCAGTTCGGGCCGGTCGGCGCGGGCGCGGTAGGATCCCTTTTCCTGACGGAATTTCAGGTGGTTGCGGAAATGCTCCCAGCTTGGCGCATGCAGGTGGGCAAGGTACAGCCCGGCGGGCTTGAAGCGGTTTGTGGCGTCTTCCCCCATGTGTTTCAGCGTGTGGATGCCCAGCCGCGTGTCGGCAATGCCGGTGCGGGCAAAGACCTTGCCCGAGGTATGCGACAGGAACCCGCCGTAGAGGTGCAGGCCGAAGGTCGGGTAGATATCCTGCAGCTGTGCCTTCTTCACGCCGGCCTGCTTGTGGGTCAGCTTGAAGTGGCGCGGGAGGCCCTCGGCCGGGGCCAACGCCTCTGCCGGCGGCAGGCGGGTGATCGCGGTGCCGGGCGGGACGGCGGCAAGGGTCTCGGGCATCGGGCGGTCGGTCAGGATGAACTCGTCGACGTCGATGTGACCCAGCCAGTCGAGGTCTCCGGCGGAGGCGCGCAGGCTGCGGGTCGCATTGTGGGCCTGCCGAAGTTGGTGTGCCTCTGACCTCTTCTTTCCCGTTCTTTCCCAATATGTTGGGTCGCATTGTGTAACCGTCACGCGAGGATCCTGCGTGAGGTAGCGCGCCGCGGCCTCATCGGGTTCGTCGAGGTAGAGGTGCAGAGCATGGGCGCCGAGGTCGAGATGGTAGGCGGCGAAGCGCGCGATGCGGTCGAGCGGCGCCTTGACGGTCGAGACGAGGCCCCAGCGCAGGGTGCGCGGGTCCAGCGGCGTGGCCGGAACCGGGGCGATGTTCGACCGGCGCGGCTTGGCGGCGGGGTCGTCCTTTTCGCGCCGGGTCTTGCGCTGGCTCATGACCCGCAGGCGCCGGAACAGCGTGTTGGGGTCGTGGATCAGCATGTCCAAGAGGTGATGCGCGAGCGGCTGGATGACGATGTCATCCTCGGCCTCTTGCCAGAGACGGCCCAGCAGGTTGACGTCGAGCCCGCCGTTCACAAGGCTGTAGCTGTTCATCTCCATCGGCAGGGTGCCGCGAATTTTCCCATCGAGAACAAAGGCCTTGTCCGAGGGGGTGCCGGAATAAAGCCGCTCTGTCTCGTAGAGTTTTATCATCCCGAAAAGCACGGTCAGCGCCAGCCCGACGGACCGCTGCACGGTGGTCGTGCCGTGGTCGCCGAAGGTGGTGATGGATGACACCAGCCAGCGCGGATCGAGCTCGGCCAGCAAATGCGCACCCTGTTCGGCCCAGAGGCGCTGGAACAGCACTGCGGCCTCGGGCGGGGCGCTGCGTTTGCGCAGGTGCGAGATCAGAAGCGCGTTGAGCGCGCAGAGGTCCGAGGCGCCCGTCAGCTCCTCGCGGATCTGGAAGGTCTTGCGATGCAGGGCGGATCGGAACGGCGGGGCATGGCGCGGGTCTTCCCCGGGGGGCGTGATGCGGCTTTGCGTCAGCGGCCCGAGGTCGAGATCGGCGGGGGGCAGGCCCTCGTCCGCGCGGTGCTCGAAGGGGTCTCGGCGGCCTTCGTACTGGGCGATGACGGCATCCATGCCGCCCTTGTAGACCGGGGTTCTGCTCATAAGCGCATGATTGGCGAAGCCCACGCGCCGGGGCAAGCGGGCATTTGATCCAAAGGGGCGCTGCGCGCGCAGGGGTCTCGTCGGGCGGCCCTTGGCCTTCTCCTCGGGTTGGCGCGCGGGGCGGGCGTTGCGGGCCTTTTCAAATCGCGCGGGGTTTGCCATGAAGCCTCATGACACAGACATCCTATACGGTTCAGGCCCGCGACGGGCAGGCGCGGCTGGGCGTGATCCGCACCCCGCGCGGAGAGATTCGCACGCCGGCCTTCATGCCGGTGGGCACGGCGGCGACGGTGAAGGGCATGATGCCCGAAAGCGTGCGCGAGACCGGCGCGGATATCCTGCTGGGCAATACCTACCACCTGATGCTGCGGCCCGGCGCCGAGCGGATCGCGCGGCTGGGCGGGCTGCACCGCTTCATGAACTGGGAACGGCCGATCCTGACGGATTCGGGCGGGTTCCAGGTGATGAGCCTGGCCGACCTGCGCAAGCTGACCGAGGAAGGTGTGGCCTTCCGCAGCCATGTGGACGGGTCGAAGCACATGCTGACGCCCGAGCGCAGCATGGAGATCCAGCGGCTTCTGGGGTCGGATATCGTCATGGCCTTCGACGAATGCCCGGCCTTGCCCGCCGACCGGGGCCGGATCGCCGAGAGCATGGCGCTGTCGATGCGGTGGGCGGCGCGCTCGCGCGAGGCCTTCGGCGATCGGCCGGGGCATATGCTGTTCGGCATCATGCAGGGTGGGCTGGAGCGCGATCTGCGCGAGGAAAGCGCCAAGGCGCTGGTGTCCATCGGCTTCGACGGCTACGCGGTGGGCGGTCTTGCGGTCGGCGAGGGACAGGAGGCGATGTTCGCCTGTCTCGACTACGCGCCGGGGTTCCTGCCCGAGGACAAGCCGCGCTACCTGATGGGGGTGGGCAAGCCTCAGGACATCGTGGGGGCCGTGGCGCGCGGCATCGACATGATGGATTGCGTCCTGCCGTCCCGGTCGGGGCGCACCGGGCAGGCCTGGACCCGGCGGGGGCAGGTCAACCTGAAGAATGCCCGCCATGCGGACGATCCGAGGCCGCTGGACGAAGCCTGCACCTGCCCCTGTTGCCGGTCCTATTCGCGGGCCTACCTGCATCACGTCTATCGCACCGGAGAGATGATCGCGGGCATGCTGCTGACCTGGCACAACCTGCATTACTACCAGGAGCTGATGCAGGGCATGCGCGGCGCGATCGCCGAGGGCCGCTTTGCCGAATGGGAGGCGGGTTTCCAGCAGGTCTTCGAAGCCGGGGATATTCCGCCGCTCTGAGGGGCTTGCGACGGATGTGTCGAGGGGCTTCGCCCGGGCTTCCGCGCCGGGGGAGGCGCCGACCGGATGGACGGGCTGTGGTGTTTGTGGGACCGGAGCTGTCGGGCTGCCATGGTTGCGCGGCAGCTTCCGGCCATTGCCGGGCGGAGCGGCCGGCCGGGTTTCATGGGGTTGAGGCCTGGCGGAACCGGTCTGTTGCGCGGTGTTTCTGAAGGTGGGCAGCAAGGCGCCCCTTGGCGGCGGTCGGATTAGGTATTTGGACCAAGAAGAAGCTGCGGGCTGCGCGGAGCGGCTGTGACGGGCGTGCGGCGGGCCTGAGTATTCTCGCAGGGACAAAGCCCGGGCGCGCGCCTCAGGGCAGGAGGGACGCGAGGGTCCGGTGCAGGAGGGCCGTGCCGCCGGGGGTCCAGCCGAGGTTGGCGAGGCGGGCGCAGCGGAGTTGGCTGACCGCTGTGCTGGCCTTTGCGGGAAGCGGGTATGGGCAGGCGGTGAGGCGCTGGACCTCGGCGAGCAGGTCGTGGCGGTCGAGCAGGATGTCGGACAGGTGGACCGGGCCGGGCGTGGTTTCGGTCAGCAGCAGGCGGACGGCCTGGGCGAGGTCCGCGGTGTGGACCTCTGTGGCGCGGCGGGGCGCGATGGTCTTGCCCGCGCGGTAATCGGCGAAGAGGTCTTGCCATTTGTGCGCGCGGCCCGGGCCGTAGAGGCCGGTGGCGCGCAGGCTGAGGCCGGTGAGCGGGAGCGTCGCGAGGTGGGTCTCTGCCGCCAGCTTGGCCTGGCCGTAGAGGCTTTGCGGATCCGGTGCGCGGTCTTCGGGCAGGTCGGTGCCGGGGGGCAACCCGTCGAAGACCGCCCGCGAGGAGAGGAAGATCACCCGTTTCACGCCCTGGTGCGCGGCGGCGTCGAAGAGGCGTTGGGTGCCGTCGCGGTTGGCGGTGAGAAAGCCCGCGGGGTCGTCGCCCTCGCCGCCGCGGTACTTGCCCGGAAGGTGCGAGAAGGCGGCGTGGATCAGGGTGTCGACGCCGGAGAGATCGGGCGCGGGGCCGGTCAGGTCGAAGGGCCGGTGTGGCGTGCCCGGCAGGGGGCGACGGCCCAGCGTGAGGTCGGCAAGCGGGGTCAGGGCCTCTCCGGCGATGCCGGTGGCGCCGGTGAGGGCGATGAGGCCGGTCACGACGGGTCTTGCAGTTTGGTGAGGTCCGGCGTCTGATCGGCGGCATAGGCCCGCCAGAGGTCGACGAGGGGGCTCAGACGGTCCAGCTTGGCGTGCTCCTGCCAGGGCTTTTCGTACTGGTAATGGATGACCTTGACCGAGGGCCAGTGCCAGAGCTCGGGCAGGTTGAACCAGACATATTGTAGCATGTTGTAGCTGACCGGCAGGCCGTGCCAGTCGGGGAAGAAGCTTTCGAGGAAGGTCTGGTCGGTGCGTTTCCAGAAGGCGCCGGGGGCGTCGAGGCGGGCCAGCATGGCCTCGAAGGTCCGGGCCGAGGGGCGGGCTGTGAAGACGCCGGAATTCAGGCGATGGAAGTCGCCGAGGCCCTCGTAGAGGTTGGGGGCGGCGCAGAATTCCGGGTAGTCGAAGAGCCGGTCGATATTGCGGATCGCTAGCGTGTCGGCGTCGAGGAAGACCACCCGGTCATAGGGCAGCTGCCAGAGCCGCAGCTTGCAGAAGTTGTCGAGCGGCGTGTGGAAGGCTGGCTTCTCGCCCTTGGTGAAGGGGTTGCGGCCATGGATCTGGTCCTTGGCATGGGCCGCGACGAAGGCGTCCGAGACCGGCAGGGGATCGACATATACAAGCTGTGCACCAAGCGCGCGCAGGGGCGCGAGATCGGCGTCCTGCACACCGCCTGTATGCAAGACGACTCGATCCGCCGTTGTGCCGGTGGTGGCAAGCGCGTGGAGCAGCGCCCTTGCCCCCAACGCGAAGTCCGCGTTGGTGACAAGGGTGACATAGGCGTTTCTCATGAGACGGCGCGCAGGGCCTTGGCTTCGGGGTCGTGCTCGACCGTCTTGGCGATGTCCTTGGTCCAGGCCGAGACGGCGGGCACCCGCGAGCGGTCGATGCGGTGGGCGTATTTCTTCGCCACATCGACGACTTCGGAGAGCAGGCCCTCGGCCAGCGTGGTCGGGTTCAGACCCAGCGCGAGGAACTGGTCGTTGTTCACGATCAGGTCGTTCTCGGGCGCTTCCTTGCGCGGGTTCGGCAGGTTGCGGACCTCTGCCCTGGCAAGCCTGGCCACCAGCGCGGCAAGGTCGCGGACACGGTGGGTTTCGGTCATCTGGTTGAAGATCTTCACCCGGTCGCCCTGCTGCGGCGCGTCACCCAGAGCCAGCTCGATGCAGCGCACCGAATCCTGGATGTGGATGAAGGCGCGGGTCTGGCCGCCGGTGCCGTGCACGGTCAGCGGGTAGCCGATGGCGGCCTGGATGAGGAAGCGGTTCAGCACGGTGCCGTAATCGCCGTCGTAGTCGAAGCGGTTGATCAGCTGCTCATGCCGGCGGGTCTGGTCGGTGTGGGTGCCCCAGACGATGCCCTGATGCAGGTCGGTGATCCGGAGCCCGTCGTTCTGGGCGTAGAACTGGAAGAGGATCTGATCGAGGGACTTGGTCATGTGATAGACCGAGCCGGGCTTCGTCGGGTAGAGGATCTGCTGCTCTTTCGGGCCGGTGGGCGTGTCGATCTGCACGTCGAGGTAGCCCTCTGGGATCGGCGCACCGACCGAGGAATAGCCGTAGACGCCCATGGTGCCGAGGTGGATCAGATGCGCCTCGGGGGCGGCCTCGACCATGGCGGCCAGCAGGTTGTGCGTGGCGCTGGTGTTGTTGTTCACCGTGTAGACCTTGTGGCGGTCGGTCTTCATCGAGTAGGGCGCGGCGCGCTGCTCGGCGAAGTGGATGATCGCGTCGGGGGCGTGCTCGGTGAGCCAGGCCTTGAGGCGCTCGTATTCCTTGGCGAGGTCGATCAGGTGGAAGCGGATGGTTTCGCCGGAGGTCTGTTTCCAGATGCGGCAGCGTTCCTGGATCGAATCCATCGGCGTCAGGGACTGTACGCCGAGTTCGGTGTCGATCCAGCGGCGCGAGAGGTTGTCGAGGATATGGACCTCATGGCCGGCGTTCGAGAGGTGGAGGGCGGTGGGCCAGCCGACGAAGCCGTCGCCGCCGAGGATCGCGATGCGCATGGGGGTATCCTGTCCTGATGGTCTTCTCTGGAAGCGCGGTAGGCGCTTTCGGGTTCCCTGTAAAATGAAGGTTTTGCAAAGATTGATACAAGGGGTTTCGGGTAAATTGGCAGAAATCAGCCATCTTTTTCGTCATTGATCTGAAATTGATACATGTGTTGATCCCGATTTCACGGGGGCGGGGGAAATCCCGTGGACGGGATTGGCTCATTCCATGGATGGAATGAGGGCGCTTGCAGAGGCGACTGGCGACGACCGCGTTGTGTGGATCAGCGCACCGCGACAGGAATCCTGTGGACGGGATGCGCCAATTCCATGGATGGAATTGGCGGCGTGGGGCGGGTGAGCCGGTTCGATCAGGGGCCGGGCATCCCGTGGACGGGATGCATCAATTCCATGGATGGAATTGGATCAGCGCAGGATGCGGACGGGCTCTGCGTTGCAGAAGATCACCGTCTGCCCGCCGTTCTGCACCGCGCGGAACCCCCGTCTGTTCAGCTCCATCAGGAAGCGGTCGCGGCCGACGATGCGCTCGATATCCCGGGTCTTGCGCCGGATCACACCGCCTTCCGAGACCGCGCGGGCGGAGAAGACCGTGCGCAGCCAGTCGTCGGGTCGGATATGATCGGGAACACCTGCCATGGCCGATCTTTGCCATGGCTTGGTTAATCCTTCCCTAACACCGCTCTCAGCTTTTGCGGCGGCGGCCCCGGCGTTCGCGCTGCGGGCCGTCGTCGTCGCCGGTGCCGTCGCTGTCCGAGGAAAACCCGCCGAGCGCCTCGGTGATCTGGTCCAGCGTCGGGCGCGGTCCCTTGGGCCGTGTCTCCAGCGCCTCGCGCATGGCCTTGAGGTGCACCGGCATCGTGCCGCAGCAGCCGCCGATGATCCGCGCGCCCGCGTCCCGTGCCAGGCAGGCGTAATCGGCCATCAGTTCCGGCGTGCCGTCGTAATGGATGTGGCCGTCGACGTATTTGGGGATGCCCGCATTGCCCTTGGCGATCACCGGGCGTTCGGTGCCCTGGGCGACGAAGCCCAGCACCGTGCGCAACAGGTCCGACGCGCCGACGCCGCAGTTGGCGCCGAAGGCGATGGGCGGATTGCCCAGCCCCTCGACCATCCTGACCATGTCGGCCGAGGTCACGCCCATCATCGTGCGCCCGGCGGTGTCGAAGCTCATGGTGCCGCACCAGGGCGCGCCCACATTGGCAAAGGCCTCGGCGGCGGCGCGGTATTCCTCGGGGGCCGAGATCGTCTCGACCCAGAGCACATCGGCGCCGCCGTCCATCAGGCCTCTTGCGGTCTCTTCGAACATCGCCACGGCGCTTTCGTGCGACAGCGTGCCGGCGGCGCCCATGATTTCCCCGGTCGGGCCGACGGAGCCCGCGACGATCACCTTGCGGCCAGCGGCCTCGGCGATCTCGCGGCCCAGTTCGGCGGCCAGCTTCGACAGGTCGTAGGCGCGATCGGCGGCATCATGCAGTTTCAGCCGCGAGGCATTGGCGCCGAAGGAGTTGGTCAGGAAGATGTCCGACCCGGCCTCGACCGCGCCGCGATAGAGCGCGCGGATTTTGTCGGGTTCCTGCTCGTTCCAGAATTCGGGCGCGTCCCCCGAGGACAGGCCCATATTGAAGAGGTTGGTCCCGGTGGCGCCGTCGGCCAGCAGCCAGTCGCGCGTTGAAAGCAGGTCGGTCAGTGCGTCGGTCATGAAATAGGCCCTCTTTCCCTCAATGGCGCAGGCGATAGCCGTTCTGTGGGGGCGGTGCAAATTGAATGCGCGTCAGTTCGCGTCATCCCTGCCGTCTTCGTCGCCGTCCACGTCCTCCGCGATCTGGTAGGCGCGGGTCATGCCCTGCGTCAGGCGGCCCCACTCTGAGCCCTCGGTGCGCAGCCGGTGCGCCTGCAGCGCGGGGCGGCCAAGGAAGCGTTCCGACACCGCGAAGCGCCCGGGGTCCGACACGCTTTCCATCACGTCGAAGGACAGGCAGCCGGGTTCGGCGCGGGTCAGGGCGATGTGTTCGGGCAGGGCGGTGCGGACCTCTTCGAGCCGGTCCAGCGGGACGGTCAGATATCCGGTCAGGGTCACGGCCACGGGCTCTACTCCAGCACCCAGTCGGGCAGGGTGTCCGCCCGTCCCAGCAGGGCGGAGATCCCGTAGGCGCTGCCGCGCAGGATGTTCAGGCCCCAGGCGGCGGTCTCGCGAAGCCGGTCGCGGGCCCAGTCATGGGCGCCGGTGTCGCCGCGCGGCGCGGCGCAGACCGGAGAGGGGCGGCCCGCCGCCAGAAACGACGCGGCCCCGCGCAGGGCGTGATAGGGTTCGGTCACGACCCGGATGGTGGCGTCTTCGGGCAGCATGGGCAAGGAAAAGAGGGCGTTCTGCAGCGTGGACTGAGAGCGGCCCTCCCACGACACCGCGCTTTCCGGCACGCCGTGGTCCATGGCGTGCCGGGCCATGGTCTCGGCGATGGTGGTGCCGCCCACGGCGCCGCCGCCGCTGAGGTGGACCGCCGAGACAAGACCGCGCCGGTAAAGCTCGGCGCCCGCCTCGGTGCGGGTGGCGCTGTCGGGCGACAGGGTGCCGTCCTTGCGGATGCCGGCGCCCAGCACCAGCGCCACGTCGCGCGCCCCGGTGACAGAGGCGCAGGAGGGCACCACGAAGGCCGATCCGAAGCCCAGCACCGCACAGAGCAGCACATAGGCGAGGCAGAGGCGCAGCGGGAGCAGGATCACTCCCACTCGATGGTGCCGGGGGGCTTCGAGGTGACGTCGTAGGTGACGCGGTTGATGCCCTTGACCTCGTTGATGATCCGCGTCGCGGTCTCGCCAAGGAAGTCGTGGCTGAAGGGGTAGAAATCCGCCGTCATGCCGTCGACCGAGGTCACCGCGCGCAGGGCGCAGGCGTAGTCGTAGGTGCGTCCGTCGCCCATGACGCCGACGGTGCGGACGGGCAGGATGGCCACGAAGGCCTGCCAGATCTCGTCATAAAGCCCGTGCTTGCGGATCTGGTCGATATAGACCGCATCGGCCTTGCGCAGGATCTCCAGCTTTTCGCGGGTGATCTCGCCGGGGCAGCGGATCGCCAGACCCGGCCCGGGGAAGGGGTGGCGCCCGATGAAGCTGGCCGGAAGACCCAGCTCGTGCCCCAGCGCGCGGACCTCGTCCTTGAACAGTTCGCGCAGCGGCTCGACCAGCTTGAGGCCCATCTTTTCCGGCAGGCCGCCGACGTTGTGGTGCGATTTTATCGTCACCGAGGGGCCGCCGGAGAAGCTGACCGACTCGATCACGTCCGGGTAGAGTGTCCCCTGCGCGAGGAACTGCGCGCCCTCGATCTGGTCGGCGTATTTCTGGAAGACGTCGATGAAGAGCCGCCCGATGATCTTGCGCTTGGTTTCGGGGTCGCTGACGCCGTCGAGCTCGCCGAGGAACAGCTCTTGTTCCTGCGCGTGGATGACACGCAGGTTCATGTGGTCGCGGAACATGCCCACGACTTCCTCGGCCTCGTTCAGGCGCAGAAGACCGTGGTCGACGAAGACGCAGGTCAGCTGGTCGCCCACCGCCTCGTGCAGCAGCGCCGCCGCAACCGAGGAATCGACGCCGCCGGAGAGCGCGCAGATGACCTTGGCGTCGCCGACCTGTTCGCGGATCTTGGCCACCGCCTCTTCGCGGTAGGCGCCCATGGTCCAGTCGCCCTTGAAGCCCGCCATGCGCACGAAGTTCTCGTAGAGCGTCGCGCCGTTGGGCGTGTGATGGACCTCGGGGTGGAACTGCACGGCAAAGAAGCGGCGGTCGAGATCGGCGGTGATGGCGAAAGGGGCGCCCGGCGAGGTGCCGTAGACCGCGAAGCCCGGCGCGATCTCCGAGACGTGGTCGCCGTGGCTCATCCAGACCTGCTCGCGGCCCGAGCCGTCGAGGAACCAGCCGGTCAGCAGCTCGATCCGGTCGTCGGAGGGCACGACATAGGCGCGGCCGAACTCCGAGGTGCCTTCGCCCGCGACGACGCGGCCGCCGAGGTCCTGCATCATGACCTGCTGGCCGTAGCAGATCCCGAGGATCGGCACGCCGAGGTCGTAGACCGCCTGTGGCGGGCGCGGACTGCCCTCGCGGGTGACGCTGTCGGGCCCGCCCGAGAAGATCACGGCCTTGGGCGCGAAATCCGCGAGAAAGGCGTCGGTGACGTTCTGGTAGGGGTGGATTTCACAGTAGACGTTCAGCTCGCGCAGGCGGCGCGCAATCAGCTGCGTTACCTGAGAGCCGAAGTCGATGATCAGAAGGCGGTCATGCTGGGTCATGCTGGCGGAATAGGCCCAGCGGCGGGACTGCGCAAGAGGCGACGGCGCAGGCCCGCCGTTACGGCAGGGACGACAGGTGACGGCGGCGGCTGTGTGCCGCCGGTGGGTGGGCTGTTGCCCGGGGTGGCGCGGGCGGTCAGCGGGTGGGCGGCGCATCCCTGTCCGCCAGCGCACCGGCCCTGCGCTGCGCCGCGACGGCGCGGCGGAGGGCACGGTCCTGTTGGCGCTGGCGGTGGCTGACGGACCACCCGCCGAGGATCCAGATCAGGACGCAGGCGGCGATGGAGATGCCGAAAAGGAAAGCGCCGGCGAGAAAGCCCATCAGCGCCACGGCGATCCCGGCGGCAAGCACGGCGTAGAGGGCCCATTTGCCGGTGGATGTCTTGGAAAAGCCTGTCATGATCCTGTCTGCTTTCAGGCAAAACATCACCGGTGCGGCGCAAGTTCCGGGGGCCTCTGCGGGGTGCGGCAGGCGGCGGGGCATCCCGTGGACGGGATGCGGGAAATCCATGGATGGATTTCTGTGCTGTTGCCGGAGCCGGGGCTGTGCCCGTCTGGCCCGCATGGTGCCGCTTAGCCCATGCCCGATCCGCCATTGCCGCGGCGGCGGGCGCGGGCATTGTCCCGGCGCCAGCTCCAGTAGGCCATGCCCGACCACCAGAGGATGTAGAGGCCGCCCACGGCGATCACCACCCAGCCCGGCAGCGGTCCGACGGCGGAGCGCTCCAGCGCCTGCCCCCAGGTCTCGACCGGCGTCGGGTGGACGGCGACCTTGCCGGCAAAGGCCACGGTCTGGATCAGCAGGATCCACAGGTAGTTGCGCCGGATGCGGCGCCCCATCGCCGAGGCGAAGCTGACGTGGTACTCGGGGCGCAGGTAGTCCTTCGCCAGCACCTCCTGCCAGTTCTCTTCGAGATGAAGGTCGCCCTCCAGCAGCATGGGGGCGTAGAAATGCGTTTCCATCCAGCGGCAGCGCGCGCGCCAGACGTTGAAATAGCGGTAGCGCCGGGCCTCGAGCACCAGGAAGAAGACGATCAGCACGCCGACCAGCACCAGCGGCAGCGGCGAGGCCTCGGGCGAGGCAAAGGAGATCGACAGCGCTACGCCCAGCGTGACCACAGACCAGTTGGTCGTGGTGTCCAGCCGCGTGCGCCAGATCGTGCTGCGATAGACCTCGCCGCGGTACAGATGCGCCACGGCGCCGATTTCCGCCGTGGTGAACCGTTCGCGTTCCTCTTCGGCCACGGTCCGTCCTCCCTGTGGCCAGCCTAGCCGCCCGCCGTGGCCCTTGCCAAGTCGGGCCAGCCGTCCGGGATGTCGCTTTTGCCCCGCGCCTGCCGGAATTCGTCGATGCGCTTCGGGGCAGAGGCGCTAGAAACGGACAGCGGGGCGCCCTGGGCGCCTCCGCCACGATTCAGCGAGGACGAGGGGCCATGGCAGAAGCAGCAGTGCGCAGACGGGGCAGGGGCGGCGGCGGTGCCGCGCGCCGGGCCGAGCGGACCTCGACCGCGATCGAGACCGCGCGCTACATCGAGCGCAATATCGCCAACTTCGAGCTGCTGGACGAAGAGGCGCTGGCGCTGATCGAGGATCACGCCGAGCAGGTCCTGCAGGAGATCGGCGTCAATTTCGTCAACAATCCCGCCGCGCTGCAGCGGTGGCGCGACGCGGGCGCCGATGTCGAGGGCGAGCGGGTGCGCATCCCGCGCGGTCTTGCACGGCAGCTTTGTGCCACGGCCCCCGCGACCTTCACCCAGCACGCCCGCAACCCGGCGCGCAACGTCGAGATCGGCGGGCGCAACCTGGTTCTGGCACCGGTCTACGGCCCGCCCTTCGTGCGCGATCTCGATGGCGGGCGGCGCTATGCCACCATCGAGGATTTCCGCAAGTTCGTGAAGCTGGGGCAGATGTCCAAGTGGCTGCACCATTCCGGCGGCACGGTCTGCGAACCCACCGACATCCCGGTGTCCAAGCGCCACCTCGACATGCTGCACGCCCATATGACCCTGTCGGACAAGCCGTTCATGGGCTCGGTCACCGAACCCAGCCGGGCGCAGGACAGCGTCGACATGTGCGGGGTGCTGTTCGGGCAGGACTTCGTGCGCGACAACACGGTGATGACCTCGCTCATCAACATCAACTCTCCGCTGACCTTCGACGACGTGATGATGGGCGCGCTGGAGGTCTATGCCGCGAACATGCAGGCCTGCATCGTCTCGCCCTTCATCGTCGGCGGCGCCATGGCGCCGGTCTCGGTGGCGGGGACGCTGGTGCAGGTGCTGGCCGAGGTGCTGGCGGGCGTGGCCTATTCGCAGCTTGTGCGGCCCGGTGCGCCGGTGATCTTCGGCGCCTTCGTGACCTCGATCGACATGAACTCGGGCGCGCCCACTTTCGGCACCCCCGAGGCCAGCCAGATCACCTATGGCGCCGGGCAACTGGCGCGGCGGCTGGGGCTGCCCTTCCGCTCGGCGGGATCGTTCTGCGGATCGAAGCTGCCGGACGCGCAGGCCGCCTACGAGACCGCGAATTCGCTGAACATGGGCCTTCTGTCGGGCGTCAACTTCATGCTGCACGCCTGCGGCTGGCTGGAAGGCGGCCTCGTTGCCTCTTTCGAGAAGTTCGTGATGGACGCCGACCAGCTTGGCGCGCTGCACAAGATGGCCGAGGGTGTGCGCGTCGACGCCGACACGCTGGCGATGGACGCGATCCGCGAGGTCGGTCCGGGCGGCCACTACCTTGGCTGCGCGCATACGCAGGCCAATTTCAAGACGGCCTTCTGGCGCTCGGACCTGCTGGACTACAAGCCCTTCGAGACATGGGCGGAAGACGGTGGCCGCGATACCGTCGTGCTGGCGCAGGCGCGGGTCGCGAAGCTTCTGGACAGCTACCAGCAGCCGGCCATGGACCCGGCCACCGCAGAGGCGCTTCAGGCCTATGTGGCAAAGCGCAAGGAAGAGCTTCCGGACGCCTTCGCCTGACCCCTCGCCCGGGGCATTCGTCCCGGGCCGACGACCCGCGCCGGGTTTGACGGCCGGAGGTCGGGGCCGCGATGGCCGCGCGGGCGGCGGCCGTCCAGCGCGGTATCTGGCTGTCCGGCGCTCAGCCGGCGTCGCTCAGGATGCGGGCCTCGCCCATCATGGCGGTCAGAACCTCGACATGGCGGCTGACCGAATAGGCGGCATCATCGCCCCGGCGGCAGTCGTCGAGCAGGGCCTCGATCTCGATCAGCTTCATCAGCGCGGCACCGGGGCGGGGCAGGGATCCCTGCCCGAGCAGGCGGTGCAGCTGCGGGTTGCGCCGGTAGTCCTCGGCCCCGATGCGGGCGGCGCGGATCAACAGTCGCGGGCGGCGCATTTCGGTCAACAGTCCCAGAACATCCTTCATGGGGGAACCCTCTCGTTAGGCGGATGGGTCAAGCTTAGGCACATCCGAAGCGGGTGTTGCGCAGGCGCGGACACCGCGCGCGAGCGATTCAGGAATCGTTATTCTTTCTTAGGTTTCGTCAACAATGACGCGTTTTAAGGGGTCTTTGTTAACGAATAGGTAACTGGCACACGCGAAGGTTGCGTCCCGCGGCTTGTGGATAAAGCTGTGGAAAACTTCCGGGACGGAGGGATGTCATGATGGACACAGGTGTGAAGCCGCCGTGGAACCGCTTGCCGGAATGGGTTCCCGATGCGGCGCGCGTCTACCTTGCTCATACCGAGCAGGGGCAATCGATCCGGGCGCTGGCGCGGCAGGCGGGGTGCCATGCCTCGACCGTGCTGCGGCAAGTGCGCAGGATCGAGACGCGGCGCGACGATCCCCTGATAGACGCGGCGCTCAGCAGCCTCGGCGTGGCGCGGGCGTCGGCCATGGATCGAATGACCAGAAAGGACAGGGATCCGATGAATGCTGCCAATCAACACCCGGCACCGCCGGACGCACTGACACTGGCGCGCGAGGCGCGGCGAATCCTCAGGCGCCTGTGTGAAAGCGGGGCGGTGCTGGCCGTCGCCGCCGAGATGGACAAGGCCGTGGTGGTGCGCGACACCGGCGACGGCGGCAGCGCCCGGACCGGGGTGGTCGATGTGGCCGTGGCCGAGGCCATGGCGCTGAAGGGCTGGATCGCCTGCGATCAGCCGGCGCGGATCTCGCGCTACCGGGTGACGGCGTCAGGGCGGGCGGCGCTGAACCGCCTGGTGGCGGAGCAGGAAAACAAGGTCCGGGGTTTCGCCGAGGCGCAGGCCGGGTTCGAGACCGGTCGCGCCGCCGAGGCCGGGCTGGACGCGGTCGAGCGCGATCCGCGCGCCCGCAAGAGCCGCTACGTGCTGGCCGAAAGCCCACTGACGGCGCTGGGGCGGCGGCGCGACAAGGAGGGCATGCCGTTCCTGACGGAGCCGCTGATCGCCGCGGGCGAGCGCCTGCGCGAGGAATACGAGCTGGCGCAGCTGGGGCCGCGCAGCGTGCAAAGCTGGGACCGCTACGTGCAGGAGGCCCCGGTCGAGATCGCCGAGGGCGCGGAGGCCAATCCGGCGCAGGCGCGTCTGCGCGCCGCGCTGCGCGATCTGGGGCCGGGTTTGGGGGACGTGGCGCTGCGCTGCTGCTGCTACCTCGAAGGGCTGGAAACCACCGAAAAGCGGCTGGGCTGGTCGGCGCGTTCGGGCAAGGTGGTGCTGCGGATCGCGCTGCAACGGCTGCGGCGGCATTACGACGCGATGTCCCGGCAGGGCGGAGATTTCCTCGGCTGAGGATTGGGTTGTCCCAGAGCGGACCGCGCTTTGTAGCCTTGCAGCGTTGGCGCGCGGACGCAGGCCAAAGGCCGAGCGCGGCAGCCCGGCGCATTCCGACTGACAGCGGTGGTCCGAAGGAAAACGCCCCCGCAGTGGCCTGCGAGGGTGGTCAGTCTTCGGTGCGGTGGCGTCACCTCATCAGAACGGCGCGATCACGTCATCAGAGTGAAGCGCTCACTCCGCCGCCTTGGTGGGCGTGTCCGGTGTCACCGGCAGGGCGGGCGCGCTTTCGGCGGCTTCCCGGACGCCCCTGGCATAGGCCGGATGTACGCGCTCCAGCACCGCGTACCAGCGTTCCTTGACCGCGTCCGAGCAGGGCGCCATGGCGCCGGCCATGTTCTGGTGCAGGCGCTTGCGCGCGTCATCGTCCAGAACCTCCAGATACAGCGCGCGGGGCTGGACGAAATCGTCCTCCGTGACCTCTTGCGGATAGCGATAGGCCTCTGCGTCGATCTTCAGTGGCGGCTCCTGCACCGAGGGGTCGGGGCGCGGCGCGTCCTCGTACTGGTTGGGCTCGTAATAGGCATCCGGGTTGCCGGTGTCGTTCCGGAAAAAGCGCATCGCGCCGTCCTTGTGGTAATGCGCGACCGGGGCCTTGGGGGCGTTGGCGGGCAGCGCCTCGTAATGCGTGCCAAGGCGGTAGCGGTGCGCATCGGCGTAGGAGAAGATCCGCGCCTGCAGCATCTTGTCGGGGCTGAAGCCGATGCCCGGCACCACGTTCGACGGCGAATAGGCGGCGTTCTCGACCATCTGGAAGTAGTTCTCGGGCAGGGTGTGCATCTCCAGCTCGCCGACCTCGATCAGCGGATAGTCGGCATGCGGCCAGACCTTGGTCAGGTCGAAGGGGTTGAAGGGGAACCTGTCTTCCTCGCCTTCCTTCATCACCTGAATGAACAGCGTCCACTTCGGGAACGTGCCTTCGGAGACCATGGTCCAGAGGTCCTCCTGAAAGCTCTCCCGGGTCTCGCCGATCAGCTTCTTTGCTTCCTCGTTGGTGTGGTTCTCGATGGGCTGCTGGCAGCGGAAGTGGAACTTCACCCAATGCCGCTCTCCGGCCTCGTTCCACATGCTGAACGTGTGCGAGCCATAGCCGTGCATATGCGCGGGGTTCTTCGGAATGCCCCGGTCGGACATCAGGATCGTCACCTGATGCACCGATTCCGGCTGGCCCGCCCAGAAGTCGAACATCGCCTCGGGCGAGCGCAGGTTGGTCTGGGGGTGGCGTTTCTGCGTGCGGATGAAGTCGGGGAACTTGTAGGCGTCGCGGACGAAGAAGATGGGGGTGTTGTTGCCCACCATGTCCCAATTGCCTTCCTCGGTGTAGAACTTCAGGCTGAAGCCGCGCACGTCGCGCTCGGCATCCGCCGCGCCCTGTTCCCCCGCCACGGTGGACCAGCGCGACAGCACCTCGGTCTGCTTGCCGATCTCGCTGAAGAGCTTCGCGCGGGTGTATTTCGTGATGTCATGGGTGACGGTGAAGGTGCCCTGAAGGCCCCAGCCCTTGGCGTGGACCGCGCGCTCTGGGATGCGCTCGCGGTTCTGATGGGCGAGTTTCTCGATCAGCTGGTAGTCTTCCAGCAGCACCGGGCCGCGGGCGCCCGCGGTCTTCGACGTCTCGTTGGTGGGGACCGGCGCGCCGGCGCTTGTTGTCTGCCGTTTCGACATGGGAATGCTCCTTTGTGCTGCCGGGAAAATGCGGGGGTGAATCGATAGGTTCCATTGAAAGAACCTGTCGGAGCGATAGGGAAATCCTTTGCCTCGCCCGCCTGTCGGCAGGCGACCGGGTGGGGGCTTTGCCCCCGCTCGCTGCGCTCGCCCCCCCAAGGTATTGGGGGACCAAAGAAGCGGGGGGCGCGGCTTTTGCGGGGTTTGCGCGGCATGCATGGCGCTGCGTCATCCGGGGCACTGGCTTTTTCGCGGGCGGGGGGTTACCTAGACAGAAAGACCGGAGCCCGAGAAAGGCCGCCATCCCATGCGCGATCTCAAGATCCCCCAGGAACGCCACCCCGAGAAGGCCCACCGCAGGGACAATGCCCAGCCGAAGAAGCCGGACTGGATCCGGGTGAAGGCGCCCGGCGGCAAGGGCTATGCCGAGACGCGGCGGATCATGCAGGACAACAACCTGGTGACCGTCTGCCAGGAGGCGGGCTGTCCCAATGTCGGCGAATGCTGGAGCCAGGGCCACGCGACCATGATGATCATGGGCGAGATCTGTACGCGCGGCTGCACCTTCTGCAATGTCGCCACCGGGCGGCCCGATACGCTGGATGTCTTCGAGCCGGGGCGGGTGGCCGATGCGGTGCAGAAGCTGGGGCTGAACCATGTCGTGATCACGAGCGTCGACCGCGACGACCTGGAGGACGGCGGGGCGGAGCATTTCGCCCAGACCATCCGCGCCGTGCGGCATCGCGCGCCGGGCACGACCATCGAGATCCTGACGCCCGACTTTCTGAAATGCGGGCCGGAGGCGCTGGAGATCGTCGTGGCCGCCAAGCCGGATGTCTTCAACCACAACCTCGAGACCGTGCCGGGGCTGTACCCCGAGGTGCGGCCCGGGGCGCGGTATTTCCATTCGCTGCGCCTGTTACAGCGGGTGAAGGAACTGGATCCGCATATCTTCACCAAGTCCGGCATCATGGTCGGCCTTGGCGAGGACGCGCAGTCGGTGCGGCAGGTCATGGACGACATGCGCGCGGCGGACGTGGATTTCCTGACCATCGGCCAGTACCTGCAACCGACGCCCAAGCACCACAGGGTGGACCGCTTTGTGCATCCCGACGAGTTCGCGGCCTATGAAAAGGCGGCTTTCGGTAAGGGCTTCCTGATGGTCTCGGCCACGCCGCTGACGCGGTCGAGCTACCACGCGGGCGACGATTTCGCCCGGCTGCGGGACGCGCGCGAGGCGAAGCTGGCCAAGGCCTGAGGGCAGGCTGGCCGATCTGTCCGGGCCGCTTTCGTCGTGCGTGTTGGTCGATCTGGTGCGGTCTTGCACTGAGGCCGGAGAGAGTGAAGCCGGGTTCGGCTGCCAACCAATGGATATAGGAATGCGCCGCGGACCCGGGTCTGCGGCGCTTTCTTATTTGTCGGTCTGCCGGGGCAGGGGGTGTCACTCGCCCAGCGGCGGCAGGGCCTTGACGTAGGCGGCGACAGCCTTGCGGTCCTCTGCCGTAAGCTGCGAGAAGTTCTCGACCACCTCGGCCATGTGACCGCCGACCGCGTCGAATTCCGGCGTGAAGCCGGTTTCGAGGTAATAGGCCACGTCCTCTGCCGACCACGACAGCTTGTCAGGGGTCAGCGGCGGGATACTGCCCTCGCCCGAGGGGTTCGGCGCGCCGCCCATCCAGCGGCCCCGGTCCAGCCCGCCCAAGGCATTGCGCGGCGTGTGGCATTCGGCGCAATGGGCCAGCGCCTCGACAAGATAGCGGCCGCGTTCCAGGTTGGGGTCCACGTCCATCACGAAGCTCTCGCGGAAGAACAGCAGCTTCCAGCCGCCAAGCGAGCGACGGATGTTGAACGGAAAGCCCACGTCATGGGCCTGCGACGCCGTGCCATCGGCGGGCAGGGTCTGCATGTAGGCCCAGAGGTCCGCGACGTCCTGCGGCTCCATCTTGGAATAGGCGGTGTAGGGGAAGGCGGGGTAGTAGTGCTGCCCCTGCGGCGAAACACCCTGCGTCAGCGCGTTGGCGAGGTCGGTCAGGGACCAGTCGCCGATCCCGGCCTGCGCGTCGGGGGTGATGTTGGGCGCGTAGAAGGTGCCGAAGTCCGAGGCGAAGGGCTGCCCGCCGACCAGCACCAGCTTGGCCTCGCCCTCGGGCGCGTGGTGGCAGGAGGCGCAGCCGGCGGCGGTGAAGACGGTCTCACCCCGGTCGGCATCGCCGGTGAGGCCCTCGTAGGCCGAGGCATCGACCTGCGAGGGTCCGGTCAGGAACCAGCCGGCCCCGGCCGCGACAATCGCGGCCGGGACCAGGAAGCCAAGGAGCTTCTTCATCCCGGATTACTCGGGCGTGCGGTAGGTGTCGTGGCAGGCCTTGCAGGCATTGCCGAGCGGGCCCATGTTCGGGCCGATGGCGGCCTGACCCTCGCCGATGGCGGCCTGCATGGCGGTCGCGGCCTCACCCAGGGCGGCCCATTTCGAGCCGAAGTCATCCATGTCGGACCAGATCTCGGCCTTGGCGCGGGTGGCATCCAGGTCGTCGACCGAAGTGCCTTCGGGCCACATGGCGTGCTGGCTGACCATGCTCACCGCCACGAGGGAATCGGCGGCGGCCTGCGCGGCCTCCTGGTCGAAATCGACGGTGCCGCGGGCCATGCCGCCGAGCACGCCGAGGTTCAGGGCGAGGATGTTGAACTGGCCCTGACGGGCCTTCACGGCCTGCGGGATTTCCTGGGCAAAGGCGGGGGTGATCATGAGGGCGGTGGCTGCCGCGACTGCAAAAAGCTTTGTCATTGGGTGACTCCCTAAAGTGCAATGGTGCCAGCATACTGTGCATGGTGACTGTGACAATCCTATAGTGCGACAGCCCGACGCAGGCGGCAAGGCGCTGAAAACCCGTCTGAATCACGTTGAATTGACCGGATGCGAGCGCCGCGCCGATGCTTTCGGCAGCGATGGCGTCAGACGATGCAAAAACCGTGCAAACAGGTGCCTTGGCTGTACCTGCTGGCAGGGGGCGGCATTGGGGGGCGCAGCCAGCGGTGTGCCCGGAGGCGAAGGGCCTTCGCCGCGCGCATGGCCTGCGGTGCGCCGCGTGCCAAGGCCCTTTCGCCCGCGCGGTCCGCGTGCGTGAGGCCAAGGGCCTTCGCCGCGTCCGCGCACAGAGGGAGCGTCGCCGGGCAAGGCCCTTGGCGCCGCCGTCAGCCGATCCGCCGGATCGTGACCGCCTGCTCCGACAGCTCTGACGGCGCCTGGTGGTCGATGAAGGCCATGTCGCAGGCGTCGCGGCCCACGGCCCCCCCCTGCCAGCCCGTCGGCGTGGCACGGGCCAGTGGCCATCACCAGGTGCCAGGCCTCGTGCCGCCGGACCTGCGCGACGGCGCGGAAGTCAGAGGGCGTCACCCCCCGGCCCCTGGCGCCGCGCCATCCCGCCCCCGGGCACCCGCGCCAAAAGCGTGGCGGCGACCGCAACGTCGCCGCCGATGCGGATGATCTGCGCGCCCGGCCTGTCCGGGCTTTCCGACAGGCTGCGCTGGCCCTCGGTCTGCGCCGCTGCGCTTACAAGCAGCGCGGTGTTGGCCCTGCGGGCAGCCGTAGCGCCATGTCACGTCCATGGAGATCCTCCTGCCGTCCTTTCGGCAGGCGGCGCCCCCGTGCCGCCTAGTCCGTGAAGCGGACCTTTCCGATGTAGGGCAGGTTCCGGTTGCGTTGGGCGAAGTCGATGCCGTAGCCCACGACAAACTCGTCGGGGATCTCGAAGCCCAGCCAGTCCGAGCGGAAATCGACCTCGCGGCGCGTGGGCTTGTCGAGCAGCGCGATGCTTTTCAACCGGGCCGGGCCGCGCGACCGCAGCAGGCCGGTGACGTGGTGCAGCGTGTGGCCGGTGTCGACGATGTCCTCGACCACCAGCACGTCGCGGCCCTCGACGCCAGAGCGCAGGTCCTTGAGGATGCGCACCTCGCGGCTCGATTCCATCGCATCGCCGTAGGAGGAGGCCTCGAGGAAATCGACCTCGACCGGCAGGCGCAGCTCTCGCACGAGGTCGGCGATGAACACGAAAGAGCCGCGCAGCAGCCCCACCACAACCAGCTTTTCGGTATCGGCAAAGGCCGCGTCGATCTCGCGCGCCAGCGCTTCGATGCGGGCGGCGATGGATTTGGCCGAGATCATCTCGTCGACGACATAAGGTCGCTCTGTCATGGTATCCCCTTGAATATTTGCGCCCCCTATACGACATCAGCGCCCATTGTGCCCCACCAAAAAGAGCGACATGCCGACACATTCCGAGACCAAGACGCTGCCCTACACGGCCCAGCAGATGTACGATCTGGTGGCGGATGTGGCGAGTTATCCGAAGTTCCTGCCCTGGACCGCCGCCGCGCGCATCCGCAGGACCGAGGACAAGGGCGACCACACGGAGATGCTGGCGGACCTCGTGATCTCGTTCAAGGTGTTCCGCGAGACCTTCGGCTCGCGGGTGGTGCTGTGGCCCGAGGCGATGAAGATCGACACCGAATACCTTGACGGGCCGTTCAGGCACATGAAGTCGAACTGGGCCTTCAAGGATGTCGACGGCGGCTGCGAGGTCGCGTTCTTCGTGGATTTCGAGTTCAAGAACAGGCTGTTGCAAAGCGCGGCGGGGATGTTCTTCTACGAGGCGATGCAGCGCATCGTGCGGGCCTTCGAACGGCGGGCGGCTGAACTCTACGGCTGAAGCGCCGCGTTAACCACAGGGTAGGATCGGCGGCGACCTGCCAAGGTTTCGCCCGATTTCGCGACCAGAGTCCCACCATTCGCAAGGGAGGGACCAATTCATGACGTCCATCTTCACGGCAGCCGCCTATGCGCCCGCCGCGCAGCAGGTCCAGCGCCCCGGCGCGTCGGCGGATGGGACGCCCCCGGGACAGGCAAGGAAAGAGGCCGGTGCCTCTTCTGCCGCGCCCAACGGCGCCGGTCTGCCTGTTGCCACGGGGCAGGTGACGCAGGCAACGGGGGCCAACCCGGCCCCGGCGGCGACGCCGACCGCGGCCAGCGCGCAAACGGTCAGGGCCTTCGCGGCGGCGGTGAACGGAAGGGGCGACCCGGTGGCGCCAGAGGATATCGCCTGCGCGGCGGGGCAGGGCTACCGGGATGCCGCCGGGACCATGGCGGGGGGCGAGACCGGCAAGCTGCTGATCACGGCGTAACGGCCCGGTCCCCTTGCGGGCGGATGGTCGGGCCTGGGTCGGGTGCTTTCTGTCCGTGGCCTGTCTTGGCACGGCCTGCCATCGCTGGGCAGGTGGGGCCGTCGCGCGTCCTTAGCCCAATGCGCCAAGGATCAGCGACAGCGCGTGATCGCGGGCGGCAAGGCGCACCTCTGCACGGCCCAGGGCGCCGTGGTCGATGGTCTGGGCCGTGACCCCCGTTGCGGTGGCAAGGCCATAGCAGACACGGCCCTCGGGCTTGAACTCGGACCCGCCGGGTCCGGCGATGCCGCTGATCGCCACGGCGATATCCGCGCCCGCCCGGACCCGCGCGCCCTGCGCCATCTCGCGCACGACCTCTTCCGAGACGGCGCCGTGCGCCTCCAGCGTTTCGGGGTGGACGCCCAGAAGGTCGACCTTGGCGCCGTTGGAATAGGTGACAAAGCCGTAGGCGAAGACGGCGGAGGACCCGGCCACATCGGTGATCGCGGCGGCCACCTGGCCGCCGGTGCAGCTTTCGGCGCAGGTGACGGTGACACCCCGCGCGCTGGCCTGTTCCACGATCTGCCGGGCGAGCGGGCTCACATCAGCACCCCGTGCGCGAGACCTGCCAGCAGGATCGAGACCACTGCCGCCATGATGCCCGCGACGACATCGTCCAGCATCACCCCGCCCGCGTCGCCGCGCGCGTCCATGCGGCCCACCAGCCAGGGCTTCCAGATGTCGAAGAGGCGGAACAGCACGAAGCCCGCGACCCAGCCGGGCCAGAGCCGCCAAGGGTCGACACCCATCATGCCCGCACCGTAGCCCACCGGGAACAGCGCGATCCACTGGCCGACAAGCTCGTCCACCACCACCCAGGACGGGTCATGCTCGCCGTCCCGCGTGACCTCTGCGGTGGCGTACCACCCCAGCGCAAGGGCCGCGACGGTGGCGATCAGCAGCAGCCAGAAGCCGCCCAGCAGCAGGATGCCATAGGCCAGCGGCAGCGCCGCAAGCGATCCCCATGTGCCCGGCGCGGGCCTAAGATAGCCGACGCCACCGACCGATGCGATCCACCTCATGGCTTCACCAGCGTCGCGGTGGCAAGCGCCGCGATGCCTTCTTCGCGGCCCGTGAAGCCCAGCCGTTCCGAGGTGGTGGCCTTCACCGACACCCGGTCCTCGTCAAGGCCCAGCAGGCGCGCCATCCTTGCCCGCATGGCGGCGGCATGGGGGCCGACCTTGGGCCGCTCGCAAATCAGGGTAATGTCCACGTTGGATATCCCGAACCCCTTCTGCCGCGCCATTTCGGCGGCATGGGTCAGGAATATCTCGCTGGCCGCGCCTTTCCACTGCGGATCGGAGGGCGGGAAGTGCTGGCCGATGTCGCCCTCGGCCATGGCGCCGTACAGCGCGTCGGTCACCGCATGCATCCCGACATCGGCATCGGAATGGCCCTTGAGCTTGCGGTCATGCGGGACGCGCACACCGCAGAGGATGACGTGGTCGCCCTCTTCAAAAGCATGTACGTCAAAGCCGTTCCCGACGCGGATATCCATGGTGTCTTCCTTCAGCAGGCGCGCTGCCCGGGCAAAATCCTCGGGCAGGGTGATCTTCAGGTTGGCTTCATCGCCCGGAACGATGGTGACGTCCAGACCGGCGGCACGGGCCACCTCGACATCGTCGGCGGCGCCGCCCGGATGGGCGCGGTGCGCGGCAAGAATGTCGGGAAAGTGGAAGCCCTGCGGCGTCTGCGCCCGGTACAGGCCGCTGCGGTCCTGCGTACCGGTGACCCGTTCCCCGGCGCCGGTCCAGAGCGCGTCGGACACGGGCAGGGCGGGCGCGGCCCCGGCGGCGGTTTCCAGCGCGGCGCGCACGCGGGCGATGGTATGCGGGGGGGTGCAGGGCCGCGCCACGTCCTGGATAAGCACCGCGTCGGGGGCATCGGCCAAGAGGGCCTCTAGCCCGGCGCGCACCGAATCCGCGCGCTCGGCGCCGCCCTCGACCAGCGTCACGGGCAGCCCGGCGCAGGCGGCCTCGGCCCGGGCGCGGTCGTCGCGGTGGATGACCATGACGGTCGGCCCCAGTCCGGCGAAGCGTTCCAGCGTCCAGCGGGCGACGGGCTTTCCGGCAAGGTCTTGCCACTGTTTGGGCAGCTCGCCGCCCGCGCGGGTGCCGCGTCCGGCGGCGACAATCAGGACTGCGCAACGCATCATTCTGATATCCTTTCGCTTTCGCCCTTCTAAGAGCGGCAGGCCGGCGTTGCAAACGCCCTGCGCGCATGCCTAAATTTTAAGCATATGCGCATTTTGTCCGCGTGAAATCCGGCCCGAAACATTGAACAAATACAGGGTTCACGGTAATTCGACCCATAACCAGCCCCATCCGGGGAAAACGCACAAGGACTGGGCATTTGCGCCTGACACTCGGCAACCGTGACATTCTGCCTCCGGTGATGCTGGCCCCGCTGGCCGGAATCACCGATCTGCCTTTTCGCACGCTGGTCTCGGGCTTTGGCGCCGGGCTGGTGGTCTCCGAGATGATCGCCAGCGGCGAGTTCCTGACCGCGCGCCCCGGCACCCGCGAGAAGGCGGAACTGGGCGCGGCGGTCGAGAACACCTCTGTCCAGATCGCCGGGCGCGAGCCGGGGCCCATGGCCGAGGCCGCGCGGCAGGTGGCGGACATGGGCGCCCGGGTGATCGACATCAACATGGGCTGCCCGGCCAAGAAGGTGACGGGCGGCTGGTCCGGTTCGGCGCTGATGCAGGTGCCCGACCACGCGCTGCGCCTGATCGAGGCGGTGGTGGGCGCCGTCGACCTGCCGGTGACGCTGAAGACCCGGCTGGGCTGGGACGACGCGGCGCTGAACGCGCCCGAGCTCGCGAAACGGGCCGAAGGCGCGGGGGTGCAGATGGTGGTGATCCATGGCCGCACGCGCTGCCAGTTCTACAAGGGCCGCGCCGACTGGGCGGCGATCCGCGCGGTGAAAGAGGCGGTGACGATCCCGGTGGTCGCCAATGGCGACATCACCGATGCCGCGACCGCGCGCGAGGCGCTGCGCCTGTCGGGCGCAGACGGGGTGATGATCGGTCGCGGCGCGCAGGGCGCCCCCTGGCTGCTGGCCGAGGTGGCGTCCCAGCTGACCGGATCGCCGCCGCCTGAGATCCCGCAAGGAATAGAGCTTATCGACATGGTTTCAGGACATTACGAGGCGATGCTCAGCTTCTACGGCCCCGAGCTGGGCAACCGCGTCGCGCGCAAGCATCTGGGCTGGTACATGGACCGCGCGGGCACGCCCGCGACGCTGCGCAAGCCGCTGATGACAGAGCGCGACACCGCCCGCGTGCTGCGCCTGCTGCCCGAGGCCCTTGCCTGCGAAAGCGAGGCGGCATGACCGGACCCACAGAGATGCAGATCTGGTCCTCGCTGCCGGTTCCGGCGATCCTGATCGACGAATACGAAAAGATCGCCGAGATGAATCCCGCCGCCGAGGGCTTCTTCAACAATTCCGCCAAGTGGTTGACGGGGCAGCCGATCTGGGACCGGCTGGCCGTCGATGCGCCGCTGGAGGAAAGCCTGCAACGGGCCCGCGAACACGGCACGCCGCTGTTCGTGAACGACGTCGACGTGGGCACCGGCGCGCGGCCGCCGCTGGTCTGCAACCTGCAATTCGCGCCGATGCAGGGGCGCGAGGGCTGGATGATCATGCTGATTTCCCCGCGAGAGCTGGCGGGCCGCATGACCCAGAGCCACAGCGTGAAATCGGCGGCGAAATCCGCCATCGGCATGGCCGAGATGCTGGCGCATGAGATCAAGAACCCGCTGGCGGGCATCACCGGGGCGGCGCAGCTTCTCAGCATGAGCTTACCCAAGGGAGACCTTGAATTTACGGACCTTATCGTTGCCGAAACCCGGCGTATCGTGAAGCTGCTGGAGCAGGTGGAGCAGTTCGGCAACCTCTCTCCGCCGGAACAGCGCCCGGTCAATATCCACGATGTGCTGGACCGCGCGCGGCGCTCGGCCCTGCTGGGCTTTGGCGGGCACATGAAGATCATCGAGGATTACGACCCCTCGCTGCCCATGGCGCTTGGCGACCCGGACCAGCTGTTGCAGGTGGTGCTGAACCTGATCAAGAACGCCTCCGAGGCGGCGGACCCGAAGACCGGCGGCACGATCCGTCTGCATACCTTCTACGAGCACAGCTTTCGCCTGCGCCGCGCCGATGGCAGCGGGCAGACGCTGCCCCTTCAGATCGAGATCATCGACGACGGTCCCGGCCTGCCCGAGGACATCAAGGGCGACATCTTCGACCCCTTCGTCTCGGGAAAAGAGAACGGCACCGGGCTGGGGCTGGCGCTGGTGAGCAAGATCATTTCCGACCATGGCGGCTGGATTTCGGTGGACTCGGTCCCCGGCCGGACGTTGTTCCGCATCTCGCTGCCGCGCGCGCCGCGCCCCGCAGCCATCGAGGAGACCGAGTGATGGATGGCACAGTTCTGGTTGCCGACGACGACCGCACGATCCGCACGGTTCTGACGCAGGCCCTGACCCGCGCCGGCTGCAAGGTCCACGCGACTTCTTCGCTGACGACGCTGATGCGCTGGGTCAGCGAGGGGAAGGGCGATGTGGTGATCTCGGACGTGATGATGCCCGACGGCAACGGGCTGGAGATGCTGCCCAAGATCGCCGAGGACCGGCCCGGGCTGCCGGTGATCGTGATCTCGGCGCAGAACACCATCATGACCGCCATTCAGGCCGCCGAGGCCGAGGCCTACGATTATCTGCCAAAACCCTTCGATCTGCCGGATCTGATGAAGCGCACGGCGCGGGCGCTGGAGAACCGCAACAAGCAGCCGCGCCGGGACGAGCCGGTGGTGGGCGCGGACGAGCCGGACGAGCTGCCGCTGGTGGGCAAGACCCCGGCGATGCAGGCACTGTACCGCCTTGTCGCAAGGGTCATGAATACCGACCTGCCGGTGCTGATCACCGGCGAAAGCGGCACCGGCAAAAGCCTGATCGCCCGCGCGCTGCACGATTTCAGCGACCGGCGCAGCTTGCCCTTCGTCACCGTCACCGGGGCCGACCTGTCCGACCTCGACGGCCCGGCGCGGGTGCTGGCGCGGGTCAGGGGCGGCACGCTGCTGATCGACGAGATTGCCGATATCGACGACGAGGTGCAGGGCCGCATCGTGCGCATGATGGACGTGCCCGGCGAACATGTGCCGCGTTTTCTGGCGTCTTCGCAATACGATCCGCAAAGCCTGACCGAGACCGGCAAGGTCCGGCATGACCTGTTTTATCGGCTCGACGGGGCGGCGATCGCCGTGCCCTCGCTGCGCGAGCGGGTCGAGGATATCCCGCTTCTGGCAGAGCATTTCCTGCTGCGGGCCGAACGCGACGGCGCGGCGAAGCGCTGGTTGTCCGAGGGCGCGGCAGAGCTGTTCCGCGTCTATTCCTGGCCCGGCAACGTGCGCCAGCTGGAAAACGCGGTGCGGCGGCTGTCGCTGACCAGCCGCTCCGAGGAAATCACCCGGGCCGAGGTCGAGGCGGTGCTGGGCAATCAGCCGGAAACCGGCCCGGTGCTGCGCGGCGGCGATGGCGACAAGCTGGCCGACAGCGTCTCGCGCCACCTGCGGCGCTACTTCGACCTGCACGGGGCCATGCTGCCGCCGCCGGGACTGTACGGACGCATCCTGCGCGAAATCGAGGCGCCGCTGATCGAGATCGCGCTGGAGGCGACGGGCGGCAACCAGGCCAAATGCGCCGACCTTCTGGGCATCAACCGCAATACTCTGCGCAAGAAGATCACCGACCTCGATATTCGCGTGACACGCCGCCGCAAGTTGATGTAAAAAGACCACAGGACTGTGGCCCCGTTGCCCCATGGGTAGGAGAAGGCCACAGCATAAGGCGGACGCTGCCAACGAGCAGCACATCATGGTGAGAGGTGGTTGTGGCGACAAGGGCACGACCCATGTTTCGGTCGCCGACCTGGGCGTTTCTTATGCGCCTGCGTCGGCAAAGGTGGTTTCACAACCTGGTGACCCTTGCGCTGGTCGCGCTGGGGCCGATCCTTGCCTTCTGTACCTTCCTCGTTCTCGGCCCTCTGGATCAGGGCGGCTCTTCGCTGTCGCTGCGGCTGGTGCTGCTGGCGGACCTTGTCTACACGCTGCTGCTGGCGGCTTTGGTGCTGGCGCGGGTGGCGCGCATGGTGGCCGCGCGGCGGCGCGAATCCGCCGGGTCGCGGCTGCACCTGCGGCTGACGCTGGGCTTTGCCATGATGGCGCTTTTGCCCACCGTGACGGTGGCCGTCTTTGCCGTGCTGACCATCAATATCGGGCTGGAGACTTGGTTTTCCAGCCGGGTGCAGAACGTCGTCGGCGCCTCGCTGGAGGCCGCGGAAAGCTACGAGGCCGAGGCGCGCGCCGGGCTGGAACAGGATGCCGCCGCGCTCGGCGCCTTCCTGGATGCCTCGCGCCGCGCGTCCTTCGTCATGGATGACGGCGAATTGCGGCGCATGCTGGGGCAGGGGCAGGCACAGATCCAGCGCGGGCTGCGCGAGGCCTATGTCATCGACGGCACCGGGGCGATCCGCGCCCGGGGCGAACGGTCCTATCTCTTCGATTTCGAACAACCCACCGAGACGGATTTCGCGCAGGCGGACAAGGCCGGCATCGCGCTGATCCCGGACTGGGACAATGGCGAATTCCGAGCGCTGCTGCCGCTGCGGGCCTTCGTTGACCGCTATCTTTACATCTCGCGCGCGGTGGACGGCAAGCTGCTGAACCTGCTCGATGAAACGCAGGAGACCGCGCGGTTCTACCAGCAGCAGGAGACAGAGCGCGGGCGCCGCCTGTTCGACTTCGCGCTGCTGTACCTTGGCTTTGCGCTGCTGCTGATCCTTGCCGCCACCTGGGCGGGCCTGTTGTTCGCCGAACGCCTCAGCCGTCCCGTGGGCCGCCTGACCGACGGCGCGCAGCGCGTCGGCGGGGGCGATCTGGACGTTCAGGTCGTAGAGGACGACGGCGACGACGAAATCTCGCAGCTGGGGCGCTACTTCAATCAGATGACCCGCCAGCTGAAGGCGCAGCGCGAGACGCTGCTGGAGAACACGCGCCAGATCGAGCGCCGCCAGCGGCTGTTCGATTCCGTGCTGTCCTCGGTGACCTCGGGGGTCGTGGGGCTGGACGCCGAGGGCAAGGTGACCTTCGTCAACCGCTCTGCCGAACGCCTGCTGGGCTGGCACGAAACCCACCGCTCGGTGCCCCTGGGCGTCGCGGTGCCCGAATTCGGCGCGCTCTTCGACCGGCTTCGCGCGGATGCGCTGGAGACCGCGCAGGAAGAGGTCAAGGTCAGCCGGGAGGGGCGGCTGGAGCACCTCTTGGTGCGCCTGTCCACCCGCCGCCGCGCCGACCGCTCGCTTGAAGGGTACGTGGTGGCCTTCGACGACGTCACCAACCTTGTCAGCGCGCAGCGCATGGCGGCCTGGGGTGACGTGGCGCGCCGCATCGCGCATGAGATCAAGAATCCGCTGACGCCGATCCAGCTGTCCGCCGAGCGCATCAAACGCAAGTTCGGGCGGCACCTGCCCGAGGACGACGCCCAGAAGCTGGACGACATGACCGGCGTGATCATCCGCCAGACCGGTGATTTGCGCCGCATCGTCGACGAGTTCTCGAAGTTCGCGCGGATGCCCGAGCCCGAGCGCAAGCCCGAGGATCTGGGCGAGATCCTGCGCGGCGCGGTGTTGTTGCAGGAAACCGGTCAGCCGGACGTGCACTTCGTCACCGACCTGCCATCCGACCCGATGCCCGCCGAGCTGGACAGCACCATGATCGGGCAGGCGCTGACCAACCTGATCAAGAACGCGGGCGAGGCCATCGTCACGCTGCAGGAACGGGGCGCGCCCGAGGGCCACGCCCCCGAGATCCGCGTCAGCGCCGCCATCGCCGAGGACGGTCGCGCCGAGATCCGCATCATGGACAACGGCGTCGGCCTGCCCGAGGACCGCGCCAGCCTGTTCGAACCCTACGTGACCACGCGCGACAGCGGCACCGGCCTTGGCCTGCCCATCGTCAAGAAGATCATCGAGGAACACGGCGGCACGCTGGTGCTGGAAGATGCCCCGCCCTTCGGCCCCGAGGCGCATAGCGGCGCCATGGCCCTGATCCGCATGCCCCTGACCCGCCCGGTCCGGGAGGCCCCCGAAGAGGGGCGGGAACTGGAAGATGTTTGATAACCAATACCTGAGAGGCACCCAATGAGCGACATCCTGATCGTCGATGACGAACGCGACATCCGGGAACTGATCGGAGACATCCTCGAAGACGAGGGGTTCACCACGCGTCTTGCCGCCAACAGCCAGGAGGCGATGGCCGAGATCAATTCCGAGCCACCGGCACTGCTGATCCTCGACATCTGGCTGAAGGACAGCAAGATGGACGGCATCGACATTCTCAAGACGGTGAAACGGGACAACCCGGATATCCCGGTGGTGATCATCTCGGGGCATGGCAATATCGAGATCGCCGTGGCGGCGATCAAGCAAGGCGCCTACGATTTCATCGAGAAGCCCTTCAATATCGACCAGTTGCTGGTGGTGATCCGCCGCGCGATGGAGACCTCTATCCTGCGCCGCGAGAATGCCACCCTGAAGCGCGGCGACGTGAAGGCGGCCGAGATGATCGGCGACAGCGCCTCTTTCCGCACGCTGGTGGGGCAGCTCGACAAGGTGACCAAGTCGAACGGCCGCGTGATGCTGACCGGCCCGGCGGGCTCGGGCAAGGAGGTGGCGGCGCGCTACATCCACGGCCAGTCGGCGCGCGCCAATGCGCCTTTCGTGACGGTGAACTGCGCCGGCGTCGAACCCGAGATGATGGAGGCCATGCTCTTCGGCCGCGAATCCTCGAAGCGCGGGATCGAGCCGGGCCTGCTGGAGCAGGCGCATGGCGGGGTGATCTACTTCGACGAGGTCGCCGACATGCCCAACGGCACCCAGTCCAAGATCCTGCGCGTGCTGGTGGACCAGCAGTTCACCCGCGTCGGCGGCGCCGACAAGGTGCGGGTCGACCTGCGGGTGATCTCCAGCACCAACCGCGACCTGCAGTCCGAGATCCAGGCCGGGCGCTTCCGCGAAGAGTTGTATCACCGGCTGAACGTGGTGCCGATCGCGGTGCCCTCGCTGGCGGAACGGCGCGAGGATATCCCGGTTCTGGCGCGGCATTTCATCGAAGCCTGTCACAGCGGGCAGGGCCTGCCGATCCGCGAACTGACCGAGGACGCCGTGGCGCTGATGCAGACCATGTCCTGGCCCGGCAACGTGCGGCAGCTGAAGAACCTCGTGGAGCGGGTGCTGATCCTCGGCGACGGCACCGGCCCGATCGAGGCGCGCGAACTGCCGCAGGAAACCACCGGGCGCGACGACGGCGAAGAGCGGGTGGTGCTGTCGGGCACGCTGGCCACGATGCCGCTGCGCGAGGCGCGCGAGGCCTTCGAGCGCGAGTACCTGCTGACGCAGATCAACCGCTTTGGCGGGAACATCTCGCGCACCGCCTCTTTCGTGGGAATGGAACGCTCGGCGCTTCACCGCAAGTTGAAGTCCCTGGGCGTCGTGACCTCGGCAAAATCGGGCGGACGTATTGCCCATGTGGACGATGCCATGCAGGAAGTGTCCTGATTCCAAGGGACAGCCGGAGACAAGGGATATGAACAGAAGACGGTTTTGCAGCCTCCTTTCCGGGGCGGCGCTGGTTGCGGGCTGCGGCATGCCCGCGGACGAGATGGCCCAGTCGCGGGCGGTCATGGCCTTCGCCGAAGGCCGCAGCACCGAAGAGGCCAAGATCGCGGCGCTGACGCGGCGGTTGCTGGACCTCGGGCCGAATGTCTCGTCCGAGGAGGCGGCCCGGGCGGCGCGGATCGCGGTGATGGAGCCGCTGGACTGGGCGGTCGAGTGGCAGGTCACCGACCCGCCGCTGCTGCACAACACCAAGGTCAACAATGGCCTCAGGCCACGCGGGCTGTGCAAGGACTGGGCCGACGATCTGGAAATGCACATGCGGGCACAACGCTTCCAGACCCTCGACCTGCACCGCGCCATCGCCAATTCGCGGAATGTCCGGCTGGAGCATTCCACGCTGATCCTCTCGGCCAAGGGCGACCCGATGGAAAAGGGCCTTGTCCTCGATCCCTGGCGGCAGGGGCAGGGGCGGCTGTACTACGTCGGGGTCACCGAAGACCCGCGCTATGAATGGGACCGCCGTGCCGATGTCTTCGCCTGGAAGCGGCAGTGGCAGGACGAGGCGCGGGCGGAGATCCGCGGCCAGTGACGGGCGCGACGCGGGCCGCCTGCGGTGGCAAGCGCCTTGATACAACGGCCTGCGCAGTCCCGGGCGCCGCGAAGGCGCTTGGCGCCAAACGCGACCGCCGCGCCACGGGGCGGCGGGCTCTGCCACGGCTGGCGTTGACCCGCCGCGCGGGCCGTGTCACTCCGGCAGGGCAATTCCTCGGGGACGGTCCATGAAGGTCATCATTTGCGGCGCGGGGCAGGTCGGCTGGCAGATCGCCCGCCACCTTGCCGGAGAGCGCAACGACGTCACCGTCGTGGACAACAATCCCGACCTCGTGCGGCGCGCCACCGATACGCTGGACGTGCAGGGCATCGCGGGCTTTGCCTCTTACCCGGACGTGCTGGATCAGGCCGGCGCGGGCGATGCCGACATGATCATCGCCGCGACCTATTCGGACGAGGTGAACATGGTCACCTGCCAGGTCGCGCATTCGGTCTTTTCCGTGCCGCGCAAGATCGCCCGCCTGCGCGCCGAAAGCTACCAGAAGGCGCTGTACTCCGACCTGTACCGGCGCGACCACATGCCCATCGACGTGGTCATCAACCCCGAACGCGAGGTGGCCGAGGCCGCCTTTCGCCGCCTCTCCGCCACCGCGGCCTTCGACACCGAAGAGTTCCTGGGCGGCAAGGCCCATCTGATGGGGCTGCTGATCGACGAAGGCTGTCCGATCGTGAACACGCCGCTTCGGCAGCTCACCGACCTGTTCAGCACCCTGCGCGCGGTCGTGGTGGGCATCCGGCGCGACGACACGCTGTTCGCGCCGGAATCCGGCGACCAGCTGTTCGTCGGCGACAGCTGCTATCTCATGGTCCACGACGAGGACGTGCAGCGCGCGCTGGAGATCTTCGGCAAGTCGCAGCGCAAGCAGGAGCGGGTGGTGATCATCGGTGGCGGCAATGTCGGCCTGGCCGTCGCGCGGCGGCTGGAGCAGGGGCCGCGCCGCATCCGCGTCAAGGTGATCGAGCGCAACCGCTCGATCGCCGAACGGGCGGCCGAGGATCTGGAACGCACCATCGTGCTGCACGGCGACGGGCTCGATTCGGCGCTGCTGGCCGAGGCCGGTGTCTCGCGCTCGGACGCGACGCTCTGCGTGACCGACGACGACAAGGTGAACACGCTGGCCGCCGTGCGCGCCAAGGCGGCGGGCTGTCCCATGGTGATCGCGCTGATCAACGACCCGACGCTGGTGCCGCTGATGGATGCGCTGGACATCGACGCCTACATCAACCCGCGCGCCACCACCGTCAGCTCTATCCTGCGCCACATCCGCCATGGCCGCGTCAGCGCGGTCTATTCCATCGGCGACGCCGAGGCCGAGGTGATCGAGGCAGAGGTCATGTCGACCTCGCCGATCTCGGGCTCGCTGATCCGCGAGATCGACTTTCCCGAAGGCGTGCTGGTGGGCGCCGTGGGCCGGGGCGACCAGATGCTGAAACCCACCGGCGCCCTGCGGATCGAAGAGGGGGACAAGATCGTGATCTTCGCCCTGTCGGGTGACGTGCCGGAGGTCGAGCGCCTGTTGCAGGTCTCGATCGATTTCTTCTGATGCTGGGCATCCTCTCGCGCCTGCCGTTCTTCCTGTCCATCATGGGGCTGGCCTTCCTGTCGATGCTGGTGCCCGCGGGTTATGCGCTGGCCATCGAGGAATTCCACGACGCGCGCAGCTTCTTCTACGGCACGGTCCTCGGGCTGACGCTGACGGCGCTGATGGGGTTGGCGCTGGGGAACCGGGACCACAACCGGTCGGCCCTGCGGCTGCTGCTGCAACTGGCGGCCAGCTTCCTGATCCTGCCCGCGCTCATGGCGATTCCCTTCCACGAGGCGGTGCGCAACACCACCTACGTCAGCGCCTATTTCGAGATGGTCTCGAGCATGACCACCACCGGCGCGACGATCTTCGATGCGGCGCGGCTGTCGGGGCCGGAACACCTGTGGCGCGCGCAGGTCGGCTGGATGGGCGGCCTTCTGATGTGGATCGCTGCCTCGGCCATCCTGGCGCCGCTGGCGCTGGGGGGCTTCGAGGTGACCGCCAGCGGCGAGCCGGGGCAGACCATCCTCGACGGCTCTGCCCGCAGCGGCACCGGCACGCCCGGCCAGCGGGTCTGGCGCGCCACAGAGGTGCTGGTGCCGATCTACGCGGGGCTGACGCTGGGGCTCGCGGTGATGCTGCTGGTGGCGGGCGACCCGCCGCTGGTGGCGCTCAGCCATGCCATGGCGGTGCTGTCCACCTCCGGCATCACGCCGCTGGCCTCGCTGGGCGCCGCGCCCAGCGGTCTGGCCGGAGAGATGATCCTCTTCTGCTTTCTCTTCTTCGCGCTGTCGCGGCTGACGTTTTCCTCTGACACGCGCAACGGGCAAAGCCTTTGGTACGACCCGGAATTCCGCATGGGTATCCTGCTGGTCGCCGCCGTGCCCGCCGCGCTCTTTGTCCGGCACTGGGCCGGGGCCTTCGACGTCGGGCAGGAACAGGACTGGGTCACCGGCGTGCGGGCGCTGTGGGGCGCGCTGTTCACCGCGATGTCCTTCCTGTCGACCACCGGCTTCCTGTCGGGCGACTGGGACACCGCGCGGGCCTGGTCGGGGCTGCCGACGCCGGGGATCATCCTGATGGGCCTCGCGGTCATCGGCGGCGGCGTGGCGACCACGGCGGGCGGCGTCAAGCTGCTGCGGGTCTACACCCTTTACGCCAACGGCCTGCGCGAGATGGAGCGGCTGATTCACCCCTCGTCGGTGGGGCGTGCGGGGCTGATGGGGCGCCGCACCCGGCGCGAGGGCGCCTTCATCGCATGGGTCGTGTTCATGCTCTTTGCCATCATGATCGCCGCCCTGACGCTGATCTTCGGCAGCTACGGGCTGACCTTCGAAGAGGCGACGGTGGTCGCGGTCGTGGCGCTGTCCAACACCGGACCGCTTGCGCAATACGCCGCCGCCGAACCGATCAACATGAGCGCGTGGCTCTGGGACACCAAGCTGATCATGTGCCTTGCCATGGTGCTGGGGCGGCTGGAACTGCTGGCCTTCATCGTCATGCTGACCCCGGAAAGCTGGCGGGAATGAGCGCGGCGTGCCCGGCGGGTCGCAAGTTGATGCGCGATTTCGCTTTTCGGCTGGAAACTCCCCGCCGGGCGCGACATACTCTGTCCGACGAGGGCGCCCGAGCGGGGCGCAAGGCAAGAATAAAGGCAAGTCAATGGCTTCTGACAGACAGAACCTTCAGGACGCGTTTCTCAATCACGTCCGCAAGACGAAGGTTCCGGTAACGGTCTTTCTCATCAACGGGGTGAAGCTGCAGGGCGTGATCACCTGGTTCGACAATTTCTGCGTGCTGCTGCGCCGGGACGGCCAGTCCCAGCTGGTCTACAAGCACGCGATCTCGACCATCATGCCAAGCCAGCCGATCAACCTGTATGACGGCGAAGGGGACGCGTGAAGGAACACGCTCCGCATGTGACCCGGGCATGGGTCGTGCATCCCGACATCAAGAGCGACCCGAACCGCCGGGACGCGCGCATGGCCTTGGAAGAAGCCGTGTCGCTGGCGCATGCCCTGCCGGGGCTTGAAATCGTCGGCTCCGAAGTCGTGCCCCTGCCGCGCCCCCATGCCGGGGCGCTGTTCGGCACCGGCAAGATCGCCGAACTGAAAGACCGCTTCCACGATGCCGAGGTCGAGCTGGTGCTGGTGGACGGTCCCGTCTCTCCGGTGCAGCAGCGCAATCTTGAAAAAGAGTGGAAGGTCAAGCTTCTGGACCGCACCGGGCTGATCCTCGAGATCTTCTCGGATCGCGCCGCCACCCGCGAGGGGGTCTTGCAGGTCGAGATGGCGGCGCTGTCCTATCAGCGCACGCGGCTGGTCCGCGCCTGGACCCACCTTGAACGGCAGCGCGGCGGGCTTGGCTTTGTCGGCGGCCCGGGCGAGACCCAGATCGAGGCCGACCGCCGCGCCATCGACGAGCAGATGGTGCGCCTGCGCCGCCAGCTGGACAAGGTTGTCCGGACGCGCGAACTGCACCGCAAGGCGCGCGCCAAGGTGCCCTATCCCATTGTCGCGCTGGTGGGCTATACCAACGCCGGCAAGTCGACGCTGTTCAACCGCCTGACCGGCGCCGAAGTCATGGCCAAGGACATGCTCTTCGCGACGCTGGACCCGACCATGCGCGCGGTGCGCCTGCCCACCGGCGCCGACGTGATCCTGTCGGACACCGTGGGCTTCATCTCGGACCTGCCGACGCAGCTGGTCGCCGCCTTCCGCGCCACGCTCGAAGAGGTGCTGGCGGCGGATGTGATCGTGCATGTGCGCGATATCTCGCACCCCGAATCCGAGGCGCAGGCCGAGGATGTGAACGCGATCCTCGCCGAGCTGGGCCTCGACGAGGAAACCCCGCGACTGGAGCTTTGGAACAAGCTCGACCGGCTGGACCCGGAGGGGGCCGAGGCGGTGGCCCTGCGGGCCGAGCGCGATGAGGCGGTCTTTGCGGTCTCGGCCCTGACCGGGGCCGGACTGGACGGCTTTCTGGAAGCGGTGACGGCGGCGCTGGGGGAAGAGACCCGGCAGGACAGGGTGCGCCTGGGCTTCGGCGCGGGCCGCCGCCGGGCGTGGCTGTTCGAGAAGGGGCTGGTCGAGGCCGAGACGCAGGACGAGGACGGCTATCTGCTGACCGTGAAGTGGTCCGCCGCCGACCGCGCCCGCTTCGACTCGATGGAGTAGGGCAGGCAGCGCTCCGGGGGCCGGGCATGGTCCGGCTGCCGGGATGTGGCTACGGCCTGATTGCCTTGCGTGGCGCCACTTTGCCTTGGCCCGCAGCCCTGACCGTGACCTCGCGGCCCTGCGTCTGATCTCGACGCGCTGGCCGCTGCCGTCCCGCTCAGGCCGTCCTTGCGGGGCGGACCGGGGTCTTCCCGATCCCCAGTTCGACGCGGCCCTGCGATTGGCTTCGATATGCTGACCGTCGCGCTCCAGCGCAGGCTGACCTTGCGGGGCGGGCCAAGGCCTGTCAGATCACCGGTTCGCCGAGCCCCAGCATCCACTGCGCCGCCTCCAGCCGCGCCGCCTGTCGGCGCGAGGGCATGACGGGGGTGTTGGCCCAGACCCCGAGCGCGAAGGCCTGTTGCAGGAACAGCCGCGCCTGCGGTGTGGCGATCTCCCGGCCATAGCCCTGCCGCAGGGCCGTCAGCGCCGTTTCCCGCCCGGTCGCGCCCGGCGTTAGGACGCAGAGGTCCAGCGCCAGCGTGAAGAGGTCGCGCAGGGGTTCGTCCTCGCGGGTGTTCTCGAAGTCAATGCCCCAGACAGCGCCTCCACCGGTTACGAGATTCGCAAGGGTCATGTCCCGATGGGTCACCGCGCGGCAGGCGGGCGAGCCGCGCGCCGCCCTTGCCAGCGGGGTCAGCGCATCGATCCGCGCGGCGAAACCCTCGGGCTCGGGCAGAACGCGGGCGCCTGAGCGGACCGCCTCCTTCAGGCGCGCGGCCCATGCCAGATGGCCCGCGGGCCGGAAGGGATGTGCGCGCAGGCTGAGATCGTGGAAGGCCGCCAGCCAGCCGCCCGCCTGCGCCGCAACCGCCGCGCCGCCTTCGCCCAGGGTCCGCAGGCTCTCGCCGCCCGGGTCGGTCATGATCAGCGCGTTGCGCGCCGCGTCGAAGCCCAGCACCGCGGGCACCCGCCAGGCCCCGTGGGCCATCGCGGCGGCGACCTCGGCCTGTCGCGCCGCCTGCGCCGTGGCCCGGGCCGCGTTGCCCGGCCCCCAGACCTTTGCCACGGTGGGTTGCGGCCCGCCCGCCACGCGGAAGACGGTCGCCCGCAGGGGTTTGGTCAGGGGTTTGAGCGGCGTCAGCGTCACCGCCCGTCGCGGCCAGAGCGTCCCCAGCGCCGCAAGCGCCACAGCAAGGGCCTTTTCGCCATCGAGATGGGTGGGCAGGCCGCTCACCAAGGCCCTTGCCGCCTCACTTCGGGACGAGTCGCGTGATGCCGACCGAGGCGGCGCGCGCGAGGTCGATGTCCAGCGACATGGGGATGTATTCGCCGCGCCGCCACAGCTGCCCGAGGTCGTCGTAGTGCCGCGACAGCGGGTGGCCGGATTGCCCGGTGGCATTGATGAAGACCGAAGAGTCCGGATCTGCGAAGTCGTAGACGCCGCGATAGCCCGCGCCATGGACGTTCTGGAAGGGCGCCGGGTCTTTCCCCGAGGTGCGCCCGCGCATCAGCGTGTGATCGCCACCCGAGGTGCTTTGGCGGATGTTCACGAAGTAGCGCAGCAGCGGCACCTCGCCCAGCACCGGGTGTTCGTGCACGGCGGCATGGGCATCGCCCCAGCGCAGGCTTTCCAGCGCCGATCCGTGGTGTTCGGCGATCCACAGCAGCGCGTCGTCCAGCGCCAGCCGCGCGATGTCCGAGCAGGTCTCGACCTCGGCAGAGCGGATCACGTCGCACCAGACCCCGGCGCCGTTCACGTTGCGGAAGACCCGCTCGATGAACAGCGGTTCGACATGGTCGAAGTCCTCGGCCAGCGGTCCCAGCTCGTCGCGGATCAGCCGGTCCTGCAGGGCGCGCAGCCAGGCTGCGTAGATCAGCGGTTCGGGCAGGTGTTCGGACATCTCGCCGTTCCAGTCGGCCAGCAGGTCCAGCGCGCGCTGGCGGCGGCGCTCGGGCGTGCCCTCTTCGGCGGCCTCGCCGGTGAACCACAGGTCGCGCCCGATCAGCGGCAGCAGGGTGCGGGCGGCGGGCGACACGGTGTCCAGCTGCGCCTCGATGAAGCTGTCGCGGGTATGCACCTTGCGGCCCTGCATCAGCCCCTGCCAGCGCTGCACCCGCTGGCTGTCGCCCCAGTCAAAGCTGACGTGGTTGGGGAAGGGCCGGTCGATGACCTTGTTGTTGGTATTGCCGACGATGCCGCCCTCGGGGGCGAGGAACTCGGGGTTGGCGGAGTAGGGCATGACCCCCTGCCAGCGGTTCTGTTCCAGCCAGCCGGGCGAGGGCAGGCGCCCCCGGCTCTGGTGCGCGGGATCGCGGCGCGGCATGGCGCCGACCATCTTCATCGCCACCATCTCGTCGTCGATCAGCGTCAGGTTCTGTGCGGGCGCCACGTAGAGCCGCGAGACCTCGATCGCCTCTTCCACGGACTGCGCCATCATCAGCCCCACCGCCGCCGAGGCCGAGGTGTCCTCGCCCGAGAGCGCGGTCCAGGACAGCGACATGACATGGCCCTCGGGCGTCACGTCTTCCAGGTTGAACTGCGAGCCGGGCAGCACCGGGCCGTTTTCCGTCCAGCGCAGGGTGATGGTGATCGGGGCCGCGTCCTTGATCTCGATGATCGACTTGCGGGTGCGGAAGGGGACATAGCCCTCGGGGCTGCGCACCTCTTCAGGGTTCTCGGGGTTCACCTCTTCGAAGTGCAGGTCCTGATCGTCCATATAGGCCGAGGTGATGCCCCATGCGAGGTTCTCCGACCGCCCCACCATGATCGCGGGGATGCCGGGAATGGATCCGCCGATGACGCCGCCGGATTGCAGTTGCAGCCGCGCCAGATACCAGATCGACGGCGCGGTGAAGCCAAGGTGCGGGTCGTTGGCCATCAGCGTTCCGCCGCCGGCAGAGCGCGAGGCCGCCGCCGCCCAGACGTTGGAGGCGCCCGCCAGACCGCGCTCGGGCACGGCGGCCAGAAAGCGCGGCATCTCCTTGCCGGGCAGGGCCGCGTGACGTTGCAGCGGCGCCGGCAGCAGGCTGGCGTAAGAGGGCAGGGCCGCGACGCCGGACCCGGGCATATCCGGCAGGATGTCGGCCAGCCGGTCGGGATCGTCCAGCAGCCACGAGGTCCGGGCGCGCAGCACCTCTTCGGACATATGCGCCGAGAGTTGCAGCGCCATCAGCTTGATCAGGGCGATGGAATCGGCGGGTTGCCACGGCGCCATGGGCGCGTCGAAGAGGAACAGTTCCGGTGCCCCGCGCCCGAGGCTTTCGGTGTTGATCTCGGTGATCCGTGCATTGACCCCGGCCGCATAGGCGCGCAGCGCGTCCGTTGTGCGCGCGTCCTGCGCCTGCACCGACTGCCGCGCCAGCGCGTAAAGGTCGAGCCGCCGCAGCAGCGTGTCGGTGCGCACCGTGCGTTCGCCGAAGATCTCGGACAGGCGGCCCTGCGCGGTGCGGCGCAGCACGATCATCTGCCACAGGCGGTCCTGCGCATGGGCGTAGCCGAGGCCAAAGAAGGCATCCGCGTCGCTTTCGGCAAGAATGTGCGGCACGCCGGAATTGTCGCGCACGATCTCGACTTCGGCGGCGGCGCCCGAGACGCTCAGCGTCTTGTCGTAATCGGGCAGCGACCGCGAGGCGAGGTAATAGGCCACCCCGATGCCCAGAACGCTCAGCACCACCGCGGCGGTGGCCAGTCGCAGAAGCCATCGGAACAGAACCGCCATTTGCACGCGCCTTGTATTGGGGTAGGTGGGGCAGGGACGGGATTAACGTGCCTGCCGGGGCTTGCCAAGAGGCGCGCCGGGCGGGCCTGACGGAGGACCAACGACAATGGCAAAGGTTGCATTTCTCGGGCTTGGGGTCATGGGCTACCCGATGGCGGGTTATCTCGCCAGGGCCGGTCACGAGGTGACGGTCTACAACCGCACCGCGGCAAAGGCCGAAAAATGGGTTGCAGAGCATGGCGGTGCCAGCGCCGCGACCCCGCGCGAGGCCGCCAGCGGCGCGGATTTCGTCATGGCCTGCGTCGGCAACGACGACGACCTGCGCTCTGTCTGCACCGGCGCCGACGGCGCCTTTGCCGGCATGGCGGAGGGCAGCACCTTCGTCGACCACACCACCGTCTCAGCCATGGTCACCGCCGAGCTGTTCCAGCAGGCGCGCGAGGCCGGGATCGCCTTCGTGGACGCGCCTGTCTCTGGCGGGCAGGCGGGCGCCGAGAACGGACAACTTGTCGTAATGTGCGGCGGCGATCAGGCCGCCTTCGATGCCGCCAAGCCGCTGATCGACAGCTATGCCAAGCTGTGCAACCGCCTTGGCGAAAGCGGTGCCGGGCAATTGTGCAAGATGGTCAATCAGATCTGCATCGCCGGGCTGGTGCAGGGCCTGTCCGAAGGGCTGCATTTCGCGCAGAAGGCGGGCCTTGACGGGCGCGCGGTGGTCGAGGTCATCGGCGGCGGCGCCGCCGGGTCCTGGCAGATGGTCAACCGCTTCGAGACAATGCTGGACGACAAGTTCGACCACGGCTTTGCCGTCGACTGGATGCGCAAGGATCTGGGCATCTGCCTGAACACCGCGGATGAGGTCGGGGCCTCGCTGCCCGTCACTGCCCTGGTGGATCAGTTCTACAAGGACGTGCAGAAGCTGGGCGGCGGGCGCTGGGACACCTCTGCGCTGATCAAGCGGCTGAACGCCCTCGGCTGATCGGTTCGGGCGCCTCGCCCTTACCCCGAGGCACCGAAGCCCCGCCAGACCGGCGGGGCTTCGAAGGCAATGGTTTGGCTGAAGGCTGGCGGGTTTCGGCGGGATGCCGTCGGCCCGGAACGGGCGGCTACATTCCCCACCAGCGCAGGGTCTGCACCAGATGGATGTCGATGGTTTCCTCGACCCGGCGCAGATCGCGCGCTTCCATGGCGGCGATGATGTCCAGATGCTCTTCCATCGCCGAGGTGATCCGGTCCATCAGGAACGGCCGGGTCTGCTGGATCACCGCGATCCGGTCGCGGTTCTGCCGGTAGGCCTCTTGCAGGTAGGGGTTGTCCAGCCCCTCTGACAGCGCGTTGTGCAGGCTGAGGTCGACGCCGATGGCGAGCGTGCCGGTGGCCGTCGGATCCCCCGCCCGCGCGCGCGCCAGCAGGTCTTCGTGCGTCCGGCGCAGCCCTTCCGCCGGAAAGGGCGCCTCTGTCAGCAGGATCCGCCGCGCGCCTTCGCGCTCCAGCGCCGAGCGCATGTCCATGCAGGTTCGCGTGGTCCGGGGGCCCGCATCCATCACGGTGATTCCCCGTTTGGGCCGGATGCTGAGCAGGGCGCGGGCCTCTGCCAGCTTCGTTGCCTCGCGGATCGCGGCGATGGGATAGTCCAGCCTGCGCGACAGCTCTGGCATGGAAAAGAAGGCCCCGGCTTCCAGCGCGCCGCTGCGGAGCGCCGAAAGGAGCGCGTCAAATGCCTGATCTGCCAGCGGTTTTTGCATTTCGTCCATGCCTGTCTCACTCTCCTGAACTGCTTGACGCTATCACGGCATTATCAAAATACCACGAAAGGTCTTGATTGGCATTCCGCATTGTCTGACAGATGAAATCCCATCTAACATTTTAGAAGATAGCTCAATTGCGATGGCAAACAAGCCCGGGTCCCCCGGGCGGGCATGTCGAAACGGTAGGGAGGCCGATATGACAAGCGAGACACAGAGGACACTGGACCCGGAGGAGGAGATTGCCGGATCCGAGGGCATGCGGATGCCGCATATCTACGTCATTCTATTCGTCTTCACCGCGCTTGCCGCGCTGGCGACGCATTTCATTCCGGCGGGCGTCTTCGACCGCGTGACCCTGCCCAACGGGCGCAGCGCCATCGACCCCGAGAGCTACCGGCAGGTGGCCCCGACCCCGGTCGGGCTGGAGGATTTCATGATGGCGGTGCCGCGCGGGCTCGCCGATGCCTCGGTCGTGGTGTTCTTCACCTTCATCATCGGCGGCATGTTCATGGTGATCCGGCGCACCGGCGTGATCGACGTCGCGGTGGACAAGCTGACACGGCGGTTCGCGGCGCGCTCGATCCTGATCCTGCCGGTGCTCATGGTGACCTTCGCCGTGGTGGCGACGCTGATCGGCACGCAGGAGCTTGCGCTGGTCTACGTGCCGGTGATCCTGCCGCTGATGATCGCCCTGCGCTTCGACAGCGTGACGGCGGTGGCGGTGGCGCTGCTGGCGACGACGGCGGGTTTCACCTCGGGCGTTCTCAACCCGATCAACACCGGCCTCGGCCAGTCCATCGCCGAGGTGCCGCTGTACTCCGGCGCCGGTCTGCGGGCCGCTCTTTTCGTCGCCTTGCTGGGCGCCGCGGTGATCCATGTCACCCGCTACGCCAGCAAGGTCCGTGCCAATCCCGCAGCAAGCCTGATGGCCGGCACCGCGCGCGAGGAAGAGAAGCGCCGCCTGTACCAGACCGCAGAGATCGGCGCGGCGCTGCAATTCACTCCGCGCCAGTTCCGCGCCGGTCTGGTGGCGCTGGCTTTCTTCGGTGTCATGATCTGGGGCGTGCTGACGCGCGGCTGGTTCATGATGGAGATGGCGGGGCTCTTCGTGCTCATGGGGATCACGGTCGGGCTTGTGGCCGGGCTCACCACCACGAAAATCTGCGAGGCCTTCAACGAAGGGTTCCGCGACGTGCTGGTGGGCGCGATCATCGTCGGGCTGGCGCGCGCCGTGGCCGTGATGCTGGAGCAGGGGCAGGTGATGGACACGCTGGTGCTGGGGCTTGGCGACCTCGTGGGTTCGTTCCCCGACACGCTGTCGGCGGTGGGCATGTTCCTTGCGCAGCTGGGGTTCAACTTCGTGATCCCGTCGGGCTCGGGCCAGGCTCTGGTGACCATGCCGATCATGGCGCCGCTGTCGGACATCATCGGCGTGACCCGCCAGAACGCGGTGCTGTCCTACCAGCTTGGCGATGGCCTTTCGAACATCCTTTACCCGACGTCGGGGTACTTCATGGCGACGCTGGCGCTTGGCGGGGTCGGCTGGGATCGCTGGATCCGCTTCTTCCTGCCGCTCTTCGCGGTCTGGGTCGCCATCGCCGTGGGCTTCGTGGTCTTTGCACAGGCAACCGGCTGGATCGGGTAGGCCGGTCCGCAACGGAACGCCAAAGGGCGCCGCCATCCGCGGCGCCCTTCTTTTTGTCATCCACGCCGGGGACTGGGGATAAAGCGCAATTTCAGCATTGTGTTCTTGGTGCCTCAGACGTTATGTTGGCTTTCAGGCAGGCTGTCTTCAGGACAGCGCCGACCAGTTTCGCTGCCTCAAAGCCCGGACCAATCCGCTTTCTGGCAGACCGATCCGGCCGCAAGGCCAAAGAACCGAGCCCGGACCGCTTCTTGCGACGGGTTTCATGAACGGGCGCAGCCGAGGCATGGACCATGCCGCGGTATAGCGTCGGAGAAGAACCGCGATGAAGCGCGCGACAGACATGAGGCACGAGGACAGGAGCGTCTGCGCCCCTCGTGACGGTGCGCTACCTCTCGCCCTGACAAGACACAGTCCCCACGCGCCGCGACCCCCGGGACGGGGCTCGTCCGGCTGTGCATACGGAACCCATGGCAAAGAAAATGCTCATCGACGCCACCCACGCGGAGGAAACCCGCGTCGTGGTGGTGGACGGCAACAAGGTCGAGGAATTCGACTTTGAGTCCGAAAACAAGCGGCAGCTCGCCGGCAATATCTACCTTGCAAAGGTAACGCGGGTCGAACCCTCGCTTCAGGCGGCCTTCGTGGACTATGGCGGCAACCGCCACGGTTTCCTCGCCTTCTCGGAAATCCACCCGGATTACTACCAGATCCCGGTCGCTGACCGGAAGGCGCTGATGGAGGAGGAGGCAGAGCTTGCCGCCGCCGCCGCCGAGGAAGAAGAGAAGCCCAAGCGGTCGCGTTCGCGGTCGCGCCGGAAGCCTGCGAAGACAACCGAGGCCCCGGAGGCTCAGGCCGACAAGGCGGACAAGGCTCCCCGCGAGATCAGCGGGATGGAAACCATCGATCTTGGCGAGGACGGCGATGCCGGCGAGCCGGGCGAGGGCCTGTCGCCGATGGAAACCGTGGCCGAGACCCCGGTGGCAGAGCCTGACGGCACGCCGGATACCGGTGTGGCCGAAGCCACGCCCGCGGAACAGGCGCTGCCGGATCACGTGACCGAGGCGCCCGCCGCCGCTGGCGCGGACGTGCCCGGAGAGACCCCGACAGAGGAACCCGCGCCCGCCGAGGCGCCGGAAAACCCGACCCCCGCCGAGACCCCGGCAGAGCCGCCCGCGCCTTCCGAGCTGCCCGAGCCGACGCCCGCCGAGACGCCGGTCCAAAGCCCCGACGAGGCCGGTGCAGAGGCCGGGGACGCCGGGCAGGACAGTCAAGAGGACGAGCCCAAGGGCCGCCCCATGGCCGCCGACAGCGACGATGACGCCGATGTGATCACCGCCGAGCCGGGCGGTTCCGACGACGATGACGACGACTCTTCTGACGGCGACGATGGCATCGAATCCGTCGCCGACGACGACACCGAGGAAGACATCCGCCCGGTGCGCAAGCCGTCGCGCGCGCGCCGCTACAAGATCCAGGAAGTCATCAAGGTCCGCCAGATCATGCTGGTGCAGGTCGTCAAGGAAGAGCGTGGCAACAAGGGCGCCGCTCTGACCACCTACCTGTCGCTGGCCGGTCGCTACTGCGTGCTGATGCCCAACACCGCGCGCGGCGGCGGCATCAGCCGCAAGATCACCAATGCCACCGACCGGCAGAAGCTGAAGGCCATCGCCAACGAGATCGACGTGCCCAAGGGCGCGGGCCTGATCATCCGCACGGCGGGCGCCAAGCGCACCAAGACCGAGATCAAGCGCGACTACGAATACCTGCAGCGCCTGTGGGAGCAGATCCGCGAGCTGACGCTGAAGAGCATCGCGCCCGCGAAGATCTACGAAGAGGGCGACCTGATCAAACGCTCGATCCGCGATCTGTATTCGCGCGAGATCGACGAGGTCTGGGTCGAGGGCGAGCGCGGCTACCGCGTGGCCAAGGACTTCATGAAGATGATCATGCCGTCCCACGCCAAGAACGTGAAGCACTACCAGGACCAGATGCCGCTGTTCGCGCGCTATCAGGTCGAGTCGTACCTTGGCGGCATGTTCAACCCGACCGTGCAGCTGAAGTCCGGCGGCTATATCGTCATCGGCGTGACCGAGGCGCTGGTGGCCATCGACGTGAACTCTGGCCGGGCCACGAAAGAGGGCTCGGTCGAAGAGACCGCGCTGAAGACCAATCTCGAGGCCGCCGAAGAGGTCGCCCGCCAGCTGCGCCTGCGCGACCTTGCGGGGCTGATCGTCATCGACTTCATCGACATGGACGAGCGCAAGAACAACGCCGCCGTCGAGAAGCGCATCAAGGACAAGCTGAAGACCGACCGCGCCCGCATCCAGGTGGGCCGGATCTCGGGCTTCGGCCTGCTGGAGATGTCGCGCCAGCGCCTGCGCCCCGGCATGATCGAGGCAACGACGCAGCCGTGCCCCGCCTGTCACGGCACCGGGCTGATCCGGTCCGACGACAATATGGCGCTGAACATCCTGCGTCAGGTCGAGGAAGAGGGCACGCGCCGCCGCTCGCGCGAGGTGCTGCTGAAATGCCCGGTGGGCATCGCCAACTACCTGATGAACCAGAAACGCGAGCATGTGGCCCAGATCGAAAGCCGCTACGGCATGTCCGTGCGGATCGAGGGGGACGTGCACCTGGTCTCGCCCGACTTCACGCTTGAGAAGTTCAAGACCGCGACCCGCGTGGTGCCCGAGGCGGCGCCGGTGGTGTCGGTCGATACCTCGATCATGGACGAGATCGACGAAGCGGCAGAAGCCGCAGAGGCCGAGGAACTGGAAGCCGCCGAAAAGGCAGAGGCCGAGGCCGAGGTATCCGAGGTGCGCGCGCCCTCGTCCGAGGAGGACGGGGAGGACGACGGCAAGCCCAGGAAGCGCCGTCGCCGGCGTCGCCGCAAGTCCAAGTCCCGCGACAACGGCGAGGGGCAGGATGGGGCAGAGGCCTCTGACAAGCCCGAGGGCGACAGCGCCGAGGATGGCACCGGCACCGCGTCGGACAACGACCAGCCCGCGCAGAGCCCCGCCGCCGAAGCGCCTGCCACCCCGGCAGAGCCTGTCGCGGCAGAGGCATCGGATGGTGCCGTGGCCGAAGCTGAAACCGCCGAGGCCGCGCCCGAAACCGCGCCCGAGGCAGAGGTTGCCGTGCCGGTGAAGGAAAAGCCGAAGCGGACCCGCAGCCGGACGCGCAAGCCCAAGGTCGTGACGGAAGAGCCCGCCGCGCCCGCTGCCGAAGCCAGCGATGATGCGGCGCCCGCAGCGGCGGCCCCGGAGGCCGTGACGGAGACTGTGACCGAGGCGGCGCCTGCCGCAACCGAGGTGGCGGACACTGCCGAGGCGGCGACCCCGTCCGAGGCTCCGGCGCCCGAGGCGCAGGCCGAAACCGCAGAGGCCCCGCAGGAAGGGCCCAAGCGCAGGCGCACGCGGGCCAAGGCCTCTGACGTCATCGCGTCGGTCGTCGGCGCCCCGGCGGAGCCTGACGCGCCCGTCGAAGCCAAGGACGAGGCGCCGGTTGCTCCGGCGGTGGAGGAGACTGTGACCGAGGCGGCGCCCGAGCCTGCCGAGGCTGAAGAAGCGCCCGCCGCAGAAGCGCCCGAGGCCACCGAACCGGCTGGCGAGGACGACAAGCCGAAACGCCGCGGCTGGTGGTCCCTGGGCCGCTGATCCGGCAGGACAGACAAGGAAAGCCCCGGCGCGACGCCGGGGCTTTTTCTTTTCAGATCAGGTGATTGTGAGGCGGTCTTGATGTCCTGTCGGGCACCGGATCCCTCACGGCGGACACGGCGGACACGGCGGACACGGCGGACACGGCGGACACGGCGGACACGGCGGACACGGCGGACACGGCGGGCATGGCGGACACGGCGGACACGGCGGACATGGCGGACACAGGGCCCGCCGGATGCACATCAGCCGCGGCGTATCGTCCAGATCATCGCGTTGCCGTCCTCGGCCTGTGTTTCCAGATGATGCCCGGCCTCGGCGCAGAAATGCGGGACGTCGATGATCGCCGCCGGATCGTCGGTGCGCAGCACCAGCAGGCCTCCCGGTTCCAGCGCCCGCAGGCGTTTGCGGGCCTTCAGGACGGGCAGGGGACAAAGCAGGCCGGTGGCGTCGAGTTCATGGGTCATGGCGCAGACATAGAGCGTTTCGACCGGGCGTAGAAGCGGCTCTGCGCGGATTTTCCACCGGCCCGCGACAGGCGGCCCGCGGGGCCGGGGCGGCGCGCCATGGCCGTACCCCCGGGGATGTTTCAAAGACGCCACGCGGATGTGACCCGGGCGGAGCGTGACGCGCCCGCCCGGATGGCCTAAGCCCTGACACATGTTCGGAATCGAGATCATCGACGCATCCCTCTTGCCCGCCATGTTCGTGGCGCTGGCGGCGGGATTCATTTCTTTCCTCTCGCCCTGCGTGCTGCCGGTCGTGCCGCCCTACCTTGCCTATATGAGCGGGGTTTCGATGACGGAGCTGGGGGCCTCGCGCCGCAAGGCGCTGATGTCGGCGCTGTTCTTCGTGCTGGGGCTCTCCACGGTCTTCCTGCTGCTGGGGGCGGCGGCCTCTGCGGCGGGGCGGGCGCTGTTGCAGTACCAGGCGCATCTGAATGCCGCGGCGGGCGTGACGGTGATGATCTTCGGCGCGCATTTCGTCGGGGTCTACCGCATCGGCTTTCTCGACCGCGAGGCGCGCATGGATGCGGGCGACCGCGGCGGCAGCGCCTTCGGCGCCTATGTGCTGGGGCTGGCCTTCGCCTTCGGCTGGACGCCCTGCATCGGCCCGCAGCTGGGGGCGATCCTGTCGCTGGCCGCGTCCGAGGCCTCTGTCTCGCGCGGGACGGCGCTGCTGGGCGTCTACGCGGCGGGCCTGGGCATCCCCTTCCTGCTGGTCGCGGCCTTCCTGCCGCGCCTGACCGGCGCCATGGCCTGGATGAAGCGCCACATGCAGCAGATCGAGCGCGCCATGGGGCTGCTTCTGTGGACCATCGGTCTGATGATGCTGACGGGTGGTTTCTCGGCGCTGTCCTTCTGGCTGCTCGAAACCTTCCCGGCGCTCGCGACACTGGGTTAGGCGGCGCCCCTCGCGGGCGCCGAAGTCCGTGGCGGACTTCGGACCGGACTTCGGCGCGAAGTCCGGTTGCGCGCGGGGCGGGGCGCGCGCCATACTCCTGCCGGATTGCCAGGCTAGGCTGACCGGCAAAACGAGGGCGCGCCATGGCAGAGCAGCACGACACCCCACAGGAAGTGACCCGGCGCCGGGTCTTCTACATTCCCGGCTACGACCCGATTCACCCGCGCCGCTACCGCGAGCTCTACCGCAAGGAGGGCGCGGCGCAGGCGGCAATCTCGGGCTACGCGCTGACGCTGAGTCCCAAGAAGGGCGGCGGCGCCTATGGCTGGCACGTGCAGACGGTCATGGAGGGCGCGGAAACCCAAGCGGATATCGAGGTTCTGGTCTGGTCCGACATCGTTCGCGACAGCATGTCGAACAGCATCCCGGCAACCTACGCGCAGCTTCTGCGCACCTCGTGGGAATACATCGCCACCGGCGCACTGCGGCGGCTGATGCGGCTGCGCAAGGGGCCGGTGATCGCCGCGCTCTACCCGGTCGGGGCGCTTCTGGTGCAACTCGGTCTTGCGCTGCTGCTGGGCTGGGTGGGATTCGCGCTGATCGGCCTGCTGACGCCCTGGCTGGGCATCGCCGCCACGCTGTCCGGCCTTATTGCATGGGGCGGCATCGCCTATGCGGTGCTGCGCTGGTTCCGGGCCAGGGACGGCAAGCTCTTCGCCTATTACCTGATGCACGACTACGCCTTCTCGGCCCTCCACCGCGGCGCCAACCCGCCCGCGCTGGAGGCCCGCATGTCAGAGTTCGCCGCCACCATCGGCACCGCCCTGACCGAAGACGTCGACGAGGTTCTGGTGGTCGGCCATTCCTCGGGCGCGCATCTGGCGGTCTCGATCCTCGCCGACCTTATCCGCGCGGGGCGCGTGCCCGCCAACGGGCCGCGCCTGGCCTTCCTCAGCCTCGGACAGGTGGTGCCCATGGTGTCCTTCCTGCGCGACGCGCATCGGCTGCGGGCCGACCTGCGTTTCCTCTCGGCCAGCGAGGCGCTGTCATGGGTCGACGTGACCGCGCCCGGGGACGGCTGCGCCTTCGCGCTCTGCGATCCGGTCAGCGTCTCGGGGGTGGCGCCCGCGGACAAGCGCTGGCCGCTGGTCTTCTCGGCGCAGTTCACCCGGTCGCTCAGCCCCGAACGCTGGAAGGAACTGCGCTGGCGCTTCTTCCGCCTGCATTTCCAGTATCTCTGCGCCTTCGACCGGCCGCGCGACTACGACTATTTCCGCATCACCGCCGGCCCCCTGTCGCTGGCCAGCCGCTACGCCGGGCGCCCGCCCTCGGCCAGCCGCATCGACCACGCGGTGTCCAAGTATACGAGCGTCGCCGCATGATCCCCCCGAAACCGGCGACGCGCCCGGACCGGGTCTCGCTCTGGCGCTACGTGAAACTCTTCCGGCAGGACATCCTCTCGGCCCAGCCCGCGCGGCTCTACCGGGCCTGGATGGCAGAGTTCAGGTCGCCCTTCTTCCGCTCCTACCTGCTGAACCAGCCCGATCTGGTGAAGACGGTGCTGAAGGAGCGCCCGATGGATTTCCCCAAATCCGACCGCATCGGCGCCGGGCTGCGCCCGCTTCTGGGCAACTCTGTCTTCCTGACCAATGGCGCCGAGTGGCAGCGCCAGCGCCGCATCATCGACCCGGCCTTCGAAGGCGGACGCCTGCGCGAGACCTACCCGGCCATGTGGCAGGCGGCGCTTGCGGCGCGCGACCGGCTGGCGGGGCAGCTGGGTACCGGGGGCGCAGAGGTCGAGGTGGAGGAGCAGGCCAGCCACGCCGCCGCCGACGTCATCTTTCGCACGCTCTTCTCGATCCCCATCGAGGACGCGCTGGCGCAGGAGGTCTTCCACGAATTCCGCGCCTACCAGCGCAGCCAGCCGATCCTGAACCTCGCCGCCTTCATCCCCGGCCCGCGCTGGATGCCGCGCTTCTTCCGGCGCGACACCCGCGCGGCGGCCACCCGCATCCGAAGCCTCATTACGCAACTGACAGAGGCGCGCCAGAAGGCCATCGCCGCAGGCACCGCGCCCGACGACCTCGCCACCAAGATCATGACGACCCGCGACCCCGAGACCGGGCAGACCTTCTCCGCCGCCGAGATGGTCGACCAGGTGGCGATCTTCTTCCTTGCCGGGCATGAAACCTCGGCGTCGGCGCTCGGCTGGGCGCTTTTCCTCCTGGCCTCACATCCCGAATGGCAGGACCGGGTGGCGGCCGAGGGCCGCGCGGTCAACGCCGACTTCGCCAGCGTCTCGAAACTGCGCGTGACCCGCGACGTCTTCCGCGAGACCCTGCGGCTCTACCCGCCGGTGCCGATGATGGTGCGCGAAACGACCCGGCCCGAGCGCTTCCGCGACCGCGCCATCCCCAGGGCGGCACAGATGGTGCTCAGCCCCTGGCACCTGCACCGCCACACGCGCCTGTGGGACAACCCCGACGGCTTCGACCCCGCCCGCTGGCAGACCGAGAACGGCAGGATCTGCGGGCGCGAGGCCTATATCCCCTTCAGCGCAGGCCCGCGCGTCTGCACCGGCGCGGGCTTTGCCATGGTCGAGGGCGTCCTGCTGCTGGCCCTGTTGCTGCGCGACTTCCGCGTGACGACCATCACGAACCGCACCCCGATCCCCGAAGCGCATCTGACCGTGCGCGCGCGCGACGGCATCTGGCTGAGGGTTGAGGAACGCTGACCGGCACGCCCGGGGCGGGTTCGGAATGAAGGTATTTGGACCAAGTAAAAACACCCGTCGACACCCGCCCGCCCGGGCAACGGGTGTCCCACGCCGCCGGGCGGGCGGGCCCTGGGCTTCTTCTTGGCACAAATACCCAAGTGCGACCGTGCCGCTAGCCCGCGGCTGGCGTTTGGCGAAGCCCCGGCCAGGTTTAGCGTTAACAGTGGCGCGCGCCCCTATACCCGCTTCGCGGGACGGGGTATCGACCATGTCTAGAGATTTCACCGTGGCGAGGAAGAGTACATGACACAGGACGATTTCGCGAAGATGAAGGCGCAGATGGCGGGCGGCAAGGGGTTCATCGCCGCGCTCGACCAGTCGGGCGGCTCGACCCCCAAGGCGCTGGGGCTCTACGGCGTCACCGAGGACATGTACGATGGCGAAGAGGCCATGTTCGGCCAGATCCACGAGATGCGCACGCGGATCATCAAGGCCCCCGACTTCACCGGCGACAAGGTGATCGGCGCGATCCTGTTCGAGCGCACCATGCGCGGGGCCGTGGATGGCACCCCGGTGGCGGAGTACCTGTGGAACAGCCTGTCCGTCGTGCCTTTCCTGAAGATCGACAAGGGGCTCGAGGACGAGGCCAATGGCGTGCAGATGATGAAGCCGATTCCGGGTCTGGAAGAGAGGCTGAAAGAGGCCGCGGGCCTCGGCGTCTTCGGCACCAAGGAGCGCTCGGTCATCCACGAGGCCAATGCCGAGGGGATCAAGGCCGTCGTGGCGCAGCAGTTCGAGGTGGGCGCCACTGTGGTGTCCTGCGGGCTGGTGCCGATTATCGAGCCCGAAGTCTCGATCAACTCCGCCACCAAGGCCGAGGCCGAGGCGATCCTGAAGGACGCGCTCAAGGCCGGCCTCGACGCGCTGCCCGAGGGGCATGACGTGATGCTCAAGCTGACCATCCCCAGCGAGGACGGGCTCTACGACGATCTGGCCGATCACCCGCGCGTGGTGCGTGTGGTGGCCCTGTCGGGGGGCTATTCCACCGACGAGGCCTGTGCGCGTCTGGCGCGGCAGCCGAAGATGATCGCCTCTTTCAGCCGGGCGCTGGCCGAGGGCCTGTCGAAGCAGCAATCCGATGCCGCGTTCAACGCGGCCCTCGGCTCGAACATCGACAAGATCTACCAGGCCTCGCTGTAAGCGACCCGCCTGGCATCTTCGGACCCGGCCGCGCCTGCCCGCGCGGCCGGGTCTTTTTGTCTGTCGTCACGGCGTGGGCCGCGCCCGGAAATCCGCCAGCCGCTTGCCCGGTTCATCGACGAAGAGGCCGGGCAGGGGCGTCAGCGCCCCGATCCGGTCGATGCGCAGGGTGGCGAAATCGCCCGCCGTCTCGTCCCAGGCCACGCAGGTCCAGACCCGTCCCCAGTAGTCGATATGCAGGGGCCGGATATCCCGGACCTGGCCGTCGAGCGTGACCCGCAGCTTCTGCCGGGCGCGGATGGCGGCCCGGATCGCGGGCATATGGGTGAAGCCGCGCGCCGCTTCCGCAAAGGCATCGGTGGCAAAGCCGAAGGGCGCCGGCGCGCTGCCCGCGTCTTCGGGCAGGACCGTGTCGATCTTGCGGGCGAGGCTGCGGGCGGCGGCGGCCTGTTCGGCCATCTCGGAGGCGCCGAGCGCGGCGAGCGCGAGGTGCAGCGCCTCGAGCTCTGCCTCTGTCAGGTTGAGCGGCGGCAGGGTGATGGCGGCCTGCACCGTGTAGCCGTAGCCCCGCGCGCCCTCGACCGGAACGCCGGAGGCGGCGAGCACCTCCATGTCGCGGTAGATCGTGCGGACCGAGACCTTCAGATCCTGTGCCATGGCCTCTGCCGTGTGCAGCCTGCCGTCGCGCAGCCGCTGCATCAGGGCGTATAGCCGGTCTTTCCTGTTCATGCGTCAACCTCTGTGCCGGGGGCAAATTCCTTGCAAGGAATTTGGAAGGATTTTGCAAAATCCTTCCGCGCCGCGCTGCTATACTGACAAAATCCTGACAACTGACAAGGTCATGACACACGTGGTCGGGCATAGCGGCGCTTTGGCGCTTTTGTCGGGCGCCGGGAGCCGTTAGAACCCGGTCTCGGATTTCACGCGTCGCAAGGGCTGCGGCGCCGGACAAGGAGACCGCCATGTTGAACAATATCGGCCTTCCGGGCCTTCTGCTGATCGCCGTCGTCGTGCTCGTTCTGTTTGGGCGGGGCAAGATTTCCTCGCTGATGGGCGAGGTCGGCAAGGGCATCACCGCCTTCAAGAAGGGCGTGAGCGAAGGCGGCCAGGAACTTGAAGACCAGAAAAAAGCGGAAGAGGCGCGCGACGTGACCCCGCAGGCACCGGAGCACAACCCGGCCGACGAGAAGGACAAGGTGTAACCCGCCATGTTCGATCTTGGCTGGACCGAACTCATGGTCATCGGGGTCGTGGCGTTGATCGTCGTCGGCCCCAAGGACCTGCCGATGCTGTTTCGCAACGTGGGCCGCTTCATGGGCAAGGCCCGCGGCATGGCGCGCGAGTTCAGCCGGGCCATGAACGATGCGGCGGAGGAATCCGGCGTGCGCGACGTGGCCAAGACCTTCAAGACCGCGACCAACCCGATGAGCAGCGCCATGGACGGCGTCAAGGACGCGGCGAAATCGCTGACCGACATCGACCCGGAGAAGGCCGCCCCGAAACCCGGTAGCGAAACCGCCAAGCTGTCGCAGGAGCGCGACGAGGCCCGCCGCAAGATCGAGGCCAGTGCCGCCCGGGCGGCCGCCGAACGCAAGAAGCGCGAGGCGGAGGAGGCCATGAAGAAGGCCGAGGCGCTGGAGGCGGACCTGACGGCGCCGGGTGAGGACACCCCGAAGGGGACCGACGCATGAGCCATATCGAAGACGACATCGAGGACAGCGCCGCGCCGCTGATCGAACATCTGGCCGAGCTGCGCACGCGGCTGATCCGGTCGGTCATCGCCTTCATCATCGGGATCGTTCTGGCCTTCGTCGTGGCCGAACCGATCCTGCAATTCCTGCTGCAGCCGATCGAGGCGACCCTGCGCGACCTCGGCGACCCCTCGCCGACGCTGCAGTATACCTCGCCGCAGGAATACCTGTTCACGCTGTTCCGGATCTCGATGGTCTTCGGATTCGCGCTGGCCTTCCCGGTGATCGCGCACCAGATGTGGCGTTTCGTGGCGCCGGGTCTGTACCGCTCGGAGAAGGCGGCCTTCCTGCCGTTCACCATCGCCTCGCCGATCATGTTCCTGCTGGGCGCCTCCTTTGCGCATTTCGTGGTGACGCCGCTGGCGATGGCCTTCTTCCTGGGCTTCGCCGATGTCAGTTCGATCTTCGCCAACCTGCTGGCACAGACCACCGACGCGGTGCCCGATGCCGCCGCCGTTGTGCCCGCCACCGAGGACGGGCTGCGGATCACCTTCTTCGGCAAGGTCAACGAGTCGCTCGACATCACGCTGAAGTTCATCATCGCCTTCGGCCTGTGCTTTCAGCTTCCGGTGCTGCTGACGCTGATGGGCAAGGCCGGGCTGGTCTCTGCCGAGGGGCTGGGCAATGTGCGCAAATACGCGGTGGTCGGCATCCTGCTGCTGGCCGCGCTTGTGACGCCGCCGGATGTGATCACGCAGATGATCCTCTTTACCGTCGTCTACGGCCTGTACGAGATCTCGATCTTCCTGGTCGCCCGCGTCGAGAAGAAGCGCGAGGCCGACCTGCGGGCACAGGGCCTGTGGTTCGAGGAGGAGAACGGCGAAGAGGACCCGCTGGTCAAGGAATTCGACGAGGACGAGAAGTGAGCAAGACCCTGAAACGGATCGCGGCGGCGCTGGAACGCATGGCGCCGCCGCCCCTGGACGCGCCGGATTTCGATGCAGAGGCCTTTGTCTGGCACGTGGCACCCGATGCGCTGGTGCCGGTGCCGCGGGTCAGCCGCATCGAGCTGGAGCTGCTGGTGGGCATCGACCGGGCGCGCGACACGCTTTATGCCAATACGCTGCAATTCGCCCGCGGCCTGCCGGCCAACAACGCGCTGCTCTGGGGCGCGCGGGGGATGGGGAAATCCAGCGTCGTCAAGGCGGTCCATGCCGCCGTGCGCGCCGAGGGCCCGGACCTCAAGCTGGTGGAGCTGCAACGCGAGGACCTGCCGTCCGTCGGGCGCCTGCTGGCGCTCTTGCGCGACGCGCCCTACCGCTTTGTGCTGTTCTGCGACGACCTCAGCTTCAGTCATGACGACCAGCACTACAAATCGCTGAAGGCGGTGCTGGACGGCGGGGTCGAAGGGCGCCCGGACAACGTGGTGCTCTACGCCACCTCGAACCGCCGCCACCTGATGCCGCGCGACATGATCGAGAACGAGCGCTCGTCCTCGATCAACCCCTCGGAGGCGGTGGAAGAGAAGGTTTCGCTGTCGGATCGCTTCGGGCTGTGGCTGGGCTTCCACCCCTGTTCGCAGGACGAATACCTTGCGATGATCCGGGGCTATTGCGACAGCCACGGCGTGGCGATCGACGACGAGACCCTGCGCGCCGAGGCAATCGAATGGCAGGCCACGCGCGGGTCGCGGTCCGGCCGGGTGGCCTGGCAGTATTTCACCGACCTTGCCGGTCGAAAGGGTGTGGCGCTGAGCTGAGCGTGGCCTTCCGGGCGGCGGTGGCGATTCTGCCGGCCTGAGCCTCGGTAAGAGGGTGTGGAGGGGGCTCTGCCCCCGCTGCGCACCCCCGAGGTATTTTGGACCAAGAAGAAGCAGAAGGCCGTGCCGGGGCTGGCCGCGGGCGACGGCTGCGGCGTTCGGATCTAGATGGAGCTTGCGCCGTGATACCCCTGCGCGCGGCGCCCGCGCGCAGGGGTATGGGGGCTATTGAAAAAGCCCGGGTGCGTCAGCGCAGGTAGGGCATCGGATCGGTGGATTCGAAGCCTTTGCGGACCTCGAAATGCAGGAAGGACGGATCGCCGGAGCGCACGCGGGCGATGGACTGGCCCTTGCTGACCGCGTCGCCCTTCTTGACCGAGATGTCGTCGACATAGGTGTAGACCGAGATCAGGTCGTCCGGGTGGCGGATCAGCATGAACTTGACGCCTTCGTCGGTGGCCGAGATCGCCGCGACCTGGCCCGAGGCGGCGGCCTTGACCGGGGTGCCCGGCGCGGCGGAGATGTCGATGCCCTCGTTCCGGCCCTTGGCGTATTCGCGGATGATCGAGCCGCTGACCGGCATGGACATAGCGCCGCCGCCGCTGCTGCTGGCGGCCTTCTTCTGGCCGATATCGGCCACCGGTTCCGCCGGTTTCGGCGCCGGTTTGTCGGCCGTCGCCGCAGGGGCCGCGGCGGCGGTCTGGTTGGCGGGGGGCAGGACCTCTGTCGGCAGCGGCTTGGAGGCGGAGGGCGGTTGCGGCGTGGCCGTGCCTGCGCCGGGCACCGTCACCTGCGCGCTCTGCTGCGGTTGCGGCACGTTCTTGGCCGTCGGGATCAGCAGGTACTGGCCTTCGCGCAGCGAGAAGTTGCTGTCGAGCCCGTTCCACTCCGCCAGCGCGCGCGGGGTGACCTGATAGAGGCGCGCGATGGTAAAGGCGGTCTCGCCGCGCGCGACCTTGTGGCGCACCGGCTCTGTGCCGGTCTGCGGCGCCTGCGCGGGGCGGATGGCGGAGGGGGCGCGCTCGATGGCGCTGCCGGCCAGGGTCGCCACATCCACAGAGGCGGGCGGCTGGATCGGCCCGGTCGTCGCCGCGCCGGTGGCGGGCGAGGGCTCGGCCACGCGGCGGGGCAGGGCTATGATCTCACCCGCGCGCAGCGGGTCGTTCACCTGCACGCCGTTGTAGCGTGCCAGTTCCGGCGCCGGCAGGCCGATGCGGGTGGCGACGGAATTCAGCGTATCGCCGCGCCGGGCCACGGCGACCTGGTAGTTCGGGTAGGAGATCACGCCCCGGTCGTCCGGCTGCGGGCGATTGTCCACGGCCTGCAGGGCGGCCTGAGAGGTATCGACCGCCCCGCCCATGCGTCCGCGCATATCCAGATCGAGGCCGCCATCGCAGGCGCCAAGGGCGATCAGCAGGCCAAGGGCCGTGAAGGAACGGGTCGGGGTTGTCATCTGTCGATTTCCTCATATGCGCCCCTTGTGCCGGGACGTCACTGCACCGCGCCGAAGGCGGTCTAATCCTTGCCCAGCCCCTCGACGAGGGGCACGAAACGCACGGGGCGCAATTCGTCGTATTCGAAGCCGCCCTCGTGCCGCGTCACCCGGATCAGGTGCTGGACGGTGTCGGACTGTCCCACCGGCAGCACCATGATACCGCCAATCTTGAGCTGGGCCAAGAGCGGCCCGGGCGGATCCTCGGCCGCGGCTGTCACGATAATGCGGTCGAAGGGGGCCTGATCCGGCAGCCCGAAAGAGCCGTCGGCGGTGAAGGCGGTGATATTGGTCAGTTCCAGCGTATCGAAGACCGCGCGGGCGGCGGCCACCAGCCTGCGGTGCCGGTCGACGGTATAGACCCGCCGGGCGAGATGCGACAGGATCGCTGCCTGGTAGCCAGAGCCGGTGCCGACCTCCAGAACCTTGTCGCGGGGGCCGACCCGCAGCGCCTGCGTCATCAAGGCCACAACCGAGGGTTGCGATATGGTCTGGCCGCAGGCGATCGGCAGGGGCATGTCCTCATAGGCGCGTTCGGCGAAATAGCCGCGGATGAAGGCGCCGCGGTCGACCTTTTCCATGGCCGACAGAACCGTGGTGTCTGTCACGCCCTTGGAGCGGAGGGCAAAGAGGAACTGCATCTTGGCTTCGCCATCGAAGCTCATGTCAGGCGGTCTCGCAACGCGTCCAGCGTGGCGTGGCAGGTCAGGTCGGCGCGCATCGGCGTGACGCTGATATAGCCCTTCAGGTTGAGGTCCGCATCGGTGCCCGCGTCGGTGGCGGCCCGTTGGTCGCCGCCCTTGATCCACAGAAAACGCCGCCCTGACGGAGACTTGTGCGGCTCTACGCTGAAGCCTGTCGCGTGGCGGTAGCCCTGCGGTGCGACCCGGGTGCCCTTGACCTGCGCCGCCGGGACCGGGGGGAAGTTGACATTGTAGAAGAGCCGGTAACCCGGGTCCACGCGGTCGTTTTCGAGGATCTGGCGCACCACGCGGGCGCCATGGACGCGCGCGGATTCGAAGGGGTCTGAAGCATCTGCATTGTCGGGGCCGAAGTACTGCGACAGCGCGATGGACAGGATGCCCTGAAGCGCGCCTTCCATGGCGCCGCCCAGCGTGCCGGAATACAGGGCGTTCTCGGCGGAGTTGTTTCCACGGTTCACGCCGGAGAGGATCAGGTCCGGCGGGGTCTCGGCAAGGACATCGTGCAGACCGGCCAGAACGCAGTCCGCGGGACTGCCTTCGGCGGCAAAGCGGCGCTCGCCCATCTGCGCAATCATCGTGGGGTGGGTGTACGAAATGCAGTGCCCGACGCCCGACTGTTCGAAGGCCGGGGCGACGGTCCAGACCGCGCCGTCGGGCCCCGCGAGCTCTGTCGCGATCTCGGTCAGGACCGCGAGGCCGGGGGCGTTGATGCCGTCGTCATTGGTGATGAGAATGCGCATGAAACCGCTCGTCTAAGCCTGTGCCCTTCCTATGGGAAGGGGCGCGCCGGGGCAAGCGGCGCGTACCAACTGTAGGGAATCACCGCGCGCGATGCGGCAAGATGTGGGGTTCTAGAGCAACGCCAGCAGACGCGCGGCCTCTGCCGAGGGCTGCGCCAGCGGGGCGCGGTCCTCGCCGGGGTGAAACCGGGCGCGGGTGTGGGTTTCCATCGGCTGGGGCGTCAGGATGCGGATGCGCGGGCCGAAGTTTTCCTGTTCCGCCGCCCAGGACCGGGCCAGCGCGATCTGCGCCGCCTTGGTGGTGCCGTAGTGGCCGTAGAACTTCTCTCCGCCATGCGGGTCGTCGAAGAAAAGCGCGGTGCCGTCATCGCCCAGAAGCGGCGCGACGAAGGGGATCAGGTGGCCCATGGCATCGATATTGGTGGTCACCGACTTCTTCCAGTCCTTGGCGTCCATATGCGGTGCGGGCGTCAGGGGGGCCGCGTGAACAGCCGTGTGCGCCCAAAGGCCTATGCCGCCCCAGCGGTCGTGGATCGATCGGCACAGATGCGCCATGGCATCGCGGTTGCACACGTCCATCGGCGCCAGCGTCGCTTCTCCGCCCTTGGCCTTGATGCGGTCGTCGAGGTCCTCGAGACCGCCGACCGTGCGGGCCACGGCGACGATGTGATACTCGGGCGAAAGCGCCTCGGCGAGGGCGAAGCCCAGTCCGCGCGAGGCGCCGGTGATAAGAGCGATCCGTGTCATGAGGCGCTTTTCAGCGGCTTTGGCGCCAAGGTCAAGCGTCCGGCATTGACAGGCGGTGCGCCTTCTTGCCCCGCTGAAGGATGATCGAGTCCTCGGCCACCGCCACGACGGTATCGCGGCCGATGCGGCTGCCCTTGGACACCTCGGCGATCTTGCCCGAGGGCAGGCGGACAAGCGCAGAGGCGTCGTCGGAACTGCCGAAGATGCCGATGAGCATGGGTTCGGCGCGCGGGATCGGCGCGCTTGTGGTGGCGGCCCGGGCCACGGTGTCGTTGCTGGCGGCGGCGGGGACGACCTGCGCGGCGCGGGCGTCGAACCCGTCGGGACGGGCAAGGGGGCGGAGGGATTTGGTCAGTATCATGGGCTGGTCCCGGTGTCTCTGGGTGCCGCTGTCCGCGGCGCGATGGGGGCTGATACAGGCCTTGCTGCATGTGCGAAAGACAGCCCGCAGCGCATGGGCGCCGGGGTGCCGAAGCCCGGAAAAACATCGGCAGAAGGTCGCGCGGGGCGACGGCGTGCCGCAGGCGCAGGCCCTGTATGGCAGGGTCGCGCGGCCCGGTCTGGCCCGGGCCGGGTGGCAAGAGGGAGGCCGGGCCGGCGGGCCGTCCGGGACGGTGCTAAGGCCACGCGGCAAAACGGCCGCCCCCGGGGACGGCCGCTGAAAGAAAAAAAACAGGGCGGTGGCTGGCCTTACTGGGCGGCCTTGAGCTTGAAGCCCTGCTTGATCATGTCTGCCGGTTTGACCGGGTACTCGCCCGAGAAACAGGCGTCGCAATATTGCGGCCGCTCCGGGTCGCGCCCGCCCGATTCGCCCACCGCCCGGTAAAGACCGTCCAGCGAGATGAACTTCAGCGAATCGACGCCGAGATGTCCGCACATCTCGTCCTCGGTCATGGTGGCGGCCAGCAGCATCTCGCGCTGGGGGGTGTCGACGCCGTAGAAACAGGGCCATGCGGTGGGCGGCGAGGCGATGCGGAAATGCACCTCGGCGGCGCCCGCGTCGAGGATCATTTCCTTGATCTTGCGCGAGGTGGTGCCGCGCACCACCGAGTCGTCGACGAGGATCACCCGCTTGCCACGGATCAGCGCACGGTTGACGTTCAGCTTCAGCCGCACGCCCATGTTGCGGATCTGTTCCGTCGGCTCGATGAAGGTGCGGCCCATGTACTGGTTCCGCGTGATCCCGAGGCCGAAGGGAATACCGCTTTCGGCGGCATAGCCGATGGCGGCGGGGGTGCCGCTGTCCGGGACGGGGCAGACCAGATCCGCCTCGACCGGCGCCTCGCGGGCCAGTTCCACGCCGATCTGGCGGCGCGTTTCATAGACGCTGCGCCCGCCGATGATCGAATCGGGGCGCGAGAAATACACATGTTCGAAGATGCAGAAGCGCGGCTGCTGCGGGCGGAAGGGGTGCTGCGATTCGACACCGTTTTCCTGCGTGATGACGACCATCTCGCCGGGCTCGATCTCGCGCACGTATTCGGCGCCGATGATGTCCAGCGCGCAGGTCTCGGAGGACAGGCACCAGCCATCGCCGATCTTGCCCAGCACCAGCGGGCGCACGCCCAAGGGGTCACGCACGCCGATCAGCTTGGTCCGGGTCATGGCGACGACGCTGAAGGCGCCCTCGACCCGGCGCAGCGCGTCTTCCATCCGGCTGGGGATGTCGCGCTGCAGCGAGCGCGCCATCAGGTGGATGATGCATTCGCTGTCGCTGGACGACTGGAAGATCGAGCCGCGCTCGATCAGCTCGCGCCGCAGGGCATTGGCATTGGTGATGTTGCCGTTATGGGCGATCGCCGCGCCGCCCATCGAGAACTCTCCGAAGAAGGGCTGGACGTCGCGGATCGCGGTCTGGCCCTTCGACCCGGCGGTCGAATAGCGGACGTGGCCGATGGCGACGGCACCGGGCAGGGTCTCCATCAGCGACTGCTTGGTAAAGCTGTCGCGGACATAGCCGAAGCGTCGGGCAGAATTGAAGCCGCCCTTGTCGGGGTGATACGAAACGATCCCCCCGGCTTCCTGTCCGCGGTGCTGAAGGGCGTGAAGCCCCAGCGCCACGAAGTTGGCGGCGTCGGTGACACCCACGACGCCGAAGACGCCGCACTCCTCGCGGAGCTTGTCGTCATCGAAGGGATGGGCTGGGGGCATGTGGCGGTCGGACAAAGCGCGCTCCGAATCCATGGCTACTTACGGAGCCTCCATAGGCCGTATCTTCGCCGGTGTCACGGAACTATCACAGAGGCGGTGCGCGTGTTCCGGTCGCAGGGCCCGGATGGCTGTTGCCCGGCCGCCGGAGAACCCCCGTGGGTTTTCGGTGACCGTGCCGGGTCGGCCCGCGGTGCCGTCCGTTCTGTGCGCTTCAATTCGGCAACAGCCCCCACAGCCACCCGCCTTGCCTGGCGCGCGTGGTCTTCTGCCGGGCGGTCACAAGGTCATGGGCGGCCCGGCTGCGCAGGAGGCGACCGCGCCGCATGTAGTAGGCGGTGTCGATGCTGCCGTCGCGGCGCAGGCGGATCTGGGTTTCGGTGATGTGCATGGGGATCTCCTTTCGGCGCTGTGCCCTCAGGATGGCAGGCGGTCCGCCGTCGCGCTTGAAGACCGCCTTGCGGTTTCCCCGAGAAACCCTTGTGATTTCCCAAAGGTCCGGGTGCGGGCTTGGTCGGGCGGGCGCTTTGCGGTTAGCTGGTGCCATGGAGTACCGCTTCGCCTCTGTCTGTCTTGACCTCGCGCGTCACCGGCTGACCCGCGACGGCGCACCGGTGCATGTCGAGCCGCAGGTCTTCGCGCTGCTGGCGCTGCTGGCCGAGCGGGCGGGGACCGTGGTCAGCAAGGACACCCTGATAGAACGCGTCTGGAAGGGGCAGATCGTATCCGAGGCGACGGTCGGCGCCCGCATCAGTGCCGCCCGTGCCGCCGTCGGCGATACGGGGCGCGCGCAGGCGATCATCCGAACGGTGCCGCGCGTCGGGCTGGAACTGGTGCCCGAGGTCCGTTGTACCGCAGCCGCACCGGACCCCACGGTGCCGGAGCCGCCGGTTGTGGTGACACCCCGCCTCGCGACACCGGGGCGGATGCGCATGGCCAGGGCGCCGGATGGCAGCCGCCTTGCATGGAGCGCCAGCGGCGCGGGGCCGCCGCTGTTGCGGGCGGGCCATTGGCTGACCAATCTCGACCGCGATCCGGAGAGCCCGATCTGGGGCCCATGGCTGGAGCGGATGGGACGCGGGCGCCATCTGGTGCGCTACGATGGCCGGGGCACCGGCGTTTCGGGCCCGGCCTGCGGGCCTCAGTCGCTGGATGCCTTCGTCGACGACCTCGCCTGCGTGGCCGATGCGGCGGGGCTGGATCGCTTCGACATCTTTGCCTCGTCCCAGAGCGTCCCGGTCAGCCTGACCTTTGCCGCGCGCCATCCCGACCGGGTGCGCCGGATCGTCAGCTATGGCGGCTGGGCACAGGGGGCGGCGATGCGCCCCGGGGCGCAGAAGGCGGGCATGACCGATGCCATGGCGACCATGCTGCGGCTGGGCTGGGGCCAGCCCGAGGGCGGCTACATGCGGGCCTTCGTCTCGCTCTTCCTGCCCACGGCCAGCCCCGAACAGATACGCGCCTTCGTCGATCTGCAGTGCGATTCAGCCAGCGCCGAGCGCGCGGTCGAGATCCGCTCGGTGATCGCGCAATTCGAGGTGACGCCGGTGCTGGCGCAGGTCCGCTGCCCGGTTCTGGTCGCCCATGTGCGCCACGAAAGCCTGCATCCCTTCGGACAGGCGCAGCACCTGATGCAGCATCTGCCGGACGCGCAATTGCTGCCCTTGGAGGGGCAGAACCACATCCTGATGCCGGACGAGCCGGGGTTTGCCCGGCTCATGGATGCGGTGGACGCCTTCCTCGCGGATTGACGGACAACTCCGGTCCGGCGACAGGTGATGGGCGACAGGTGACAGGTGGCGGGGCAGGGTGCCCCGCGCCCTCAGCTGTCGGAAACCGGTGCGGCGGGGGCTTCGCAGACGCTCACCAGCGCCTCGTACTGGGTGGTGATCCACCCCAGCGCCTGCTCGGGGTTCTGTTCCTCGATGCGGCCGGTGAAGCGCGAGAAGACGGCGGCAGAGCGCGAGTCGTTGATGGCGGGGATGTCCTGCGCGGTGATCACCGTCTGGTAGACGAAGAAGCCGATGGCCACCAGAAGGATGCCGCGCGCCACGCCAAAGAGGAACCCCAGCGCCTGGTCCAGCCCGCCAAGCGCCGAGCGCTGGATCAGCGACGAGAACAGCGGCGTGAACAGCGAGACCAGCACCAGCGCCACGGTGAAGACGGCGGCGAAGGCGGCGATCACCGACAGCTCGCAGCTGTCCGACAGGAATTCGCCGACCACCGGGATCTCTTTCACCAGCGGCTGCACCTGTGCGGCGAACATGAAGGCCACGACAGCCGCCGCGACCCAGCCGAGAATCGCCATGAGTTCGCGCACAAGACCGCGCGAATAGGCCAGCAGCGCCGAGAGCACGATGATGACGCCCACTGCGCCGTCGACAACGGTAAAGCCTTCCATCAGCCTCGCTCGCCTTTCTTCTTTTCCTTGCCTGCCGTCTCAGCCTGCGCCGAAGACATCGCCCACGAATGTGGTCAGGTCGCCCATCAGGGACAGCTTCATGTCGCCCGCGGAACCGGGTTTGCCGCCCTTCGGCAGGATCGCGGTGGAGAAACCAAGTTTTTGCGCCTCTTTCAACCTGTTTTCGGACTGGCTGACCGGGCGGAGCGCGCCGGATAGCGAGATTTCTCCGAAAACGACGGTTTCCGGCGGCAGGCTGACGTCTTCTCGCGCGGAAAGCAGGGCGGCGGCCACCGCCAGATCGGCGGCGGGTTCGCTGACGCGCAACCCGCCCGCGACGTTGAGGTAGACGTCGAGGCCCGAAAACGGGATGCCGCAGCGCGATTCGAGCACCGCGAGGATCATCGCGAGGCGTGAGCCGTCCCAGCCCACCACCGACCGGCGCGGCTGCGAATGGGGCGTCGGCGCCACCAGCGCCTGGAACTCGACCAGCACCGGGCGCGTGCCCTCGATGCCCGCGAAGACCACCGATCCGGGCGAGGGCTCTCCGCGCTCGGACAGGAAGAGGGCAGAGGGGTTGGTGACCTCGGCCAGCCCGCCGCCGGTCATCTCGAAGACGCCGATCTCGTCGGCGGGGCCGAAGCGGTTCTTGACCGAGCGCAGGATGCGGAACTGGTGACCGCGCTCGCCCTCGAAATAGAGCACCGTGTCGACCATGTGCTCGACCACGCGCGGCCCGGCGATCTGCCCGTCCTTGGTGACATGGCCGACCATCACCACCGAGGACCCGGTGCGCTTGGCGAAGGTGGTCAGCTCATGCGCCGAGGCCCGCACCTGGGAAACGGAACCCGGCGCGCTGTCGACATTGTCGGCCCACATGGTCTGGATCGAATCGACGATGGCCAGGTCGGGGCGGTGTTCGTCCAGCGTGGTCAGGATATTGCGCAGGTTGGTTTCGGTCGCCAGCTGCACCGGCGCGTCCTGCAAGCCCAGCCTCTGCGCGCGCAGGCGCACCTGCGCACTGGCCTCCTCGCCCGAGATATAGACCACCTTCAGCCCGGCGCGCGCAAAGGCCGCGGCCCCCTGCAACAAAAGCGTCGACTTGCCGATGCCCGGATCTCCGCCCACCAGCACCGCCGAGGCGGGCACCAGGCCGCCGCCCAGCACCCGGTCCAGCTCGTCGATGCGGCAGGCGGTGCGCGGCGGCGGCGCCTCCTTGGCAGAGAGGTCCGACAGCGGCAGGGTGCGGCCGCGCGATTGCCCCAGCGTCTTGCCCGAGGGCCCCTGCGACAGCGGCGCTTCCTCGGCGACGGAATTCCACTCGCCACAGGCCTCGCAGCGGCCGGACCACTTGGAGGTCACGGCCCCGCAGGACTGACAGACGAAACGGGCGGCGGCTTTGGCCATCGGGCCTCCTTCAACGGCGATCGCGCCGCTTATGCCCGATCGCCGCCCCGGCGCCAATGCCCAGCGGCACAGCCGCCTCCAACCGCGCTGCCCGGCCCCGGCGTCCGGCCGATCCCTCTTCTTTGGTCTGAAAAATACCTCGGGGGGCGAGCGCAGCGAGCGGGGCAGAGCCCCCGCGGCACCGCCGCCACCGATACGCGCCCGGCTATTCCGCGGCGCGGGGCAGGGGTGTCACCCTTTCGTCATAGGCCGGGGCCTCCGCGGTCCGGATCGGCTCGATCCTGGCGTCGGGTTGCGGTTCCGGCGCCGGAGCCTCCGGCTGCGCGGGGTCCAGCTCCGGCAGGATATCCGCCAGCGACGCGCGCATGCGGTCCAGCTGGGCGCGGGCGACCGCCTCCTCGAGGTCCACCTGCATCGCCCAGCTGCGGATCTCGTTGGCCGCCGCCTTGGCCTGCTCCAGCCTTTCGTTGAAGGTCTCGACCTCCTGCTGGCGCGCGATCAGGAAATCCCGCGCCCGGGCGACCTTGCGGTCCGAGTAGGTCTCGGCCAGCTCCTGGCTGACATGGCTCATCTGTGCCGCCAGCTCCAGCACCGAGGGTTCCAGCTCGGACAGGTCCGGATGATCGCGCAGGAAGGCGATGCGCTCGCGGATCGAATCGAATTCGCCTTTCAGGGTGAACACCCCTTCGCGGTCGCAGCGGTGCGACAGCGCATAGGCCTGGGCGATGTCGCGCATGCCCATGTGGAAAGACCGGTGCGAGTTTTCCAGCGCCATGATGCGGGCATTGGTCGGCAGGTGGTAGCACAGCAGCACCGCCAGCACGGTCATCCCGATCTGGATCGCCTGACCGGCATCGGTATACAAGGTCTCGCCATAGCCGACCGGCAGGGTAAGCCAGGGCGCGTAGCCCAGGGCTGCGGCCAGGGTCAGCCCCAGCAGGACAAGCGTGACGGCGATCGTGGCGGCGAAGGCCACGCGTTGCAGGACAAGGCGGATAAATTCGGCACCCCTGCGGACCATGGTCGTCATGACATTCCCCCGTCGGATGCCGCTGAACCCGGCACCTCTTTGAGCAAGATTATGCCTATGGTACGCGAAGGAGGGATCTTTTGTTCCCTAAAAACGTAAACGCTTTGTTTACCTGTTTTGTGTCAGGGTCTTTTCGACGGTGCCGAACAGCAGCGAGGCAAGGATGCAGCCGGTAAACAGGTACAGGCCCCAGGCGGTGTCGACCCGGCCCACGCCAAGGCCCTTGGCCAGCGTCACGTAAAGCGCCACCAGGAAGACATCGGCCATGGCAAGCCGCCCCAGCGCGATGAGCGCGGGCAGCCAGCGGCGCGGGGCGAGGCCGAAGCTGACAAGCGCAAGGCCGGCGGTCTTGGCCATCGGTGCCACAAGCGCAAAGAGCGCGACGACAAGCGCGAGGAAACGGTCGCTCTGCCACAGCGAGGCCAGACCCGACAGCAGGCTGATCTCGCTCATTCCGAACAGCGGCAGAAGCCCGGCTTTCAGAAGCGGCGCGGTCCAGGACAGCGGATAAAGCAGCAGAAGCAGCAGGTTGCCCCAACGCGCCAGCGCTGCGGCGCGGCTCAGGAGGTCCACCACCAGAGCCCCAGAAGCACCGCCAGCAGCAGGGCAAAGACCGCGTCCATCCAGCGCCAGCGCGCCCGCGGGCTGATGGCCGAGATCGCGTAAAGCGTGGCGGGCACCAGAAGCGCGGCCATGCCGCCGCCTTCCGCCATGGCCCGCGCGGCCTGCGCGTAGCCCGCCGTGCCGGTCAGCCCAAGCGCCGGGGCGAAGGTGGTCGCGACACCCGCCACGGAAAGGCCGAACGCCACCAGCGCGGGCCAGCGCGCCAGTCCGGGGCCGAGGATCACCCGCAGCAGCGCAAGCAGGGCCAGCACCTCGAGGAAAACGAAGCGCTTGAAGGCAAGGAAGGTCAGCAGAAGGTCGGGATCGCCGGAAAACGGGGTCATGACAACGCCTCTGTCGCGGGGGGAATGGCGGGACGGGCCCGTGCCGGACGGCGGGGTGCCACCCCTGCGCGCCGATCGGCCGGCGCGCCACGGGGGAGGGCCGGGAGCCGTGTCATCGCACCGTCTCGATCGGGCCGGTCGCGCGCCCCGTGATGAATTGGTCGACATAGGGATCGCCGCTGTCGTCCATCCGGGCGACGGGGCCGGTCCAGCGGATCACCCCGCCGTGCAGCATGGCCACGTCGTCGGCAATGGCCCGCACGCTCGACATGTCATGGGTGATGGTCATGGCCGTGGCGCCCATTTCCGTCACGATCTCGCGGATCAGGTCGTTGATCACTCCGGCCATGATCGGGTCGAGCCCGGTGGTGGGTTCGTCGAAGAAGATGATCTCGGGCTCGGCGGCGATGGCACGGGCCAGACCCACGCGCTTTTGCATGCCGCCCGAGAGCTCGGCGGGCAGGCGGTCGGCCACCTCCGGCTTCAGGCCCACCCGGCGCAGCTTTTCGATGGCGATGGCGCGGGCCTCGTCGCGCGACCGCGCCAGCCGTCCGCGCAGCAGGCGGAAGGCGACGTTCTGCCAGACCGGCAGGGAATCGAAGAGCGCGCCGCCCTGAAACAGCATGCCGAAGCGGGCGAGGAAGGCGTCGCGGTCCTGCGTGGTCACATCCTGCCCGTCGAGCAGGATGGTGCCCGCATCCGGCGTCACCAACCCGAGGATGCATTTCAGCAGCACCGACTTGCCGGTGCCGGAGCCGCCGATGATCACCATGGAACTGCCGCGCGGGATCGTCAGATCGACTCCCCGGAGAACGGCATTGTCGCCAAAACGTTTGTGCAGCCCGGTGAGTTCGATCATGCGGCGCGCTCCTGCGGGGCGGGGGCAAGCGCGTTCGAACGCGCTTTCAAAGCGTCTTCGAAGACGCTTTGGCGCCCGGGGCGGATGTCACGGCAGGGTCTCATAGCGAGAAGAACACCCCGGTGAGCAGAAAGTTCGCCGCAAGGATCAGCACGGCGGCGGCCTCGACGCTGCCCTTGGTGGCGCGGCCCACGCCCTGCGCGCCGCGCCCCGAGGTCATGCCGAAATAGCAGCCGATCAGCGCCGCGATGCCGCCGAAGGCGCAGCCCTTGACCAGCGAGGAGATCACGTCCAGCGGTTCGAGGAAATTCACTGTGTTGGTCAGGTAGCCCGCCGCGTTGAAGCCCAGCGTGCCGGTGGCCACCGCGTAGCCGCCGAAGATGCCGATCACGTCGCCGACACCGACCAGCAGCGGCACCGTCACCAGCGCCGCCAGCACCCGGGGCGCCACGAGATAGCCCATCGGGTTGGTCGACAGGGTCACCAGCGCGTCGATCTGTTCGGTGACCTTCATGGTGGCGATTTCGGCGGCGATGCTCGAGGTCACCCGCGCCGCGATCATCAGCCCGACCAGTACCGGGCCAAGCTCGCGCACCATGCCGATGGCGACGATCTGCGGCACCACCGCCTCTGCGTTGAAACGCGATCCGCCGGAATAGATCTGCAGCGCCAGCGCGCCGCCGGTGAAGACCGCGGTCAGCCCCACCACCGGCAGCGACAGCCAGCCGACCTGCAAGAGCGCCCCGGCGACCTCGCGCCCGTAGAAGGGCGGGCGCAGGATCTGCGTCAGGGCCGCAAGCGCAAAGAGCGCCACCCGCCCCACGGCAGAGAGCATGCCCAGCACCGCGCGGCCCAGGGCGCCGAAGGGCGCGGCGAGGCTCACGAGAGGACGTAGTCCCGGGCGTAGCGCGCCCCCAGAGAGGTCAGAACCTCGTAACCGATAGTGCCGGCCCAGTCGGCCAGCTGGTCGACGCCCTGGTGCGGGCCAAGCAGTTCCAGCCACTCGGGATCGCCATCCAGCGCTGAGACATCCACGCCGATCAGGTCCATCGACACGCGGCCAAGGATCTTGCAGCGGGTCTCTCCGGCCCAGAGCCAGCCCTCGGCGCCGATTGCCCGCAGGATGCCGTCGGCGTAGCCGCCGGCGATGGTGGCGACGCGGGTGGGGGCCTGCGCGGTCCAGGTGTTGCCGTAGCCCACGGTCTCGCCCGGCAGGACCTCGCGGGTCTGGATCACCGGGATCGACAGATGCGCGACGGGCTGCGCGCCGACCAGCGGCAGGCCGCCATACATGCCGACGCCGGGCCGCGTGACATCGAAATGATAGTCGGACCCCAGCAGGATGCCGCCGGTGGCAGACAGCGAGCGCGGCACCTCGATGCCGTCGGTCATCGCCCGGAAGGCGCTGAGCTGCCGGGTGTTCATCTCGTGGTCCGGCTCATCCGCGCAGGCGAGGTGGGACATCACCAGCCGCGGCCCCTGTGCCAGGGCGATGTCGCGCAGCGCCTGCCACTCGGCCGGTTCCATCCCCAGCCGGTTCATGCCGCTGTCGAGCTGGATCCCGAAGGGATGGCCCGGCAGGCCCTCGACGTGGCGCAGCATCTGGTCGATGCCGTTGATCATCGGGATCAGGGAGGCGCCGCGGATCAGCGCTGCATCGCCCGCCATGTGACCGGAAAAGACGTGGATCTCGGGCCCCGGCCCGAGGATCTCGCGCAGCTGCGCGCCCTCTTCGGCGACCGCGACGAAGAACTTGCGCGCCCCGGCCCCGGCCAGGGCGGGGGCGACCCGGTCCAGCCCCAGCCCGTAGGCGTTGGCCTTGACCACGGCCCCGGCTTCTGCCGAGGGGGCGGCATCGCGCAACATGCGCCAGTTCGCGCAAAGCGCCGAGAGATCGATGGAAAGTCTTGCCTGTGCCATGGCCTCGTCTTTGGCAGGATGGGCGCGCGGGTCAAGTGCGAAATGCGCGCGCCCGCTTGCGGGCGGGACCCTGCCGCCTATGATCGCTGTGCAACGGGACGGAGAGACCATGGACCTGCACAGGACCTTGCGGTTGGAGGGGACGCTGTTTCTCATGGCGCTGGGATATCTCACGCGCCTGCCCGTGCCGGCCGATCTGCCCGAAAGCGACGACCTGACGGTGCGGGCGGTGAAATACCAGCCCGCGGTCGGCGCCCTTGTGGGCGGAATCGCCGCGACGGTGCTGTGGCTGGCATCGGCGGTCCTGCCGGGCATGGTCGCCGTGCTGCTGGGCGTGGCCGCGGCCATCGTGGTGACGGGGGCCTTCCACGAGGACGGGCTGGCGGATGCGGCGGACGGTCTGGGCGCGGGCCGGGACCGCAACCAGACCCTGCACATCATGAACGACGCGCGCCTCGGCACCTACGGCGGCCTGGCGCTGGGGCTGGTGCTGGCGCTGCGCGTGGCCCTGCTGGCGGCCATGCCGCCGCTGGAGGCGGGGCTGGCGCTGATCGCCGCGCATGGGGTGGCGCGCATGGGCGTGGTGCATGTCATGGCGCGCAATACCTCGGCCCACCTCGTCGGCCTGCGGGCGCTGATGCCTAATGTGACGCCGGACGGCTACCGCATCGCCTTGGCCAGCACGCTGGTCCTGATGGTGCCGCTGGTCCTTGCGGTCGGCCCCCTTGCAACGCTCTTCGGCTTCGTGGCCGCGGTGCTCTGCGCCCAGGTCGTCCGTATCCTCTTTATCCGCCGCATCGGCGGCTGGACGGGGGACTGCCTTGGCGCCGCGCAGCAGATGGGCGAAGTCGGCTTCTACCTCGGCCTCGCGCTCTGGCTCTGACGGGCTGACGGGCCCTTTGAGCGGCGCGCCCGGCGGCAAGACCTGTTCCGAAGAGAGGTATTTTTAGGACCAGAGAAGCCCCGCGCGCGTGCCCGCCTTCTCTGGTCTTCCAAATACCTCGGGGGGGCGCGCGCAGCGCGCGGGGGCAGAGCCCCCACCCGGTCGGCGCGCAAAGCGCGGCGAAACCGGGTCAGAAGCTGTCGCCACCCTCGGCTTGCCAGGGTTTCACGAGGTTGCCGAAGCGCGTGAACTGGCTCTCGAAGGACAGCTCGACGGTGCCGATGGGGCCGTGACGCTGCTTGCCGATGATGACCTCGGCCTTGCCGTGCAGGCGCGACATGCGGTCCTGCCAATCGGCCATCTTGTCCAGCTCGTGATCGCCGGGCTTCTCGCGCTCGACGTAATATTCCTCGCGGAAGACGAACATGACCACGTCGGCGTCCTGCTCGATCGAGCCCGATTCCCGCAGGTCGGACAGCTGCGGGCGCTTGTCTTCGCGGCTTTCCACCGCGCGGCTCAGCTGGGACAGGGCGATGACCGGGATGTTCAGCTCCTTGGCGATGGCCTTCAGGCCCATCGAGATCTCGGCGATTTCCTGCACCCGGTTGTCGGCGGTGCCGCGCAGAAGCTGGAGGTAGTCGACGATGATCAGGTCCAGCCCATGCGTCCGCTTCAGGCGGCGCGCCCGCGCCGCGACCTGGCTGATCGGCAGGGCGGGCGTGTCGTCGATGTAAAGCGGGCAGGATTCCAGCGTCTTGGCGGCCTCGACGAAGCGGCGGAACTCCTGCTCTGTCATGTCGCCCTGGCGGATCTTGTGGCTGGAGATCTCCGAGGCCTCGGCCAGGATCCGGCCCGCCAGCTGCTCGGCACTCATTTCGAGGCTGAAGAAGCCCACCACGCCGCCGTCCAGCGCGCCGAAGCTGCCGTCGGGGCGTTCACCCTTGCGGTAGGCCTTGGCGATGTTGAAGGCCACGTTGGTCGCCAGCGAGGTCTTGCCCATCGAGGGGCGCCCGGCGAGGATCAGAAGGTCCGAGGGGTGCAGGCCGCCCAGCTTCTTGTCCATGTCGGTCAGCCCGGTCGAGATGCCCGCCAGCCCGCCGTCGCGCTGGTAAGCCGCGTTCGCGACATTGACGGCCTCTGTTACCGCCTTGAGAAAGCTCTGGAAACCGCTCTCGGACTGGCCCTGTTCCGCCAGTTTGTAAAGCGCCTGTTCGGCCTCGACGATCTGTTCCTTGGGCTCGGACTTCACGTCCACCTTGGAGGCCCGGTCCGAGATGTCGCGGCCCAGCCGGATCAGGTCGCGGCGCACCGCGAGGTCGTAGATCATCTGCGCGTAGTCGCGCACCGCGAAGGTCGAGACGGCGGCGCCCGCAAGCCGCACGAGATAGGCCGGCCCACCCAGTTCCTTCAGGCCCTCGTCGTCCTCCATGAAGGCCTTGAGCGTCACCGGAGAGGCGAGGTTGTTCTTGGAAATCCGCGCCGCCGCGATCTCGTAGATGCGGCGGTGGACCGGGTCGTAGAAATGGTTGGCATTGATGACCGAGGCGACGCGGTCGAAGACCTCGTTGTCGGTCAGGATGGCGCCCAGAAGCTGCTGCTCGGCCTCGATGGAATGCGGCATGGTCTCGGCCGCCTCGACCTGCACGCCGGTCGGGTTGATTGTCGCGATCTCGTTCATCTGCCCTGCCTGTCCCCCATCTGCTGCCCCGTGGCGGGTGACCTATCAACGCCGCCCGCGCAGAGGCAAAATGTATGTTTCTGGGGATAAACCCCGGCGCGGGGTGGCTACCGCATCTTGCCACCTGTCAGGGTGGTGCGTCAATATCTGGTCCCGGCGGCGCAGGGCTGTGACCGGACAGTCACAGGCAAGAGGCCGCCGGGGGAGTGGTGTCCCGCGCTCAGGCGTCGGCGCGGGCTGCGCGCCAGCCCTGCGGATCCTTCAGGAACGATTCGACCTCTCCGAGCACGGCCCTGTGTTTCTCGGGGGCCTCGGCCAGCACCTCCCACCAGGTGCAGAGGTGGTGCAGCGCGACGCCGTGGTCGCCCAGCGTCTTGATCGTTTCGGGGAAGATTCCGTAGTAGAAGATCACCGCCGTATGGGCGCAGGTGGCGCCGGTGTCGCGGATGGCATCCACGAAAGACAGCTTCGAGCCGCCGTCGGTGGTCAGGTCCTCCACCAGCAGCACGCGCTGGCCCTCGGTCATGGCGCCCTCGATGCGGGCGTTGCGGCCGTAGCCCTTGGGCTTCTTGCGCACGTAGGTCATGGGCAGGGCCATGCGTTCCGCCACCAGCGCGGCGAAGGGAATGCCTGCGGTCTCGCCGCCGGCGATATTGTCGAAGGCCTCGAAACCGGCGTTGCGCATGACCGTGACGGTCAGGAAGTCCATCAGCGTCGAGCGGATGCGCGGGAAGGAGATCAGCTTGCGGCAGTCGATGTAGACCGGCGAGAGCTGTCCCGAGGCAAGCTTGAACGGCTCGTCCGCCATGAAGTTCACCGCCTCGATTTCCCACAGCATGCGGGCGGTCAGGCGGGCCATTTCTTCGGGCGAGGGGTAGGTCGAGGGGATCATGAGCGCGGTCTCCGGGGGCGTGGCGGGTCGGTTTCGGGGATAGGCGGTTCTGCCGGGTGGGGGCAAGGCCCTTCGAAGGGCCTTGGACCGCGCGTGCAGGCGCGGTGAAAGCGCCTTGGAAGGCGCTTTGCCGCCCGCGTCAGGGCGTGACGTGCCAGTGCAGCGGCATCATCGGGTCGAAGACGGTCACGGGGCCATCCGCCGTGTCGATCTTCGCGGGGTAGGCGACGGGCGCGCCCTTCGTCAGGGTCACGCGGTCCTCGGCTGCGGGCAGGCCGTAGAAGCGCGGGCCGTTGAGGGAGGTGAAGGCCTCCAGCCGGTCGAGCGCGCCCTCCTGTTCGAAGACCTCGGCGAGGATCGACAGGGTGTTGGTCGCGGTGAAGCAACCGGCGCAGCCGCAGGCGCTTTCCTTCAGCGGATCGACATGCGGGGCCGAGTCGGTGCCGAGGAAGAAGGAGGGATCGCCCGAGGTCGCGGCGGCGCGCAGCGCCAGGCGGTGCTCCTCGCGCTTGGCGACGGGCAGGCAGTAGTAGTGCGGCTTGATCCCGCCGACGAGGATGGCATTGCGGTTGATCACGAGGTGATGCGTGGTGATGGTCGCGCCCAGGGTGTCGCCGCCCGCGCGCGCGTAATCGACGCCCTGCGCGGTGGTGATATGCTCCATCACCACCTTCAGGCCGGGTGTGGCGCGGCGGATCGGGTCGAGCACGCGGTCGATGAAGACCGCCTCGCGGTCGAAGATGTCGATGTCGGCGTCCACGACCTCGCCGTGTACGCAGAGCGGGCAGCCGATCTCTGCCATGCGCTCCAGCACCGGACGCACCCGGTCGAAGTCGCGCACGCCCGAGGCGGAGTTGGTGGTTGCGCCGGCGGGGTAGAGCTTGACCGCAGAGATCAGCCCGTCGCCATGGGCTTGGGCCAGGTCGTCGGGATCCGTCGTCTCTGTCAGGTAGAGCGTCATCAGCGGTTCGAAGGCGCTGCCCTCCGGGAGCGCGGCAAGGATGCGGTCGCGGTAGGCGGCGGCCTGATCGCCGGTGACAACCGGCGGCACGAGGTTCGGCATGATGATCGCGCGGCCGAAGTGGCGGGCGCTTTCGGGGGCGACAGCCCGCAACATGGCGCCGTCGCGCAGGTGCAGGTGCCAGTCGTCGGGGCGGCGGATCGTGATCTGGGTCATGGCCGCCGCGTTAGCATGCGGGGGGGCGGCGCGCCAGAGGTGCGAGCGCGGAAGCGGCGGGGTTTGCGCGGTTGCGCGGCGGAGGGAGGGGCCGTGCCTTCGCGCGCGTCAGAGGGGCGGTGCCGCGGCGGTCCTTGCGGGGGAGAAGAGGGTGGAAGGGCGTCGCCCGTGGCGGCGTCGGAGGGGGCTCTGCCCCCGCACGCTGCGCGCGCCCCCCCCGAGGGTATTTTGAAGACCAGAGAAGCGGGGGGTGTGGTTCAGTCTTTCTGGGCTTCGAGCTGGGCGAGGCGGCGGCGGAAGCGGGGGGCTTCCATCCGGGCGACCACGTTCCGGCAGAGGCTGCGGGCCAGCCCCTTGCGCCCCTCGGCATCGAGGCGGGCCAGAAGCCTGCGCAGGTAGGGCGGGTGGTCGCGGCGTATGCGCATCAGCTGCGCGAAGTGTTCGGTGGTCAGGCGGTCCTCGGCCACGGCGCTCAGGAGCGCGGGCAGCAGGTCCAGTGTCCTGAGGTCGGCCTGCAGGGTGGTGCCCATGAAGGGCATCCGAAGGCGCGCCACGTTCGGTCGCGCAAAGAGCGCCGCGTGCATGGCGTCCAGCCTGTCGCGCGGATCGTAGAGCACGTAGCCCTGCTGCGCCGCCTCGATCATGTCGGGGGCATAGCCGTAGCGGTCGGTGAAGCTTTGGCGCCGCATCTCGGTAAAGCGGTCGTCCCATTCGGTCATTCGCGGGTCCAGCGTGGCCTGGGGTTGCAGCATCATCACCCGCGCGCCCGGAGCCGCCACCGAATAGGCGCCCGCCGCGTAGCCCGCCGGGCCCGCGCCGTAGAAGATCACCCTTTCGAATTCGTCGAAGAAGCCGTCGTCCAGAAGCTGGTCGAAGAAGGCATAGAGTTCCGGGTCGCGGAACCATGTGTCGCCCCGGCTGAGAAGCGACAGCGAGGACCAGCCGCGCGTGCCCACCATGTCGAAGCCCAGCGGCGTACGGGTGTCGGAGAGGGTTTCGATCGCGCCCATGCTTTCGAAGCTGACCAGCAGCGTGTCGCCCTCTTCGACGAAGATGCCCGCGTGTTTCTTGCCGAGGGATTCGGCAAAGCCGAACTCCTCGCCGATGCGCCGCAGCGCGGTCAGCCATTCGCTGCGCGAGAGCGTGCTGAGGTCTGGTGCGAAGCGGTTTTCCTGCGCTGTCATGCCCGGTGCCCTTTCCCCCTTGAACCTGGGGTTTGGGGGAAACAATGCCCCCGGGATTGGGCGGAATTGTGGTTCTGCCGTGGAAATTCGTGGTTAATTGTGTCCGCGCAGGGCGTGGTTGGCCAGCGCCGCCGCGCGGTCCCGGGGGATCGGGACGGAGGGCGGTGCCATCAGCAGGCGGGCATAGAGGGCGCGGAAGGGCTCTTGGCGCATCAGCGTGGCAAAGCGGTCGTGGCGCCATGCCACGGCGGCCTCGTGCAGGGCCGAGAGGCGCGGGTCGGCGGCAAGGGTCGCGCGGTGCCCGGCGGTGCCCTGCAGCGCGAGGATGGTCCGATCCTCGGCGCAACACCAGTTGCGTTCGACCCAGTAGTCCATGCCCAGAAGGTCGCCGCTATGGACGGCGCGGCCCCGGTCGGCCTTGAGCACGTAGCTTTCCATGGCGCCCAGCGGATAGTGGTTCAGCTGCGCGAGGCCGAAGTTGCGGCGCCCGTAGGGCGAGAACAGGCGCTTGCTGCGAAAGCTCTCGTCCAGCGCGCGGCCATGCCCGTCGAACCAGCGGGCCTGCCCGAGGCGCTCTGGCACCGGGCCGCGCGGACGGTGCACGCCGGGGCGGCGGTAGGTGCCGTCGTTGCGGTAGAGCGTCTTGAACATCGAGGCACGCCACGGCCAGAACATCACCTCGGGCGCGGCGCGGGTGAATTGCTGCGGGACGGGGGTGTCTTGGTAGCGCTGCACGCCCGCGTTGCCGAACAGCCGCCAGGTCAGCGTGATGGCCGTGGCCTCGGGCAGGGCCGCAATCAGCGCGGGCAGGGTCCGGTTTCCCACGTGGACGTTGACGAATTCGTCGATGTCCAGCGGCAGCAGCCAGTCGGCCTGGCGGACGGCCTCGGCCCGGGCGGCCTGTTTCAGGCCGGTGAACTGGATGCCGCCCTTGTCGTAGGGGCCGTCGTTGCGGATATGCGTGACCGGTGCCACCTCGGCCAGCCGGTCGAGCATGGCGTCGGTGCCGTCCTGGCAGTCGTTCGACAGGGCCACCACATGCGTCACGCCGCAGGCGAGGTGATGCGCCAGCCAGTCGAGCAGGAAAGCGCCTTCGTTGCGCACGCAGAGGATGGCGGTGATGCGCATGCCTACCAGCCTTTCAGGAAGGTCACGACCTTGGCCTCTGACGCCTTGGGGAAGTAGGTCAGCCCGGCCCGCATCATGGCGTCGAAGACCGCCTGCACGCCGCTCTGGCCGATCCATTGCGGGTGCAGTTCGATCACCGCGGCGCGCAGGTCGGACCAGTCTCCGGCGGGCAGAAGCGTGGCCTCGGCGCCCTCGATGTCGCAGACCAGCACGTCGGGCCTGACCTCGGCCAGCACCGGGGCGAGGGCCTGGCGGTCGATGGCGACCTCCTGCGTGATGGCGTCCTTTTCGGTCGAGGGGTCCATCGACGAGGCAAGGAAATTGCGGCGGATGTAGAAGGGCACAGGGTCCCCGGGCTCGGGCGACAGAAGCGCGTTGCGCAGGTCGACATTGGTCACGCCATTGGCGGCGTGGACCGAGCGGATGTAGGGGATCAGGGCTGGGTTGGCCTCGTAGCTGGTGACATGGGCGGCGCCCGCCTTGACCGAAAGCAGCGTCGACATGTAGCCGATGCCGCCGCCCAGTTCGAGCACGCGGTCGCCGGGGCGGACCACGCGCAGGACGGCGTCGCATTCCTTACGCTCGTAGGTGCCCTGCTTCAGCGCGCCGCGCACGCGGCCCCGGGTCAGGTCCGGGTGCTTGGGGATCTTCATGCCGCGCGAGATCAGGAAGGGATTGCGGGCGGGGGCGTGGGGCCCGGGCGCCGGCGTTTCGGCGCCAGCCGTCTTGGGGTCACTCGTTTCGGGCTTGGCTATCACGGGGGGCGCCAAGGCAGGCTCTGCGCTGCCGGTCTCTGCCGTGCCGGCGCCCTCTCCGGGTTCCGGCCTCCGGGTGAATGCGGGGTCGGATGTCGCCGAGGCATGGTCCGCCGTGTGGGTGGCCGCGACCTCGGTGCCGTCCGTCTCGGGTCTGGCCATCTCAGCTCTCCATGTCGAGGGCGAGGGCATAGGCCACGCGCTCTGTCTCTGTCAGTTTCAGCGCCAGCGCCTGCTCGTAAAGCTCGGCAAACTCGGGGATGGCGCGCAGTTCATCGGCCTTGGCGCGGTGCCAGTCGCAGGCCTTGCGGTGCCATTCGGCCAGCACCGGATCGGCAAGCAGGCGGTCCATCTCGGCGCGCAGGCGCGGCAGGTTGCGCTGGATCGTCAGGTCGCGGTGGACGGACCAGTCCATGCGGATCCAGTAGTTCAGCCCGATGCTGCGGTCGACATGCAGGGCGCGACCGCGCTGGCGCTTGACCAGAAAGCTGTCGGCGGAGCGCAGCGCATAGTGGTTCAGCTGCACCATGTCGTAGCCGATGGTCTTCTTGGAGTTCCGCCAGCCGTTCTTCGCCGCCTCGCGGGTCATGTCGCGGCCCGAGCCGTTGACCCATTTCACGCGGCTTTCAAAGGCCTCGGACAGCTTGTTGGGTCGGTGGCAGGACAGCTTGCCATAGGCGCCGATGTTGCGGAACAGTGTCTTGAACCCCCAGGCGGTGTGCGGCTTGGGGCAGAAGCTGGGGGCGCAGGTGTCGAATTGCGCGATCACCGGGCGGTCTTCGAAAGCGGTCACGCCGTTGTGGCCGAACAGGCGCCATGTCATCGCGATGTTCGTGGCCTCCGGCACCGTGGCGAAGACATCCGCCAGCGTGCCGTTGCCGCAGCGGATGTTGACGAATTCGTCGACGTCGATGTGGGCGATCCAGTCGGCCTCGCGGATCACCGGTTCCGACAGCGCCCGGTCCAGCGCGTGGGTCTGCGGGGACTTGCCCGTCCAGTCGTCGTTGTTGCGGTGTTGCAGCACCCCAAGCGCCTGAAGCCGGTCGAGGATCTGCGCCGTGCCGTCCTCGCAGCCGTTGGTGTAGACGAGGAAGCCGTCGAACCCCACGGCGCGGTGATAGGCCACCCATTCGAGGATATAGGGGCCTTCGTTCTTCATGCAGGCGAGGATGACATTGCCGCTGCTGCCCTCGGGCAGCGTGCGCGGCGGCGCGGGGGTGTAGGGCGCGGCGCGATCGTCCTCGTTCACCGCGCCAAGCCGGTTGTGCGGCGCGAAGCGCGAGCCTTGCAGCCGGGCAAAGTTCTGCTTGGCCAGCGGCGGCATCAGGCGCCGCGCCTCGGGGGACAGCAGCGGGTCGATGTCGGTCGCGGATGGCGGGGCGGCAGCCGCTTCGCCGGGATCGTCTTGCGCCCTGTGCGGCGAGGCCGTGGGCGCAGGCGCATGGCCTGCAAGCGGGACCTGTTCCAGCAGCGCCTTGGCGTAGGTCCCCGAAGCTTTTGGAGCCTCTGCCATCGCGTCCCCGGTGGGAGCGACAGCTGTGTCCGCGTGGCCGGTTTCGCTGTTGGGGATGCTGCGGGTCTGCGCGGGCCGAGAGGGTGTCAGAGTGTCGGTCGTAGCCCTGCCCGGATCGGCGCCCCCGGTCTGGGCCAGCTGGGCAAGGTCGCGGGCACGCTCCGCCATGTGCTCCTTGGTGGCCTGCCGGATGCGCCAGTGGAAGGCGGCAAGGTACTGGGTGGCGCGAAAGCCCTTGGTCGGGTCGGCCTCCTGCCAGGGTTCGGCCCTTGGGGCGGGCGCCATCTGCGCGGCATCGAGGCCGGGGTGGCGCGCGCAAAGCGCAGCGATGTCCCCGGCGAAACGGTCTGAGAGCGCGAAGAGGCTGCCCGGGTCGATCGGATCGCCGGGCACCTTCATCTCGGCCAGCAGCTTGCGCCAAAGCTGGCGGGGCAGCACGCTGTCGCGCTTGGCCAGCAGGCGCAGGGCGGCCTCGTTGAACAACCGGCAGCGGGTCTGCCAGGCGGCAGCAGGCGCGGCGGGCGGCGCCTCCGGCTCTGCCTTGCCGATGGGCAGGGGCAGGTCGAAGGCGCGGCGCAGCGCCTCTGTCCCCGCCGCGCCGTAGAGCTCATCCTCGTCGATGCCATGCAGGGCGAAGGCGCCGAAGACGCTCTGCCACGCCCGTTGCAGGCCCATCAGGTCGATCCAGAAGGCGGCGCCCTGAACCTCGGGGAACAGCCCGGCCTGCGGGTCCGGGGCGGGGCGGGTGGCCAGCGCGGCGGCGCGATAATCCGGTTGCGCCAGCGCCTGAAGGTCCAGCGTCAGGGGCGTCGCGCGCCCCTCCAGCAACTGTGCATGATAGCAGCGCAGCAGCATGCGCGCCGGGTCCTGCACATGGGCGACGACCCGGATGTCGCGCGACAGCGGCCACAGCAGGGCGCGCAGCCGCTCCAGTTCAGAGGGCGCGGTCAGCGCGCTGCCAAGCTGGTGGGCGCAGAGGATCAGGTGATCGGGTCTGTCGCGTGCCACCTCTGCGGCCAGATCGCGGGCGAGCTCGTCGTACAGCCGGGCCTGTTTCGCCGGGTCGATGAAGCCCCGGTTGAAGCGCAGGCTGTCCACGGCCCCGGGGTCCGAACAGGCCATGAAAAGCCGCGTGTGATTGCGGGCACCGGGCGCGCGGGCAAACAGCACACCCTTGGCAGCCAGCTGGTCGCGTTTCGCCGCGAGGATGCGGGATATCTGGTCGCCCGAGGCCGCGTCCGGCCCGATGTGCAGCGAAATCCGCATCAGGCGATGCCCCCGGGGTTGCGGTTCGCCTGCCCCCACCATGGCACGGGGCGCCCGATATGGGCGGCCAGCTGGTCGGCGGCATCGGGCGCGCGCACGTCAAGGCGCAGGAAATGCGGGTCGCGGGCGAAGACCTCGTCGAGCATGGCGTAATGGCCTTCGATCCAGCGCATGCGCTGGTCGTCGGTGTCGCCATAGCCGCAGGGCAGGCCGGGCACCGCGCCCCGGGGCAGCCGTTCGCTGCCAAGGTTGGTCCAGCGCCGCATGCTGTCCGAGATATCGGCAGGCGGGCGCCAGGTCGCGACATACAGCATCCCGGGCCGGGCCTGCCGCATCGCCCGTAGCATGGCGTAATCGCACTGCGGCCAGAGCGACAGCGTACCCTTCAGCACGCTTACCTCTGTCAGCGCGTCATACAGGTCGTCGAGCAGGGCAAAGGGATCGCCCCCGGCAAAATAGGCGTCGTAAAGCTGCTTGCCGATGAAGGTGCCGCCAAGGCCCACGACGCGCGTATGAATGCGCCGCACCTTGTGGTCGGCGGCGACCCATCCCGCCCGGTCGAGCGCCAGCGCCAGCGTCGTGGTGCCGGACTTCGGCAGCCCGAGGTTGACCAGCTTGACCCCGCTCATGCGACATACCCGAGGGACTGCATCAGCGCCCATTCCTCGGGCGGATAGGGCGGCAGGGCCTTCAGATGCGCGGCCATCCGCGCGTATTCGGGCTGCGCCCGCAGCGCCTCGGCCCGGGCCATATGCGCCCTGCAGCAGGCGTCATGCAGGGCGGCGATCCCATGGTCGGCCTTGAGGTGGTCCAGCGCCTTCGTCAGCGCGGGGAGATAGCGCAGGATCGAACGGTCCTCGAAGGCGGGGTCGTTGCGGGCGCGCCAGTAGGTATCGTCGAAGGCGCGGTGCTCGCGGTTCACGTCGCCCCGGTTGTTCTTGACGAGATAGCTGTCGAGCGAGCGCAGGGCATAGTGGTTCAGCGTTGCGTGCACGCGCGCGCCCGAGGCCGGAAAGCGACGCATCCGCCGCGGGTTGGCGGCGCTCAGGAACTTCGGCGGCACACCGCGGCCAGAGCCGTCCGTCCAGGCCGGATGCCGCTGCGCGGGCAGCCCCTCGCGAAAGAACGGGCGATGCGCGCCGTAGTACTTCAGCGGGAAATCGCGGCGCACCAGTGTCTTGACCTCGATGGCCGTGTCCGAACACCACAGGTCCGGATTGTGCGAGCGGGTGAACTGCCCGATCACCGGGCTGTCCTCGAAGCGGTCGACGCCCGCGTTGGCGAAGAACTGGAAGGTGACAGAGATCGCATGCGGGTTGCCACAGGCGGCGATCAGCGCCGGGATCGTGTGGTCGCCCACATGGATGTTCAGGAACTCGTCGACGTCGGCAATCCAGACCCAGTCCGCATCCCGGACGACCGGCTGATGGGCGGCGTCCTTCAACGCCTCCATCTGGTAGTTGCGCCCCTTGGCGGGGTTGGGCAGGTGCACCACGCCCCCGCGCGCGGCCAGCGCATCCAGCAAAGTATCGGTGCCGTCTGTGCAATCGTTGGAATAGAACAGGAAGTCGGTCACGCCCAGAAGGCGGTTGAAGGCGATCCACTCCAGCAGGAAGGGGCCTTCGTTCTTGACACAGGTCACGGCGGTGATCCGCATGGCGGCGCGCCCCGCTGGGATGGAAGGCATCGCTGCTCGAGCCTTGCTGCTTCGTCGCCCCGTCCGGGCGTATTGCGCGGAATCATGGCGCAGGCCCGCTGCGCCGTCAATATGACCGCGCCGATTGTCGGCATATCTGCGACCTTGGCGCTATTGCCCCGACCGGGCGCGCTTGCTTTACAAGGGCAGGACAAGAGGGGGAGCCATGACCATACCCGCCACCATCGACGCGGTTCAGGAGAAACTGGCCGAAACCGGCTACGTCTGCGGGAGGGCGCTGGCGACGGTGGTCTTCCTGTCGCTGAAACTGGGCCGCCCGCTGTTCCTCGAAGGCGAGGCCGGCGTCGGCAAGACCGAGATCGCCAAGGCGCTGGCGCTCTGCCTCGACCGGCGGCTGATCCGGCTGCAATGCTACGAGGGGCTGGATGCCTCAAGCGCGGTCTACGAATGGAACTTCCCGGCGCAGATGATCGCCATCCGCACCGCCGAGGCGGGCGGCGGCGCCGACCGGGGTGCCCTGCAGGAGGAACTGTTCTCGCGCGACTTCCTGATCGAGCGACCGCTGCTGCAGGCCATGCGCCCGGACGAGCGCGGCGCCCCGATCCTGCTGATCGACGAGCTCGACCGCACCGACGAACCCTTCGAGGCCTTCCTGCTCGAGGCGCTCTCGGACTTCCAGGTCACGATCCCCGAAATCGGGACGATCAAGGCGCCCGAACCGCCGATCGTGATCCTGACCTCGAACCGCACGCGCGAAGTGCATGACGCGCTGAAGCGGCGCTGCCTCTACCACTGGGTCGACTACCCCGATTTCGACCGCGAAGTGGAAATTCTCCACGCCCGCGAACCGGCGGTCTCCGAGACCCTGTCGAAGCAGATCATCGCCTTCGTGCAGGGGCTGCGGACCGAGGACATCTTCAAGAAGCCCGGTGTCGCGGAAACCATCGACTGGGCGAAATGCCTGCTGGCGCTGGACGTGGTGGACCTGTCGCCGCAGGTCATCAGCGACACCCTGGGCGCGATCCTGAAGTACCAGGACGACATCGCCAAGATCAGCGGCGGAGAGGCCAGGCGGATCCTCGACGAGGCCAAGGCCCGGGTCGAGGCGGCCTAGGCGATGCGCGGCGCCTGCGGCACAGGGGCAGGGGGGGCTCTGCCCCCATCGCCTGCGGCGATTCCCCCGCGGTATTTTTACCAAGAAGAAACCAGGGGGGCGCGAGTGGCCTGTGCTTCTTCTTGGTCCAAATACCCTCGGGGGGGCTCCACAGGAGCGGGGGGCAGAGCCCCCCTCCAACGCGGGCCGGGGGCGATGGGTCATGGCTGAATACGTCCCGCTGGAAATGCCGGACAATCCCCGGCTGGCGCAGAACATCATCCATTTCGCCCGGGCGCTGAGGCGGGCTGGGCTGCCGGTCGGGCCGGGGCGGGTGATCGAGGCGGTGCGCGCGGTCGAGGCGGCGGGGTTCACCGACCGGATGGATTTCTACTGGACGTTGCACGCCTGTTTCGTCAACCGGCCCGAGCATCGGGTGGTTTTTGCGCAGGTCTTTCGGCTGTACTGGCGCGATCCGCGGTTCCTCGAGCATATGATGAGCCTGATGCTGCCCGCCATCCGGGGCGTGCAGGAGGAAAAGCGCGCGGCGGCGGCAGAGAAGCGGGCGGCGCAGGCGCTGCTGGGTGACCAGATGCCCGATCTGCCGCAGCCCGAGGACAGCGAGGGCGGCACCCAGATCGAGATCGACGCCTCGATGACCATGTCCGCCGAGGAAAAGCTGCGCTCGCTCGACTTCGAGCAGATGTCGACAGAGGAGATCGCGCAGGCCAAGCGGATGCTGGCGCGGCTGAAGCTGCCGGTGAAGCCGATCCTGTCGCGCCGCCGCATGGCGGCCCCGCTGGGCCACCGGCTGGACCGGCAGAGGACCCTGCGCGCCGCCATGCGGCAGGGCGGCGAGATGCGCGCCCTTGCCCGCGCAAAGCAGCGACCGCGCTGGCCCAATCTGGTGGTGCTCTGCGATATCTCGGGTTCCATGAGCCAGTACAGCCGCATGGTCCTGCATTTCCTGCATGCGGTCGCCAACGAGAAGGGCGCGGGCTGGGCCAAGGTCCATGCCTTCACCTTCGGCACCCGGCTGACCAATATCTCGCGCCACCTGGCCACCCGCGACGTGGACGCGGCGCTGAAGGCCGCTGGGGCCGAGGCGCAGGACTGGGAGGGCGGCACCCGCATCGGCCAGTGCCTGCACGCCTTCAACCGCGACTGGTCGCGCCGCGTCACGGGGCAGGGCGCGGTTGTCCTGCTGATCACCGACGGGCTGGATCGGGACGATGCCAATGCGCTGGAGAAAGAGATGGAGCGGCTGCATCTTTCCGCCCGGCGGCTGATCTGGCTGAACCCGCTGCTGCGCTGGGATGGATTCGCGCCCAAGGCCACCGGCATCCGCGCCATGCTGCCCCATGTGGACAGCTTTCGTGCCGGACATTCCATCGCCTCGCTGGAGGATCTGGCGCAGGCGATTTCCCGTCCGGACGACGCCGGGGAAAAGGCCCGGCTGATGGCCTTGTTGTGACGCATCGGGCCTTCGGGTCCGGCCAAGGGTAACCCGCCACGGCGTGGCCTGGCGCGCCGGGCCGTCGGCCAGAACCGGGGCGCCGCGCCGCGTGTTGGGCGGTTTCGCACGGGTCCGCGAAACGGCGCTGAACTTTTGTACGTCTCGTGGCGTTTGCCGCTCAAGCCCAGTTCACCGGGCAAATGGGAGACGACATGAAAACCAATATCGCAACCAAACTGTCGGCCAGCGTTCTGGCCCTGACGATCGGAACGGGCGCCGCCGCGCAGGAGAATGCCCTGGAGCAGTTCGTGCAGGCCTGCGAGCAAGGCGCCGAACTGCCCGGGACGCTGACCTGTGAACTGGTCGGTCAGGCGCAGAGCAACCCACAGTTGATGGGGCAGGTGATGTCTGCCGCGAACAGCCAGGCGCCTGTCGAAGCGCAGGAGGCCCCTGCCGGGGAACCCGCGGAACCGGCGGAGGCTGCCGAGCCTGCGGCCCCGGCAGAACCGGCCGAGGCCGGTGAGCCGGTCGATGCCGCCGAACCCGCTGACGCGGCACCGGAAGAGCCCGTCGATACGGCGGAGCCTGCCGAGGAGGCACCGGAAGAGCCTGTCGATTCGGCAGAGCCTGCCGCAGAAGCGCCCGAGGAGCCCGTCGATACGGCGGAGCCTGCCGAGGATGCGCCCGAAGAACCTGTCGATACAGCGGAGCCTGCGGAGGACGCGCCCGAAGAGCCTGTCGTTACGGCGGAACCTGCGGAGGAAGCACCCGAGGAGCCTGTCGAGACGGCGGAGCCCACTGATGCGGCATCGGAAGAGCCGGTAGAGACGGCAGACCCTGCCGCAGACGCGTCCGAGGCAGAGGTGGATACCGCCGAACCCGCGCAGGATGGCCTTGCCGAAGAGCCGGTAGAGACCGCCGAGGAACCGGTGGCCGAACCCGACCCGCAGGCCCAGGCCGATGCGATTGCCGAGCAGGATGCGGCCCCTGCCGCCGCCGCCGCTGCGGATGGCGATGCCGAGGCCGAGCGGGTCGAGGAGACCGTCGAGGCCGACGAGGTGCGCCGCTCGGACGAGGACTTCGAGACCTCCGTGGACGCAGCTCCCGCCGCGCCTGCCGCCCGTGAGGACGACGATGACGACGACGAGATGGACGACGCAGAGCGTCTGCGCCGCACGCTGGGCACTGCCGCTGCCGTGGGTCTGGGGGCCGTCGTGCTGAACGAGATCCTCGAAAGCAATGACAATGTGGTCAGCAACTCGGGCGACCGCGTCGTGGTCGAGCGGGACGGGCGCTATCGCGTGTTGCGCAACGACGACGTGCTGCTGCGTCGTCCGGGTGCCAATGTCGAGACCTACCGCTACAACGACGGATCCACCCGCGCCGTCGTCAGCTACGAGGACGGCAGCACGGTGGAAACCGTGCGGGCCGCCGACGGTCGCGTCCTGCGCCGTGTGCGCACGCTTCAGGACGGCAGCGAGGTCCTGCTCTTCGACGATACGCAAGAGGTGCGGCAGGTCGTGGTGAACGACCTGCCGCAGGTGGATCGCGACAACCGCGTCACCTATCGTCAAAGCGACAGCGACGCGCTGGCCCGGGCGCTGGCCGCACAGGAGACCCAGCCGGTCGACCGGACCTTCTCGCTCAACCAGGTGCGCAACATCGACCAGGTGCGATACCTCGTGCCCGAGATCTCGGTGGACTCGGTGAACTTCCAGACCGGTTCCGCGGCGATCCGCCCGGAAGAGGCGGAAGAGCTGTCGGCGCTGGGGAATGCCCTGCGGGACGCGATCCGGAAGAACCCCTCCGAGGTCTTCCTGATCGAGGGTCACACCGATGCGGTCGGCGGCTATGCCTACAATCTCGCCCTGTCTGACCGGCGCGCGGAATCGGTCGCGCTTGCGCTGACCGAGTACTTCCAGGTGCCGCCGGAAAACATGGTGCTTCAGGGCTATGGCGAAGGCGACCTGCTGGTGAACACGCAGGAGGCCGAGCAGGCCAACCGCCGCGTGGCGGTGCGCCGCATCACCTCGCTGCTGCAAAGCAATTCCGCAAGCCGCGACTAAAGGTCCCGCGAAAGGTCGGTCCCCCGGTGGGGACGGGCCTTGGGGTTCTGAAAATGCAGACGGGCGCCCGGGAGGCGCCCGTTTCTTGTTCAGGCCGGGGCGACGGCAGATCCCCGCGTGGCCCGTTCAGCCGGTTGCAGGCGGGTCTGGCGGTTCCGACACCCGGACCGGTGCCGCTCAGGCGGGCCGGACAGCCGGCGTCAGACCATCATTTCCTTCGTCGCCGAAAGCGTCACGTCCGGGTAGTCGCGTTCGATCCGGTCGATGTCCCATTGCAGGCGCGTCAGGTAGACCACGTCTCCGTCGTGATCGTAGCTGATGTGCTGCTTGTTGGCCTGGGTGAACTTCTCGACCGCGTCCCTTGGGCCGTGCACCCAGCGGGCCGAGGTGAACTGCGAGGCGTCGAAACGCACCGGAAGTCCGTATTCCAGCTCGATCCGGCTGCCCAGAACCTCGAATTGCAGCGCCCCCACGACGCCGACGATATAGCCCGAACCGATCATCGGCTTGAAGACCTTGGCGGCGCCTTCCTCGGCGAATTGCATCAGCGCCTTTTCAAGGTGCTTGGCCTTCATCGGATCGCCCGCGCGGACCGATTGCAGCAGTTCCGGCGCGAAGGAGGGGATGCCCGACACCTTCAGCATCTCGCCCTCGGTCAGCGTATCGCCGATGCGCAGCTGGCCGTGGTTGGGGATGCCGATGATGTCACCGGCCCAGGCCTCTTCCGCCAGTTCGCGGTCGGCGGCGAGGAAGAGCACCGGGTTCGAGATCGCCATGGGCTTCTTGGTGCGCACATGGGTCAGCTTCATGCCGCGTTCGAAATGCCCCGAGGCGAGGCGGACAAAGGCCACGCGGTCGCGGTGCTTGGGGTCCATATTGGCCTGCACCTTGAAGACGAAGCCCGCGACCTTCTTTTCCTCGGGCGCGATCTCGCGCGGCGAGGCTTTCTGAACCTGTGGCTCGGGGCCATAGGTGCCGATGCCGTTCATCAGTTCCTGCACGCCGAAGGAATTGACGGCAGAGCCGAACCAGATCGGGGTCATGTGCCCTTCGAGGACCGATTGCGGATCGAGCGCGGGCATCAGCTCGCGTGCCATCTCGACCTCTTCGCGCAGCTTCTCGAGCAAGGCGGGCGGGATGTGCTCGGCCATGCGCGGATCGTCCAGCCCTTCGAGGCTGATCGATTCCGCCACCTTGTTGCGGTCGGCGCGGTCCATCAGTTCGAGGCGGTCGTTGAGGATGTCGTAGCAGCCGAGGAAATCCCGGCCCATGCCGATCGGCCAGGAGGCGGGCGTCACGTCGATGGCGAGGTTTTCCTGGATCTCGTCGATGATCTCGAAGGTGTCGCGGGCCTCGCGGTCCATCTTGTTGCAGAAAGTCAGGATCGGCAGGTCGCGCAACCGGCAGACCTCGAAGAGCTTCTGGGTCTGGCTTTCCACACCCTTGGCGCCGTCGATCACCATGACCGCCGCATCCACCGCCGTCAGCGTGCGATAGGTATCCTCGGAGAAATCCGAGTGGCCGGGCGTGTCGACGAGGTTGAACCGGTAGGTCTTGAAATCGAAGGACATGGCCGAGGCGCTGACCGAGATGCCGCGGTCCTTTTCCATCTGCATGAAGTCCGAGCGCGTGCGCCGCGCTTCGCCCTTGGCGCGCACCTGTCCGGCCATCTGGATGGCGCCGCCATAGAGAAGGAACTTTTCCGTCAGCGTCGTCTTGCCCGCATCCGGGTGCGAGATGATCGCGAAGGTCCGGCGCCGGGCGATCTCGGCGGGCAGGGCGGGGCGGTTGGTGTCCATGGCGGCTCCTCAGGCTTGCGCGACCGGGGCGCTTTTCCAGCGCGTGGGTTACAGCGATTTCGGGGGCGGCACAATCCGTGCGCAGAGAATGCACTTCTGCTGCGAAGGCGGTCTGCGCGGCAGGCGGTGCTTTAAGGTATTTGGGCCAAGAAGAAGCCTGAAGGTTCTTCCTGCGGAGAGCGACAGCAAAAGGCGGTCGCGTGGCTGGAGGATCGGGCAGGGGCCGGGGCGGCGCGGCAGATGGCCCGGGATGGTCGGGCCGGCGGCCCGGTCAAGACCGCTGCACCGCCGGACCCTTGGGCGACCGGCGCTTGACGGCGGGCTGGCGGGGGAAGGGCGGCCCGGGGGCTTGTCCGGGCCGGGTGCCGTCAGACCGCGGTTTCGCGGGCGGTGATCTCGTAGGTGAAGCCCTCGGGGTCCAGTTCGTCGCGGCGTTTGCCGCCCACCTCGGCCTGCGGGTACATCAGGAAGGGCAGCAGCGGGCCGTCGGAGCCGGGCAGGGCCACGTCATGGGCGGTGCCGAAGGGGATCCAGTTGCCCTCGGCGGCGCCGAAGAGCGCGGCGCGCACGTCCTGCACGCGGGGGTCGTCCAGCGTCAGGCCGCCGTCCTCTTGCAGGACCACCTTGCGCACATCCGCCGGGTCGGCGGGAATCCAGCCCTCGCCCTCGACGAAGACCTCGGCCCGGCAATGCTGGGCACCGGTGACATTGGTCGAGCCGGCGCCGAGGCTGGAATAGCCGAAGGCCGAGGGCGCCACGCGCAACCCGTAGAGGTCGCGGGCGGGCAGGCCGGCGGCGCGGGCGAGGCCCACGAAGAGCGCGTTGAGGTCGGCGCATTTGCCGCTCAGGTCGCCCATGCGCAGCATCGAGGCGATGTCGCCCAGCCCGCAGCCGCGGGTCTGGGGGTTGCGCTCGGTCTGTTCGACCACCCAGTTGTAGAGGATCCGCGCACGGTCGAGATCGGTCATGGCGCCCTCGATGGCGGCAAGGGCCGTCTCGCGCACGATGCCGTCGGTCGGCAGCAGTTCCGTCGGCGCGGTGAAGCGGGCGCGGTCCTCGGCGCTGAGCGGGGAGCGTCCCTGACCGGGGAAGCGGTCGCGGGTGGTGACGGTCGAGGTCACGGTGAGCTGGGCCGGGGTATCGGCGGCTTCCCAGGTGGCGTGGAACAGCGCAAAACCTTCCTCGGGCCGGTCGACGCGGGTGAGCGTGGCACCCGGCGCGGTGGCCGTGCTTTCGCCGGGCAGCGACCAGAGCGGGTCGGTATGGGCGGGCAGCGGCACCCAGGCCTGCGCGGGGGCACCGTTGCGGGGCAGGGTCACCCGCGTCGTGACCTCGAACCGGCGCCAGGCCGCGCTGTCGGGCGCGTAGGCGGCGCGCAGGACGGTCGGGGCGGCGATCAGGGCGGCGGCCCCGGTCAGGAGGGTGCGGCGGGTGAGCATGGCTGGGGTCCGGTCGATGCGTGGATGTCAGAGGGGTGTGGTAGGCCATGGCACCCCGTGGCGCAAGGCTGCGCTTTCCGGGAACCCAGGGCCGGCGGTCCCGGTTTTCCCGGCAAAGGAGAGGCTGTCATGGCGAAAGCAAGGGACCACGGCCCCAGTATCAAGGGTGATAAACTATACGGCGAACTGCGCGACAAGGGTATGCCGAAGGAGAAGGCGGCCCGGATCGCCAATGCCGAGGCAAACGCCAACATGCACCCCTTCCGGAAGGGCGGGAAGGCACCGCCCTACGAGGAGTGGACCAAGGACGACCTTTACGAGCGCGCGCGGGAGATCGGCATCGAGGGACGTTCGGACATGACCAAGGCGGCATTGATCGAGGCCCTGCGGGACCCTTGAGGGCACCTCGGACGGCATGGCGGTCAAGGACCCGGCACTGATCGCCGGGCTGGGGGCCGGCAGGCCGTTGTGCCCCTGTCAGCCGCCCGAGGATTTCTTCAGCAGTGCGGCGGCATCCGGACGGGCGAGCAGGGCTTCCTGCACTTCCAGGCTGTGATGGTCCGAGCGGCGGTGCCCGGGCAGGAGATCCGCCAGGCGGTGCTCGACCTCTTCGGGCAGGGCGGCGCGGGTCCGGGTGTCCATCAGCAGCGATTCCGCGGCGATGCCCTCGGCGTAGATGATCTGATGCGCGTCGAAGAGCATCTGGAAGTAATCGACGAAACCGCCCGAGACCCGCGTGACGCTGTCGCCGTTCACCAGGTGGCGGGCGCGCACCATGACCTCTGCGCGACCGGCGCCAAGGTGGTCGCGGCGCTGGTAGATGAACAGGCGGTGATCGGGGCTGACCACGAGATCGCCGGTGTTGTTCAGCGTGCCCGACCGGATGCGGACCGGCGCGAAGGCCCCGAGGGCGCGGGCGGTGTGATGGCCGATCCAGCGGATCGGCTGCGGGCCGTCGTCGCGGGTCAGGACAGGGTCGCCGACGCGCAGGCTTTCGATCGGTCGCTGGGCGCCGGTGGCCATGGTGATCATCGTCCCGGCGGTGAAGGATACGCAGGCCACCTGCGCGAACCGTTGCAGCGCCGTGTCGGTGCTGAGGCCGACCAGCACGTAGTCGCGCTTGTGCGACAGCGGCACCAGCGGCATGATATAGACCTGCGCGACATCGCCCGCGTCGGTCACTTCGACGAGGACAAGGCCTTCGGTCGTGCTGCCGTCGCCGGACATGAAGGTCAGGCAGCTGTCGAGGTGGAGCGTGGCGCCGGGGCGGCCCTCTTCGCTGTCCGCGGCGACCCGGAAGGCAGAGCCGGGGGCGGGGGTCACCCGCAGCGGACGTTCCGCAGCGAGGGCGGTCAGGCGATAGACGTCGTCGGGGACGACTTCCCCGGCAATGCCAAGGGCATCGCCGAGATTCGCGCCATCGACCACGCGGAACCCCTCGGCGCGGTAGACATGCAGTGTCTGGCTGGTGCGGCGGCTCTCGCTCATGACAATTCCCGGCAGCGTGTGCCTGTAAGGTAGCCCCCATTGTATGCGAAGGGAATGTGTCATCATATGGCCCCCGACCCGGCGTTTTGCCGGCTTTCGGACAATGGCACGACAGGAGGATGAGCATGGACCTTGGAATTCGCGGGAAACGGGCGCTGGTGAGCGCGTCGAGCAAGGGTCTTGGCCGGGGCTGCGCCGAGGCGCTGGCCGAGGCGGGCTGCGATCTGGTGATGAACGCGCGCGGCGCCGAGGCGCTGGAAGAGACGGCGCAGGCGATCCGCGACCGTTTTCAGGTCTCGGTGACGACGGTGGCGGCGGACATCGTGTCCGAGCAGGGCCGCGCCGAGGTGCTGGAGGCGGCGGGCGCCATCGACATCCTGGTGACCAATGCGGGCGGACCGCCGCCGGGGCTGTGGTCGGACTGGGAACGCGAGGATTTCATCAAGGCGCTGGATGCCAACATGCTGACGCCCATCGCGCTGATGAAGGCGCTGATGCCGGGCATGATCGAGCGGGGCTGGGGCCGGGTGGTCAATATCACCTCGCAATCGGTGAAGGCGCCGATCCCGGTGCTGGGGCTGTCGAACTCGGCGCGGGCGGGGCTGACCGGCTATGTGGCGGGCACGGCGCGGCAGGTGGCCCAGCACGGGGTGATCGTGAACAACCTGCTGCCGGGCATCCATGCCACCGACCGGGCGCAGTCGCTGGACGGCGGCGTGTCGCAGCAGGAGGGCATCTCGATGGAGGAGGCCCGGGCCCGGCGCGAGGCGACGATCCCGGCACGGCGCTACGGCACGCGCGAGGAATTCGGGCAGACCTGCGCCTTCCTGTGTTCGCAGCATGCGGGCTTCATCGTGGGCCAGAACCTGCTGGTCGACGGCGGCGCGACCAACATGACCTTGTGAGGAGGAAATTCCATGGATGGAATTTTCAAAGTCCTTCCAAGGACTTTCAGCGCCCGCGGAGGCCGGTGTGGCCCGCGGTCCTGACGGTGCGGGCGGCGGCGCGGGGTTCTCGCTGGCCGACCAGGTGTTCAACGCGGAGTCCCTGGGCGATCTGGCGCGGGAATATGCCGTCCTGCCCGGCTTCGATGCGGAGCGGTTCCGGGACGCGGCACTGTCGGGTCTGGAGGGGCGCGGCTTCATGGAGCGGCTCGACTGGCTCGCCGACTGCATCGAGGCGCAGATGCCCGCGCGGTTCCCCGAGATGGCCGAGCGGCTGGAGGCGGCCATGGTGCCGCCTCTGGACCCGAGGCTGCGGGACGACGACTTTGGCCGCTTCATCCACGCGGTGCCGGGCATCCTTGCGGTGCGCCACGGGCTGGAGACGCACCGCGAACGCGCGCTCGACCTGATCCATGCCGCGACGCAGCGGTTCTCGATGGAATACGCGATCCGGCCCTTCCTGAACCGCTGGCCCGACGAGACTCTGGCGCGGCTGGATCTCTGGGCCGGAGACGACAATTACCATGTTCGGCGGCTGGTGAGCGAGGGCACGCGCCCGCGCCTGCCATGGGCGAAGAACATCACGCTGGCGCCCGAGGTGCCGCTGCGCTTTCTCGACCGGCTGCACGCGGACCCGGCGCGCTTTGTCACGCGGTCAGTGGCGAACCACGTCAACGACCTGTCGCGGCTGATGCCGGATGTGGTGGTGGCGCGGCTGGCGCAGTGGCGCGACGCGGGCCGTCAGGCGCCGAAGGAGATGGACTGGATCACCCGCCATGCCCTGCGCACGGCGGTCAAGCGCGGCGAGCGCGGCGCGCTGGATCTGCTGGGTTACCGTGCCGGTGCCGTGCGGGCGCGGCTGGTGGGCCTGCCCGCGCGGGTGCGCATCGGCGAGGCGCTGCCGGTGGGGGTGGAGATCGAGAGCGACCAGCGCCTGCCGGTCATGGTGGACTACCGCCTGCGCTTTGCCCGGCCCGGGGGCTCGGCCGAGAAGGTCTTCAAGCTGAAGACCGGGGTGGCCGAGCCGGGCAAGCCCTTGCGGCTGGAGAAGCGCCATCCCCTGAAGGGCAACGCCACGACCTTCCGGCTGCACCCCGGAGAGCACGGGGTGATCGTGCAGGTCAACGGTCAGGACGTGGCCGAAGGGGTGTTCCGGCTGGAGGAGGCGGGCGCGGCGTGACAGCGGTGCCGGGGGCGGGCGGGTGAGCTGTCCACCAAAGGCTGCGGCGCCGGGAGGGGACGGGCACAAGCCCCGCCCGCCCCCGCATCGGGCGCGTGCCCGAACCGGCCTGCATCCGCAGGGGGGCGTCCCCTGCGCGGTCTGTGTCCGGTTGGTCCGTGTCCGGCCCGCCCTTGCGCGGACACCGCCGCAGGCCGTCAGGCCTGCTGCCAGCGGTGCTCCAGCGCTTCCAGCGCGGCAATGCGCTCCTGCGTCTTGGGGTGCGACATCAGCCATGCAGGGACAACCCCGGCGCGGCTTTGCGTCAGCGCCTCGAGCTTGGTGAACAGGGTCTTCTGCGGCCCCGTTCCGATCCCGGCCTTGGTCAGCAGCGCGGCGGCATAGGCGTCGGCCTCGTATTCGTCCGAGCGTGACAGCCGCGCCGCCAGAAGCGTGGTCAGCATGTTGGCGATCCAGATGCCGATGCCGGGCAGGATGCGGCCCAGCACCATGGCCAGCGCCGCGCGCAGGGCGTTCTGGCCGGAAAAGTCGATCATCCGCCGCCGCGAATGCCCCAGCGCCACGTGCCCCAGCTCATGGGCGATCACGCTGGACAGCTCTTCGGCGCTGACCTCGCCGCTTTGATACTTGCGGTAGAACCCGCGGGTGATGAAGATCCGCCCGTCCGGCGCCGCCAGCCCGTTGACCGGGTCGATCTCGTAGATGTGGACCTTGATCCGGGGCAGGTCCAGCGCCTCGGCCATGCGGTCGGTCAGCGTCTTGAGGCGTGCGTCGGCCAATTCGGTGGACCGTTCGTCCAGCTCGCGCGAGGTCCGCCAGACCGAAAACCGATACATGGCGAGAGCGTAGAGGATGGCCAGCAGGATCGGGGTAAACTTCAGCATGTCGGGAATATGGGGCTGAAACGGTCGGCGGGGAAGGGAGAACGGTCGATTCGGCGCAGGCTTTCGAAGGGATTCCTGCGGGCAGGGAGGCCCCTTTTCCCAAACAGGTTGCTTTGGTTCGGCCCAAAGCAATCATGAAGGGACAAGCCGTGCGCTGGCGGGCCGTGGAACGGCGATCCGCCACATCTGGAAGGCACATTGACGCGGCAAACCCGCAAGACCTCAGTCAGGCCGCGCCTTCATCGGCCAAATCGCCGGGCCTCGGGGCGGCCCGGCGATGCGCGGCGGCTTGCAGCCTTGTCCCGCGCCAGGTGTCCGATCACCCCAAGCCTACCCGAAGGTCGCGCCGAAGCTCTCGCGGTAAAGCGCGGACAGTTCTGCCAGCGGTGCCTCGAAGCCACCCATCTTTACCGTGTCGCCGGTGAAGCGGCCCACGGTCGTCAGCGCCACGCCGGCCTGACCGGCGGCAATCATCAGCGCCTCGGCGCTGTCGAAGTTGCAGGCGATCAGGTAGCGGCCCTGATCCTCTCCGAAAAGCTCCGGCGTGTCGCCGCTGGTTAGGGTCACGCCCACGCCCGAGGCCTCGGCCATCTCGAAGGCGGCCAGGGCCAGTCCGCCGTCCGAAAGATCGGTACAGGCGCGGATCAGGGCGCGGTTTGCGCGGATGAACTCTCCGGCGGCGCGTTCGGCGGCAAGGTCCACGGCGGGGGCATCGCCATCCTCGCGCCCGAAGACCTCGTACAGCAGCGCGGACTGGCCGAGGTGGGACCCGGCAGGCCCCAGCAGCAGGGCCACATGGCCGTCGCGCGCAAGGTCGATGATCGGCTCTTCGCCGGCCGCGATCAGGCCGACGGCGCCGATGGTCGGGGTGGGCAGGATCGCCGCGCCGTCGGTTTCGTTGTAGAGCGAGACGTTGCCCGAGACGATGGGCATGTCGAGCGCCAGGCAGGCCTGCCCGATGCCGTCCAGAGCGCCCACGAACTGGCCCATGATCTCGGGCTTCTCGGGGTTGCCGAAGTTGAGGTTGTCGGTGGTGGCCAGCGGCCTGGCGCCCACGGCGCAGAGGTTGCGGAAGGCCTCGGCCACCGCCTGCTTGCCGCCCTCGACCGGGTTGGCGCGCACGTAGCGCGGCGTCACGTCCGAGGTGAAGGCCAGCATCTTCTCGGTGCCATGCACGCGGATCAGACCCGCGCCGAAGCCCGGTGTGCGCACGGTGTCGGCCATGACCTGGCTGTCGTACTGGTCGTAGACCCATTGTTTCGACGCGTAGTTGGGCGAAGCCAGCAGCGCCTTCAGCCCGTCGATGGGGTCGATGCCGGGCACGTCGGCCATCTCTGCCGCCGGTTCGGTCGGCTGCCACGGGCGGTCGTATTCCGGTGCGGAGGACGACAGGCGCGAGAGCGGCATGTCGGCCTTCACCTCGCCATTGTGCACGATCAGGAAACGGTCCTCGGCGATGGTTTCGCCGACGATGGCGAAGTCGAGGTCCCACTTGTCGAAGACGGCCTTGGCCTCGGCCTCTTTCGCCGGGTCGAGGACCATCAGCATGCGTTCCTGCGACTCGGACAGCATCATCTCGTAGGCGGTCATGTTGGCTTCGCGCTGCGGCACCTTTTCAAGGTCGAGGCGGATGCCCAGCTGGCCCTTGTCGCCCATTTCCACCGCCGAACAGGTCAGGCCCGCGGCGCCCATGTCCTGAATCGAGATGACCGCGCCGGTCATCATCAGTTCCAGCGTCGCCTCCATCAGGCGCTTTTCGGTGAAGGGGTCGCCGACCTGCACGGTGGGGCGCTTTTCCTCGATGCTCTCGTCGAACTCGGCCGAGGCCATGGTGGCGCCGCCGACGCCGTCCCGGCCTGTCTTGGCGCCGAGGTAGACCACCGGGCGCCCGACGCCCGAGGCGGCGGAGTAGAAGATCTTGTCCGCATCCGCGAGACCGGCGGCGAAGGCGTTCACGAGGCAGTTGCCGTTGTAGGCGGGGTGAAAGCGGACCTCGCCGCCCACGGTGGGCACGCCGAAGGCATTGCCGTAGCCGCCGACGCCCTCGACGACGCCATGCACCAGCTGGCGGGTCTTGGGGTGGTCCTTCTCGCCGAAGCTGAGCGCGTTCATCGCCGCGATGGGCCGGGCACCCATGGTGAAGACATCGCGCAGGATGCCGCCCACGCCGGTCGCCGCGCCCTGGTAGGGCTCGATGTAGGAGGGGTGGTTGTGGCTTTCCATCTTGAAGACCACGGCCTGCCCGTCGCCGATGTCGACCACGCCGGCATTCTCGCCGGGGCCGCAGATGACCTGCGGGCCGGTGGTCGGCAGCTTCTTCAGGTGGATCTTCGAGGACTTGTAGGAACAGTGCTCGTTCCACATCGCCGAGAAGATGCCCAGTTCGGTGAACGTGGGCTCCCGGTTCAGGATGCGGAGGATCTCGGCATATTCGTCCGGCTTGATGCCGTGTGCCTCGATCAGGTCTTCGGTGATGGCCGGTTCCTGCATGTCTTTTCCCCGCATCTGACGTCGCGGCGACGTGTAGGGCAAGGCGCGGCGGGGGGCAATGGGGCGCGCGCGGGGAAGGGGGCTCTGCCCCCGCTGCTGCGCAGCCCCCCGGGATATTTCCGGACAGAAGAGGCCGGAGGGCGCAGCGGAGCGGGGGAAGGATGCCGAAAATTCAGGCAGGGGTAGCGGTGCGGGGGATTTTCCGCGCGGCAGGTCTTGACCCGGGGGCGCTGCTCGACGAGCGTTCCGCACCGTGGCGGGTGTCTTCTGGCCCATGTCCCTGAACCCGGGGCCATGGAGGCGCGGCGCAAAAAAAAAGGCCGAGCACAAAGCTCGGCCGAAGTCCAACAGGGAGGTTGAAAATGACGCGCCGTGAGGCGTTTCATCTTCATCTGCCGAATATGTCATCGGGCTTGAGTCAATCAAGCCAAATCATGTCGCAGGTGCAGCAATCCGGCTATGCGTTGTGTGCAAGTCACACTGCGGTTGTGCTGAATTGACGTTGGGTCAGTCGTCGCCCATGGCGCGCCGCTGGCGGCGGTGGGCGATGATCTCCTCTTGCACGAAGTCGCGGAAGGCCGAGACGCGCTTGGACTGGCGCAGTTCCTCGGGGTAGGCGAGGAAGACCGGAACCTCGTTCGATTCGATCTCTGGCAGGACGCGGACGACACTGGGGAAATCCTCGAGTATGTAGTCGGGCAGCACGCCGATGCCGAGATTCGAGATCACCGCCTGCAGCACGCCGAAGTAGTTGTTCACCGTCAGCTTGGCCGGCACGTCGTAGGACAGCAATTGCTGGACCAGCTGCGCTCCCGCGGTCACCTGCGCCGAGGTCGGGCTTTGTGCGATCAGGCGATGGGTCGACAGATCCTCCAGCCGTTGCGGCTTGCCGTTGGCGGCGAGGTAGTCCGGCGAGGCGTAAAGGCGCATGCGGATGCTCATGAGCCGCTTGCGCACCAGGTCGGCCTGGCTGGGTTCCTTCATGCGGATGGCCACGTCGGCCTCGCGCATGGGCAGGTCGAGCACGCGTTCCTCGAGCATCAGGTCGATGTTGAGGTCGGGGTATTTCTCATACAGCTTGGTCAGGCGTGGCGCCAGCCAGAGCGCGCCGAAGCCGTAGGTCGTGGTGACCTTCAGCTCTCCGAAGACCTCTTCCTCGCTGTCGCGGATGCGCGCGGTCGCCGCGTCGATGCGCTTGTTCATCGACTGGGTGGCGTCGAACAGTAGCTCGCCCTGTTCGGTCAGGATCAGCCCGCGGGCATGCCGGTGAAACAGCGTCGTGTTCAGCGCCTCTTCCAGCGCGCGGATCTGCCGCGACACGGCCGATTGCGACAGATGCAGCGAATCGCCGGCGTGCGTCAGGCTCCCCGCGTCCGCCACCGCGTGGAAAATTCTAAGCTTGTCCCAGTCCATGATACGAATGCTCCTCGCCACGCGCAGTATACGACAGAATCCTCAAGGGAAATGGCATCTTTGGGTAACTTAGCCGTATGTGATCGATTTTACTATGAAGGTCAGCAATTGTGACCTAGATTTGGGGCAGAACGCTGCTAGTTTCATCAAGGGGAGGCCAGGATGACCAAGCACGAGATTTCCCTCAGCGACCGATTCGACCTGTCGAAGGACGATGTGCTGCTGAACGGTACGCAGGCGCTGGTGCGCCTGATGCTGATCCAGAAAGACCGCGACCGGGCGGCGGGGCTGAACACCGCCGGTTACGTGACCGGCTACCGGGGGTCGCCCCTGGGGGCGGTCGATCTGCAGATGAACAAGGCGGCGAAGCAGCTGCACGCCGCCGACGTGCTTTTCAAGGAAGGGCTGAACGAGGATCTCGCGGCCACGGCGCTTTGGGGCAGCCAGCAGGCGGAGCTGCGCGGCGAGGGGCGCTTCGACGGGGTCTTCGGGCTGTGGTACGGTAAGGGGCCGGGGGTGGACCGGTCCGGCGACGTGATGCGGCACGCCAATATGGCCGGGACCTCGCCGCATGGCGGCGTGCTGATGGCCATGGGCGACGACCACACCGGCGAATCCTCGACCGTGCTGCACCAGTCGGAATGGGCGCTGGTGGATGCCTATATGCCGGTGGTCTCTCCGGCGGGCGTGCAGGAGGTGCTGGACTACGGTGTCTACGGCTTTGCCCTGTCGCGCTTTGCCGGGGTCTGGGTCGGGCTGAAGACCATGAAGGACACGGTCGAGGCGACGGCGGTGGTCGACGGGCGTCCGGACCGCATGACACTGGTCACGCCGCAGGATTTCGCCATGCCCGAGGGCGGGCTGAACATCCGGCTCGGCGACACGCCGCACGCGCAAGAGACGCGGATGATCGACTACAAGCGCTTCGCGGCAGAGGCGTTTTCCCGCGCCAACGGCATGGACAAGCGCGTCTGGGGCAAGCCCGGGGCCAAGATCGGCCTTGTCGCGGCGGGGAAGAACTGGCTCGACCTCGTGCACGCGCTGACCCTGCTGGGCATCGACGAGGCAGAGGCAGAGCGGCTGGGCATCACCACCTACAAGGTCGGGCAGGTCTTTCCGCTGGATATGCAGGGCTTTCACGACTGGGCCGAGGATCTGGACCTGATCGTGATCGTCGAGGAAAAGCGCAAGCTGATCGAGGTGCAGGTCAAGGAGGCGATCTTCGACGACCGCCGGGGCCGCCGCGTCTATGGCTGGTACAAGGGCGGCGCCGGCAACATGCACCGCGAAGAGCTGTTCCCGACCCGGGGCGCGCTTGATCCCACGTGGATCGCGCAGAAGCTGGGCGAGATCCTCGTCGAAGAGGGGCGCGGCACCGACAGCGTGAAGGCCGGGCTTCAGGCGCTGGCCGAGGCGCGGACCGCGGACAATGCGCAGGACATCGCCGCGCGCACACCGTGGTTCTGCGCGGGCTGTCCGCACAATTCCTCGACCAAGGTGCCCGAGGGCAGCCGCGCCTATGCGGGCATCGGCTGTCACTACATGGTGCAGTGGATGGATCGCGAGACCACCGGCTTCACCCACATGGGGGCCGAGGGCGCGAACTGGATCGGCGAGGCGCCGTTTTCCAGCCGTGGCCATGTCTTCCAGAACCTCGGCGACGGGACGTACAACCATTCCGGCGTGATGGCGATCCGGGCGGCGCTCGCCGCGGGGGTCAATATCACCTACAAGATCCTCTTCAACGATGCGGTCGCCATGACCGGCGGCCAGAAGAACGAGGGCGGGCTGACGCCGCAGCGGATCGTGGCGGAACTGCGGGCCATGGGGCTGCGCGACGTCTTCGTCGTCTATGACGAGAAGGAGGACGTCGACCTCAAGGCGCTGCCGCAGGGGATCGAGACCTTTGAGCGGGCCGAGATGCAGGCCGTGCAGGAACGCTGCACGAAGATCGAGGGCGTCAGCGCCATCGTCTACATCCAGACCTGCGCCGCCGAGAAGCGCCGCCGCCGCAAGCGCGGGCAGTTCCCGGACCCGGACAAGCGCGTCTTCATCAACACCGATGTCTGCGAGGGCTGCGGCGATTGCGGGGTGCAGTCGAACTGCGTGGCCATCGTGCCCGCCGAGACGGAACTGGGCCGCAAGCGGGCGGTGGACCAGTCCGCCTGCAACAAGGACTTCTCCTGCCTGAAGGGCTTCTGCCCCTCTTTCGTCACGCTGGAGGGCGCGCAGGTGAAGAAGGCGGCGACCACGGCGCTGGATCTGCCCGACATGCCCGCGCCCGCGCTGCCCGCCATCGACAAGACCTGGAACGTCATCGTTACCGGCGTCGGCGGCACCGGGGTGGTGACCATCGGCGCGGTGCTGGCGCAGGCGGCACAGATCGACGGCAAGGGCGCCGCGATGATGGAGATGGCGGGCCTCGCCCAGAAGGGCGGCGCGGTCCATATTCACCTGCGCCTGGCCGAGCGCCCGGCGGACATCAGCGCCGTGCGGGTCGCCACCGGAGAGGCCGACGCGCTGATCGGCGGCGACCTGGTGGTCTCGGCGGGGGCCAAGACGCTGGGGCTGACCCGCACCGGGCGCACCGGCGCGGTGGTCAACAGCCACGAGATCGTCACCGGAGAGTTCACCCGCAACACCGAGTTCACGCTGCCCGCCGACCGCCTGCGGCTGGCGCTGGAGGCGCGGATGCAGGACCGGCTGGCGCTCTTCGACGCCTCGGAGCTGGCCCGCGTGGTCATGGGGGATTCGATCTTCTCCAACATGATGATCCTCGGCGCCGCATGGCAGCAGGGGCTGGTGCCGCTGAGCCACGAGGCCATCGCGGCGGCGATCGAGCTGAACGGGGCGGCGGTCGAGAAGAACCTGCGCGCCTTCGAGGTCGGCCGCTGGGCCGTGCTGCACCCGCAGGAGGCCGCCCGGATCGGCCAGTCCGAGGTGGTCGAGCGCCCGAAGTCGCTGGACGAGAAGATCGCCTTCCGCGCCGATCACCTGGCGCGCTACCAAGGGCGCCGTCTGGCGAAACGGTATCGCAGGCTGGTGGAGGGCGTCACCGATCCGCGCCTGAAGGAGGCGGTGGCCAAGGGCTATCACAAGGTGCTTGCCTACAAGGACGAATACGAGGTCGCGCGCCTGCACCTTGCCACCCGCGACAGGGTCCGCGAGGCCTTCGACGGCGATCCGAAGATGACCTTCCACCTCGCGCCGCCGATCTTCTCGAAAGAGGGCTCGGACGGGCGCCCGGTGAAGAAGCAATACGGCGAGGGCATGCTGACCGCCTTCCGCATCCTTGCCCGGCTGAAGGGCCTGCGCGGCACGCCGCTGGATGTCTTCGGGCGCAGCGCAGAGCGCCGCATGGAACGCGCGCTGATCGCGCAATACGAGGCCGACATGGCCGAGTGGCTGCCCAAGGCGGCGCCGGAGACCATGGATGCTCTCGTTGCGCTGGCGGAGCTGCCCCTGCAGATTCGCGGTTTCGGCCCGGTCAAGGCGGCGAACGAGGCCCGGGCGTCGAAGCGGCGCGAAGAGCTTCTGGCGGTGCTGCGGCAGGGTGGCGCGCCGCTGGCGCAGGCAGCGGAGTAGGCGGGAAGGCCCTTCGAAGGGCCTTTCGGGAAGCGGCTTCGAAGCCGCTTCCCCCGACAAAACCCGGCCACATGAAACCTTTACGGTTCTGTCACACAGACTCGCCACAAGGTCCGGACGGCGCTAGACAGCCGGACTCAACCAGCAAGGGGCTTCACCGTTGCCGAACCGGCGTCAGATCGCGCGCGACATCTCTTATTCCTACTCGGCCAGCACGCGCGGCGGACGGGCGATGATCCGCCTGATGGAAAACGCCACCGGGCGTCTGGGCCTGATCCGCCGCGCCGAGGGCTACGAGGCAGAGGTCGAGCGCGGCCGCGACTTCTGGGAGGTCATGGTCGAACGCTACGGGCTGGCGCTGGAGGTCACGGGCGGCGCGCTGCACAACCTGCCCGCAGAGGGCCCGCTGGTGGTGATCGCCAATCACCCCTACGGCATCCTCGACGGGCTGATGCTGGGGCACATCCTGTCGGTCGTGCGCGGCGATTTCCGCATTCTCGCCAACCATGTCTTCCGCAAGGCCGAGGAGCTGGACCGCATCGTCCTGCCGATCAACTTCTCCGAGACGAGGGCGGCGGTGCAGGAAAACCTCGCCACCCGCAAGGAGGCGCTGCGCTACCTCACGGAGGGCGGCTGCATCGGCGTCTTCCCCGGCGGCACCGTGGCCACGGCAGAGCGGCCCTTCGGTCGTCCCATGGACCCGGGCTGGCGCACCTTCACCGCCAAGATGATCGCCCGCTCGAACGCCACCGTGGTGCCGATCTACTTCGACGGCCACACCTCGCGGCTGTTCCAGCTGGCCAGCCACCTGCACGTGACGCTGCGCATGGGGCTGCTGATCAAGGAGTTCCGCAAGCGCGTCGATACGCCGGTGCGCGTGGCCATCGGTGCCCCCATCGCGCCCGACCAGATCGCGGCGCGCGCCGGCGATCCGCGCGCGCTGATGGATTTCCTGCGGCGCGCCACTTATGAGCTTTCCCCGGTGCCGCTGAGGTCTTACGATTACGGCTTCGAGTTCGAGGAAAAACACAAGGCGCGGCATTAGAACGGGTCGATTGCACGGCGGGACATAGCGGATCGGGCCGTTGCGGTGGCGATCCGGTTCCCACCCCGATCGAGACGAACAAGCGCGCCGGGAGAGGCAAGATGGCAGTAGGGATTTTCGATTCCGGGCTTGGGGGACTGACGGTGCTGGACGCGGTGTCGAAGCGTCTTCCCGACGTGCCCTTCGTCTACTTTGGCGACAACAGTCACGCGCCTTACGGGGTGCGCGATGCGGATGACATCTATCGCCTGACCACGGCGGCGGTGGAACGGCTCTGGGCGGCGGGCTGCGACCTGGTGATCCTCGCCTGCAACACCGCAAGCGCGGCGGCGCTGCGCCGGATGCAGGAATCCTGGGTGCCGCGCGACAAGCGGGTGCTGGGCGTCTTCGTGCCGCTGATCGAGGCCCTGACAGAGCGCCAGTGGGGCGACAACTCGCCCCCGCGCGAGGTGGCGGTGAAACATGTGGCGCTGTTCGCGACGCCCGCGACGGTCAGCAGCCGCGCCTTCCAGCGCGAATTGGCCTTCCGCGCCATCGGCGTCGATGTCGAGGCGCAGGCCTGCGGCGGGCTGGTCGATGCCATCGAAGAGGGGGACATGATCCTTGCCGAGGCGCTCGTGCGCAGCCATGTCGACGCGTTGAAGCGCAAGCTGCCGCATCCCGAGGCGGCGATCCTCGGCTGCACCCATTACCCGCTGATGGACGAGGTCTTTCAGGACGCGCTGGGGCCCGAGGTCTCGGTCTATTCGCAGGCCAATCTGGTGGCGGCCTCGCTGGCGGATTACCTGACGCGCCATCCCTCGATGATCGGCCCGGGGACGGAAAGCGGGTTCCTGACCACCGGCGACCCGGCTCGGGTGTCGCGCAATGCCACCCAGTTCCTGAAGCGGCAGATCGTCTTCACCAAGGCCTGAGCGGTTCCGCTTGGTGGTTGCCAGAGGCGGCAGAAGCCGCGTCGCCTCCTCTGCGCGAGGCCGGAGCGCCTTGGTTTGTGCCGGTCATGGTCGGGGGCCGTCCGCGTCGCGGGCGGCACCGACCGGGGTCCGGCAGGCTAGCCGGTAGAGGTTCGCGCGCTGGCTGGAGCCGCCCCTGTGGCAGCCGGGTTTGTCGCTGCGGAGGGGCATGACCTGACCGCCCGCACGATTGAGTGGGTTCGCCGCGGGGCATCCGGGTGCCGGGTCAGCCGCCGTGAACCGGGTAGCCCTCTGCGTCGCGGGTGTGGCGCGAGGGGCCGACATCGCCCTCCCACCAGGTCCGCCGGAGGCCGTGGTAGACCGGCACCGTGCTGCCAATGCGGTAGGGTGTCAGTTGGTCGCGCCTGTAGGCGAGGCTCTCGCCGCCGTGGCCCGCGCTGTCGCGCCATTGCAGGCGGTAGCGGTGTTCGCCGTTGACGGTCCAGCCGGTCTTTTTCAGCCCGGTCACCTCGGCCCTGTCGCGGCGCCCGTAGCGCCGGGCGCGCAGCGCGGCGACCGCCTTGCTGCCGGGGAACCAGAGCGCCCCCAGCATGAGCAGCCCGAAGACCGCGCCGATGACCTGCGTCACGGTGGCGGCGCTGCGGTTCTGGCCGCGCCGGGTCTCGATCCGCGAGGGATCGGATTGCAGATACCAGACCGGGATGTCGTCGCCGATCCGGGTGCGGTTGTAGAGCCCGCTGCCGACCGAGGGTTTCAGGCGCATCGGGCGGCCGCCGTCGGTCTCGAAGTCGATCTCGAGGTAATAGGTGATGGTCTTGTCGCCGTCGCTGTCGGTGCTTTCGGTGTAATAGCGGTCGATCACCCGGGCGCGGGTCTCGATGCCTTCGGCCTCGAAGCGTTGCGCAAGGCCAAGGGTGAGGTGGCTGACAAGGGTCAGCAGCAGCAGGGCGGCCCCGCAAATCAGCGCCAGCCATCCGCCCATGCGCCAGAACAGGCGCAGGAATGAGACCGGGTGATCCTGTGCGACATGGGCCATGGGGTGTCCTTCTACGGGGGGGTATGTGCCGACAGGGTGGGGCTTGGCGGCGGTGGCGGCAAGTCGGGCATTCCCTGCCTGGGCCCTGGCCCGTGACGCCCGCCGCATCCGGGCCGGTGCGGCGCAGGCTGTCACCGCCCACCGCGGGGTGGGTCCCGCGCGCCTTTGGCGTTGATTGCCGGGCAGGGGGCGGCTATCTGTTTGCCAAAGGAGACGTCTCATGGCCCCAGCGCCGTTCCAGGTATTGCGACGACAGTGACCGTTGGGGCCGTTTCGCGGCCTCCCTTCCTTTGCCTTCCATCATGACGCGGCGCGCGAGGCGCCTCAGACCAAGGGGACCCACATGTCTCATTCCATCGCCATCATCGGCGCTTCGGGCTATACCGGGGCAGAGCTTATCCGGCTTCTGGCCACGCATCCCTCTTTCGAGATCAAGGCGCTGGCCGCGAACTCGAAGGCCGGGCAGGGCATGGGGGCGGTCTTTCCGCACCTGCGCCACCTCGACCTGCCGGACCTGGTGACATGGGAAGAGATCGACTTCGACGCGATCGACCTGTGTTTCTGCGCCCTGCCGCACAAGACCTCGCAGGAGGTGATCTCGAAGCTGCCGAAGACGGTGAAGATCGTCGACCTCTCGGCGGATTTCCGGCTGCGCGACCCCGAGGATTACCGCAAGTGGTACGGCAACGCGCATGGCGCCACCGAGATGCAGGAAGAGGCGGTCTACGGCCTGACCGAGTTCTACCGCGAGGCCATTGCGGAGGCCCGGCTGGTGGCGGGCACCGGCTGCAACGCGGCGACGGGTCAGTATATCCTGCGGCCGCTGATCGAGCGCGACCTGATCGACCTCGACGAGATCATCCTCGACCTGCAATGCGGGGTGTCCGGCGCGGGCCGGTCGCTGAAGGAAAACCTGCTGCATGCAGAGCTGTCCGAGGGCACCAATGCCTATGCGGTCGGCGGCACGCACCGGCACCTGGGCGAGTTCGACCAGGAATTCAGCGCGCTGGCAGGGCGCCCGGTAGAGATCCAGTTCACCCCGCACCTGGGGCCGTTCAACCGGGGCATCCTTGCCACGGCCTATGTCCGGGGCGAGGCGGAGGCGGTGCTGGAGGCGCTGCAGCAGGCCTATGCCGAGGAACCCTTCGTCGAGGTGCTGCCCATGGGCGAGACCCCGTCGACGCATCACGTCCGGGGGTCCAACTTCGTGCATATCGGGGTGGTCGCGGACCGGCGCCCGGGGCGGGTGATCGTCGTCGCGGCGCTGGACAACCTGTGCAAGGGATCCTCGGGGCAGGCCTTGCAGAATGCCAACCTGATGCTGGGGGTCGAAGAGACCGCCGGTCTGATGCTGGCGCCCTGTTTCCCCTGAACGGGCTGCGGCGGGGTGATCCGGCGGGGCGCCTTCGGCGCGCATCCCCTCTTGGGGGCTGAGGCCCCCAAACCCCCGCCGGGGCGCTGCCCCGGACCCCGCGGTACTTTCGCCAAAGAGAAGGGGGGCTGCGGCAAAAGGCGCGGTCTCTCGCAACATCGGGCCGCGTGGACTATATTGCGCCCGAGTGCCGGAGAGGGAGGTGACCTGTGGCCCTGATGTCCCTGAAGAAGAAGCGTCGCGTGCAGGTGATCGCGCTGGCGGCGGTGGCCCTGATCGTGTCCAGCGGGCTGATCGGCTATGCCATGCGCGACGGCATCAACTTCTTCCGCTCCCCCAGCCAGATCATGGCCGAGCCGCCGCAGCCCGGCGAGGTCTTTCGCATCGGCGGGCTGGTCGAGGAGGGCACGCTTGTGCGCGGCGCGGGCAGCGAGATCCGCTTCAGCGTGACCGATGGCGGGGCGACGGTGCCGGTGGTCTTTTCCGGCGTGCTGCCGGATCTTTTCGAAGAGAACCAGGGCATGGTGGGGACCGGGCGCTATGTCGACGGGGTCTTTCAGGCCTCGGAGATCCTGGCCAAGCATGACGAGACCTACATGCCGAAGGAAGTCGTGGACGCGCTGAAGGAGCAGGGGGTCTACCAGGACCCGGAAAGCTGACGGAGCGCGCAGGGGTGGGTGCGGCTCTGTTCGGGTCGGTGTCCGAGTGGCGGCGCGGGCCTGGTGGCCGTGGCGTGGCGGGCCTGCGACCGATGCCGCGCAGGGCTTTGTTCCCGAGGCGTGAGGGGGACTGAGGCGCCGGACTGTTCGCAGGGCAATGAGGACGAAACCGCTGCCGTGCGGGAGCCGCGGCTATCGCCCATCGCAAGACCTGACCCCCTGCGCGGGCTGTTCAGCCCGACCGCTGCGCCGTCTTTCGGCCAAGCGGGAAAGACCCGGGGACCAGGCGTCGAACCGGCCCCCTGCGGCGGGGGCCGGTCCGTATCTGTCGTCAGCGCAGGATCGAGCGGCCCGCGTAGAGGGCGGTTTCGCCCAGCATCTCTTCGATGCGGATCAGCTGGTTGTACTTGGCCAGCCGGTCAGAGCGCGCCAGCGAGCCGGTCTTGATCTGGCCGCAGTTGGTGGCGACGGCGAGGTCGGCAATGGTGGCGTCCTCTGTCTCGCCCGAGCGGTGCGACATGACATTGGTCATGCGCGCGCGATGCGCCATCTCGACCGCCTGCAGGGTCTCGGTCAGGGTGCCGATCTGGTTGACCTTGACCAGCATCGAGTTGGCAGCGCCTTTCTCGATCCCCATGGCGAGGCGCTTGGGGTTGGTGACGAAGAGGTCGTCGCCGACAAGCTGGACCTTGTCGCCCAGCTTTTCAGTCAGCAGGGTCCAGCCCTCCCAGTCGTCCTCGGAACAGCCGTCCTCGATCGAGATGATCGGGTAGTCCGCGACCAGCGCGGCAAGGTAGTCGACATTCTCGGCGATCGACAGCGATTTGCCTTCGCCCTTCATCTCGTAGGTGTTGTCGCGGAAATACTCGGTCGCGGCGCAGTCGAGCGCCAGGTGGATGTCCTCGCCCGGCTTGTAGCCCGCCTTCTCGATGCTTTTCAGGATGAAGTCGAGCGCGTCGCGGGTGCCCTTCAGTTCGGGCGCAAAGCCGCCCTCGTCGCCGAGGCCGGTGGACATGCCCGCCGCCGAAAGCTCTTTCTTCAGCGTGTGGAAGACTTCCGACCCCATGCGCACGGCTTCGCGGATGTTCTCCGCGGCGACCGGCATGATCATGAATTCCTGGATGTCGATGGGGTTGTCCGCGTGCTCGCCGCCGTTGATGATGTTCATCATCGGCACCGGCAGGGTGCGCGCCGAGGCGCCGCCGACGTAGCGATAGAGCGGCTGGCCGGTGTAATCGGCGGCGGCCTTGGCCACGGCAAGCGAGACGCCGAGGATCGCATTGGCGCCCAGCCGGCCCTTGTTCTCGGTGCCGTCGAGCTCGATCATCGCCATGTCGATGCCGACCTGATCGATGCCGTCGAAACCGACGATGGCCTCGGCCAGTTCGCCGTTCACGGCGGCCACGGCCTCCAGCACACCCTTGCCCATGTAGCGCGCCTTGTCGCCATCGCGGCGCTCGACCGCCTCATGCACGCCGGTCGAGGCGCCCGAGGGCACGGCGGCGCGGCCCATCGTGCCGTCTTCGAGGGTCACGTCGACCTCGACGGTGGGGTTGCCCCGGCTGTCGATGATCTCGCGGGCATGGATGTCGATGATGGTGCTCATGGGGCAACCTCCGGTGGATTGAGTCGCGTGCAGTCATAGCAAACGCGGGGGAACGTGCAAATGTTACGGCGTTAGCGATAACGGGTCCGGGAACCGCTCTCAGGCGCCGGTCTCGCCCTCGCGTGCAAGGCGACGCTCGCGCAGGAAGGTGTAGAGCCCGGCGCAGAGGATGATGGCGGCGCCCAGCAGCGTCATGGCATCGGGCCGGTCGCCGAAGATCAGGATGCCCAGCCCGGTGGTGAAGACCAGCCGCGCATAGCGGAAGGGCGAGACCACCGAGGCCGGGGCCAGCCGCATGGCGGTGGTGATGGCAAGATAGCCGGTGGTGGTGAACAGGATCGCCCCGGCGATGGCCCATAACGCGGGCGCCTCCAGCTGCGGCGGCAGGCCCTCCATGCTCCAGATCACCAGCCCCACCGGGATCGTCGCGGCGAAGCCCCAGGTCGAAATGGCCAGCGAGGGGATATGCGGCGGCGAAAGCCGCGTCACCAGATCGCGCGCGGCCAGGCTGACGACGCCGAGGATGGCCCAGAACTCATGCCCGGTGAAGCCGGTGCCGAAGGGGCGGATGACCAGCAGCATGCCCAGGATGCCGACGCCCACGGCGGTCCAGCGCCGCCAGCCGACCTGCTCCTTCAGGAAGATCGCGGCGCCCAGAACCACCACCAGCGGCCCGCCCTGCATGATCGCGGCAAAGATCGGCAGCGGCACGTATTTCAGCGCATACAGCAATCCGATCGCGGCGAGGATCTCCAGCCCGTTGCGCAGCATGACCAGCGGATGCAGGGCGTCGCGACCGAAGACCGGGGTGCCCATCGCGCCGGCCAGCGCGACAAAGGCGGCGGTGCCGCCAAGGCTCACCAGCGTCATGACCTGCCCGGCCGGCGCCAGCGCCGTCGAGAGCTTGAAGAAGACGTCGGATCCGGCCAGCAGGGCCATGGCGAGGATCATCAGGGAAATGGCGCGCAGGATCATGGGGCCTCCGGGGTGGTTGCGCGCGGACAAGACGCAGGTTTCCCGCCGGGGTGCAAGAGCGGGGCGCAAACCGGCTCGGCCCCGATCCGCCCGGCTGTCACCGTCAGGCCCGGCGCCCTGTGCCCGGTGCAACACCCCAGGGCTCGGCCGCCGTCGGTCGGCTCGGGGTCGCGCCGGCCCGGGCGATCCCGTGCTTCTTTGGTCCCAAAATACCTCGGAGGGGTCCGGGGAGGCAGAGCCTCCCCGGCCGGGCGCCTGCCCGCAGGGCAGGCGAAACCACATTCACCCGGGCAGCCGTTCGGCGATATGGCCCGCGCAGCCGCGCAGCCCCGCGTAATCATCCGTCACCAGGTGCACGGGGAACTGTCCCATGAAATCGGCGAAACGGCCCTTGTCGGCGAAGGCCTCGGCAAAGCCCGCGTCCAAGAGGTGGGGCCCGAGGTGGCGCGCCACGCCGCCGACAAGGTAGATGCCGCCGAAGGGCAGGGTGATCAGGGCGAGGTCGCTGGTATAGCGCGCGAGATAGCGCACGAAGATCCGGACGACCCGCGCAGCCCGGGCCTCTCCGGCGGTATAGGCCGCCATGATCGCGGCAGCCTCCAGCGGCCTTCCCGCGCCCTCGTCCTCGCAGGCCCAGGCATAAAGCCGTTCCAGCCCGCGCCCGGACAGGATCTCTTCGATCCCGGTATTGCCGTGTCGCGCCTGCATCCATTTCAGCAGCCGCATCTCCTCGTCGTTCAGCGCCTGCAGGGTCAGGTGCCCGGCCTCGGCGGCGGGCACCAGCGTCAGCCCGGCCTGCCGGAACACCGGCACGGCGTTCAGCCCGGTGCCCACGTTCACCACCAGCCGGGCGGCATCCGGGGCGGCGGCGGCGCCGGGCAGCACCGGCACAAGGGCGTCGCCGGCGATATGGGCCACCGCGTGGCCCTGCGCCTGAAGATCGTTCAGCACCGCCACGACCCCCGCGCCGGTCGCCTGTTGCAGCGCCGTGGCATCGACGCGCCAGTCGAGGTTCGTCAGCGTGCCGACCCCGTCCTTCACCGGCCCGGCCATATCGACGCAGGCGGCCTCTGGCCGCGTGTCGTGGCGCGACAGGAAATCCTTCAGCACCGGCGCGATCCCCGGGTGTTCGGCATTGCGGTAGCGCCGGATCGTGTCGGTCAGCACCTGCGGTCCGCGCGCCAGTGCGACGCGGGTGTTGGTGCCGCCGATATCGGCCACGACAGAGAGCGCGTCTCGCATGGGGGGTCAGCCTTTCAGTGCCTCGGCAAGCGCGTGGTAGGATGTTTTCGGCCTGCGCTCAAGCGTGTCGAAATCGACGTGGACAAGGCCAAAGCGCTTCTCGTATCCCAGCGCCCATTCGTAATTGTCCAGCAGCGACCAGATCATGTAGCCCTTCAGCGGCACCCCCTCGGCCACGGCCCGGCGGCAGGCGTCGAGATGCGCGTCGAGGAATTCATTGCGCCATGGATCGTCGATCGTTTCACCGTGCAGTTCGTCCGAAGAGGCAAGGCCGTTCTCGGTCACGTAAAGCGGCAGGTCGCCGGTGTAGTCCCGCGCCGTGCGGGTCAGGAAGGCATGCAGGCCGTCGGGGTAGATCTCCCAGTCCATGAAGGTCTTGGGCAGCGGGCCTTCCACGGGTTGCACTTGCGGCCAGGGACCGGGGGCAGGGGCAAGAACCCTGCGCGTGTAGTAGTTGATCCCGCACCAATCGAGCGGCGCGGTGATGGTGCCGAAATCGTCCTGCCAGCCCTTGGGCATATGCGGTTCCAGCCCCTCCAGCGCCAGCGCGGGGTATTCCCCCTTGAAGGCGCCGCCCATGAACCAGCGGTTGTAGATCGCGTCGTGGCGGGCCGCCGCCTGCTGCGCCTCGGGGCTGTCGTCGGCGGGGCTGGCCCATTCCAGGTTGAAGACCCCGCCGAGGTTGCCCATGCCCAGCCCGCGCATCCGCTGGATCGCGGTGCCATGGGCCAGCATCACATGGTGCATGGCCCGCGCCGTCGCCCGGATGTCGCGCAGGCCCGGCGCATGGTGGCCCTCGAAATGCGACAGCCAGGCCACGCACCAGGGCTCGTTGATCGGTGCGACAGAGAACATCCGGTCGCCCAGCCGCCGCATGACCAGTTCGGTGAAATCGCCGAACCACTGCGCCACGTCGCGGTTGCGCCAGCCGCCGAGGTCCGCCAGCGCAGAGGGCATTTCCCAGTGGTAGAGCGTCGCGCAGGGCTTCAGCCCACGCTCCAGCATGGCGTCGGTCAGCCGGTCGTAGAAATCGAGCCCCTCGGCATTCGCCGCCCCGCGCCCCTCGGGCAGCACCCGCGCCCAGTTGATCGAGAAGCGGTAGGCATCGAGGCCCGCTGCCGCGACCAGGTCGAGGTCTTCGGCGTAGCGGTGGTAATGGTCGCAGGCTCGCGCGCCGGTTTCGCCCCGCACCACATTGCCCGGCGTCTCGGCGAAATCGTCCCAATGGGTGCGCCCGGCGCCGCCGAAGGACTGGCCCTCGATCTGATAGCTGGAGGTGGCGGCACCAAACAGAAAGCCCTCGGGGAAGTCGGATCGCTTGTGTCGCATGTCTCTCCTCAGCGGCGGGCCGGTCCGGTGGAGCTGCCGATGATCAGCTCGGCCTCCATCATCTGGGTCAGGGGCGGATGCCCCGGCTCGCGGATCAGCTGCAGCAGCATCTCGGCGGCGCGGGTCCCGGCGGCGCGCACCGAGGACCGCGTCGCGGTGAAGAGCGGCACGTCCTGCCCGTTCCCGAGATAGCCGAGGTCGTCGTCATGGGTGATCACCGAGACGTCGCGCCCCATCTCCAGCCCGGCGGCGTGGATCGCGCGGCGCACGCCAAGCGCGGCGATCATCGACGAGGCCAGGAAGGCGGTCGGCGCATCCGGCCCGGCCAGCATCTCCTGCGCGCTGCGAAAGCCGTAGACCTCGGTCATTTCGCCGGACCGCATCAGCGCCGGGTCGGGGGCAAGTCCGCGCGCCGTCAGGGCGGTGACATAGCCCTCGCGGCGGCGGAAGGCGAAGTCCATGAACTCCAGCCCGTTGATCAGCCCGATCCGGCGGTGGCCGAGATCCAGAAGGAACTCTGTCGCCCGGGTGAAGGCGCGCAGGTTGTTGGTGTCGAGCCAGGAATAGGGCGTGTCGATCTGCGACGCGCGGCCATGCACCACGAAGGGCAGGCCAAGCTCTGTCAGCAGCGGGATGCGCGGGTCCTTCATGCGCGGCCCGTGCACGATGATGCCGTCGACACTGCCGCGCAGGCGGATGTTGCGATAGGCGGCTTCCTCGTCGTCGTCGCCGACAAGGCTGATGACGATCTCGTAGCCGGCCTTGGCATAGGCCTGCCCGGCGCCCGAGATGAAGTCGCCGAAGATGGGGTTCACCATCTCGTGCTGGGTGGAAATCGGCAGCACGTGACCGATGGCCTGCGCGCGCCCGGTGGCAAGGCCCTTGGCGCGCAGGTTGGGGCTGTAATGCAGGTCGCGCGCGGCTTTCATCACCCGCTGGCGGGTGGCCTCGCTGACCTCGGGGTAGCCGTTCAGGGCGCGGCTGACCGTGGTCTGCGAAAGCTTCAGATGTTCCGAGAGTTGCTTCAGGTTCATGGCTTCATATGACCCAAAGCGCTTCGGCTATTCAAGGCATTCCATGCACCCGGGTGATGCCGCATCGCGGCGCTGGTAGCTGCGTTGCAGCGTGAAATTCCTTTACGAATAAGTTATGTCTGGTTGACAGGATGGGGCGAGTCAGAAAGTGTGACTGCACTCAAAGCGCTTTGGCTAAAGCGGGTCAGGCGTCCTTGGATTTCAAAAGGGGCAGGTGGCCTTGGGCGGCTGCCCCGGCGGGAGGAGACACCATGAAGAGACGGCTTTATCTCGGCCTGGCCCTTGCGGCGCTTGTCGCGGGCACGGCGCAGGCGCAGACCATGCCGACGCCGGGCGAGGGGCCCTTTGACTGGGACGGCTACGACGCCTTTGCCGAGGCCAGCGATTTTTCGGGCGAAAGCGTCACCATCCTTGGCCCCTGGCTGGCCGGAGAGGCCGAGGCCTTCAATATTCTGGTGGGTCTGTTCAACGAGGCGACGGGGGCGAACGCCACCTATGTCGGGTCGGATTCGATGGAGCAGCAGATCGTCATCGACGCCGAGGCCGGATCGCCGCCCAACATCGCCGTCTTCCCGCAGCCGGGGCTGGCCGCCAATATGGCCGCAGGTGGCTTTTTGACACCGCTGGGCGAAGAGACCGCAGGCTGGGTGACGGACAACTACGCCGCGGGCCAGTCCTGGGTCGATCTGGGCACCGCCGCCGGGCCCGACGGCACGGACGCGCTTTACGGCTTCTTCTTCAACGTCAACGTGAAATCGCTGGTCTGGTACGTGCCCGAGACCTTCGAGGACTTCGGCTACGAGGTGCCCCAGACCATGGAAGAGCTGAAGGCCCTGACCGAGCAGATGGTCGCGGACGGCGAGACACCGTGGTGCATCGGGCTGGGGTCGGGCGGCGCGACCGGCTGGCCCGCGACCGACTGGGTCGAGGATCTGATGCTGCGCACCCAGCCGCCCGAGACCTATGACGCATGGGTCGGCAACGAGCTGCCCTTCGACTCGCCCGAGGTGGTGGGGGCCATCGAGGAATTCGGATGGTTCGCGCTGAACGACGATTACGTGGCGGGTGGTGCCGGGTCGGTGGCGGCGACGGATTTCCGCGACTCGCCCAAGGGCCTCTTCGAGGCGCCGCCGCAATGCATGATGCACCGTCAGGCCTCGTTCATCCCGGCCTATTTCCCCGAAGGCACAGAGGTCGGTCTGGACGCGGATTTCTTCTATTTCCCGGCCTACGAGGGCAAGGACCTGGGCCAGCCGGTGCTGGGCGCGGGCACGCTGATGGGCGTCACCAAGGACAGCGCGGCCACGCAGGCCTTCCTGCGGTTCCTGCAGACGCCCTTCGCGCATGAGGTGATGATGGCGCAGCCCGGCTTTCTGACGCCGCTGACCGCAGCCAACCCCGAGGCCTATATCGACGACACCCAGCGCGCCCTTGGCGAGGTGCTGACCAACGCGACCACCTTCCGCTTCGACGGCTCTGACCTGATGCCCGGCGGCGTGGGCGCGGGCACCTTCTGGACAGGCATGGTGGAATATGTCGGCGGCAAGTCGGCACAGGACGTGGCGGGCGAGATCCAGCAAAGCTGGGACGCGCTGAAGTAAGGCGGCGGGCGGGGGCCGGACCGGTCCCCGCCACCCGACACCGGGGGAGGAAAGGCCATGCATCCGGCGCTGCTTGGGTTGTTGACCATCGTGATCGGCGTCGGCGCCTGTCTCGGCTATTTCTACTTCTCGAACATGCTGCTGGACCGGGTATTGTTCCCGGCGAAGGGGCCGAAATCCGGGCGCAATATCAACCGCGCCAACATGATCCGGCCCTGGCTGTTCCTGTTTCCGGCGCTCTTTGCGCTGACGCTTTACCTTGCCTACCCGGTCTTCGAGACCCTGCGCCTGTCCTTCACCAGCCGCGCGCAGGGCGGGGCCTTCGTCGGCTTCGACAACTACAGCCGCATGATGGCCGAGCCGAAGTTCTGGGAGGCGATGCGCAACAACATGCTGTGGCTGGTGGTGGTGCCCGCCGCCTCGACCGCCCTCGGCCTGCTGGCGGCGCAGCTGACCGACCGGATCAAATGGGGCAATATCGCCAAGTCGCTGATCTTCATGCCCATGGCGATCTCTTTCGTCGGCGCGGCGGTGATCTGGAAACTGGTCTACGACGCCCGCCCGGAAGGGTCCGAGCAGATCGGGGTGCTGAACGCGGTCTATGTCTGGCTGTCGGGCGAGGGGCCGGTGCAATGGCTGACGATCCCGTTCTGGAACAACTTCTTCCTGATGATCGTGCTGATCTGGATCCAGACCGGCTTTGCCATGGTGATCCTGAGCGCGGCCCTGCGCGGCATCCCCGAGGAAACCGTCGAGGCCGCCATCGTCGATGGCGCCAACCCCTTCCAGATCTTCTTCAGGATCAAGGTGCCGCAGATCATGTCCACGATCATGGTGGTCTGGACGACGATCACGCTGGTCGTGCTGAAGGTCTTCGACATCGTCTTTGCCATGACCAACGGGCAATGGCAGACGCAGGTTCTGGCCAACTACATGTACGACAAGCTGTTTCGCGCAAACGACTGGGGTGTGGGGTCGGCCTCGGCCATCGTGATCATGGTTCTGGTGACACCGATCCTTGTCTGGAACGTGCGCAACGCGCGCCGGGAAATGCGGTAGGGGGCGGAGAGATGGACACGATTGCAGGCACCAAATCCTCGCTGACATGGGCGGTGCATATCTCTGTCGTGCTGCTGGTGGCGCTTTGGCTGTTTCCGACCGTGGGGCTGCTGGTCTCGTCCTTCCGGACTGCCGACCAGATCTCCGGCTCGGGCTGGTGGAAGGCGCTGGTTCCCACCGAGCAGAGCCTGACCCTGCGCACCGCCGCGCCGTCAGAGCAGGTGCAGGAAGGCGCGCTTTTCGTCATCGAGGGCAATCTCTACGCGCAGGAGGGTGTGGCCCCGGCGCCGATCTCGGCATGGGGGACGAATGCGCGCGACGTGGCGGCCTACCGGCCCGGCGATACCGCCGAGATGCGCGGCGGCGAGCGCATCACCGTGATGGAAAACGGCGATTACCGGCTGGAATCGCAGGTCGAGATGGCGGGGCGGCGCGGCGAGCGGGTCTTTGTCACCGCCACCACCCCGCCCGAGTTCACGCTGGACAACTACCGCTACCTGCTGTTCTCGAACAGCGCCGAGGGCATGGGCAAGGCCTTCTTCAACACGCTGACGGTGACGATCCCGGCGACGATCATTCCCATCGTCGTGGCGGCCTTCGCGGCCTATGCGCTGGCCTGGATGGATTTCCCGGGCCGGGCTTTGCTGATCGCCTTCGTGGTCGGCCTGTTGGTGGTGCCCTTGCAACTGGCGCTGATCCCGCTGCTGAAGCTGCACCTGAATATCGGCATCGGGAAGGGCTACCTGGGGGTCTGGCTGGCGCATACGGGCTTTGGCCTGCCATTGGCGGTCTACCTCTTGCGCAACTACATGGTCGGCCTGCCGCGCGACATCATCGAGAACGCCCGCGTGGACGGCGCGACAGAGTTCCAGATCTTCACCAAGATCATCCTGCCGCTGTCGTTTCCGGCGCTGGCGAGCTTTGCCATCTTCCAGTTCCTCTGGACGTGGAACGACCTTCTGGTGGCCAAGGTTTTCCTGATCGACGCCACCGGGCAGACCACGGTGATGACCAACCAGATCGTCGAGCTTCTGGGCACGCGCGGCGGCAACTGGGAGATCCTCGCCACGGCCGCCTTCGTCAGTATCGCGGTGCCGCTGGCGGTCTTCTTCGCCATGCAGCGTTACCTCGTGCGCGGCTTGCTGGCGGGATCGGTGAAGTAATGCAGGGCGACAGGCCCGGCCTGTGGAAAGACGGCGGGACAGGCGCCCGCCGGGAAAGGACAGAGATGAGCAGCAAAAACAAGGACTGGTGGCGCGGCGCGGTGATCTACCAGATCTACCCGCGCAGCTTTCAGGATTCGAACGGCGACGGCATCGGCGACCTCAACGGCATCACGGCGCGGCTGCCGCATGTGGCCTCTCTGGGTGTCGACGCGATCTGGATTTCGCCCTTCTTTACCTCGCCGATGAAGGACTTCGGCTATGACGTCAGCGATTATTGCGACGTCGATCCGATGTTCGGCTCGCTGTCGGATTTCGATGCGCTGGTCGAGATGGCGCATACGCTGGGGCTGAAGGTGATGATCGACCTCGTGCTGTCGCATACCTCGGCGCAGCATCCGTGGTTCATGGAAAGCCGCGCCAGCCGCAGCAACCCGCGCGCCGACTGGTACGTCTGGTCCGACCCGCAGCCCGACGGCACGCCGCCCAACAACTGGCTGTCGATCTTCGGTGGCCCGGCGTGGCAGTGGGATGCGCGGCGCGAGCAGTATTACCTGCACAATTTCCTCGTCGAGCAGCCGGACCTGAATTTCCACTGCCCCGAGGTGCAGGACGCGCTTTTGGACGTCACCCGCTTCTGGCTGGATCGCGGCGTCGACGGCTTCCGGCTGGATACGATCAACTTCTACATCCACGACAAGCAGTTGCGCAGCAATCCCGCGCTGCCGCCCGAGAAGCGCAACGCCAATATCGCGCCCTCGGTGAACCCTTATAACCATCAGGAGCACCTCTATTCCAAGAACCAGCCCGAGAACCTGGAATTTCTCAAGCGGTTCCGCGCGCTTCTGGACGAATACCCCGGCACCACCTGCGTCGGAGAGGTGGGCGACGCGCAGCGCGGGCTCGAGATCATGGGCGAGTACACCTCGGGCAATGACAAGGCGCATATGTGCTACGCCTTCGAATTCCTCGCTAAGGACCAGCTGACCGCCGCCCGCGTGGCGGATGTGATGGGGCAGGTGGATCGGGTCGCCTCGGACGGCTGGGCCTGCTGGGCGTTTTCCAACCATGACGTGCCGCGCCATGTCACGCGCTGGGATCTGACGCCCGCCGCGCAGCGCGCCTATGCCACGCTGATCCTGACCCTGCGTGGCTCCGCCTGCCTGTATCAGGGCGAAGAGCTGGGCCTGCCCGAGGCCGATGTCGCCTTCGAGGACCTACAGGACCCCTATGGCATAGAGTTCTGGCCCGAGTTCAAGGGCCGCGACGGCTGCCGCACGCCGATGGTCTGGGAGCAGTCGAACCAGAACGGCGGCTTCACCACCGGCCACCCCTGGTTGCCGGTCAGCCACGAGCATCTGAACCGCGCCGTCGCCGTACAAGAGGAAGAACCGGGCGCGCTGCTGCACCATTACCGCAAGGCGATCCATTTCCGGCACGCGCATCCGGCGCTGATCGGCGGTGGCCACGGCGGCGTCTCGCATACCGGCGAGGTGGTGCATTTCACGCGCATGGGCGGCGGCGAGGAGATCTTTGTCGCGATCAACCTCAGCCCCGAGCCGGCGACCATCGCGATGCCGACGGGGGACTGGCACCAGATCGGGCAGGAGCTGGGCAGCGCGGCACCGGCGCCGGACGGCAAGCTGCATCTCGGGCCGTGGCAGCCCGCGCTGGCGTTGAAGGCGGGTTAACTGCGGTCGAAGGGGGAGGACCTATGGCCAATCTGAAACTGACGGATGTCGAGAAGACCTATGGCGGGACGGTCAACGTCCTGAAGGATATCAACCTCGACATCCGGCAGGGCGAGCTGATCGTCTTCGTCGGGCCGTCTGGCTGCGGGAAGTCGACGCTGTTGCGGATGATCGCGGGGCTGGAAAAGATCACCGGCGGCAGGCTGGAAATCGACGGGCAGGTGGTTAACGACGTGCCGCCCGCGCAGCGCGGCATCGCCATGGTCTTCCAGAGCTACGCGCTGTATCCGCATATGACCGTGCGCGAGAACATGGCCTTTGCGCTGAAGCTGGCGAAGAAGCCGGCGGCAGAGATCGAGGCCTCGGTCGCGCGGGCGGCGAAGATGCTGCAGCTGGAGCCCTACCTCGACCGCCTGCCCAAGGCGCTCTCGGGCGGGCAGCGGCAGCGGGTCGCCATCGGGCGGTCCATCGTGCGCGAGCCCAAGGTCTTCCTCTTCGACGAGCCCTTGTCGAATCTCGACGCGGCGCTGCGGGTGGCGACGCGCATCGAGATCGCGCAACTGAAGGAGCAGATGCCCGACCGCACGATGATCTACGTGACCCACGACCAGGTCGAGGCGATGACGCTGGCCTCGCGCATCGTGGTGCTGGCCGACAAGGGCATCGCGCAGGTCGGTGCGCCGCTGGAGCTTTACGAGAAGCCCAAGAGCGAGTTCGTGGCGCGCTTCATCGGCTCTCCCGCGATGAACCTGCTGCCCGGGAAGGTGACGGCGACCGGCGCGCAGACCACCGTGGCGCTGGAGGGCGGCGGCACGGCGGTCTCGGATTATCCGACGACCGATGCCGACAGGGGGCTGGCGGTGAACGTCGGTATCCGGCCCGAGGACTTCGTGACCGCCGAGCCGGGGCAGGCGGCCTTTACCGGAACGGTGGCCTTCACCGAGGCGCTGGGGGAGGTGACGCTGCTGTACTTCGGGAAGGCTGCGGGGCAGGAGGCGGTGATCGGCAAGCTGCCGGGTATTCACCGCGACATGCGCGGGCGGCAGGTGTCGCTGAGGGCGGCGCCCGGGAAGGTGCATCTGTTCCACGAGGGGCGGTCGCTGCTGTATCGCTGAGAAGGGTGTCGCCTGCCCTGCGGCAGGCGACCGGGGGGCTTTGCCCCCGCGCGCTGCGCGCGCTCCCCCCAGGATATTTTTGGACAGAAGAAGGGCTGGTCGCGCCGATTGTTCGGGCTTTGCCGCGACCGGGGCGGGCCGACCGGTATGGGGTCGGCCCGTTTGGGGTCATTCGATGGTCACGGCCTGTCTGGCGAGGACCTTCTTGTCCTGACCGGTCACGTAGCGGACCTCGTAGTTGCCGGGCAGGTCGGGGAGCTTGACCTGCAGCGGGCTGTCCTCGGAGGTGTATGTATAGGCGGCATACTTGTTGTCCGGGTCGCCCGCGACCGCGACGGAAATGAAGTCGCCCTTGTAGTCCGGGCCCTCCCAGGTCACGCCGAGGCGGCCGCCGCGCGGGGCGGTCGCGGGGGCTTCCACCGTGGCCTCGATCGGGGTCAGGGTGATGGTCTTGCGGGTCAGGGCGACCTTGCCGTCGCTGGCGGCGATGTAGCGGATCTCGTAGTCGCCGGGCTCGATGGGCAGTTGCAGGAGCGCCGGGTTGCCGTTGCGGGTATAGGCGTAGAAGTCGTAGCCCTCGTTTTCGGCCTTGCTGACGGAGATGTAGTCGGGTTCGTAGCCGGGGCCCTCCCAGCCGACCAGGATCGGGGCGCCGGCGCGGGCGGTCTCGGCCACGTCCAGCGCGGCGGAAACCGCGCCGACCTCGACCGTGCGCGAGGCCAGAACCGTGCGGTCCTGCCGCATCACGTAGCGCAGTTCATAGGTGCCGGGCGCGGCGGGCATGGTGACCGAGGCCGGGCTGCCGTTGCGGGTATAGGCATAGGCCTCGTAGCCGTTGTCTCCGGGTTTCGCGACCGAGATGTAGTCGCCGTCGTAGTTCGGGCCGTCCCAGGTCACCGGCAGGGCCGCGCCTGCGGCGGCGGTCTCTGCCGCGTCCAGCGTCACGGCGACCTCTGTCACCTCGACGATGCGGCTGGCCAGCACCGTGCGGTCCTGCCGCATGACGTATCGCACCTCGTAGGTGCCCGGCTTGGGCGGCATGACCAGCTGCGCCGGAGAGCCGTCGCGGGTATAGGCGTAGTTGATGTAGCCGCCTTCCTCGAGCGGGGCGACGGAGATGTAGTCGCCGTCGTAGTTCGGGCCTTCCCATGTCACGGGGATCGTGGCGCCGACCGGGGCGGTTTCGGCGACCTCGATCGAGGCGGGCGCGGGCGTGACCGTCACCGCCTGCGTCGCCAGCACCGTGCGCCCGTCGCGCATGATGTAGCGGATCTGGTAATCGCCGGCCTCGGGCGGCATGACCAGCTGCGCGGGCGTGCCGTCGCGGGTGTAGGCGTAGTTGATGTATCCAGTGTCATCCAGCGGGCTGACGTCGATGTAATCGCCATCCGTGTTCGGGCCGGTCCAGTCGACCGGGATGGTGGCGCCGGCCAGGGCCTCTGCCGGGCCGCTGACGGTGGCATCGGGCAGCAGCGAGGGCAGCACCAGCGTCACGGTCTGCTCGGCGCTCGATACGTCGAAGGTGGCCTCTGCGGTGGATTCGTCCAGCGGGCGCATCACCGAGACGCTGTAGCGGCCATCGGTCAGCGCCTTGGTCAGGGTTGCGCCCGGCTCGAACTCGGCCAGCATCTCTTCGCCGCGCTGGATGTCCCACATCAGCGTGTCGGTGCTTTGCGGGCCGTTCTCGCCCTCGATGGCGACGAAGGTCACCGTGTAGGAGGGCGCCGCCTGCGTGACCTCTTCGAGCGCGGAGCCCAGTTCCGTGGCATTGCCAGCCGAGAGGAACTGCCCGCCGGTCTCGTCGGCAAGGCACTGCATCTGGCGCCGCGCCTCGGGGTCGGTGACGTCGAAGCCCACGACATGCACGGTCAGGTTGATGCCCGCCTGTTCCAGCGCCCGGGCGGCGGCACAGGGGTCGGGGTTGCAGGTCTCGATCCCGTCCGAGACGAGGATCACGGTGGCCGCCTCCTCGGTGTATTTCAGCGCCTCGGCGGCCTGCACCACGGCGTCGGTCATCGGCGTCTTGCCGCGCGGCTGAATCGCGTTCACCGCCGCCGCGATCTGCGCCCGAGAGCTGTCGCCGGGCTGCACCAGCGTCTCGATGTCGCTGCAGTCGCCGCGCGTGCGGTGGCCATAGGCGGTCAGGCCGATGCGCTGGCTTTCGGGCAGGGTGTTCAGCAGGTCGCCGACCACGCCCTGCGCGATCTCGATCTTGGTCACGCCCTCGATCTGGCCCCACATCGACCCCGAGGCATCAAGCACGAGGATCGAATTGGCATAGTCCTGCCCGGACGCGGCAAAGGGCAGCGCGGTCAGCGCCGCCGCATAAATCAGGCGAGCCTGCATGGTGAAATCTCCCGGTCGGTTCACGTGCGGGCACAGTGGCGCAGCGCCGCCTGTCCGGGCAAGGACGGAATTCCTGACCGTCCTTTTGGCATCGCGCAAGTGTTCCTGTTGCGTTCTTCTTTTCCGATTGGCGCCGCGAGTCATTTCAACTATGTCTTAACCACTGCCGAGACCGGGGAACGAGCGATGCCAGAACTCAAGCATATCGAGGTGCGCGGCGCGCGCGAGCACAACCTCAAGAATATCGACGTGGATATTCCGCGGGATGAGCTTGTGGTGATCACCGGGCTTTCGGGCTCGGGCAAGTCCAGCCTTGCCTTCGACACGATCTATGCCGAGGGGCAGCGCCGCTATGTCGAGTCGCTGTCGGCCTATGCGCGGCAGTTCCTGGACATGATGGAAAAGCCCGATGTGGATCACATCAGCGGCCTGTCGCCGGCGATTTCCATCGAGCAGAAGACGACCTCGAAGAACCCGCGGTCTACCGTCGGCACGGTGACCGAGATCTACGACTACATGCGGCTGTTGTTCGCCCGGGTCGGCACGCCCTATTCGCCCGCCACCGGCCTGCCCATCGAGGCGCAGCAGGTGCAGGACATGGTCGACCGGGTCATGGGCATGGAAGAGGGCACCCGCGGCTATCTTCTGGCGCCGATCGTCCGCGACCGGAAGGGCGAATACCGCAAGGAATTCATAGAGCTGCGCAAGCAGGGCTTTCAGCGGGTGAAGGTGGACGGCAGCTTCTACGAGCTGGACGAGCCGCCGGCGCTGGACAAGAAGTTCCGCCATGACATCGACGTGGTGGTCGACCGGATCGTGGTGCGCGAGGGGATGGAGACCCGGCTGGCGGACAGCTTCCGCACGGCGCTGGACCTTGCCAATGGCATTGCCATCCTCGAAACGGCGCCAAAGGAGGGTGAGCCCGAGCGCATCACCTTCTCCGAGAACTTTGCCTGTCCGGTCAGCGGTTTCACCATCCCCGAGATCGAGCCGCGGCTGTTTTCCTTCAACGCGCCCTTCGGTGCCTGCCCCGAGTGCGACGGTCTGGGGGTAGAGCTGTTCTTCGACGAACGGCTGGTGGTGCCGGACCAGACGCTGAAGATCAAGGACGGCGCGCTGGCGCCCTGGCGCAAGGGCAAGTCGCCGTATTTCCTGCAGACCATCGACGCCATCGCGAAACACTACGATTTCGACAAGAACGCGCGGTGGAAGGATCTTCCGGCGCATGTGCAGCAGGTGTTTCTGTACGGCTCGGGCGAAGAGGAGATTGCCTTCCGCTACGACGAGGGCGGGCGCATCTACAATGTCACCCGCGTCTTCGAGGGCGTCATTCCGAACATGGAGCGGCGCTATCGCGAGACGGATTCGTCCTGGATTCGCGAGGAATTCGAGCGGTATCAGAACAATCGTCCCTGCGGCGCCTGCGGTGGCTATCGCCTGCGGGAAGAGGCCCTGGCGGTGCGGATCGGGTCGCGGGATGACTTGAAGCACGTTGGGCAAGTCGTTGAAATGTCGATCAAGCAGGCCTTCGACTGGTGCCAGACGGTGCCCGCCAACCTGACCAACCAGAAGAACGAGATCGCCCGCGCCATTCTCAAGGAAATCCGCGAGCGGCTGGGGTTCCTGAACAACGTGGGGCTGGAGTATCTGACGCTGTCGCGCAATGCGGGCACGCTGTCGGGGGGCGAGAGCCAGCGCATCCGGCTGGCCAGCCAGATCGGGTCCGGCCTGACCGGGGTGCTGTATGTGCTGGACGAGCCCTCTATCGGGCTGCACCAGCGCGACAATACGCGGCTTCTGGATACGCTGAAAAACCTGCGCGATCAGGGCAATACGGTGATCGTGGTCGAACATGACGAGGAAGCGATCCGCGAGGCGGATTACGTCTTCGATATCGGGCCGGGTGCCGGGGTGCATGGCGGGCAGGTGGTGGCCCATGGCACGCCCGAGACGATCACCAACGACCCGGCCAGCCTGACCGGGCAGTATCTGGCGGGCACGCGCGAGATCGCGGTGCCGACGGAACGGCGCAAGGGCAACAAGAAGAAATTGAAGGTCGTGAAGGCCACCGGCAACAACCTCAAGGAGGTCACGGCAGAGTTCCCGCTGGGCAAGTTCGTCTGCGTGACCGGGGTGTCCGGTGGCGGCAAGTCGACTCTGACCATCGAAACGCTGTTCAAGACCGCCTCGATGGCGCTGAACGGTGCCCGCCAGACGCCCGCACCCTGCGAGACCATCAAGGGGCTGGAGCATCTGGACAAGGTCATCGACATCGATCAGCGCCCCATCGGGCGGACTCCGCGTTCGAATCCAGCGACTTACACCGGGGCCTTCACGCCGATCCGCGACTGGTTCGCCGGTCTGCCAGAGGCCAAGGCGCGCGGCTACAAGCCCGGTCGCTTCTCGTTCAACGTCAAGGGCGGGCGCTGCGAGGCCTGTCAGGGCGACGGCGTGATCAAGATCGAGATGCACTTCCTGCCCGACGTCTACGTCACCTGCGAGACCTGCAAGGGCGCGCGCTACAATCGCGAGACCTTGGAAATTCGCTTCAAGGGCAAGAGTATAGCCGACGTTCTTGATATGACGGTGGAGGATGCGCAAGAGTTCTTCAAGGCGGTGCCCTCGATCCGCGACAAGATGGATGCGCTGATGCGCGTGGGGCTTGGCTATATCAAGGTCGGGCAGCAGGCGACGACGCTGTCGGGTGGCGAAGCGCAGCGGGTGAAGCTGTCGAAGGAACTGGCGAAGCGATCCACCGGCCGGACCCTTTACATCCTCGACGAGCCGACCACCGGGCTGCACTTCGAAGACGTGCGCAAGCTGTTGGAAGTGCTGCATGAACTGGTGGAGCAGGGCAATTCCGTCGTGGTGATCGAGCACAACCTCGACGTCATCAAGACCGCCGACTGGCTGATCGACATCGGCCCCGAAGGCGGCGACGGCGGCGGAGAGATCGTGGCGACCGGCACACCGGAACAGGTGGCCGAGGTCGAGCGCAGCCACACGGGCCGCTACCTGAAACCGTTGCTGGAAGCCCGGAAGAAGGTCGCGGCAGAGTAAGCCGCGCTCTTTTCGGTGCGGCTGTTGCGGCAGACATGAAAAGGGACCCCGATAGGGGTCCCTTCGTCGTTCGCGGGCTAGAAGAGGCGCGGATCAGAGCACCGCGCGCGCGATCCGGATCAGTTGCAGCATCTCGTACTCGCTGTCGCTGAGGCGCAGGATCTGCCCGTTCACCACGCTGTAGTTCTGCCCATCGGCCAGTTGCGGCAGGCGATACAGGCTCATCAGCTCGCGTTGCGTCAGGGCGGCGGTCGGCGCGACGCGCAACCCGTCGTCCAGCCGCGCGACCTCGGCCAGCTCGTTCAGCAGCAAGAGCGCGGTGTAATCGTCCCGATCAAGCAGGATCGGCAGACCGTCGATCAGCGCGTAGCGCTGCCCCTCGGGCGCGGGCGCAAGCCCGTAGAGATCGGCAATCTCGTCCGAGCGCAACAGAAGCCCGTCGAACCCGGGGATATCGTAGGCATCCAGAAGCGACCTGCGGCGCTCGATCCAGATCTCGTCGTAGCGGTCCGCGTCGTAGCCCAGCCATTCCTCAGAGGTCACGCCCTTGCGCGCGAGACCGGGCGGAACGCAGGGCGGATCCTTCTTGGCCAGACCCGGCGGGCAGTTGGCATAGCCGATCAGCTCGTCGTCGGGCACATCCGCCACCACAAGCTGCGGCGTGGCGAGGGCAAGCGCCGCCAGGCCGAGGATGCGGACCATGTCGCGGCCTTCGGGGGCGGAGGTGCCGACCAGGCGCCTGACCTGCTCCTGCCGTTCGGGCTCGCTCCATTTGGGACCGGCCTTGGCTTTGGCCTTGCCCTGCCCGTTGCCGTTCTCGGTCGCGGCGGGTTTGCCGGGTTTGTCCGGCTTGCCGCCAGCCGCCTGGGGATTGCCGTTTCCGCCAGGCTTGGGCTTCTTGTTTCCGCCGGCATGCTCGGGCTTGCCCTTGGCCTTCTCGGGCTTTCCGCTCCCCTTGACCAAGGGCTTATGGCCGTTTCCCTTCTCGTTCTTCGCGAGCCAGACGGGGTCACTCGCCACGGCGGTGTCGCCCGCATGGGGCTGGAAGAGCGGATTTGCGGACAGGGCAGAGGTCGTCAGCGCAAATGCCACGACGCTTCCCAGAATGATCTTTTCCATGAGCGATGCCTTTCCTTCGGGGGGCAACGCAGGTCGCAAAGTTTGCGTTCCCCCGAAGGGGGCCGAATAGAGAAAAATTGTCCTGCAGCGCGCGGTCCGGCTGCCGGGCGTTATCTATTCTTGCAGGTGTTGATCCCCAGCAGCCGGTAGGGCGGACAAGTGCCCATGGCTGCGGTGGCCAACATCAGCAGGCCCACGATCAGGGCCAGCCATTTCAGTCCGCCCGCGAGCGTGAAGAAGAGGATCATGGCCACGACACCGATCACGGCGCGGATAATGCGGTCTGTCTGGCCCATGTTCTTTGCAAACATCGTAAGATCTCCTGGGTTGGGTACCTCCACGCAGCCTAAACGAATTTTATAATCTGAATATGATGTGAATCAAATCCGCAGGATCGGGGCAGGCGGCGGCGCCCTGCGGTCAGCCGCGATGCGCCTCCGGCCCGGCCTCGATATGGGAGGACGCCAGACCCTCGACCGGATCGGGCTGCGGCATCACCGTTGTATCGTCGACGTCGAAATCCTCTTCGGCCTCGGCGCCGCCAAGAAAATGGCCGACATTGTGCAGGGGCGCGATCTCGTCGCAGAAGATCTTAATGACGATCAGGATCGGCACCGCGACGATCATGCCGATGATCGACCAGATATAGGCAAAGAAGGCCACCACAAGGAAGAGGATCGGCGCATTCAGCCGCATCTGGCGCGACACCAGCGAGGGTGTGATCAGCTGGCCTTCAAGGCCGGTGGCCGCAGCGTAAGAGGCCCCCGCGCCGACGAGAACCCAGAAGGACTCTCCCTGAGAGAAGGCCAGCAGCACGGCGATGCAGGTGCCGACAAGCCCGCCGACATAGGGCACGAAGTTCAGGGCGAAGGCCATGACGCCGATGACCATGTATTGCTCGATCCCCCAGAGGTACATCAGGGTGCCGACACTCAGGCCCAGCCCGGCGTTGATCACCGTGATGGCGCCCAGATACTGGCCCAGCCGCAGTTCGATGGTTTCCACCACCTCCAGCGCGCGGGACTTGTCCTCGACCCGGTCGAGCGACTCGATCATGCGGCGCAGGAAGAAGTCGCCGGAGGCGAGCAGGAAATACAGGAAGATGATCGCGAACAGCACCTGGCTGAGCACCATGGGAGCAAGGAAGAGGATCTGCTTGGAGGCAGAGCCTTCCTCGACGACCTCGACCTTCATCTTGCCGTCGCCGTCCTCGTCGGTATCGATCATCGCGTTCATGGCGTCGGCGGCCTCGGCCACGGCGCGGATCGGGCTGTCGGACAGGCTGCCGATCTCGCGCTGGACGTCGCGCACCAGCCAGGGCAGGCGGCGCAGAAGATCGCTGACCGGCTCGGCAAAATAGATCAGCGCGCCGACCACCAGAAGCAGGATCAGCAGCGTGAACCCCAGGGCGACCAGACCGTTCGGCAGCCCGCGCTGCGACAGCCAGCGGCGCGGGCGGCTGAGCACGAAATAGGCGAGGATCGCCGAGGTCACCGGGATCAGGAAACTGGCGCCGCTGGACAGGCCCTGCACGAAGAGAATGAGAAAGATCCCGACCAGCGGGATCGCGATGGTCTTTGGTGTGTGTGTGGCTGACATCAGCTCCCCCGAGGTTGCCAGCCAACGCGCCGGCACCGCAGGGGGTTCCCGGCGCCGGTCAGCCCCGGTTCAGTTTCTCGAAACGCGGCAGCATGGCCGAGAAATCGCGGCCTGCGCCGCCCTCGTCCTCGACGAAGCTGCGATACAGATCCGTTGCGGCGCGGCCCATCGGGGTCTGCGCATGGGCGGCCTCTGCCGCCTGCTGGGACAGCCGCAGGTCCTTCAGCATCAGCTCGGCGGCGAAACCGGGCTTGTAGCCGTTGTCGGCGGGGCTTTGCGGGCCGACTCCCGGCGCCGGGCAATAGGCGTTCATCGACCAGGAATAGCCCGACGAGGTGGAAACCACATCGAACATGGCCTCGCGGCTGAGGCCCAGCTTGTCGGCCAGCGCGAAGGCCTCGCAGGTGGCGATCATGGTGACCCCGAGGATCATGTTGTTGCAGATCTTGGCAGCCTGACCGTTGCCCGAGGCGCCGCAGTGAACGGCCTTCTGGCCCATGATCTCGAACAGCGGCCGGGCGGTCTCGAAGGCCGTTTCGTCGCCGCCCACCATGAAGGTCAGCTTCCCGTTGGTCGCGCCGACGGTGCCGCCGGACACCGGCGCGTCGAGGGTTCCGAGGCCCGCGGCCCCGGCCAGTTCCGCCACCGCCCGGGCCGAGGCCACGTCGACGGTGGAACAGTCGAGCAGCACCGCGCCCCTGGTCATATGCGGCACGATCCCGGCGACGACGTCGCGCAGGATCTCGCCGTTGGGGAGCATGGTGATCACCACCTCGGCGCCCGCCACGGCGTCCTCGGCGGTCTGGGCCTTGGCGACGCCCTCCGCCGTGGTGCCCGCGACGTCAAAGCCGGTGACAGCGTGCCCCGCCTTGGCGAGGTTGGCGGCCATGGGCGCGCCCATGTTGCCCAGTCCGATAAAGGCGATCTGCATGGTCTAGTCCTCCTCAAGGGTCAGCGTGTCGGGGCCAAGCGGGGCCAGCAGCGCCTCGACGGCCCCGGCGGGGACGGAATCGGCTCCGTGACGCCAGCGCGGGCTGCGGTCCTTGTCGATGATGGCGGCGCGGATGCCTTCCAGGAAGTCCCCCTGTTCCATGATGCGGTGGCTGACCCGGTATTCCAGCTCCAGCGCGTCGCGGATCGTGGCATCGGGGCCAAGACGGTCCAGCATCCGCAGGGTCGTGGCCATGGACAGGGGCGCGTTGCGCCCCATGGCCTTGAGCGCCTGCTGCGCGAGCGGCGTGCCGGAGGCCTGCAAGCGGTCGAGGATGGCGGGCAGGTCGGTGCCCGCGAAATCCGCGTCGATCTCGGGCTGCGCCGCGGCAAGCGGGCTGTCGGGCGGCGTATCGCTCTGGGCGGCGATGGCGTCGGGATCGCCCGAGCGGACCAGCCTGGCCTTCAGGTCGGGCCAGCGCGCCTCGGGCACGAAGCTGTCGGCAAACCCCGCATGGATCGCATCGCCGGGCCCCATGCGGGCGGCGGTCAGGCCAAGATAGGCGCCAAGGCGACCCGGTGCCCGGGCAAGGCGATAGGTGCCGCCCACGTCCGGAACGAAACCGATGCCGCATTCCGGCATGGAGACCTGGCTGCTTTCGCCGGTGATCCGGTGCGAGACATGGCCGCCGAGGCCCACGCCGCCGCCCATGGTGAAACCCTGCAGGAAAGCCACGATCGGCTTGGGATACGCGGCCAGCTTGGCGTTCAGGCGATATTCGTCGCGCCAGAAGCGGCGCGCGTAGCCGTAGTCGCCCGCCGTGCCGGTGCGATACATCTCGGCGATATCGCCGCCCGCGCAGAAGGCCTTGTCGCCCTCGGCGTCGAGCAGGACCAGGGCGACGCTGTCATCGTTGCGCCAGCGGTCCAGCGCCTCTTCGATGGCGGTGCACATGGCGTAGGTCAGGGCATTGAGAGCCTTCGGGCGGGTCAGCGTGATGCGGCCGGCGCGGCCTTCGGTGCGGATCTGGATATCGGACAAGGGTGCGTCTTTCGGGGGCAAAAGTTTTCGAAAACTTTTGCAAATTCCTTCGAAGGAATTTGCGTCAGCGCGAGAGGAGATGGCGTGCCACGATCAGGCGCATGATCTCGTTGGTGCCTTCGAGGATCTGGTGCACGCGCAGGTCGCGGACGGTCTTTTCCACGCCGTAGTCGGCAAGGTAGCCGTAGCCGCCGTGCAGTTGCAGGCACATGTCCGCCACGCGCGAACCGGTTTCCGTCACCAGTTTCTTGGCCATGGCGCAGAAGGCCGTGGCGTCCGGCGCCCCGGTGTCGAGTTTCCAGGCGGCCTGCCGCAGGAAGATGCGGGCGGCCTGAAGGTCTGTCTCCATATCCGCAAGCCGGAATTGCAGCGCCTGGAAGCGGTCGATGCTCTGGCCGAAGGCCTGCCGTTCGCCCATGTACTGCAGGGTCTGCGTCAGGGCCTGTTGCGCGGCACCCAGCGAGCAGGCGGCGATGTTCAGGCGACCGCCGTCCAGCCCGGCCATGGCGTATTTGAAGCCGTCGCCCTCGGTTCCGACGAGGTTGCCGTGCGGCACCGGGCAGGCGTCGAACTGCACCTGCCGGGTGGGCTGGGATTTCCAGCCCATCTTGTCCTCGAGCCCGCCGAAGGACAGGCCGTCGCTGCCCGCCTCGACATAGACCGTCGAGATCCCCTTCGGGCCATCCACGCCGGTGCGCACCATGGTCACGTAGCCGTCAGAGTAGCCGCCGCCCGAGATGAAGGCCTTGGTGCCGGTCAGGCGGTAGCCCTCGTTGGTTTTCTCGGCGCGGGTCTTCAGCGCGGCGGCGTCCGAGCCGGAGCCGGGTTCGGTCAGACAGTAGCTGAGCACGGTGGTCATGGCCACGGCGCCGGGCAGGACGCGGCCTTTCAGGTCTTCGCTGCCATAGGCGTCGATCATGCGCGCGCACATGTTGTGGATCGACAGAAAGGCCGCGACAGAGGGGCAGGCCATGGAGAGCGCCTCGAAGACCAGCGTCGCGTCGAGGCGCGTCAGACCGGCACCGCCTGCCTCTTCGCTGACATAGAGCCCGCCGAAGCCAAGCGCGCCGAGCTGCGGCCAGAGGTCCTTGGGGATCGTGCCCTCGGCCTCCCACTGGCGGGCGTTGGGGGCGATGGCCTCTTGTCCGAAGCCATGCGCCATGTCGAAGATCGCCGTCTGCTCCTCGCTCAGCGCAAAATCCATCGCGGCCTCCCTCCCGGTGTGAAATGAACGCTTGTTCAGATTGTGGCCGAGAGGGGGGCGCGATGCAAGCCTGTCGCCGGGCGGTCCGGTCTTGCGCCTGTGTCAGGCGTTTCGGGCGCGGGTCGCGGCTACTGCCCGCGCCAGATCCAGCCGCCGCCGAAGATGCGCGTGCCCTCGGGGTCGTAGAAGACGCAGGCCTGTCCGGGGCTGATGCCTTCCTCGGGCGTCAGAAGCTCGACCTCTGCCGTGGTCTCCGACAGCGGGCGGATCACCGCCTCGCGCGGGGGGCGGGTCGAGCGGACCTTGACCGACAGGTGCCATTCCGCGCGGCTGGTGAAGGGCGCGTCGCCCAGCCAGTTGATCTCGCGCACCGGGACGGTGCGGGTGGCAAGCATCTCCTTGGGGCCCACGACCACGCGTTTGCTGTCGACGTCGAGGCGGACCACGTAGAGCGGTTCCGACAGCCCGCCGATGCCCAGCCCGCGGCGCTGGCCGATGGTGTAGTGGATGACACCCCGGTGCTTGCCCAGAACGCGACCGTCGGCGTGGACGATCTCGCCCGGCTCGGCGGCCCCGGGGCGCAGTTTCTCGATCACGCTGGCATAATTGCCGTCGGGCACGAAGCAGATGTCCTGCGAATCCGGCTTGTCGGCCACGGCGAGCCCGTATTTCGCGGCCAGCTCGCGCGTCGCGTCCTTCGAGGGCAGGTGGCCCAGCGGGAAGCGCAGGAAGGACAGCTGCTCGGGCGTGGTCGAGAACAGGAAGTAGCTCTGGTCGCGGTTGGCGTCGGCGGCGGAATGCAGTTCCGGGCCGTTTTCCCCGGCCAGGCGCTGGATGTAGTGGCCCGTGGCCATGCAGTCGGCTTCCAGGTCCTTCGCGGTTTCCAGCAGGTCCTTGAATTTCACCCGCTCGTTGCAGCGGATGCAGGGCACCGGGGTGGCGCCGCCAAGGTAGCTTTCGGCGAATTCCTCGATCACCGCGTCGCGGAAGATGTTCTCGTAGTCCAGCACGTAATGCGGAAAGCCCATTTCCTCGGCCACGCGGCGCGCGTCGTGGATGTCGATGCCCGCGCAGCAGGCGCCCTTCTTGGCCAGCGCGGCGCCGTGGTCGTACAGCTGAAGCGTCACGCCGACCACGTCGTAGCCTTCCTCTTTCAGCATCGCGGCCACGACCGAACTGTCGACGCCGCCGGACATGGCGACGACGACGCGGGTTTCGGATGGCGGTTTCGGCAGGCCCAGCGAGTTCAGCGGGCGCGTATCAAGGGGCATGGGACATATCCTGAAGGTTCCGCGCGAATATAGGAAAATCCGACACACTCTCAAGGGGCGGTTTTAGCCGTCGTTAAATCCCGCCGGGCTTTATGGGCCGTGTTCACGGTTCGGAGAGCTGCCCATGTACCTCAAGAAAGTGGACGGTCCGCGGGCCGTCAAGCTGCCGGATGGCTCGGTCATGACGCGGGCCGATCTGCCATCTTCGGAAACCCGGCGCTGGGTGGCCTCGCGCAAGGCGGCGGTGGTGAGGGCGGTCCGATACGGACTGCTGTCGCCGGACCAGGCCCGCGACCGCTACAGCCTGTCGGAAGAAGAGCTGCTGGAATGGGTGCGCGCCGCCACAGAGCATGGCGAAGATGCGCTGAAGATCACGCGGGTTCAGAAATATCGGCAACCTTGAGTGGAAATCGAAACTGGTCAGGGTATGGTAACAGGGCGTTAACCTTTTTGGCTCAGGTTTTCCGCAGGCACAGACATCACCCGGAGACGGCCCATGCGGATACTGCTGGTAGAAGACGACCCGACGACGGCGAAAAGCATCGAATTGATGCTGAGTCACGCGAATCTGAATGTCTATTCCACCGACATGGGGGAGGAGGGCATCGACCTCGCCAAGCTGTATGACTACGATCTGATCCTGCTGGATCTCGGCCTGCCCGACATGAACGGGCATGAGGTTCTGCGCCAACTCAGGGTTGCGCGGATCGATACGCCGATCCTGATCCTGACCGGCGACGACGACACGCAATCGAAGATCAAGGGCTTCGGTTTCGGCGCCGACGACTACCTGACCAAGCCGTTTCACCGGGATGAGCTTGTGGCCCGCATCCACGCCATCATCCGCCGGTCCAAGGGCCACTCGCAGTCGATCATCCGGACCGGGAAGGTCTCGGTCAATCTGGACGCGAAGACGGTCGAGGTGCAGGGAAAGTCGGTGCATCTGACCGGCAAGGAATACCAGATGCTGGAGCTTCTGAGCCTGCGCAAGGGCACGACGCTGACCAAAGAGATGTTCCTCAAGCATATGTATTGAATGATAAGTTGTTGAAATTATGGAATCTATTCTCCGCGTTTCAAAACCGTTTCAGGGTTCACGTTTCGTATTCGTTCTGTCCGTCCGCGCCTGCTGGGCCTCTGTCGCTCGGATCCTTTGAACGGCAGCGCCCGCATAAAGGCGGATCATCGCAGCATCAGCGTGACCGGTGATTGCCTGAATGTGGTCGCGGGTCATGCCAGGTATTGCCGCAATCTCGGAGGCCGCCGCATAGCGCAGAGCGTGGATGTCGTAGGCCTCGGCGCCGATTGTCTTGCGCACCGCCATCACATCCTTGTGGGCGAGTTGGTAGCTGATCTTCGTGCCGTCAGGATGGCAGATGATGAACAGGCCGAGACGTTTCTGAGAGGCCAGAACAGCTCGCAAGCGATCCGTCAGGGGGATGTAGAGTTCCGCCTTGGTTTTTCCTTGGGTGATGTTGAAGCCATCCCCATCCAGATCGGACCAGCGTAGCGATAGCACGTCGTTGATGCGCTGGCCGGTGCCAAGAAGCATTTCAAAGATGAGCAGCGTTCGGCCATCGGCCTCTGCTCGGAAGGCGTCGATAAAATCTGATGGCCATGGCTTTCGCTTCCTTCCCACCGCCTTCAACCGTTCGACGCCGTGTGCAGGGTTCCTGTCTATCCAGCCAATCTGAATGGCGTGGTTCAGCAGAGCGACAAGTGTGTCGATTTTCCGGTTTGCGTCGGTCGGCTTGTCCGCCAAGGCGTCGCGCATCTCGTAGACGTGCACGGTCCTAAGCTTGGCCGGGTCGATGTGGCCTGCGGTCTCGCGAAGATAGATGAGGTTTCGCTCATGTCCGCGTCGGGTGTTGTGAGCATAGCCTGCCCATTTCGGAGAGCGCATGAATATCTCAATGAGCTTTCCGATGGTCTGCCTGGGCGTGACCGCGCGGCCCCGCATCAGGCGCGCGTAGTCAGCAGCAAACTCGGCGGTGCCCGGCTCGGTGTGAATGCGCTGGCAGACGCCATTTCGGATGAAATACAGATAGCCCTTCTTGCCTCGGGCGTAGACGTATGCGGGCAGGGTGCGTTTCACTTCCGGCTCCAGTTTACGAGGTCGGCTTCACCGCTGAGGTGCTCGCCCGCTCCCGGGACGATCCTGTAGACACGCGACTGATGCTCGATTGTGATCGTCACGCCCATGTCCTGGCTGACCTGAGCCGCCTCTGTGAGCCATTTCGGTGGTTTCGCCGCGCTGAAAGGCTGGGGCATCACGTCTTCCTCCGGTGCTTCTGTTCGGTGTGACGTCGGCGTGCTGACGCGATCCACTGCCATAGGCTTGTTGACGCGGCTGAAATCGATAGTCCGACTAGCAGGCCGACATCTGCGTCTATTCCTGCGTGATGGAACACTGCTGCTGTTCCGATGATTGCAGTCGGCCACGCGACAATCGCTATCAGGAACGGCACATTCCGACGCAGATCCTCGATCATGATCTTGAGCATGTCAGGGCCTCCCCTTGCTGGCGGCGCGGTCGAGGCGTTCGATCTCGGCGGCGATCAGGGCACCGGCGCGCACAAGGTCACTGCGGCGGTCTTTCAGTTTCCACCAGTCGGCCGCCCACTCTTCCGGCCAGGTCGGCGGCGGGGTGACAAGGATCTCGCGCAGGCCGTCGCTTTGTGCTGCGGCCCATGCGTAGCATCCGGCGGCCTTCGCCAGCTCGCCGCCTGTGTGCTCGTCGTCATGCTCGGGCGTCCATCCTTCCGCTTCGATCTGCCGCTTGCGCTCACCTGCGATGTCGCTGATGCCGCCGCCGCGCAGCGCCGCGTTCTCGGCTTCCAGCATCTGGACGCGAGCGCCCATTTCGGCGTGCTGAGCTAGCAGTATGTTAAGGTCCGCGAACAGTTTCGATGTCATCACGTTCATCGGTGCTTGGTTTCGTGCCTCGTCCAGTTTGGCCCGGAGCGCATCACGCTCGGCGGCAAGGGCGAGCATTGCGTCAGCGGTCTTTGCATAAAGCCAATATGCGTCTTGCCACCCGGTCGGCATTGTCTGCGCTTCGCGTGACGCCAGAGCACTGATCTCCTTCGACAGTTTGACCACGGCGTCGGTGCTGGTGTCGCTGGTCATGCTGTTCTCTTCCGATCTTGGCGCCGCTCGCGGATGGCGTGCTCTATCTCGGCGATTGCGAGTAGGGCGGGCTTCAGCTCGTCCGGAGCGCTGTCGTAGGGGATGTTCCACCGGCCTGCGAGGCGCGGGAGGACGCTGCGCGGTACGGCTTTCCAGTTTCCGGGGTCGGTATTCGTTTTGTCGCCGTCCAGGCACTTCAGGACGCAACCGTCAGGCACTGGTCCGTTCTTCTTTTCCCAGAGCCAGCGGTGCTTGTGCACGGGTCTGGTGGACGCGCCGGTCCACGGGTTTGGTTCGTCCACGATCAGGATGACGTAGCCCTCCTTGCTGTCGATGCGCTCGTGCCCGGGGCCGCGGTAGGTGTGAGGCTTCGCCCCGGCCTTGAACTGCGTCCGCCTGGAGTTGGGATGCGACGGCATGGGTTTGCCCTTGTTGTGAGGTTCTTGCCCGCTCCGGAACTGCCCGCTGCGCCCGGTCATCCAGCCCTTGCGCTTGCACAGGCTGTTGAAGTTCGTCAGCGACACGTCCGGACGGTCCCACACGGCTTGGAACTCTTCGTGTGCCTCACGGCGCGGGCGTCGGTGATTGTCGTGGATCCAGAAGAGCTCCGCATCGCTGTAGTGAATCGCGGACCCCTTCATTGGTCCGACTTTCCGATCTGCGGGAGCATCTGCAGGACGCCCGGACCATGTTCAGCGTAGAGCTTGGCGGCCTTCAGCTGTAGGTCGTAGGTGTGCACGATTTCGTCGGAGACACTGACGATCGCCTCGGCGCGCTTCACCTCGCGCTCGATGCCATCGGCGTCCAGGTCTTCCTGGCCCAGCCGCTCGAGCTGAGAGAAGAGGTGGTCGGTCAGGTCGCTGATCCGGTTCTTCGTCATGATCGTCTCCATCTTGTGCCCCTGCCCACCGTGAACGACGCCCGAAGTTTCGGCGGGCAGGGGATGCGGGCCACCACGGCCCGGCATGGGGTCAGGTTTCAGTCTCGAAAGGTGGGTTCAGGCCATCCCAAGCGCGGCTTTGTACATTTCCATCACCGCCTCCTCTTCGGCGATGTCGTCGGCGTCGCGCTTGCGCAGGGCGATCAGCTTGCGCATGATTTTGGTGTCGTAGCCGCGGCTCTTGGCCTCCGCCATGACCTCCTTGATCTGTTCGGCGATCTCCTTCTTCTCCTCTTCGAGGCGCTCGACCCGTTCGATGAACTGCGTCAGCTCGCCGGCGGCGATGCCGTAGGCCCGGTCCGAAACGGCCCTGTCTTCGTCGGTCTGTTTCGTCGGAGGCGCCTTCCTGATGTTTCGCGCGGCTGCGGCGAACTGGCCTTCGGTCATGGGGTCTGTGGTTGTCCCGTCCGCGGCGATGATAGAGAGGGTGGCTTGCTGGCTCATGGATACATCTCCTGCGGTGGGCTGGTGTCCTGCTGGTGCTGCGGCTCGGCGTGCCACGGCCACGGCTGGCGCCGGGCCCGGGCGCGCTGTTCCAGCGTCTTTGCCTGGCCCCAGGTGCCGCACCATGACCACCTTGTGGTCCGCGTGGCGCCTTCGCCCGACAGGTGGAGGTATTCGCCTGTCAGGGGGTTGCGCAGGCGGATCAGGTCGCCGCGGGCAATCTGGGGCTTCTCGGTGATGAAGGCGACCATGGCGCTACCTGTCGAAGAAGCCGGGGCCCCGGCTTTGTGCGTCGGTCGGTCGGGCGATGTGCACGACCTCGAGGACGGCGAAATCGGCGCCGTTCTTGCCCGCCAGATGCTCGGCGGCCTCGATGGCAGAGGCCTTCGTCACGTAGGCGCGCTTCGGGTTGCTCTTGCCGTGGCGCGCAGCCTCGGCATGGGCGACCATCCAGAACACGGACAGCGTCATGGCTGCGTCCTTTCACGGGGCGAGGCGATGCGCCCGCGCCATGCGTCGTATTCGGTGCGGAGCGCCTGCCAGCGCGCGGCAGCATCGCCGTCGCGGTCGAGTTCGGCGCGGCTGCATACGCCACATTCCCGGCGCACGAATTCCGCCGCTGCGGTGGCGGTTACGGCGCCGGGGATCTGCAAGCGGGATGCGGCAAAAATCCGGAACGGATCCTGTCCGCAGAGGATGCCCGCCTGTTGCGCGGGCGGAAGGTTATCCAGCACCCGGCTCATGCGGCCTCTCCTTCGATCAGGACGCGCAGGTCGCGGGCGCTGTCCCGTTCGTCCGCGTCGGTGCTGTTGTTCTCGATCACCCGGCATGCGGCGGCGACGGTTGCGTCGTCATGAGACGTCACGTCCGTCACCGCCGCGCGGGCGTGCCACAGAGCGCTGTCATCAGTTCCGTGAGTGGGGCTGGCTTTGCGCGTCATGTGGCAATCCAGAGCGTGAGGGCGGAAAGGGCTAGCACGGCCCCGGTGAAAGCGGCGATCTGGCGTCCCTCGACGTCCCCGTTGCGGACTGCCGCGCGCCACGCATGGGCGCAGCCTGCCGTGAGGAAGCAGAGCAGCAGGCCGGAAACCTGCATGAGGATCACGGCGGGCGTCATGGGCGGACGCTCCAGAGCGCGGCGGTGAGGGCGACCAGCAATCCGACGATGGCCGTGCCGAGGATCGCATCGCTGGCCGTGAGGTCCGGTCCCAGCGCGGCAATCCGCAGGGCAAGGAAAGCCGCGGCCAGCAGCGCGCCGGCGGCGATCACGCGCATGAGGATGAATATCGCCCACATCACGCAGCGCCCGGCGATGCGGTGGTTTCGTGCTGTGCCACCAGCGCCAGCAGCAGGGGCGTGTCTCCGGTGGTCTGGGCCCCGGCGCTGGCGACAGCGGCCTGTGCGACCATCTCGCCCAGCATCGGATCGACGGCACGCAGTTCGCGCGTGGCCCGGACGATCAGCGCGGCCAGTGCCTCGGTCGGCGTGACGTCGCAAACCTCGGTCAGCGCCGCCATGGCGCTTTGCGTCAGGCGGCAGGCCACGGTGTCCCGGAAGTGGGTTTCGGTGATGGTCGGATCACAGGCAGCCGCGAACAGCCCCAGAGCGGCAGGGTCAAAGGCGGTCATGCCGCGCCACCCTGCGGGGAGCGGAGGCTGTCGATATAGGCGCGGATCCTCCGCTGGCGCCGGATGAACGCCTCGTCGTCATTGACGGCGGGGCGCACGCTGGAGCCGGGCAGTTGGCTGGGCATCTGTGCCAGGCGGCATTCCCGATCGGGGTCGATGCGGGCGGAAGTGCCGTCAGAAAGCAGCTGTTCTGCTTTGAGGGTGCGCCAGCCGTCCCAGACGACGGCGGGCAAGGCGCGACCATCAGTCGGGACGATAACGGCGGAGAGGGCGTAGGGGGAAAACTTCATTCTTGTCTCCAGCAGTAACCCAGAATGGGATTGATGCCGGAAAACATAGATCGACGTTTTGTCGATAGTCAAGAGAATGAATCGAAGAAACTTCGATTGCGTAGAGGGTATTGAGCCTAGATGATTTCGTTAAAAGCTGCCCGAAGGATGATTCTGTCATGCAATACGATGTTGAGGAGCGAATACTCTTCGCATTCGCTGCCGTGTTCGCGGTGTCCGTGGATAACGCCTATTCTTGGCGCTTGGTGAGGTTCTGCATGAGGGTGTCGGCCAGCTTGGCCGGGATCTCGGTCAGGCGACCCCGGTAAAGGAAATCCATGCTGACACCCCACCTTTCCGCTATCCGATAAGCCATGTCGGCCTTCAGGGGTTTCTGACCTTTTTCAATCCGTCCGTAGCTCGTTGGGTCGATGCCTACGCTGGTTGCGAACTGGGCGCGGGTCATCTCGTTGTATTCGCGCAGGGCCTCCAGGCGTTCGCCTACAGCTTCGGGATGGAACGGGCTGTGGTTATCCATAGGTCTCACTTCTGCCAGTTGGTCGTATGGAGTGCCTATTCATCGACAAAACGTCTATCGACGTTTCATCATGCGTTGACAGATCGAAGAAACGTCGATTAGACATGCTGTCTATGAGCAGCATCGAGACGATCCGCGAACTCCTCGCACTTTGGCCTAGTCGCCGCGACATCGTCGCGGAGCTTGCGATGGTGCACCCGGGGCTCAACGTCACGCTCCATCGCGTCAACAAATGGGCGGAAACTGGGTCTATTCCGGCCAAGTATCACCTCGCTTTGATTACGAGCGCCAAGAGGCGTTCACTACCGGTCACTGCGGAACTTCTCGTAAGGCTACATGCTCCTGCAGAAGGCAGCGGGGGCCTTGTGCAGTTCCAAGCGGGGGACGCCGCATGATGCTGCCCTCCTACCTGCATTCCTCGCTGCTCCCACTGGTCCTGCTCTTCGCTGGCTTGACGATTGCAGGCTTCCGGTCGGTGCGCCGCGCCGCGGCTCGCCGTCGCGCCAGCACGGCCCGTTTTCATGCCGTTCTCGATGAAATCGAAGACCAAATGCGCGCCCAGGCAACTTTGACGGTCGAGCGCGGAAAGCGCTTCAATGCAGCGACCCCGCAGCTGGGTGAGACCGAAGCGGATAGGTCCAGGCTGCTGGTGAGGGTGCGGTGACATGACGAAACTCCATCGTGATCTGCCCTCACATCCTCGCACGGGCCGCCCGGAAACATCTTGGACGGAAAGCGTCGATGGGCCGCCGAAATCCGAAACATCCTGCGCGCCGGTCAACCGGGTGAGCCTTCAGGAGGTCTCTCGCGAACGCTTTGCCGACCTGTTGCGCGTGGCCTTCCCTGCGCGGTCGGATGCGGCCACGGCCCGGGCGGCGGCGGCTTTCCTGGATGTCTCGGACCGGGCGGTGCTGAACTGGCTGCGCGGCGAGACCTCGGCACCCTTCGACGCGGTCTTCGCGATCGGCTGCCGGGTCGGGGTGTTCCAGCTGATGGAGGTCATGACCCGCGGCGAGTCCCGCGGGTCGGTGCTGGGTCGGATCCTATCGGGGGCGCGTCGTGTCTTTGCAAGGTGAAGTCTGGGCCCTGATGATGTCGGACGTCTCATCGGCTTCGGTCGACATGCTGGTGTCGAAGGCGGGCCTGTGGGTGCGCAACACTCTGATCCACGGCCTGGCGCCGTTCTTCCTGTTCCACGTTGCCTTTCACTATCCATGGTCTCGGCCATACCTCTGGATCGGTCTGGCGCTCTACATCGCGTTGCAGGTGGTGCAGCTGTGGTCGCCGGGGCCGTTCGGGTGGATCCTGATGGACTCGATCTTCGACCTCGTGCTGGCGGGCGTCTCCGTCGCCTTCGCCTGGACGCTGGCCATGCGGGGGGAGCCAAGATGAGCGCCGCACGCAGTTGGACCCTTTGCCGCTGGAGCGCCTGCATGGGCGCGCCGGCGGCCACGTTCGCCACGCCTGTGGCGAAACCTGAGCCGGGTGCACCCGGCCAACTGGATCGCGCGGTCGCCAAGGGTGGGGGCCTTTCCTCCTCCTCCCGGCTCGCCGCCCTGGCGTCTCGCGCGGTCCTCTTTCCGTTGTGGTGGCGGTCATGAGCGGCGCGGCGCAGAAGATCGTGCCGACGCTGTCGGCCACCGTGCCTTTCGGCCACCTCGAGCTGCTGCTGCGCGTCGTCGACGGCGCCGCGACCTGGGCGCTTTATGACCCCCTGCCGCCGGAAGAGCGCGCCAGCCAGAGGCCGCTGGTTTGCGGCTTTCTTGGCACGTCGGACGCGCTGGTGGGGCCGCAGCCGGGTCTTCACCTGACACCGGACAACCTGCGCGAGGCGGCCCTGCACCTCGAAGAGTTCATCGGCATGGCGGAGGGCGCATGAGTGATCTCAACCCCCGCGCCGCCTTGGTGGCCTCGGCCACCGCAGTCGCCTTGCATCGGGGCGGCCTGTCTCTGTGCGGTTCGCAGATCGCTGCCCTTGCCGCCGCGCTGGAACACCTTCCGCGTCTATCCGTCGGGGACCGGTTGGCGGTGCTGATGGGGCCGGTGGGGGACGTGATCAGCGCCCGGCTGGACGCCGACGAATTTGCCTTCGACCGCGCGCGCGATGCGTTGCAGCGGGCGATGTGCACCTACTGGACAGAAAGGATGGTAGCTTGAACACCATGCGACCGACCCTTGTGGCCTGCGAGGCTGGCGGGTTGCCGGAGTATCCGATCAGCGCCTGTGAGCGCCTCGACAGCCACTTCTTCCTGCAATGGAACATCAAAAGGCATGACCGGAGTATGTTCCGGCGGCTGTCTTACCGCGATCCCGAAGTCGGCTTCTTTGGCCTGCAGTTGATCTACAAGTCTCATGGCGAGACGCCCCTCGGTACCTTGCCGCAGGATGACGAAGAGCTCGCCTTCCTGCTTGGGCTTTCACTGGAGAAGTGGATCGGACTGCGCGAACGGCGGTTCAACCCGCTGTACAACTGGCACCCGGTTCAGTGCGACAACGGGCTCGTGCGGCTTGCCAATCCGGTGGTGACCGAGGTCATGCAGCTGGCCCTCGATGGGCACAAGGAGCTGAAGGCCAGCAATGAGGACAAGGCCATATGGCAGAGGCAGAAGCGTCTAAAAGAGACCCTGAAGGCCTGCGGGTGCAGCGAAGATCTGCTGACAGATGATGTCGCCGTGGCCTGGGTCGACGAGTGGCTCATGCAGAACCATCCCGGCCAGCGGCGGATGCCGCAGTTTCAGGCCTCGATCGGGCGTGCCCTCAAGGCGGCGGTTGAAAATGGCGTTCTGGGTCACCGTGCGCGGGGCCACTGAAATCACACGATAAATCGGCGCGTTTGAAGATGGAACAGTATCGGAACAGTTCCGCACAGAAGTGGAACAGTTCCAGACAGAAGAGAAGAAACGAAATGATATTGATATGAAATCGCGCCGCCCAACACATCAGCGGATCGCCTGTGGATAAGTCGCAAGGCATGGAAGAGGGGAAGGCCATGACAGCAGGGGTGGAGACAAAGAGGGGCCGGGTGCGCAGGCTGGTGCTGGAGCCGCTGGCGGAGCTGGGCTGGATCAGGCCGAAAGGCATGAAGGCGGGCGCCCACGCGGAAGAGCTGGTGCGCCTGAGCGACGACCTGACCTACATGTCCGACCTCTCGCTCGGCGCACTCTGCGACATGCTGCGATCCAAGGCGCAGGGCAAGGCGCGGAACGAATGGCCCAGGCGTGGCACGATCCTGCATCTGGCCGAAGTCGTGCAGCCGCGCCCGGTTGAAGAGATGCCGAACCTCGTCAGCTGGTTCCGGTCCGTCGAGGGTCCGCGCGCGGACCGTGAGGGCGTGTTGGTGCGCGAGTTCCTCTTCTTCGAGAAGTTCAAGCGCCCGCCTCTGAACGATGGTGACCGGCGCCTGATCCGGGACCGGACGCGGGACGACGAGCACTTGCGCCTTTTGGTGGCGGAAGGCCGGGTGCCGGATGAGCAGGACGCGGCCAAGCTGCGCTGGCTGGACAACGCCGAGCGGCGGGTGAGGGCAATCATGGAACAAGACGAGGGGCGTGCGGCATGATGCAGGCATACCGGATGGACTATGCCGAGATACTGCAGAGCGGCCCGACGATCGGTCGCCGCTGCGGGCAGCCTCTGTCGGCGGACGGCAGGGAGATGGTCAGTGTTCGCATCCTGCTGGATTGGGCCTTCGGAACCGAAAAAGCGCAGCTGGATCGAGATGAGATCGGCGCGTCTTCAGGGGGCCAGGGCGGCGGCAGAGGGGCAGAGGCGGCAATTGCGGAGCAGTTGGCTCTTGGCAAGCGCTATGGTGAAGGGGTTCGGGTCGATCGGTCCTTCGGCTCGACTGGTCCGCATCACGATGCCGAGCAGGTGGCGACCGTCCTGCGCAATGCCGTGCCATGGCGGTTGGCCGTGCAGGTTGCCGAGCTGGCACGGGCCGGGCGCACGCCGCAGTGGGATCTTGGGCCGCAACGGTTCGTGCCTCGCAACTGGGGGCGTACCAACAGGTTCGGTCGTCTCGGGAAATCTGAGGCGTTGGATATCATTGAGTATCGTTCGGCTCGGCGTGGTCGCGTTCGCCGCGAGGTGCGGTGGACCCCAGTTTGTATCGTTCCCTCAGCTAGAGAGGTTGGCGCAGCACGTCGCGCCTGGCTGGACTGGTGGGGCGCGCTGCTGGCTGTGCAGGCCGGGCTTCGGGGGGTCGATCTGGACCTGTTTGGCGTAACCGATGCCATGCCGCCGCTGGAGCCGTGGAAGAAAGGGCTTGACTGAACCGTAGTTGTATTGACATTTGGTCCCCGAACCGAATTGCGCCCGGAGCAGAGATGCCCCGGGCGCTTTGCGTTTGGAGGCTCCCTCATGTCAATGATCCTGACCGCAGCGCTGGCGCAGCGTTCCCTGCGGTTGAACCCCTGATGGGGCGGCTCAAGGCGATGCCCGGGCGGCTGGCAGTGCCTGCACCGAGGATCGGTGCCGCGGCAGGTGATGTTCGGGCGCAGGATCGTGAGCGCGACCGGGTAAAGCCGTGGCGTTCTTGGTATCGCAGCAAGCGCTGGTATGCGCTGCGTTCTATGGTGCTGAAGAGGGCAGGATATGTCTGCGAGCAGACCGGCGTGCCGTTGATCGGCAAGGCGGGAGCGCCCGACAGCCCGGTGATCGACCATGTGCTCGAGCACAAAGGCAACCCGGTGCTGTTCTGGGATGAGGGCAACCTGCAGGCGGTTAGCAAGCGCTGGCACGACAGTGAAAAGCAGAGAAACGAGCGCCGGCGGCACTGACCGCCCCCCCCCCCCCCTGTCGGCGCTACGGGTGGGGGTGGGTCGAAAGTCGCCAGGCGAAATTTCAGGGAACCAGCGCCCCCCACACTCGGAGATTTTTTTCCCATGAGCGATGAAAATTCGCCGGGCTTGGAAGAGCGCGACCTCTTCGGCAATCCGATCCTGCCGCTGCGGGATCGGCGGGGCCGTCCATCCTTTGCAAAAACCCCTGAAAATCAGGACTTTGTGGCGGTTCGGGCGGCGGCGAACTGGTCGCACAAGGCCATCGCAGAGGCCATCGGATGCGATGAGAAGACGCTTCGGAAACATTTTTCCCGTGAGCTCCACGGCGGCGCGCTGATCCTCGAGGGGCTGTGTCTCGACGTCCTGATGCGCAAGGTGCGCGAGGGCCACACGCCGAGCATCCGGGCGCTACAGGATCGGTTGGATCGGACTGCGCCGCCGGCACCTCAGACGCCTAAGGGCGACGAGGCCAACGAGGGCACGCCCCGTGGCAAAAAGGAACAGCGCCTCGCCGATGCCGCGAAACCGGCGGCGGGTTACGGTGAGCTTTACGACCGGATCCGCGGCAAGGGTCGAGCGCAATGAGCGATCTTTCTTGGGCAGCCTGCCCGGACTGGTGGGAAAAGCTCCAGCGCGGGGCGACGCCGATTCCGCCGCTCGAGCTTGACCCGGATCTTTCCGAGGTCGCGGTTGAGCTCTTCGACAAGCTGGTGGTGCCCGACATCGAGGGCCAGCCCACCATGGGCGAGGTGGCAGAGGACTGGGCCCGCGACATCGTCCGCGCGGCCTTTGGATCGATCGGCAGCGACGGGGCCCGGCGCGTGGGCGAGATCTTCTGCCTGGTCCCAAAGAAAAACACCAAGACCACGCTGGCGGCCTGCATCGGGCTCATCGCGCTGCAGATGAACACCACGCCCAACATCAAGGGTGTGGTGGTGGGGCCCACGCAGTCGGTGGCCGATACTTGCTTTGGCCAGATGTCGGGGATGATCGACGCCGACGAATGGCTCCGGAAGCGCTTTAAGGTGAACGAGCACAAGAAGGAAATCACCGACATCTTCCCGGATCCCGAGACCGGGCGACCGCTCAACGCCAAGTGCAAGGTGACCAGCTTTGACCCGGCGGTGACCACCGGCGGGATCCCGGCCTTCGCGATCCTCGACGAGCTGCACGTCATGGCCGAGCGCCACTTCGCCACGCGGGTGATCGGCCAGATCAGGGGCGGGATGATCACCAACCCGAGAAGCCTGCTGGTGATCATCACCACGCAATCCGAGATCCCGCCGCAGGGTGTGTTCAAGACCGAGCTGGAGTATGCCCGCCGGGTGCGCGACGGCGAGGTCACCGAGAACGTGCGGATGCTGCCAATCCTCTACGAATTCCCGGAGGCGCTGCAGGCGGACAAGGAACAGCCCTGGCGGTCGCCGAAGCTCTGGCCGGCGGTGCTGCCAAACCTCGGCGCCTCGATCACTATCGAGCGCTTGGTGGGGGAGTTCGGCAACGCGCTCGAGCGCGGCGAGGATGAGTTCGCGCGGTGGGCATCGCAGCACCTCAACATCCAGATTGGACTTGGCCACCACAAGGGCGGCTGGATCGGGGCCAGCCACTGGGTCGACGCCACGGACGTAACGCTCGATCTCGACGAGCTGCTCGAGCGGGCCGAGGTCTGTACGGTAGGAATCGACGGCGGCGGGATGGATGACCTGCTTGGCCTCGCGATCCTCGGGCGCGACCGGGACACCAAGCGCTGGCTGCTCTGGTGCTCGGCCTGGGTTCACGAGGTGGCGCTGGAGCGGCGCAAGAAGATCGCCGAGAAGCTGCGCGACCTTGCCGCCGAGGATGCGCTTACCATCTGCAGCGAGCCGACGCAGGATCTCGACGAGCTGATCACGCTGGTGGCGCGGGTGCACGAGGCCGGGCTGCTGCCCGAGCGCGGCGGCGTCGGGCTCGACCCCGAAGGTGTGGCGGCCATCGTCGATGGGCTCGAGCTGGCGGGGATCCCGTCCGAGACGATGGCGAGCGTGACCCAGGGCTACAAGCTCAACGGCGCGATCAAGGGCACCGAGCGCAAGCTCTTCGACCGATCGCTGGTGCATTGCGGCCAGCCGCTAATGGCCTGGTGCGTCGGCAACGCAAAGACAGAACCGAGGGGAAACGCGGTGATCGTGACGAAAGCGGTATCGGGGGCGGGCAAGATCGACCCGCTCATGGCAAGCTTCAACGCCATCTACCTGATGAGCCTCAATCCCGCGCGACCCAAGCGCAAGCGGCTGGACGGCATGCTCGCCAGCCCCGTGGGGGTGTGGTGATGCTAGGCCGGGTGATCCGTGGTGCCTGGCGCGGGGTGCGGCAGGAACTGTCGGCAGGGTCAAGCGGTTGGGAGGTGGTTTCAGGCTCGGACCCCTGGAGCGGATCAGGTCGGATGAGCAAGGCCGGGGCCATGGTCTCGGCCACCTCGGCGCTGTCGATCTCAGCGGCCTGGGCGTGTGTAAAGGGCAACTCCGAGCTGATCGGCGCGCTGCCGGTGGCGATCTACGAGCGTCAGGACAACGGCTCGCGCAAGAAGATCGAGCCGGACGTGTCCGAGGTGCTGACCGCCAACCCGAACCGGGTGCAGACCGCGCTCGAGTTCTGGGAAACGGCGGCGGCGCACCTGCTGCTGCAGGGCAATGCCTATGCCGAGAAGCTTATGATCGGGCAGCGGATCGTCGGGTTGCGGCCGCTATTGTCAGTGACTCCGAAGCGCCGCAGCGACGGGCTCTTCGATTACCAGTTCTACGAGGACGGCCAGCGATACATTCTGCCGCCCGAGAAGGTGCTGCACATCCGCGGTTTCGGCGGCGGTGACGGCCTCGGGATGAGCGCCATAAACTTCGGGCGCCAAAGCCTCGGCTCGGCCATCGCCGCCGACGAGGTCGCCGCCAAGGTCTTTGCCAACGGCATGACCGCCGGGGGCTTTCTTGAGTCCGACCAGGAACTGACGCCCGAGCAGCGGGCGCAGCTGCAAAGCTACCTCGAGGGGTTCTCGGGCAGCTCCAAGGCGGGCAAGACCCTGATCCTCGAGGCGGGGTTGAAGTTCAACGGTGCCACCATGAACCCTGAGGACGCGCAGCTGCTGGAAACCCGGCGCTTCGCGGTCGAGGACGTCTGCCGCTGGTTCGGCACCCCGCCGGTGGTGATCGGCCACGCGGGGCAGGGCCAGACCATGTGGGGCACCGGCGTCGAGGCGATCATGCTGGCGTGGCTGCGCATGGGCATCAACCCACTGCTGCGCCGGATCGAGGCGCGGATCGGCAAGGAGATCATCCCGGCCAACCGCCGGGGCAAGTGGTTCGCGGAATGGAACCGCGAGGCAATGCTGCAGATGGACAGCAACGCCAAGGGCAACTTCCTGTCGCGGATGGTCGCGGCCGGGATCATGTCGAGCGACGAGGGCCGCGACAAGCTGAACCTGCAGCGTCGGGGCGGGGCCGCCGACGAGCTGCGTGCGCAGGTCGCGACGGCGCCGCTCGATCTTTTGGGAAAGGACAAGGCATGACCATTCGGAATCTGCCGAAGGCGCTGGCCAGCACCCGGCCCGGCGTGCAAAGCGACATCTCGCCCCGGGCGCTCGACCGCTGGGCGCCGGACCTGCGGGCATCGGTGGAAGAGGACGCGGCCATGATCTCGGTGCTCGATCCGATCGGCGCCGACATGTGGGGCGACGGGGTGACCGCGCGGCGGGTCGCCGGCGCGCTGCGCTCGATCGGGGACCGCGAGGTGGTGGTGAACATCAACTCGCCCGGCGGCGACTTCTTCGAGGGTCTGGCGATCTACAACCTGCTGCGCGAGCACAGGCAGAAGATCACCGTGAACGTGCTCGGGATCGCGGCCAGCGCCGCGTCGGTCATCGCCATGGCCGGCGACGAAGTGCGCATCGCACGTGCAGGCTTCCTGATGATCCACAACACCTGGATCATGGCCGCCGGTGATCGCCACTCCATGCGCGAGGTGGCCGATTGGCTCGAGCCGTTCGACGGCACCTCGACCGAGATCTACGCAGCGCGCTCGGGCCTCGATGCGGCGACGGTGGCGGGAATGCTTGACCGCGAGACATGGATCGGCGGCGCCGCGGCCATCGAGCAGGGCTTTGCCGACGATTACCTGCCGTCCGACCTGGTCGACACCGGGGCGGGTGATGCAGCCCGGGCGTCGCTGCGGGCCGAGCGCAAGTTCGACCTGATGGCCCGCCGCGCGGGCCTGACCAATTCCGCCTCGCGCAGCATCCTGCGCGAGCTGAAATCCGGCATGCCTGGCGCTGCCGATGACGTGCGGCCCGGTGCCGCCGATGTCCTGCAGGAGCTCGCCGGGCTGCTGCAAACCGCAAAATCCATCTGAGGATACCTTACATGACCAAGATGATCGCATCGGCAGCTTCGCTGGCCGCAATGATGGCGCACGCGCCCACCGCCGTGATCGGCACCCCGCGCATGGATGCGGCGGGCAACGTCGAGAAGCTGCTCGGTGAGGTGAAATCCGAGCTCGAGCGCGTGGGCTCAGATGTGCGCCAGACCGCCGAGGAAGCGCTCAAGCAGGCCAATCGGGTCGGCGATCTCAATGCCGAGACCAAGGCGGCCGCCGACAAGGCGCTTGCCGAGTACAACGGCTTGTCGGGCGCGCTCTCGAAGCTCGAGGGCAAGCTCGAGGCGCTCGAGACGCGCAGCCTCGACATCGAGCAGACCGTGGCGCAGGGTGACCGGGCGCGCGGCGCGCCCGAGATGAGCGTGGGCCGCGAGATCGCCGAAAGCGATGAGCTCAAGGCGTGGGTGAAGGGCGGGCTGTCCGGCAACCTGATCCTGAAACCCAGCGCGGCGATCACCTCGGCCACCGGCTCGGCGGGTGGGCTGATCTGGCCGACCGAAGACCGCACGCCCACCAACATGCCGCGCCAGCGCCTGCCGATCCGGGCGTTGCTGTTCCAGGCGACGACTGACAGCGACGTGGTGAAATTTGCCCGCCAAACCCTGCGCACCAACGCTGCCGCGCCGGTGGCGGAAGGGGCGGCGGCGCCGGAATCCTCCTACGGCTGGACGCAGGCCGAGACCAACGTGCGCAAGATTGCGCATGTGACGCACATCTCGGACGAGGCGCTGGAGGATGCGGGCCAGCTGCAGGCGGCCATCGACGGTGAGATGCGCTATGGCCTCGACCTCGAGGAGGAAAACCAAATCCTCTCGGGCGACGGCACCGGGCAGAACTTGTCGGGCCTCATCACCGAGGCCACGGCTTTTGCGGCGGCGGCGGGCCTGCCCAACGCCACGCGGATCGACCGTCTGCGCCTTGGCCTGCTGCAGCTTGCGCTGGCCAACTACGCCGCCACCGGGATCACGCTCAACCCGATCGACTGGGCGGCCATCGAGCTGCTGAAGGACACGCAGGGCCGCTACGTGTTCGGCGATCCGAACACGCTCAAGACTCCCATGCTCTGGGGCGCGGATGTGGTGCCGACCTTGTCGCATTCGGCGGGGGAATGGATGGCCGGCAACTTCAGCATGGCGGCGACGCTCTATGACCGGAAGGCCACCGAGGTGCTGATCTCGAGCGAACATGGCGACAACTTCGTGGAGGGCATGAAGACCATGAAGGCGTCCAAGCGACTCGCTATGGCCACCAAGCGCCCCGCGGCACTGGTGACCGGCGACTTCATCTTCGTCTGATCCGAACGGGGCGGGCGCGCGAAGCCGCCCGCCCGATGATCCATCCTCATGAAGGGCACTCCCATGTTGCTGAGACTCAAGCGAACCCAGACCACCGCCATCGGACGGCTACAGGCGGCGACGCCCTATGCCTTCGACATGAAGGACAGCCGCCATGCTGCCGTGGCCAACGCGCTGCTAAAGCGCGGCATGGCCGAGAAGCTCACGAAGGCCGATCTAGACGTGGCAGGGGCAGACCCGGCGGCTCTGCAGCGGGCCATGCAGGCCGCCACCAGCGACGGGCGCGGTATCGCGCCTGCGCTGGCCGAGCGCGCGGCGATCCTGGAACAGGAAGTTGCGGAGCGCCTCGCGCGGAATGATGCTGCCAAGGCCAAGGCGCCCGCTGCCGGAAAGGCGGACAAGGCGTGAGCCAGCTTGGCCTCGAGGAGCTCAAGCGGTTCTGCCAAGCGGTCGGCTTCGAGGACGACGACGCACTGCTGGAAGACCTGCAGGGCGCCGCCGAGGACTATGTGCGGGCGCATACGCGTCGCGACCTAGATGCCGAGCTGCCCGGCGCGTGGCCTGCCGATTGCATCCTCGCGGTCAAGCTTCTGGTGGCGACTTGGTACGACGACCGCTCGGCGGCGATGCCCGGCGCGGTGCGGGATCTGCTCTCCCGTCACCGGGATCTTAACTGATGGCGGGGCCCCATGCAGGTGAGCTGAAATGGCTCGTGCAGTTCCGCCGCGCGGTGACGGGGGATGACGGTATCTCGGAGGTTCATACCTGGGAGGATCTCGGGCAGCCGCAACGTGCCCGCAAACTCGACGCGAGCGACAGTGAACGCTGGCAGGCCTCCGAGGTGGGATCCTCCATCACCACGCGCTTCGTGCTGCGTCGCTCGGGCCTGTCGGAAATTGTCGCCCCGAAGGACCGGCTGATCTGCGAGGGCGTGCTGCACGAGATCACCGGCAAGCGCGAGCTGGCCGGCAATCGCCGCTGGCTCGAGATCTCCACTGTTGCAAGGACGGATCGGACATGAGCGTGACCATGAAACTCGAAGGCTTCGCCGAGCTGGAAAAGGAGCTCGAGAAGATCAGCAATTCCGCAGGCAAGGGCGCGCTGCGCCGCGGGGCGCGCAAGGCGGCGCAGCCCATGGCTGATGACATGGCCTCCCGGGCGTCGCGTGACCAGGGCGACCTGGCGGACAGCTTCGCGGTGTCGACGCAGCTTTCGCCGCGCCAGCGCCGAGCGCATCGCAAGACCACCCAGGACGACAAGGCCTCCGTCGAGCTATTCATTGGGGCCGGTCCGCTGCCACAGGCGCACCTCGAAGAGTTCGGCTCGATCCACAACGCGCCGCACCCCATGGTGCGCCCGGCATGGGATGGCGGGCGCGAGGCCCTGCTGAACCGGCTCAAGGCAGAGCTTTGGGCTGAGATCCAGAAAACGGTCCGCCGCGCAGAGGCCCGTGCTGCCAAGCGCGCGAGGGGCTGACATGGAAGAAGAGCTTCGCGCACTCCTGCGCACGGATCCTGGCATCGTCGCTCTTGCCCCTGGCGGGGTGCATTGGGGCGCGCGACCGCAGGGCGGGGCACTGCCGGTGCTTGTGCTGCATCTCATCGACGCCTCGGAGGGCGCGACACTCCAAGGCGGTGACGGGCTCGAGACCGGGCGCGTCCAGGTCGATGCCTGGGCCGGTGATCTCGGGGCCGCGATCCGGCTGCGCCGGGCGGTGCATCGACTGCTGCACGGACACCGTGGGGGCGGGTTCGACAGCATCTTCGAAGACGGCCGACGCGTCGATCGCGCGGGTGGCACCAACGACGCGGACCGGCCTTGGCGGGCCTCCGCAGACTTTTTCACCAACTGGAGTTCAGAGACATGACGAGAAGCAAGGCCAAGACCGGCTACAAGTCGAAATTCGGTATCGGGACAGAGACCGAGGGTGAATACCTTGACACTGCTGAGGTAGTGCGGATCAAGCCGGTGGGCTTCTCGCGCGACGAAGAAGAGGTGACACACCTGCAAAGCCCAGACGGCTACAAGGAGTTCATCGCCGCGATGAAGGAAGCGACGCCGGTTGAGATCGAGTTCAACTGGACGCCCTCGGCCACCGACCCGATGATCGCTGCATTCGAGGCCGATACCGGCAACTACCAGATCACCGCGCCGAACGGCGTTCGCATGCAGTTCACGGGCTTCTTCACTGCCTATGAGCCGGGCGAGCTTACCAACGGTGCCATGCGCGGCACCGCGACGCTGCGTCCCTCGGGCAAGCCTGTACTGCTGCCGGCGGTGTCGGCGTGAGCGGGCGATTCAAGGGCGAGATCTCGGCGAGTGCTGATGGTATCTCCTACAAGCTGCGTATGGACATGAACGCCTTCGCGGCCTTCGAGGATGACACCGGCCTTTCGGCGCTTGACTGGGCCGAGACCGCAGAGGCTGGAAAGGCCAAGATTGGCGACATGATCACCATGGTGCATTGCACCCTCTATCGTCACCACGAAGAGGCTGGCCGCCGCATCGCCGGGGACATCCTGTCGGAAGAGCCGGGCGTGCTGGCGCGGCTTTTCCAAGCAAGCTCTCCAGATTCTTCGGCAGGCATTGTGGGAACACCGCCGGGAAAGTGACGCGCCGCGATCCCCTTATGGTGGGCGATCTGCTGCAGGCTTACGTGGCGGCGGGGCTTGATCCTTCGGGATTCTGGGAACTGTCGCTGCGTGCCTACGCACGGCACATGCAGGGCGCGCGGGACCGCCTTCAGGCCGAGCAGCAGGGCCGGGCGTGGGCGGCCTGGCATGCGGCGGCACTGCTGCGCCAGGACAAGCTCATGGGTTTTGCGGAGTTCATGGACGGGCGCGATACCGGCCCACAATCGCCTGAGGATCTGCAGGCAGCCTTTAACATGATGGCCACAGCTTGGGGCGCCGAGCCCTACTCGGGAGGGTAGCTCTCGCATAGGACGATTTGCGCATCAATGCGATCCTGCATGGCCTTCATCAAGGCCATTCTGGCAGCAATCAGGCTTTCACGCTGCTCTGCCAGTGCGCTTGGGACTGTCTCATACTCGGCAGCGTAAAGGGCTTCGTGATCCAAGCCAAAGCTGCCTGCACGCATGACCTGAGAGAGCTCGCGCAAGCACCCATCGCGGGTGCTGTAGTCGACCCCCAAGTCGAAGGCGGCGGCCGGGGTCGCGGCAAGAATGATCAACAGTGCGGTGCGCATGCAGCGTCCTTTCAATTGCAGTCTGCAGAGATGCTAGCTCTGCCTTCAATTCCGAGCAAGGAAACCAATTAGATGGCGCAATCGGTGATTGGGGCGCTGCGGGTCAATCTCGGCCTCGACAGTGCGAATTTCATGGGCGGGGCAAAGCGCGTCTCGCCCGCGATCAAGGCCATGCGGACGCAGTTCCTCGCGGTGTCGGCGGCGGCTTCTGCCTTCGGCGCGGCCCTGTCGGCGGCGGCGCTCAAGGGAGCGTCCGAAATCGATCGCACCGCCAAGGCCGCGCGGCGACTCGATGCTTCCATCGGCGCCTTCCGGGCGTTGGAGACGGCGGCAGGCGAGGCGGGCGTGCCGGTAACCGCCGTGGCCAACGACATCCAGTCCATGAACCGCGAGATTGCCAACATCGGCACCAGCGGCAACGGCGCCCGGGCGCTCGAGCGGCTTGGCCTCACTGCGGGGGAGCTAGCCGGGATCGACGCCGACGAGAAGGTGGCGCGGATTGCCGATCGGGTGGCGGCGCTTGGCCTGTCGGCGGGCGAGGCAACGGCGGTGCTGCGCGATCTCGGCGTGCGCAACCGCGAGATGGCGCTGCTGATGATCGGTGGCGGTGACGCGATCCGCCGGGCGCGGGCGGACGTTGAGGACTACGGCCTCGCGCTGAGCGCCGTCGAGGCGGGTAGCATCGAGCAGGCCAACGACCAGATCGGGCGGCTTGGCTATATAAGCCAGTACGCGGGCCAGCAGCTTGCCCTGGCGCTGGTGCCGGCCATGGGGCGGCTTGCCGAAGCGATGACCGACAGTCTGCGCGAGGGTGGACTGTTGCGTGGTGTCCTCGATGCGATCGCCGACAACGTGGTGCGGCTGTCGACCTACGTGGCTACGGCTGCCGCTGCCTTCGGGGTGCGCTATGTGGGCGCGCTGGTGGCGGCGCGGCTGGCGACGGCGACTCTGTCGGGTACGCTTCTCGTGCTGCGCGGGGCCCTGATCCGAACCGGGATCGGGGCGTTGGTCGTTGGGGCGGGCGAGCTTGTCTACCAGTTCTTGCGACTGGTGACGGCAGCGGGTGGCTTCGGCGAGGCCATGTCGCTGATGCGCGACGTGGCGGTCGAGGTTTGGGAGCGCATCAAGCTCGGGGGTGAGTGGCTCACCACCGCGCTGAAGATCGTGTTCAATGACATCCGCTATGACTGGGCGGTGATGGTCGGTAACATGGCAACCGACTGGGGACGGCTCCTGGACGGGATCGCCAACACGAAGATCGGCGAGTTCATGGGCTTCGAGGGCGGTAACGCCGAGGCGGCGATGGCGTCTCTCGGGAAGACGATGAGTGGACTCAACGATGCCTACGGCAACCTGATCGAGGGGCAGCGGGCTCTTTCCTCCGGCATGCGCGCCCCGCTCGATAGTCTCCAGGCGATGCGGCAGGCGGTCATCGGCGCCACCGAGGATGCGGACAGTGCTGCTGCGGCCGCCGCCCGTCTTGATGAGGCGTTGGCGGGGGCCGAGGGTGGTGGCAAGTCCGGCGGCGGCGGGGCAGCGTCGGGCGCGGAGAAGCTCAAGGACAAGCTGTCAGAGGTTGAGCAGAAAGCCAGATCCGCGTCCGAAACCTTGCGCCAGAGCTTCACCGGCACCTTCAAGGAGGTGCTGTCTGGCGCCAAGACGTTCGGCGAGGGTGTGATGACTATTCTTCAAATGATCACCGACATGATGCTCGATCAGGTCGGAAACCTACTGTTTTCCGGAGTGTCGGACTGGCTTGGCAATGCGATGATCACGCCATTCGCCAGCGCAGGCAACTTGCCCGGATTTGCGAATGGGACTGACAGCGCGCCTGGTGGACTTGCATGGGTCGGTGAACGGGGACGCGAGCTGGTCAATCTGCCGTCCGGCTCTCAGGTGATCCCGCATCACAAGATCAGACAGTCGGCTGGGCCTCGCTCCGGCGCCATGTCTGTCGATCCGGTCATCAACATGCCTATCAACATCGAAACGCTCCCCGGCGAAACCGCCGAGGTCACCCGGACGCCCGAGGGCGGCATGAACATCCGCATGGTCCGCGAGTTCATGCGGAACGAACTCGCCAGCGGCAGCATGGACAGCGCAATGCGTCAACGCTGGGGCGGTCGCCCTCGAACGAAAGGATCCTGATATGCCAGCATGGCCCGTCGGCCTGCCGTTCTTCCAGTCCTCACGCGGCGCGCGCCGCGATGTGGAGCCGGACGTCATCCGCACGCAGATGAGCAAGGGTCCCGCCAAGGTGCGGCGGCGTTCGTCCTCGGCGCCGATGCCGCGCCAGGGACGGTTGTCGCAGATCACCTTGGCACAGCTCGATGCCTTCGAGACCTTCTTCCGTGAGGAGCTGGGGGAGGGCGTCATGTCCTTCACGGCCACGGATCCGCTCGACGGGCTTGAGCGCACGTTCCGGTTCGTCGGGGGCTATTCGGTGGAGCCGCGTGGTGTCCGCCGTGAGGTCACTGCCACCTTGGAGATCCTGCCATGACCCATGAGATCAGCACGCGGCTGCGCACGGCGATCTACGCGCAGGAGAGCCCCGAGGTCCTGACCACGGTCCTGCGGCTGACCCATCCCGCCTGGGAGGCGCCTGTCTGCCTCGTCAGCAACGGCGAGCCGCTGGTTCACGGCGGAGAGACCTATCACCCGTTCCCCTTCACCCTGACGCTGCCAGAGAGCGAGGAAGGTGTTCTGCCGGTCCTCAAATGGGAGGCGCAGAACGTGACCCGCGAGCTGATCCCGCAGCTGCGCAGCGTCACGGGCGAGATCTACGCGCGGGTGGCTTGGGTGCTGGCCTCGACCCCGGACGTGATCGAGCGCGGCCCGTTCGAGGTTCAGATCTACGGCGTCGAGTACAACGCGCTGACCATCAGCGGAACCATGACCCTTGAGCCTGTGCTTGAGGAACAGTTCGGCTGGCTCACCATGACGCCGGGCAACACCCCGGCGCTGTTCTGAGGGGATCAGCGCTCCCTTCCGGCTGCTTCAGATCAGATCGTCAATCGCGACCCCGAGCGCCTCGGCGATGCGCTTGAGGGTGTCGACCGAGCCCTGCTTACGACCGGTTTCAAGCTCGGCGACCGTGACGCGGTTGACCCCGGCGCGCTCGGCGAGGGCGCCTTGCGTCAGGCCGCGCAGATCGCGGTACACCCGCACCGGGCTTTCGCCGTCGAGAATGCGCTCGACATGGGCGGCGGGGATGCTTTCGCCGCCTTCCGCCTTGGCGCGGTCATAGGCTTCGATGTCTTCGAGATCCTCGCGGGCGGCCAGGAGAGCCTCGTATTCCTCGCGGGGGATGGTGATCATATCGTTCATGATTGCCTCCGTCAGTCGTAGGTGCCGCCACGCGGCCCGATTTTGAGAACGTCCAGAACCTCGCCCTGATCGTCCATGATCACGCGCCAGTCGCCGACGCGAAGCCGGATGCCTTCCCGGCCTTTCAGCGATTTGACGTTGTTCGCCTGAGCCGCCGGATCATCCGCGTATTGCTGCACCTTGGCCATGATCCGCTTCGATTCCGGGCGCGGCATCTTGCGGAGAACCTTCAGGGCGGCGGGCTTGTACGTGATGGTCTTCATAGTTGTAGCTTTAAGCTACATGGCGGCGGCGGGCAAGTAAAAAGTAGCGTTAAGCTACAAATGCAAGGAAAGCCCACATGTGGACCGACGACTGGATCGGCCTGCCTTACGCGGAGCGGGGGCGGGGGCCGGAGGCATTCGACTGCCTCGGGCTCTGGCTGGCACTGCAGCGCGCCCGCTTCGGGCGCGAGATCCCGGACCCGGCCTGCGACATGGTCGGGGCGGTGCGCCTCGGGGTGGTGGATCGCTACCGCACCGACTTCATCTCGGTAGAGCGCGCCCAGGAGGGCGATGCCCTGCTGTTCACGATGCAGGGGCGCCCGCTGCACCTAGGCTATGCCCTGAGCGATCAGGACATGCTGCACACGCTGGACGACCAGGAACACTGTAGCCGCATCGAGCGGTGGCGCGGCCCCTCTTGGGGTGGCCGCTTGGAAGGGATTTACCGAATTGCTGGATGATCAGACCATGATCGAGGTGGCGGGCAACCGTCACCCGCTGCGCCGCGACCCGTTCTCGGTCTATGTGCCTGCCGGAACCACCGTGGCCGAGGCCGTGGGGCGGATGGATCTGGACATGCGCCGCTATGGCCCGCCGGTGGTGCGCCTGATCCGTGGCGTGAACGTGTCGATTGTCCCGCTCGACATGTGGGCCAGGACCCGCCCGACCATCGGCACGCGCGTTGAAGCCTTCTGGCCGCCGCAGGAGGGCGGGGCGCTGATCGGGATGATTGCCTCGGCGGCGCTGCCGTCTGCTGCGACCTGGGCGGCGGGGGCCTTGGGCTCGGCTGGCATTATCGGGGCCGCCGGAACTCTCTCATACGCCCTCACGGTGGCCGCTATCACCGTGGTCGGCTCCTTGGTCATCAACAGCCTGATCCCGCCGGCACAGCAGGGCGGAACGCGCGACCCGGAGAACTACGCGATCACCGGCACCGGCAACGCGATCAACAGGCGTGGGGTCTATCCCTATGTGCTTGGTCGTCACCTCATGTTTCCGCCGATGACCGCCACCGGGTTCTCGGAGACGGTGGGCCGGGACATCTATTACCGCGGGCGCATGACCTTTGGCTGGGGGCCGGTCGCGCTGGAGGATCTGCGCATCGGCTCGACGCCGATCTGGGAATACGACGGCCTGGAGCTGGAGTTCCTGAATGTCGACGAGGCGCGGACGCTCGCGAACATGCCGCAGCTCGCGGACCTGGTGAAGCCGCGCACCGAAGAGGAGCATGCGCCCCGGAAACTGCTGTCCGGAGTCGGTGACCTCTATGAGTTCCAGCCCGCGCAGGCGGCACGGTCGGCGGTGATCGCGGTCGAGCCGACCGCGCTGCGGCACGGCACGGTCTATTCGTTTGTGGTCGAGGTGGCCGAGGCGGGTGTGCCCGGATGGACCACGGTCGCGACCTATACCGACATCACCACAGGCCAGGAGTTCCAGGCGGGCGGCTTTTCCGATGGTGTCGCGCGCCGCTGGCGCGTTCGGATCACCAACAAGCGGCGGCTCTATGAGGAGACCAGCACCCTGCCGTTCATGCGCCCCGAAGCCGAGGGCATGACGGTCACCCGGGCCTCGGCGACCTATCAGGTTCCGGCTGCCGGGTGGCGGCAGGGTAGTGAGGTCATGCGCCTCTATTCCGATGACGTCGCAGAGGATGCCTATAGCGATGTCCCGCAGGAAAATGACCCGGTCATCAAGTACACCCGCCAGGAGACAGTTTCGGCGGCGGTTGATCTGACGTTTCCGCAGGGTCTCTACAACAGCACGTTCGACGGTGATCTCAGCAGCCACCGGGCGCGGTTTCGTTTCGAGTACCAGCGCACGGAAGGCGGCCTCAACGAGGCGGACTGGGTGGACCTCGGCGAAACCGAATGGTCGGGCAAATATGTCAGCCTGTATCGGGTGACCCGCGAGATCGCGTTCCCGGCGCCGGACGAATACGCCATCCGGATCACCCGCACCAATGGCATCGATCAGGATGTGGGTGACGTCAACAGCGCCACGCTCACCGCGATCCGGTCCATTCGCGACGGCGCGCTGCCGAGTCACGCGGGCATTGCCGAGGTGGCGTTCCGCATCCGGGCCAACGAGCAGCTCAACGGGCGCATCGACAGCCTCAACGCCATCGTGCAGCAGCTGGCGCCGGAGCTGGACAGCAACCTGCAGTGGACTGAGCCGCGCCCGGTGCGGCATCCGGCATGGCTCTACGCGCAGGCGCTGCGGGGTCCGCACCTGCGCCGCCCGGTCACCGATGACCGGATCGATCTCGCAGCGCTGCATGCCTGGGCCACGGAAGAACCGCATTGGACCTGCGATTACGTGGTGGATACGGCCACGCAGCTTGCGGACGTTCTCGACATCATCTGCGCCGCGGGGCGCGGGCGGCGCACGCTGGCCGATCTGCGCTACAGCGTCGTGCGGGACGGGGCGGCGGGGCCGGTGCGCCAGGTGTTCACGCCACGCAACAGCTGGGATTACCGCTCCAAGCTGACCTTCCCGCGCGAGATCCACGGCTTCCGCTGCATGGTCCGCTCCGAACGCCTGGACTGGCAGGAGGATGAGGTGCTGGTGCTGAAGGACGGCTACACGCGCCAGACCGCCACCGAGCTGGAGACGCTGCAGCTGCCCGGCACGGTGGTGACCGCCGAGGATGAAGACGAGGGCAACACCTATCGCCTTGGCCGCTATCACCTCGCCACCGCGCTGCACCGCCCGGAGACCCACTCCTTCAAGGCTGACTGGGAAAGCATCCACATCCAGCAGGGCGACCAGATCAGGCTGGTGCATGACGTGCCGCTGATCGGCGTGGGCGAGGCGCGGGTCAAGGCGCTGACCGTCGAGAATGATCTCATCACCAGCATCACGCTGGACGACGTGTTCGACGTCGATCAGGCCAGCTTCCGCATGGTGGTGCGCAATGTCAGCGCGGGCATCCATGCATTCGCCGCAACCTCGCCGGTGGACCCGCAGGCCCGGGTCTGGACGCCGACCGTCGGCGTGATCGCGGGTGACGTCGCGGTGGGTGATCTGGTTGCCATCGAGGAGACCGAGCAGCGCAGCGCCGACATGCTGGTGATGGCGGTGCGCCCGGATCAGGACGAGACGGCGCTGATTGAGGTGGTGGACGCGGCGCCCCATGTGCTGGACGCGGCCTCTGTAATCCCGCCCTATGATCCGGTCATCACCAACCCGCGTCCCCCAGCCTCGGACCTGCCGCCCGCGCCGGTGATCACGGCGGCCCGCTCGTCGCAGCTGACCCAGATCGTCCTGCCGGATCTGTCGGTGCGTCCGCGCATTGCCGTGCAGCTCGCGCCCATTGCGTCCCGCGCGGACCTCGACGGGGTCACCGTGCAGCTGCGCTGGCGTGAGGCTGGCGAGGATGAGACGCCCTGGACCTACGGCGAGTCCGTTCCGGCGGGTGAGTATAGCCTGCTGACCGGCGCGCTGGAGGAGGGTGTGAGCTATCTGGTCGAGGCGCGGACCGTTGGTCGGGCCGGGAAAACGCGCGGCTGGTTTGCCGCCCCCGTGCAGGTCACGGCGACGACAGCCGCCCCGGCTCCGCCGCCGATTGTTGCCGCCGCCGTGCCGGCCAGCATCCCGGACGCCAATGGCAGCGCCCGTCGCCCGGCTATCCGCTTGTCCTGGGTGGCGCCGGCCAACCGCACACTCCGCGCGACGTGGCGGCTGCGGGTGGCCGGGGCGAGCGAGATCGGACAGCGCGGCCTCTTCGCGGAAGCGTCCGAGGGGGAGGTGCTGATTTCGGACGGCATCCTCCCGAATACGGCGTATCAGATCCAGGCGAGCTTCGTCTCTGGCGCCGCTGACCTGCGGAGCTGGACCGGCTGGATGGACGTCGCAACGCCCAACATCCGTCTCACGGTCGATGATCTCGACGAGGATGCTCTCCTCGGCGGCTTCGGGCAGCCGGGCATCCCGACGAACCTCGTGCTGTCGACGCGACTGCGGGAGGACGGTGCCGCGGTCGTCAACGCCACGTGGGATGCGGCTGATCCGGCAACGGGGTACGAGATCGAAGTCGCCGAAGACGGGGGCGGCTATGTGGGCACCTCATCGACCACGAACGCCTATGCCCTGACGGTGCTGCCCGGGACCAGTCTGCAGATCCGCGTGAGGGCCGTGAACGGCCCCCGGCGTTCTGACTGGGTTGGCCCTGAGGCAATCACCGCTGCCGTCGACACAATCCCGCCCGCGGCTCCAAGTGGGCTCACCGCTGCGGCAGGGTTCGGCACGGTCTGGTTGAGCTGGAACGCCAACAGCGAGCCGGACATGGCCTTCTACGAGATCGTGGAAAAGGCCAACGCGAACGCGCCGGCGCCGAACACGACCTCGCCGATCCTGACCAGCACGGCGGCCACCTTCGCGCGCACGGGCCTCAATGACGACGTGACCAAGTATTACTGGGTCCGCGCCGTGGACACGAGCGGCAACCGCTCTTCTTGGTCCAGCATGGCCTCGGCCACCACACCGGCGCCGGCCGGCGTCAGTACGGAAGATCTGCAGGGCCTTATCGACGAGACCAGTTTCGCGGCGGGCCTTGAGGGCGTTCGCGTGGTTTCCGGGTCGACCCTCCCTACCACACGCAGCACCTCCGCGATTGTCTTCGGCGGCGATCTCTACCGCTGGAGCGGCACAGCCTACGTCAAGTCTGTGGAAGCTGTCGACATCTCCGGGCAGGTGACCGGCGCGCAGATTGCCGACCAGGCGCTCGACACGGCCAAGTTTGCCAACTCGATCAAGCCCATCGAGGTTCTTGGGGCGCTCCCCGGAACCCCGCATGTCAAAGGTCGTCAGGTTTTCCTCACGACCAACAACAAGCTTTATCGGAACACGGGGTCTGGTTGGATCGCTTCTGTCGCCTCGGGCGACATTACGGGCAAACTCACCAACGCACAGATCGAAGCGCTGGAGGCTGCCAAACTTACCGGGCAGATCACCGGAACGCAGATCACGGACGGCGCTGTCACCACGCCCAAACTCGAAGCAGGGGCAGTGATCACCGAGAAACTGGCCACCCGGGCCATCACCGCGTCGAAAATGGTTATCGGAGACTTCACCAATCTGGTGGCAGACCCCTACTTCGCGGACCCGGAATCTTGGGTTCTTCCGGAGGGGGCTTCGATTAATGTGTCCACCAACCCTCTCTGGAATGCTTCACGTCATCTACGCCTGGAGGGGGCTGCCAACGCGCAAGTACGAGCAACTGGACCTTCTTTTGAGGTCACTCCGGGACAAGAGCTTTTCATGTCTGTGCAGGGATTCCTTAGCCCTGCGGTGGGCAGCTGCAACATGCACCTGCAGGTTTCTGCCAATGAGGATTTTTCGTCGGCCCAATACCTTAACACAGGGGACATCAGCACAGCTGGTATCTCGACGTCTTCGGGAATTGTGACGGTTCCCGAGGGGATGAGGTTTGCGCGCGTTCGTCTTGAAAAGAGAGGGAACGGGGCGACAGTGTGTCTCCTTGGCGCTCCCATCGTCCGGGTTGCCGCTAGCGGCGAGTTGATCGTCAATGGCGCCGTCATCGCCCGGCACATCAAGACAGGCGAGGTGAAGACGGACCACCTTGACGCCAACTCGGTTGTCGCGGGGAAAATCGGCGCAGGCGCGGTCCGCACCGGCGAACTCGCTGCTGGGGCCGTCACCACTTCGAAAATGGCCATTGGGGACTTCACCAACCTCAATACAGACCGGGATTTCTCAGACCCTACTCTGTGGTCTTTCGGTGGGACCGACAGCTCCATCTCTTTTTCGGGTGCAGCGCCTGAGGTTTGGGGTTCCAAGAGGGCCATGCGCCTGCAGGGGAACGGTCAGAATTTCGCTTGGGGCGCAGGGGCAGTCTTTGAGATTAGCCTGGAAGGGGAGGAAGTGTTCCTCCAAGCCCGGGGCAAGAATGAAACGGGCGTCGGACGGGCAGTTCTCCACATCGAGGTGTCCAATTCGCCTACGTTTGCCACGGGGAACATAAGCGCGTGGGGTTCGCCCTCCTCAGTGGCTTTTGAGGCGAATTCGGTCCAGACTCAAGCTGCTGTTTACTCCCTACCTCCCGGATACGCCTATGCGCGCTTCCGCTATTACATCACAGGTGGGGCGACTGACGTCAGGATCGGCGGCGTCGTAGTCCGCCGCCGCAACAAGGGCGAGTTGATCGTCGAAGGAACGATCGTTTCTAACCATGTGAAAAGCGACGCCATCGAGACACGCCACATCGCTTCGGATGCCGTGATCGCCCGTCATATCTTGGCGGGCGAGGTCAAGACTGACCACCTTGATGCTAACTCTGTTACCTCGGCCAAGATCGAATCTGGCGCTGTGAAGACCGATCAGTTGGACGCTGGGGCTGTCACCGCTTCTAAGATGCTCATCGGCGACGTCACCAACTTGGTTACGGACCCCTACTTCTCGGACTTGGACTACTGGACGTTCCCCAGCGGGTATCTGGTCGAAGACTCCATAAGCACGACTTGGAACACGCCGCGCATCCTTCGCTTGACGGGGGACGCCAACCAGTACCTCACCGCTTTCGGGCCTTCTTTCGAAGTCACTCCGGGACAAGAGCTGTTCATGTCCGTGCAGGGCTTCCTCAGCCCTGCCGTGGGCAGCTGCAACATGCACCTGCAGGTATCTGAGAACCCGAATTTCTCCCCTGCTCAGTATTTGAACCCCGGTGAGATCACTTCGGGCAGCATCACAACCTCGTCGGGCATCGTCACTGTTCCTGCGGGCATGCGTTACGCCCGTGTCCGCTTGGAAAAGCGAAACAATGGCGCAACGGTCTGTCGTCTCGGGGCGCCTATCGTCCGCATCGCCGCAAGCGGTGAGCTGATCGTCAACGGCGCCATTCAGGCGAACCACGTTTCGACCAACGAGATCATCACGAACGAAGCCAACATCCGTGATGCGATCATCACTGATGCAAAGATCGCCAACCTTTCGGCGGCGAAAATTGACACGGGCATCATGAACGCGCGCCACGTCGAGGTCACAGAGACCCTGAAGCTCGACGCCACGACGGCGGGTTTCTCCGTGGGCAAGACCTCGGCGGGCGACCTTACGACCCCGGGCATCTATCTGGGCCGTGCGGCCTCGGGCGGCGCGGACGCGTTTGGCCTGCTGGCGGGTGGGGTCAATGCGGCGGGGATGCCCGAGTACCTGGAGGTTTCCAAGTCTCGCGGCACCCGGTTGGTCAACGCGAAGTACTATCGCGACCTCTCGGTGCGCGGCGCCACGGCCACGGTTACCAACTCGCAAACGATCACCCTGAACCCGGCCTGTCAGTACGTCGAGGTCACAATGATCTCGGGCGGCAACGGCGGTGATGGCGGCCGGAGTGGCAACTACGGACCGTCCCTGGGCGGGCGCGGCGGCGAGACCTCCGTCAGGGTTTTCAGCGGATCCACGGCAACCGCGGACATTCGCAACGCGCCCCGCCCGGCGGTGCAGTCGGGCGTTGCCCGTAGCCACTTCAACGGCGGCGACGGCTTCAGCAGTGCCTTGGGCACCGGCGGCGCAGGTGGTGAAGGGTACATGAACCAAAGCTTCCAGCCGGTGAACAACCCTGGCGCAAATGCCACTGGCTACGGAGCGGGTGGTGGCGGTGGATCCTCTTGCCCCGCCAAGGATGCCGGCGCCGGAGGCAACGCGGCAGAGGTGACGACCGAGATCATCGATGTGTCCTCGGTGGCCAACGCCAAGCTGCAGATCAACATCGGCGCCGCCGGCGCCAAGGGTCTGGGGGAATCTGGACGTGGTGCCGACGGCGGCAACGGTTCTCCGGGGTGGTGCCGGATCACGCAGTACCTGGGCACGCCGGTGCGCGCCGACGTGGTGCCCATGTCTCCGACCGCTTTCGGCACGGTCTCCAACAAGGGGCCGTTTCCCGACCTCGGCGGCGGGATGTGGGTGATCACCCACACGAGCGACGTGACGCTCGGCACCATCAAGGTCAACGACACCGGCAACAATCCGGTCTGCAACAGCGGCGGATCGTTCACGTTCCTTAGCTCCCGGACGCCGACTGTTGTCTCCAACCCACACGCTGCCCGGACCCTTAACTACCAGTTCTTCAAGATGGGTGATTGACCATGAAGCTCTACTATGACCCGGCTGACGGCCGGGCGCTCTTTACCCTGGCCGTTCCCGACGACCAGGCGCCTCCGGGCGTCTGGATCGAGATCGACGACACCCTGCATCCTCTGGACGTCTCGGCGCACTGTGTGGTCGAGGGCATGCTGGTCCCGGTCGAGAACGTCGTGGCGGCCCGCCTCGATGCCGTGACTGCCATCAATGAGGCCGTAGGTGCGAAACGCCAGAACTTCATCACCGAGATCCCCGGCCAGCAGATGATCTACCAGGCGAAGGAAGCCGAGGCCCGGGCCTATGTGGCGCTCGACCCTGAGCCGGCCAGTCTTGAGGGTTTCCCGCTGATCGGTGCCGAGATCGGGATCACCGCGCCCACTGCCTGGGAGCTGGCGCAGGTCTGGCTCAACATGGGCGACATGTGGCGCGCCACCGCGGCCACGCTGGAGAGCATCCGCCTGACCGCCATAGGGGCGGTCGGGAATGCGGGCAGCACGGCTGAGATCGATCTGGCGGTGGCCACGTGCTTCAGCGCTCTAGAGGCGGCTTGATGGTGCGGGCGCTCATGCTGGAAATGCAGAACCTCGGACCATCGGAGGCCGAAGCGGCTGATCAGGAGAAATCATGAAAGTGACCGACACCCTTTTACAGCACGGCAGGGCGCTTGAGTGGCTCACGAGTACCGTGCTTTTGGCGTTCGCGGTGATCCTCGCGTTCCCCGGCGACACTCTCGCCGCCAGTCCTAGCTTTGTCGCCTTCCTCTGGGCGGGCGCAGATGAGGCGTCTGTCGTGCTGCTGCTGACCTTCATCGGAGCCATGCGATATGCGGGCCTTTGGATCAATGGCAACTGGCGGCGCTCACCCATGCTGCGCGTCGTCGGGGCCTGTTGCGGGGCGGGAATCTTCCTCGGCCTGACCGTGCTGTTCGCGCTGCCCTACATACGAGGGGTGCAGGACGGCTTGAGCACTGGCGTGGGGGTCTATCTCGTGCTGGCAATTGCCGACATGGCAGCAGCATACAGATCGGGAGCGGACATTGGAAACTATCCCACTGGTCACTGATTTGCTGAACCGTCTCAACACTGAAGCATGGGCGGGCATCGCCGCCGTGATCGGTGTCGTCGCCTCTGCCATCTTCGCGCGACGTGGGGCGAAAAAGACCCCGATCGAGGTTGGGTCTGTCCCGCCCGAGGTCGCGCGCACCGAGTACGTCCTCCGCGAGGTGCGCAGCATTTACCGTCGACTCGACGTGCTCGATGATCGGGTACAGGAAATCGACCGCCGCACCGAGGCCATCAAGAGCGACACGCGCGTCCTGATCGACCGGCGCTCCTAACCCTTCCGAAACACCACCCACCACGCCCCGCCCGCGGGGCCTTTACGCATGGGAGAACGTCATGCCAATCAACCCCGCTGTCCGCTACCTGCAGCTCGGCCTGAAATCGCTCGGCTACGACCCGGGGCCTGCCGATGGCTGGTATGGCAGCCGGACCGACGCAGCCGCCACGGCCCTCTACAGTGCCGGGCCGACCCGGAGCAGCGAATGGGCGCTGAAAATGCTGCGCACGGGCCTGATCGGGCTGGGCTACCTCACCGCCACGCCCGAGGGCGGCTATGACGCACCGGCCCGGACAGCCCTCGGACAGGTGGCAGACCATGACGGCGCACCGGCGGCGAGCTGGGCGCGGTCGGGCGAGATCCTGTCGCCGGGCAAGCCCGCGCTGGCGGTGCCGCATTCCAATGTCCTGCGCCAGGGCTCGGCTTGCACCGCCATCGACACCCTGATGATGCACTGCGGTGCTCTGCCGGGCGACTGGCACCTGGGCAAGAGCAATGACGAGATCGTCGCCGCGATCCACCGGATGCACACCCTGCCGGTGACGCGGGGCGGGCGAGGGTGGTCGGACACCGGCTACCACGAGATCATCTGCCCGGACGGCGAGCGCCGCGCGGCCCGGCCGCTCGGCCGCTACGGCGCGGGGGCCATCGGCTACAACAGCGGCGTCAAGCACATCCTCATGATCGAGCGCCGGACCATCGACCGGACCTATCAGCCCGAGGATCTGTACTACCCCGAGCAGCTGGCCTCGATGCGCGAGGCCGTGGCCGAGTTCGGGGACCGGACGCAGTTCAAGAGGCTGCTGGGCCACCGTGAGGTCGCCGCCAAGCTCTGTCCCGGCTTCGACGTGATCGACCGCGACTGGACCGATCGGGCTGTCGCCTGATCGCTACCCCCGGCGCGCCTTGGTGCGCCCATACTCCGCGGCTTCGTGCCGCTCTTCCCTGAAAGGAAATCACTATGACTGGGCAAATCGCTCTCCTTCTCCGCGTCTTCCTTCTGCTGCCGGCAGCGGGCCTCGCCGCGACGCTTCCGTTTGTCGAGTTCGACAAAGCCGCCGGGCTGCTGACCGTTGATGTCAATGCGGCATCCACCGCCGTCGCTGTGCTGATCTGGGCTGGCGTTTCGGGCGGCACCTTCGCTTGGTCCCGTTGGGCAAAGGCGCTTGGCGGGAAGACGTGAGGGGCGTGCTCGACCGGATCGCTGTCCGGTACTACCGTGAGGCTATGGCTCGCGTTGGTGTGGCTGTCCCGGCGTGATCCGATCCCCGCCCGCCAGGGCGGGAATATTGCTAGCTTTTTCGCCGGTCGACGCGCCGGGCGGGAAGCGGAAGTTCGCTGCAACGCAGCCCGAAGCATCGACCAAACCGAAAGCGGACTTTTGCGGCTGAAAATGCCGACTATCCTAGGATTGCAGGCAAAGCATCGATGTGATTTCTTTAGTCTGGGCGCTTTCAAAAACAGCATCTATTTCTCGGAGTCACCCATGGAAACCGTCGATCCCAGGATTATCGAAATCGCCCTATCCAGAGTAGGGGGAACAGACTTCGAGAACTTCTCGCAAGGCTTCTTTGCCGCAACTTTGGGGGCCGACTATGTGCCGATGGGAGGTTTTCATGACGGTGGCGCTGATGGCGCTTTAGATGACCGTGTGTATGAAGCCGCTGGGACCCAGAAATTTATGCAAGCATCCATCACAGGTGAGCCGAAGACAAAAATCCGGCAAACTGTCAGACGGCTCCGGGAGTTTGGACGCAATCCGCGTAGCCTGATGTACGCTACCAGCCGAAAACTGACCTTGATCGATCAGCTGCAGGAAGAACTGAGCGACGAGCTAGACTGCAGGATCGTCATTCGCGACGCGCACTATTTCCAGCATCAGATCAATGCCACGCCTGGTGCATTACAGTCATACAAGGCGTATGTCGCAGGTTCAGCTTCCTTTCTGGGCGGGATAGGCACCGCGGATACTTTACAGCCATCTCAAGGCTTACCAGCAAAAACACTTTGTGTGTTTCTCGGCCAGGAAGTGGATCGTCGTCGTGGCAAAAGTGATCTCCTTGAGGCAGTTTCAGATAGCCTCATTTTGTGGTCCCTCGAAGGAACTGATCCATCCAAAGACAAGTACCTAACCATCAAGGAAATCGAAGCAAAAGTTATTGATGCACTTCCAACAGCAAAAACCTTCATAAAGGGAGTGCTGCAACATCGGCTGGATAAGTTGGTGTCGAAAGATGGCGGTGGCCGAAAAGTCAACTTCCACAGGAAGAACAGGGGCTACTGCCTACCGTACGAGACGCGCAAAAAAATCATCGAAGAGAACGTGGATGATGAAGCACTGAAGCTCGAGGTGAGTGAGGTCTTTCGTAACCGGGCGTCGACGGATATATCGACCGCGAACGATAATTCTACCTTGATCGAATTGGCGGTCGAAACTTGCCATGACGTAATCCACCGCTCCTTCCATGCTCAAGGCCTTGAAATGGCGATGTTCTTAGAGAGCGAAGACGGCAGCGATAGCAATCTCCCGTCCATTCATGACACATTGGACCAAGCCATCTCCGACCGAGGGATGTCGGGAGTTGACGCGGGATTGTTAGCGCAGTTGTGTTTGTCGATCTTGCGGGGAACGTACTACAATAGCTCAAAGGTCGAGCGCCGATACCTTAGGAAACTATCACGAACATATGTACTGCTATTCATGCTCAAGAATGAGCCGCGAGTGGTCGAGTATTTCCGAAGCATGAGCGCCAACTTCAACTTGTATGTTGGGGCCGATCTAGTGGTTAGGTCTCTTTCTGAGCACATGTTGCCGAAGGAAGATCAGATGACCAAGAATGCGTTGCAGCTGCTTAAAGCGGCAGGATCAAAACTTATCTTGACCGACAAGACTTTGGACGAAGTCTGGCATCACTTTCGAACCACCCACCTTGAGTTTATGAACAACTATCAAGATGTCCAAAACTATATGACTTTTGAGTTGGCAAGGCAGATTGATCGCATTCTGATCCGCGCCTTTTTCTATGCTAAATTTGAAAGGTCAGCCTTGAAGAAAGGTCCGCTCACCTGGGGCAACTACCTGGGCCAATTCATCTCTGTGACCGACATTGCAAAAGAAGCAGGAAGAGATGAGTTGCGCGAGTACCTTGTGAGCGAATTCGGGTTCAAGTTTGAGACCGAAGACCAAATGCTCGAAGGGATAGTTGATGAGGATCTCGTCACGTTAACGCAAAGGATTATGAAAAGCCGTAACAAAGTTAGTCGAGAAAATTCCAGTGAAGAAATTCTCTGCCGAAACGCGGCATTGACCATTCTTCGGGTCTATCAATCCAGAAAGTCACAGGGTGAACGAAGTGGTGGAAACCCGTATGGGTTCAAAACCTGGTGGCTTACTCAGCAAACGCGAGTTCAAGGAGCCACCGGTCAACTAGTCGCAAAGAACGGAACGAGGTACATGATGCGTCCAGAATTCGTTCTTCACTTTCTTGCAAGTGTACCCTCCGCAAAGGCGGTGCAAGATAGTTTTGAGAGCATTTTCCCGACAATCCTCGGTGTAAAGCTTGGTAACCGCATGGATGAAACCGCGTTCAAGAAAATTATCTCGAAGGCACGGGAAGTGCATGATAACATTGATGAATCGCGCGCAAAAGTTCTTCTAGCGAAAGCATCCTCACAGCTACAGTCGGACTTCATCAAGAGATATGAAGACTCATCATTCTTCCAGAAGGTTTGATATGATTGGGGCGTAGAAGGCTGCGTGGATAAGCTAGTACGCCGTCTGCTTTCACGGATGCGAATGCAGCAGTCAATGAATGTGGTCAACAGCGACTTTGGGCCGCTTGTTACGTGCCCGGCGGTCGGGACGGTGAAGGGCCATGGACGACGCAGGCAATACGTCCTAGCGTCAACTCGCTGGTCCATGTTGGTGGATTATCCGGTCTTGTTCCTCGATTGGGCGATCATGCTTTTACCCGTACTGATTCTGGCCCGTCACTCGTGACGCGTTGGTGCAACGGGACCATCAGCATCCACCGTAATTCTTATTGCCGCTGGCGGTGATTGTGTATGTACCGCCTCGCGGTCCGACATAGCATCGCGAGCTACTAGATGGGCGCGGGGCGCGGTACGATGAAGCACGCGTTGCGGTCGCTATCGCCCTCTGCTTCAACGCGAGTCTGTTGATTTGGACGCCCCATTCGCACGCCAGGCCATCACCATCGCGGTCCAGTCCAGCGGGGTCTCTAGTCGGACCTCCATTGGATAAGAAGTAGGCCTGCGCAGCAGCAGCGGAACTGAAATCGCTACAATCACGGTCCGACGACGGTTGTGCCGTCGCTTCTCTCGCATACAGGCTCTTACCGTATGCTGAACTTGTCCTTCGGCCAAGATAGTCGGTTCCGCTGACGGTCTGACCCCTGGTGCCCAACTCAGCCTCGATCAACGCTAACTCTCGCGGATCGGATACCGTGTAGTGCTTCGACCACAAGAGAGAGCTACTCATGGACTTGAAGCTGGTCGAAGTGACGGTCGGGGCGCATCCTACGACTACACCTAAAAGGACCAGAGCAAAGTAGCTGCGCATATTGAACCTCTCCAAAAAAAGATACCTGAATCGATATTCCCCAAGTGGACTACCGCTTGATGGCAAACGTCAGCTGACTCTGGGCGGCGATCAAGAGCTTTTTTCCGTGTATCGTGCTGGCGGTCGCGTAAGCGCACGGAGTTTGGCGGAACGGGTCTTTACTTGCTCCTTCGCTACTGGTGCAAGTTCACTTTTGAATGACCTTAATCTCATGCTGCATCGCAGAATCTCTAGCCTGGATGAAAGTCTGCTCTGGGCCGGGACCGGTCATCCGCCGCGCCTGGCGTGAAGGTCCGCAATGGGCCGTCTCTGCCGGGCAGCCCCACCCGCCAGGGTGTCCAGCACGCTGCACCGCCGTAAGTCGGCTTCGAGCCCAAAGTGCAACTGTTCTGCAGCGCAGCCAATGTCATCTAAGGCGATTGTCCTGCAAAATCACTGAATCAAAGATTGCGAACACTTGCTGGATTAAAGGGGTTCCTATCAACTCTTCACGGCTCTTTGCCGATCCGACAAGTTCACTTGAAGCGATGGGCCGGTCGTTCGCATCAATCACTGAAACACCGGGAACACCTTCGGATTCGAAGTGGACCAGCGAGATCGCGCACCGATCACTCTTGCTAGTTCCCTCTCCCCAGGCTCCGAACACCAGATCGAAATTGGCTGGATGATCTTCAATGGACTGACCAACGGTCCATTGAACGAAGTAACTCGCCAGAGTTCCTCCGCCTTCTTCATGAACATATCCCCAAACAGTACGAGTTTGATTGCCGCAACAATCGCAGAAGCCTCTGCTTTCTTCTGTTGGTTCAACTTCATACATCGCGTCAGCCATAATTGTGTCCGCAAAGGTTCAGCAGAAAGCAGACATTGCGTCCAGAATTATTAACGGCAGCTCCGTCCCGCACTGCCGACCTTCATCCTCCGAAAATGCTGCGCGATGGACGAAAGCCTGGTCTGTTGAAGCTGCACCGCAGCGATCGGCCAAGGACTGAACGGCAGGTTTGGGCCGGAAGCGGCATGAACGACGGGCGCCCTATTCTGTGGGCCGGATGGCGGAGCCTCTGCGGCGGTGATATGCCCGCGCCATGCACATGCTCTGGCTCAAATGCTCCTGCTGCGGCGCGGAGGCCGATGTTCCGGCACCTGACAATGTTCTGTCGCTGTCCCGTGCCGAGATACTGGCGCGGGCGCGGTGTCGTCGCTGTCGGAGCGGGCCTGCCCTGGATATGCGCCGGTACTGGTCGCCGCGGGCCAATGCTCTGGAGGGCGCGCGCGAGGCCGAGGAGGGGCTGGACTGGGATGGGTGAGGGGCTTCCTGTCCCGCGGTCGGGGGCTGGATCAAATGTCTGGGCAGTCGCAGGCGAGATACCCGCCTTGCCCACGTTCGTCGCACCCGCATAGGGGGCACGGGTCTTCCGGTTGGGGTTCCGGCTCACGCAGGATCTTCCCGGTCTGCAAAACCACATACCCCTTGAACGTGCAGCCCGCAGAGGGGCACCAGCAATTCAGGGTGTCGTCTTCCATCTGCGCGCTGCAATCTGGGCAATGCCTCGGCATCGGTGCCTCCGGGCGTCAGTTGAAACAGGTGGTGCCTGAGTGCGGGACGTCGCGCCATTCTTCGGTGCCGTCCTCCGCAATCCATTTCTGTTGAAGCACGTCCTTGGTGCGGTGTCGGGCAAAGCCGTATGAGTCGGCCGGGCCGCTTTGGGTCACGCGGGTATAGAATTGCAGTTCAAATGTTGGTCGCCAAATCATTCGGGCCTCCGGAGTTAGATGGACTGGTTCGGGAAATCTTCGGGGCAGAGCGTCTCGCCCTGATCCAAGGCCGCGCGGGCGCCCGTCAGTGTCATGCCGAAGAGGTCATCGCCGCCCGTCAGCTCTGATCCGGGTCTCCGCCATGCGAAGCCATCCTCAACCATCTGCATCCACACGGGATGGTCGCTGGTGCCGGGGCCGGTGACGAAGCGATTGCGGTAGGATCGTGCCTGGCGCGTCAGCCCGAGGGCATGGCGCGCGAGGTCGCGTTGTTGTGGTGTCATGGTGCCTCCGGGACTGTTTCAAGATTCATGTTTTGTTTTCAGTTTGTCCGTCGAAATTTTTCCTGCTTATGAATTGATTTCACTCAGTTATTCTAAATTATCCTCAACCATCTCTATGGCGGCATGGATGAACCCGAGCTGAAGATCATCGACGTCTTCATCTGCAAACTGCGCAAGAAGCTCTCTGTGGCCACCGGCGACGACAATTACATCGAAACGGTCTGGGGCCGGGGCTATGTCCTGCGCGACCCGGAGCCTTCGAAGGACGAACCGAAGGCGCTGGCCGTAAACGGCTGATATGGACCTTGCGCCTGCGCGCGCCTATCACATGCGAAGTGACAGGCGGCGGAGCAAGGACCATGAGCGAGATCCCGGTCGAGGAACTGACGGAAGAGCAGGCGCGCGACGAACTGGCGGCGCTGGCCGACCGTCTGGAGGCGGCGAACCGGGCCTATCATACGGAAGATGCGCCAGAGATCGACGATGGCGAATATGACCGCCTGAAGCGCCGCAATGCCGAAATCGAGGCGCGCTTTCCGGAGCTCAAGCGCGCCGACAGCCCGTCGGAGCAGGTGGGCGCGGCCCCGTCCGAGGGGTTTTCCAAGGTCCGCCATGCGCTGCGGATGATGTCCCTGTCGAATGCTTTCGAAGACGGGGACATCGGTGATTTCGACCGGGGCGTGCGGCGCTATCTGGGGCTTTCGGAGGATGCGGCGGTTGCCTACACGGCAGAGCCCAAGATCGACGGCCTGTCCCTGTCGCTGCGTTATGAAGACGGCGTCCTTGTGCAGGCGGCGACCCGGGGCGACGGCACCACGGGCGAGAATGTCACCGCCAACGCCCGGACCATCGCCGATATTCCGGCCCGGCTGACGGGGGCGCCCGCGGTGCTGGAAGTCCGGGGCGAGGTCTACATGAGCCACGAGGATTTCGCGGCCCTGAACGACCGGCAGGCGGCGCAGGGGGGCAAGACCTTCGCCAACCCGCGCAATGCCGCCGCCGGGTCGCTTCGGCAACTCGACTCACAGATCACCCGCGCGCGGCCCCTGCGCTTCTTCGCCTATTCCTGGGGCGACCTGTCAGAGCCGCTGGCCGAAACGCAGTGGCAGGCCATCGCCCGGTTGCAGGGCCTGGGCTTTCAGACCAACCCCTTGACCCGGCTGTGCAATTCCGTCCCGGAGATGTTGAAGCACTATGCCGCCATCGAAGCGCAGCGGGCGACGCTGGGCTATGACATCGACGGCGTGGTCTACAAGGTGGACGACCTGTCGCTGCAGGAACGGCTTGGCTTTCGCTCGACAACGCCCCGCTGGGCCATCGCGCACAAGTTCCCGGCGGAACTGGCCTGGACCCGGCTGGAGGCCATCGACATCCAGGTCGGGCGCACCGGGGCGCTGTCGCCGGTGGCGCGGCTGACGCCGGTCACGGTGGGCGGGGTCGTCGTCTCCAACGCGACGCTTCACAACGAGGATTACATCGCGGGACGCGACAACAGCGGCGCGGCGATCCGCCCCGACGACGAGGGCAACGGCAAGGATATCCGCGTCGGCGACTGGGTGCAGGTCTACCGCGCGGGTGACGTGATCCCGAAGGTCGCGGATGTCGACCTGTCCCGGCGCCGCGCCGATGCCGAACCCTACCGCTTTCCCGAAACCTGCCCGGAATGCGGCTCTGATGCCAGCCGCGAAGAGGGCGACGCGGTCCGCCGCTGCTCTGGCGGGCTGATTTGCCCCGCGCAGGCCGTTGAAAAGCTGAAGCATTTCGTCAGCCGCGCGGCCTTTGACATCGAGGGGCTGGGCGCCAAACAGGTCGAACAGTTCTACGCCGACGGCTGGATCGCCGAGCCCGCGGATATCTTCGACCTGTCGTCGCAATACGGGCAGGGCCTGCAACAGCTGAAGAACCGCGAGGGCTGGGGCGAGAAATCCGCCGCCAACCTCTTTGCGGCGATCGAGGAAAAGCGGCGCATTCCGCTGGAACGGCTGATCTTCGGGCTGGGAATCCGCCATGCCGGAGAGGCCGCCGCCCGCGATCTTGCTCTGCATTTCGGCGGCTGGGAGCCGCTTGCGGAGACCGTGGACCGGGCCCGCCCGGCGGCGCTGGCCCACCGCGAGGCCGACGAGGCCGAACGGGCCGAGCGTGCGGCGGCGGCCGACGCAGGCCGGCGTGCCCGCATCAAGGAAACCCGCGACGCGGCCATGGCCGATGTCCCGCCCGCCGCGCAGGAGGCATGGGCCGACCTGACCGGCATCGACGGCGTCGGCGCGACGCTGGCGCAATCGCTGTCCGACGCCTTTGCCAACCCGCGCGAGCGGCAGTCGATCGACAGGCTGGTGGGCAAGCTCGAGGTGCAGGCACCGGACCGCCCGCAGACGCAGGGCTCTCCGGTGGCGGGCAAGACGGTGGTCTTCACCGGTTCGCTGGAACGCATGACCCGGGCCGAGGCCAAGGCGCGGGCCGAGGCTTTGGGCGCCAAGGTCTCGGGCTCGGTCTCGAAGAAGACCGACATCGTCGTGGCCGGGCCCGGCGCGGGCAGCAAGGAAGCGAAGGCCCGCGAGCTGGGGCTGATGGTTCTGGACGAGGACGCCTGGCTGGCGTTGATCGGCGGATGAGCGGACGGCCAGAGCCGCTCTGGCCGCTGTTCGCGGGCATCGAGGCGCTGGATGGCGTCGGCCCGAAGACGGCGCAGGCCTTGCAGGGGGCGGGCATCGAGACGCCGCGCGACCTGTTGTATACGCTGCCTTATTCCGGGATCGACCGGCAGCTGCGCGAGACCGTGCAGGGCGCCGATCTGCCCGCCGTGCTGACCGTCGAGGCGGTGATTGGCGCGCATCGGCCCGCCAGCCGCAAGGGCGGCGCCTACCGGATCGAGGCGGACGATGCGAAGACGCGCTTTCAGCTGGTGTTCTTCAGGGGCCGCGCCGATTACCTGACCAAGGTGCTGCCGACCGGCGCGCGGCGCATTCTGTCGGGCCGGGTCGAGCTGTTCGACGGCGTGCCGCAGATGGTCCATCCAGAGCATATCCTGCCGCCCGAAGACGCCGGCGATCTGCCGGGCTACGAGCCGGTCTATCCGCTGACCGGGCCGGTCACGCAAAAGCAGATGGTCCGCGCCCTGCGCGACGCGCTGACCCGCCTGCCGGATCTGGCCGAATGGATCGACCCGGGACAGCAGGCGCAGGAGGGCTGGCCGGGCTGGGCCGAGGCCCTGCGCGCCGCCCATGCGCCCGAGGGTCCGGGGGATCTGCAGCAGACCGCCCCGGCGCGGATGCGGCTGGCCTACGACGAGTTGATGGCGCATCAGTTGACGCTGGCGCTTGCGCGCGCCCACCGGCGCAAGGCGCGCGGCATGGTGACCCGGGGCGACGGGCGCCTGCGGGCCAGGGTGCTGGCCGCGCTGCCCTACAGGCCCACCGGCGCGCAAGAGCGGGCGGTGGCGGAAATCGCGGCGGATATGGCCGGGCCGGACCGGATGAACCGGCTGTTGCAGGGCGACGTGGGCGCGGGCAAGACGCTGGTCGCCTTTCAGGCGCTGCTGACGGCGGTCGAGGCCGGGGGGCAGGGCGTGATGATGGCGCCGACCGAGATCCTGGCGCGGCAGCACATGGAGGGCTTGCAGCCTCTGGCCGAAAGCGCGGGCGTGGTGCTGGAGATCCTGACCGGGCGCGACAAGGGCGCCGAGCGCGAAGCCAAGCTGGCGGCGCTGGCCGCGGGCGAGATCCAGGTGCTGGTGGGGACCCATGCGGTCTTTCAGGTGGATGTGGCCTTTGCGGATCTGCGTCTTGCGGTGGTGGACGAACAGCACCGTTTCGGCGTGCGCCAGCGGCTTGAATTGGGGCGCAAGGGGGCCGCCGCGGATGTTCTGGTGATGACCGCCACTCCGATCCCGCGCTCGCTTGCGCTGGCCCAATACGGCGACATGGACGTGTCGGTGCTGGACGAAAAACCGCCGGGCCGGAAGCCGGTGAAGACCGCGCTGATGTCGGTCGAACGCATGGAAGAGGTGGTCGCGCATCTGCACCGCGCCGTGGCCGAGGGGCGGCAGGCCTACTGGGTCTGTCCGCTTGTGGAGGAAAGCGAGAACTCTGACCTGATCGCCGCGGAACATCGGTTCAAGCTGCTGCGCGCGGCGCTTGGCGAGGGTGTGGTGGGGCTGGTCCATGGCCAGATGCCACCCGCCGAAAAGGACCGGGCGATGGCGGATTTCGTCGCCGGGCGGACCAGCGTTCTGGTGGCGACCACGGTGATCGAGGTGGGGGTGAACGTGCCCAATGCCTCGATCATGGTGATCGAGCGGGCCGAGATCTTCGGCCTTGCCCAGCTGCACCAGTTGCGGGGCCGGGTCGGGCGCGGCGAGGCGCAGTCCACCTGCCTGCTGATGTACCAGCCGCCTCTCTCGGAAAGCGGCCTGAAACGCCTGACCACGCTGCGCGAGACCGAGGACGGCTTTCGCATCGCCGAGGTCGACCTGGAGATGCGCGGCGCGGGTGACCTGATCGGCGTCGCCCAGTCCGGTCTGCCACGGTTTCAGGTCGCGGATCTGGAACGGCAGTCGGCGCTGATGGCCGTGGCGCAGTCAGACGCGCGCAAGCTTCTGGCCGAGGATCCGGCGCTGGAAAGCCCGCGGGGCAGGGCCGCACGGCACCTGTTGTGGCTGATGCGGCAGGACGAGGCGATCCGCCTGATCGGCGTGGGCTGACCCGTCCACTTCCACTTTGTTCTCAAATGTTCTCACAAAGTTCTTTACACAGCGTAAATGATATGAGAACAAATGGGTAACAAAGCAGCCGATGGAGAGACAGCCCATGTTCGAGATCGTCAAAACCGCCCTGACCCGTGACCATGACGGGCTGTGGCAGGATGCCCTTGGCGGGCTGTCCCTGATCGTCATCCTCGTCTGCGCGCTGCATCTGCCGGTGCTTTTGTAACCTTTTCTGCCTGCGTGTTCCTGTCCCGGATCCCGGCATCTGTCTGTCCCGACAGCGTGCCGACCTGTTCCCAACCTCGGTTCCACTGCCTGTGACCGATCCGATCCGGCGCCCAAAACGCGCGCCTTTCCGCCGCCTCCATCCCCGGAGCGCGGCGGTTTTTTTGTTTGGTCGAAGGTGAGCGCGATCCGCCCCGGTCCGGGGCCAGAATGCCGGACGTGAGGCGCGCCGGTTCGACCCGGCGCGCCGCTGCTCGGAATGCGGTGGGGGCGTCAGGCGGTCCGGTTCACGCGGGCGATCTCTGCCGCCTCGGTGGCGGCGTCGAGTGCCAGCAGGATGGAGGCGTGGCGGTTCTTGTAGGCCTGCGCGGGACGCAGCACCTCCAGCCCGTCGAAGGGGGCCTCGGGCGTCGGCCCGTCCTCTTTCAGCATGGCGCGCAGCATGTCGCGGGCCCGGGCGATCTGGTCCGGGGTGCAGCCGAGGATTGCGCCGCCCACGACCGAGGCCGCCGCCTGCCCAAGGGCGCAGGCCTTCACATCCTGCGCGTAGTCGGCGACCCGGCCGTCTTCCATCACCAGGTCGACGGTCACGGTCGAGCCGCAGAGCGGCGAGCGCTTCTTGACGGTGGCGCCGGGGGCCTCCAGCCTCCCGAGGCGCGGGATATCCGCGGCCAGTTCAAGGATGCGCCCGGAATAGAGCTTGATAAGATCGGTCTCGCCGGACATTGGCTGCGTCCTCGTGGTTTCCCTTTGGCCGTGAGTTCCATACATAGGCATCGCACCCAGACAAGCAAAAGGTTTTTGCCCATGCCCTTCGATCCTGCGACCTTGGTCTATGACGCGCGCGGCCTGATCCCCTGTATCGCCCAGGCAGAGGGGACCGGTGAAGTCCTGATGATGGCCTGGATGACTGCCGAGGCCGTGGCGAAGACGCTGGAAACCGGGCGCGTGACCTATTGGTCGCGGTCGCGGCAGGCCTTCTGGATCAAGGGCGAGACCTCGGGGCACACGCAGGAGCTGGTGGATCTTCGGGTCGATTGCGACCGCGATTGCCTGCTGGCCGTGGTCCGGCAGGAGGGACCGGCCTGTCACACCAACCGGCGGTCGTGCTTTTATACCTCGGTGGTGGGCGAAGAGACCGAGTTGATGGCGCCCATGGTCTGACCGCGCCGCGCGCGGCGGCTGTGGGCCTTGGGTATTTGGGCCAAGAAGAAGCCGAGGGACGGCGCTTTCTTGGCGGCCTGGGGTGCCGCGTTGTACGCGGCTCAGAGGCCGACCAGGCGGCGGATGTCCAGCGGCGTGGCGCCCTCGGCCCGGTAGGTGGCGAGGGCGCGGGCGTCGTCGCGTTTGGCGAGGCGTTTGCCATGCTCGTCCCGGATCAGGCGGTGGTGATGGTAGCCGGGTGTCGGCAGGCCCATGAGGCGCTGCAGCACGACATGGATCGGCGTGGCGTCGAAGAGGTCTTCGCCGCGGATCACATGGGTGATCTGCTGCGCCGCGTCGTCCAGCACGACCGACAGGTGGTAGGAGCCCGGGAAGTCCCGCCGCGACAGCACGATGTCCCCGACCGTGTCGATCATCCCGCGCGCGGTGACCTGCGGCGCCGTCCGGGCGCCTGTTTCGGCGAAGGTGATGTCGGCGGGGCCGAGCCTTTCCATGGCGCGGGCCATGTCGAGCCGCAGGGCGCCTTCGGGCAGCGGCCCGCTGCGGGGCTTGCCGCGGCAGGTGCCCGGGTAGACCGGGCCGTCGGGGCCGATCAGCGGCGCGCCTTCCTGCGGGGCAGAGGCGGCCTCGGCGATGTCGCGGCGGCTGCAGCTACAGGCATAGAGCAGGCCCTGCGACCAGAGGCTGTCGAGGGCGGCGCGATAGGCGGGCAGCCGGTCGGACTGGCGCAGGGCCGGTTCGGGCCAGTCGAGGCCCAACCAGTGCAGGTCATCGTGGATCTGCCGCTCCCATTCCGGGCGCGAGCGGGTGCTGTCGATGTCCTCGATGCGAAGCAGGAAGGTGCCGCCCGCTGCCTGGGCCATGTCGAAGGCGGTCAGCGCCGAAAAGGCATGGCCCAGATGCAGCGGCCCGGTTGGGCTGGGGGCGAAGCGCGTCCGGAACGTCACGCTTTTTCAGAGGGTTCCGGGGTGACGTTCACCTGATCCGCCAGCCAGCCCGACCATTCCGCCTTGGCGCGGTCGGTATAGCCCTTGTAGCGGTCGCGGCGGCCCCGGCGGCCGCCTTTGAGGCCTTCGAGCGGGCGGAACAGGCCGAAGTTCACATTCATCGGCTGGAAGGTCTTGGCCTCGGCGCCGCCGGTGATGTGGTGGATCAGCGCGCCATGGGCGGTGTCCTGCGGGACCGTGGGCAGCGTGTGACCGAGGATCTCGGCGGCGGCCATGCGGCCCGCCAGCAGGCCCATGGCGGCGGATTCGACGTAGCCTTCGACGCCGGTCACCTGACCGGCAAAGCGGATATTGGGCCTGGAGCGCAGGCGCATCTGTGCGTCCAGCAGCGTCGGGCTGTTCAGGAAGGTGTTGCGGTGGATGCCGCCGAGGCGCGCGAAACTGGCTTCCTCCAGCCCGGGAATCATTTTGAAAACAGCATTTTGCGCGCCGTACTTCATCTTGGTCTGGAAGCCGACGATATTGTAGAGCGTTCCCAGCGCATTGTCCCGGCGCAGCTGGACCACGGCGTAGGGCTTTTGGTCCGGCTTATGGGCATTGGTCAGGCCCACGGGCTTCATCGGGCCGTGGCGCAGGGTCTCGCGGCCACGTTCCGCCATGACCTCGATGGGCAGGCAGCCGTCGAAGTACTTCGCCGTCTCGCCCTCGTGGAATTCCGTCTTGTCGGCGGCCAGAAGCGCGTCGATGAAGGCCTCGTACTGGTCCTTGGTCATCGGGCAGTTCAGGTAGGCCTTCTGTTCTTCCTCGGTCTCGCCCTTGTCGTAGCGCGACTGGCGCCAGGCCACACCCATATCGATGGTCTCGGCGTAGACGATGGGGGCGATGGCGTCGAAGAAGGCCAGCCGGTCGGCGCCGGTTTCCGCCTGGATCGCGGCGCCCAGAGCCTCGGAGGTCAGCGGGCCGGTGGCGAAGATCCAGCGGCCCTCGGCGGGCAGGTCAGAGACCTCTTCGTGGGTGATCGTGATATTCGGATGGGCGGTCAGCGCGGCGGTCACCGATTCCGCGAAAGCCTCGCGGTCGACGGCCAGCGCGCCGCCTGCGGGCAGGCGGTGCTTATGCGCCGTCTCGATGATCAGGCCGCCGGCCTGACGCATTTCCCAATGCAGCAGGCCCACCGCGTTCTGTTCGTCGTCATCCGAACGGAAGGAGTTCGAGCAGACCATTTCCCCAAGGTTTTCAGTCTGGTGCGCGAAGGTCTTCACCTTCGGGCGCATCTCGTGAAGCACGACCTTCACGCCCGCGTTTGCGGCCTGCCATGCGGCCTCGGACCCGGCCATGCCGCCGCCCACGATATGCAATGTCTCTGTCATGGGCCGCAGATAGACGCTGCCGCGCGCTCTGCCAAGGGTCTAGGCCCAGTCCGGGCTGCGCTTTTCGAGGAAGGCCGCGATGCCCTCGTCGGTGTCGCGCCAGAGCATGTTCTCGACCATGACCTCGCCGGTGAAGGCATAGGCCTGATCCAGCGGCATCTGAAGCTGGTCGTAGAAGGCGGATTTGCCGATGCGCACGGCGGCCGAGAGCTTGGCGGCGACCGTCGCGGCCAGTTCGTCGCAGGCGTCTTCCAGCGTCTCGGGGGCGACGGTGCGGTTGATCAGACCGGCGGCCTCGGCCTCTGCGCAGGACAGGAAGCGCCCCGTGGTCAGCATCTCGAAGGCCTTCTTGCGCGGGATATTGCGCGAAAGCGCCACCATGGGCGTCGAACAGAAGAGGCCGATGTTCACGCCGTTGACGCCGAAGCGCGTGCCCTCTGCGGCCAGGGCCATGTCGCAGGAGGCGACAAGCTGGCACCCGGCGGCGGTGGCGATGCCGTGGACCTGCGCGATGACTGGCTGGGGCAGGCGTTGCAGCCCCTGCATGACCGCGCCGCAACGGTTGAAGAGGTCGGCGAAATAGGCGGCGCCGCCGTCCTCGGCCTGCCGCCCGGCCTGCATCTGCTTCAGGTCGTGGCCCGCGCAGAAGGCCTTGCCCGCGCCGGACAGGATCACCACGCGGCTGTCGCGGTCTTCCATTAGCGCGTCGATCTGGGACTGAAGCGCCGCCAGCATCTCGTCCGAAAGCGCGTTCAGCCGCTCGGGCGCGTTCATGTGCAGCCGGGTGACGCCCCCGGTGTCGCGACGTTGCAGGATTTCCATCTTGTCCTCCGCTTTTGGGGCAGCTTAGCTGCCGCAAAGCAAGGAGGAAAGCGAATGGCGCTGATGATCGAAGCCGAGGAAATGGCGGGCTACCTGGACGAGGTCTTTCCGCAGGTGCGCGGCATGTTCGGGATCGACGAGCTGACCGAAGAGCGGCTGGTCATGCGTCTGCATGTGGACGAGCAGCACCTGCGCCCGGGCGGCACCGTGTCGGGGCCGTCGATGTTCGGGCTGGCGGATGTGGCGGCCTATGTGGCCACCATGGCGCGGATCGGGCGTCAGGCGCTGGCGGTGACGACCCATTGCTCGATCGACTTCATGCGCAAGCCCGCTGCGGGTGTGGACCTGCTGGCCGAGGCGCGGGTGCTGAAGCTGGGGCGGACGCTGTCGGTGACCGACGTGCTGCTCTACTCCGAGGGCAGCGGCGATCCGGTGGCCCATGCCTCGCTGACCTACTCGATTCCGCCCGCGCGCGGCTAGGCGGCGCTTCGCCGGGTCATGGAACGGCAGGTCGCGCCGGGCGTTCTTTCCCCAGCAGACGCCTCAGGGCGCCATGAACCAAACGGAGGAAAGACCATGAGTATCGGAAGCATGATCCGCCGCGCCGTCGGAAGCTACAGTGCCGCCAAGACCGGCCGCCATCGCCGCCGTCCCGTCCGCAGCCGCCGCAGCGCCGAAAGCCAGGTGGCCAGCGGGCTGTTCCGGATGTTGCGCCGCAAGATCTGAACAGCCCACGCGGCCTGCGGACGCCTCGCCCCGACCGGGCGAGGCGTTTTGCGTTTCAGGGGGCCCCGGCGTAGCCCCAGAGGAACCCGAAGGCCACGGCGGCGGCGGCGAAGATCGCCGAGGCCCGCAGCAGTTTCATGCGCGAAAAGGGCCGTTCCCCGTAGGTGCGTCCGTCGATCCCCGAGACCACGACCTTCATCGGCTTGTCGCCATAACTGTAGTGCAGGATCCAGACCGGCAGCAGGATGCGCCGATAGTGGATGCCGCTGGTGTCGGTGTCCATTTGCGAGACCCGGGTGGCGGGTTTACCGACGTGATCCTTCACGCGATTGCGCAGCAGAAGGTGCTTGTCGGCCTCGTTCGAGGCCAGCCCCTCGGCGACGCTTTGCCGGTGCCGCTCTGCGGCGAAGCCCGCAAGATAGCCCGCGCGATAGGGGCGCAGGCGGCGCGGGTCGAAGTCATGCAGGATGCCGTCGCGGATCAGCGGGGTGACGTGATCCGAGGCGGGCGCGAGCATGTCGTCGAAATGCACCTGAAGGGAGCCGCTCACGCGGACGCGCCGCGCCTTGTCGCCCGAACCCCTGCGGTAGGTGGCGGTGTAGCGGACGAACTCGGTGCTGTCGAAGGTCCAGAAGGGCGCGTAAAGCCCGGCAATCCGGCCTTCGGAGGATGTTGCGCTCAGGTCGTTCGGCGCGCAGAGGCGGCCCTTGATCCATTGCGCGATATGGTCGGGCGCGGCTTCGGCGGGCACCCGGAAGGGGATCAGCGCCATGGCGCGAAAGCCCTCGGCGGCAGAGGTCATGACCACCGGGCCGTCGCAATAGGGGCAATGGGTCGACAGCGCCGGGCCGGTAAAGGTGACCTCTCCGCCGCAGGTCTCGCAATGGCAGTGGATGCTCTCGGGCAGGGCGGGGGCGGTGGCGTCATTGGCGCCGGGATTGTAGCGGGTCTCGGCGGCGGCCTGTGTGTCCCACGGCGTTGCAAGCGAGCGGCGCGTGCCGCAGTGGGTGCAGGTCAGCCCCTGATGCGCGGGGTCGAAGGCGCATTGCCCGGCGCAGCTCTGGCACAGAAGGTCGGACTGCGCGATGCTCAACTGTCCGACTCCGCCATTGCCGCAAGGATTTCCATCATGAGATACAGCCGCAGTTGCGCGCGGTCGATGGCGCCCGCAAGGTCGTCGGTCCGGTGCCAGTCGCCGAGGACCGTGGCGATGAACCAGGTGATCAGCAGCCAGAAGCCGATGCGCGACCAGCCGCGGATCATGCGGAAGAACCCGGCAGAGCCCTGCTTCAGCTCGTGCTTCGCCTCGTAGACCTCGATCATCTTGCGCACGGCCCCGGTGCCGAGAAGCGCGGACAGCGCAAGTGTCAGGGCAGTTAAAATCAGGGCCATCGTATCGGGATCAATCAGGGGCGTCGCAACGCGCCCTTGGTGGCGGCTGAAGGCGGCAGGGTCAAGGGGCCGGGAAGGCCGATTTTCGTGGGGTATTCAGATACCGTAATTTTAAACCATTGAAAACGTTTGATTATTTGCGATATGTGCCGCTTGACTGGCTTCCCGCAGGCTGTATAACCCCGCAATCGGATACCGGGCCGGGCGGATTCATCGCGCGGCCCTTGTCAATAAACGGAACTATCACATGAAAACCTTCTCTGCGACTCCGGCAGACATCGAGAAGAAGTGGGTCGTGATCGACGCCGAGGGCGTTGTTCTGGGCCGTCTCGCCTCGATCGTCGCCATGCGCCTGCGCGGCAAGCACAAGGCCACCTTCACCCCCCACATGGACATGGGCGACAACGTCATCATCGTGAACGCCGACAAGGTCCAGCTGACCGGCAAGAAGCGCGAAGAGCACTTCTACTGGCACACCGGCCACCCGGGCGGCATCAAGTCCCGCACCAAGGCGCAGATCCTCGAGGGCGCACACCCCGAGCGCGTCGTGTTCCAGGCCGTCAAGCGCATGCTGCCGGGCAACCGCCTGTCGCGCAAGCAGCTGACCAACCTGCGCATCTACGCGTCGGCAGAGCACCCGCACGACGCCCAGAACCCCGAGGTTCTGGACGTGAAATCCAAGAACTCCAAGAACACCCGGGTGTAATCATGGCTGAACAGATCAACTCCCTGGAAGAACTCGGCGCGGCCGCTGGCTCTGTCGACACCTCGGTTCTCGAAGAGGCCCCCCGCGAGCCCGTCCGTGACGAGCTGGGCCGTTCCTACGCCACCGGCAAGCGGAAGGACGCGGTTGCCCGCGTCTGGATCAAGCCGGGCTCCGGCAAGGTCATCGTGAACGGCAAGGACCAGGACAAGTACTTTGCCCGTCCGGTGCTGCAGCTGATCCTGCGCCAGCCGTTCCAGATTGCTGGCGTGGAAGGTGAATTCGACGTCTTCGCAACCGTCAAGGGCGGTGGCCTCACCGGTCAGGCCGGCGCGGTCAAGCACGGCATCTCGAAGGCGCTGCAGCTGTACAACCCGGAGCTGCGCGGCGCGCTGAAGGCGGCAGGCTTCCTGACACGCGACAGCCGCGTCGTCGAGCGGAAGAAATACGGTAAGCGCAAGGCGCGCCGCAGCTTCCAGTTCTCGAAGCGTTAATCACAGCCGGAGGGGTGCAGACCCCGCCGTGCCGAAAGTCAGGGCTGTCCCGTATCGGGGCGGCCTTTTTCGTTCCCTTTTTCGTTTGATGGTAGGCGCTTACCAGATGGCGTTGCCGGTCCGGGCAAGGCTGTCGAAGCCGGTCAGCGGCACCGAGACCGGCGTGAGGAAGCTGGCGTTCCGCGCGCGCATTTCGGCCAGCATCCGGTCGACGCGCTGGTAGTCCGCATTGCCCTTGGAATAGCCGCCCTCGGTCATGGCCCATTCCAGCTTGCGCAGGATGGCGGGCGTGTAACGGTAATGCAGCAGCGGCAACAGGATGCGTGCGCTCAGGCTTTGCGTGGTCAGGTGACTGTTCAGGTAGTAGCTGCCGGGCTGCCAGTGTTGCAGGATCGGCTTCACCAGCGTCCCCGAGGGCGCCTTGCGCCGCCCCAGAAAGCGCAGCTTGGCCCGGGCGAGCGGCGACAGGTCGGGCTTTTCCGCGAAGGCTACGTCCAGCCGGTGGCGCACGCCGACATAGTGGTGCCGGGGCGGCTTGTCCGGGCGCAGCGAGAAATGCCGCCGCCCGTCGAAGAACCACTCGCAGCGGGGCCATGTGAAGCCGCTGTCGGGGCAGGCGGCCAGCGCCGCCATGTCGCGCGGGTAGAGGTCGATCATCCCGCCCCAGACCCCCGCCGCGCCCTCGGCGGTCAGCCTCTGGATCACATCCGGCAGCCGGACGCCCTCGGGCAGCAGCAGGAACTCGTCCACATCGCATTGCAGCGCCCATTGCCCGGCGCAGAAGCGATTCATCAGCCCGGTGCGCCAGACGTGGATCATTCGGGTGTCGCCGGCCTTGCGCAGGGCGGGCGGCAGGCTTTCGGGGTCGGGTGTCTCGCCGTAGCGGCGGCTGGACTGCAACAGGCAGACGTCGGGCTCCTGCATCAGCAGGTCGGGCGTGCCGTCGGTCGAGGCATCGTCGAGGATGAAGAACCGTTCCACCCCGATGGCGCGGTAGTGGTCGAGGAACTCGGGCATCAAGGGCCGTTCGTTGCGCACCACGAGAACAAGCGGCAGGCCGGGGCGGTCGCTCAGGTCGTTGTGGCGGACGGTGACGTCCTCGGCGCGGGGCAGGTCTGGCATCGGTATCCTCGGGGCAGCGCAACGGACTTGGCCTAGCAGAGCCGCGGTGGATATTCTAGCATGGGACGGCCCAACAAGCCGGAGCCCGCCTTGCCCCCCCTCAGGATTCTCTTTCCCTATACCGGCGACAGTGTCGGCGGCTCTCATATCTCTTCGCTGCTGCTGGCGCGGGCGCTGCGCGAGGCGGGGCATTCCGTGACGCTTGGCCTGCACCGCTCTGGCGCGCTGGAGGATCACCTGCGCGGCCTGGGCGAGTCCTGGGTCTCGCTGCCAGAGGTGACGGCCCCCAGGCTGCGGGCGCCGTGGCGGCAATGGCTGCGCCGCCGGGCGGTGCGGCGGGTTCTTGGGCCGGTGGCGTCGGGCTACGACATCGTCCACAGCCACGACATGCGCAATCACCTGATCTGGAGCGCGGCGACCGAAGGCGGCGCGGCGCGGCACGTCTGGCACCAGCGCACCCCGGCCTCGGGGCGGCACATGGCGGTCTGGGGCGGGCGGGCGGATGCCTTCGTGGCGGTCTCGCGCTTTACCCTGTCCAGCCTGCCGGGGCCGCTGCAGGGCTACGCGCGGATGATCTACAACCCCTTCCTGCCGCAAGAAGAGGCCAGCGCCGAGGCGCGCGCGGCGCTCTGCGCCGAGCTGGGCGTAGCGCCGGGCACCGCCATCGTGGGCTATGTCGCCAATCTCTCGGACCGCAAGCGGCCCGAACTGTTCGTCGAGATCGCCGCGCGGATCGCGGCGGCCGCGCCGGGGCCGGTGGTCTTCCCGATGTATGGCGCGCTGCACCAGCCCTTCCTGTCCGCGGTCGAGGCGCGGATCGCGGCAGAGGGGTTGACCGGGCGCGTGCGGCCCATCGGGCCACGCAGCCCCTTCGGCCCGGTGATGGCGGGCCTGTCGGCGCTGGTCGCCCCGGCCCGGCACGAGGCCCTGGGCCGCACGCTGATCGAGGCGGGCATGGCCGGGGTGCCGCTGGTGGCGACCGACGAGGGCGGCACGCCGGAAATCGTCGACAGGGGCCGGACCGGCTGGCTGGTCGCGCCCGACGATGCGGCGGGGTTCGCGGCGGCCACGCTGGAGGTTCTGGCCAATCCAGAAGAGGCGGCACGGCGCTGCGCGGCGGCGCAGGTGCTGTGCCGCGAGCGATTTTCCCTTGCCGCCCACCTGACCCGGATCGAGGCGCTTTACGCAGAGATCACGGCGGGCTGACCGGGGTCAGACCCAGTCCATGTCGACACTGGGCCGGGCCATGCGGCTGACCCGCTTGCGCAGGGCGCGGGAGCGCGCCACCAGATCCGGCGGCAGCTTGGTCTCGTGGGTCTCGACAAAGATGAAGTCGATGCGCTGCGCCACGGGATCGTCCAGAAGCGCCTCTAGCAGGGCGACCTCGCCGCCTTCGATATCGATCTTGAGCAGGGCGATGTCGCGGTCGAGCTCGCGCAGGAAGGCGGGGAAATCGCGCACTTCGACCTCTGCCACGGGGGTATCCGAGACATTGCTCTTCGCGGCCAGCAGCGTCGAGGACAGCGAGCCCTTGCGCGGATCGCTGTCGAATTTCTCCGACCGGTACAGCGGCATCCGGCCCGGCGCGATTCCTGCGGCGGCCTCGATCACCTCGATATTGTCGCAGTCTTTCAGGGTCTCGCGCAGCTGTGCCGCCGTCCAGGGATCCGGCTCGAAGGCATAGACCTTGGCCGCCACCTGCGCCATGCGCTGGCTGAAGACCCCGACATTCGCGCCGAGATCGATGCAGATCTTGCCGCGCGCCGCCTCCAGCGCGGCCTCGAAGGCGGCCTGAACCTCGTCGTGGCGGCTGCGGCTGAGCTTGCGCAGATAGCGCAGGCCGCGCCGTCCGGGCAGGTTGGACATCAGGGCATAATAGGCGCGCGTGCGGGGGCTGACGGATTGGGCCATTGTGTCACTTTCGGTCGTCGTTGGTGGCTGGCCGACGGCGCGAAGCCCGCGCCGGGCGCCGCGCCGTCGTGCCCTAGATAACGAGCGCCCCGGTGGCTTGGCAAGGCCAGGGGGGTGCCCGCCGGTCAATTGTCGGGCGGCAAAAGGCCGAGGCCGCGCAGGTAGATGCCGATGCCGGATTCCAGCAGGTCCTCGGGCGGGAAGGGCGCGCGGGTGCCGGGAGAGTTCCGCGCGAAAAGTTCCACCACGCCGTGCGACAAGGCCCAGATGTGCGAGGACACCATCTGCGGCGGCGGGCGCTTTTCCGGCGGGATGTGCTGCGACAGGTCGTTCGCGGCCTTCTCCAGCACCCCGCGCGCCTTGGCGGAGATCGCGGCCAGGTCCGGCGAGTGATTCACCGAGATGCCGCTTTCGAACATCGCGATATAATGGCCCGGATAACGGCGGGCAAAGGCCAGGTAGGCGCGGCCCGTCGACTCGAAGGCGGCAAGCGCCGAGGGCTGGCCCTTGTCATAGGCGAACTGCATCACGTCGGCGAAGATCGCGTAGCCCTGCCGGGCGGCTTCGGCGATCAGGTCCTCGCGCCCGGCGAAGTGGCGGTAGACCGCCGCCGGGGTCACGCCCGCCAGCTTTGCCGCCTCTGACAGGGTGAAGCCGGTCGGGCCCTTTTCCTCGATCAGGCGCAGGGCCGCGTCGACCAGCGCCTGCCGAAGGTTGCCGTGGTGATAGCCGCGCTTGCCCATCTTCAGCACGCGCCCTTACCCATGCCAGAGATCAGGCCCGCCGACGATCTTCGGGTCGGGCTGGCCCACGGCCTTGGGCGCCTTGCTGGCATAGTCGATCTGCAACAGCACGTGGCGGATCGCCTCCAGCCGGGCGCGCTTCTTGTCGTCGGAGCGGATCACCGTCCAGGGGGCTTCCTGGGTATGCGTGCGCTCCAGCGTCTCGGCGATGGCGTCGGTATAGGCGTCCCAGCGCTTCAGCCCCTCGACGTCGATCCACGATAGCTTCCACTGTTTCAGCGGATCGTTCTCGCGCTTCAGGAAGCGGCGCAGCTGTTCGGCCCGGCCCACGGTGAGCCAGATCTTGAACAGCAGGATGCCCTCGTCCACCAGCATCTTCTCGAAGTCCGGCACCTGCCCGAAGAAGTGATCGCGCTGGCCGTCGGTGCAGAAGTCGAAGACCTTCTCGACCACGCCCCGGTTGTACCAAGAACGGTCGTAGAACACGATTTCCCCGGCGGCGGGCAGGTGGTCGATGTAGCGCTGGAAATACCACTGCGTCGCCTCGACGTCCGAGGGTTTCGACAGCGCCACCACCCGCGCGCCGCGCGGGTTGAGGTTCATGCGGAAGCGCTTGATCGTGCCGCCCTTGCCAGAGGCGTCGCGGCCCTCGAAGAGGATGGCGATGCGGGCACCGCTTTCCTTGGCCCAGGCCTGCAGCTTGACCAGTTCGACCTGAAGCCTGTCCATGTCCTTGTCGTAGGGCTTGCGCCCCAGCATGTCGGAATAGGGAAAAGCCGGGTCCAGCACCTCGTCCTTGTCGGCGCGCTTGATCGCTTCGCGCACCTGTCGCGGCGCGTCGGTTTCGAAGAACTCGGAGATCGCGCCGTCGAAAGGTAGGGTCATGAAGGGCCTCTGATGCCGTGCAAGTCACGGGTAATATGGGATGTTAAGCGGATTAGCGCAAACCGTTTGGTCTGGGCTGCGGGCCTGTCAGGGCCCCGGGGCGGTGCGGATGCCGGCGCGGTTCGCCGCGCGGTGGATGGCCTCGACCACGGCACCGGGGCGGCTGTGGTGCGGCATGTGGCCGATCCCCTCCAGCGTCGCAAGGTTGGCCCCGGGCAGATCCCGCGCCATGCGCTGCGAGTGGATCGTCAGCGACACGGTCTCGTCCGCCGTGCCGTGAACGATCTCGATGGGCAGGTCGAGCCCGTCGTAGCGTTCGGACAGCGCCGCCAGTTCGCTCTTCAGGCTGGCCCGTTGCAGGGCGTTTTCGCGCAGGCTGTGGCGGCGCAGGGTCAGCGGCGCGCCGATGTGGTCGGCGTAGCCGGGCAGCTCCTGCTGCGGCTCGAAGACGCCGGCCACGGCGCGGTCGACGTAGGACTGCGGCACCCATGCGGTCAGGAAGGGGATCGCCAGCGGGCCGAGGACAGGATGCGCATTGACCTTGTAGAGCCTCGGCAACCCGCCGTCCCAAGGGTAGGAGGGCGCCGCCACCAGCACCAGCGCCGACAGCGTTTCTGGGTGGTTCACCGCCCATGCCAGCGCCACGGCGCCGCCGTAGGACTGGCCCATGACCACTGGACGCTCGGCGCCCAGCAGCGCGGCGGCACGCGCCAGCAGTGCCGCCTGTTCCCCGATGGAGGCCCCAGCCGCGTCGATGCGGTCGGTGTAGCCCAGCCCGGGCCGGTCGAAGGCGATCACGCGGTAGTGCGCCGCCAGCCGTTCCGCCAGGCCGAAGGTCATGTCGCGCAGGTTGCCCGAGGCCCCGTGGATCAGCACGAGGTCCGGGCCTTCGCCGGTCACCGTGTAATGCACCCGGTGGCCCTCGACCGTGACGAAATCGCCGCCGGGCGGATAGGCCGCCTCTGCCGCCCGCTCGCGCGCGGCGGCGCGCAGCAGTGTGACGCCGACAAGCCCCGCCAGCAGCAGAAGCGCCGCCAGCAGGAGTTTCGACATCACCGGCCCGCCTTGCCGATCGAGGCCAGATCGTAGGGCGTCGACTGGTAGATCTGGTTGATCCAGTTGCCGTAAAGCAGATGCGCATGGCTGCGCCAGCGGTTCTGCGGCCTTTGGGTCGGATCGTCCCCGGGGTAGTAGTTCGCGGGCACGTTGATCGGTTTTCCAGAGGCCACGTCGCGGTCGTATTCTTCCTTCAGCGTGCCCGAGTCGTATTCGAGGTGGTTGAAGATATAAAGCGCGCGATGGTCCGGGTCCTCGACGAGGCAGGGGCCGGTTTCATCGCTGTCGATCAGGATCTTCAGCCCCGCCGCCTCGATCTCGCTGCGGCGCAGTTCCGTCCAGCGCGAGACCGGGATCACCATGTCGTCCGAGAAGCCGCGCAGGTAGGGCGAGGCCGGATCGCAGTTGCGGTGCCGCACGGCGCCAAAGGCCTTGGCGTCCAGCATGTGCTTCTGCACGCCGTGGAAGTGGTGGATCATCGCCATGCCGCCCCAGCAGACGCCGAAGGTCGACTGCACGTGGCCCTGCGTCCAGTCGAAGACGCGGGTCAGCTCCTCCCAGTAGGTGACCTCTTCGAAGGGCAGATGCTCGATGGGCGCGCCGGTGATGATCAGCCCGTCGAACTTCTCTCCCGTATCGGCGACCTCTGCGAAGGGGCGATAGAAGGTCTCCATGTGCTCGGCGGCGGTGTTCTTGGTCTGGTGCTCGCTCATGCGGATCAGCGACAGCTCGATCTGCAGCGGCGTGGCACCGATCAGCCGGGCAAACTGGTTCTCGGTCTGGATCTTCTTGGGCATCAGGTTCAGCAAACCGATGCGCAGCGGCCGGATATCCTGCCGCGCCGCGGTCTCCTCTGCCATGACCATGACGCCCTCGCGGGTGAGGACGTCGAAGGCGGGCAGGTCGGAAGGCAGCTTGATGGGCATGGGGATGGTCCTGAATTGACAGGACCGACAGATAGGCGATGGGGGGCAGAGGGGCAAGTCGCCACGGCGAGGGGCGGCGCGCGGTCCTCAGCCGGGCAGGGCCTCGGCGATCACCGCCTCGAAATCCCCGGCGTTCTGCACCCGGGCCATGTCGGCGGCCTCGACCGTGACGCCCCAGCGCGCGGCCATCTCTTCGTACAGCGGCTGGCGGTGGGCCAGCGCCTGCGCGTAGGTCCAGCGGATGAAGGCATCGGGGTCGACCTCGGCCTCGGCCAGCCCGGTCTCCGACAGGTAGCGCGCCCAGGCGGCGGCAAGGAAGTCGGGCCGGTAGGCCATGGGCTTCGGCGCCTTGTCAAAGCGGCGGATCAGCTCTGCGGTGTGGTCCTCGCTGCCGCGGATCCAGACCAGCAGCGCCTGCGAGGCCAGCTCCTTCAGGATCGGGTCCTCGGGGTTGGCCGGATCGACCCATTCGCAGATCGAGCCGCCGGTGTCGCAGACGAAATGCGGGTAGCCGTAAAGCTCCTGCGCGCGGGTGATGAAATACCCCGTATCCAGCAGCGCCTGCCGCTCGGCCCGTTCGAACTGCGACTGGCGGCGGCGGTACTCTGCCATCGACAGGCCGCCCCTGGCCGGATCGCCGGGCTTGCCGAGGTAGGTCGAGACCGCGTTGAGGTTGTCGAAGCTGAGGTTAGAGCCGATGTAGATCGAATCCGTCATCAGCAGATCGCGCAGGAAGGGCACCTGCATGGCCTGCGCCTTGGCATTGTCGGCGATGTACTCGCCCATGTAGCGGGTGCCGATGCGGTAATCGATCGAGTAGTGGAACCAGTCGCCGCTGTCGCGCAGCCGGGTCGAGACATGGGTCTTGCCCAGCCCCGACATGGCAAAGAGGACAACACGCTTTTGCGGGGCATGGCGCCAGGCGCGGGCGTCGGGATAAAGCATGGGCGTGGTCCGGAACAGATTGGCTCGGCTGGGGGATATTCTGCCCGTGCGCGCGCGTCAAACCCTCTTGGGTCGCGGCCCCGATGCCAGCACCGTCAGCCCCGCCGCCAGCAGCGCAAAGCCAAGGTAGGCGGTGGGCGCCAGTGTCTCGTCCCGCACCAGCGCGCCCAGCGTGATGGCGACCGGCGGGATCAGCAGTGTCACCAGCATCAGGTTGCCGGAGCCGGCCACCGCAAGCACCCGGTAGTACAGCAGATAGGCCAGCGCCGTGGCGACCGCGGCGTAATAGGCGATGGCGCCCCATGTGACCGCCGACAGGGCCAGCGGGGGCGGCCCCTCGGTGACCAGCACGAGGGGCAGCATGATCAGGCTCGAGGCGGTCAGCATCCCGGCAGCCGAGACCAGCGGCGGCAGGCCGCCCAGCCATTTGCGCGCCCAGACCCCGGCGAAGGCATAGGACAGCGTGCCCGCGACAACCGCCAGCTGCGCGACAGAGGTCAGGTCCAGCGCCAGCAGCTGCGCCGGGCCGATGGCGATCACGACCCCGGCAAAGCCCAGCAGCACCCCGGCGGTCTTGCGCAGCGTCAGCCGCTCGTCGGCCAGCAGAAGCGCCGCGACCAGCACCCCGAAGACCGCGCTGTTGGCATTGAGGATAGAGGTCAGCCCGGTGGGAATATGCATCTGCCCCCAGGCCATCAGCGAGAAGGGAATGACGTTGTTCAACAGCCCCATGACCAGCAGCCCGATCAGGGGGCGCGGAGAGCGGGGCAGCGGAAGGCCGCGCAGCAGCACGATGGGCCAGAGGATCGCGGCGGCGATGGCGGTGCGGAACAGCACCGAGGTCAGCGGCGGGATCTCGTCAAGCGCGGTGCGGATGGCAAGGAAGGACCCGCCCCAGATGAGGCCGAGCAGCGCCAGTTGCGCCCATGCGCGGGCAGAGAGGGTCGGGGATGTCATGGCTCATCTCTGGCAGGCCCGCGCGCAATTGACGACCCGGATTCTGCGCTTTGACACCGATCCTGCACGCCCCCTGCCGGATGGTCGCCAGCACCGCCGGTCCCGGCCTGCAGCCGCCACCGCAGGCCGCGCCGCCAGCCCCCGGTCGGATCGGCCTCCATCTTCGGACCGGCCCCATCTTCTTCTGTCCCGAAATATCCCGGGGGTCCGGGGGCAGAGCCCCCGTCCGGTCGCCATTGTCGCGCCATTGGTCCGAGGGACAATGGCGACGGGCAAAGCCCCCGTCCGGCTGCCATTGTCGCGCCATTGGTCCGGGAAGCGATGGTGACGGAAGAAGGTCCCGGTCCGGCCGCCCTGAGCCGGGACGGCGACACCTCTCCTTGTCCCGGTCCTGCGCCGCCATGAAAAAACCCTCGCGGGCGGGCCGCGAGGGTTCTCTTCATTTCACCCGATGGTGGCGATCAGAAGACCATCTCGGCCTTGAACCCGATGCCGACCGCGTGGTTGTCCTCGAAGCTGGCGGCGGGGCGCTCGGCCACGCCGGCCACGGCATCGCCCAGCCAGGAATAGTTCAGCCCGCCCGAGATCTTCAGCGCGCCGCTGCTGTACTGGCCCGCAAGCGAAACACCCCAGAGACCGTCGGTCGGCCCCAGCGGGGACACCGTGTCATTGTTGTTCTCGGGCTCGTAGCTGACGCTCATCGATCCCGCGAAGCTCTCGGAGAAGCGGCGCGCCACGCCCAGCGTGTAGCGGTGCCCGTCGTCAAGGTTCACAAGGTCGGCCCCCAGCGCCGAGGGCACGATGTCCACCGCCGAGAAGTCGGTCCAGCGGTAGGAGGCGGTCAGCAGGGTGCCTTCCATGATGCCGGTCTGGAAATCCAGGTTGAAGCTGGCCGGAGAGACGAAATCCACCGAGTCGCGCACCGTGCGGCCCAGCAGTTCTTCGGTGGTGTCGGCGCTGTGCTCGGTCTGGAAGCGGTAGGTCCCCGAGATCCGCAGCGCGATATCCGGGATCTCGTAGGCGGCGCCGATCAGGTAGGTCGGCTTGGTCGACTGGTCCATGGCGAAGGTATAGCCGCCGGTGCCCAGGAAACTGCCAGAGGTGCTCGCCACGGCGCTGCCCAGTGCGGCAGTGGTGCCCGCGCCATAGGTGCTGTCGATCGCCGTCGCCGCCGCGGCGCTGCCCGACAGCGCGGCGCCCAGCAGGGTCGAATCCAGCCCCGGCACGGTCGAGGCGACCGCCGCGGTCGAGATCGCGCCCGCGTAGCTCAGACCGTTCAGGGCGACGTCGGCCTCGATGCGTTCGACGCCGATGCCGCCGAAGATGCTGAAGCGATCGCCGAACTTGTAGCGCCCGATCACCGTCAGCGCCCGCGAGTCGAGGTCGGCCATGGTGCCGCCGAGGTTCGAGGTCGTCGGGTCGGCGTCGTAATCGACGTTGGTGCCATAGGGCTGGTCGAAGATCAGCGAGTAGTTGAAGCCGGTGCCCTTGAGCCCGTTGGTGTAGGTGATCGCGGTCTGGGTGTAGGATTCGCCCACATCGTAATCGGCGCCCCGGCTGTCCGTGCCGGTGACGCTGGGCATCACGTAGCCGAAGCTCAGGCTGGCGGTGCCGTCGGCGGCAAAGATGGACGCGACGCTTTGTCCCGAACGGTCGAGACCGGCGGCCTGGGCCTGCGATGACAGTAGGGCCAGGACGGCCCCGGCTACGAATTTGTTCATTGTTTTGTCCCTCATCCCGAGCGTGCGGAAGTCTCCTGCAACCTACGCTAGGAGACCCGAGTCTCTGCGGTCAATCTTTGACGGAACGTCAAGGGTGATGGCGCAAACGTAACGTCACATCTAAGTGACAGCGGGGCGCGCTGCCCGCGCACGGCGTGTCTCATAGGTGATATTGGCGTAATTGGCGCCAAAGATCAGCGCCGCCCCAAGGAAGACGTATCGGTCCAGGGGTTCTGCGTAGAGCATCATGCCAACGATGGCGATCACCGGCAGGCGGGTAAAGTCGATGGGCATCACCACGGTTGCGGGCGCGAGGCTCAGCGCGGTGGTCAGGCAGAAATGCGCCACCAGCCCGGCAAGGGCGATGATCACGACCCAGGGCAGGCTGGCAAGGCTCGGCAGCGCGATATCGCCGTCGTATCCGGCGCAGACAAGGCCGAAGCCCGCCTGCAGGACGGTCAGCCAGAACAGGATATTGGTGATCGTCGTGGTGCGCGTCAGGCGCCGGGTGAAGACTGCGGAGGCGGCAAAGCCCGCGGCGGCAAGCGCGGCGGTCAGCTGGCCGAACTGCAGCGTCTCGGGGGTGGGGCGGGTGACGATCAGGATCCCGACAAAGCCCACCGCTGCGGCGGCAAGGCGGTTGCCGGTCAGGCGCTCGCCCAGCACGAGGGGGCTCAACAGCATGACCCAGAAGGGCGAGGTGAACTCCAGCGCGAAGACCTGCGCCAACGGGATCACGGTGATCGAGTAGAACCACAGGTTCTGCCCGGCGAAATGGCCGAGGTTGCGCACCACATGGGTGCCGAAGTTGCGGGTGTCGACCTGGCCCAGCGTCCCGGCCAGCCGGGCCACGCTTACCACGATCACGATGCCGATCAGCGAACGGAAGAACATGATCTCGAAGGTGTCGAGGTCCAGGCTGACGGCGCGGCCCGCCACGGCCATGGTGGTGAAAGACGCGATGGCCCCGGTCATCCAGAGGCAGGCCTTGAGGGTGTCGTTCATGGGCAAAGCGCCTTCCAGTCTTGCGGAGGCATGTGGTCACGGGCCTGCGCGAATGGCAAGCCGGGTGCCCGGATATTGTGCACAGGCGTGCCCCGGGGCCGGGATGGGCGCGGGCCGGGCCGGGGCAGGCCCGCAAGGGGGGCGGGCATTGGGCCGGGGCGGGATCGGCGTGGCGGGAGCCTTGGAGCGGACCCGCGCTGGCGCCGGACATTCGGCGCAGGCACGGGCCGGGGGCAGGGCAAGGCGGCGCGGCTCCACCGGTGCGGTGCAGGGGGCCGGCCCGGGGGGCTGGGTGTCTGGGATGCGCGAACGGCGCGCCCCTTTCCCGGACCTCCTCGGTCGAGCGGCTGAGCCCGGCGGTTGCAGGATCGCGCGGCGGATGTCGGCGGCGCCCGGCCCAGGCTGCGGCGGGGCCGGGCCAAAAGAAAAGGCGCGCCCGACAGGGGGCGCGCCATGCATTCCGAACCGAGGTTCCCGAAAGGGGGCGGCTCAGCTTTCCTTCATCAGCTGGTCCTTGGCGACCAGCAGCAATTCGTCCATTTTGCCGCGGATCTCGTCGGCGGTGGCCAGATCGCCCAGGTCGCCCGAGACCTTGCGCACCACGTCCTCGTGGCCCGCTTCCTCGAAATCGGACTTCACGACTTCGACAGCGTAGGCATTGGCCGCATCGCCGGTCTTGCCCAGCATTTCGGCCGCCCAGAGCCCGAGCAGCTTGTTCCGGCGCGCCTCGGCGCGGAACTTCATTTCCTCGTCATGGGCATACTTGTTTTCGAACGCTGTCTCGCGGTCGTCGAAGGTGGTCATCGCTCTCGCTCCCTCGGGGATGGTGTTTCCCTTTCGATATGACGCTCCGGGGGCGTTTTCGCAAGGCTTGGCGGTGTCGCTGCGGCAATCGGGGCCGGTCAGTCGCGCGCGGCACGGGCCTGCCCCCGGGGGGCGCGGCGCCGTCACCCTTGCGGTGGCCCCCTGCTTGACGTAAGAGAACGCAACACCGCGCCCACAGCGCGGTTTTCCTGTTTGGAAGGGTCCGAAATGGCACGGCGTAAGAAAATCTACGAAGGCAAGGCGAAAATCCTGTACGAAGGCCCCGAACCGGGCACCATCGTGCAATATTTCAAGGACGACGCCACCGCCTTCAATGCGCAGAAGAAGGACGTGATCGAGGGCAAGGGCGTGCTGAACAACCGCCTGTCCGAGTTCTTCATGACGGGGTTGACCAACATCGGGGTGCCCACGCACTTCATCAAGCGGCTGAACATGCGAGAGCAGCTGGTGCGGGCCTGCGAGATCATCCCGCTGGAGATCATCGTGCGCAACTTCGCCGCCGGGTCGATGTCCAAGCGTCTTGGCATCGAAGAGGGCACGCCGCTGCCGCGTCCGGTCGTCGAATACTGCTACAAGGACGACAAGCTGGGCGATCCGCTGGTGACAGAGGAACATATCGCCGCCTTCGGCTGGGCCTCGCAGCAGGACATGGACGACATCGTGGCGCTGGCGCTGCGGGTCAACGACTACATGTCGGGCCTGATGTATGGCGTCGGCATCAAGCTGGTCGATTTCAAGATCGAGGTCGGGCGCGTCTACGAGGGCGATTTCCAGCGGCTTGTGGTCGCTGACGAGATCAGCCCCGACAGCTGCCGCCTGTGGGATCTGGAATCCGGCCAGAAGCTGGACAAGGACGTCTTCCGCCATGACCTCGGCAACCTCGCGGATGCCTATACGGAAGTCGCCAAGCGCCTTGGCGTGATGCCCAAGCAGGCCACCCACATGGCCAAGCCCAAGCTGATCAACTGAGGCATCGCCCGGGCCGCGACGCGGTCGGGGCCGATGGCATCGGGATTTAAACGGGGGCGTGGCACAGGGGTGCCGCGCCCCTTTCTCTGTCCGGGGATGGCGGCAGGCGGGGGTCGACGCGGCGTCTGCCCTGGGCCGGACCGCTGCGGTAGGCCCGTCGCAGCCCGCGCCCCGGCGGCTGCAACAGTCACCCGACCATGACCGCCTGCCGAAACGGCAAGCGGGCCTTGCGGGCGGTCCGTTGCTGGACGGTCATGCGGCGGTGCCGGACCACCGAGCGCGCGATCCGGCAGTCGAGGCGTCGCTTCCACCGCAGCCATCTGGCCGGGATCCATGGCCTGATCCAGCGCCAGAGCCAGCCAGGTTGCAGGAAGGCGATCATGCGGAAGACCGTCTTCCGCGCGTTGCGCCGCAGGCCCTCGTGGGCGGTCATGAAGGCGGTGATCACCCAAAGCGGAGGATTGTCGGAAAACAGGATCAGCCACGGGCCCGGCGATGGGGTCAGCGTTGCCCGCAGCACGAACGGGGCCGGGATGGCCCGTGCGACGGCGCCGCGCGCATTGTACCGGCGTATCCTGCCGGAATGGCACTGCCCGACAGCGGTCCGGGCCGTTGCGATCCGCGAAGCGATGCGCCGGTGGATCGCCCGGGCCAAGCGGCAACCGGGCGAGGCAGGCCTGGCGGCCGCTAGGCACCCATGGTCAGCAGCGCGAACAGCGGCACCAGCAAGATGGCCGCGATCAGGGTGAAGTGCAGGTTCCAGCCCCATGTCAGGCGCGTGGCGGGCAGGCCCGAGGCGCGGGCGATCACCAGAACCACGGTGGCGAAGGGCGAAAAGGTCATCGACAGCGCCCAGCCGCAGGAGATCGAGAAGGCCAGCAGGGTCGGGTCGGCGGGCATCTCGGGCAGGGCGGCGAAGAACGACCCCATGAAGACCGCCATCATCGTGGGCGACAGGGCCAGCAGGCTGACAAGGGCGATGAAGAGCGGGATCGCCGACAGCAGCAGCCAGTCCGGCATGGCGCCAAGGCCCAGGAAGGCCGCGACCTCTGCCGCCGGGGTCAGCCCCGCACCCGCGCGCCCGATAAAGCCCGAGCAGGCCAGCGTGATCGCCACGTTCAGAGAGCCGGGCAGTTCCTCGACCACCAGGGTGCGCATCCGGGCCTTCAGGTCCGGCCAGAGCGTCGGAGAGCGCAGGCCGAACTGGGCGGTCAGCCATCCCGCCATCATCACGGGGCAGGCGGCGAGCACGCCGAAGACGATGGAGCCGTCGAAGACCTCGACGAAGAAAACCACCAGCAGCAGGAACCAGCCCGTCGTCGCGGCGAAGCGCAGCGCGGCGGTCCGGGGGAAGGCCATGACGGCGCGCTTGCCGCTGGGCCGGTAGGCGCGGAACCGCAGTTTGTCCTCCAGCGCGCCGACCAGCATCAGCAGCATGAAGAAGGCGAAGCCGTAACCGATCCAGGCGGTGCGTTCGACGCCCGGCATCAGCTCTGCCACGATCAGCGGCGCGAAGGCGGTGGGGGACCAGGTGACGCACCATGCAAAGCCGCGCAGCAGGGCTGACAGCTGGCGCTGTTCGCGCAGCGGGTTCAGCCCGTCTTCGGCGCCCGCCCGGCGGATGCCCTGCTGGATCAGCGGCACAAGGAAGCTGACAACGCCAAGGTTGAACAGCACGGCCAGCAGAGAGGTGCCGCCGCTCAGCGCAACGTAGCGGCGGCCCGGCGGCTGGCGCGTGAGGTATTCGCCGAGGATCTCGACAGAGGGCGAGGATCGCGCCGTCGCCTGCAACAGCCCCAAGAGCAGGATGAAGGCCATCAGGAAGACCGCCTGATCCATCGCACCGGACAGGATGGTGCCGGGGTCGGGCTGGGTGACGATCACCAGGACGCTCAGCACCGCGCTGGCGCCCAGCAGGTAGATCTCGCGCAGGGTCAGCTGCCGCACGGCCAGAACCACGACCGTCAGCACAAGGCCCCAGGCGATCTGTTGAAGCAGGTCCGAGCCGCTGAACCGCGCCAGCAGTTCGAGGACCGCGACGCTCATCAGCAGGGTGGCAAGGAAGGGCCGGGGGGCCGGGGTGTGCGCCGCCGCCGGGGCGGTGGCTGGCCGGGGCGCGTCGCTCAACTGGGATGCCTGTGTGCAGGGGCCGGGTCGTGCATGTCTTGTCCTACAGGGTTTCGGGTCTGACTTGGGCTATCCGCGACAGGAATGTCCAGAGAAGAAGGCCACCGGGGCGGCAGGGACCGCATCCCCGGTTTGGCCCGGATGCCCTAGCCGGTCACGCCGATGGGCCAGGGCGCGAATTCCTCGGCGCCGACGCCCAGGGCCTCGCTCTTTGTCCGCTGGCCGGACGCCACGTCGAGGATGCTGCGGAAGATCGCGTCGCCCATCTGCTCCAGCGTGGCGGTGCCGTCGATGACGGGGCCGCAGTTGATATCCATGTCGCCCTTCATCCGGTTGTACATCGGCGTGTTCGAAGCCAGCTTGATCGTCGGCGCGGGGTAAGAGCCAAAGCAGCTTCCGCGCCCGGTGGTGAAACAGATCAGGTTAGCGCCGCCGGCGATTTGCCCGGTGGCGGCAACAGGATCGTATCCCGGTGTATCCATAAGGACCAGACCGCTGTGATCGACTTTTTCGGCGTAGCGATAGACCGCTTCGATGCCGGTCGAGCCACCCTTTTTCGCGCCGCCCAGCGCCTTTTCGACGATATTCGCAAGGCCGCCGTCCTGATTGCCCGGGCCGACGACGCCCTGCATCTGCACGTCGCGTCCCTCGGTGTAGTCCAGCCACCAGCGGATGCGGTCGAGCAGGGCGCGGCCCACGCTCTCGTCCCGGGCGCGGGCGGTCAGCGTGTGTTCGATGCCGTAAAGCTCGGGTGTCTCCGACAGGATCGCCGTGCCGCCATTGCGCGCCAGCCGGTCGACGGCGCGGCCAAGCGCGGGATTGGCCGAGAGCCCGGAAAACCCGTCCGAGCCCCCGCATTGCAACCCGATCCTGATGTGTTCGGCAGAGCAGGGGCTGCGGGTGGCCCTGTTCGCCTCGGCCAGCATTTCGCGCACCATGGCGCGGCCCTGCCTGATGGTCTCTGCCGTGCCGCCCAGCGTCTGCATCCGCAGACTGCGCAGCATTGTGCCGGTTTCCAGCGCCGTCGCCTCGAAGAAGCGTTCCAGGTTGTTGCGCTCGCACCCAAGCCCCACGATCAGCGCGCCGGCGATATTGGGGTGCTGGATGTAGCCCTTGAGCGTGCGCCGCAGCAGGTCGATGGGTTCGCCCGTCTGCTCCATCCCGCAGCCCTGTTGGTGGATGAAGGGCACGACGCCATCGACGTTGGGGTAGTCCTCAAGCCGCTCTTCGTCGAAGTACTGCGCGATCTTGCGCGCGACGGTGGCGGAACAGTTCACCGTGATGAAGACGCCGATGACGTTGCGCGTGCCGACCCGGCCATCGGCGCGGCGATAGCCCATGAAGGTCTCGCGTTCTGCCTGCGGCAGCAGCTGGGCGGGGCGGTAGTCCTGCCCGAAGCGATAGTCCTTCTGGATCTCGTCCACCAGGACGTTATGCGTGTGCAGATAGGTGCCCGGCGCCAGATCCTCGCCGGCGTAGCCGATGACGGTGGCGTATTTCAGCACCGGCTCGCCCCGGCGCAGCGCCCGCGTCGCCAGTTTGTGCCCGGCGGGGATGTTGGCGAGGGCGGTCAGGCCCTCGCTGTCGATCCGCGTGCCCTTGCGGATATCCTCCCGCGCGACCACGACAGTGTCGGCGGGGTCCAGCCGGATCACCGGAGAGGTCATGGCCTAGCGCCCGTTCTTCTGCCGCCATGCCTTGAAGCGGTCGAGGTTCTGTTCCTTCGTGGCGGGATAGAGGCCGATGATGGTCTCGCCATTCCGCACCTGCTCGATGGCGAAATCCTCGTAGGCGGTCATTTCGACGGCCTCGTCGGCGATCTCCTCGGCCATATGCGCGGGAATGACGATCACGCTGTCGTCGTCACCCACGAGGATGTCGCCCGGAAAGACCGGGGCGTCGCCGCAGCCGATGGGCTCGTTGATGGCGATGGCCTCGTTGTTGGTCAGGTTCGTCGGAGACGAGGGCCGGTTGTGATAGGCGGGCATCTCCAGCGCGCCGATGCACATGGCGTCGCGAAAGCCGCCGTCGGTGACGATGCCCTCGGCGCCGCGCATCATCAGGCGGGTGATCAGGATATCCCCCGCGCTGGCCATCGAGGCATCGCGGCGGCTGTCCATCACCAGCACGTGGCCCCTGGGGCAGGTTTCGATGGCATGGCGCTGCGGGTGGTCGGGTCGGCGGAATTCCGACAGCTGGTTGCGGTCCTCGCGGGCCGGGATGTAGCGCAGGGTGAAGGCGGGGCCGACCATATTGCGGCCCTTGGGCTGCACCGGGCGCACGTCCTGGATCACCTGACGCCGCAATCCGCGCTTGAAGAGCGCGGTGGCGAGGGTGGCGACAGAGACGTCGCGCAGTTTCTCGATGGTCTCGGGTTTGACGTCGGTCATGGGATCGTTCTCCGGGGTCGGGGGCGGTCAGGATAGCAGTCCGGCGCCCGTCATGAAGGCGGTCAGGCGGCGCATCTGGCTGTCGCTCAGCGGCCATGCGGCGGGCGGTCGGGCGGCGCCGCAGTCCTCGCCCATCAGCTGCAGCGCGGCCTTGACGCCGGGCACGTTGGCGCCGCCCTGATCCTCGGCGCGGATATCCTCGAAGACCTGCATCTCGGCGATCAGGGCGCGGGCCTCTTCGTAGTCGCCGCCCTCCAGCGCGGTGTTGATGGCGACCGAGCGTTCCGGCCAGACGTTGATCAGGCCCGAGGTGAAGCCGCGCGCCCCCACGGCGTAGAAGGCGGGGGCCCAGACCTCGGCCAGCCCGCCGGTCCATGTGATGTGATCGGGGCAGGCGGCCATGGCGGCCTTCAGCTTCATCGGGTTGGGCGTGGCCCATTTGACGCCGACAACGCCCTCGACCGCGCAGAGCGCGCGGATCGCATCGGTGCCGATGGCGTCATTGCGCAGATACAGGATCAGCGGCAGCCCGTCGCCCGCCTCGCGCACCGCCTCGACGTAATGCACCAGCCCGCGCGGCGCCACGAAGGGGTCGGGCGGCTGGTGGATCATCAGCGCCGAGGCTCCGGCGAGGCCCGAGGCCTCTGCCAGCGCCTGCGCGTCCCGGACGCCCCGGCCCACGCCCGCCACCATGGGCACGCGGTCGTCGATATGCGCGCCCGAGGCGTGGACCATGGCCATGGCCTCGTCCAGCGTCAGGGAATAGAACTCTCCGGTGTTGCCGTTCGCAGTCAGCACATGCACGCCCGCGTCCACGGCGCGGTCGACGATGGCGCGTTGCAGGTCGGGCGCGATCTCTCCGGCCTCGTCGAAGGGGGTGGCAAGGATGCCCGATACGCCGGTCAGGGCGCGCGAGAGGTCATGTGTCATGGAAGTCTCCGAAGGTTTCCCGTGAGGCGGTCGGGTCAAGCGACATCAGTTGATTTCCGGCTCCGGCACCGGGGCGCCGAATTCGGTCCGCAGGAAGTCGAAGTCGCAGCCCTTGTCCGCCTGCTCGACATGCTTCGAGTACATGTAGCCGTAGCCCCGTTCGAAGCGCGGGTCCGGCGGGGTCCATGTTTCGCGGCGCGCGGCAAGCTCTGCCTCGGTCAGGCGGACATTCAGCACGCGGTTGGGCACGTCGATCTCGATGATGTCGCCGGTCTGGATCAGCGCCAGCGGACCGCCGACGAAGGCCTCGGGCGCGACATGCAGGATGCAGGCCCCGTAAGAGGTGCCGGACATGCGCGCATCCGACAGGCGCAGCATGTCGCGGTAGCCCTGTTTCAGCAGCGCCTTGGGCATCGGGATCATGCCCCATTCCGGCATCCCCGGCCCGCCCTGCGGCCCGGCGTTGCGCAGCACCATCACGCTGTCGGGCGTCATGGGGTAATCCTCGTCGTTGATGATCTCTTTCAACTGCGCATAGCTGTCGGCGACGATGGCGGGGCCCGCGTGCTTCTGGAACCTGGCGTCCATGGCGGCGGGCTTGATCACCGCGCCGTCGGGGGCAAGGTTGCCCTTCAGAACCGCCAGCGACCCTTCGTGGTAGACCGGGTTCGACAGCGGCCGGATCACGTCGTCGTTGTAGTTCTGCGCGCCCTCGATGTCCTCGCCAAGGCTGCGCCCGGTCACGGTGGTCACCGAAAGATCCAGCTTGTCGCCCAGTTCCTTCATCAGCGCGGGCAGGCCACCGGCGTAGAAGAAATCCTCCATCAGGTAGTCCTTGCCCGAGGGCCGCAGGTTCGCCAGCACCGGCGTCCTGTGGCCGATCTCGTCGAGGTGTTCCAGCGTCAGGGGAATACCCGCGCGCCGCGCCATGGCGATCAGGTGGATGATGGCGTTGGTCGAACAGCCCGTGGCCATGGCAACGGTGACGGCGTTGCGGGTGGACTCCCACGTCATGATCCTGTCGGGGGTCAGATCCTCCCAGACCATGTCGACGATGCGCCGCCCGCAGGCCGCCGACATGCGCTTGTGGCCTGCGTCGGGCGCCGGGATCGACGAGGCGCCGGGCAGGGTCAGGCCCCAGCCCTCGGCGATCGACATCATGGTCGAGGCGGTGCCCATGGTCATGCAGGTGCCGTAGCTGCGCGCGATGCCGCCCTGCACGCCGTCCCACTGCTCCTTGCCGATGGTGCCGGCGCGGCGTTCGTCCCAGTATTTCCAGACGTCGGTGCCGGAGCCCAGCTTTTCACCCGCGTAATTGCCGCGCAGCATTGCGCCCGCGGGCAGGAAGATGAAGGGCAGCCCCATGCTGACCGCGCCCATGACCAGCGCGGGCGTGGACTTGTCGCAGCCGCCCAGCAGCACGACCCCGTCGATGGGATGGCTGCGCAGCGTCTCTTCGACCTCGAGCGCACCCATGTTGCGGTAGAGCATCGAGGTCGGTTTCAGGAACTGCTCACTGAAGGAATGCACCGGCATCTCGACCGGCATGCCCCCGGCCTGGTAAACGCCCTTCTTCACGAACTCGGCGCGGTCGCGCAGGTGGTGGTGGCAGGGCGACAGGTCGGACCAGGTATTGATCACGGCGATCACCGGCTTGCCTTCCCAGTCGGCGCCGTCGAGGCCCATCTGCATGGCGCGGGACCGGTGGCCCATGGAGCGCAGGTCGTCCGGCGCGAACCAGCGGGCCGAGCGGAGGTCTTCGGGGCGTTTGCGGCTGTCTGTCATGGCGGCGGGTCCTGTGGGTCGGTCTTGTGGAAAGCCTGAACCGGGGCGCGCCGGGGCCCGTACGGGCCGCGCGCCGCCGGGTCGTGGTCACGAGATTGGCGAGGCGAAGGTAAACATCACCCAGATGATGACGGCAACCATGGCGAAACCCAGCAGCCAGGGCCAGACGCCGTATCCGTCGATGTCTTGTCTAGAGTCGCGTCCGATCATGTCGGTCTCCTTGGTCGGGTGGGGGTGGCCGCCGCGCGGGACGCGGCGGCGGTCCGTGTCAGTTCAGCAGTTCGGGCAGGAAAAGCGCGATCTGCGGGAAGATCATCACCAGCACCAGACCGATGATCTGAAGCGCGATGAAGGGCAGGACAGAGATGAAGATCTCCTGCAGGGTCACATCCTTGGGCGCCACCGACTTCAGCCAGAAGCAGGCCGGGCCGAAGGGCGGAGACAGGAAGTAGATCTGGATGTTCATGACGAAGAGGATGCCGAACCAGATCTTGGCTTGATCCTCGGTCAATCCCAGTTCCGGGGCCAGCGTCATGACCACCGGCGCAAAGACCGGCACGGTGATCAGGACGATGGCGATCCACTCCATGAAGGTGCCGAGGATCATCAGGATCAGCATCATCACCAGCACCGTCCCCATGGCCGAAAGGCCCAGGTCCAGGAAGAGCGAGCGCATGAAGTCGCCGCCGCCCACAAGGTTGAAGATGCCGACGAAGCTGACCGCGCCCAGCACCAGCCAGATGATCGTGCCCACGGTGGTCATGGTGCCCAGCATCGCCGCCGACAGCACCTCCCACTTGAACTGGTTGCGCACGGCGGCGACGAAGAGCGCGCCGACGCAGCCCACGGCGGCGGCTTCGGTCACGGAGGCGACCCCGCCGTAGATCGAGCCCATGACCGCACCGATCAGGATGATGCAGAGCACCACGGCGATCAGCCGGTCCTTGGTCAGCTTGCTGTCCCGCCCGGTCATCTGCGCCACCTCTGCGGCGGTGGGGGCCAGCTTGGGGTTCAGGTTCACCCGGATCACCACGTAGCCCGCGTAGAAGACCGCCAGCATGATGCCGGGAATGGCGCCCGCCATGAACAGATCGCCGATGCCGACCTCGGCGCTCAAGCCGTAGACGATCATGATGATCGAGGGCGGGATCAGCGTGGCCAGGGCGCCCGCGGCGCAGATCAGTCCGATGGACAGCTTGCGGTCGTAACCCAGCCGGAACAGCTGGGGCAGGGCGACGAGGCCCAGCATGACGATCTCGCCGCCCATGACGCCGGACATGGCGGCGAGGATGACGGCGACAACCGTCGTCTGGATCGCCACGCCGCCGCGCAGGTTCCCCGCAAAGACCGACATCGCGTCGAAAAGATCCTCGGCGATGCCCGCCCGTTCGAGGATCGAGGCCATCAGCACGAAGAAGGGCACGGCCACGAGGCTGTAATGCTCCAGCAGGCCCACGGCGTTCGAGGACACAAGGAACAGCCCGCGCGGCCCGAAGAAGGCCACCGCCATGATGACAGAGACGATCAGCGTGACGATGCCCAGAGGCATGCCGGTCATCATCAGCGCGATCAGCAGCACCACCATGATCAGCGAGACGGTGCCCAGCCCCATCTCGCGCATGTTCAGCGCCTTCGACGGATCCATGGCCTTGCCGATATCGCTGATGAAGCCCGAGAAGGCCTGTGCGGGCGCGAACCCGAAGACCTCGGACAGGAAGGCCGAGACGAAGTAGAGCACGAAATAGGCCGCGACCAGCTTCACGACCAGTTTCGCAGGCCCGCTGGTGACATGCCGGTGCAGGTTCACCATCAGCTGCGCGAGATACATGAAGGCGCCGATGACCATCAGCGACTTCATCATCATCGGCAGCGGAGAGTTGAAGGCAGAGCCGGATTTCTCGACCCGCTCGACACTGATATAGGCGCGGATCGGCGCGTCGGTCAGCAGCATGTACAGCGCGATGACCCCGACAACCATGGCAAAGAGATCCAGCCACCAGCGGGTGCGCGGGGTGGTGATGCCGTGGATGACGGTGATCGCGATATGGCGTTGCTTCAGCGTGACATAGCCCGCCGACAGCATCCAGGCCGCGGCGACGGTGACCATGACCGTCTCGAAGGCCCAGAAGGTCGGCGCGTTCAGCGCGTAGCGCGAGAAGACCTCGATCAGCGTGGCGATGGCCGCGACGATGTAGAAGACGGATATGGCGATGCCGGTGATATGGCTGAAATGGTCGACGGGGGTGTAGTCGCCCATGGCGATCTGCACCTCGTCGTGATCGGGATTCTGCGCCCCGATCTCGATCTCGGTCTCGTCCAGTTTGCTCTGATACTCGGTGGCCATGCCTGTCCCCCTGATGGCTCGTGCGCCCGGTCGTGCGCCAAGGCAGCCCGGCGGCGCGGGGCGCGTCCGGGTTCGAAGTACCCCGGGCCAGGGTCGGCCCGGGGGCGGTCAGGTGGCCCTAGAGGAGGCCCGCTTCCTTCATGAAGGCGATATGCGCGTCATAGACCTCTTTCGCGAGGTCGGACTGCGAGGCGAAGTCGGACCATGCCTGTTCGGCAATGGCGCGCAGCGCGTCGCGCTCTTCCTGCGGCCAGTCGATGACCTCGATCTCTCCGGCGGCCTTGTCGCGGGCGACAAGCTGGCGGTCGAGGCGGTCGAAGTGCTGGCGCAGCCCGTTGTAGGCGGCCAGATACCATGTTTCGAGCGCGATCTGGTTGGCCTCGCCGATCTCTTCCCATGCCGCGTCGGACAGGGTGAATTGCAGGATCGGGGTCGAGTGGATGCCCGGGAAGATCGGGTATTTGGCGACCTTGTGCATGCCATTGGCGTCGTTGTTGGCATAGGCCGAGTTGTCGGCGGCGTCGATCACGCCCTTTTCCAGCGCGCCGTAGGTTTCCGAGCCGGACATCGACACGGGCGCCGCGCCCGCGCGCTTGAAGACGTCGGCAGCCAGGCCCTCGGGCGAGCGGATCTTGAGGCCTTCGAGGTCGGCGACACCGCGCACGGGCACCTTGGACACGAAGGCCTCGCGCGCATAGGCGCCGCAGCCGACGACATGGACGCCCTCGAAGTGCTCGTCGTACAGCTTTTGCAGGATCTCCTTGCCGCCGCCCTGCGCGCAGAAGGCCTGGATCTGGTCGGCGCTGTCATAGCCCGCGATCAGGTCGCCCATCAGCGCGAAGGCCGGGTCGATGCCGGCGAAATAGTTGATCGAGGTCAGGTCGCCGTCGAGGATGCCCACGGCGATGGCCTCGGCGGTTTCGCGGCGCGGCACGACGGCATCGATGGGCAGCAGTTCGACCGTGATGGCGCCGTTGGTCATGGCCTCGAGCTTGGGCACCCACTCTTCGTTCAGATAGGCGAGCGAGGCGTGGCTGGCGTTCGAAGAGGTCTGGATCTTCAGCACGCGGTCCGCTGCATCCGCCTGCGAGCCGGTGATTCCGGCCACGAGAGCCAGGGCAGACGCGGCTGCCATCATCTTGAAAGTCATTAAGTTTCCTCCCTTGAAATGTCCCGATGGGCAGGGGCGTCATCCTCCAAGACGCGACCCTGCGATAACTAATATATTAGTTGAATAATCCGATCAATCCTGTTCTCCTTGCGTTAACCATTTGCCTGTGTTCTCAGCGGTCGAACGCCATGATCCAACGCCATTCCTCTCAGGGCCTGCTGGCCGACCGGGCCTCTCGTTCGGCCCCCGAGGCCGTCTACGAGGATCTGCGCGCGCGCATCCTGCACTTCGACCTTGCGCCGGACCGGGTGCTGAGCCGGGCCGACCTGGCGGCGGAATACGGCGTCAGCCTGACCCCGATCCGCGAGGCGCTTCAGGCGCTGGAGCAGGACGGGCTGGTGCGCATCCGCCCGCAATCCGGCACCGTGGTCACGCGCATCGACCAGTCAGAGCTGGAGCAGGCGCATTTCCTGCGCGTCGCGGCGGAAACCGAGGTGGTCCGCCGCCTGGCCGAAGACCCGGACCCGGCCCTGTTGCGCCGCGCGCGAAGCCTGTTGTCCCTGCAAGAGGTCCTGGTGGGCGACATCGAACAGATGGACATGTTCTCGGAACTCGACCGCAGCTTTCACCGCACGCTCTTCGAGGCGGCGGGGGTCGAGAAGATCTACCACATGGTTGCCCGGCACATGGGCCACCTGATGCGCTGCCAGCGGCTGGAGCTGCCCGAGGGCGGCAAGATGCAAAGCATCGTCGCCGCGCACCGGGCCGTGGTCGAGGCCATCGCCGCGGGGGATTGCGACGCCGCCACGGCAGCCATGCGCAGCCATCTGGCGGGAACCATCACCCGGCTCGAACACCTGCGCGACGCTTTCCCGGCCTGCTTCACGGAGACCGGCGAGGCCTGATCCGGCGCCGCGCCATGGCCCGCGAACGGGCGGCGATGCGGCGCTCGGCGTGCCCCTATCCGCAGCAAATCGAATCGAATGATTCGCGACTTGTTTACCTTTGCGGGCGGCCGTCCAGGCCAATTCCCGTCATGCGTGTTCATTGGTGCCGCGCGCGGAACAAATTGCCCGGATATGCGGCGGGATCGGGGCGGACCGAAGGGCGATTGACCGCCCCAGGGGATTGTTGCGGCAACCATGACAGTGGCGACCGGGTGTTCGGCAATGCTGGCCGCGCCACAGGCGGAAACCGGGAAAGGCAAAGCGTTTACAGGTTTCTAGTGTTTCTCCGCCCGGGACAATGAAGCCGGATCGATCCGCAAGCCGGGCTGGTTTTCGTTCGGCTCGCGTGGAAAAGCGGCGCTTGGCAACCTGGTTCTCGGAATTTCCCCCTTCCCAGTTGATCCATTCGCCGTATTAATAGGCACAAGCCCGACTGGGGGGTGAAGACTGCTGGCCACGGGGGCGGCCGCTGAACAGCTCGCATCGCGAAAGGATGCGAAGTGAAGCGAGGGCGATGTAACGCCCGTTGCCGCGACGGCGATCTACGTCCACGCAAGAAAAAACGTGGGCCGGGGAACGTGATCACTTCGCAATTCATCAGCCAAGGCGGGCGCGTGACGAAACGGGCTATGCGCGGGCATTGTTGCCGCGCCTGGCGGAACGGGCATACCCCGTTTTGAGGAGTAAAAGGGTCGTAAGATGGCTGATTTGACTTTGAATTGGGGCGCGTTGGGGCCTTTTGGCACGCAGGTCACGGACACCGGGGGCATTTCTGCCACCGTCGATACCGGGGGCGTTGCCGTAGATATCACATACAACGAACTGGCTCCGGGTACGCAGGCCTTCACCTTCAGCGCGGACGGTTACGTTGCCGCCGGTGAGGGCATCAACCCGAACTCGCACCTCAAGCTGTTCGGTGACAATACGCTGGGGGCAAGCGACACCTCGACGGTCAGCTTCGACTTCCGGTCGACCAGCACCGGTCTTTATACCGACAGCGTGCAGGATCTGACCTTCCGGCTGAACGACGTCGACGCCGGTGCCGATGGGGACCGGTCCGCTGGCGGCACCGGGTTCCAGGATATCGTCACGGTCACGGCCTATGACGCGAAGGGCAACGAAGTGCCCGTGACCCTGACACCGGCCAGTGCCGTATCGGTCGCCGGGGATACGGCCATCGGCACCATCGAGGGCGATTACGACGCGGACACCGGCTCTGTGCTGGTGTCGATCCCGGGCCCTGTGACCCGTATCGAGATCGCCTATGCCAATGGCGATGCCTCGGCGCAGGCCCTGCTTGTGTCCGACGTGCTCTTTTCCACCGTCGACGTTGACGATGTGAACAAGCCGCCGATCGCCGTCAACGACTCGGTGTCCATCGATATGGATACCGCCGCGACGCTTTATGTGCTGGGCAACGACGTCGATCCGAATGGCGATGTGCTGACCATCACCGGCAACACCGACCCGGCCAATGGCAGTGCCGTTCAGAATGCGGATGGTTCTTTCACCTACACGCCGAACGCCGGTTTCACCGGGGTCGACGTGTTTACCTATACCATCACCGACGGCGAGTTCAGCTCGACCGCCGAGGTGCGCATCGTGGTGGGCATGGCGGATGACGAGCTGCCTCCGGTCGCCGTCGACGATACGGCCTCCACCGTCGAGGGTACGCCCGTTTCGCTGGATCCGATCGCGAACGACACGGACCCGGAAGGCGAACCGCTGAGCCTGGACAGCGTTGGCCCGGCAACCAACGGCACTGTCACCATCAATGCGGACGGCACCGTGACCTACACGCCGAACGCCGGCTTCACCGGCACCGACAGCTTCACCTATGAAGTCGTCGATCCGACCGGCCTTGGCGATACCGGCACCGTGACCGTGACCGTCGGCACGGAACCGCCGCCGCCGCCGCCCTCGAACGACCCGCCGGTCGCCGTCGATGACGAGCTGACCACCGACCCCGACACGGCCGTCACGCTGGATCCGGCTGCCAATGATACCGATCCGAACGGCGACGACCTGACCACCTCTTCGGTCGGGACGCCCTCTGAAGGCACCGCGACCCTGAACCCCGACGGCACCGTGACCTACACGCCGCCGCCCGGCTTCACCGGCACCGTGACGATTCCCTATACCGTCACCGACGGCTCTCTGACCGACGAGGGTCTGATCACCATCGAGGTCGAGGAAATCGTGCCTTGCTTCACCCCCGGCACCCTGATCGCCACGCCCCGCGGCGAGCGTCTGGTCGAGGATCTGGAGGTCGGCGACCGCGTGATCACCCGCGACAACGGCATCCAGGAAATCAAGTGGGTGGGCCGCAAGGACCTGACGGGCTTCGATCTGGCCCGCAAGCCGCAGTTCAAGCCGATCCTGATCCAGCAGGGCGCGCTGGGGAACAACCTGCCCGAGCATGACATGCTGGTTTCTCCGAACCACCGCGTGCTGGTGGCCAACGACAAGACGACGCTCTATTTCGAAGAGCGCGAAGTCCTTGTGGCCGCCAAGCACCTGACCGGTCTGGACGGGGTCGACGAGGTTGAGGCCAACGGCGTGTCCTACATCCACGTGATGTTCGACCAGCACGAGGTCATCCTGTCGAACGGCGCCTGGACCGAAAGCTTCCAGCCCGGCGACTACAGCCTCAAGGGCATCGGAAACGCGCAGCGCGAAGAGATCCTCGAACTCTTCCCCGAGTTGGAGCATGCCGAGGGTCTGAAGGCCTACGGCTCTGCCCGCCGCTCGCTGAAAAAGCACGAGGCCGCGCTTCTGACGAAGTAACCGGCGCGCCGGAACGGAATATGCAGCCCGTTCCGGCGACGCGGTCGACCCTTCGCGCGCAGGAACGGAACACAGGGAAACGGGGCGGCGATGGTCGCCCCGTTTCAATTTTAGGGACTCGGCGGTGGCCCGTTAATCGAAGCGCAAAACAGTTGGCGCATGGTGGCAATGGATACCGTGAGGTGGGTCATGTCCGATAAGAAAGCTGTTGAGAAAGCTGTCTGCCTGATCGTCGACGATATCGCGTTCGACCGCCGCATGATGCGCCGCGTCGTCGGGAAAAGCTGCCCCGGGCTGCCGATGATCGTTGCCCACAACCTGGGCGAGGCGCGCAGGCGGCTGCGCGAAAGAACCGTGTCTATCCTGTTCCTCGACAATTCCCTGCCGGACGGGCGAGGCGTGGACTTCGTGTCGGAACTGGCGGAAGACCGGGATTTGCGCCGGGTGCCGGTCATTATCGTTTCGGACTTCCCGTCACCCTTCATGTACGCCAAGGCCCAGGCCGCCAATGTCAGAGAGGTCTGGTCCAAGCGTGAGTTCGTGGCGCCAGCGGTTCAACGGGCTGTACGCGCTCATGCATTGCATTAGGTTTTTACGGCAAGATTTTGATTTAACGCATTATTGTGCGCAGATACGCGCCGCCTGCCATTCCTCCCAGGCCTCCGGCGTGTCGAGGTCGGTCAGCGCCTTGGCCCCGGGCAGCGCCACCCGTCGCACCCGGTGTTCGTTGGTCTTCAGGACGTCCCGCGCGCCCTGATCTCCGGTCAACTGTTGCAGGGCCATGAAGCAATCGGCCGGAAACAGGACCGGGTGACCCGGCCTGCCGTCTTCGGATGTCGCCTGCTGAAGCATCGGCTGAGGGGTGGCGCGGAAGCCGGTGATCAGCAGGGATATGTCCTGGGTGTCCAGATCCGGCATATCGGCGGGCAGGATGATCGCGGCGACGATGCCCCGCGGCAGCATGCCGATACCGCGCCGGATAGACGAGGACATGCCCTGATCGCTGTCCGGTACAGCCACAAGCTGAACGGGAAGCCCGGCCAGCACCTTGGCTCGGGGGTGGTCGTAATCGGGCAGGGTGACGCAGACATGCGCTCCGGCTGCGATTGCGCGCTGTGCCTGACGGCGCAGAAGGGGTGTGCCCTCCACCAGTTCGGTCAGCTTGTCGCGTCCGCGCATCCGCGAACTTGCGCCAGCGGCGGGAAGAAGAATGGCTATGTCCTGCATGCGCGCACCCTAGCATAAAGTTGCGCGAAGTGTGGTCGCTCTTTGTGACAAGGCAAGTATATTTTGTGTCTGCGCAAGAAAATGCCGCATCATGCTGCGGTGCAACATTCGCAAAGCGCGATGTCAGTGCGGCATGCCAGGCTCGGCGGGACCGAAGCGCGGCGCGGCGGGGATGGGGTCTTCGGGGATCGCTTTCGGCGGCTGGCGGCTCCGCAGGACAAGGCCGCCCGCAGGGTGGGTATACCCGCCAGAGATGCAGACCCTCTGTCCGGTGCCGCCGAACCCGGTCTGGCTGACAGCGCCACGGTGAGTCCGGGTGCCATCGGGCGCAAGGGCGCGGATCTTGGAACTTACCCCCGGATCGCCCGCCATCTATGGAATTTTTATTCATAAATTCAGATTGTTGAGGTGTTGTCTTCATGTGACGTAACGGGCCCCTGGTGCAGCCGCATCGCATGGTCGGAACGCGCGGTGGCGGTCCTGCTGCCGTTCGGGTTTTGATCGCCGCCCGCCGCCCGCCGCCCGACCCGGTGGAACCGGAGGAGAGCCCGGGCCCTTCGCCCGACAAGAGGTTCGACCGGCCAGGTTTTTCCCGGCGGTACTGGCTGCAACAGCCGCCACCGATCGCGCAGAGGCAGACGGGGGGCCGTGTCCAGTCTCCTGTTCCCTCACCGGAGTTTCCGGGCCAGAGTTGGGCAGGAACCGCCTGTCCGCGACAGGGGGTGTCACGAACGAAGGGGCCCCATGTGCTGAACAGCCTTCTCAAGCGGTTGCGCCAATTGTCGCGCCGGATCTATGTGCGCGTCACGCTCTTTGCCGTCCTCGCGGTGGTGGCGGTGCTGCTGTCGAAACTGATCGCGCCGCTGATCCCCTTCGACCTCAAGGGGCGGGTGGGCGCCGAGGCGGTGGATACGATCCTGAACATCCTCGCGACCTCGATGCTGACGGTCACGACCTTCTCGCTGACCATCATGCTGAACGCGCTGATCTCGGCGGCCAATCTCTGGACGCCGCGCAGCCACCTGATCCTGCGCGAGGACACGGTCACGCAAAGCGTGCTGGCGAACTTCCTCGGCGCCTACCTGTTCTCGCTGATCGGCATCATCATGCGCCACGCCGGGCTCTTCGACGAGCGCGAGATCGTGGTGCTGTTCTTCATGTCTCTGCTGGTCGTCGGGATGGTGGTCGTCTCGCTGATCCGCTGGATCGTCCACCTGGAAGGGCTTGGCAGCCTGACCTTCACCGCCGCGCAGATCGAGACAGAGGTGGCGCGCGCCGTCACCCGCGCCGCCGATCTGCCCTGTCACGGCGCCCATGCGCTGGACGATGCGCAGGCGCAGATCCCGCAAAGCGCATGGCCGTTGCGCGCCGACCGCTGCGGTTATCTTCAGCAGATCTTTCAGGCGGCGCTTCAGGATGCCGCAGAGGCCGCCGATTTCCGCGTCTACGTGGTGACGGAGGTCGGGCAGTACCTGCTGCATGGAGAGCCGCTGGTCTATGTCGACTGTGCCGAGACCCTCTCCGAGGAGGCCGAGCAGCGGTTGCGCAAGTGTCTGCCCCTGAGCGAACTGCGCTCTTTCGAGGAAGACCCGGCATTCGGCGCCCGGGTTCTGGCAGAGGTCGCGGTCAAGGCGCTGTCGCCGGGGATCAACGACCCCGGCACGGCCATCGATATCCTCAACCGGATGGCCCGGGTCCTGTCGTCGGCGGGGGTCGGCGCCATGGAGGAACCGCAGTACCCGCGCATCTGGGCCCGCAGGCTGGACCCCGAAACGCTGTTCGAGGCGGGCTTCGACCCCATTGCCCGCTGCGCGGGCGAGGACCTGGACGTGCACCGCACCCTTCAGGTGGCCCTGCGGCAGGTGTGCTTTGCCGCCCGCGATCCGCGCGTGGCCGAGGCCGCCCGCGCCTGCGCGGGAAGGGCGCTGGACCGGGCGGCGCTGGACATCCGCTACCCGCCGGACCTTGAAAAGGTGCGGGCCGCGTCCGAGCCCGGGCGCCCGTAAACGCTCTTTTCACGGCGCGTTGCGACACAAATGGTTAACGAAAGGTTAACGTGTTCCGAACCATGGGAGGATTCGGGATGTGGTGGATCGTTTTATGTCTGGTCATGCTTGCGGGGGCGGCCCGGGCCGAGGGGGTGACGGCACCAGAGCCGCCGGTCGATCCGGCCAGTTTCGAGTTCCGGATGCAGAACCTGATGAACGGTCCCGCCTTGTCCCAGGGGTGCTGCAAGACCTGCCGCAAGGGCAAGGCCTGCGGCAATTCCTGTATCTCGACCAGCAAGTCCTGCCGTGTCGGCCCGGGCTGCGCCTGCAACGGCTAGGGAGTGGCGGCGCGGTTTGCGACAGGCTCTCTGGCCGACCGCCAAGCCCGGCGGCGGATGGGCGCCGGTGCGGGCCGCCACTCGCGGCCTCGCTTGATTTCCGGTTCCAAGCGGTTACCGTGCCCGCCTTGGGATGATTGAGGGGTGCCGTGTGACCGGCCTGTCCGAAACGGAAACGGCGCGTCTGACCGCGCTGCACGACTACGAGATCCTCGACAGCGCGCCGGAGCCGGAGTTCGATGAGGTGGTCAACCTCGTCGCGCAGCTTCTCGACACGCCGGTCGCCCTGATCAGCCTCGTCGACGGGGACCGGCAATGGTTCAAGGCGCGCGTCGGCATGGACAGCCCGCAGACCCCTCTGGGCCAGTCGATCTGCGCCCATGCGATCCAGGCCGACAGCCTGTTCGAGATCCCCGACACGCTGGACGATGCGCGGACCGCGGGCAACCCGCTGTGCTGCGGAGAGCTGTCGGACATGCGCTTCTACGCCGGGGCGGTGCTGAAGTCCGCCTCGGGGCACCGGCTGGGCACGCTCTGCGTGCTGGATATCCGGCCGCGCCGCCTGACAGAGCTTCAGCGCCGCACCCTGCAGGTCATGGCCGATCAGGTCATGCGCCAGCTGGATCTGCGCCGGGCGCTGCGGAACGAAGAGATCCTGCGCGACGAGATCGACCACCGGGTGAAGAACTCTCTGCAGACCGTGTCGTCTCTGGTGCGGCTCTACCGCGCCCGCGCCCGCGAGGCGGAAACCAAAGAGATGCTGGACGCGGTGGCCCGGCGGGTGACGGCGGTGGCGGAACTGCACTCGGCGCTCTACCAGTCAGAGCTGCGCTCCGAGATCCCCGCCGACACCTATCTTGGCCGGGTCGTGGCGCTGTTGCGCAGCCAGGCGCCCGAAGCGGTCACGCTGGCCGAGGATCTGGCGCCGGTGCGGATCGCGCCCGACGTGGCCTCGGCGCTTGCGGTGGTGATCAGCGAATTCGCCGCCAATTCCTTCAAGCATGCCTTCGCGGGCGTTCAGGCAGGCCGGTTGACGATCCGCCTGGACGAGGGGCCGCAGGGGCTGGAGCTGTTCTGCGAAGACAATGGCAGGGGCGCGGGGGTCGCGGAGGCAGAGGAGGGCGCCGGGATCGGCAAGCGGCTCATGCATGCCGCGGCAGAGCAGGTCGGCGGAAAGCTGACGCTTGCGGCGGCGGACACGGGTTACCGGCTGCATCTGGTGGTGCCGCCGCCCGCACTGCGGGAGGGCGTCGCGGCCTGACGTGACGGGCCGTGCCGGGGACGCGTCGCCCCGGCACGGCACCCGCGCTCAGGCAGAGCCGCCGTCGGGGTCCAGCGGGCGGATCTTCAGCCGGGTGATGCGGTTGTTCTCGCGCGTCAGCACCTCGAAGCGGAAGCCGTGGAAGTTGAAGACCTGTCCGACCGCCGGGATCATCTGGCTTTCGAAGATCACCAGCCCGGCAACGGTATTGGCCTCGTCGTCCGGCAGCGTCCAGTCGGTCGCCCGGTTGAAGTCGCGGATCGTCATGGCGCCGTCGATCACGTAGTTGCCGTCTTCGGCCTTGCGGATCGGGTGCTCGGCATCCGGGTCGAATTCGTCGGTGATCTCGCCCACGATCTCTTCGAGGATGTCCTCCAGCGTGATCAGCCCCTTCAGCGACCCGTATTCGTCCACCACCAGCGCGAAATGCGTGCGGCGCCGCAGGAACTGGCGCATCTGCTCGTCCAGAGAGGTCGTGTCGGGCACGAAATAGGGCTTCATGGCGACATCGGTCACCTTGAAGTCCTGAATGACACCGGCCATCGGGCGCTCTTCGTCCACCAGGCGGTACATGGCGCGCAGCAGGTCCCGGGAATGCAGCACGCCGATGATGTTCTCGGGGTCGCCCTGGTAGACCGGCAGGCGGGTGTGGCTGCTTTCGAGGCATTGCCCCAGGATCTCCTGCGGGCGCGCGTCGGCATCGATCATCTCGATCTTCGAGCGGTGCAGCATGACCTCTTCCACCGTCCGGTCGCCAAGGTCCAGCGCGCCAAGGATGCGGTCGCGGTCCTCCTTCTGGACGACACCTTCCGAGTGGCCAAGCTGCAGCGCCCCGGCGATTTCCTCGCGGACGGCCAGGATGTGGCTGTCGGGATCGGCGCGCACCCCGAAGACGCGCAGCACGCCGCGCACCAGCAACCGCACCGCAGAAACCACGGGGGCGAAGAGCCGCACCACCACGGCGATCGGCGCCGCCACGCGCGCGGCGGCGGTTTCGGGATTGGTGATCGCATAGGTCTTCGGCAGCACCTCGGCGAAGATCAGCACGAGGAAGGTCATGAACAGCGTCGCCAGCGCCACGCCGCTTTCGCCGAAAAGCCGGGTGAACAGGGCCGTCGCCAGCGAGGTGGCGAGGATGTTCACCATATTGTTGCCCAGAAGGACCGACCCGATCAGCCGCTCGTTGTCCTCGGTGATCTTCAGGGCCTTCTCGGCGCCGCCCGACCCCTTGTCAGAGGCCGCCCGCAGCTTCCCGCGCGAGGCGGCGGTCAGCGCCGTCTCGGACCCCGAGAAGAAGGCCGAAAGCATGATCAGCGCCAGGATCGCCCCGGAGGTGAACCAGAAGGATGAATCGAGAAGGCTGCCAGCCGTTTCCATGGATCAGGTCTTTTCCCTATAGATGCGGTGCGGCCGGTCTCTGTCCGGCCCCCTCGCAGGGTTATGGGCCTCCGCCCGGGGCGGTTCAAGCCCGGCGGGTCAAACTTCCCGCCGGACCGCGGCCCGCCAGCCCGGCGCGGGCCCTTGCTTCTTTGGTCTTCCAAATACCCTCGGGGGAGGCCCGCAGGGCCGGGGGCAGAGCCCCCTGCGAGGTGGCCATGATGTCCCGGCTCCGCCAGCGCCGATCAGCCTTCGCCAGGGCCGCCCGCGCGCCGCGCAGCGGCGCGCGGGCGGCTCGCGCAGCGAGGCGAAACCGCTCTCAGCCGTCGCGGGCCAGGGGGTGGTGATCCAGCACCAGCGCCCGCAAACGCGCTTCCAGGACATGGGTGTAGATCTCGGTCGTCGCCACATCCGCATGGCCCAGCAGGGTCTGGATCGCCCGCAGGTCGGCGCCATTGGCCAGCAGATGGGTGGCGAAGGCATGGCGCAGCGTATGCGGCGTGACCTTGGCGGGGCTGACCCCGGCCGCCACCGCGAAGTCCTTGATCGCCATGTAGAAGGCATGGCGCGTCAGGTGCCCGGCCTTGCCGCGCGAGGGGAACAGGAAGGGCGACAGCGGTTTGCCCGCCGCCTGCTTCGCCTCTTCGCCGGCCTCGCGCTGGACCAGCCAGTCGGCCAGCGCCGCGCGGGCCGGCGGCGACAGCGGCACCATGCGCTCCTTGCCGCCCTTGCCGCGGATCAGCAGCATGCGCGGATCGCCCCGGGCCGAGGAGACCGGCAGCGACACCAGTTCCGTGACCCGCATGCCGGTGGCGTAAAGCAGCTGCATCAGGCAGGCGTTGCGGCTGCGGTCGACCGCTGTCCGGCCATGTGCCGCGCCCGCGTCGAGCAGGCGGTCCACCTCCTCGACCGACAGGGTCTTGGGCAGGCGCCTGTCGCGGCCCGGCCCGGCGATCTGCACCGCCGGGTTGTCCCCGCGCAGGCCCTCTTCGAAGGCGAAGCGGTACAGCTGCTTGATCGCCGACAGCCGCCGCGCCCGCGTGGCCCGCGACAGCCCCTGGCGGTCGCAATGCACCAGGTAGGCCTCGACGTCGTCCTGCATCGCCGTGGCAAAGTCGCGGCCCTGATCGCCCAGCCAGTCGGCGGCATGGGTCAGGTCGCGCTCGTAGGCGGCCAGCGTATTGCCCGCCGCGCCGCGCTCGGCTGCCATGGCTTCGAGAAAGCGGGGGATCCACTGGGCGGTGCTCATCGCCGCGCCCGTTCCGCGTCAAGCAGCACCAGTTCCAGCGCGGCGCGGCGGGCCGTGTCTTCCAGCCCCACCGCGCGCAGGGTGGCAAGCGCATCGGTCAGGTCGCCGCCGTTGCCCGCCGCGCCGCTGGCAAACAGCGCCATGGCGCGCAGGATCACCTCGCCCAAGCGGCCCTGCGCCAGTTGCTCTGTCAGCACCGGCGGCGGCGCGGCCTCGCCGAAGCCCTCGGCGATCGCCTCGGCATGGGGCAGGTCCGGCAGAGGCGCGGCGGGTGCATCGCCACGGGCAATGGCGCTCAGGAAGGCGATCTCGGGGCTGTTGCCGGTCAGGCCCGACGCAAGCTCTTCGTAGGCGGGCGAGAGGAAGGCGGCCCGCGCCGCCAGCCGTGCCGCCGCCGGGTCGAGCCCCTCGACCGTCGCCAGCGGCGCGGCGAAGAGCTGCGAGAAGGGCACCAGCAGCCCGGCGCTGGCCATCTGCGGCCAGACTTGCCGCAGGGTCAGGCCGACGGTATCCGGCGCCCCGCGCTCCAATGCCCGCTCGAAGGCCTGCAGGGCCTCGACCCGGTCCCACAGGCCTCCCGAGGCGGCGGGTTCGCGCAGCGAGTAGATGCCCAGCAGGCGGTTCGGCGGCAGGCTGCCCGCCCGCGCCAGCCGTTCCGCCGCCTGGATCTGGTCGCGCCAGCCGTTGTCGCCCGACAGGTCCAGCACCGCGAAGGGCAGGGGCAGCGGGGCGGTGGGCAGCGGCTCCCCCAGCGCCTCGAACAGCCGGAATTCCAGCGGCGAGGGCCGCACCGGCGGCAAGAGCTCGCCCTCTGCCAGTTCGGGATCAAGGAACCGGGTCAGCAGCTCGACCTGCCGCCCGCGCAATTCGCCAAGCGTCTCGCCGGTGCGCAACAGCAGGGCGGCGCGGGTCCAGTCGCCGCCCCGGGCGGTGCAGAAGATGCGCAGGGACATGTCGTCGCTGAGCATCGGGTTGCGTTCCAGCGTCTGGCAGACCGGTTCCGACCGGCCCAGCAGCAGCCCCAGGTCGGCCCAGTGGCGGAACAGCCGGGGATCGTCCACGCCGGTCAGGTCCAGCAGGGCGCGGGCCTCTTCGACGGCGCCGCTGTCCACCAGCCAGCCCAGCCGCCCGGTCAGATGCGCAAGGTCGGCGTCGCCCGCGGGCGGGTCCGCCTCGGCCAGCATCAGCGTGCGCATCTGTTCCCGCAGCACCGGCACCGAAAGGTCCAGCGCGGCGATCAGCGTCGACAGGACCGCCGGGTCCGAGGACCGCCACAGGCTGCCGGGCAGCCCCGTCACCGAGGGCGGCAAGAGCCCTGCGGCGCCGGGGTTCGGCGCGTCCAGCGGGGCGGTCTCGACCGACGGGGGCGTGGCGCTGTCGGCCACAGGCGCATCCTGCGCCAGAGCGGGCCCCGCCGTCAGCAGGGCCAGCAGGATCGCACGGGTCTCAGTTCTCATCCAGCTCCACCGGGACGCGGATCTCGGATTGCGGCGGGCTGAAGTCGGCGCCGAAGAACGGCCCGACATAGGCATAGGCCACCAGGGCAATCGCGCCCAGCACCAGAAGATAAAACAGCCATTTGATCAGTCGGCCCATGCCATTGGTCCTTGCCTCATGTTATTTTTTGAACTTGTACCTAGCCTTTTTGTCCCGTTCACGTCATTCACGCAACGAAGAAACGGATGGGCAAGGGATGGCCGAAGGGGCGGTTCACAAGGGTTTGATCCTGCACAAGACTGTGGTCTTCGTGGGAATGATGGGCGCGGGCAAGACTGCCGTGGGCCGGACCCTTGCCGCCCGGCTGGGTGTGGTCTTCCGCGATTCGGATCACGAGATCGAAGAAGCCGCCAACATGACCATCGCCGAGATCTTCGAACGCGATGGCGAGGCCTTCTTTCGCCGCAAGGAAAGCCAGGTGATCGGCCGTCTGCTGGAAGGCAGGCCGGGGGTGCTGTCGACCGGCGGCGGGGCGTTCATGACCGAAGGCAACCGCCGGATGATCACCGAACTGGGGGTCTCGGTCTGGCTCAACGCCGATCTGCCGGTGCTCTGGGACCGGGTCCGGCACAAGGACACGCGCCCGCTGCTGAAGACGCCGGATCCGCTGGGCACCCTGACCCGGCTTTATGAACAACGGGTGCCGATCTATGCGCAGGCGGATCTGACCGTGCGCTCGGACCCGGGAATGACGCTCGACGCCATGGCGCGCCGGGTGACAGAGGCGCTGCTGGCAGAGCGGCCCGACGTGCTGGAGAGACGCGAATGATCGAAGTAGTCCCCGTCCCGCTGCCGGGGCGCGCATACGAGGTGCGCATCGGCGCGGGTCTGATCGAGGATGCGGGCGCGCAGATTGCGCCGCTCTTGCGCCGCCCGCGCGTGGCCGTGGTCAGCGACGAGACCGTGGCGGCGCATTGGCTGCCGGTCCTGCAACAGGCCCTGAAGGCCCAGGGCATCGAGAGCACCGCCCTGACCCTGCCCGCCGGAGAGGCGACCAAGGGCTGGCCGCAGTTCACCCGCACGGTGGAATGGCTGCTGGAGCAGAAGATCGAGCGCCGCGACGTGGTGATCGCCCTTGGCGGTGGCGTCATCGGTGACCTCGTGGGCTTTGCCGCCGCCGTCCTGCGGCGGGGCGTGCGCTTCGTGCAGGTGCCGACCTCGCTGCTGGCGCAGGTCGACAGTTCCGTGGGCGGCAAGACCGGGATCAACGCGCCGCAGGGCAAGAACCTGATCGGCGCCTTCCACCAGCCCAGCCTCGTTTTGGCCGACATCGGCGTGCTGGACACGCTGACGCCGCGCGATTTCCGCGCCGGCATGGGCGAGGTGGTGAAATACGGCATGCTCGGGGATTCCGAATTCTTTCAATGGCTTGAGGCGCATGGCTCATCCGTTGTGGCAGGGGACCGGGCGGCCCGGAGCCATGCGGTCCGCCGCTCTGTCGAGATGAAGGCAGAGATCGTCCTGCGCGACGAAACCGAACAGGGCGACCGCGCGCTGCTGAACCTTGGCCATACCTTCTGTCACGCGCTGGAGGCGGCGACCGGCTATTCCGACCGGCTGCTGCATGGCGAGGGCGTGGCCATCGGCTGCGCGCTGGCCTTCGCCCTGTCGGCGCGGCTGGGCCTCTGTCCGCAAGAGGATCCAAGCCGCGTGCGCGCGCTGATCCGCGACCTGGGGATGCGCTGCGACCTTTCGGATATCCCCGGAGACCTGCCGGGGGCCGAGGCGCTGCTGGATCTCATGGGGCAGGACAAGAAGGTGGTGGACGGGCAGCTGCGCTTCATCCTCGCCCGGGGGATCGGCGACAGCTTCGTCACCTCGGACGTGCCGCGCGGCACCGTTCTGGAGCTGCTGCGCGAAGAGCTGGATCGCCGCTAAGCCGTTGGGGGAGTTATGAAAGACCTGCGCATCCTCGTGACCGGCGGGACCATCGACAAGGTGCATGACCCGCGCACCGAGGGCCTGTCCTTTTCGCCCGACGGCGCCACGCATCTGCCCGAGATGCTGCGCATCGCGCGCTGTCATTTCCCGGTGGTGCAGCTGCTGATGCTGAAGGACAGCCTGTATTTCGACGATGCCGACCGCGCTTCCATTGCCAAGGCCGTCGGGGACGCGCCCGAGCCTTGCGTCGTCATCACCCATGGCACCGGCACCATGGGCGAGACCGCGCGCTTTCTCGCCCCCTTGGTCGGTGACAAGACCGTGGTGCTGACCGGCGCGATGCGGCCCTTCTCGCTTTATGCCTCGGATGGCGAGTTCAATCTGGGCGGCGCGGTCGTGGCGGCGCAGATGCTGGCGCCGGGCGTCTGGGGCGTGATGAACGGGCGGGTCTTCGCAGCCGACGTGCTGAACAAGAACGTCGAGCAGGGGCGCTTCGACGCCTGAGCTGCGGCGCTGTCACGGGCAGGGTGCGGCGCGCGCGAAGGACGAAGGCCAGGGAGGCGGCAGCCCCCTGAACGCAAAGACCCCGACCGATGGGCCGGGGTCTTGTTCGTTCTGAAGGCGAAAGCCCTAGAACGGGATTTCGTCGTCGATATCGCGCGAAGGCGCGCGCGAGGGGCCAGAGCCGCCGCCCGAGGAGGACCCGCCGCCGTAGCCGCCGTCATCGTAACCGCCGCGGTCGTCGTAGCCGCCACCGCCACCACCGCCGTAGCTGCCACCGCCGCCACCGCCACCGCCGCCGCCGTCACGACCGTCGAGCATCTGCAGCGAGCCGCCGAAGCCCTGGATCACGACCTCGGTCGAATAGCGGTCCTGACCGCTCTGGTCCTGCCATTTGCGGGTCTGAAGCTGGCCCTCGATATAGACCTTCGAGCCCTTGCGCAGATACTGTTCGCAGACCCGCACCAGCCCTTCCTGGAAGATCGCGACAGAGTGCCACTCTGTGCGTTCCTTGCGCTCTCCGGTGTTGCGGTCCTTCCATGTTTCCGAGGTGGCGATCCGCAGGTTGCAGACCTTGCCGCCGTTCTGGAAGGTGCGCACCTCGGGGTCGCGCCCGAGGTTGCCGATGAGGATCACCTTGTTCACCGATCCGGCCATGTCGTTCCCTTTCGAATCTTGTTTTCGGCGTCGTTTCGCCGACCGTATACCAGCCGTGGCCCTGGCTGAAAGGGGCAGGGCATCGGTGCTGGTCCTATGGGCGAAAACTGGGTAAGGTCGCGCCCGGACAGTGATTGAATGATTACGGGACGGGATGCCATGGGGCTGGCGGCTTTGAAAGTCGGAGCGGTCGTAGGGGCCGCGCTGCTGACCACGGGTGCGGCAGCGGATGTGCTTTCGACCAAGAACCGGGCCATGCTGTTCGGCAACCAGACACGGGTTCTGGATAGCCGGGCCGCGCAGCAATACAACAACTCTGTAAGGCTGAAGCCGCCGACCGTCGTGACGCCGACGAAATGGGGCACGGTAACGCCCGAGGACGGGACGGTGCCGCGCTATCGCGGGCGTTACAATGGCCCCTATGCGGATCTGGCCCGCGTCGCGGCGCGGCGCAACGGCATCCCCGAGGACCTTTTCCTGCGGCTGGTCATGCAGGAATCGCGTTTCAACCCGAAGGCCCTGTCCCACAAGGGCGCGATCGGGCTGGCGCAGCTGATGCCGGGCACCGCGAAAGTGCTGGGCGTCGATCCGCACGACCCCGAGCAGAACCTCGAGGGCGGGGCGCGCTACCTGAAGGCGCAATACGTGAAGTTCGGCTCGTGGCGGCTGGCGTTGGCGGCCTATAACGCCGGGCCGGGTGCGGTGATCAAGCACGGCGGAGTGCCGCCCTACCGCGAGACCAAGAACTACGTGAAGGTCATCTGGGGCAGCTGACCGGCTGCGCGGCGGGCTTGGCCCGTGCCGCGCGCCTTTGCTCCCGGGCCGCCCGGCGTTTGCCAGCGCTCCGGCAAGGCGCGGTTCCAGAGCATCCCGCAAGCGTGGCCCGGCAGGGGGCTCGATGACGTGACAGCGGACAGAACCACACAGGTCTGCCCGTTTTCTCAGAAACGCTGCCGCTGACCGAGCGAGTGCCCCGAAACGACTTTTCGCTGCGGCGGTCGCGAGGGGTATCGGCGCGGGACGAAACTGCCGTTCCTTCATGTCTACTTGCACCACCGAAAATCGAAGCGTAGCTTTCCCTGATGCAAAGAGAAATCGCTCACCCAGACATAAGAACGCCGATAACTGAGTGGTGGAATGGTCACTATGATCATGTATTCATCGCACTCTATCCATTTTTCCGAGTTCGATCCGAGATACGTGATTCTTTGTTAAATGTTTCTTATGACGCGGTGCTTCGCTATGAAGATAGGCCGGATGATTTCGATGAAAGAGTTAAGCGTTTTGGAGAGCCGGTCACATGGAATAGTATTCATTACTCTGTGGCGCCAAGCGTACCAAAGATGAGTTTCTATCGCGCCGTGTGGCTTTTGAGTTGTCTTGGGTTTACCAAGCGAGCCGACACTACACTGCAGAAGCAGATCGAAGCTTATTGCGATGCAAACAACATTTACCTGCCGGAAGATGATTGCCTTCCGGCGATCTTACATCCGCTTCTGAATGGCTTTCTTCAGCCGTACAATGGCGAAAAGATTCTTATGTATGATGAGTTCAGGCAGTATTCTTCGGAACTCGATTTAGATTCTTTGGGGCCAAACGCTCCTGTGAGCAAGCTGCCCGAGGGCGCAACCGGAGATGGGGTTTGGGCGATTCATCTCCCAGAATCAGGTGTTCTTGTTACCTCAGCTTTTGATGGTGCCGAGGCTTTGGTCGCAATGACCAAAGATGCATATGCGCTTTCAGACCCTCATAAGTTTTTCGAAGTCGAGGAGGTTGGCGATGACACATATTGTGATTGGCTCAATCCTAAGGATTTCTTCGAGCGTAGGGTGTAGCGTGCTAGTAGGTTAGGGGCTCTTTGCGGTCGTTCGTCGCGCGATGCCTGAACGACAGTTTCAGGCATCGCGCTTGTCATTCGGCCTTTGAGAGGGAGGCCTTTCCGATGAAAACGCGATTGCGGTTTCGCACTGAAGCTCCGCTGCCTGTTTTCGACCGCTGCTTTCCCTCCGCGAGGCAGGTCTCATGACCCATGCCTCGGGTCAGTTTGGCCGGGAGAGCGGGCGCCCTAGTAGTCCAGGTAGCGCGCGCTGGCAAAGCCGCGGCGGCCAGAGGGGCCGGTCAGTTCGAACCACATCCAGTCGCTCTCGATGCAGGCGGCCAGCTTGTCCTCGTCGTAGGGTTCTGCCGCGTCCGCCGCGCGGCACAGTGCGGCGCAGGCCTCTGCCTCGGGGTGGGTCCAGTCCACCACCGGTGCCTCGGGGACGGTATAGACCGACCCCAGCGGCAACTCGTCGATGCGCTCTGACTCGTGGGTGATGCCTTCGCGCAGCGAGGTGTAATTCTGCACGTCGACGACCCGTGCGATCCGGCTTTCCGCGATGCAGGGGCTGGGTCCCGCGCTTTCGACCGGGGCAGGCGTCGGCGCCGCGTCCGGCGCGGCCTGCGGCTTCGGTGCGGGGGCCAGCTCTGCCAGCGGCGTATCGGCGGCGAAGAAGGCAAGCGGCGGGATCGGGCGCCAGCGGTCGGGCGGGACCTCTCCGCGCAGGCAGCCTTCGGGGCCGACCCGGGTCGACTGGCTTTCCCGGAACCCGCAGATCACCGGAACCGTGGCACCGTCCGGCTGTGCGACCAGCCCGATCGCGCAGTCATAGCGCATCATGCCTGCGAAACTGATCGCCGTGCGCCGCCCGTCGGCAAAGCCCTCCTGACCCTCTTCGGTGGTGATCGTGGCGCTGTATCCGTCGGGTTCATAGGGGATCTGGTCCCGTTCCAGCCGCGCATCCCAGGTCGTCATGTTCTGGCAGGCGTAGAACTTGCCCTCTTCGGTCGGGCCACGCTCGGGAAAGCCGTAAAGCGCGATGTCCCAGCGTCCGGCCTTGTTGACCGTGTCGATCTCGTAGAACTCGGCGCCCTTGTATTGCAGCATCGCCTCCATCAGGTCGCCGTCCACGAAGGGGCGCGGCACCTCGGGGCGGGGCCGGGCGGCCAGCGCCAGCAGCCGCAGCGTCGCCTGTATCGCAAGGTCGAAGGCGGCCTCGACCTCTGCGGCGCTGTACTCCCGGTCACGGTCCAGCGTCAGCTCGGGTTGATGAAAGCCCAGCCGCGCGCGCGGATGCATCCTGCGGTTGGTGACCGGCAGGCTTTCGTGCTGCGCCGCCGTGCCGAACATGAAGACCAGCGCGCAGGACGACAGGCATTCGGCGCCCTCGTCGACGACCGTGCCGATGCGGTTGTCCAGAAGCACCTGCGCCAGTTCCAGCGTGGCGGCAAGGCTGCCGCCGGGGCTGTCGAGACAGAGCACCTTCCATCGGCCGTCCTCGAAATCCGGCCAGTCGTCGGGGCGGTCCATCCCGGCCTGCGACAGCTCCCGTGCATCGCCGGGCAGGATCTCGCCCGTCAGGGTCAGCTGGCAGAGCCCCGGTTTGCCCGGCCCGATCTCTGCGGCACAGACGAGGCCGGGCAGGATCAGGGCAAAGAGGCAGGCGAACAGGCGGGGCATGAAACGGTTTCCTTCCAATCGGCCCGGGCGCCGTTATTCGGCGGCGATCCGGATCACCGGCTCCATGCTAGCAAATTCCTCTTCGGAAAGGTGGCATTTTACCTGATGCCCCTGGGCCATCTGCCGCAGGGGGGGCACCTCGCGCTCGCACAGGTTGTCCGGCACGCGGGCCTTCCAACGGCAGCGTGTCTGGAAGGGGCAGCCCGGCGGCGGGTTCATGGCCGAGGGGATGTCGCCCTCAAGCACGATGTGCTGCTTTTCCACCCGGGTGTCGGCGATCGGCACGGCGGACAGCAGCGCCTGGGTGTAGGGGTGGTAGGGCGGCGCGAAGACCTGCTCGGTCTCGCCCAGTTCGACCACATGGCCAAGGTACATGACCATGACCCGGTCGCTGAGATAGCGCACGATGGACAGGTCGTGCGAGATGAACAGCAGCGTGGTCTTCTGGGCGCGCTGGATCTCCATCAGAAGGTCGGTGACGGCGGCCTGCACCGAGACATCCAGCGCCGAGACCGGTTCGTCCGCCACCACGATCCGCGCGCCGCCGGCAAAGGCCCGCGCGATGCCGACCCGCTGCTTCTGCCCGCCCGAAAGCTGGCGCGGCATGCGCTCGGCAAAGGCGCGCGGCAGCTTCACCAGATCCAGCAGGTGCAGCATCCTCTCGCGCCGCTCGGCATCATCGCGGCCCGCGCCGAAGATCTCCAGCGCCCGGGTGATCTGGCGGCCCACGGTCATCGAGGGGTTGAGCGTGTCGAAGGGGTTCTGAAAGACCATCTGCACATCGGCCACGGTCCGGGTGTCGCGCCTTTCGATGGGCGTCGACTGGATCTCGCGGTTGTCCAGCACGATGGCGCCCGCGGTGGCCGTCTCCAGCCCCATCAGCACCTTGGCGAGGGTCGACTTGCCGCACCCGCTTTCCCCCACGATGGCCAGCGTCTCGCTTTCGCGTGCCTCGAAGCTGAGCGTCTCGTTGGCCTTCACCACCCGGCGCGCGCCCGAGCCAAGCAGCGCATTGGCCGCGACCTCGTAGTATTTCTTCAGCCGGTCGAACTTCAGCACCACAGGCCCGGGCTGCGCCTTCTCCTTGACCGAAACGGCCTGCGGCGGCGCCTCCCAGTCGATGTCGTGAAGCCGCAGGCAGCGCGAGCGGTGGCGCGCGCCGCCCGGTACCATCTCCATCGGCACCCGCTTCACCGCATCGCAGCGCCCGGGCTGGAAATAGGCGCAGCGCGGGCCGAAGTTGCAGCCGTCGGGGCGCTCGTGGGGCAGGGGGAAGTTGCCCGGGATCGCCACCAGCGGCCGCGCCGCCTTGTCCGCCCCGGGCAGCGGGATCGAGCGGAACAGCGCCTGCGTATAGGGGTGGCGCATCCGGTCGAAGACATCGCCGATGGCGCCGGTCTCCACCGCCTCGCCGGAGTACATCACGCAGATGCGGTCGCAGGTCTCCAGCACCAGACCCAGGTTGTGGCTGATGAACAGCATCGAGGTGCCGTATTTCCGGCCCAGCTCCTTGACCAGCTCCACCACCGCCGCCTCGACGGTCACGTCCAGCGCCGTGGTCGGCTCGTCGAGGATCAGAAGCGCGGGTTCCGCCATCAGCGCCAGGGCGATGACGATGCGCTGCTGCTGGCCGCCCGACAGCTGGTGCGGATAGCTGTCGAGAATGCGCCGGGGATCCGGCAGCTTGACGTCCGTGACCATCTGCAGCGCCCGGTCATGGGCCTCCTTCTCCGAGGCGCCCGCATGGATCATCGGCACCTCCATCAGCTGCCTGCCGATCTTCATGGCCGGGTTCAGCGAGGCCATGGGCTCCTGGTAGATCATCGCGATCTCCGACCCGCGCAGCCGCTGCAGCTCTTCCGCGCTCATCGCGCCCAGATCGCGCCCCTTGAACCGGATCGATCCACCCACGACCCGCCCGTTCCGCCCAAGATCCTGCATGACCCCAAGCGCCACGGTGGACTTGCCGCAGCCGCTCTCGCCCACCAGCCCCACCGCCTCGCCAGGCATGACCGTGACGGAAAAATCCATCACTGCCGGGATCTCGCGCAGCCGCGTGAAGAAGGAAATCGACAGGTCCTCGATTTCAAGGATCGGCCCGTCATACGCCTCTGTCATTCCCGTCATCCCTCGTCTCCGGCAGGGGCGCGCCCCTGCTTCTTTGGTCCTGAAATACCTCGGGGTCCGGGGGCTGGCCCCCGGTCCGTCCGGGGTCAATCGCGCAACGTCTCTTCCCGCAGCCCGTCCGCCAGCAGGTTCAGCCCCAGCACCAGCGACAAGAGCGCGAAGGCCGGCGGCAGCGCGGGGTGCAGGTAGATCGACAAGAGCTTGCGCCCGTCGTTGATCGTCGATCCCCAGTCCGGGCTCTCGGGCGGCAGCCCCAGCCCGAAGAACCCCAGCGTGCCCAGAAGGATCGTGGTGTAGCCGATGCGCAGGCAGAAATCGACGATCAGCGGCCCGCGCGCATTGGGCAGGATCTCCCACAGCATGATGTACCACGGGCGCTCGCCCCGGGTCTGGGCGGCGGCGACATAGTCGCGGGTCTTGATGTCCATCGCCAGCCCCCGGACGATGCGGAAGACCGTCGGCGCATTCACGAAGACCACCGAGACGAAGACCACCAGGATCCCCGGCGGCACGTCGAAGAAATCCAGCGGCCAGAAGGCGATCCGCGATCCCGGCTGATTGATCACCGACAGGTAGACCAGCGCCATCGGCCCCAGCACCAGCGCCAGCCACAGCCGGTCCTTCGACGGCTGTGTGCGATAGAGCGCATGGATGAGGACGCCCGCGAAGACGATGGGGAAGGCAAACAGCACCACCGCCATATATTGCGGCAACCCGGTTGCCACGATCTCGGGCGTGACCAGCAGGTAGAACAGCAGGATCACCGGGAAGGCGAGGATGAGGTTGGCGAGGAAGGACAGGAACAGGTCCAGCCTGCCGCCGTAGTAGCCCGCGGGCAGGCCCAGCGTGATGCCCACCATGAAGGCGAAGAGCGTCGCCAGCGGCGCGATCTGGATCACCACGACCGCCCCCTTGACCACACGGCTGAAGACGTCGCGGGCAAGGTTGTCGCCGCCCAGCAGGTACCACGGGTATTCACCCTCTTCCGCGCCGCGCAGGGGCGTGCCGGGGACCTTGTTCTTCATGCCAGAGACCTGGTCCAGCGGCGGATGCGTGGCGATCAGGTCGAAGAGCCCGGTGAAGAGGGCTGTGTAGACCCAGAACATCACGAGGCCGAAGCCGATCATGCCGATGGTCGAGTCGAAAAGCTTGCCGTACAGCCCCAGCCGCCGTTTGTAGGTGATCGACAGGCCGAAGGTCAGCGCCAGCGCGATCCAGACCGGCGTGAAGCGCTGGCTGATGGCGCCGACAATGCCCGCATCCGCGCCCAGCACCACGCCGCCCAAGAGGTAGGCCATCACGAGGGCCAGCAGCGCCAGCCCGATCCGGTTCGACACCCGCGCCGAGAGGCCGCGCAGGCCGCCCGTCGCCATGAGCGTGCCGTCGGGGTTGCTGCGGATGCCGGGATCGGGTTCGAACCACGACAGCAGGATGCGCGCCACCAGCGAGGCGGCGAAGACCGGCACCAGCACATAAAGCACCGGGTCCAGCACCGTGCCCAGCCAGCCTGTCCATGTAAGGTCTTCCATCACGCCCTCCTCAGGTCACGCTGATGCGGGGGTTCAGGTAGACATAGCCGATGTCGGAAATCAGCTGCGTCACCAGCACGACGTTGACAGAGACCACCGAGACGCCCAGCAGCAGCTCGATGTCGTTGTTGGAGGCCGCCTGCACCAGCGTCCAGCCGAAGCCCTTGTAGTTGAACAGGGTCTCGACGATCACCACGCCGTTCAGCAGCCACGGGAATTGCAGCATGATGACGGTGAAGGGGGCGATAAGGGCGTTCCTGAGCGCGTGCTTCAACACGATATTGCGGAAGGAAACGCCCTTCAGCCGCGCGGTGCGGATGTACTGCGCGGTCATGACCTCGGCCATGGCGGCCCTCGTCATCCGCGCGATATAGCCCATGCCGAAAAGCGCGATGGTCAGCACCGGCAGGAAGAAGTTCTCGAAGGTCGGGCCGTCCATGGCGCTGGTCGCGGTGCCCTTGAACCACTTCAGCCCGACGGCGGAAGATGCGAAGACCGCGATGAAGAGCACGCCCGAGACATATTCCGGCGTCGCCGTCGTGGTGATCGACACGGTCGACAGGGACCGGTCCAGCGGAGAGCCCTCTTTCATGCCCGCCAGCACGCCGATGATCAGCGCGCCGGGCACCATCAGCATCATCACCCAGAACATCAGCACGCCGGTCAGCGACAGCCGCGTGCCGATGATTTCGGCCACCGGGTCCCGGAAGACCGTCGACCAGCCCCAGTAGCCCTGCAACACGCCGCAGTAGGTCGGCGCCTCTTCGGCGCTCATGCCCGGTTCGATGCAGCGGCCCGTCACGTTGCCCTCGGCGTCGGTGTGGCGGTAGGAGGGCACCAGCCCCAGCCACTCGGCGTATTTCACCGGCGTCGGTTGCAGGTAGCCGCCCTTGTCCAGCCAGGATGCCACCGCCTCGTCCGACATGCGGAAATTGCCCTGCGTCTTGGCGAGCTTTTCAAGGTTCGGGTAAAGGTTGGTCAGGTAGAAAACCAGAAAAGTCAGGCAGAGGGCGGTCAGCAGCATGACGCCGATCCGCCTGAGTATGAACAATCCCATATGGGCCTCTCAGGGCTGGCCGGGCAGGGGGTGCATCGCCGCCCCGCCCTTGCTGGCACCCCACTTCGGGGCGCGCTGTTGCGAAACGGGCCGCCCCGGTCAGGAAACGGCCCGGTCGAGCGTCAGCGGATCCGTCAGGCGGCAAGGCCCCACTTGTAGACCTGCGGCAGGTAGGCGATGTGCTGCTCTGCGCCCAGGATGCCCTCTGCCGAATGGCGGTAGAGCGACCGCCAGTAGGGCTGGATCGTCACGCCTTCCTCGATCAGGATGGCCTGAAGCTTGCCCATGACCGCGCGGCGCTTGTCGGCGTCGGCGATGGATGAGGCCTCGGCCAGCAGGGCGTCGAATTCCTGGTTGGCAAAGCCGAACTCGTTCCAGGCCTCGCCGGACTTGTAGGCCAGCGCAAGGATCTGCACGGCCAGCGGGCGGTGGTTCCAGTTGGTCGAGCTGAAGGCGTATTTCGTCCAGTCGTTCCAGAAGGTCGAGCCGGGCAGGATCGTCCGGCGCACCTTGAAGCCCGCGTCGCGCAGCTGCGCCGCCACCGCGTCGGTGGTGTTCTTGCGCCAGTCGTCGTCGATGGACTGCAATTCGTGCTCGTAATCGGCCATGCCGGCCTCGGTCATCAGCTCCATGGCGCGGGCCGGGTCATGGGGCAGCCGCCCGACGGATGGGTCGTATTCCGGGTGGATCGGCCCGACGTGGTGGTTCTCGGCCACCGTGCCCCGGTCGGCATAGCCCAGTTCCAGACAGATCGCGTTGTCGACCGCCATGGCCAGCGCCTGCCGCACGCGCTTGTCGGCATAGGGCGTGTTGCCCTCGGCGTCGGTGGCCAGCTGGTTCGGACGGATCACGATGGTCGAGCCGGTCGCCACCTCGGAGTTCTGCCAGCCGATGGCATCCATGATGTCGATGAAATCGCCCACGGTCTCGTAGAAGACATCGATTTCTTCGGATTCCGCCGCCGCGACCCAGGCCGCCGGGTCCTGCCCGTAGTCGATGATTTCCAACGTGTCGATGTACCAGCCGCCTTCCTCGAAGGCTTCGTTGCCCCACCACGGGCGGTCGGATTTCTGCAGCACCGCTTTCACGCCGACGTCCATCTGTACGATGTCCATGGGGCCGGTGCCGACCAGCTCCGACAGGTCGGCGTTCGGGTCGTAGCTGGAATGCACGACCGGGGCGGGATAATCGGCGAAGCCCGCAACGATGGTGATATCGGGCTGCTTGCAGACCAGCGCCACGGTCATGTCGTCGACCACGGTGATCGCGCCCTCTGCCGCCTTGCCGGTCTGGTCGTCGATCAGCGATGCCATGCGCGCGGCCATGGAATTGCCCTCGACCGAACCGTCGCACCAGCGGGTGACATTGCGGGCCACGTCCTCGGCGGTGAAGGGATCGCCGTTCGACCAGGTGATGCCCGGGCGCACCTTCAGCGTGTATTCGGTGGCGTCGTCGTTCACCTCCCAGCTTTCCAGAAGCATGCCGCGGAAGGTCCCGTCAGAGTTGTACTCGACGAGGTATTCCAGCGTGCCGTGGGTGACATAGGCCATCTGCGTCCAGTCGTAGGTGCGCGTGTCCTTGTGGGCGCGCACCTCGCATTGCAGGCGGATGGTGCCGCCCTCCTGCATGGCGCCCTGCGCGCGGGCCGGCTGGGACAGACCGCCCAGCATGTAGGCCGCGCCCGCCGTCAGCCCAAGCGCCGTGCTGCGGGCCAGGAACTCGCGGCGGCCAAGCTGGCCTGCCCTGAACTCGCGCGCATAAAGCTTGGCGGCGGGATGGACCCGGTCCTGGCTGTGCGTATCGGTCATCTTGGTCTCCCTGTGACACGGATGGGTGTCGTTAACTCGGTTACGGTTGGCCACGGGCGCGCCGGACCCGCGAGGCGGAAGGGGCTGATCGCATTGCGCATGCCGCAAGTCGATGCGTCAAAGCCCGAATTCGACATTCCGTGGTCAAAATACGACATGGTTACCATTCAAAAGCGACATCGTCGGAAAGGCAACGGGGCAAAGGACAATGTCACAAGACCTTTACGCGCGCCGGGGCGAGGCGCGGGCGGCGCCCGCGCGCAGGGCGCTGGGGGTGAGGCCGGTGTGGCTCTGGATGAAGCGGGTGAAATAGGCCGGCGAGGCAAAGCCCAGGCCGCGCGCGATCTCCTGCACCGGCGGGCGCGGGCTTTCCAGCGCAACGCGGGCGGCATGCAGGCGCCGTTCCGTCAGCAGGTCGGCGGCGGTCTTGCCGCAGCACTGGCGACAGACCCGCGACAGATGTGTGGGCGTGACGCCCAGCACCCCGGCATGATGGGCGATCGGCTCGGCGCTGCGGAATTCGCGGGTGACAAGGCGGGCGTAGCGCCGGACCAGCCGCAGGGCGGCGGTCTCTTCCGGGGCCTCGGCGGCGCCGGCCTCGATCTGGCGGCGCAACCAGATGGCGACCAGTTGCAGCCGCGCCTCCAGCGCATCGCCCATCAGCGACCGCGCGCGCTGGGTCTCGCGGGCCATGGCGTCGATCTCTCCGGTCAGTTCGGCCTGCGCCAGCCCGTCGCGGATGCGCAAGAGCAGCGGCTCTTGCGGCATGCGCGGCGCCAGCCCGTGCGGCGATTGGACATAAAGCGCCTGCGTGCCCTGTTGAAGATCCAGCGCAAAGAGCGTCCCGGCGGGCAGGAAGATCGCGTGATGCATGGACAGGCCGCGCCGCAGGCCGTTGATCGTCACGCGGCCCTGTCCGCGGGTGATCCACAGCAGGCAATCCTCTTCGCGGTCGTGCGACAGGGTGTATTTCCACGGCGCGGCCTGCAATTCCGGGCCGAAAGAGCCGCTGCGGACGGGGCCACCGGCGCGGGCCGGTGCCGGGGGCATCGGGTTGCGCAGGAAGCCCGGTCGGCTCATGGCGTGCTCATGTCGATCTGCGGCCAGTTGCCCATCCGCGCCCGGAACCAGGTGCGCTGCCGCTTGGCGAATTGCCGGGTCAGGATGGTGGCGCGGTCGATCACCCGGTCCAGATCCATGGTGCCGTCCAGATAGGCCATAAGCTCCGCCGCGCCGATGGCCTTGGCCGAAGGCAGGTCGGGGCGCCAGCTGGGGCGGTTGTTTCGGGCTTCGTCCAGGGCGCCGTCCTCGATCATCTGGCGAAAGCGCGTCTCGATCCGGGGCGTCAGCCAGTCCTTGGGTGCATGAAGCAGGATCGGCTGCGCCTTGGGAAGGGGCAGCAGCGGCGGCGGCGTCTCGTCCTGCCAGTCGGCCAGCCCGCGCCCGGTGGCGCGCTGGACTTCCCAGGCGCGGGCCACGCGGGCGGGGTTCTGGCGGTCGATGCGCGCGGCGGTCCGGGCATCGAGATCCGCCAGCAGCGCGGGCAGGCCATGGGCCGCCAGCAGCGCCTCGCCCTCGGCGCGGATCGCGGGCGGCACGGGGGGGATCTGCGCCAGCCCCTCGGTCAGCGCGGTGAAATACAGGCCGGTGCCGCCCACGATGATCGGGCGCGGGCCGTGCAGAAGCGGCGCGAGATCGCGCAGCCAGTCGCCGACGCTGTAGGCCTGCGTGCCGGGGACATGGCCGAAGAGCGCATGCGGCGCGCGCGCCTCTTCCGCGACCGAGGGGCGGGCGGTCAGCACCCGCCAGTCCCCGAAGACCTGTATCGCGTCGGCATTGACGACCGTGCCGCCCTGCGTCTCGGCGATCCGCAGCGCCAGCGCCGATTTCCCGCTGGCGGTCGGCCCGGCGATCAGCACCGGGCGCGCCGGGTCCAGCGCGGAAATGCGCGCGGTGATCGCGGTGCTGTCGCTCATCCTGCCCTCGGTCCCTCTGGTGGCGGTGTTCACCCTCCGTGCACCATTGCGGCGCGGGCGGTTTTCGGCCACATATGCCCGCAATCCTACCCCCGGGCCAAGACGGAGCGCAACATGAGCGACACATCCATTCAACCCGCCGCTTTCCAGCGCATCATGCTCAAGATTTCCGGCGAGGCTCTGATGGGCCCCGAGGGCTACGGCCTGCATCCGCCGACCGTCGAGCGCATCGCCCGCGAGGTGCAGGCGGTGCATGCCCTCGGCGTCGAGATCTGCATGGTGATCGGTGGCGGCAACGTCTTCCGGGGCCTCGCCGGGTCGGCTCAGGGCATGGAACGGACGACCGCCGATTACATGGGCATGCTGGCCACGGTGATGAACGCTCTGGCCATGCAGTCGGCGCTGGAAGGTCTGGGCGTCTTCACCCGGGTGATCAGCGCGATCCGCATGGACGAGGTGGCAGAGCCCTACATCCGCCGCCGCGCCGTCCGCCACCTGGAGAAGAAGCGCGTCTGCATCTTCGCCGCCGGGACCGGGAACCCCTATTTCACCACCGACACCGCCGCCGCGCTGCGCGCCAACGAGATGGCCTGCGAGGCGATCCTGATGGGCAAGAACGGCACCGACGGCGTCTACGACAAGGACCCGCGCGCCCATGCGGACGCGGTGCGCTTCGACGAGGTCACCTTCGACGAGGTGCTGTCGAAGAACCTCAAGGTCATGGATGCCTCCGCGATCGCGCTGGCGCGGGACAACAACATGCCGCTGATCGTCTTCTCGCTGGACGAACCGGGCGGTTTCCGCGGCATCCTCGAAGGCAAGGGCACCTGCACGCGCATCCACGCGTAACGGCGGTCGGCCCGGGTAGGCCGGGCCGCTGCCGGAACAGGCCCGGCAGGACCTGCGGCGCGGCATTGGGGCAGGGCATCAGGGCGCCCGTCTGGGTCTGCAGACCTGCCTCGGTGCGGGTGGGCTTGTCGCCGTCGTAGACTGCGCTGAAGGCCTGCGCCCGCCTGACGCGGCCCTGAACCCTCTGCCGCGACCCAGCCGCACAGCTTTGACCCGGTCTCCGACGCGCGGGATGTCCCAGGTGCCTGCGGAACAGACGGTCTGACAAGGGATCCGGGCGGCTCGACAGCCATTTGAACGCAGAAAAAAGACCGCAGCGACAGGGCGCGGCGGTCTTTCGCTGTTTCCGGCTGACGACCATGAACACCCGGTGCAGGGCGGGCCGTGGCCCGCCCTCCCGGGGCCTAGTCCTCTGTGTGGGTCAGCTTCGGCACATCCGATGCGCCCGCCGTGCCCCGCCCCGACAACGAGGGGTTTTCCATGAAGAAGCGGTGGCAGTTGAAAGAGAAGGCCCCCTCCGGCATGGGGTGGCGGGTGAAGGCGCCCGAGGGCTCCATGACCCAGCTTTGCGCCGTATCGGCAAGGTTCGCGGCCATGATCTGGCTGACGATCTGCGCCTTCACGGTGGCGTTCATGATCTCCACCCCGGTCTCGACCCGGCGGTTCAGGTTGCGGCCCATCCAGTCCGCCGAGGACATGAAGACCCGCGCCTTGGCATGGGGCAGGCCGTGGCCGTTGCCGAAACAGGCGATGCGCGAATGTTCGAGGAAGCGGCCCACGATGCTCTTCACCCGGATGTTCTCGGACAGGCCCTTCACGCCCGGACGCAGCCCGCAGATGCCCCGGATCACGCAGTCGATCCGCACCCCGGCCTGCGAGGCGCGGTAAAGCGCGTCGATCATGTCGGGCTCGATCAGCGAGTTCATCTTGATCCAGATCTGCGCGGGCTTGCCCTTGGCCGCATGCGCCATCTCGGCCTCGATCATCTCGATCATGCCGGACTTCAGGTCGTGGGGCGAGATATGCAGGTTCTCCAGCCCCTCCGGCATGGCGTAGCCGGACAGGTAGTTGAAGATCTTCGCCGCATCGCGCCCCAGCGCCGCATCGCAGGTGAAGAAGCTGAGGTCGGTGTAGATCTTCGCGGTGATCGGGTGGTAGTTGCCGGTGCCCCAATGGGTGTAGGTCACCAGCTTGTCGCCCTCGCGCCGCACCACCGAGGAAATCTTGGCATGGGTCTTCCAGTCGAGGAAGCCGTAAACGACGTGGGCGCCCGACCGTTCCAGCCGCCGCGACTGGCGGATGTTGGCGGCCTCGTCGAAGCGCGCCTTCAGTTCCACCAGCGCGGTGACGGACTTGCCGTCCTCCGCGGCCTCGCAGAGCGCCTCGACGATGGGAGAGTTCTTCGACGTCCGGTAGAGCGTCTGCTTGATCGCCACCACGTCCGGGTCCTGCGCCGCCTGGTTGAGGAAGCGGACCACCATGTCGAAGGTCTCGTAGGGGTGGTGCAGCAGCATGTCCTTCTGCGCGATGGCCTTGAACATGTTGCCGTCGTGGTCCTGCACGCGCTCGGGCACGCGCGGGGTGAACAAGGGCCACAGAAGGTCGGGGCGCTGGTCGATCACCAGCTCCTTGGTATCCGCAAGGCCGATCATGCCGTCCAGCTCGATCACCTCTTCCGGCTCGACATGCAGCTCGCGCATGACGATATTGCGCAGCGCCTTGGGGGCGCCGGTGGTGACGGTCAGCCGCACCACCTCGCCGCGACGGCGGCGCTTCAGCGCCACCTCGAACTCGCGCACCAGGTCCTCGGCCTCTTCCTCGACTTCCAGGTCGCTGTCGCGCAGCACGCGGAAGCCGAAGTGGTCCTTGCTGCGATAGCCCGGAAACAGGCTGTCGATATGCAGCAGGATCACGTCTTCCAGCAGGATGAAGCGGTGGGTGCCGTCCTCGGCGGGCAGGCGCATGAAGCGGTCGATCTGCGCGGGCACCGGCAGCAGCGCCTGCAACGCGCGCTTGTCGCGCATCCGCTCCAGCTGCAGGGCAAGGCAGTAGCCCATGTTGGCGATGAAGGGGAAGGGATGCGCCGGGTCGATGGCCAGCGGCGAAAGCACCGGAAAGACCTGGTTCAGGAAGGCCTCGTTCAGATAGGCGCGGTCGGCGTCGGTCAGGTCCTTGCGCAGCACCACGTGGATGCCCTGTTCGACCATCAGGGCGCGCAACTCGCCCCAGACCGTCTGCTGCTGCGCCATCAGGCGGCGCGCATCCTCGTCGATCAGCACCAGCTGTTCCGCCGGCGTCAACCCGTCGGCGGCCGGGGCGGTGTTGCCCGCATGGGCCAGCTCGCGCAGGCCGGCGACGCGGACGGTATAGAACTCGTCGAGGTTCGCCGCCGAGATCGAGGCGAAGCGCAGCCGCTCCAGCAGCGGCACGCGCGGGTTCTCGGCCTCTTCCAGCACACGCCAGTTGAAGCCCAGCCAGCTGAGCTCGCGGTTGAAGAAGCGCCCGGGTCCGGACAGGTCGAGATCCGGCAGGTCGATGGCAGGCGGGAGCGGGGATTTGAGGAAATCGGCTTGAGTCATGGGGGGCTTATGCGGATGAAGTGCAACGGTTTCATGACGCGGAACGCCGCGCCCGGGCACCCACACTCTGCCGTGTTCCGTGGGCCCGCCGCAAGCCCCCAAGGGACTGCCGCGCGGAAAGCCCGTTCCGGCCCCCGACCCGCCGCCGACAGGGACCCGCCCTGGGTTTCTTCTTGGCAAAAATACCTGTCTGGCCGGTGGGTCGCGGGCGGGCCGCTTGCGGATCTGCCCGGTCCCGTGCCCGGGTGCCGGGGCAGCGGCGCCGCGCCCCGTGGCGTTACGCCGCGATCAGAGCCCGGGGCCCAGCCGCTCCAGGGCCTCTGCGGCCATGCGCCGGGACACCGCTTTCTTCGCCGCCAGCGAATCCGCGCTCAGCGCCTCGGCCAGCGCGCGGGCGGCGCGGTAGCTGCGCGGCATGTGGCTGACGAGATAGGGGATGACATCGGGCCGCACCTGGGTCTGGTGGTCGGACAGCAGTTTCGCCAGCAGCATGGTCAGCAGCAGGTCGTCCGGTTCGGACAGCCGTGCCGCCTGCGCGCCCTGCACGCGGCTTTGCAGGTCGGGCAGGCCCAGCCGCCAGCGCGCGGGTTCGCGGGCCGCGGTCATCAGCAGCGCGTGGCCCTGCGCCAGGCAAAGGTTGTGCAGGTGAAAGAGCGCCCGCTCGCAGGCGGCGTTTCCGGCGATGGCCTCGACGTTCTCGACGCAGGCCGGTGCCTCGGCCAGCCCCGGCACGCTGTCTTCCGACAGCGCCCTGGCTTCGACGATCCGGGCGCCCGATAGCGAGGCCCAGACATGCGCGAGATGCGTCTTGCCGCTGCCTTCGGGGCCGTAGACCACCATCTTGCGCGACGGCCAGTTGCGCCAGGCCTCGACCTGCGCCACGGCCAGTGCATTGGCAGGGCTGACGAAAAAGTCCTCACGCCCCAGTGCCTCGAGTGCAGGCAGGGGCAGGGGAAGCTGCTCTGGACCGCTCATGGCTCGTCGTGCTCCTGCCCGAGCCCGAGGTACAGCCGGCTGCCCTTGTAGCGATCCACAAGAAAACGCGCGACGACCCCCAGCGCGGCGGCGACGGGCACCGCCACCAGCAGGCCCACGAAACCGAAGAGCGAGCCGAAGACCGACAGCGCCAGCAGCAGCCACACCGGGTGCAGCCCGACAGAGTTGCCGACCAGGCGCGGCGTCAGCACATTGCCTTCGATGAACTGGCCGGACTGGAAGATCGCCCAGACCACGATGATCCAGACCCAGTCGCCCCAGAATTGGAACAGCGCGAGGCCGATGGCCAGCACCCCGCCGACGATGGCGCCGACATAGGGAATAAAGGTCAGCATCCCCGCCACGACGCCCACCACCAGCCCGAACTGCAACCCGACCAGCCAGAGCGCCCCGGCGTAATAGACGCCAAGGATCATGCAGACCGACCCCATGCCCCGGATGAAGCCCGCCAGCACGCGGTCGATTTCCCGCGCGAGGTGGCGCACGGTCGCGCGGTGGTCCAGCGGGATCATGGCATCGATCTTGGCCACCATCCGGTCCCAGTCCAGCAGCAGGTAGACCGCCACCACCGGCACGATGACGAACAGCGTCACGATGCTCAGCAGCGAGGCGACCGAGGCCAGCGCGGTGTTCATCAGCTCTCCGCCCTTGTCGCGGATCGCGGTGCCGACAGAGGTGATGGTTTCGCGCACGACGCTGCCCTCGGTCAGGACCGAGGGGAATTTCTCCGACAGGAAGGCCTGCAGGTCGCGGAACACCTGTGGCGCGGTATTGAACAGCGAGACCGTCTGGTTGACCAGCGTCGGGATGATCGCCAGCACCATGACGACGAAGATCAGGATGGTGACCACGGTGATCACGGCGGTCGCGGCGGCGCGCGACAGGCCCAGACGCTCCAGCCAGTCGGCCACCGGATCAAGGCAATAGGCGATGGCGCCGCCAAGGATGAACGGCAGAAGCACATTGCCCAGCGACCAGAGGACGACGGCAAAGATCAGGGCGGCGATGCCCCAGTATTTGAGCTGAGTCCTGACTGGCAAAGCCACGCTGCCTTTCTCCTGCTTCCGGTCGCTGTCTGGCGCAGGATTGCGCGTATCACCGCGCCGCGCAAAGGGAAAGTTGTTCCGAGAGGTCGGTGTCGCTTCCTGTCGCGACAGACCGCACAGGGCGCCCGGCCAGCCGGGTGGCGGCGGCGCGGCAGCCGGTGTCATGGCGCATCCCGCCGATGGGCATGGCCCTGTCGGGGCCGCGCCGGTCGCACGGCGGCGCGCCGGTCCTTGCCGTGACGGGGTCCGGAAGAGCCGAGCCTGCAGCTTTGGCGCGCCTTGCGCCCCCGACGCCTCTGCGCGCGCCGCCATAGGCCCCTGCCGCAAGGCTGTTGCCCCGAGAGGCGTAGCCGACAGGCAGCCGGGCAGGGCATCGGGGGGGGGGGGGGGGGGGGGGGCCCGGG
>NZ_JBLXGL010000001.1:830260-912802 GCF_048381735.1 Ponticoccus sp. (in: a-proteobacteria)
TGCAGGGCCTCGGTGAGGTTGTCCCCGACGAAATCTTTTCGGAGCCGGCCCGCCAGAGCCACAGCGCGGGCGGGGCGCGGGGGGGGGGGGGGGGCGGCGGCCCCCGGGCAGCAGCGTCGGCCCCATGCCAAAGGCCTCGCCCGCCGCAAAGATCCCGGCTGGGGTGCGCCCGTCGCCCTCGCGCTTGATTGGCTCGCTGCCCCGCGCCAGCGCGCCCTGATCGTGCGACCAGCCCAGCCCGTTGCGCCCCAGCACCATGGCGATCGGGCCGCCCACCGCCTGCCAGTCGGCGCCGGGCGTGCGCTTCCAAAGCTGCCCGGTGCCCGTGGGCGCACTCATGCCGGGGGTGGTGACCACCAGCAGACGCGCGGCGCCGGTCAGCACGGCGGGGCATTCTGCCGCCGCGCCGCCCGCCAGAAAGAGCGCCGCGAAAAGCGCCTTCAGGGGCATGTGATCCACCGCGACTTGGCCCAGGACACCCAGCCCTGCAACCCGTCCGGGGTCGAGACGAGGTGCCAGTCGCCCTGACGCGGGCCGACCATCGAAAAGCTCTCGCCCTTGTAAAGCAGGCGCAGGCGGCTGCCCGAGCGCGACGAGGGCTGCGAGCGCAGGGCAAGATAGGCATCCGGCGGGCGCACGTCGTTGACGTAGCAGACCCGCAGGGTGGGCTGGCGGGTGGTCTCTCTCGGGGCCACCGGCGCGGCCTGCACGCGCGGCTGAACCGTGGGCGCGGCCTGTGCCGCCTGCATCGAAGCCTGCAGCCGCCGCGCCGCATCGCCTGCGTTGACCGCCGCCGTGGTGCCCGCGTAGTCCCGTGCCACTGCTTGCAGGGCGGTCAGCTTGGCGGCGCCTTCCGGCATCAGCAAGGCCTCGGTCAGGGCAGCGTTGGCCTGTGTCGTCAACGCGCTGGCCTGCTGGTCTTCCAGCCGCGCCAGCATCGACTGGGCGCGCTTGGCCATGTCGGTGCCGGGATACTCTTCGATCACCGCGCGCAGCCGGGCGATCTGGGTCTCGGCCTCCGGTTCCAGAAGCGCCTCGGACAGCGCCGCGCGGGCCTGCTCTGCGCGCGAGGGGGCCGGGGTGGCCGGGCCTGCGGCGGGGGCGGCGGTGCCGACCTCTTCGAAACCCAGACCGAAGGCCTCGTCGATCATCGCGATCTTGTGGCCGCCGTTGAAGCTCTCGTCCAGCCGCGACAACCCACCCTGGTTGTGCAGCCCCACGACCGCCAGGGTCCGCGCGTCGAACAGCAGCGACCCGGACGAGCCGCCGATGCTTTCGCAGGTGTGCCGCAGCGGCGAACGGCCCGCGTCGATCTCGTCCTGACGCCGGTGGATCTGGCAGGTCCCGGTAGAATACTGCTGCGGCTCGGCGCCCGGGTGATGGATCATGGCCAGCGACTGGTAGGGTTGCAGGTCACGGCGCATCTTCATCGGGATGTGCCCGCCCAGATCCGCATTGGCATCGCCGATCACCTGCAACAGCAGCGCGTCCAGATCCTCGTCCACCGCCATGGGGCCGGTCAGCACGCGATAGGTTCGGACCGACCCGGTGTCGTCCTTCGAGGTATAGTCGAAATTGATCCGCGCCTCCTGCACGATGGAGAAACCCGCCGCCACCAGATCGGGGTCGAAGTAGCAATGCGCGTTGGTCAGCAGCCGGTTGTCCGGCAGCAGAGCGGCGGTGCAATTGGCGACGAAGGGGCTGTCCAGCGTCATCGTGCCGCCGCCCCGCCGGATCTCGCGCGGCTTGCCGTCGGGGGTGATCAGGCAGACCTGCAACCGCCCGATGTATTTCGCCAGCCCCCGGATTTCCGGTGGCGCGCGGTTGACCGACAGCCAGAAGCCCTTCTTCTGCTCGCCGTCGACAAGCATGGACTGGAAGGCGCTGGACTGCCGGTCGATGTCGAAGCCGAAGTCGCAATCGGCGATCTGCGCCCGGGCGGGCAGGGCGGCCAGCAGGAACAGGGCGGTGATCAAAAAACGCATGGTCTCCCCCGGAAATGGCTTTGCCGCAGTATGCCATGGGTTCGACGCAAGGGAAGGTGGGGATTTCCGGCTGGATGGCATGGCGTCGACGGGAAACGCCGCTGCCGGGGCGGATGGGGCCGGGCCCAAGGGCGTGCTGCCGCGAAAGGCAGAGCCGCTTCGCGGGCCATCCGGCCTGCACCGCGCGCCACCCTTGTCCGCCCTTCGCCGAGCCGCTAGGGAAGGGCGAAACGCAACCGAAGGTCCCGCCCATGCGCCTGTCCCGCTACTTCCTGCCCGTCCTCAAGGAAACGCCCTCCGAGGCGCAGATCGTGTCTCACCGCTACATGCTGCGCGCCGGCATGATCAAGCAGGCCAGCGCGGGCATCTATTCGTGGCTGCCGCTGGGCTACAAGGTGCTGCGCAATATCGAGCGCATCGTGCACGAGGAACAGCAGCGCGCCGGGCATATCCCGCTGCTGATGCCGACGCTGCAATCCGCCGAACTGTGGAAGGAATCCGGTCGGTACGACGCCTACGGCCCCGAGATGCTGCGCATCCGCGACCGGCAGGACCGCGACATGCTCTACGGTCCCACCAACGAAGAGCTGATCACCGACATCTTCCGCAGCCATGTCAGCAGCTACAAGGACCTGCCGCTGACGCTCTACCACATCCAGTGGAAATTCCGCGACGAGATCCGTCCGCGCTTCGGGGTGATGCGGGGGCGCGAGTTCCTGATGAAGGACGGCTACAACTTCGACCTGACCAAGGAAGACGCGCTGCACGCCTACAACCGCCACCTCGTCAGCTACCTGCGCAGCTACGAGCGCATGGGCCTGCAGGCAATCCCGATGCGCGCCGATTCCGGCCCCATCGGCGGCGACGACACGCATGAATTCCTGGTGCTGGCCGAGACCGGCGAAAGCGAGGTCTTCTACGACAGCCAGATCACCGACCTGAAGTTCGGCGACCGCCAGATCGATTACGACTCGGTCGAGCAGTGCCAGGCGGTGCTGGAAGAGTTCACCTCGCGCTATGCCCGCACGGATGAAACCCACGACGAGGCGCTGTTCAACGAGGTGCCGGAAGAACGCCGCCGCACCGCGCGCGGCATCGAGGTCGGGCAGATCTTCTACTTCGGCACCAAGTATTCCGAGCCGATGGGCGCCACGGTCAAGGGCCCCGACGGGGCCGAGGTGCCGGTGCACATGGGCAGCCACGGGATCGGCGTCAGCCGCCTTCTGGGCGCCATCATCGAGGCCAGCCACGACGACAAGGGCATCATCTGGCCCGAGGGCGTGACACCCTTCCACTGCGGTATCGTCAACCTCAAGACCGGCGACGCCGAGGCGGACGCGGCCTGCGAGGCGCTTTATGCGTCGCTGACCGCCCTGGGGCTGGAGCCGCTCTACGACGACACCGACGAACGCGCGGGCGCCAAGTTCGCCACCATGGACCTGATCGGCCTGCCCTGGCGGATCACCGTGGGGCCGCGCGGGCTGAAGAACGGCGTGGTGGAACTGACCTCGCGCCGCACCGGCGAAAGCGAGGAACTGCCGCCCGAAGCGGCGGTGGCCCGCATCGCGCAGATCTACGGCAAGTCGGCCTGACCGGACGGGCGGCGGGCAGGGCGATCCTGTCCGCCGCCCGCCCTTGCCCGGGGCCGGCTTGCATGGGGGCGCACCTCCAATGACGGTCACGGATCGGCCGTCCTGAGACCCGCGACCTGAAGCCCTCCGTGCACCCGCCGATGTCCGCCGCCGACCCGACACCCGCCGCGCGCCCGTCGATGCCCTCCTCCGACAGATTGGATCCGACCGCGTAGATTGAAGGCGGTTCCGCCCGGACCGCCCCGGCGTCTCTGCGCGTCACGGCCTCCGCTGCCGACCCGTGCGGTCTTGCCGAATGCGCCACACAGGCATCTCTGCGGGCGCGGCTGCACGGCCCCCTTCAAAGCCCGCGCCCTTCGCCGAACCGATCTCCGGTTGTCGCGGGGCGCATATCCAGCCCATGCTGCCAATGCTTGATCCGGCCATCCTCTGCGCGGTATTCTTCCGCCGAGCAGAAAAACAAAGAGGCGCCGGAGATGATCACCCGCGCAGTGACACTGGCCGCCGGGCTGACCGGGGCCGCGGGGCTGTCGCAGTTCCCGGAATTCTCTCAGCAATACATGCAGCGCCTCGGCGGCGCGGTGGACGAGCTGTCCCGGCAGGTCGACCGTTACGGCGCCGATGCAGAGGCGGCGGGCCTGCCCATGGCGACCTACCTGCAACGGCTCGGCGCCGAGGGGCCGCTCGCACAGACGCAGGCGGCGAATATGGCCAGCGACATCGCGCGCCTCGGGGAAATGTCAGCGGCGCTGACGGCGCTTCAGGGCGCCGGCCCCTTCATGCGCGCGAAACTCGCCACGCATATCGGCGACCGCGCGGTGGCCGAACGCACCATGGAAAGCTTCAAGCCCGCCCTGCCGCTGACCTTCGAGGGGATCACCTTCGCCGGGGTGGGGTTCTTCGCGGGCTGGCTCGCTCTCGGGATCGCGCTGTGGTTCCTCAAGACCTCCTGGCGCACCGCCCGCGCGGTCCTCTTTCCGAGGCGGCGCCGCCGGACCGCGCGGCAGGGCTGAGCCGCGCCAGTCACGCCCAGCCCCCCCCTGAAGCCACCGGCCCCGGGCCGGACCGGCGCACCGCCAGCCGCCCCTTTGGGGCCTGCGCGCAGGCCCTGTTGTGGCAGGCGCGCAGGCCGGAACCCGCAACAGGCCGCACATCGCCGGACTGCAAGGTCCCGCCTCGCCTGCGGTGCGCTGCGCCTCGCTTCTCTGGTCCCGAAATACCTCGGGGGGAGGCCGCAGGCCGGGGGGCAGAGCCCCCTGCGACATCGGCCAAGGACCGGCGAGCCCGCCTTCCACCCGGCGCGCGGGTCCGGGCGGCTCAGGCCACCGCCTGCACCTCGGCGACGATTCCGTCGACCACCTGCGCAAGCAGGCCCTCGTCCTCGCATTCCGCCATGACCCGGATCAGCGGTTCCGTCCCCGACTTGCGGATCAACAGCCGCCCCTTGCCGGTCAGCGAGGCCTCGGCCTCGGCGATGGCGGCCTGCACGCGGGCTTCTTCCAGCGGCAGCCCGCCCGCGCCGTAGCGCACGTTCTTCAGAAGCTGCGGCACCGGGGCGAAGCTATGGGTCAGCTCCGAGGCGGCGCGGTTGGTGCGCACCATCTCGCAGAGGAACTGCAGCCCCGCCATCAGCCCGTCGCCGGTGGTGGCATAGTCGGTCATCACGATATGGCCCGACTGCTCGCCGCCAAGGTTGAAGCCGCCCGTCCGCATGGCCTCGACCACGTAGCGGTCGCCGACCTTGGTGCGTTCCAGCCGCAGGCCCCGGTCCTGCAGGAACCGTTCCAGCCCGAGGTTCGACATCACGGTGGCCACCAGCGTGCCGTCCTTCAGGCGGTCCTCCTCGGCCCAGCGGGCCGCCATCAGCGCCATGATCTGGTCGCCGTCGGCGATCTCTCCGTTCTCGTCGATCAGGATGATCCGGTCGGCATCTCCGTCGAGGCACAGCCCGACGTCGGCCCCATGGGCGACCACCGCCTCGGCGGCGCGCTGCGGCTTGGTCGATCCGCATTCGGCATTGATGTTCAGCCCGTTCGGAGAGACGCCCACCGGGATGACATCGGCGCCCAGTTCCCACAGCACCTCGGGCGCGGTCTTGTAGGCGGCGCCATTGGCGCAATCCACCACCACCTTCACCCCGTCCAGCCGCAGCCCGTGGGGCAGGGTGGACTTCACCCGTTCCTGATAGCGGAAGCGCCCGTCGTCGATGCGCTTGGCGCGGCCGATGTTCTCGGGCGCGGCGGGGCGCACGCCGCCTTCGACCAGGGCCTCGATCTCGGCCTCGACCGCATCGGACAGCTTGAAGCCGTCGGGGCCGAAGAACTTGATGCCGTTGTCTTCCGCCGGGTTGTGGCTGGCCGAGATCATGATGCCCAGATCGGCCCGCATCGAGGGTGTCAGCAGCCCGACGGCGGGCGTCGGCACCGGCCCCAGCAGCAGCACGTTCATGCCGGTCGAGGTCAGCCCGGCGGTCAGGGCGTTCTCGAACATGTAGCCCGACAGCCGCGTGTCCTTGCCGATCACCACGCGGTGCACGCCGCCATGCTCGTTGCGGAAGTGGCGGCCCACGGCGGCGCCCAGCGTCATCGCCATCTCGACGGTCATCGGATAGGTGTTGGCGGTGCCGCGCACGCCGTCGGTGCCGAAGAGTGTCCTGCTCATCTCATGCCTCTGCTTGTTCAATTGCGCGCCAGACCTTCAGCGCCTGCACGGTTTCGGTCACGTCATGCACCCGGACGATCTGCACGCCCTGCGCCGCGGCGGCCAGAGCGGCGGCCAGCGATCCCGCCACGCGTCCCGAGGGCTCGACGGCACCCGACAGGGTGCCGATGAAGCCCTTGCGCGAGACGCCCACAAGCACCGGGCAGCCCATCCCGTGAAACAGCGAGACATTGTGCAGGAGCGTCAGGTTGTGCGCCATGGTCTTGCCGAAGCCGATGCCCGGGTCGACCACGATGCGGTCGCGGGGGATGCCGGTCCGTTCCAGCGCGGAGACCTGCCGCTCGAGGAAGTCGTAGACGTCCAGCAGCACATCGTCGTAGCGCGGATCGTCCTGCATGGTTTCCGGGTCGCCAAGCGCGTGCATGACGCAGACCGGCAGGCCGCGGGTCTGGCAGAAGCGGCCCAGCATCGGATCGTAGGTGAAGCCCGAGACATCATTGACCAGCGCCGCGCCCGCCTCGACCGCCGCCTCGGCGACGCTGGACTTCCGCGTGTCGATCGAGACCGGCACCGGAATCTCGTGACCGATGGCGCGGATCACCGGCTCGATCCGCGCGATCTCTGCCTCGGGGGGGATCGTGGCGGCGCCGGGCCGCGTGCTTTCGCCGCCGACATCAATCATGTCGACGCCCGCCGCGACCATGCCGCGCGCCCGGTGCAGCGCCGCATTGGCGGTCTGGTGGCTGCCGCCGTCGGAAAAGCTGTCGGGCGTGACGTTCAGGATGCCCATGACGTTGGCCCGCCCCATGTCCAGCCCGGCCACAGCGGCGCGCGGTGCGGTCAGGCGCTGGCGCCAGTCCGGGGGCAGGTCCTGCGCGGGCAGGGCACGGGGGGCGGTGTCGCGGCGTCGGAGCTGGACCTCGGTGAACCAGCCGGGCCCGCCCGCAAGGGGCAGGGCGCCTTCGGGGCGGTCGGGACCGAAGCGGACGATGGGCCTGTAATACTCTGTCATGGCCGAAGTGACTGACGGATCGGGCCGGTCTTGGCAAGAGACGCGGGCGACGGGCGGCAGATCCGGCTGGCAGACCGTCGCCGAAAGCGCTCACGCCATGTTACAACGGGCCGCCGCAGCCCGGGTCGGCAGCGGATTGGCGAATCCGCTGCCGGACCTTGGGTCAGAACAAGGCGTCGTGCAGCGCCAGGGCGCGCAGCGGCACCTCGGCCTGCGCCGGTGCGGCCTCGCCCAGCACGACCATCTCCGAGGCTTCCATCTCTGCCGCGAACCAGGCGGCAAGGGCGACCGACTCAGCGGGCTGCACCCCGGGGCCATGCGTGGCGTCGAGCACGATCTTCGAAGGCGCCCAGACGCAGATCTGGCCGTTCTTCATGGCCCAGTCCAGTTCCGTCCGCGTGGCAACAACCTTGCAGCGCAGGTCCCGCGCCGCCAGCAGCCAGGCGTTCTGCTCGATCGACAGCAGGTCGATGCGCCGCTGGGTCATCTTGTGGCCGGTGACCGGGGCGGGCAGGTCGGGCCGGCCGACGCAGAGGATCAGCGGCTCGGGCCGGGCCGCCAGCGCATCCAGCCAGGCCGCCAGCCGGTCATCGGCCATGGCGGCATTGGACAGGTACACCACGCGGGGATGCGGGCGTTCCTGCGCCACTTCCTGTGCCAGCGCCTCGCGATGGGCCGCCACGTCCTGCCGGGCGCGGACGATCTCGACCCCAAGGGCGCCCGGCCCGCGATCCAGCTTTTCGATTCGCACGAAGCTGCGCAGGGCCTGGGGTTCCAGCAGGATGCGCTCTGCGATCCGTTCGGCCAGGGTTTCGAGAAGGTTCACCCGCTCGGCGGCAAGCTCGTGCGCGATGGCCTCTGTCACGCGGTCGTAGGACAGGATGCGGTCGACGTCGTCGTCCAGCGGCCCGCTGAAGGGCACGACCTCGACCACCACGTCGAAGCGTATCCTTTGCCGGGTGCCGCGTTCGGCCTGAAAGGCGCCGATCTCGACCTCGACGAGGTGATCGCGCAGGCTGATACGGTCGCGCAGGCTGTCCTCTGCCGTGGCGATGGCGCGCTCGGCGGGGTGGGCGAAGGCTAGGCGGGTTTCGCTGACCATGATGTCTCTCCGGTTTCCGGCTTGCGGCCCTTATGCACCGCCCGGCCCGGCTTGGCGAGGGCAGGAGCGACGGATATGCAGGGTGGCGCGACGCGTCAGAGGGTGGTCGACAGCGATTGTCGGTGCGGGTGCCATGCTCGATTGATCTTCGCATCCCGAGGCGATAAGCCGTTTTTTCAAGGCACGACCCCTAGAACGAGGTTCTGAAACCCATGTCCGACGACTTCATGCTCGATACAGACGACCTGACCCGCCGCATGGATGGCGCGATGTCCAACCTGCGCACGGAATTTGCCTCGCTGCGGACCGGGCGCGCCTCGGGCTCCATGCTGGAGCCGATCCAGGTGGATGCCTACGGCTCCATGACGCCGATCAACCAGGTCGGCACCGTGAACGTGCCGGAACCGCGCATGGTCACCATCAACGTCTGGGACAAGGGTCTTGTGGGCAAGGTGGAAAAGGCGATCCGCGAGTCGGGCCTTGGCATCAACCCGCAGCTCAACGGCACCATCATCATGCTGCCGATTCCCGAGCTGAACGAGGAGCGCCGCAAAGAGCTGACCAAGGTCGCCGCGCAATATGCCGAACACGCCCGGGTTTCGATCCGCAACGTGCGCCGCGACGGCATGGACCAGATCAAGAAGGCCAAGGCCGACGGCATATCCGAGGACGACCAGAAGCTTTGGGAATCCGAGGTTCAGGACCTGACCAACACCTATATCAAGAAGGTCGACGAGGCGCTGGCCGGCAAACAAGAAGAGATCATGCAGGTCTGAGCGCCCGGCGCGTGCCTCTGCGCGCGCCATGCCGCTTGCTTTGACCGTGCCGCCAGCTATCGGCTTTGGGTTGACCGCCCGATAGGCTACAGAGGGGGGCAGACGATTGATCTCAGGGAACAGTGTAATGTCCAGACCCCTCCGTGAAACCGATGGCCCGTGCCACGTGGCCATCATCATGGACGGCAATGGACGTTGGGCCACGCAGAAGGGGCGTCCGCGCCTCTTCGGGCACCACGCCGGTGCGCGCCGGGTCCGCGAGATCGTCGAGGCCTGCCCGGATGCCGGGGTCAAGTACCTGACGATCTTCGCCTTTTCGACAGAGAACTGGAAGCGCACCCAGGTCGAGGTGGCAGGCCTGATGAGCCTGTTCCGGCGCTATATCATGAAAGAGATGCAGGCCTTCGTGAAGGAAAACGTCCGCGTCCGCTTTATCGGCGACCGGCCCCGGCTGGATGCCAAGCTGCGCGGGCTGATGGACGAGGCCGAGCGCATGACCGGGCATTGCACCGGCACCAACCTGACCATCGCGCTCAACTATGGCGGGCGGGACGAGGTGGCGCGCGCCACCCAGCGGCTGGCGCAGGACGTGGCCGACGGCAAGCTGCACCCGGACGACGTCAACGAAGAGACGCTGCCGCGCTATCTGGACACGCATGTGCTGCCGGATCCGGATCTTGTGATCCGCACCAGCGGAGAGGCCCGGATCTCCAACTTTCTGCTGTGGCAGTCGGCCTATGCGGAATACGAATTCGTCGATACGCTCTGGCCGGATTTCTCGGCCGAGGAATTCGCGGCGCTCTGCGGCGCCTATGGCAAGCGGGACCGGCGGTTCGGCGCCGTGGGCCGATGACGCGCAAGCGCTGGTCCGACCTGAAGCCCCGGGTGATCTCGGGCCTGATCATGATCGCCATCGGCATGGCGGCGGTCTGGCTGGGCGGGGTCTGGTGGCAGGCGCTGATCGCGCTGATCTGCGGCGGCATGGTCTGGGAACTGGTGACCATGGTCGACAGCGGACGCACCAAGGCGCAGTATATCCTGGCCGCCGCAACGGTTGTCTGCGTCTTCGTCGCGATCCGCATTCCGCCCTCTTTCGCGCTGCCGCTGCTGATGCTGCCGACCATGCTGGGGTTCAGCCGGATGGAGCGGGGCGGCGTCACCTATGCGGTCACGACCATGATGATCCTGCTGGCGGGCTATTCGATGATGGCGCTGCGCAGCGACTACGGTCTGACCTGGATGCTGTGGCTGGTGGCGGTGATCGTCGCCACCGACGTCATGGGATATTTTGCCGGGAAAAGCATCGGCGGGCCGAAGTTCTGGCCCCGCGTCTCTCCCAACAAGACATGGGCGGGCACCGTGGGCGGCTGGGTCGGCGCGGCGGTTGTCGGCGCCTTCTGGGCCGGATGGACCATCGAGGGCGCGGGGCTGATCGGCATTTCCATCGCCGTCAGCATGGCCAGCCAGATCGGCGACATTGCCGAAAGCACGATCAAGCGCAAGGCGGGTGTGAAGGACAGCTCCAACCTGATCCCGGGGCACGGCGGTCTGATGGACCGCTTTGACGGGATGCTGGGCGGGGCGGTCTTCCTGATCATCGCCGGCCAGATCGTGGGCTTTCCGCCGGGGGTCTGATGCGGCGGATTTCCATTTTCGGGGCCACCGGCTCTATCGGGCAGAACACCATCGACCTGATCGCGCGCGACCGCGACGCCTACGCGGTCGTGGCCCTGACCGGCGGGCGCAATATCGCGCAGCTGGCGAAGGACGCGCGCGCCCTGCGGGCGCAGGTGGCGGTCACGGCGCATGACGACCTCTTGCCCGAGCTGCGCGAGGCGCTGGCCGGGTCGGGCGTGCAGGCGGCGGCGGGCCGCGCGGCGCTGATCGAGGCGGCGAGCCGCCCGGCGGACTGGGTCATGTCGGCCATCGTCGGCGCGGCGGGGCTGGAACCGGGCCTGCGGGCGCTGGAGCAGGGCGCCACGCTGGCGCTGGCCAACAAGGAAAGCATGGTCTGTGCCGGGCCGCTGATGCTGCGCACGGCGCAGGCCCATGGCGCGGCGCTTTTGCCGGTGGACAGTGAGCATTCCGCCGTCTTCCAGGCCCTGATCGGCGAGGATATGGCGGCGGTCGAACGGGTGGTCATCACCGCAAGCGGCGGCGCCTTCCGCGACTGGCCGCTGGAGGATCTGGCCCGGGCGACGCCGGAACAGGCCGCCACCCATCCCAACTGGGACATGGGCCAGCGCATCACCATCGACTCGGCCTCCATGTTCAACAAGGCGCTGGAAGTCATTGAAACCCGAGAGTTCTTCGCACTGGACCCCGAACAGATCGAGGTTGTCGTCCACCCTGAATCGATGATTCACGCGCTGGTCGGTTTCTGCGACGGCGCGCTCATGGCGCATGTCGGCCCTCCCGATATGCGCCACGCCATCGGCTTTGCCCTGCACCATCCGCAGCGCCGGGCGCTGCCGGTCGAACGGCTGGACCTGGTGAAGCTGGGGCGACTGACCTTCCGCGAGCCCTGCGAAACGCGCTGGCCGGCGCTGCGGCTGGCGCGCGAGGTGATGCAGGCGGGCGGTTTGTCTGGGGCGATCTTCAATGCGGCGAAAGAGGTCGCGCTGGACCAGTTCATCGCGGGGCAGATCCCTTTCACCCGCATGGCGGGGGTGGTCGAAGAGACACTCTCCTGCCTTTCGTCCCACGCGGGACACAATCGTGACCAGTTTACACTTGATATGATCCTGCAGGCTGACCATCTCGCGAGGCATACGGCCCGAGATATCGGCGGCAGGAATTGATAACGGGGGCGTTCCTTTGGACCTGATGACATTGATACCGCAGTTCGGCGGATTCCTCTGGACCGTCGTCTTCTTCGTCGTCGCGCTGTCCATCATCATCGCCATCCACGAATACGGCCATTACATCGTCGGCAAGAAATCGGGCATCTTTCCCGAGGTCTTCAGCCTGGGCTTCGGCCCGGTCATCTGGTCGCGCGTCGACCGCGACGGCACGACATGGCAGATCGCGGCCTTTCCCTTTGGCGGCTACGTCAAGTTCCGCGGCGACGCCAATCCCTCGGGCGGCATCGACGACGAGGCGCTGCGCGGGTTGAACGAAGAGGAAATGCGCCACACCATGTCCGGCGCGCCGCTCTGGGCACGCGCGGCAACGGTCGCGGCGGGACCGCTGTTCAACTTCGCCCTGTCGATCATCATCTTCACCGGCGTCTTCATGGTCCGGGGCGAGATCGCGGAGCCCGTCACCGTGGGCGAACTGCGCCCGCTGCCGGTGCAGCAGGAATTGCAGGAGGGGGACGAGGTCATTGCCATCGAGGGCAACGCTTTGCCCTCCTTCTCAGACAGCATCGCCTACGAGGCCTACATGCAGGCGCTGCCGGAAGAGCCTCTGCTGGATTACACCGTGCGCCGTGACGGGCAGGAAACAACCGTGGCCGGCCCCTATGTCTATCCGCCCATCGCCACGCAGATCGCGCCGCGCTCTGCCGCCGGCGATGCCGGTCTGGTGGCGGGCGACGTGATCGTCAGCATCGACGGGCAAGAGGTCTTTGCCTTCGAGCAGCTCAAGGACAAGGTCGAGGGCTCTGACGGCGCGACGCTGGCGCTGCAGGTCTGGCGTGACGGCGACATCCTTGCCAAGGAGCTGACGCCGCGCCGGATCGACGAACCGCAGCCCGGCGGCGGCTTCCAGACCTTCTACCGCATCGGCATCGTCGGCGGCGTGGCCTTTGAACCGGCCACCGTGACACCGGGCTTCGGCACCGCGCTCTGGGGCGGGGTCAGCCAGGTGGGCCGCATCATGGAAGGCTCGATCTCGGGCATGTGGCACATGATCACCGGCTCGATCAGCACCTGCAACCTGTCCGGCCCCATCGGTATCGCCGAAACCAGCGGCGACATGGCGCGGCAGGGCACGACCAGCTTCATCTGGTTCGTCGCGGTGCTGTCGACGGCGGTGGGCCTGCTGAACCTCTTCCCGGTGCCGGTGCTGGATGGCGGACACCTGGTGTTCTACGCCTACGAGGCGGTCTCGGGCCGTCCGCCCAGCGACAAGGCGCTGAAGGTGCTGATGTCCATCGGCCTGACTGTTGTGCTGTCGCTGATGATCTTCGCGCTGACCAACGATCTGTTCTGTCCCTGACAACAGTTCGCCCGGTCCCTGCCAAAATTCGGTCTGAATCCGGGGGTAGGACGGTTTCCAGCAGTCAAGGGGAACCGAATCCATGCAGACCCTCTCCGCCGGATACCGCAGCATGAGCCTGCTGGTCACCATCAACTGGGACCGGCTTCTTTACATCGCGACCGTCGTCTTCGCGCTGTTTCTGGGCGCCTACCTCGGGACCGTCCTGACCTGAAACGGGCCTTTGACCCCTGCATGAACGGCCGCCCCGCCGCACGGGCGGCCTCTGCGCGACAGAAGGGGCAAAAAGGCGACGCTGGCTTTTGACAAGCCCCTGCAATCCCGATACTCCCTTCGCGTGGGATGTCGAAGTGGATTGCGAGAATGGCCTCAGTCATTTCCGCGCGAGCAGCGCAGATTGATAAAAACAAATTTCGGGTCAGGACGGCGGTTCAGGCCGTAACCCTGTCCTTCGCCCTTGGGCTGGGCGCCGGGGTCGTGACCCTGCCAAGCCCCGCCGTGGCGCAGGCCTACAGTTTCAGTTCCGTCCGGATCGAGGGCAACCGCCGCGTCGACGCCAGCACGATCCTGTCCTACGCCGGGATCGCGCGCGGGCAGACCGTGTCCGGCGGCGAGCTGAACGACGCCTACCAGCGCGTCCTGAATTCCGGCCTCTTCGAACGGGTCGAGATCGTGCCGCAGGGCAGCACGCTGCTGATCCGCGTGGTCGAGTACCCGACGATCAACCGCATCTCGATCGAGGGCAACCGCCGCATCAAGGACGAAGACCTTGCCGCCGCGCTGCAATCGCAGCCGCGCCGCGTCTTCAGCCCCAGCGTGGCCGAGGCCGACGCCCAGACCCTGTCCGAGGCCTATGTGACGCAGGGCCGGGTGGCCGCCCGCGTGTCGCCCAAGGTCATCCGCCGCAGCGACAACCGCGTCGACCTGGTCTTCGAGGTCTTCGAGGGTGGCGTTGCCGAGGTCGAGCGCATCGGCTTCTCGGGGAACGGCAAATACACCGACCGGCGCCTGCGCCGCGTGCTGGAAACCAAGCAGGCGGGCCTGCTGCGGGCGGTGATCTCGAAAGACACCTTCATCGAGGACCGTGTCGAGTTCGACAAGCAGCTTCTGCGCGACTTCTATTCCTCGCGCGGCTACGTCGATTTCCGCATCACCGGGGTGAACGCCGAACTGGCGCAGGAACGGGACGGCTATTTCGTCACCTTTAACGTCGAGGAAGGCCAGCAGTTCCGCGTCGGCAACGTGACGGTCTCCTCGGATCTCGCCGAGGTCGATACCGCGCTGTTCCAGCGCCGCGTCAAGATGCGCTCGGGCAAGGTCTACTCGCCGGTTCTGGTCGAGAACGAGATCGCGCGGCTTGAAAAGCTGGCGATTCAGGAAGGTCTGAACTTCGTCCGGGTCGAACCGCGGATCAGCCGCAACGACCGCGACCTGTCGCTGGATGTCGATCTGGTTCTGACGCGCGGCGAGCGGGTCTTTATCGAACGCATCGACATCGAGGGCAACACCACCACGCTGGACCGCGTGGTGCGGCGCCAGTTCGACGTGGTCGAGGGCGATCCCTTCAACCCGCGCGCCGTGCGCGAGGCCGCCGAACGCATCCGCGCGCTTGGCTTCTTCGCCACCGCCGACGTGCAGGCCCGCGAAGGGTCCAGCCCGCAGCAGGTCATCGTCGACGTCGACGTCGAAGAGCAGCCGACCGGCTCGCTGTCCTTCGGCGGCTCGTACTCCACCACCGACGGCATCGGCGCAGCGATCACCTTCTCGGAACGCAACTTCCTTGGCCGGGGCCAGTTCTTCAGCTTCGGGATCAACACCGCCTCGTCCTCGCGGTCCTATTCGCTGCGCTTCGCCGAACCGGCGCTGCTGGGCCGCGACCTGTCGCTGAGCTTCGATCTGAACTACAGCGAGACGGACAACCTGAACGCGACCTTCGACACGGCGAAGGGCCTGTTCCAGCCCGCGCTGACCTTCCCGCTGTCGGAAGCGACCTCGTTGCAGCTGCGCTATTCGGCGCGCTACAGCGACATCCGTAACGTCGATCCGACCGATACGGATATCGGCGGGATCATCAAGGCCGAGGCCGCAGAGGGCGAGCGGTTCGACAGCTCGCTCGGCTATACGCTGAACTTCGATACGGCCCGCTTCGGTCTGGACGATAAGACGCGCTACCTGCTGGAATTCGGACAGGACTTTGCCGGGCTTGGCGGCGATTCCACTTACGTGCGGACCAATGTCCGCGCCGTGGCCCAGACCAAGGTCTTCTCTGAAGAGGTGACGCTGCGGGCCTCGCTCGATGCCGGTGCGATCAGCTACTCTAGCGGCAACAGCCGGGTGACCGACCGCTTCCTCGTGGGGCCGAACCAGCTGCGGGGCTTCGATTACGGCGGCATCGGTCCGCGTGAGATCGGCAACAATGTCGACGATCCGCTGGGCGGCGAATACTTCGCCGTCGCGCGTTTCGAGGCAGAGTTCCCCATCGGTCTGCCGGACGAATACGGCATCTCGGGCGGTCTGTTCTACGACGTCGGCTCTGTCTGGGGGCTGTCGGATGCCACCAAGGCCAAGGTGGCCGGCGGCAACAGCATCGTGTCCGAGGACTTCGACGCCCGCCATGTGGTCGGCTTCTCGATCTTCTGGGACAGCGCCATCGGCCCGCTTCGCCTGAACTTCTCGGAGCCGCTGAAGAAGCGGGACTTCGACGATGACCGGCGTTTCAACCTGACCGTCTCGACCCAGTTCTGAGCGGTCGATGCTGCGCCGGTTCGCCGCGATCTGCATCCTGCTGGCGGGCCTCGGCCCCGCCGGCGCCCTTGCGCAGTCGATGGGCGGGCCGTTGGACACCGGCCTGACCGACAGCCCGATCCTGGTGATCGATTTCGACAGGGTCTTCGCGCAAAGCGCCTTCGGTCAACGGCTGGAGGACACGCTTGAAAGCGAAGGCTCTGCCATTGCTGCGGAAAACCGCCGGATCGAGGCGGAACTGATCGAGGAAGAGCGGCGCCTGACCGACCAGCGTCCGACCATGCCCCCGGCAGAGTTCCGCAATCTTGCCGATGCCTTCGACGAGAAGGTGCAGCGTCTGCGCAGCGAACAGGATGCCAAGGCGCGCGCGCTGTCGGCCCGTCAGGACGAGGCGCGGCGGCGCTTTCTCAGCCTTGCGGAACCTGCCATCGAACAGCTGATGCGGGAAACCGGCGCCGTGATGATCCTTGAACGGCGCGCGGTCTTCGTGGCCGCCGATGCGGTGGACGCCACCGACCGGGCGATCGCGCTTCTGGATCAGGTGGTCGGCGACGGCGGCTCTGACGTGCTGCCGGACCTGCCCGAAGGCGCCGTCCCCGATGCGGAGCCGGCGGACGACAGGATCCCCGAGGCCCCCGCCACCGCGGACTGAAGGCAGGGCGGGAAGCGGCGCAGGCCCGACAGGCTTGCTTGCCCTGACGGGCGCGGATTGCTACGGACAAGGCACCAATAGAAAGACAAGGCAGGCCCCGCGCATGAGTGACACGCAAACATCCGCCGACATCCAGTTGATCCAGCGGATCATCCCGCACCGCTATCCCTTCCTGCTCGTCGACCGGGTCGAAGAGATCGACGGGACGGCCAGCGCGGTCGGCCTGAAGAACGTCACCATGAACGAGCCGCATTTCCAGGGCCATTTCCCGGGTCTGCCGATCATGCCCGGCGTGACCATTGTCGAGGCCATGGCCCAGACCGCCGCCGTCATGGTGGGTGTCACGCTGGAGATGGCCGACAAGGAGATGAAGGTCTATTTCATGGCCATCGACGCCTGCAAGTTCCGCCGCAAGGTGGTGCCCGGCGACCAGCTTCGGATGAAGTTGGAGACGCTGCGCGGCAAGCCCGGCGGCAAGGTGTGGAAATTCCGTGGCGTGGCCACGGTCGAGGGTGAGATGGCCGCAGAGGCCGAGTTCACCGCGATGATGGACCTGCCGTCTTGAGCGAAACCGAAGGGGGTTCTGTGCCCGAAACCGTCATCCATCCCTCGGCTGTCGTCGAGGAGGGCGCGCAACTGGGGCAGGGCGTGCGCGTCGGCCCCTTCTGCCACGTCGGGCCAGAGGTCGTTCTGGGCGACGGCGTCGAGTTGAAAAGCCATGTCGTGGTGAACGGCAGGACCTCGATCGGGGCGGAAACGGTGATCTTTCCCTTCGCGGTGATCGGTGAGATCCCGCAGGACCTGAAGTTCCGCGGCGAAAAGACCCGGCTGGAGATCGGCGCCCGCAACCGCATCCGCGAGCATGTCACGATGAACGCCGGCACCGAGGGCGGCGGCGGCGTCACCCGTGTCGGCGACGACGGCCTCTTTATGGCGGGCTGTCACGTCGCCCATGACGCGCAGGTCGGCAACCGGGTGATCCTGGTGAACAACGCGGCGCTGGCCGGGCATTGCGTGCTCGAGGACGACGTGATCGTCGGCGGGCTGTCGGGGGTGCATCAATGGGTGCGCATCGGGCGCGGCGCGATCATCGGTGCCGTGACCATGGTGACCAATGACGTGATCCCCTACGGGCTGGTGCAGGCACCGCGTGGCAAGCTGGACGGGCTGAACCTCGTCGGGCTGAAGCGCCGGGGCGTGGCGCGCGCGGATATCACCGCGCTGCGGGCCGCGTTCCAGATGCTGGCGCAGGGCGAGGGGGCCTTTGCCGACCGCGCCAGGAAGCTGGGCGCTGAAACGCAAAGCGACTACGTGCGCGAGATCGTCGACTTCATCCTCGGCGACAGCGACCGCCACTACCTGACGCCGGGCTGATCCGATGGCGGAACTACGGGGTCGGGGGCTGCCATGCTGGCGGTGATCGCCGGGCGCGGCAGGTTGCCCGAGGCCTTTCTGGCGGCGCTGCCAGAGCGGCCCCTGGTCTGCGCCCTGGCCCATGCGCCACCCGACCGGCTGGAGCCGGACCACCTGTTCTGCATCGAGAGACTGGGCAACTTCCTGCGCTGGCTGCGGCAGCGGGGGGTAACCGAGATTTGCATGGTGGGCGTCGTGACCCGCCCGCCGCTGCGGCTGTCCCGGCTGAGCGTCTCGACGCTTTGGGTGCTGCCGAAGATCCTGCGGGTGCTGAGGCAGGGCGAAGACGGCGCCCTGCGCGCGGCGATCGCGGTCTTCGAGGATGCCGGGGTGCGGGTTGTCGGCGCGCATGAGATCGCGCCGGGGCTGCTGCCGCCCGCCGGGGTATATACCCGGGTGCAGCCCTCCCCCGTGCAGCGCCGCGACGCCGCGCTTGGCGACGGGGTGAGCGTCGAGCAGGGCAACCGCGACCTTGGCCAGTGCTGCGTGCTGGGGCAGGGCCGCGTGCTGGCCCGCGAGACGCGGGAGGGCACCGATGCCATGCTTGGCGCGCTGCCCGCCGAGGCCCGCGGCGGGCTGTTCTACAAGGCCCTGAAGCCCACGCAGGACCGCCGCGTCGACATGCCCGTGGTGGGGCCCGCCACGGCGCGGGCCTGCGTCGACGCGGGCCTCTCGGGCATGGTGATCGAAGCGGGCGGCGTGCTGGTGCTGGACCGCGAGGCGCTGGTCGAGACGCTCGACGCCCATGGCCTGTTCCTCTGGATTCGCGAAAGGCCCGCCTGATGCATGTTTTCATTACCGCCGGGGAAGCCTCGGGCGACAAACTGGGCGCGGCACTCATGGCCGGGCTGAAGACGCTTGTGCCGGGGGTGCGCTTTACCGGCGTGGGCGGGCCGCGCATGATTGCCGAGGGGCTGGAAAGCCTGTTCCCGATGGACGAGATCAGCGTCATGGGGATCACCGAGATCCTGAAGGAATACCGCCACCTGAAGGCGCGCATCCGCCAGACCGCCGAGGCGGTGGTGACGGCGCAGCCGGACGTGCTGGTCACCATCGACCTGCCCGAGTTCTCGCTGCGCGTGGCACGGCTGGTCAAGGCGGCCTCCGACGTGCGCACGGTGCATTACGTGGCGCCGACGGTCTGGGCCTGGCGCCCGAAACGGGCGGTGAAGATGGCGGCGCATGTGGATCAGGTCCTGGCGCTGCTGCCCTTCGAACCACCCTATATGGAAGCGGCGGGCATCCCCTGCGACTTCGTCGGCCATCCGGTCGTGACCGATCCGCTGGCCAGCGCCGCCGAGGCGCAGGCCTTCCGCGCGCGCCACGGCATCGACGGCGAGATGGCGCTTGTCCTGCCGGGCTCGCGCCGGTCCGAGATCGCGCGCCTGATGCCGGTCCTGACCGACGCGGTGCACCGCATCGCGGCCGCGCGGCCCGGCCTGCGGCTGGTGGTGCCCATGGCGGCGAATGTGGCGCTGGCGGTGCGCGCGGCCACGCGCGACTGGCCCGGGAACCCGGTGCTGATCGACCCCGCCGAAGACCCGGACGGCGCGGACAAGCGCGCCGCCTTCCGCGCGGCGGATGCGGCGCTGGCCGCCTCGGGCACCGTCGCGCTGGAACTGGCGGCGGCGGGGACACCGATGGTGGTGGCCTACGACATGGGCTGGCTGTCGCGCCAGATCATCGGGCGGTTGCTTCTGGTCGACAGCGTCAACCTCGTGAACCTCGTCAGCGGCACCCGAACCGTGCCCGAGTTCATCGGCAAGGCCTGCCGGCCAGAGCCGATCGCGCGCGCCTTCACCGCGCTCCTGGACGCACCAGAGGCGCAACGCGAGGCCATGGCCGACACCATGCGGCAGCTCGGCCTGCATGAAGACCCGCCGGGCCTGCGCGCGGCCCGCGCGGTGCTGGACGGCCTGTCCGGCGGAACCGGCAGCGCCTGAGACAGGCCTTGCCCCAGGGAGGCAGGGCCCGGCAATCACAAGACCCCTACCGCCAAGTGATCGCATGGAGGCGAGGGGCCAGCCCCTCGCGCTCCCCGGGATATTTGAAGACAGAAGAAGGGGGGGGCGAGCGTCCCTGCTTCTTTGGTCCCGAAATACCTCGGGGGTTCGGGGGCAGCGCCCCCGTCCCGGACCGGAGTGCTTTTCAGCCCCCCTGAAAAGGAAAAGGGCCGCCCGCGGGCAGCCCTTTGGTCTCGGGATGGGGGAAGGCCGTTCCAGCGGCCTTCGCACCGCCTCAGAGCAGCTCTTTCACCTTGGCGGCGACCGCCTCTGCGGTGATGCCGAACTTTTCGTAGAGCACCTCTGCCGGGGCCGAGGCGCCGAAGCCTTCCATGCCCACGAAGCCCGCCTTCTTGGCATTGCCGCGCTCGCCGCAGAGCCAGCGGTCCCAGCCGAAGCGCACCCCGGCCTCGACGGCCACGCGCACCGGACCGGCGGGCGGCAGCACGCGGCGGCGGTAGCTTTCCTCCTGCTGCTCGAAGAGCGCCCAGCAGGGCATGGAGACGACGCGCGTGCCGATGCCCTCGGCCTGCAGCAGGTCGCGGGCGGCCAGGGCGATCTCGACCTCCGAGCCGGTGGCCATCAGGATGGCCTGCCGCTTGCCCTCGGCCTCGGCCAGCACATAGGCGCCTTTCTCGGTGAGGTTGGCGTTCTTGTGCTCGGTCCGGACAGTGGGCAGGTTCTGGCGCGTCAGCGACATCACCGAGGGTGTCGCCGTCTGCTTCAGCGCGATTTCCCAGGCCTCGGCGGTTTCCACCGCGTCGGCGGGGCGGAAGACCAGCGTGTTCGGCGTGGCGCGGCTGATCGCGACATGTTCCACCGGCTGGTGGGTCGGGCCGTCCTCGCCAAGGCCGATGCTGTCATGGGTCATGACGAAGACGGTGGGCGTCTTCATCAGGGCCGCAAGGCGCATCGCGGGGCGGGCGTAGTCGGTGAAGGCCATGAAGGTGCCGCCGTAGGGGCGCAACCCGCCGTGCAGGCCCATGCCGTTCATCGCCGCGGCCATGCCGTGTTCGCGGATGCCCCAGTAGACGTAGCGGCCCTTGCGGTTGTCCACGTCGAAGGTGCCCAAGTCGCCGGTCAGCGTGTTGTTCGACCCGGTCAGGTCGGCAGAGCCGCCGACGGTCTCGGGCATGATCGGGTTGATCACTTCCAGCGCCATCTCCGAGGCCTTGCGGGTCGCGACCTTGGGTTTGGTCTCGGAGATCTGCTTCTTCAGCGCCTTGATCACCGCCGAGAGCTTCTTCGGGGCTTCACCGGCGAAGACGCGGTGGATTTCCTTCTGGCGGCTTTCCGAGGTCTCGGCCAGGCGGGCCTCCCAGGCCTCACGCTCGGCGGCGCCGCGCGAACCGGCCTCTTCCCACCAGGACTTGATCTCGGCGGGGATGTCGAAGGCGCCGTTGGTCCAGCCCCAGGCGGCCTTGGCGGCCTCGTTCTGCTCGGCGTTGGTCAGCGCGCCGTGACCCTTCGAAGTGTCCTGCGCCGCGTGGCCCAGAGCGATATGGGTCTTGCAGGCGATCATCGAGGGCTTGCCGGTCTCGGCCTTGGCCGCCAGGATGGCGGCGTCGATGGCCTCGGGGTCGTGGCCGTCGATTTCCTGCACATGCCAGCCGGAGGCCTTGAAGCGCGCAACCTGATCGGTGCGGTCCGACAGCGAGACCTTGCCGTCGATGGTGATGTCGTTGTTGTCCCAGAAGACGATCAGGTGGCCCAGTTCATAGCGGCCCGCGAGGCCCAAGGCCTCCTGGCTGACGCCTTCCATCAGGCAGCCGTCGCCGGCGATCACATAGGTGTGGTGGTCGATGATCTTCTTGCCGAAGCGGCCGCGCAGCATTTCCTCGGCCATGGCGAAGCCGACCGAGTTCGAGATGCCCTGACCCAGCGGGCCGGTGGTGGTCTCGATGGCGTCGGCAAGGAAGTTTTCGGGGTGGCCGGCGGTGCGGGCGCCCCACTGGCGGAAGTTCTTCACCTCGTCCAGCGTGATCTGCTTGTCACCCGACAGGTAGAGCAGCGCGTAGATCAGCATCGAGCCGTGGCCGGCGGACAGGATAAAGCGGTCGCGGTCGTACCAGCCGGGGTTGGCGGCGTCGAACTTCAGGTGCTTCGACCACAGCACGGTGGCCACGTCGGCCATGCCGATGGGCATCCCCGAGTGGCCGGAATTGGCTGCTGCGACGGCGTCCAGCGCAAGGGCGCGAATGGCGGTTGCGCGCATCCAGTGATCGGGATTGCGGGTGCGAAGCTCTGCGATATCCACCGTATGTCCATCCTCAAGTTTTAGCGATAACGGCTCAATATCAATGTCGGGACAAAGTGCAAGCATCGGGCGCCATGCCTCCGGTTTCGCGGGTGAGGGCCTGCCGGTAAGGCCTTGTAACGTATGGGGGGCGCAATTTCCTTTTGCGCTTGTTAAACTTTACCCAAACAGCACCGGGCGTGATTCGCGCGCCGGTGACAGGTGGGACGGCAAGAGGGGTGGCATGAGCCAGATCGAAGACTTGCAGACGCGGCTCAGCCGCGCGCTGGACCGGATCGGTCAGACCGTGGAAAAAGCCGGGGCTGCAAGCGTCCCCGCGGCAGAGATCGAGGCGTTGAAGGCGCGGCTGGCAGAGGCCGAGACGGCCCTGACAGCGGCGCAGGAGGCGGCGGATGCCGCGCGGCGGAAGGCGGATGAGGATCTGGCCGCGGCTGTCGAGGCGGCGCGGGCCGAGGCTGCCGCCGATCTGGACAAGGCGGTCGAGGCCGCGCTGGCCGAGGCCGCACCGGACCCCGAAGAGGATCCGGCAGAGCCCGCGCCCGCGGCCTCCGAACCCGCCGCCGATCCGGCGGAACTGACCGCGCTGCGCGAGGCGCTGGAAGACGAGCAGATGGCCAATGCCCAGTTGCAGGAACGCCTGCGGGCGCTGAAGGCGCGCCCCGCCGGTGGCCCGTCGCCCGAGGCGGTGACAAAGCTCGATTCCGAAATGCAGCGGCTGCGCAGGGCCAACGAGGGGCTTCTGGACAGCAGCGCCGCGCTGCGCGAGGCCAATGCGCAGGGGCTGGCCGATGCCGGTCTGATCGACAGGGCCATGGCCGCCGAACTGGAGGCGCTGCGCGCCGCGCGCGCCTCTGAGGTGGCCGAGGTCGAGGCGGTGATCGGCACGCTGGAGCCGATGCTGGCCGATGCGGTGCGAACCCAGGGGGAGGCGGGCTGATGGCTCAGAAAGAAGTCGATATCGTCATCGGCGGGCGCACCTTCGAGGTCGCCTGTCAGGATGGCGAAGAGCAATTCCTGTTTACCGCCGCCAAGCTTCTGGACGACGAGGCCGGGACCCTGGTGTCGCAGATCGGACGGATGCCCGAGGCGCGGATGCTGCTGATGGCGGGGCTGATGCTGGCCGACAAGACCGCCGGTCTGGAAGAGCGCCTGCGCGACGCGCAGGACAAACTGGCCGCCGCCGAAAGCGCGCTGGCCAGGGAAAAGGGCCGTCCGGCGCCGGAGCCCACAAAAGTAGAGGTGCCGGTGATCCCGGACGACCTGACCGACAGCCTTGCAGAGATCGCCGCCCGGGCGGAATCGCTGGCAGAGCAGGTCGAAGAGGCGCTTGGCGCGACCTGAGGTCAGGCGCCGCGATCGGCCCCCGGACCGGGGCCGGTCCGGCGCGTCGATCTGTCCCGGCGCCCCGACGCATTGCCAGAGCCCTGAACGCAAACGGGCGGGGAATTCCCCGCCCGTTTTTCGTGTCATCCCGCTTGCGCAGCGGCGCGCGCCTCAGGCGTTGGCTTCGCGGATCTTCTCTGCCGCGTCCTTGTCATAGGCAACGCCGTTCTGCTCGAAGAGCGCGTCCAGCTCGCCCGACAGGGTCATCTCGGTGATGATGTCGCAGCCACCCACGAACTCGCCCTTGACGTAAAGCTGCGGGATGGTCGGCCAGTCCGAGTAATCCTTGATCCCCTGACGGATCGCGTCGTCGGCCAGCACGTTCACATCGGCGAAGTCGACACCCATGTAGTTCAGGACCCCGGCGACACGGCTGGAAAAGCCGCATTGCGGCATGGTCTTGGTGCCCTTCATGAAAAGGACCACGTCGTTGGCGGTTACGGTCTGCTTGATCTGGTCTTCGGCGGACATGGCTGTCTCATCCTTCTGATGATCCGCGCCCGGCCCGTGCCGGGGCGGAGAGGTGTGTCAATCCGGGGCCTTGGTGGTCAGCGCCAGCGCGTGCAGGTCCCCGTCGGGGCCGTCCATCCGGCCCTTCAGCGCGGCATAGACCGCGCGTTGCTGCTGGACCCGGTTCTTGCCGCGAAAGCTTTCGTCGATGACCATGGCGGACATGTGTACACCATCGTTACCCTCGACGACGATCCGGGCATCGGGAAAGGTCTGACGCAGCAGATCCTCGATTTCCTGGGCGTGCATGGGCATGAAGAGAAGCCTCGTCTTTACCTGAGTGTTCCGTTTGAAATTAGTGTGCGCGGGGGCGGGGTGCAAGCGGATGCCTGAGCACCCGCACCGGGTCAGGCGGCAAGCGTCACCCAGACCGGCACGTGGTCCGAGGGTTTCTCGCGCCCGCGCACCTCCTTGTCGATCACGCAGTCGGTCATCAGGTCGGCGGCCTGCGGGGTCAGCAGCAGGTGGTCGATGCGGATGCCGTTGTTGCGGTTCCAGGCGCCGGCCTGATAGTCCCAGAAACTATAGTGACCGGGGCCCTGCACGCGCGCCCGGAAGGCCTCGGTGAAGCCAAGGTTCAGGATTCGACGAAAGGCTGCACGGGTCTGCGGCAGGTAAAGCGCGTCGGTTTCCCAGCTTTGCGGCTTTGCGGCGTCCTCGGCCTGCGGGATCACGTTGTAGTCGCCCGCCATCATCGCGGGCATTTCCGCCGCCATCAGCGCGCGGGCGCGCGCCTCCAGCCGGTCCATCCAGTCCAGCTTGTAACCGTATTTGCCGTCGCGCAGGGGCTTGCCCTCGGCGTCGAACTCGACCGGGTTGCCGTTGGGCAGGTAGAGCCCGCACAGCCGCACGGCATGGCTGTCGCCGACCACCGTCGCCTCGATCCAGCGGGCCTGTTCGTCGCTGTCGTCGCCGGGCAGGCCGCGGGTGACGTCCTCCAGCGGCAGTTTCGACAGGATCGCCACCCCGTTGAAGCCTTTCTGGCCATGGGTCTCGACGTTGTAGCCGCGATCCTCGAAGGGCTCGCGCGGAAAGGCCTCGTCGACGGACTTGATCTCCTGGCAGAGGACGACGTCGGGCTGGGCCTCGTCCAGCCAGTCGGTCAGGGCGCCGATGCGGGCCTTGATCCCGTTGATATTGAACGTGGCGATCTTCATGGCGGGCTCCTTCGATATGCCGCAGGCAGACCCGATGTGGTCAGCCGGGTCAAGGGGGTGACAGGCCGGGTTGCGGGTGGGGCCACCGGGTGCCGCCCCTTTGCGTCAGGTCTGGCACAGGGGGGCTGTGCGGGTCGGGAAGGGGATGCGGATTAGACACAGGCTGACGCTGACGCGCGGCGAGGACATTGCCGGGCGGGGCAATGATTCGGCTGTTGTCGGCTTTGCAAAGGGCGTTGCGCTGCAAACTCCGGTGTTATCCCCAAGAAATTTGTATCTGTGGAAAAACCCGTTCGTTTCGCAGTTCGAAACGGATGCACTGGACACCGACTGTGCATAACCCCGGCCTTAAACAACCTTAACAAGAATTAACTTTTTTGCAAACCCGTTTTGCGTGCAGATTTCAAGGGCATATCACCAAAACTTAAACTGGAGCATGAACATGTCTGCACGCAGTAAACGTATATTCTCTGAAGAAGCCGTTTCCAATGTGGAAGCAAGCGCCCTGACCGGCGAGGCAGTCGAGGCCTTCACCTCGTGGTCCGGTCCCGCAACCGGGGACCGCTTTGCCGGCGATGCCATCGAGGCTTTCACTTCATGGTCCGGCCCGGCGACCGGCGACCGCAGCTCGGGCGACAATGTCGAGGCTTTCACCTCGTGGTCTGGCCCGGCGACCGGCGACCGCAGCTCGGGCGACAACGTCGAGGCCTTCACCTCGTGGTCCGGCCCGGCGACCGGTGACCGCAGCTCGGGCGACAATGTCGAGGCCTTCACCTCGTGGTCCGGCCCGGCGAAGGGCGGCATCGCAGAGGGTGAGCAGGTGCAGGCCTTTACCTCCTGGTCCGGTCCCAAGGCCTGAGACCCCCAGACAGCCGAACCGGGCGGGGCGGGCCCTGTCCTGACAGACAAGGAACCACGGATATGACCAATGTCATCCCTCTGACCGTCCCGACCCGGATTGCCCCCCTGGAAGCGCGGGTGACCGCGCTTCTGGGCTGTTTCGCCGACCATCGGCGGCCGGAAGAGGATGTCTTCTGGCTGAAGGAGAACGCCGAGCTTCTGAATATCCTCGAATGTACCGGCACCCCGGTGCCGCCCGAGGCGCTGGCGCGACACGCCGGGTTCTATGCCGGCGCCGAGAAACGCCTGCGGTTCTTCCCGCAGTACTACCGCTTTTTCCTGTCGCTGGCGCTGGATCTCGAAGACCTCGGAATGCCCGGCGCGCAGGCCGCGCGCATGGTGGATTTCGCCGCGTCCGAAGGGCTGGCCCAAGCGGAACTCTCCGACCTGCAACGCGCCGAGGCGCGACGACTGATGACGCGGCGCGGCGTCGACCCGCTCCGCGAGCCGGGGCTGGACGACCGGCTGCGCGCCTTCGCCGCCCGCAGCGCGACCTTTGCGCTGCCCAACAAGAAGGCGGCCTACGAGCTGACCCATATCGTCTATTACCTGTCGGAATACGGCCGCCGCGATCCCGACCTGCCGCCCGCGGTGCTGCAAAGCCTGCATTTCGCCGGGCTGACCGCCTTTCTGGACCAGAACGCCGACCTGCTGGCCGAGGTCTGCATCGCCCTGGCCTATGCCGGGGACAGCGCGCCGGCGGTCTGGACGGCCTGGCTGCGCGCCCGGTCCGAGGGTTTCGCCATTGCGGCAGGCGAGGGCGTGGCGCTGACCGACGATTACCACGAGTTCCTCGTCGGCAACTGGCATCTGGCTGTGATCGGCGAACCGGTCTTTCGCAAGCCGGTCGCGGATGCACGGATGCGCTTTGACCGGGCGCCGCGTCAGGGCAACGCCCTGCGCGAGATCAGCGAGGCCATGCTGGGCATGGAGGAGGGGCGCAGCGGCGACTGGCACAGGATGCGGCGCCGCATGGCGCCGAGGCTGTCGCCGGAGGCGATGGAGTTGCTGAGCGCGGCGGCGCGGTCGAGCGCGCTGTTCGAAAGCTATTTCGAGGGCTTCGCCCGGGCTGGGCGGCTATGAGGGTGCTGACGACAGGCGCCGGGGCGGGCGCGGCGCTGGTCGTGCTGTACACCGGAATGATGGCCGCTGCCGACGGCATCACCAAATTCATTGCGGGCGGCTACGCGGCGCCGCAGCTGTTCGTGCTGTCCTCGGCGCTGGTGCTGGCCTTCACGCTGGGCGCGGCGCGGGCGCAGGGCAAGAGCGCGGTCGAGGGCATCCGCCTGCGCTCGGTCAGACCCATGGCGGTGCGCGCGGTGCTGACCGTGGTCGCCTCGGTCGCCTTCTTCATGGCCTTCCGGCTGCTGCCCTTCGCGGATGTCTTCCTGTTCATCGGGCTGATCCCGATGATCGCGGCGGCGCTGAGCGGCCCGGTCCTGAACGAGGCGCCGCGTCCGACGGCCTGGGCGGCGCTGGCGCTGGGGGCCGGGGGTGTGCTGTTCCTGATGCCGGGCGGCCTGTCGGGCGCGCAGGCGGGCCATGGCTGGGCGCTGCTGGCGGCGCTTTCGGGCACCGGCTCGATGCTGGCGGCGCGGGTGATCGCGCGCGCCGAACGCGTGCCGCTGGCGCAGGTCTTCTGGCCCAACGCGGCGCTGATGGGGGTGATGGCGCTGGCGCTGCCGCTGGTCTGGAAGCCGATGCCACTGGCGGATCTCGGCTGGGTCGCGGCCTATGCCGCCGCGCTTTTCGCCGCGCGCTACGTGGTGGCCGAGGCGCTGCGGCTGCTGCCCGCCTATGTGGCGACACCGCTGATGAACCTGCAATTCGTCTGGATGGTGGGCATCGGCCTGGTTGCCTTCGGAGAGGTTCCGGCGGCGGGCACATGGATGGGTGTGACGCTGGTCATCGGCTCGGGGATCTGGCTGGTGGCCGACGAGAGCCTTGCCCGGGCGCGCGCCACCCGTCCGGCGGCGGCGCTGGCGGCGGAGTAGGGACAGGGGGCTCTGCCCCCAGACCCCCGGAGGTATTTGGACCAAGAAGAAGCAGGATGTCCCGTGCGAAAGGGATGCGGCGCTTTTTCCAGGCGCCGCTTTTCCCTGCGATGCGGAACCGGCCCGGACGCTGCGGTGCGGGCGCGGCAGGCGTGTTACATCGAGAAGGAGGTTCCGCAGCCGCAGGAGCTGGAGGCGTTGGGGTTCTCGATCACGAAACGGGCGCCGATGAGTTCTTCGGAAAAGTCGATCACGGCGCCGGACAGGAAGGGCAGGGAGACCGGATCGACGACAACCCTTTCGGCGCCCTCGCCGATCACCAGGTCGTCGGCGGCGGGTTCGTCGAGGCGGATGTCGTACTGGAAGCCGGAACAGCCGCCGCCCTCGACGGCGACGCGCAGGGCCTTGCCCTCGTCGCCGGCGCCGATTTCGGCCAGGCGTTCGAAGGCGCGGGGGGTGACTTTGGGCGGCAGTTGCATGGGGCACCTGGGGTATTGCGGTTCTTCCCAGAGATAGGCCCGCGCGGACGCGGCAGCAAGCCCCCGGCGGGTTTGCCGGCGGCGGTGGCCACGAGGAGCGACAGCGTCGAAGCGCGGTGACCGGCCGGCTGCGCCTGCAGAAGCGGGCGCTGGCGGAGCGGGCCTGGGGCGAAGGGAAGCGCCTTCAGCGGCGACGTCGGGGGGGCGGAAGATCGCGGCCTGGGCTGGGCAAGGGGCCCGGTCCTTGCCGCCAAATGCCCGGCGGGGGGCAGGAAGCAATGTCATTCGGGGCCGTCATTCAGTAAACAGCCCCCGAATCCGGAGACCCTGCCATGCCCGACGCCCCTTTTGCCTGCCATCCCGCCGTGTCCCGCGGGCGGCGCCATGCCGAAGAGGAAAGCGCCTTCCGCTCGTGTTTCCAGCGCGACCGGGACCGTATCATCCATTGTTCGGCCTTTCGGCGGCTGAAGCACAAGACGCAGGTCTTCGTCGAACACGAGGGCGATTTCTACCGCACGCGGCTGACCCATTCCATCGAGGTCGCGCAGGTGGCGCGCACCATTTCCAACGCGCTTGGCCTGAACACCGACCTGACCGAGGCGGTGGCGCTGGCGCATGACCTGGGCCACACGCCCTTCGGGCATACCGGCGAGGATGCGCTGGATGCGCTGATGCAGCCCTGGGGCGGGTTCGACCACAATGCCCAGACGCTGCGGATCGTCACCACGCTGGAGCGGCATTATGCCGAGTTCGACGGGCTGAACCTGACCTGGGACACGCTGGAAGGCATCGCCAAGCACAACGGGCCGGTCGAGGGCGCCATCCCCTATGCGCTGTCCGCCTACAACGCCCTGCATGACCTCGAACTGCACACCCATGCCAGCGCCGAGGCGCAGGTGGCGGCGCTGTCGGATGACGTGGCCTACAACAATCACGACCTGCACGACGGGCTGCGGGCCGGGCTGTTCACCGAGGAAGAGATCGCCGCGCTGCCGATCATCCGCGAGGCCTATGCCGAGGTCGATGCCACCTATCCCGGTCTGGATGCCTATCGCCGCCGGCACGAGGCGCTGCGCCGGGTCTTCGGTGCCATGGTCTCGGATCTCATCCAGACCTCCGAGGCCCGCCTGAAGGAGTCTGGCGCGGGCTCGGCACAGGGGATCCGCGAGCTGGGGCGCCCGGTGATCCGTTTCTCGGAGGCCCTCTGGTCGGACCTGCGGCAGATCCGCAGCTTCCTGTTCACCAACATGTACCGCGCCCCAGAGGTCATGGAAAAGCGCGCCCGGGTCACGCAGGCTCTGGAGGCGCTCTTTCCGCTGTACATGGCCGATCCGACGCTGCTTCCGGCGCGCTGGCAGGGCGACGTCGAGACCGCCCTGCGGGCCGGTGACGAGGCCGGGCTGGCGCGGCTGGTTGCGGATTACGTGGCGGGGATGACCGACCGTTTCGCGTTGCAGCAGCACATCAAGCTGACCGGGCGCGATTGTCTCGAAGGGCTGGGCGGCAGCGGCTACTGACGGTGCCGCCATCCGGGCGCTGTGCGGGCCCGGATCGGGGTGGCCTGACAGCGCCTCGTCCCACCGCCGGGCGTGCCTCCCCCGTTCCGCCGTCTTGACCGGCCATGGACGCCGGCGCAGGCTGCGCTAGCTACGCATGACCCGCAAAGGGCTGCGACTGGGACAGGGAAGACCGACAGATGGCAACGGCAGAAACGGGCGGCGCGCTCGATCCGGTACTGGCCTTCGCGCTGGTGGGCGCGCTTGGCGTGGGCAGCCAGTGGCTGGCCTGGAAGCTGCGGTTGCCCGCCATCGTGCTGATGCTGGCCGCCGGTCTGGTGATCGGGCCGGTGCTGGGCTTTCTCGATCCCGGCGCGCAGTTCGGGGACATGCTGCAGCCGATGATCGCCATTGCCGTAGCCATCATCCTCTTCGAGGGCGGTCTGACGCTGAACCTGCATTCGCTGAAGGATGCCGCCGAGGGGGTGCGCCGTCTCGTGGTGATCGGCGCGCCGCTGGGCTGGCTGTTCTCGACGCTGGCGCTGCATTACGTGGCGGGCGTCAGCTGGGCTGGCGCGGCGGTTTTCGGCGGCATCATGATCGTCACCGGACCGACGGTCATCGCGCCGCTTCTGCGGCAATCGCGGCTGTCGCGCCGCCCCGCCGCGCTCTTGCAGTGGGAGGCGATCGTCAACGATCCCATCGGCGCGCTGGCCGCCGTGCTGGCCTTCGAGGTCGTCGTGGTCTTCGAGACCGCGACCGGCGCGGGCCATGCGGCGCAGGTGCTGATCGTCGGCATCCTCGTCGCCATCGTGCTTGGCGCGGCGGCGGGCTGGGGGCTGGTCCGGGCCTTCCGCAACGCCTTTGTGCCCGAGTACATGAAGGTGCCGGTGCTCTTCGTGGTGCTGCTGGCGGTCTTTGCGGTGTCGGACAGCGTGCTGCATGAAAGCGGCCTGCTGGCGGTGACCGTGATGGGCCTGTGGCTGGCCAATGCCGAATTGCCCAGCTTCACCGAGCTGCGCCGCTTCAAGGAACATGCGACCATCCTGCTGGTCTCCGGCGTCTTCATCCTGCTGGCCGCGAACATGAGCTTCGAGAAGCTGGCCATCCTCGACTGGCGGGCGCTGGCATTTGTGGTGGTGGTGATCCTCGTCGCGCGGCCCGCGGCGGTTCTGATCTCGCTGGCGCTGTCGAATATCCCGTGGAAAGAGCGCCTGCTGGTGGCCTTTACCGGCCCGCGCGGCGTGGTGCTGGTGGCGGTGGCCGGGCTCTTCGGAGAGCGGCTGGCGGCGCTGGAGATCACCGATGCCAATCGCATCGGGCCGCTGGCCTTCGCGCTGGTGGCGGCGACGGTGGTGCTGCACGGCTTCACCCTGACACCCATGGCGCGCTGGCTGGGGCTGACGGCGGCCAAGGTGCCGGGGGTGCTGATCCTCGGCGGCTCGCAATGGTCGGTGGAACTGGGCAAGGCGCTGCGGAAGATGGAGCTGCCGGTGATGATCGCCGACCCGAACCACGCGCATCTGCGGGCGGCGCGCGAGGCGGGGCTGGACACCTTCTTCGGCGATATCCTCTCCGAGGCGGCAGAGCACCGGATCGACCACGTCGCCTATGAAAAGCTGATCACCGCCACCGACAACGACGCCTATAACACGCTGGTGGCCACCGATCTGGCGCCCGAGTTCGGGCGCGAGAACGTCTATCAGCTGAAGCGGGTGAAACAGGCCTCGTCGCGCCATGCGCTGCCCGCGACGCTGGGCGGTCGGGCCCTCGGCGCCGACGAGACCTTCTTCGAGGTCAACGCCCGCGTGGCGCAGGGCTGCGAGTTCCGCGTCACCCGGCTGTCCGAGGAATTCACGCTGGAGCACTGGCGCGAGAAACTGCCCGATGCCACGGCCTTCGCCGACATCGGCCCGAACGGGACGCTGCGCCTGCTGGGGCCGGAGGACGAACCCAAGGACGCCGCGGGCACCCGCATCCTGTCGCTGACCCCGAAGAAGCCGCACCGCAATGGCGAGGGCAACGGAAACGGCGAAGCCCGCAAGACCGAGGATCCGCAGGACGTCGCCTAGAGGGCGGTCCGCCGGACCGGCAGGGCAAGGCGCGGCCCGCGCCCCGGCGCGCCTCTCCCGTCTTCTCTGGTCTTTCAAATACCTTGGGGGCCCGGGGGCAAAGCCCCCGGCCGGTCGCGCGGCCGCAGGGCCGCGCGAAACACCCCCTGTTTGACGCAGCCCGTCAAAGTGGTAGAGGACAGCCAATCCAAGAGGCATCCCATGAACCTGTTTTCCGATATCCGCGCGCTGGTGATCGACAGCATTTCCGCCCTGCAAGCCGAGGCCACGCTGCCCGAGGGCCTGAACACCGATCCCGTCACCACAGAGCCGCCCCGCGACCCGGCGCATGGCGATATGGCGACCAACGCCGCGATGGTGCTGGCCAAGCCCGCGAAGATGAAGCCGCGCGACATCGCAGAGGCTCTGGCCGAGAAGCTGCGCGCCGATGACCGCATCGCCAGCGCCGAGGTGGCCGGGCCGGGCTTCCTGAACCTGCGGCTGTCGAACGCCACATGGGCGGCGCTGCCCGCCGCGATCCTGACCGACGGCACCGGTTACGGGCGCTCCGACATGGGCGCGGGCACCAAGGTCAATATCGAATACGTCAGCGCCAACCCGACCGGCCCGATGCACGTGGGCCATGCGCGCGGCGCCATCGTCGGCGACGCCATGGCCTCGCTGCTGGCCTATGCGGGCTATGACGTCACCCGCGAATATTACATCAACGACGGCGGCGCGCAGGTCGACGTGCTGGCGCGGTCGGTCTACCTGCGCTACCAGGAGGCGCATGACCTCAGCGTCGACTGGCCCGAGGGCAGCTACCCGGGCGACTACCTGATCCCGGTGGGCGAGGCGCTCAAGGACAAGGTCGGCGACCGCTGGCTGGACGCCCCCGAAGAGGAATGGCTGGCCGAGGTGCGCACCTTCGCCACCGATGCGATGATGGACCTGATCCGCGCGGATCTGGCCGCGCTGGGTGTCCACATGGACAACTTCTTCAGCGAGAAAAGTCTTTACGGCACCGGGCGGATCGAGGATGCGATCAAGACGCTGGACGACAAGGGCCTGATCTATCGCGGCGTGCTGGAGCCGCCCAAGGGCAAGACCCCCGAAGACTGGGAGCCGCGCGAACAGACGCTGTTCCGCTCGACGGAACACGGCGACGACGTCGACCGCCCGATCAAGAAGTCGGATGGCTCTTGGACCTATTTCGCGCCCGACATCGCCTATCACTACGACAAGGTGACCCGCGGCTTCGACATGCTCATCGACATCTTCGGCGCCGACCACGGCGGCTATGTCAAACGCATGAAGGCCGCCGTCAGCGCGCTGTCCGAGGGCAGCGTGCCGCTGGATATCAAGCTGATCCAGCTGGTGAAGCTGTTCAAGGACGGCCAGCCCTTCAAGATGTCCAAGCGGGCAGGGACCTTCGTCACCCTGCGCGACCTGGTCGATATGGTGGGCGCCGACGTGGCGCGCTTCCACATGCTGACCCGCAAGCCCGACGCGGCGCTCGACTTCGACTTCGACAAGGTGGTCGAGCAGTCCAAGGAAAACCCGGTCTTCTACGTGCAATACGCCCATGCCCGGATCTGTTCCGTGCTGCGCAAGGCCGCCGATGCGGGTATCGATGTCTCGGACGCCACGCTTGCGGGGGTGACCCCGGTGCTCGAAGACCCCGCCGAGATCGCGCTGGCCGCGAAGCTGGCGGAATGGCCGCGCCTGGTCGAGATCGCCGCGCGCACGCATGAGCCGCACCGCGTCGCCACCTACCTGTCCGAGGTGGCCGCCGACCTGCACGGGCTGTGGAACAAGGGCAACGACAATGTGGCGCTGCGCTTCGTGCAGGATGACCCTGCCGCAACACAGGCGAAAATTCTGCTGGCCCGCGCCACGGCGGTTGTGATTTGCGCCGGGCTTGGTATCCTTGGCGTGACCCCGGTCGAAGAGATGCGCTGACAAACAGGCGCCCCGGCCGGATCTGATCGAGCAGGCACCCACCCGAACGGCCATGTACCGTGCGGGGGAGACATGAGGCAGACATGGCAGAGTATACCTTTGACGGGGCCTATGGGGCCCCTGCATCCGTAAAAGCGGCATCGCTGGCCCATTGGCTTGGGGCGGCTGCCTCTGTTGCGCTGGTCGTGGGCGTGGGCGTCTGGGGCTACAAGGTCATGGCGCGCGACGTCTCGGGCGTGCCGGTGGTCATGGCCCTGGCCGGCCCGATGCGCGAGGCGCCCGTCGATCCCGGCGGCACGCTTGCCGATCACCAGGGGCTGGCGGTGAACACGGTCGCGGGCCTTGGCGCCGCGGCCTCTCCGGCGGACCGGCTGGTTCTGGCTCCGCGCGCCGCGGGACTGGGGGCCGAGGATGTGGCCGCCGGGCTGCTGGTGCCCGCCGAGCAGCCCGAGCCGATGCGGACCTCGCTGGCCGCCAATGCCGAAATCGCCGAGATCGAGCCGGGGCTGTCCGAAGACGAAGACGCCCAGCTTGCCGCGCTGGTCGCAAGCATCGGCGGCGAGGCCCTGGAACCGCTGGACGGCGGGGATATGGTGCCGGTGGTGACCTCGGTCGGAGAGACGTCGCTGGCCGAAGAGACGACACAGGTGGCCAGCCTCGGGCCGGGGCTGGCCCGGTCGCTGCGCCCGAACCTGCGCCCCGCAGGCCTGAGAAGCGCCGCAGCTGCGCCGCAGGCCTCCGCCGCCGTGGCAGCGGGGGCCGCCGCTGCCGTCGCAACGCGAGAGATCGACCCCGCGCAGCTTGCCTCCGGCACCCGGCTGGTACAGATCGGCGCCTATGATTCCGCCGAACTGGCCCGCAGCGAGTGGGACAAGCTGGGCGGGCGTCTGGGCGAGTTCCTCGACGGCAAGGACCGCGTGGTCCAGAAGGCCAGCTCTGGCGGGCGCACCTTCTACCGCCTGCGCGCCCATGGTTTCGAGGATCTGGCCGACGCGCGCCGCTTCTGTTCGGCGCTGGTGTCGCAGAACATCGACTGCATCCCGGTTGTGACGCGATGACGGGGTTCGGCGCGGCCATCTACGGCTGCGCGGGGCTGCGCCTGACCAAGGACGAGACCGCGCTGTTCCGGCAGGCGCGGCCTTTCGGCTTTATCCTTTTCGCCCGCAACCTCGACACGCCGGCGCAGATCCGCGCGCTCTGCGCAGAGATGCGCGCCGCGGTCGGATGGGACGCGCCGATCTTCATCGACCAGGAGGGCGGACGCGTCCAGCGCCTGCGCCCGCCGCTGGCGCGCGACTGGCGCCCGCCGCTGGAGGATGCCACCCAATTGGGCCGCGATGCCGCGCGCGCCTTCTGGCTGCGCGGCCGCATCATGGCAGAGGAACTGCGCGGCCTCGGCATCGACGGCAATTGCATCCCGACACTGGATATCGCGCGCCCCGAGACGCATCGCTTCCTGCACAACCGCTGTTACGGCGCGGATGTGGCGACGGTGGTGGCCCATGGCCGTGCCGCGGCCGAGGGGTTGATGCAGGGCGGCGTCCTGCCGGTGATGAAGCATATCCCCGGTCACGGGCTGGGGACGCTGGACAGCCACCTTGAACTGCCCCGCGTCGCGGCCCCCCTCGACGCGCTGGATGGCATGGACTTCGCCCCGTTCCGGGCCCTGAACACCCTGCCGATGGCCATGTCGGCGCATATCGTCTTCGAGGCGATCGACCACAGGCCCGCCACCCAGTCGCCGGTGATGATCGAGCTGATCCGCGACAGCATCGGCTTTGGCGGGCTGCTGATGACCGACGATATCTCCATGCAGGCGCTGTCCGGCACGGTGCCCGAACGTGCCCGCGCCGCATTGGACGCGGGCTGCGACGTCGTCCTGCATTGCAACGGCGACCTGGCCGAGATGCAGGCCGTCGCAGAGGCGGCGGGCGCGATGAGCCCGGCGGCACAGACCCGCGCAGAGACGGCCCTGGCGGCCCGGCAGGCGCCCGCGCCGGTTGACATCGAGGCCCTGCAACAGGAATTTGAGGCCTTGATCGCAAGAGCCTTGAATGACAGAGCCTGACGCCCAGTCCGAAATGCCGCTGTCCGTCACCGACCGCCTCGCCGCCGAGGCGCTGGTGGTGGACGTGGATGGATTCGAGGGACCGCTCGACCTGCTGCTGAACATGGCCCGGGTGCAGAAGGTCGACCTGCGCAAGATCTCGATCCTTGCGCTGGCGCGGCAGTACCTGGCCTTTGTCGACAAGGCCAAGGCGCTGCGGATCGAACTGGCCGCCGATTACCTGGTGATGGCGGCCTGGCTGGCCTTTCTGAAATCGCGCCTGCTGCTGCCGCCCGATCCCACCGAAGAGGGCCCGTCGGGCGAGGAACTGGCCGCGCATCTCGCGTTCCAGCTGGAACGCCTGCAGGCCATGCGCGAGGCGGCGGCCAAGCTGATGGCGCGCGACCGGCTGGGGATGAACTTCTTCGCCCGGGGCCTGCCCGAGGAAATGGAACGGGTGCGGCGGGTGCGATACACCGCGACGCTGCTGGACCTGATGCAGGGCTATGCGCGCATCCGCACGCGCGACGAATTCCGCCCCTTCGTGATGGACCGCGACAAGGTCTTCACCATGGAACAGGCGCTGGAGCGGTTGCGCGGCATGATCGGCTTTGCCGGGCAGTGGACCGAGATCTCCAGTTACCTGCCCGACGGCTGGGGCGAGGACGAGGTCATGTGGCGCTCTGCCACCGCCGCGACCTTTGCCGCCTCGCTGGAGCTGGTCAAGGAAGGCAAGGCCGAGCTGCGCCAGTCCGGCAGTTTCGAACCGATCCAGCTGCGCCGCCGGGAGAGACGCGATGACTGACGACGCCCCGAAGGATACCATGACCCCGGACGAGAGCCTGCCACGCCAAAGCCTGTTCGAGGCGCCGCCCATGGCCGAGCAGGAGCGCATGGTCGAGGCGATCCTCTTTGCCACCGCCGAGGCCGTGACGGTCAAGGATCTGGAGGACCGGATGCCGCATGGCTGCGACGCAGCCGAGGCGCTGGTCTATCTGCGCAAGCGCTATGCCGGGCGGGGCGTGCATGTGGTGCGGGTCGGCGATGCCTATGCGATCCGCACGGCGCCCGACCTGGGCTTTCTGATGCAGCGCGAAACCGTCGAGACGCGCAAGCTGTCGCGCGCCGCTATCGAGACGCTGGCGATCATCGCCTATCACCAGCCGGTCACGCGGGCCGAGATCGAGGAAATCCGCGGTGTCGCCGTGTCGCGCGGCACGGTCGACCAGTTGATCGAGATGGAGTGGATCCGCTTCGGGCGCCGCCGCATGACCCCGGGCCGTCCGGTGACCTTCGTGGTGACGCAGACCTTCATGGAGCATTTCGGGCTGGAATCGGCGCGTGACCTGCCCGGGCTGGCGGAACTGCGCGCCGCCGGGCTGCTGGAAAGCCGCCCGTCGCCGCTGGGGGTGCCGCAGGTCGGCGAGGATGCGGACGCCGAGGAAGAGACCGACGAAGGACAAAGCGAGCTGTTCGAGGATTGATCCCCGGTCCCTGCGATATGCCCGAAAATCGGCGCAATTTGCTGGTATTCGGGCGGCGAGGCTACTCGCAGGGACAGGACCGCGCCATGAACGCCAACCAGATCGTCAGCATGATCGTCCGCACGGTGATGCGGCAACTGATCAACCGGGGAGTGAACGCCGGGTTCAACCGGATGTCGGGCCGCCGCAGTGGCGCCAAGGGGCAGGGGCCGAAGGCGGTCACGCCCGAGCGTCGGGCGCAGATGCAGGTGCGCCAGGCCCGGCGCGCGGCCCGCGCCGCGAACCGCTAGAACCGGTCTCTCGTGCCCCTTGCGGGCGGGGTATCAGGTATTTTTGCCAAGAAGAAACCCCCGGTCGGCGCCTGGGGTGCAGCGGGCATTCCTGTTTCCAGGTGTCTCTACCCGCCACGGAGGCGCCTGTTTCCTTGCCTTGGATGGCGCGCGAAAAGCGCCCTGCGCTCTTCGCGTGAAACATTGGGGTGGTTGCGTAATACCTTGATATTATGCCTTGAAGTGCTTGCTCAGCTTCAGGCCCTGACCCTGGTAATTCGAGGCGATGCCTGATCCGTAGAGCTGTGCCGGGATCTCGGACATGCGCTCATAGACCAGCCGCCCCACGACCTGCCCGTGTTCCAGCGCAAAGGGCGCCTCGTGGCAGCGCACCTCCAGGACGCCGCGGGCGCCTTCGCCGCCCGCCGGCGCATGGCCGAAGCCGGGGTCGAAGAAGCCCGCGTAATGCACGCGGAACTCGCCGACCATGGCAAGGTAGGGCGCCATTTCGGCGGCGTAGCCGGGCGGAATATGCACCGCCTCGCGGCTGACGAGGATATAGAAGGCGCCGGGATCCAGGATCAGCCGCCCGGATTGCGAGCGCAGCCTGTCCCAGTAGTCGGCGGGGTCGTATTCGCCGATCCGGTCGAGGTCGATCACCCCGGTATGGGGCCGCGCGCGATAGCCCACGAGCCCCTCGTCGCCGGGCATGAGGTCGACCGAAAAGCCCAGTCCTTCATTGATGACCGGCTCGCCGCCGGAAACCAGCACGTGGTCGCGATGCAGTTGGGTCAGGTCGGCGTCGGTCAGCACCGTCCGCCCGTGCCGAAAGCGGATCTGGTTCAGCCGCTGGCCCGGTCGCACCAGCACCGAGAAGCTGCGCGGGCAGATCTCGGCATAGAGCGGCCCGGTATAGCCCTCGGCGATGCGGTCGAACTCCACCCCGCCGTCGGTGATCACCCGGGTCAGAAGATCCAGCCGCCCGGTCGAGCTTTTGGCATTGGCGATGGCCTGCGTGCCCTCGGGCAGGGCCAGCCGTTCCATCAGCGGGACGACGTAAACGCAGCCCTTTTCCAGCACCGCGCCGTCCGACAGATCGATTCGGTGCATTTCGAACTGGGCGAGCCGGCTTTCGACGCTGGTGCCCTTGCCGGCAAGGAAGGAGGCGCGGACCCGGTAGGCCACCGCGCCCAGCCGCAGGTCGAGGCTTGCGGGCTGCACCTGTCCGTCGACAAACCCTTCCTTGGCGCCGATCGCGCCTGTTGCAATCAGCGTCTCAATTTGCTGGCTGGCCAGTACACCCGTCATGCCGATCTCTCCTTTGCGCCCCTCTTAACAAGGCCGCACGGGAAGGGGGAGCGAAATGCGACCTCCAGACGGCCCGGCCCGGCGGCTTGTCTTCGACTGCGCGGTGGTGCGGGATTTCCTGTTTTGCCGAGCCGCCCCGACGGGCCGCGTTGCAGGACAGGAACGCCGGGATTCCCGCGCCACAGGGGCTGTCCGGTGCCGCGCCCTCCGAGCGTGCCGGACAGGTTGCAGCTTGCGGATCGGCCTTGGATTGCAGCGCCATGCGAGAGCGCGGATCTTTGCGGAGGCTTCGGAGGAGGTGATACGGAAGGGGGCGGCTTAACCCCGGGGGGTTCGCGCGGGGCGCTGCGGCCCCGGCTTCCGTGATCGGTAGCGAATTTATGGTCGGGCTAGCAGGACTCGAACCTGCGACCTTCCGTCCCCCAGACGGACGCGCTACCAGGCTGCGCCATAGCCCGACTTGTCCGCGTGTCATACCGGTTTTTCCGGCACGTGCAACCCCCGCCCACGCAAAAATAAAATGATTAGGGCAGAGGCCGGTTCAGCCGGTCGCGCAGGGCTTTCATCCGGTCGAGCGGAGCGGCAAGCGCCTGAGCCTGCGGTTTGGTCAGGCCGCCGATTCGGGCCAGATGGGTCAGGGGGCCGGGCACCTGCGTGGCCTCTGCCTGCGCGGTGAAATCCGGCAGATCCACCGTGCGGCCGACCGGCGTTGCGGCGTCCCCAGGTGTGTTGGTCCGGTCTTCGGGGGCCGGGCTGGGCGCGGTTTCCGACTGCGGGGCAGGCACGGGATCTTCGCCCGCCTCGATCCCGTGCGACGGCTCGGGGCTGTCCGGGGCCGGGGCCAAGGCGGGCGCCTCGGTGGTGGCAGGCGATGCATCGCTTGGCGCGGCGTCCGGCTGTTCCGCCATGGCGTCACCGTCCGCGAGGGGCCTGGGCGCAGGCGGCCCGCTGTCCACCATCGATTCGCGACCGGCCCCCGGCGGCGCTTCCGCAGCCGCTGCGGCGTCGGCGGGTGCTTCGCGGGTTTCTTCGGTGCGCCGGTCGGTTTGGTCGTCTTCGAGCGGGGTCCCGGTCTCTTCCGGGTCCGGTTGCTGCGCCGATTCGTCCAGCGCCGTGGCCGGGTCCGTGGTCGCGGGGACAGGGGCGCCCGAATCCTCGGAGCGCGTCGTGTCTGCCGCCCCGGCTGCGGTTCTGTCGGTCCCGCTGGCTGCCGGAACCGCGCCCGAAGCGAGCGGCGGAGCGCCGGTTTCCCCAGCAGCGGGCGTCTCGGTCTGGGGCTGTCGCGGCGATGGCCGGGCCGTGGCCGAGGTGGGGAAGGTCAGGATCTCGGAGGTCGCGGGCGCTTCGGCCACTTCCTCGAAGGGGGCGTCTTCGATCAGCGCGGCGTCCGGGATGTCGTCGTCCTCGGCGCCCACCATGGCCGAAAGGCTGCAGACATGGCGCACGCCCTGCTCGCGCAGGACTTTCTGGACGCCCTTGATGGTCATCCCGTCCTCGTGCAGCAACTTCTTGATTCCGCCCAGCAATTCCATGTCGGCAGGGCGATAGTAGCGGCGCCCGCCGGCGCGCTTCACAGGCTTTACCTGGCTGAACTTGCTTTCCCAGAACCGCAGCACATGGGCTGGCGTTTCCAGCCAGTCCGCGACTTCGGAGATGGTGCGGAAGGCGTCACGCGATTTCGACATGCCCTAGCGCCTCAGCGCTTGTTGCCCGCGGCCACGCGGTCTTTCATCAGGTGCGAGGGGCGGAAGGTCAGCACGCGGCGCGGCTGGATCGGCACCTCTTCCCCGGTCTTGGGGTTGCGGCCAACCCGCGCCGCCTTTTCGCGCACCGAGAAGGTGCCGAAAGACGAGATCTTGACCTGTTCGCCCGAGACCAGCGCATCGGACATGTGCTGAAGCACGGCCTCGACGAGTTCGGCACTTTCGTTTCGCGAAAGGCCGACTTCGCGAAACACCGATTCGCTCAGATCCATTCGCGTCAGGGTCTTGTCCCCCATACGTCATCCCTCCCGCAGTTTGCCCGAGATTAGGCGGATGTGAAAAGGCCCGTCAAGTTCAATGACTTGTGCGGTGCGATTTAGGCAAAGGTTGACCAGAGCGATGCGCGCGACTGCCCGAAGACCGGGCGTTGGCTGACGCATCGTCCGGAATTCGGGGCCTTACCAGCGCAAAACGACAGCGCCCCAGGCGAGGCCGCCACCGATCGCTTCGGTCACGATCAGGTCGCCCGGCTTGATCTGGCAACGGGCGCGACCCACGGACAGCGCCAGAGGGATCGAGGCGGCAGAGGTATTGCCGTGATCCTGCACGGTCACGACCACCTTGTCCATCGGCAGGCCCAGCTTCCTGGCGGTGCCGGCGATGATGCGGATATTGGCCTGATGCGGCACCACCCAGTCGAGTTCCGAGGCCTGGAGGCCGATCTTGCCCATCGCCGTCTCTGCGGTGGCGGCGAGTTTTTCGACCGCGTGGCGGAAGACCTCCTTGCCCTGCATTCGCAGGTAGCCGGTGGTCCGGGAGCCGATGCCGCCGTCGACGTACAGGATGTCGCGGAAGCGCCCGTCGCTGTTGAGGTCGGTCGACAGGATGCCGCGGTCGGCGTTGCTGCCGTCGCCTTCGGAGGCTTCCAGCACCAGCGCGCCTGCGCCATCGCCGAACAGCACGCAGGTCGCGCGGTCTTGCCAGTCCATGATGCGGCTGAAGGTTTCGGCGCCGATGACAAGAACCCGCTTGGCCTGCCCCGAGACGATCAGCGCATTGGCATTGGTCAGTGCGTAGACGAAGCCGGCGCAGACCGCCTGCACGTCGAAGGCGAAGCCCTTGGTCATGCCAAGCGCGGCCTGCACCATGGTCGCGGCAGAAGGGAAGGTCAGGTCGGCGGTCGAGGTCGCCAGTACGATGGCGTCGATGTCCGACGGTTCCAGTCCCGCATCCGCCAGCGCGGCCTTGGCGGCCCGCGTCGCAAGGTCAGAGGTGGTCTGACCCTCGGCGGCGAAATGCCGCCGCTCGATGCCGGACCGCGAGCGAATCCACTCGTCCGAGGTGTCCAGGCTGGCTTCGAATTCGGCGTTCTCGACGACTCGTTCGGGGAGGTAGTGGCCCACCCCGGCAACTTTTGCCCGCAGTGTCATGTCTTGTTATGGTCCTTCTGCTCGCCGTCATCTTGCGCAAGCTCGGCGGCAGAGGCAACCCGTGCAGCCAGTCGGTCTCCGAAGCCCGAACGCGCCAGCTGGAAGGCCAGCTTCACCGCGGCGGAAATGGCGGTCGGATCGGCGGAGCCATGCGACTTCACCACCGTGCCGTTCAGCCCGAGGAAGACGCCCCCGTTGACGCGGCGCGGGTCGATGCGTTTCTTGAGGCGGCTCATGGAGGTCAGCGCCAGCACCGAGGCGATGCGCGACAGCGGCGAATAGGCAAAGGCCTCTTTCAGCAGCTGTCCGATCAGCGAGGCGGTGCCTTCGCCGGTCTTCAGCGCGACATTGCCGGTGAACCCGTCTGTCACGATCACGTCGCAGCGCTTGCCCGGGATGTCGCCGCCTTCGACGAAGCCGACGAATTCATAGGCGCCGTCGCTGGCGTGGTTCTCGATCAGGTCATGGGCCTCGCGCAGTTCGGCGCGGCCCTTGTGCTCTTCGGTGCCGACGTTCAGCAGGCCGATGCGGGGACGGGTAAGATCCAGCGCGTTGCGCGCGTAAGAGGTGCCCATCAGCGCATATTGCAGCAGGTCCTGCGCGTCGGCGCGGATATCGGCGCCGACATCCAGCATCACGTTGAAGCCCTGCGGATTGGACGAGGGCCAGAGGATCGCGATGGCGGGACGGTTGACGCCGGGCAGCTTGCGCAGGCGGATCATCGACAGCGCCATCAGCGCGCCGGTGTTGCCGCAGCTGACCGCCACGGTGGCATCGCCCGAGCGCACCGATTCGAGAGCCGACCACATCGAGGTGCTCTTGCCGTGGCGCACCACCTGGCTGGGCTTGTCGTCCATGCTGACGACATCCTCGGCATGGATCACCGTGCAGCGGCCATCGAGGATCTTGCGCTTGCCGACGAGTCGGTCAAGCTCCTCCCGGTTGCCGTGCAACAGGAAATCCAGCTCGGGATTCTTTTTGGCCGAATGCGAAATACCGGCGACCACGGCCGCCGGTCCCCTGTCGCCGCCCATGGCGTCGACGGAAATCACCACGCGCGTGCCGCCTGCCGCCTGTCGATCCTGCAAGGAACTCATGCCGGTAGGCCCCGCCGGGGTAATTATGCCGCGTCTTCGTCCAGGTCGATCTCGTCGGCCATGGCGACGACTTCGCGCTCTGCGTAGTGACCGCAGGACGGGCAGACGTGGTGCGGGCGCTTCAGCTCGCCGCAGTTGTCGCACTCGTTCGGGTTTGCCGCGGTCAGTGCGTCATGCGCACGACGGTTGTTGCGGCGGGATTTGGAAACCTTGTTCTGTTGGACGGCCATGTCTCAACCTCTATCTTGGTGAGGGGACAGCGTCCCCGCGATGTCTGGAGCCTTGCCGCGCCATATGACCCGGCGTGCGGGGCGTTGCAAGGCTGGCGTTCTCATGAAGGCGCGAAAATACGCGGAAAGTCTGATTTGGCAAGCGCTTTCTCAGCCTTGCTCGTCATCCTTCCGCATTTTTTCGCGCAGCGAGGCCAGACCGGCAAAGGGTTTGACGTCTTCGTCGCTCAGCGGGGCCACGCCATCCTCGGCAAACTGCGCCTGATCGAGGTCCGCGCCCTCGGCCCGGGGATAGGCGGGAAGCGCCAGCGCCAGGGCCTCGGCCATGACCGCCCAAAGGTCGATGACATCGCCAAGGGGTTCGAGGCTGTCGTCCTCGGGCACCTCGGTCTCGGAACCGGCCTCGAAGCTGTCCAGCCGGTCGGCGGGCACGAAGCGGCGCTTGACGGGGGCGTCGATGCGCGTTGTCACCGGGGCCAGCGTCACGATGCAGGCCTGCACCGCCGTGGCGCCCAGCTCTGCGGTCAGTTCCCAGCCGCGGTTGCCCAGCGGCACAAGCCGGCCCTGAAAGCGCAGCTTGCGGATTGTTTGGGCGCCAAGGTGCCCGGCAAGGGCGGCGCGGTCTTCGGCCTCGGGTTCGAGGTTGAAAGCGTGGTCCGTCCCGCGCCCCAGCGTAGAGACACGCAGGCGGGGGTCGGAGGTCGATGCATGGGGCATAGGGTCCGGTTTTCCTGTGCTTGAATGGCGGGCATTCCTTCTGTAATCGGATTACGGGGCCAAGAGAACCAGGACAAGAGGGGCAGGGTAATGCAGGGCAAGACGGGCAGGGCGCGATTGGCGGCAGCCACGGTGATGGTTGTGGCGCTTGGCGCGTGTTCGGCAAGCTACCGGACCCATGGGTACATGCCGCCCGAGGACGAGCTGCAGCAGATCGTGCCCGGCGTGGATACCCAGGCCTCCGTCGAGGATCTGATCGGCGTGCCGAACGCCTCCGGCGTGCGCGACAACTCGGGGTTCTATTACATCGAGACAGAGATGCGCCATTTCGCGTGGCGCCGTCCCGAGATCATGGACCGCCAGATCCTGGCCATCACCTTCGACCAGGCCGGCATCGTGGACAATATCAGCACCTACGGTCTGGAAGATGGCCGCGTGGTGCCGATCACCCGCCGCGTGACCAAGAGCACCGACGGCGAGATCGGCTTCATCCGCAAGCTCTTCGGCAATATCGGCGGGCTCGACGCCAGCCAGCTTCTGGGCGGCCAGTAACGGCATGGCCGGGGCCGCGCACCGGCCCGGCGAGGAGTCGTCACGCTGCTGTCATGCAATTCGCGCAATCAGGGGCCATACAAATCCTCCGAGGATGGCGTGGCACAAGAGGCGGGCATGGCAGGCACAAAAATCGACCTGAGACGGGGGCGCTACCGCGCCCGGCTTGCCGAGGGACCGGGCGATCTGGCGCGGGCGCAGGCGCTGCGCGGTCTGGCCTTCCATCGCGACGGACCCGATGCCGATGCCTTCGACGCGGTGTGCCATCACGTGCTGGTCGAGGATATGACCACCGGCGCCGTGGTCTGCTGCTTTCGCCTGATGCCGCTGGCGGGCGGGGCCGAGATCGACCGCAGTTATTCGGCGCAGTTCTACGAGCTTTCGGCGCTTTCCGCCTTCGAGGGTCCGATGGTCGAGATGGGCCGGTTCTGCATCCATCCCGACTGGCACGACCCGGATATCCTGCGCGTGGCCTGGGGGGCGATGACCGCCTATGTCGATGCGCAGGGGGTCGAACTGCTGTTTGGCTGCGCCTCTTTCGCGGGCACCGACGCGCGGGAATACTACGATGCCTTCGCGGTGCTTAAGGCCCGGCACCTCGCGCCGCGCCGCTGGCTGCCCCGGGTCAAGGCGCCCAGCGTCTTCCGCTTCGCCGAACGGCTGCGCCGCAAGCCCGACCGCAAGATGGCGATGCTGCGGATGCCGCCGCTGCTGAAAACCTACCTGACCATGGGCGGCTGGGTCTCGGATCACGCGGTGGTGGATGCGCAGATGAACACGCTGCACGTCTTCACCGGCGTCGAGATCGCGGCGATTCCCCCGGCCCGCAAACGCCTGCTGCGGGCGGTGGCCGGGTAACGGCAGCCCCTGCGGCGCGGGCAAAGGCCGCCCGAATCCCCGGGGGAATGGGCCGCCCAGGGCAGCGCCGGGCCGCGATAGGGCCCGGCTGCGGCACGGCCCGACTTGACGGCAGGCCCGGCTTTGCCTAGCTGCGCGGCATGGCACAGGCACCCCTTCTGCAACTCTCCGACATTTCCCTCACCTTCGGCGGCGACCCGGTCTTCGACGCGCTCTCGCTCGTCGTGCAGGAAGGCGACCGGGTGGCCCTTGTGGGCCGCAACGGCTCCGGCAAATCGACCCTGATGAAGGTCATGGCGGGACTGGTCGAAGCGGATCGCGGCGACCGGGTTCTGGGGCCGGGCGTCTCGGTCGGCTACATGCAGCAGGAACCGGACCTTTCGGGCTTCGAGACGCTGGGCGAGTTCGCCACCTCGGAACTCGACCCCTCCGAAATGTACAAGGTCGAACGCGCCTCCGAGGGGCTGAAGTTCGACCCCGACCGCCTGGTGGCCACCGCCTCGGGCGGCGAGCGGCGCCGCGCCGCGCTGGCCAAGCTGATGGCCGAGGAACCGGAACTGATGCTTCTGGACGAGCCGACCAACCACCTCGACATCGAGGCGATCCAGTGGCTCGAGGACGAACTCAAGGCCACCCGCCGCGCCTTCGTGCTGATCTCGCACGACCGGCGCTTCCTGACCGAGCTGACCCGCGCGACGCTGTGGATCGACCGTGGCGTGGTGGCGCGGCAGGAACAGGGATTCGCGGGCTTCGAGGCCTGGCGCGACAAGGCCTGGGAAGACGAGGACATGGCCCGGCACAAGCTGGACCGCAAGATCAAGGCCGAGGCCCGCTGGGCGGTCGAGGGCATCAGCGCGCGACGCAAGCGCAACCAGGGCCGGGTGCGGCGCCTGCAGGACATGCGGGCCGAGCGCGGCGCGCAGATCCGGCGGCAGGGCGCGGCGGCGATGGACCTCGCCTCCGGTCCCAAGTCCGGCAAGAAGGTGATCGAGGCGCAGGGCCTGCGCCACGCCTTCGGCGACAAGGTGATCGCGCGCGATTTCTCGATCACCGTGCAGCGCGGCGACCGGGTGGCCTTCGTCGGGCCCAATGGCGTCGGCAAGACCACCCTGATCCGCATCCTGATGGGCGAAATCGCGCCCGACGCGGGCACGGTGAAGCTGGGCACCAACCTCGTGCCCGCGGTCTTCGACCAGGCGCGCGCGCAGCTGGACCCCAACCTCTCGCTCTGGGAAAGCCTGACCGGCGACAAGGAGATGCGGGTGTCGGGGCAGGCGGATCAGGTCATGGTCCGAGGTCAGCCCAAGCATGTCGTGGGCTACCTCAAGGAATTCCTCTTCGACGAGGCGCAGGCCCGCGCGCCGGTGCGTTCCCTGTCGGGCGGCGAGAAGGCGCGGCTGCTGCTGGCCAGGCTGATGGCGCGGGAATCGAACCTGCTGGTGCTGGACGAACCGACCAACGACCTGGACGTCGAGACGCTGGACCTGCTGCAGGAGCTGCTGGACGATTACGACGGCACGGTGCTGCTGATCAGCCACGACCGCGACTTCCTCGACCGCGTTGCCACCCAGACCGTGGCCATGGAGGGGGCGGGCCGCACGGTGCTCTACGCGGGCGGCTGGTCGGACTACCGCGCGCAACGCAAGGCCGAGGCGGCCCCGGCCGCGAAACCCAAGGCCGCCGTCGCCCCGGCATCCGAAAAGACGAAGCAAAAGGCAGCCGCCGCAGGGCTCTCCTTCACCGAGAAGCACCGGCTGGAGGAACTGCCCGCGGTGATCGAACGGCTGGAAGCCGAGATCGCCAAGCTCGAGGAATTCCTCGCCGCGCCCGACCTCTTCACGCGCGAGCCGCTGAAGTTCAGGAAGGCGACAGAGGCGCTGGTGGAACGCCAGACGGCCCTCTCCGACGCCGAAGAGGAATGGCTGGCGCTGGAGGAAAAGGCCGAGGCGCCCTGACCGCCCTGCGCCTTGACAAGGCGTCGCGCACCGTCCCACGTCGCCACGCGGATCACCCGCTCTTCTTTGGTCTTCCAAATACCTCGGGGGTTCGGGGGCAGAGCCCCCGATCGGTCGCAGGCCGGCAGGCCTGCGAAACCCGATGAACCTGCGCTACTTCCTTGCGGTGATTCCCGTCACCCGTGCCGCCAGCGGCATTTCCACCACCGTCAGCAGGATGCGGATCACGTGATGCAGGCTGACCAGCGCCGGGTTGGCCGCAAGGCTGAGCGCGATCACCGACATCTCGGCCACGCCGCCGGGGGCGTAGCTGATCAGAAGGTGCAGGAAGGGAATGCCCGTCACCACATGCAGCAGCATCGCGATGGCTCCGCCCAGCACCAGCATATAGGACACCGAAAGCAGGCTCAGCCCCAGCGACCGGCGCAGAAGCTCCAGTTTCACGCCGTGAAACCGCAGGCCGAGGCTGACGCCGATCACGCATTGCGCGGCGGCGATCAGCCAGCCGGGCAGGTGGGTGTGCAGTACCCCCGTCACCGTCAGCCCCCCGGCCAGCAGCAGCGGGCCGGTCAGCCGGGCGGCGGGCAGGCGCAGCGGGCCGCCCAGGGCCATGCCCGCCACCGCGATCATCACGATCATCCCGATGGCCAGCGGCCCCACCGGCTCTGACGCGTTCGGAGAGAGGATCCCGGCGGCGCTGCCCACCGGTTCTCCGACCCAGAGCGACAGGGCCAGGGGCAGGGTGGTGATGACCACGATGATGCGCAGGAACTGCTGCACCGTCAGGATGCGGATATCCGCGCCCGCCGCCTCGCCGGTCACGATGCTTTCGATCAGCCCGCCCGGTGTGCCGGAATAGAAGGCGGTCGCAGGGTCCATGCCGCCCACCCGCCGGAAGATCTGGTAGTTGCCCGCATGGGCCGCGATCACGAAGAAGATCAGGCAGAGAAAGGACAGGCCGAGGTCGCCGGCCATGTCCCAAAGCTCGGGTGTGACCTGCGTGCCGATCATCACCCCGATCAGCGCGATGAAGAAGGTCCGAAGCGGCGGCGGGAAGGTGTAGGCCTCCAGCACCCGGGGCCGCACCGCCAGCACCATGACGGCAGAGACAAAGAGCGATCCCAGCATCCAGGGCATCGGCAGGCGGATCAGGCTGGCCGCATAGCCGCCGAGGCCGCCGATGGCGAGGAACAGGGCCGTGCGCCAGACCAGCGCGAGAGGGGGGAATTTGAATGCCATGTGCATCTAATATACCTGCATCCGGGCGTATACAATCCTCGCCGAGACCCCGCCGACTTTGCGCTGGTGGCGTGCCCGGAAGCCCTCGGGCCCGGTCCTGCCTGCCGTCGTCGCCCGGGGCCGAGGGCGCGTTGCCCGCCTCTCCGTGAAAACACGCAAGGCCTGCTTCAACGGGGGGCGGAAAGCCTGTAGGCCGGGACCATGAGGCAGGTGCAATTCATCGGGTCGGCCATCTACCGCGGCTCTGTCTACGGGCCGCGCCACCCGCTTTCGATCCAGCGCGTGCCGGCCGTCACCGACCTGTGCCGCGCCCTTGGCTGGCTGCCGCCCGGGCGCTACCGCACCTCGCCCCGCGCCAAGCCCGAGGCGCTGACGCGCTTTCACACCCAGACCTACGTGGCGGCCCTGCGCCGGGCCGAGGCCGAGCAGGCGGTCTCTGACGCGGTGCGGGACCGGCACAATCTCGGCACCCTGTCCAATCCGGTCTTTGCAGAGATGTTCCGCAGGCCCGCCACGGCGGTGGGCGGCGGGCTGCTGGCGGCGGAACTGGTGGCCCGGGGCGGCGCCGTCTACAACCCCGGCGGCGGCACCCATCACGGCATGCCCGACCGCGCCGAGGGCTTCTGCTTCCTGAACGAGCCGGTGCTGACGATCCTGCGCCTGCTGGAAATGGGTCTGGACCGCGTGGCCTATGTCGATATCGACGCCCATCACGGCGACGGCGTCGAGGCGGCCTTTCACGGCAGCGCCCGGGTGCGGGTGATCTCGGTCCACGAGGCCCGGCGCTGGCCCTTCACCGGCGCGCTTGACGATACGGCGGGGGGCGCGGCGATCAACCTGCCGGTGCCGCGCGGCTTCAACGATACCGAATTCGAGGCCGCGCTCGACGGCGTCATCCTGCCCGCGGTCGCGGGTTTCGCGCCGGATGCGATCTACCTGCAATGCGGCGCCGACGCGCTGGCCGAGGATCCGCTCTCGCGGCTGGCCCTGTCGAACAACGCGCACCGCCTGGCCGTCCGGGCGCTGCGGCCCCTGGCGCCCCGGCTGATCGTCTCGGGCGGCGGCGGCTACAACCCGTGGTCCGTGGCGCGCTGCTGGGCCGGGGTCTGGGCAGAGCTGGCCGGCTTCGCCATTCCCGAGGTCCTGCCGGACCCGGCCCGCGCGGTGCTGGGCGCCCTGCGCTGGTCGCGCCGGGGTGGCCCGGCCCCGGCCCTGTTGACGACGCTCGCCGACCCGCCCCGGCCCGGCCCGCTGCGCGACGAGCTGCGGGCGGCGATCCGGCAGCTGGCGGGTCGGCTGGCCTGAAGGGGCGACGATTCGGCGTGAAAAGCCGCGCCGGGCAGCCATGACCGGCCCGGGCCTGTGACCGGCGGTTCGGGCTCTCGGGAGGGGGAATGGAGCGGGTGAAGGGAATCGAACCCTCGTCGTTAGCTTGGGAAGCTACTGCTCTACCATTGAGCTACACCCGCCGCGCTGTTCTGATAGCACCAAGCCGAGCGTTTCCACAAGGCTCTTCGTTGCCGTGGCTGAGAGGCCTTCATGCATAAACGGGGGTGTGGAATTCACGCAGCGAATCCAGATGGTTAGAGAGGGTGTGCGCCACCTGGCAAAGAGGGGAGCCGCCAATGCGGCGCTCAGGCGGCGCGCTCCGCTCACTCCGTGGCGGCCGGTATCCTTCAAGCCGAGGCGGTCGCGCGGAAGGCGGGGACAAGCGCGGGTTGGCAGCCGAGCGGATCGTTTCGGCAGAGACATGCGGGCGCTCAGGCGGTGTCCGGATCGGCGTGATGACGCGCGCCTGCGCCGCGCCTGAACATCCGGTAACGAAACCTTCATACCTGCGGGCTTACCCTGAACATGCGGGCAGGTGGCTTCTGACCGGGAAGGGGCCGCCGGTGCCCTGGGCGGCCCTTTAAAAGGGGGGGCTTGGCGGCAGGGGCCGCTGTGGCCCCGTTCAGGGGGCCGGGTCCGCGTCCAGTTCCCGCGCGATGTCGTCATCCAGCGGGGTGCGGTAGGTCATCAGGAGGTAGCCGAGAACCGAATAGAAACCGACCGTGGCAATCAGGTCGATGACGGCGGGGCGGCCGAGGGCGGCAGCCAGCTCTGCCTCCTGTGCGGGGGACAGGCAACGCGCGTCCAGAAGGGCATCGACGGCGCGGACGAGCAGCCCGTCTTCACCCCCGTCTTCACCCTCGGGACCAGTCGCGCCGACCGGCATGTCCCTGATCGCGGCGATCCGGGTGTCGGACATGCCCAGCTTGCGCGCCCGGCTGACGTGCTGCTGCCACTCGTAGGAGGATCCCAGCCGGACCCCGGTGCGCAGGATCACCACCTCGGAGCGGATCGGGCCAAGGGCGCTGTCCTTCACCACGTGCTGGCGCAGCGGCGCCCAGGCGCGCAGCAGCGCCGGATGATGGGCCATGGTGCGATAGACGTTCAGCTGTCCGGCGAACCCGTCGCGCAGGGCGGCGATCTCTTCGGGCCAATCGGCGTCTGACAGGGGCGGGCAGGGGCTGTCGGTCATGTCAGTCCTTCCCGGGGCCGAGGGTGCGGGCATAGAGGTCGGGGCGGCGGTCCGCCCAGATCCCGGTGAAGCTGCGGTAGCGGGCCACCTCGGCGAGGTCGAGAGCGACGCGCAGCACATCCTCGCGGTCATGGTCCAGACGGCCCAGGACGCGACCGTCGGGCGCAAGGGCACAGGAGCGGCCGAAGAACCGCTGGTCGCCCTGCACCCCGACGCGGTTGCAGGACAGGAAGAAGACGCCGTTCTCGACGGCGCGGGTATAGGCGCGATGCACGAAAAGGTCCTCGTCCGCCACCGGGGCACTATCGGCGCCGAAGGACGCCCAGGCCGAGGTGACGATATCGGCCCCCTGCGCGGCAAGGGCGCGTGTCACTTCGGGAAAGCGGATGTCGTAGCAGATCTGCATCCCCAGCCGGGTGCCAAGCGCCGGAAAGACCGGCAGGGCGTCACCGGGGGCGAAGTAAAGCTTCTCGGTCTGCCATTGATGGGTCTTCACGTAATGGCCCGCGACCCCCTCCGGCGTGATCAGGACAGAGGCGTTGTGGATCACCCCCGCCAGCCGCGCGTCGCGCAGCCCGAGGCCCGCGACAAGGGTCACGTTCAGCTCGGCGGCCAGCGCGGCCAGCGCGGCGATCTCCTTGCCCCCGGGCTCGGCGCAGGCGGCGCAGAGCGCTTCGCCGTAGTGCGGCACCGCCGACACGAAGGGGCCGCCGGGCACCAGCGGTTCGACATAGCCGGTGTTGGACAGCTCGGGGAAGAGGATCAGGTCGGCGCCCGCCGCCGCCTCGGCGCGGATGAATTCGGCCATACGGGCGAAGTTGCGCGCAGGGTCAAGCGGGGCGACGTCGAACTGGACCAGATGGGCGGCTATCATGCGGGCTCCGTTATGCGGCAACCTTTGGCGAAATCCCAGTCGCGACCGGGGGCGGCGTCCAGCAGGGCGCGGGTGTAGTCGTGCTGCGGGTCGGCCAGAACCTGCCCCGCCGTGCCGAATTCCACAACCTCGCCGCGCCGCATCACCATCACGTCGTCGCAGATCTGCGCCGCGACCCGCAGGTCATGGGTGATGAAGAGGATGGCAAGGTTGCGCTTGGCCTGCACCTCGGCCAGCAGATCCAGCACCTGCGCCTGCACCGAAACGTCCAGCGCCGAGACCGCCTCGTCCGCGACGATCACGTCGGGCGACATCATCAGGGCGCGGGCGATGGCGATGCGCTGGCGCTGCCCGCCCGAGAACTGGTGCGGGTAGCGGCTGAGCGCATCACGCGGCAGGCCGACGACCTCCAGCAGCTCCGCCGCGCGGGCCAGCGCCTCGGCGCGCGGTTCGCCCGCGTTCAGCGCGCCCTCGATCAGGCTGTCGCCGGTGGTCAGTCGCGGGTTGAGCGAGCGGTTCGGGTCCTGGAAGATCATCTGCACCGCGCGCCGGGCCGGGGCCAGGGCCTTCTGGCCCTCCAGCGGGGCGATGTCATGGCCGTTGACCAGGATCGCGCCCGAGCTGGGATCCTCCAGCCGCAGCACGCAGCGGGCGACGGTGGATTTGCCGGACCCGCTTTCGCCGACGATGCCAAGGGTGCGACCGCGGTCGAGGCGGAAGCTGACGTCGCGCACCGCCTGCACCCGGTGGCCGGGGCGGCGCATCATCTTGCTGAGGAACGAGCGGAACTCGAAGACCTTGTTGACATCGACCAGCTCCAGCGCATGGTCCGGGGCCGGTTGCACCCGCGCGGCGCGGGGCGTCAGGGCGGGCACGGCAGCCAGAAGGTCGCGGGTGTACTGCGCCTTCGGCTGGCTCAGGACCTGCTCTGTCGTGCCGGTTTCCACCACTTCGCCGTGGCGCATGACGCAGACCCGGTCGGCGATATCCACCACGACGCCCATGTCATGGGTGATGAAGAGGACAGCCGTGTTCATTTCGTCCTGCAGATTGCGGATCAGTTCCAGGATCTGCTTCTGGGTGGTCACGTCCAGCGCGGTGGTCGGCTCGTCCGCGATCAAGAGCTTGGGTTTCAGGGCCAGCGCCATGGCGATCATCACGCGCTGTCGCTGGCCGCCCGAAAGCTGGTGCGGATAGCTGTCATAGATGCGCGGCGGGTCGGGCAGGTGGACGCTTTCGAAGGCGGCGATGGCGGCGGCCCTGCGCTCGGGACCGCGCATGCGGGTGTGGGCCCTGTAGATCTCGTCCATCTGCAGCCCGATGGACAGGACGGGGTTCAGCGCCGTCATCGGCTCCTGGAAGATCATCGCCATCTCGGCCCCGCGCAGGGCCTTGGTCCGGGCCGGGGTCGCGGTGATGATATCCTCGCCGTTCAGCGCGGCGCGGCCCGCCGTCACCTGCAACTCGCCGCGCGGCAGCAGATCCATGGTGACCAGCGAGGTGACGGATTTGCCCGAGCCGCTTTCGCCCACGAGGCAGAGCGTTTCGCCCGGGGCGATGTCGAAGGAGAGGCCCTTCAGGATCTCGGCAGGGCGGCGGCCCATGGTGGCGACGCGCAGGTCGCGGACCGACAGGACGGGTTGGCCGGATTGGGAAGTGCTCATCACGAACGGCCTTTCATCTTGGGGTCCAGCCGGTCACGAAGGGCATCGCCCAGCAGGTTGATCGACAGGATGCACAGCGACAGGACGATGGCGGGCCAGTAGACCAGCCAGGGGTTCAGCGCGAAGTAAAGGCGCCCCTCGGCCATGATATTGCCCCAGGTCGGGGTCTCGGTGCCGATGCCGACGCCCAGGAAGGACAGGGCGGCCTCGGTCAGGATGGCGGAGGCGTAGATGTAGGTGCCCTGCACGATCAGCGGCGCAACGGTCGAGGGCAGCAGGTGGCGCCAGATCATCCGCATCGGTCGGGTGCCCAGCAGCACGGCGGCCTCGACGAAGGTTTCCGACCGGGTGGCCAGCACGCGCGAGCGCACCAGCCGCACCACCTGCGGGATTTCGGGCAGCATGATGGCGATGATCACGGTGGTCAGCCCGGCATCGGTCAGGGCGACGATGGCGATGGCCAGCAGGATGCCCGGGATCGCCATCAGCCCGTCCATGGCGCGCATCAGCACGGCGTCCAGCCCGCGGAACCAGCCCGCCAGCAGCCCCAGCGGAAGACCGATGACAATGGCGCCGACGGCGACACCCGCGCCGACCATCAGCGACACGCGCGCGCCGTAGATCACGCGGGAATAAAGGTCGCGCCCGAAGCTGTCGGTGCCCATCCAGTAGGTGCCGTCCGCGGGCTTCAACCGCATCATGGCGTTCAGCTCGGTCGGGGCGAAGTTGGCGAGGCGCGGCGCAAAGAGCGCCATGGCGACGATCGCCAGCAGCACCGCCAGCGCCAGCAGGGTGGTCCAGTGCGGCGGCGTTTCCAGAAGCCGCTTGCGCAATGCGGCGGAGGCGCTTGGGGTCTGGCTCATTGGTAGCGGATCCTCGGGTCGGTCAGCGCGTAGGACAGGTCGATCAGAAGGTTGATCAGCACGTAGGTCCCGGCGGTCAGCAGGATGATCGCCTGGATCAGCGGGTAGTCGCGGGCCAGCACGGCATCGACGACCAGCCGCCCAAGGCCGGGGATGTTGAAGACGGTTTCGGTCACCACCACGCCAGAGATCATCATGGCGAAGCCGGTGCCGATCACGGTCAGGATCGGGATCGCGGCATTGCGCAGGGCGTGGCGGAAGAGGACGATGCCCTCGGGCAGGCCCTTGGCGCGGGCGGTGCGGACGTAGTCCTCGCGCAGGACCTCCAGCATAGAGGCCCGGGTCATCCGAGAGATCAGTGCGATGTAGATCGAGGCCAGCGCGAGACCGGGCAGGAAGATGCGATGCGCGAAGGGGCCGATGCCCTCGGACAGGGCCTTGTAGCCCTGCACCGGGAACCAGCGCAGGTTCACCGCGAAGACCCCGATCAGCACGTAGCCGATGACGAAGATCGGCACCGAGAATCCGATGACCGAGACCGCCATGACCAGCCGGTCGGTCAGGCCGCCGTGACGCCAGGCGGCCAGCACGCCCATGGGCAGGGCGATCATCAGCGTCAGGGCCATGGCCACCAGTGCCAGTGCGACGGTCGGGCCAAGGCGCTGGCCGATCATCTCCAGCACCGGTCGGTCGGAAATCAGCGAGCGACCGAAATCGCCCTGCGCCATGTTGCCGATCCAGGTCAGGAATTGCACCGACAGCGGGTCGTTCAGGCCAAGGCTGTCGCGGATCGCTTCCAGCTGGGCAAGCGAGGCCTGATCCCCGGCAATGGCCTGGGCCGGATCGCCGGGCGTGAGGCGCAGCAGCAGGAAGACGAAGACCGCGACGAAGAACATCACGGGGATCGCCATCAGCAGCCGACGCAGGAAATAGCTGAGCATCGTGGCCTCCGGGGCTAGGGGCGGCGCGGGCGCGCGCGCAGGGGCGAAGGAATGGAAAAGGGGCGGGCGGCTAGGAAAAAGCCGCCCGCCCGGTTGGGGGTAAGGTTACTTGCCGACGCCCCAGAACAGGGTGATCGGGCCGGACTGGATGTCCTTCAGCTCGGTCCGCCAGGCGGCGACGGATTTGAACTCGCCCGCGTTGAAGTAGAAGCTGTCGTCCCAGGCGATCTGCTGGGCCTCTTCGGCGATCACTTTCTGCTCGTCGAGGGTGCCGGCGGTCAGGTAGTCGGCGCGCAGCTCTTCCATGCGGGCGTTGACGGGCCAGCCGGCCCATGTGTCGTCATCGCCCGACCCGTTGATCAGCGAATGCACCAGCGGGTTCCAGATGCCCGCGACGCCCCAGTAGGTGAAGAAGAAGTTCCAGCCGCCCTCGCTGACCGGCTGCCAGCCGTTCTTGCGCGATTGCAGGGTCGACCAGTCCATCGAGGCGACATCGACGGTGAAGCCCGCCTCGCGCATCCGCTCTGCGGCGACGATGGGCTGGGTGGTCAGCACGGTCAGGTCGGTGGGCTGCATCATCAGCACCGGCGTGCCGTCATAGTCGGAGGCCGCCAGCAGTTCCTGCGCCTTGGCCATCCGCTCGTCCGCCGAGCCTTCGAGGTATTCCGCGCCCGCGTCAGAGGCCAGCGGCACCTCGCAGCCGTAGATCGAGGCGCAGAGCTGGTAGTATTCGGCATTGCCGATCGCGGTCTGCATCAGGGTTTCCTGATCCAGCGCATACATCGCCGCCTTGCGGACCTGCGGATCGTCGAAGGGCGGCAGGCGGTGGTTGAAACGGCCCGTTACCTGCGCGCCCAGCGGGTTCAGGATGCCGGTGTCGACCTCGTCGTTCATGGCCAGCAGCGGCAGCAGGTCGATGGTGACCTGTTCGATCAGGTCCACGTCGCCCGACTGGATCGCGTTGATCGAGGTCTGCATGTCGGGCATCGCCTGCCAGACCACGCGGTCCACGTTCACCACCTTGGCGCCCGCGGTCCAGCTGGCGGGCTCTTCGCGCGGCACGTAGTCCTCGTTCTTCACGTAGACCGCCTGATCGCCGGGGCGGTAGGCCTCGGCCACGAACTTGAACGGGCCCGAGCCGATGACCTCGGGGATCTGTTCGCCCACCGGCGTGTCGGCGAGGCGCTTCGGCATCATGAAGGCGGGAATGGGCGAAGGTTTCGCCAGCAGTTCCAGCACCGGGCCGAAGGGCGATTTCATCGAGATGACCAGCTCTTTGTCCGAGGTGGCCTCGATGCTGTCGACGAACTCCATCATCGTCTTGGCGGACCCGTCGCTTTGCGACCAGCGCATCAGCGAGGCGACGCAGTCCTCGGCGGTGACCGGGGTGCCGTCGTGCCACATCAGCCCGTCGCGCAGGGTCAGGGTATAGGTCAGCATGTCGTCCGAGACGGTGTAATCGGCCATCTGCGGCTGCGGCTGATAGCTGTCATCCATGCCCAGCAGGGTCTCGAAGACCATGAAACCGTGGGTGCGGACGATCTGCGCGGTGCTGAGGTGCGGGTCGAGCGAGCGCAGCGGCGCCTGCATGACGGCGGTCAGGGTGGTTTCGGCAAAGGCGGGCAGGGCCACGCTGCCCGCCAGAATGGCGGCCATGCCGAGGGACTTCAGCGAGTGGAAGGTCATTGTCGTTCTCCGTGTTGGTGGGTCAGTTTCTTGTTGTTATTCGGTTGGGTCCGCCGGATCGGCGCACCAGGGATAGACCCGGCCCGTGTCGAGCTGGGTATAGGGGACCAGCCGCACGTCGGCGGGGCCCAGATCGGGGGTATCCGTGACCAGGATCGCCGCTGCCAGCGGGGTGTAGTAATCCCGGAAATGGGTCTTCGAGCGCAGCAGGATCACGTCGTAGTCCTCTGGCCGCTCGTCGAAGATGAAGAAGGGGTCGCCATCCACCGCGAAGGCGAAATGCGAGGTGATCGAGATCCGCACCGGCCCGACCTCGACAAGCGCGGTTAGGCCCAGATCGACCGGCGCCCCCTGCTGGTAGCGGCCCGAGACGTTGAAGCGTTTCTCGCCGGTCCAGAGGACGCGGGCGGTCAGCTCCAGCGGGCCGCCGGTTTCCGGCGCGCTCTTGCCGCCAAGTTGCAGCGTGATCTCTGCACCGGCCCCGGCAGCATGGGCCGCCGCGGCGCTGCCGGGATCCAGAAGGAAGGGCACCATGACCCGGCCCAGATCGGCGTCGAGGACGGCGCGCAGCCCGTGGGTGCTGTCGTTCATCCGGTCGGCATGCTCCAGGATCACCACCGGCGCGCCGCTGCCGCGCAGGCGCGCCGCCTCGGCAATGGCCGCGTCCATCTGCCAGATCGGGATCGCATCGGAGAGCGCGGCACGGGCGGCCTGCAGCGCGGCTGAGAGCCTCGTGGCCTTCTCCTGCGCCGCCTGCTGGCCCTGCCAGTCGAGGCAGATCACCGACATGCCGGTATTGGCGCTGTCGGCATAGGCAAAGCCGCCCATTAACGAGATGTCGCAATCGCCCGAGGATTCCTCGGCCCGGGCCATGGCGATCAGGCTGGCCAGCGGCTCCAGCGCGGTGGCCGAGAGGATCGAGGGGATGACCACGCCGGGCTGGGCCACGGCGAGACCGGGCCGTTCGCCGGTCTCGATCATCCGCAGCAGCGCGCGGGTGGCGCGTTCGCCGGTCTCGCCCATGTCGATATGGGGGGAATGGCGGTAGGCCACGGCGATATCGGCGGCGGCAAAGGTCGCCGCGTCGACATTGCCGTGGGAATCCAGCGGCACCGAGATCGGCAGATCCGGGCAGGCGGCGCGGGCGCGCTCGATCATGTAGCGCTCCACGTCCGGAAACCCCGGGGCCCAGCAGGCCCCGTGCAGGTAAAGGACCAGCCCGTCCAGCGGCCCCGCGTCCCGCAGGCCCTGCACCAGCTCATCGGCAAAGGCGGTGACGGCGTCATCCGCGGCGGGGCCGAGGGCGCCCAGCAGGCTGTGGAACAGCGGCACCATTTCGGCGCCCGCCGCGTCCAGCACCGAGAGCACGCCGCCCGCCACCGTGTTGCTGCCGCGGTATTGCGCCGGGATCTCCGCACCGCGAAAGCAGGCCCGCTCGAAATCCGCCCGGGTCGAAACCTGCGGCACGGCAGTGACGGATTCCAGGTTGAACCCGGCAAAGGCAATCCGGCGCGTCATCGGGTCAGCCTTCGGTCACGCGGCGGATGGTCCGCGCGAGGCGCTCGACGATCTGATCGATCTCGTCCTCGGTGCAGATGTAGGGCGGGGCCAGCAGCACGTGATCGCCGTGCACCCCGTCGATGGTGCCGCCCATGGGGTAGCACAGCAGGCCCTCGGCCATAGCCTCTGCCTTGATCCTGGCATGGATCTTGCGCGCCGGGTCGAAGGGGATCTTGTCGTCCTTGTCGGACACGATCTCGATGCCCCGGAACAGGCCGCGCCCGCGAATGTCGCCGACGTGGGGGGATTGTCCCAGCGCGGCATCAAGCCCCGCCTGCAACCGCGTGCCAAGGTGGGTGACCTGATCCATCAGGCCCGGGCGGGTGAGGATCTCGACCACCTTGTTGGCGGCGGCAGTGGCGATCGGATGGCCGATATAGGTGTGGCCGTGCTGGAACAGGCCAGAGCCGTCGCGGAAGGCCTCGTAGATCTGCTGCGACAGCAGCACGCCGCCGACAGGCTGGTAGCCGCCGCCCATGCCCTTCGCGATGGTCACGATATCGGGCACCACGCCTTCCTGCTCGAAGGCGAACAGGCTGCCGGTGCGGCCCATGCCGCACATGACCTCGTCGAGGATCAGCAGGATGCCGTGGCGGTCGCAGAGCGCGCGGATGCGCTGGAAGTAATCGGCAACGGCGGCCACAGCGCCCATGGTGGCGCCGACCACCGGCTCGGCGACGAAGGCCATGACCTGATCGCCGCCCAGTTCCTCGATCTTCTGTTCCAGCTCCTGGACCAGCCGCGCGGCATAGGTCTCGGGCGTCTCGTCCGGGCCCTTGTCGCGATAGGGGTAGCAGGGCGACACATGATGCGTCTCGGGAAGGATCGGCTGGAACTGCACCCGGCGCATGGCATTGCCGCCCGCCGCAAGCGCGCCGATGGTGTTGCCGTGATAGCTTTGCCGCCGGGCGATGATGTGCCGGCGCTGCGGCTGGCCGATTTCTACGTAATACTGGCGCGCCATCTTCAGCGCGGCCTCCACCGCCTCGGACCCGCCGGACACAAGGTACAGCCAGTTCAGCGGATCCGGCGCCAGGGCGGTCAGGCGCTCGGCCAGTTCCTCTGCCGCATCGGTGGTGAAGAAAGAGGTATGGGCGTAGGACAGCCGCTCCATCTGGGCCTTCATCGCCGCCAGCACCTCGGGGTGGTCGTGGCCAAGGCAGCTGACCGCCGCACCGCCCGATCCGTCGATGTAGCTGCGCCCGGCGGAATCGGTGATCGTCACACCCTGGCCCGAAACGGCATGGGGCAGGGGGGCGCCGATCTTGCGGTGAAGGAGTCTGGTCATGGTCTCGTCCATACTGCGTTCCGGCCGGGGCCGGAGGGGAATCGCGGAACAGGCCGCGGCTGACACTTGGTCGCAGGACTTGATGCGCAGTGCAACAAATGTTTCAAAAAATTATCCGACGCAACGGTTGATACTTGAGTTTTGCTCATGAAACGTTCAAATCTTCCGGGTGTGGCGTCGATCCGCGTCAACCCAACAGTAAAAATTGCCATCTCTGGCCATCAGGCGCAGACAAAGGGACGGATCAGGACAGGGGCTGAAACGAATGTTGCAAAAGGATGCCCTGCGGGACCGGATCGTCGCCCGCTTTGACGAGATGTCGCCGCAACTGCAGCAGGCCGCCCGCTACATCCTCGAGAACACGCAGGAGGTGGCGCTGGTCTCGATGCGGGAACTGTCGCGCAAGGCCGGCGTGCAACCGGCGACCATGACCCGGTTGGCGAAGTTCCTGGATCTGGCCGGCTACGACGACATCCGCACCCATTTCTCCGAGGCGCTGCGGCTGCGGGCCGATGGTTTCGCCGCCCGTGCGCGCGAACGCGAGGGAGAGCACGGACCGGCGGGCAGCGGGCTGGCGCACGACATGCTGCAAAGCCTTTCGGCGCAGATCGCCCGGCTGAGCGAACCCGAGTCGCTGGCCCGGCTGGACGCGGCGGCGGACCTCCTGGGAGGGGCAAGGCGGGTCTATGTTCTGGGCCTGCGCTCCTGCCATTCGGTGGCCTGGCATTTCCACTATGTCATGACCCTGCTGGGCGACCGCACGGTGCATCTGGACGGACCCGCGGGCACCGGGGCCGACGGGCTGCTGCGCGCCGGGCCCGAGGACGTGCTTCTGGTGATCTCGATCAGCCCCTATGCGGTTCAGTCGCTGGACCTGTCGGCGCTGGCGCGCGAGAAGGGCCTGTCGGTGCTGGCGATCACCGACAGCGAGGTCTCGCCCCTGATCCCGATCTCGAACCAGGTCATCCTGTGCTCGACCGAAAGCCGCACCTTCTTCCACACGCTGACCCCGGCGCTGGCGGTGTCAGAGGTCCTGTGCGGGCTGCTCGCGGCGCGGGATCGCGAAGGCTCTCTGAAGGCCCTGCAGGCTGCCGACCAGCATCTTGCGACGCTCGACATCTACGCCAACACGATCCCGCGCCGCCGGATCTGACCCAAACCCAAGGACCGCCCATGGCCCAGCCCCGCCGCATCGCCGTTGCCCGTCTCTGGCACGAGGCCAATTCCTTCAACCCGATCCCGACACGGCTGGAGGATTTCCGGCGCCGTGAGTGGACGCGGGGAGAAGAGGCCCTGGCCGGTGCCCGGGGCACGGCGACAGAACTGGGCGGGCTGGTGCGCTTCCTCGACGCGCATCCGCACTGGCAGGTCACGGCCTCGCGCTGCACCTCGGCACCGCCGCTTGGCCCGGTCACCACCGAAGCGTTGACGGCGATCCGCGACGAGATCCTTGCGGATCTTGCGGGCCAGAATTGGGACGGCGTCTACCTGTCGCTGCATGGGGCCATGGTGGCCGAGGACGACCTGTCGCCGGACTACAGCCTGATCCGCGCGCTGCGCGCGGCGATCGGGCCAGAGCCTCTGCTGGCGGTCAGCCTGGACATGCACGCCTGCCTCGATCCCTCGCTGACCGGGGCGGTCGACATCCTGTCGGGCTACCACACCTATCCCCATGTCGACATGGATGCCGCCGCGCACCGTGCGCTGACCATGATGGAGCGCGCCTTCGAGCAGGGCAGGCGGCCCGCTGTCGCGCTGCGCCAGCTGGACTTCGCCCCGCTGTCGCACGGAATGCGCACCGAGGCCGGACCGATGGCCGAGCTGGTGGCGCTCGGGCAGGAGGCAAGCGGCGCCGAAGGGGTCGCGGACGTGACCTTCTTCGGTGGTTTCACCTATGCCGATACCCCCAACACCCGGGCCGCCGTGGCGGTGACCCATGATCGGGGCCTTGCGCCGGAGCCGCTGCTGGATCGTCTGGCCGCCGGCTATCAGGCGCGGCGCGAGGCCTTCCGCGTTTCGCTGCCCGGCCCCCGCGAGGGCCTGGCCCTCGCCTCCCGGCAGCTGGATCAGGGCGCTCGCTGGCCCGTGACCCTGGTGGATACCGCCGACAACCCGTTGTCGGGCGGGATCGGCGACACAACGGCGCTTTTCCGGGCGATGATGGAGAGCGGCCCGGATCTGCCGATGCTGTTCTGCTTCTTCTACGATCCCGACCTGGTGGCGCGGGCGCATGGGCTGGGCGAGGGGGCGGCGATCGACTGCACCCTCGGCGGGCGCATCGCCCCCGAGTTCGGGGCGCCGGTCGCGTTCCACGGGATGGTCGAGCGCCTGACCGATGGCCGTTTCCGCAACCGGGGGCCTTTCGAATATGGGCGCGAGATCGACATGGGGCGCACCGCCGTGCTGCGCGCGGGCCAGATGCAGGTGGTCGTCAGCGAGACCTGCCAAAGCGCCAACGACCCGGCCTGGTGCGACCTGCACGGGATCGACCTGAGCCGCATCGCGGTCTTCGGCATCAAGGCGAAGAACCACTTCCGCGCGGGGTTCGAGCCGCTCTGCGGTCCGATCCACGACATCGACTGTCCCGGCGTGGCGCCGGCGGATATGTCCTTGTTACCCTACCGCCACGTGCCGCCCGCCTTCTACGCCTGACCGCGAAGGGGGCGAGGCGCAGGGCCTTGCCCGGGGATGCCAACACCGGCATCGGGCGGCAAAGGGACGCGCGGCGGGCAACCTCCCGGCGCGGCATGCGGATTTGGCGGGGGGGGGGGGGGGGGGTCAGCCCCGGGCTCTCGGGCGGCGCGGCACGCCTGTTCAGGGCTTCGTGCCGGGTGCGGCCGCCGCCCGCGCAAGGGCAGTGGCGCCACCCGGGCAGCGCGCACCAGGACAAACCTGACATGTTCGCCGCGCGACTTCGAACGGCGAGGCTTGCTTGCACGAGGGGATCGAGGGCACCCGATCCCGGATGGCTTCACATCCGAACCCTTCTACAACCTAGGCCTGTTGGCGCTGTGTCTCCCTTTCCGTTCGAACGGGAACCGAAGCGGAAAGAAGCGGATCGTTGAGCGCCAGGGCGGCCTGCGTTCGGTTCTGCACATTCAACTTGCGAATGATGCACGACACATGCGCCTCGACCGTATTGGTCGAGATTTTCAGGCTGCGGGCAATTTCCTTGTTCGTCTGCCCCTTGGCCACTTCCCGAAGAATTTCGCGCTGTCGCCGCGTCAGCACCTCCTGAGTGATCTTGGTGTTCTCAAGCGTGTTCTTCGCCAGAGGGTTGTTCTGAGAGCCAAACGGGACAATCTTGTGACCCTCCATGACCAGGATGATGATGGATTTGATTTCCGCGTGGCCCATCTTGGGATGTACCACCGCGGCGACTTCTTTCGGAAGTTTGGGCAGATTCACGGGAATATCATTGAAACGCGGAAACAATATAAGCCTGGGCGGAGAGTCCGAACGGCTCAGAATAACGTCCATATCGGAAAGAAGGTCATCGATCGCGTCAAAGCTGATTAGAACAACGCTTGCGTGTGTCGGAACCTGCGAAGGACTCTCGCAGGTGGAATAGCGTATGCCCAACTCTGAAACGATTACTCCCAAGGCACTGTTGATTAAAAAATAGTTACCAAGAATTCCTAGTTCACTTACCTCGCTATCCAGCATAAACCCCTCCTCCTGTCCAAAGCACAATGAGGATTGAAATGAATCAATAATAAGCTCCTCCATGAAGAGACAAGGCGCTTCGCGCGCGTCGCATATCAATTGGTTTCTATGTGTGCGTCAGGTAACTTCGGTACTCCGCTTCCGGCCAGTTCGAGAATCCGAGTGCTGCGCGCGGGTGCCGCGCGGACAATGGTGCGTTCGGTTCGTCTCGGCTGGGTCACAGCGCGTCTTACGGTCCGTTGGTCCTGTATCTGGGATGCCTGCAACACGTATACACTGCCCTTGGCAACAGACGCCTGCCCAACATAAACACGGTCATCGGCAAAAACGGGCGATGCGCTAAGAGCGAATCCTAAAAAAAACACCCCACAGTAAAGTCTTACTTGGTGCATGAGCCTCTTCTTTCGATCAAGGCGGCTGGCAAAAAAGCCAATGAATTATAACTATATATTACTCAACTGGTGACCAAGTTTACTCGGGGTCAAGTGGTTGTCAAGAATGTGTTAACTTTTTCCGCAGATACAGTCATTTGCAGAGCGCTTCCCCGCCTGGACGCCGCGGGCGAATCGGGGAACTAGTCAATTTCCATCAGATCATCGCACCCGGCCTCGCGGGAATCCCCTAGTCCCTGGGGCCCACGCCCGGGAATCGGTGGTGGCAATCCAGTGATCCGGTGAGCCGAGGCGCCCGTCCAAGTAGGTGATCCCGGGAATATCGGATCCACCATCAGCTGAATAAATTTGGAACAGGTCGTCTTGGGCAGCACATGTGCCCCCCGAGGCCCTGCAATCGTTCGGATCAAGTATTTAACAGGATTATCACCATGAAAAAGCTACTTATGATGTCTTCGGCCCTGCTGCTGTCTTCGGGCGTGGCCTTCGCTCAAACTCAGACAGGGACCGGAGCCGACCCGACCCAATCGTCGGCCACCTCCGGCACTGCCGCCGTTGCTGATCAGGACACTTCTTCGTTCGGCAACTATGCCGAAGCACTCGACACTGCCGGTGGCGGCCTTGACGAAACCGCTGACGCCTATGTCGGATCCGGTGCCGATGCCGCGCAGGCGGCCGTGAACGCATACGGCCTTTCCGCAGGCAGCGGCAGCTTCACCGCCGCAGTGGGTGTCACCAGCCAGGCCGCGAATGCCAACGTGCAGTTCCAGGTCGGCAACAACAACCAGGCCGTCAACGTTCAGGTCGGCTCGGGTCAGGAATCGGCGACCGTGCAGCAGGGCAACGACAACAACGCCCTGATCAGCCAGACAACCGCGTCCAACGAAGCTGCCATCATGCAGCTGGGTGACATGAACGACACGGCGATCGTCCAGCAGGGCGTCGACAACGGTGCTGCCTCTGCAACCAGCGGCAACGAAAACACCTCGCTGATCCTGCAGTCCGGCAACGACAACATTGCCGCCAACGGTCAGTTCGGTGATCGCAACACGGCTGTGACCGTTCAGAGCAACGGTGACAACACCGCGGCGAACCTGCAGATCGGGGACGACAACAACTCGTTCATCTCCCAGGGTGGCGGCACCAGCGGCACGCTTGCGGCGATCGACGGAACGACGCGCAGCTACGGGCTTCCGGCAGGCGTCAGCCTGATCACGTCCCCCGGCTCTGGCCCCGGCAGCTTCAACTCTGCCGCATCGGTCCAGTACGGCAGCAACAACACCTCGGCCATCGTCCAGCTGGGCAGCAGCAACGAAGCTGTGAACTACCAGCAGAACTGAGGCCAAGACACCGCGCCAGGACGGAGCGGTATGACAGTGTTCGGGGGCATCATCGCGATGCCCTCGGATTCTTTCAGGTGAAGGGGCGTAACATGTTGCTTCTCATTGTATTTCTTCAATTACCCATGCTGACGTCAACGCAGCTTGAAGGCGTGCCGTCGAAAAACTGCATAATCAGAATGTCGGAAGACGGGAACTTCGTGACGCTTCAGGGCGTCGTCGATGCCGCGCAATGGCCGAGCGGCACCTACAGCATGGCGGTCGAGGCGCGCCAAGCGGGAAGCCGCTCTTTGTCGCGTCAGGGCGGAAAATTCGATGGTGCCAGGCAAAGTATGGACGGTATGCTTGTCGTATCGTCAACGACGGTTTATTTATCGAAAGGAAGCCGTTTGGCCGTCAGCCTCAAGATCGAGGGCGCCGAACGGCAAACCACCTGCTCGCTCGCCTATGAACGTTAACGTCTCACGGAAGGGCTTCGACATGAAAGTCAGCAGACCGCCAATCGTGGCCGCCATGCTTCTTGGCATCGCAAGCACTGCGTCCGCGCAAGAATTCGGCTTCCAGATCGACAATGGTCTGACCTTGGAAGAAGTTGTCGCCAGCCGGCAGAGCAAAGCCGTTCTTGAAACAGGATCGGGGGGCAATTCCGGCTCTGCGGCATCCGGCGCGCGCACATTGATCGCGCAAAGGGGTGAAAACAACAGCGCCTCCACGGCGATCACGAACAGCCAGAATGCAGGCGCATTCATTCTTCAGGCGGGCACCGAAAATTACGCGGTCGCCGCTGTTCAGGATTCGCCCGGAAGCGTGATTGCCCAGCTTCAGATTGGAAGCAACAATACCTCAACTGCCGCTATCGTCGGCGGATCCAATAACGGTATTGCAGTGGCGCAGATTGGCAACAGTCTTCACAATTCCATAGCGCTCGTCAACTCCGAAGGCACACGGGTTGTATACGGACAGGCCGGTGAGGGCTACAGTGGCGGTGTGGTTATCAAAAACGCCCCTGAGGGTACCGTAGTGCGTCTTAATTAATCAGGAGCGTCACTGAGGCTGAAAGGGGAACGGGTATGATTAAAATCAACATGTTACTCCGCATTGGCGCTGCGGCATTGATCCTGAGTCCAGGGGCGGCAATGGCAGGCGATCTTGTCTACAAGCCCTTGAACCCCGGATTCGGCGGAAATCCCGACGTATTTGGTTATCTTATCGGTACCGCACAGATTCAGAACCAGTTCGCCGAGCAGGGCGGAGGAGGCGGCGGAAACGCACCGCCCGAAATCAACTTTCCTCCCATCGTTATAGATCTTGGCGGCGTTGGCGGGACACCAACACCACCCGCACCGGCCGCCGCATCCAATGCAGGCAGGTTCTCAATAGATAACTCGAGCTCCACAAACTAAAGCAGACCGTCGATAACGGCGGACCAAGAGGTTAGGGCAGAAGCAGTATGGGACATGGAATTTTGATGCGGTCAAAAGCGGTGGCCCTGGTCCCGCTCCTGGCGATTTCATTGAGTGGCTGCGATGGGATAGGCCTTCAGGGAATCGGCACACGTTTCGATGAAAACGCTGTTCCGCCGCTTTCGACACCCGCGACGAACACTGGTCTTGCACTGCAGCAATTGCCGCCTCCACGCAAGAAAATCGATGTCGCCGTCTACAAGTACGACGACAAAACCGGCCAGAACGAAGAGTCGGATTTTCTGACGCGTTTTTCCCGCGCCGTTTCTCAGGGCATGTCGGATGTCTTGATCGATGTGCTGACCGAAGTCGGCGACGGTCAATGGTTCAACGTGGTCGAAAGGGCAAATGTTCAGGACTTGCTGACAGAGCGGCAGTTGATCGACCAAACGAACCAGAACTATCGCGGACTGCAGCGCTCGGCCCTGCTACCGTTGCGGTTCGCGGGTTTGATGGTTTCCGGCGGTGTCATCGACTACGATACCAATGTTCTGACGGGCGGCTTCGGGGCCCGGATCCTGGGGATCGGCAGCAACGCCGAATACCGGCGTGATCGCATCTCGGTCATCCTGCGCGCGGTCAGTGTTCAGACCGGCGAAGTCCTTGCCTCGGTACAGACAGAAAAGACGATTTACTCCGTTTCGGATCAGGTCTCGGCCTTCCGGTTTGTCGCCGTAGACGAGCTTCTGGAGCTGGATGCCGGCTATTCGGTCAACGAGCCGACGGGCATTGCCGTCCGGCAAGCGGTCGAGCTGGCGGTGTACGATCTGCTTCTGGAAGGCGCGGAAGAGGGCATTTGGGGGTTCCAGGACCCGGCGGTCCAGCGAAGCCTGATCGCCCGTCAAAAGCAGCGGTTGGCCTTGGTGAACGCGTCTGGAAAGAACGTTCCGATCAGGGGGACCGTCACACGCGCGTCGATGGAAAACGCTCCGGCCCTTTCAACGCGTCAGCTGGCCGAAAACGATGTGCCGCACTAAGCGTCCGGCCCTCGCTTCGGCGGCTCTCCTGGCCGTTCTGGCGGCGTCTCAGGCATCGGCACAGGAACGCGCGGAATTCGACCGGAACAGCCGCAAGGATATCGGCGACTGGGTGGTCGAATGCGTGCAGCCCGGCGAGCCCGAGCCCGGGGCCTGCCAGCTTTACCAAAGGGTGCTGACGCAGGATCCCAACGTGGCGGCTATGGTTGTCGCCCTGGCATGGACACCGGCGGAGGGCGCTTTGCGCCTGCAGCTTTCGCTTCCCCTCGGAACGGATCTGACCCGCAAACCGGTTCTGAGCATCGATGGAGAGGCAGCAGAGGCGTTCTCTTGGTCCCGGTGCCTTGCCCGGGGATGTCTGGTCGAAGCGCCGCTTTCACAAGAGCTGATCGCGCGCCTGGCACAGGGCAGCGCGGCCTCGATCACCATTGCACAGCCGAACAGCAACGGATTTCAGATACCGATTTCCCTCGCCGGCTTTCGCAGCGGCATAGGGCAGATCACGCCGCCGTCCACGCTGCCCGAGCAAAGCGCGCCCGACTGAAACCAGGGCCAATGGCGACGGTCCATGGCCCGATGCCGGGGGCATGCGGAGGTCGGATTTTCCGGGCAGGATGAAGACCGGCGTCCGCTGAACAGGGCAGGGCGCGCTGCGCCAGCTGGCGGGCGGCGCGCCTGCGACGGAGCAGCGCCTCAGGCCCAGAGCTGTCTCAGCGAGTCTTCTGCCACCTTTGTCAAGGGCTCGATGATGCTGCCAAGGATCGCGTTGCGATCAAAGACCGTCGGGTCGCTTTTCAAGGTCGCACGCAGCGCCCCTCCGAAGGCCTGTCGCAACTCGGTGCCGATGTTGATTTTCATCACGCGCGTGTCCAGCGCCAGCTGTCGCCGCTGCGCGCGGGGGATGCCGCTGCCGCCGTGCAGCACGAGGGGCGTGGGCACCTCGGCCTGCACGGCACGGATCGCGTCAAGATCCACCGGCACGCTGTCGGATGTGCTCAGGTGGGTGTTTCCCGCCGAGATCGCCAGGGCATCCACCGGCACCGCCGCGATGAAGCGGCGGGCCTCGTCGGGGTCCGTGCCGACCGAGGGGGCGGCCCCCACATAGCCGACGACGCCAAGCTCTGCCTCGACGCTCACCCCGGCGCGGCGGGCCGCTTCAAGCACCCGACCCGTGTTTTCGATGTTCTCTGCCAGCGGCAGCGCCGACCCGTCATACATGACCGAGGAAAAGCCGACCTCGATTGCGGCAAGGCACTCTTCCGGGGTCTTGCCGTGATCCAGATGGGCCACCACGGGCACCGCTGCCGCTTCGGCGAGGACGCGGAACATCTCTGCCAGGACCGACAGCGGCGTATGGGCCCGGCACCCGGGTCCGGCCTGCAACACCGCCGGGCAGCCGAGGCGTTCGGCGGCGGCCACGTAGGCCCGGGCATCTTCCCATCCCAACACCACGAGGCCCGCAAGCGCGCCCCGCTGCGCCGGGATGGCGTCCATCGCCTCTTTCAGGGTTACCAGTGCCATGCGTCAGGCCTCGATCACGGTGGGGATCGTCATGCGGTTGGCCTGCATGAAGGCGGTGACGTCCTCGGCGCGCGGCATGGCCTCGGAGCAGCCCGGTCGGGACACCACCAGCGCGGCCGCGGCCGACCCCCGGCGCACGGCCTCGTCCATCCCGCTGCCCGCGAAGCGTGTCACGAGAAACGATGCGAGGAAGGCATCGCCCGCTCCCACGGGTTTCAGCGCCCTGACCGGGAAGATGCCGCTGGCTTGTTCCTGACCCGCGTGGAAGGTGATCGCGCCGTCCTGCCCCATCTTGTAGATGCAGGCCCCGGGCCCTTCGCGGCAAAGCGTGCGGGCGTGATCGGCGGTCGGGGAGGATGCCCCGCGCAGCACGGCAAACTCCAGATCGTTCCCCACCACGATGCTGCTGTGCTGTGCTGCGGCGGTGTAAATCTCGCTGGCCTCTTCGGCGCTGGCCCAGGAATAGGGCCGGTAATCGAGGTCAAGCACCACCGGCACTTCTGCCTCCTGCGCAAGCGCGATGGCACGCAGGGTGACCATGCGCGACGGCTCGCGCGCAAGCGCGGTGCCGGTCACAACCAGCGCGGCAAGGCCGGTCAGGTCCATCCGGTCCGGCAGATCCGCCCCAAGGTCGAAATCTGCCGCCCCGTTGCGATAGATCACTGTCTCATGCTGGTCCATCAGGGTCTCGGACAGCGCAAGCGAGGTGCGCGTCTCGGGGCCGGACCGGCTGATCAGCCGCTGGCCGATCCCGAAGGCGTCCAGCCGGGCGGCACAGAACCGCCCCACCGGATCGTCCGAGAGCGCCGTCATCAGGTCAACCTGAGCGCCAAGCCGCGCGAGACCCGCGGCGATATTGGCCGCCGATCCGCCAAGCATGGCAGAGAACTGCGCGGCCTCGGCGATCTTGGTGCCTGCCGGTTCGGGATAGAGATCCATCCCCGCCCGACCCACGACGATGAAGCGCAGCCTGCTTTCCGGACTGGTCATTCGGGAACCCTTTCTGTTGTCGTGGTGCGCGCAATGAACTTGACCGGAACCGTCACCCGGATCGACTTCTCGGGCTTTTCCACCAGTTCGTTGATGCCGCGTACCGCGGCGGCGATCACCGCCGCCATGTCTTGCGCGACGGTGCTCAGCCGGTAGGGGCGATAGCCTGCGGTCTCGATGTTGTCGTAACCGACCAGCTGGTAGTTCGAGGGAGCCGTGAGGCCGAACTCTTCCTCGGCTGTATCCTTGAAGCCCATCGCCATCAGGTCGTTGCCGCAGAACACCCCGTCGGGGCGCGTGCGGGCGGTGCAGAACTCGCGCGCGGCGCGACGGCCCGCGTCATAGGTGTGGTCGCCGTCATAGGCGGCCATCGCCACCACGCCCGCCTGTTCGAGACCGGCAAGAAAGCCGCTCAGCCGCTCGGCGCTGGCATCCGGATCGTTGCCACCCTGGCCCGAGACGAAGCCGATCTTTCGCGCCCCCCGCGCGACCAGTTCGGCGGCGGCCATGCGCCCGCCGCTGAAATGGTCGCTGGTGACGTAATTGGCGGCAAGCCCCTTGATCCCACCCCTGTTGAGGATCAGCGTCGGCGTCCCCCGTTGCGAACACAGGGTCAGCATGCTCGAGGTCGGCACGAAACCTGTCATCACCACGGCCGAGGGCAGGTGGCTGAGGATCGCTTCGATCCGGGCGCTTGCGCTGCGGGCATTGGGCACCTGAAACACCAGCGGCAGCGTGCCGCCGCGTTCCAGTTCGCGGATCAGGCGGCTCATGATGCCGGCCCGCACCGGGTTGGTCACATCGCGCACGATCACCGCGATGACATGCGGATAGTCTCGCATCATCAGGCGGGCGGCGGTGGTCGGACGATAGCCCAGTTCGTGGGCCAGTTTCAGAATTCGGCGGCGCACGTCGGGCGAGATCCGCGACATCGGGTCGAAGGCGCGCGACACCGTAGAGCGCGACACATCAAGCCGGGTGGCGATCTCCAGGGCAGTCACCTTTTGCGTCACGCCGCGCCCCCAGGGCCGGCCCCACCCGTCAGCAGCACCTTGATATGCTGTTCGGTCAGGAAGGATGCCCGAAAGGCCTCCAGCACGTCGGCGAGGGGAAACCGCGCGGTGAGGATCGGCCCCGGGTCGATCATGCCGTCCACCAGCATCCGCGCCGAGCGTTCGAACACGCCGTTCTGCCGGAAGGTCGAGATCAGGTCGATCTCCCGCGCGGTCATCTGGTTGAAGGGCACCTCGCAGCTTTGCGAGGGGATCATGCCGACAAGCACCGCCCGCCCGCCGCGCCGCGTCATCCGCACCATGTCGAGGAAGGCCGCGGGATGGCCCGAAGCCTCGAAGGCGATGTCGAAGGCGCCTCCGCGGGCGTCGATCACCGGCACCAGGTCGCCCGCGACCGGGTCCATCACATCGGTCGCCCCCATCCTCAACGCGGTCTCGCGGCGAAAGGCGCTGGGGTCCGATACGCAGACCCGCGCCGCGCCTGCCGCGCGCACGACGGCTGCGATGAGCGCGCCGATGGTGCCCGCCCCGGCGATCACCACGTCGCGCCCCAGCACCGGGCCGGCGCGCTCGACCGCATGGACGGCCACCGAAAGCGGCTCTGTCACGCACAGCAGGTCGTGCGGCGTGTCGCCCGGCACCGGCACGCAGCGTCGCGCCTCGACCACGAAACTTTCTCGATACCCGCCGTCGAGGTGCGGGTCATGACTAGCGGAGCCCATGAAGCGCACCTTGTGACACAGGTTGGCGCGACCGCTGCGGCAGGCGGGGCACTGGCCACAGGTCAGGGCCGGATCGATCACCACGCGGTCGCCCGGGGCAAGACCCTGTACCTCTGCGCCGCACTCGCTGATGTCGCCGCTCATCTCGTGACCAAGGGCGAAGGGGCTCTTCAGGACAAAGTTCCCCATCCGGGCGTTGTGGTAGTAGTGCTGGTCGGAGCCGCAGATCCCGGCCGCGCCGAGGGTCACGCGTACATCGCGCGGGCCAAGCGGTTCGGCGGGGACGGGTTCGAGACGAAGATCCTTCGGTCCGTGCAGAACGGCGCCGAGCAGGGCGGAGTCGGTCACTGGGAGCCTCCATTCAGGAAGTCGGGCAGGGCGGTGCTCAGCCCCGGGATGAAGAGAAGGGCCAACAGGGTCAGCAGGAGCGGCGCCGCAAAGAGCAGCAGGCTCCGGCTGACGAAGCCCGGCGTCACGTCTGCCACCTTGGCAAGGACAAAGATGACCATTCCGACCGGCGGGGTGAGCAGGCCCAGCATCAGGTTGAACATGAAGAAGATGCCGAAATGGATCGGGTCGATCCCCAGCGCGGTTGCGGTCGGCAGGAGGATTGGCACAAGGATCGTGATCGCGGCGATCATGTCGAGAAAACAGCCTACCACCAGCGTGACGACGGCCACGATCAGCAGGAAGAGCCAGGCGTTCTCGGTGACGCCCGTCACCATGTCCTGTACCAGCCGCGCGACGTTGTTGGCGGTCAGCAGCCACGAAAAGATCGCCGATCCGGCCACGATGATCAGGATCGAACAGCTGGTCGTGGCGGTTTCCCGGCTGAGCCGGGTGAAGTCCCGCAGGCTCAGGGAGCGGAACACGATCGCGCTGAGCAGCAGCGCATAGGCCGAGGCGGCCACCGCGGCCTCTGTGGGTGTGAAAACGCCTGTCATGATGCCGCCGATGATCAGAACCGGCGTAAAGAGCGGGAAGATCGCACGGCGCCCACGCTGCAGCACGGTCGGCAGGCTGAAGGCGAGGCTGGGCTTGTAACCGCGGCGCCAGGAGATGACGAAGATCATCAGGCTCATCAAGCCCGCCAGCAGGACACCGGGCAGGATGCCCGCCAGAAACAGGCTGCCGATGGATTCAGAGGCAACGACACCATAGATGATAAGCGGCAGCGAGGGCGGGATCAGCGGCCCGATGATCGCGCTGGCGCCGGTGATGCCGATCGAGAAGTCATCGTCATAGCCTGCCTCGCGCATCGCCTTCACCTCGATCGCGCCCAGCCCGCCCACATCGGCCACCGCAGAGCCGGACATGCCGGAGAACAGCACGCTGGCGGCCACGTTCACATGGCCCAGCCCGCCCTTCATCCAGCCGACCATGGCATTGGCAAAGCCGAAGATACGCTCTGTCACCCCGCCGACGTTCATCACCGCGCCGGCAAAGACGAAGAAGGGAATGGCCAGCAGGGTGAAGCTGTCGACCCCGTTGATCATGCGGAACAGCACCTGCGGTGTGCCCAGGCCCTCGGTCAGCAATAGGTAGGCCATAGAGGCGCCGACAAGGGCGAGGCCCACAGGGACCCGAAGCACCAGCAGGACGGCAAGGGCGACGAAAAGGACGGTCACGCGCGAACCTCCGTTGATACACCGCGCAGGCGGTCGGCCAGGCGCAACAGCGTCGCGGCAAGATTCAGCAGGAGACCGGTGAACACGACGTAGTAGATCACCGACTTGGGCAGCGGGATGGCACTCATCTGCTGGCCCGAAAGCTGCGCAAGCGCCCAGGCCTGCCAGGCGAGGATGCCGACGATGGCCAGCTGGATCAGCTCTGCGATGCCTTCCAGCCAGGGCCGGGCGGTGACGGGGAGCATCTCGACGAACAGGTCGATGGCAATGTGTTCGCCCCGGCGCGTCACCACCGGCAGGCCGAGGAAGGCCACGGAGATCAGAAGATAGCGGGCCAGTTCCTCGGTCCAGCCAAGGGGCATGTCGAGGAAATAGCGAAAGAAGAACTGGGCGAAGACGGCAAGGCCGAGCGCCCAGAAGGCGACAAGCAGGCAGCTTTCCTCGATCAGGCCGGTGAGCTTGCGCAGGGTGCCAAGCATGGTGTCCTCCTTCGGATGGTGCCGGGCGGCGAGAAGGTTCTCCGCCCGGCGATGATTTCAGAGCGGGCAGGCGCCCGCGACAGGCGGGGTCAGTCCGCCAGTGCGGTCACGCGGTCCACCAGCTCTTCGCCCCATTCTGCCTTGACGGCAGGGATCACGAGCTCTGCAAACGGAGCGCGGTCGACATCGACGATCTCGACATCGTCACCGGCACGGAACTTGTCGAAAAGTTCCTCTTCGCGCGCCACGATCCTGTCGCTGAACAGGGCCGAGGCTTCGCGGGTGATTTCGGTGAACAGCGCCTTTTCCTCGTCGGACAGCCTGGACCAGAGCGGGCCGCCGAAGACCGAGACCACTGAAGAGGTGATGTGGCTGGTCCGCGCGACGTAGTTCTGAACCTCGTAGAACTTGTTCGACTCGATGATGGTGATCGGATTTTCCTGCCCCTCGACGACACCCTGCTGAAGCGCGAGATAGACCTCGGCAAAGGAAATCGGCGTCGGGTTGGCCCCGACCGCGGTCGGGAAGATCTTCCACAGCGGCGCGTTGGCCACGCGGATCTTCATGCCCTGCATGTCTTCGGGCGTCTCGATCCTGTCCCGAGAGCTGGTCTGGCGCGACCCGAAGTACAGGATCGACGTCACCTTGTTCCCGGTCTTGTCGAAATAGCCCTCGCTGACCTCTGCGAAGACATCGCTCTCCTGGTAGGACTTCCAGTGGGCGTAGTCCTTCCAGATGAAGGGGGCTTCCGAGATCGCCATCGGCTTGTGAAACTGGCCAAGGAAGGTCGGCCCGGTATAGGCCATCTGGATCGAGCCGATCTGAAGCCCCTCGGTAATCGTCTCTTCGTTGCCGAGCTGCGAGCCGGGAAACACGTCGACGACAAAGGCGCCGTCGGTACGCGTCTCGATCTCGTCGGCGATCCATTCGGCGGCTTCGTTGTAGAGGGTGTTTGCCTCGTAGACATGGGCAAACTTCAAGGTCTGCTGGGCCAGGGCGGGGCATGCCAGCACGGCGATGGCAGCGGTGATCGTCGCAAGTGTCTTCATGGTCTCCTCCGGTGCAAAATGTGCATGACCGGTGGGTATAGGCCCGCCTTCATGATGTGGATGGGGCATCTGTGCAAAATTTGCACAGATTGGGGCGCGGGTTGATGTGATCCCTCGCCAAGGCTTGCCAGAGTTCGGCGCCATCAAGCGCAGTCGTTCCAGGGTCGGGTTTCAGGACCATTCGATGACGGTTGCCGCGAGTGCGATGGCCCGGAAGAAGGTCTTCCGGCATCGAGCCCAACGGGCCGCGACGCGCCTGTATCGGCCCGGCGTATTCTGCTCAGCGCAAGCCGCCCATCCGAATGCCTCGGCATGGGGGCGCTTGGCAAAAACCTGATGAGGGCGGCGGACAGTTTTCGCGCGCGGACAAGCCCCGCGAGATCGCCGCGCATGAGCGTGATCCCGGTGGTTTCCACGGCCACGCCGGCCCCGGTGCTCATGGCGATTCCGACATCGGCAGCCGCCGGCGCAGGGGCGTCGTTCACGCCGACCCCGACCATCGCGACCGACTTGCTATCGGCGCGAAGGTCGCGACCAGCGAGCAGTGAGACGCGGCACCGACCCCAAGCGAAATCAGCGTCCGCATGTCTGGCGAGAGGATGCGGATTGGCTCGATCCCGCGGTGGAAGAAGGGCAGGGCTGCCCAGGGGACGATGGGCGTCGCCAGCAGGCACTCACGATGGACGGCCACTCGGTGCCCGATCCAGCCGCGCACCGGCAAGGCCGCCAGTTTGCCCATCGCCAGGATGACCAGCGGCACGGTCGCCGCCCGGTGGGAGGGCCGATCCGCCAGTGCCTTTCGCGCCCGGGCGCCGACTTCCTCGGTCCCTGTCCCGGTGATCATGCAATTGATCCCGCCGGACATGACCAAGCGCTTTTTCCTATTTCCGGAGATACTTGATCAGCGCCGCTATGGCCAAGACCAGCAGAACGAGGATCAGCAGGCCGACCAGCCAGCCAAACCCCATGCCGAACCCCATTCCGGTGCCCATGTCGTTCCAGTTCATGACGTCTTCCTCCTGTTGTCCGGGCTGCGAGAGGCCCGTCTCTGCGGATTTCGCAAGACAGCACCGCCGCAGCGGTCGGAAGGGCGGGGCGCCCGAAGCGAACGCCCCGCCTGCGCTCAGACCGAAGACGAGACCGCGAACTCGGTCATCATCCCGGTCTCCAGGTGCGGCATGTGATGGCAATGCAGCATCCAGCGCGCCGCTTCGCCCGCGTCAAGCGCCACGTCCACCATCGACATCGGCGGCACGTAGACCGTGTCGCGCAATGCGCCGGCAAAGCGCCGGCCATTGATGCCGACCACCTGGAACACGTGGCCGTGCAGATGCATCGGGTGCCCCATCATCGACATGTTGTGGAACGAAAGAACAACCCGTTCACCGCTGCGCGCGACAACCGGCTTGTGCTGGCCCCAGACGGCGCCGTTGATCGTCCAGACATAGGGCTGCATCGAGCCGCCCAGCATCAGCATCTGGCTGCGATCCACAGAGCGCTCCGGCAGGGCTTCCATCGCGATCAGCCGTGCTTCCTGCGCAAGATCGATGTCGAACGCGGGCACGTCTGCCTCTGCCAGGGCATCGACGCGCCGCACCTCGGCGCCGGGCGTGGCAAGGATCAGGCCGGTGCGCTCTCGTGCGCCTTCGCGCAGCGCAAGGATCGGCCAGGCGCGGCTTTCGTCCGGCAGGTCGATCTCGAGATCAAGCCGCTGTCCCATGGCCAGCCCGAACCGGCTGCCCGTCAGCGGCTGTACCGCATGACCGTCCACCGCGACGATGCGCGCCTCTGCCGCGCCGGTATCGATCCAGAACACCGTGGCCGCCGAAGCGTTGATGACGCGAAGCCGGATGCGTCCGCCGCGCTCGACCTGCACCACCTCGGGATCCGACAGCGTCCGGTCGTTGGCGAGATAGGCATCCCAGTCGTAGTCGTTCAGATCCATGGCCATCATCCCGCTCATGCCCGGCATCCGGCCCGTCGCGCCGTGATCCATGCCCGGCATGGCGCCGGTGCCGCCCATGGGTGTGCCCGGCGCGGGTTCGGCGCCGCCGTGATGCGCGTGCGCGCCGTGGCCGCCTCCTGCGTGGCCTTGGCTGATCTCGTCCAGCACCTCTTCCGGGGTCTTGAACGAGAAGTCGTGCAGGAACATCACCACCTCCTGCCTGTCGGCGGCGGCCTCCTCGGCAGACCGCACGATCAGCGGCGCGGCAAGCAGCTGCATCTCCTGGACCGGGACATGGCTGTGCATCCAATGCGTGCCGGGGCGCGCCTCGAAGTCGTAGGACCGTGTTTCGCCCGGCGTGAGCAGGGGCATCGGCATGTCGGGCACGCCGTCCTGTGCATTGGGCGGGATCTGCCCGTGCCAGTGTACAATCGTGCCGATGTCCAGATCGTTGGTCAGATCGACCCGGAACCGCTGTCCGGGGTCGAGTATCAGCCCCTGACCGCCGGGTCCGGCAAGGCCGAAGACAGAGGCCGCGCGGCCGTCGATGTCCAGCGTGCGCGTGGCGGCGGAAAGCCGGATCGGGGCCGCCGACTGCGCGAGGGCATGACGGGGCATTTGCGCAACTGCAAAGGTTGCTGCACCTGCGGCAAGAAAGCCGCGTCTCGAAAGGGTATTCATGGTCGTCTCCTGGGGACATTCCGTCCCGTGTCTCAAAGCCTGTGCGACGCCGCGGGCGTCGGCCTGCGGCGCGTTCAGAGGAGACGAGGCTTCGGCGGTCGTTTGTTCAGTCCCGGCACCCGGCCGGCATGGATTTCCTCTGCGGGAAGATCGTGGCCGGCGGGTCCGTAGGCAACTCCGGCGTCCATATCAGGGCTCGTCAGCAAGACCGGCAGACCCGCGCAGACGACGTCGCACATTACTGCCTCTGCGGATCCACAATGCTGGCCACCCTCACAAGAGGAATGAACGACAGTCGATGCGTGAGGCGTCTCGACCGGATGAAGCGCGTGATCCGCCTGCATGCCATCCATCCGCGCAGCATGGGCTGCGCCGATCGTCGTAACCACGGCGATCGAGAGTATGACAAGCATGGAGAGGACACGGGCGAACATGCCTGAAAGATAGGCATCGCTGCCAAAAATGTCCATTGACGCCGAGGACACGTTTTTGTCTGCTCAAGGCCGAAGGCGCGGCACCCGCGCCCCCGATCAGGTCTTCCGCATCACGCAGGCACACAGGCTTCCGTTGGCCCGCAATAGACCGCGCAGCCGGTGCGTCAGGCGCCGGGGTGGTTGGCCGGTTCCAGGCCCTTTCGAGAGCTTGCGATGCCTGGCCATTCTTCGCGACGATATAATGCACCCGGCACCCACAGGGCTTGGGGCTGGCAGCCTTCGCATGGTGGCGGTCGGGCAAGTCTCAGACGTTCTCAGAGGTATGGATCGCAATCGGAATGTTAACGCGTTGTGCGCCCGCGTCAGGCCCGGCCTTGTGGGCCTTGACCATGGTGGCGACGATTTCACGGGCGAAGGTCCTGATCGGATAAGAGAGGGTCATCGTGATCGTCCCGTCGATGAGCCCGGCCCGCGTCGCGTCGAAGATCTCGTAGGCGACGCAGACGAAATCCTTGCGGCGTGGCCGGTCCTTCAGCGCGGCGAGCGCCCCGGTGATGCCACCACCGGACACGAAGAGACCGCACAGGTCGGGATGTTCGCCCAGGAGCTTTTCCGTCATCTCGCGGGCGACGGCGGCGGATTCGAAGGTCTGCAGCGGCTCGAGTACGGAGAACCCGGCATCCTGTTCGCGCAGGTAGGACCGGAAGCCGCTCTCGTTGATTTCCTGGTTGCGGTAGCGGTGATTGCCCAGCAGGACGCCGATCTTGCCGGGGCTGCGGCAGGTGTGGTGGAAGGCCCAGGCGGCGGTGCGCCCCTTCTTCCAGTTGTCGTGGCCGATGTAGCCGACGTTGCCCTGTGCCGACAAAGGCCCGATCAGCGCCGACACCGGGGTGCCGCTGTCCAGCAGCGCGGTGATCGCGTCGGAGATCACCGGATGCTCTGCCGCCACCACGCCGAGCGAATCGCACTGCTGCCCGACCTCGGTTATCCTGTGCGCGATGTGGTCCGGTGACAGGTCGTCCATGTACTCGAGTTCGAGGGTGACGTTGGCCCCGGTGTATTGTTCTGCCGCACGGCGCAAAGCGGCGCCCAGCTCGCGGTAGAACACCCGGTGCCCCTGGTGCAGGATGACCCCGAGGCGGATGGTCTCGCGGCTTTGCAGGACCGAATGCTCGATGCTGCCGAGGCCATAAAATCCAATCCTTTCAGCGGCTCCCAGAACGATTTCGCGCGTTGATCCACGCACCGCCTGGGCATTGTTGATGACGCGGTTCACCGTGGAAACGGACACCCCTGCCTCCTGCGCAAGGTCCTTGATGGTGGGTCGGGACATGGCTTCTCCGGTCGTGATCCAGTGTTTCATTTTGTCTCATTTAATCTCGATTATGAGGTGATTTGAAACGAAACGCTTTGAGACAGATTACGGATATTGATCCATTCAATGTCAATGAGGCATTCAGTAGGTGCCGGGTACAGAGGAGTGCCGAGGCAGAATCCGGTCCCGCTGGGAGGCAGGCCGGAGCAAGCAGACAGACCCGATGACCGGGTGTCGCGTGGCAGGGCCGCGCAGCACACGGGACCAAACGCCCCCGGCACCCCGTGCCGGTGCGGTGGAAGCACGCCCCGCACAGGGCGTCCGCCGATGCGGACAGGAGATGCGGGCCGACAGATGCCAGACCGCCGCCCCTGGGGCGGCACCCACGATCCAAGGGAGGAAACCCGGATGAACCTGACCAAGACCCTCAAGGCCACCGTTGCCGCAGCTGCCCTCGCGCTGACCGCCGTTCCCGCATCCGCGGCGGACATCGCGGTGATCGCCGGGTCCATCGAGGACGGCTTCTTCAACCTCATCAAGAAGGGCGTTGACGATGCGACCCTCGTGGTCGAGGCGAATGGCGGTTCGGTCAACTACCTGCGCACCCCGAACTACGACAACTTCGGCCCGGACCTGGTGAACCTGATCAACCAGGCCGTGGCGCAGGGCGTCGACGGCATCGCGATCCCGGTCTGGGTGCCCGAGGCACAGGTTCCCGCACTGCAGAAGGCGGCCGAGCAGGGCATCAAGATCATGATGTACAACTCGGGCATGGACGTGAAGGGCGACATCTCGGGCATCAACTACTTCGGCTCGGACGAGTTCGTCGCCGGCGAGGCCGGTGGCCGCTACATGGCCGAGCAGGGCGCCCAGAAGATCCTCTGCCACATCCACACCCCCGGCGCGGTCAACCACGAAGCCCGCTGCGGCGGCGTCGAGAAGGGCGGCACCGAGGCAGGCGCCGAGGTCGTGATCCTGCGCACCCCCGCCAACCTCGACGGTGACATCACCGGCCTTGCCGAGGCGATCAAGTCCGAACTGGTCGCCGACCAGAGCTTCGACGCGGTGATCTCGCTGTCGGCGTCCTCCGCCGATGCCTCCACCAACGCGGTGCAGCAGATCGGGGCAGGGGACCGGGTGATGGTCGGCGCCTTCGACCTCAGCGAAGCGGCCCTGAACCGCATCCAGGCGGGCACCCAGAAGATGGCCATCGACCAGCTGCCCTATCTGCAGGGCTTTCTCGCCACCTCGATGCTGGCCGCGCATATCGACTTCGGCACCGAGCTGGCCACCGATCCGGTGCTGACCGGTCCCGCCATCGTCGATGCCTCGAACATCGAAACTGCCCTGGCCGGGGTCTCTGCGGGCGCCCGCTGATCCGCTGACCTTTCTCCCGGGCCGCGTCAGGCCCGGGATGCCCGCCAGAACCGGGTCGCTTCGAACCGAGGCCTGGCACCGCACCCTGCCGAGAGAGACAGATATGACCATGGAAACCACATCGCAGACCTCGCGGCCATCACGGCCCGCAACCTCGACGCCGTTCTCTGTCGGCGCCCTGTTCCGGCGTCCCGAAACCGGGGCCTTCATGGGCATGGTGCTGGTCTTCCTCTTCTTCGCCTACTTTGGCTATGACCGGAACTTCCTGTCGCCCTACGGCACCTCGTCCTGGGTCAACATGGCCTCGACCGTGGGCATCATCGCCATCCCCATCGGCTTCCTGATGATCGCCGGGGAACTGGATATCTCCATCGGCGCCGTGGTGCCCGCGGCCAAGATGTCCATGGCCATCGCGGTCGGCTACTACAACCTGCCGGTTGGCGTCGGCCTGCTGATCACCTTCAGCCTTGCGGCCTTCATCGGCTGGGTCAACGGCATGCTGGTCACCCGTACCAACGTGCCCTCGCTCATCGTCACGCTGGCCACGCTCTTTGCCGTCTCGGGCCTGACGCTGTTCCTGTCGCTGTGGCTGACGGACACCACCAGCCAGGCGCTGACCTCTCCGGGATGGGCCAAGGCGGTGTTCGGCGACTACCACGCCTGGGGCTTCCAGAGCTCGGTGTTCTGGTGGCTCGGCATGGCGGCGGTGCTGTACTACATCCTGCACCTGTCGCCCTGGGGCAACTGGATCTTCGCCCTTGGCGGTGACAAGGAAAGCGCCCGCAACGCCGGTATCCCCATCGACAAGCTGAAGATCGCGCTCTTCATGCTGGCCGCCATGGCCGCCGCCCTGTCCGGCACCTGCGAGGCGATCCTGTCGAACTCTGCCACCACCACCACCAACTTCGCGCTGATCTTCAACTGCATCATCGCCGTGGTCGTCGGCGGCGTGCTTCTGATCGGCGGTTACGGC
>NZ_JBLXGL010000002.1:0-607820 GCF_048381735.1 Ponticoccus sp. (in: a-proteobacteria)
CGGCATGGCTAGATCAGGCTTGCGCCCATTGTCTAAGATTCCTCACTGCTGCCTCCCGTAGGAGTCTGGGCCGTGTCTCAGTCCCAGTGTGGCTGATCATCCTCTAAAACCAGCTATAGATCGTAGGCTTGGTAGGCCATTACCCCACCAACTACCTAATCTAACGCGGGCTAATCCTTCTCCGATAAATCTTTCCCCCGAAGGGCGTATGCGGTATTACCCTCAGTTTCCCGAGACTATTCCGCAGAGAAGGGCATATTCCCACGTGTTACTCACCCGTCCGCCGCTCACCCGAAGGCGCGCTCGACTTGCATGTGTTAGGCCTGCCGCCAGCGTTCGTTCTGAGCCAGGATCAAACTCTCAAGTTGAAAGCATCTTGCGATGCTATCCTTGACGTTCGAACCTCTGCACATCTCCAATACTCACCGGTGCTTTGGGGGCATCCGGCTATATCCACCCGGCTAAGGAAGGATACGTATTGGAAGTCATCTGTTTGATTGTGCTTCAGGTTTCATCAGAAACCGAAAGCCGCTCAAACAGTGAAGCTGACACCACATCATCGGCCGAAGCCTAGTGGCGCGACATACAGACAGTTGATCCATCGATTTGGACCAAAGCCGCCCGCATATCTCTTCAGATATTAGCGATGTCAAATAGCGTAGAAACAAATACCGAACCGGTGCGCCCTAACTTCTTCGGCGCGCCCGCCCGTCATGCCTCTGATTTCTGCCGCCGCGCTTCCCTTTCCGAACCCCTCGTTGGCGTCCCGTCCGTTCCGTCTGGCGTCCCGTCGTGCGCCTCAGCGCCGCCGGTGAAGGGGGTTCTACGGTTAGTTCCCCAGACCCGCAAGCGCTTTCTTCACGGAATGTCAGATTTTCTTCACGAAACCACCTACCAGACTGTTACAAAAGGATTTATTTCTTCATTTTTCCACTCCATGACCCCCGAAGTCCCGCTTTCCCCCCGCAAAACCCCGGCCCCCGCACGCCCGCCAGACACCCCCGGCCGCTTATCCACAGACTTACCCCCAAAGCCCCCCGATTCCACCGATTCCAAATTGCCCTTGAGCGTGAAGCACCGGCGACTCGCGGACAGAAAGAAGCCCCGCGAGCGACTCGCGGGGCCTCTTCGGTCTTCAGCTCGGGGCGGCCTGCCGGTTTGGCTGGCCTCTGGGGATCGTCCGAAGCGCCAGGAGGACCAGAACAAGCCCCATGTATAGGAGCGGCTCCAGCTGGAAGCCCTTCGTCAGCATCACGAAGTGCAGCGCCCCCAGCAGTGCCACGACATAGGTCAGCCGGTGCAGCCTGCGCCAGCGCGGACCAAGGGCGCGGACCGCGCGGTTGTTCGAGGTCGCCGCCAGCGGGATCATCAGAGCGAAGCCCGCCATGCCCACGGTAATATAGGGGCGCTTTACGATGTCGGCCCAGATCTGCCCCAGAAGCTGGACGTCGAGCAGCAGCCAGACCAGCAGATGTGCCGTGACATAAAAGAAGGCCATCAGGCCGATCGCGCGCCGGAACTTCAGCAGGTTCACCCCGGCGAAGCGCCGCAGCGGCGTCACGCAGAGGCCCGCAATCAGCAGCTTCAGCGCCAGCGCGCCATATTCATGTTCAAGTGCCTCGATCGGGTCCACCCCCAGCCCGCCGGTCAGCCCCAGCCAGAACAGCCAGGGCGCCGGCAGCGCGAGCGCAAGGTAGACCATCCAGACCGGCACGTGGCGCGCCGCGCGGTTGATGGCATCGACCGGCATCAGAATTGCGCCTTCAGGTCCATGCCGTCATAGAGGGCCGCGACCTCTTCCTCGTAGCCGTTGAACATCAGCGTCGGCTTGCGCTTGGCAAAGAGGCCGCCGCCGATGGTGCGTTCGGTCGCCTGCGACCAGCGGGGATGATCCACGCTCGGGTTCACGTTCGAGTAGAAGCCGTATTCGCGGGGCGCGGCCTTGTTCCACGCGGTAGGCGGCTGTTTGTCGGTCAGGGTGATGCGCACAACGGACTTGATCGACTTGAAGCCGTATTTCCACGGCACCACCAGCCGCAGCGGCGCGCCGTTCTGGTTGGGCAGCGGTTTGCCGTAGATCCCCGTCGCCATGATGGTCAGCGGATTCAGCGCCTCGTCCAGCCGCAGCCCCTCGACATAGGGCCAGTCCAGCACGGGGCGGCGCAGGCCCGGCATCTCTTCGGGGCGGTAGACGGTTTCGAAGGCGACGTAGCGCGCGCCGGACTGCACGCCCGCAAGATCCAGCAGGTCCGCCAGTTCAAAGCCGTTCCACGGCACCACCATCGACCAGGCCTCGACACAGCGGAAGCGGTAGAGGCGGCCCTCGATGGTCATCTGGCTGAGGATGTCCTCGAGCGCGTAGTCGCCGGGCCGGTCCACCATGCCGTCGATCGTCACCGACCACGGTTCGGTCGTCAGCCTGTGGGCATTGGCCGAGGGATCGCCCTTGCCGGTGCCGAACTCGTAATAATTGCAGTAGCTGCTGATCTCTTCGAAGCTGTTGGGCTTCAGCGCCCCCTCTTCCTGCGCCATGGCCGGGGCGCCAAGGGCCATCGCGCCCCCCGCCATTCCCATCCCGGCCAGGATCTGGCGGCGGTTCAGGAAGGCCGCCTCGGGCGTCACATCCTGCATCGTCAGCCGGTTTGTCCAGCGGTTGGCCATCGTGCTCCTCCTGTGTCTGGCGTTTCCGGATAGATAGCCGCCCTGCCCTTTCGGACAAAGAAACGCCTTGTCACGTTGGCGCGCGGGCGCTGTAACAAAACGCGTCAGCCGTCGCCGCGCAGCATCCTTTCCTTGTCGGGGGTCTTGCGCTTGATCGAGGGGTTGATCTCGTTCAGCTGGACAGAGCGCCCGTCGTCCATCACCACGCGCACGTGCCGCCGTCGCATCATGCGCGGTTCGGCCACGCCGACGGAATGGGCGATCGTCTCGACCTCGTTGATGATCGAGCGGGCGTAATTCGCGACCTTGTCCTCTTTGCGCTCGACCACCAGCCCCTTCTGCAGGTCCCTGTTGTGGGTGGTGATGCCGGTCGGGCAGGTGTTCCTGTTGCATTTCATCGCCTGAATGCAGCCCAGAGAGAACATGAAGCCCCGCGCCGAGGTCACGAAGTCCGCGCCGCAGCAGATGGCCCAGGCCACATCGCCCGGCGTCACCATCTTGCCGCTGGCGACGATGCGGATGCGCTCATGCAGGTCGAAGCGGTCGCGTATGTCGACCATGCGGATCAGCGCCTCGCGCAGGGGCATGCCGACGAGGTCGATCAGCGGCATGGGCGCGGCGCCGGTGCCGCCTTCGCCGCCGTCGATGGTGATGAAGTCGGGCGCGCTGCGCGGTCCGCGCTCCTGGATCAGCTCGAAGAACTCCACCCAGGGATCGGCAGAGCCGAGGCAGGTCTTGATGCCCACCGGCTTGCCGGTCACCTCGCGGATGTGGTGAATCAGGTCCAGCAGGTCCGCGAAGGTATCCACCTCTGTGTGCCGGTTCGGGGAAATCGCGTCCTGCCCGACGCGGATGCCCCGGATCTCGGCAATCTCCTTCGAGACCTTCGACCCGGGCAGGATACCGCCCTTGCCCGGCTTTGCCCCCTGGCTCAACTTGATCTCGAACATCTTCACCTGCGGTCGGGCCGCCACCGCGCGCAGCTTGTCGTCCGACAGGATGCCGTCCTCGTCCCGCACGCCGAACTTTGCCGTGCCGATCTGGAAGACCACGTCGCAGCCGCCCTCCAGGTGGAAGGGCGACAGGCCGCCTTCGCCGGTGTTCATCCAGATGCCCGCCTTCTTCGCGCCGCGCGACAGCGCCCGGACCGCCGGTTCCGACAGGGCGCCGTAGGACATGCCCGAGATGTTGAAGATCGACGGCGCCCTGAAGGGTTCCCGCGCGAAGGGGCCGATGGTCATCGGCGCGGTCGCCGCATACTGATCGTCGAGCGGCGGAAAGACCGCGTTCACGAAGATCGGCGTGCCCGGCACCTGGATATTGCGGGTCGAGCCGAAGGCCACGGTGTTCCCCGCCCCCTTGCTGGAGGAATAGACCCAGTTCCGCTGCGCCCGGTTGAAGGGCATCTCTTCGCGGTCCATGGCAAAGAAATACTGCCGGAAGAACTCTCCCAGCTCCGTGAACAGGCCGCGAAAACGCCCGATGACCGGGTAGTTTCGGCGGATCGCATCCTCGGTCTGGGTCCGATCCACAATGAAGAAGATCACCGCCACGGTGACCGCCAGCGCGATCAGAAGAACGAAGAGCAATGCGAGGTATTCCAGCGCCGTTCCGGCAAGTCCCATATTCTACGCTCCGAATGTGTTGATTTGTCTCACCACCCGGGCCGTTTACTTCCCCTTGTGTAACGGCAGGATGTGCAAGCGGATGCTGGTGCGCATCCTTTGCGAAAGGAAAGACAAATGAAACCGTTTCTTTGCATGACCGCGGCGCTGGCCTGTCTGGCCCTGCCCGCAACCGCGCAGGAGCTGGTCACCTATGAAACCGACCAAAGCTTCGACGACGTGGTCTTCGGGCTGGAAAGCGCGATTCTCGACGCCGGTCTGGTGATCGACCACACCAGCCACGTCGGCGAGATGCTCGAGCGCACCCGCGCCGACGTCGGTTCCGACGTGGTGCTCTTCGACCAGGCGGATGTGTTCAGCTTCTGCTCGGCGGTGGTGTCGCGGCAGGTGATGGAGGCGGACCCGATGAACATCGCCTACTGCCCCTACGACATCTTCGTCATGACCCGGCCCGACACAGAGGGCACCACCATCGGCTTCCGCAGCTATCCCGAAGGCCCGATGCAGGCAGTGCAAGAGATGCTGGACGGCATCGCCCGCAGTGCCATCGGCGAGGACTGATACCCGGATCGGGCGATTTCCGATCACGGGACGCGCGCGGCGGTTCACGAAAACCTGAGTGGACGGCCGCGAAGGCGCGGGCTTAGGCGGGGCGGTTGCCCCGTCAACGGCACCCCACGAAATCGTAAGCCTGATCTGGCCGCGTTTCTCCTCCGTAGCCTTCGCGATGAGACGGTTGTCGCATCGTGATGCACACAACAGGAGAGACACCCATGTTTCGCAAGACCTTCTTCGCCGCCACCGCAGCCGCTGCCCTCTTCGGGTCCACCGCCTATGCCGCCGGCCACTCGATGAACATCGTCGACACCGCCAAAGAGGCCGGCACCTTCGAAACCCTGCTGGCCGCCGCACAGGCTGCCGGTCTGGCCGAAACGCTGTCGGGCGACGGCCCGTTCACCGTCTTCGCCCCCACCGACGAGGCCTTCGCCGCCCTGCCCGAGGGCACCGTGGAGTCGCTGCTGCTGCCCGAAAACAAGGACCAGCTGACGGCGATCCTGACCTACCACGTCATTCCGGGCAAGGTGATGTCCTCGGACCTGTCGGACGACATGGCGGCCACCACCGTGCAGGGCTCTGACGTGATGATCGACCTCGACAATGGCGTGATGGTGCAGGACGCGACCGTGACCAGCGCCGATATCGAGGCGTCGAACGGCGTGATCCATGTGATCGACAAGGTGATCATGCCCGAGATGTGATCCGGCACTCCCAGGCCGGACGCAAAAAAAGGCCCGGTCTCCGCAGGGAGGCCGGGCCATTCTTCATGGGCTGGACGCGGGCCCGGCCCACCGTCTGGCGAGCAGGCCCGGGGTGCGAAAAGGCGGGGTCTCCCCCGCCTTCCCGATGCGCATCAGGTCTTTCAGTGGACCACCGCGTCGTCCGGCTTGGGCCGGCTGGTCGCGCCGACCCGGTCGCCGATCAGAAGCCCGTCCGATCCGGCGGACACCGTGATCGTCTGGCCGTCCGCCACGTCGCCGGCCAGCAGCATCTCTGCCAGCGGGTCCTGCAGCGCACGCTGGATCACGCGCTTCAGCGGGCGGGCACCGAACACCGGGTCGTAGCCCTCATCGGCCAGCCATTTCTTCGCCGCGTCGTCCAGCTCCAGCCGGATCTTGCGGGCGGCCAGCCGCTTCAGCAGGCGGGCAAGCTGGATATCGACGATCCCCGACATATCCTCGCGCTTGAGGCGGTCGAAGATAATGGTCTCGTCCAGACGGTTCAGGAACTCGGGGCGGAAGTGCGCCCGCACCGCGTCCATCACGTCGCGCTTGGCCTGCGCACCGTCCGCGCCGTCCGGCAACTGGCTCAGCGCCTGCGACCCAAGGTTCGAGGTCAGCACGATCAGCGTCTGCTTGAAGTCGACCGTGCGCCCCTGACCGTCGGTCAGGACACCGTCGTCCAGCACCTGAAGCAGGACGTTGAAGACGTCCGGGTGCGCCTTCTCGACCTCGTCGAACAGCACGACCTGATAGGGACGTCTGCGGACCGCCTCGGTCAGGACACCGCCCTCGTCATAGCCGACATAGCCCGGAGGCGCGCCGATCAGGCGGGCCACCGCGTGCTTCTCCATGAACTCCGACATGTCGATACGCACCATGGCGCTGTCGTCGTCGAAGAGGAACTCGGCCACGGCCTTGGTCAGCTCGGTCTTGCCCACGCCGGTCGGCCCGAGGAAGAGGAACGAGCCCAGCGGGCGGTTCTCGTCGTTCAGGCCCGCACGCGCACGGCGCACGGCATTGGCCACGGCGGTCACCGCCTGGTTCTGGCCGACAACCCGGCGATGCAGGTTGGCCTCCATACCCAGCAGCTTCTCGCGCTCGCCTTCCAGCATCTTGCCCGCCGGAATGCCGGTCCAGCGTTCCACGACGGACGCGATCTGGTCCGGGCGCACGGCTTCCTCGACCATCAGGTCGTCCTCGGCGCTTTCGGCCTCGGACAGGTGCCGCTCCAGCGCGGGGATGATGCCGTAGGACAGTTCCCCGGCGCGGGCGAGATTGCCCTCGCGCTTGGCCTGCTCCAGCTCGGCGCGGGCGCGGTCCAGCTTTTCCTTCAGGTCGCGGGCAGAGGCCAGCTTGTCACGCTCTGCCTGCCAGGCCGCCGTCATCTCGGCGGACCGCTCCTGCAGGTCGGCAAGATCCTTTTCCAGCTTGGCCAGCCGGTCCTTGGAGGCCTGATCGTCCTCCAGCCGCAGGGCCTCGACCTCGATCTGCTTTTGCAGGATGTCACGGTCGAGCGCGTCCAGTTCCTCGGGTTTGCTGTCCACCTCCATCCGCAGACGGCTGGCGGCCTCGTCCATCAGGTCGATGGCCTTGTCCGGAAGGAAACGGTCGGTGATGTAGCGGTGCGAGAGCGTCGCCGCCGCCACCAGCGCAGAGTCACTGATCCGCACGCCGTGGTGCAGCTCGTACTTCTCCTTGATGCCGCGCAGGATGGAAATTGTGTCCTCGACCGTCGGCTCCTGCACCATCACGGGCTGGAAGCGCCGGGCAAGGGCCGCGTCCTTTTCCACATGCTTGCGGTATTCGTCCAGCGTGGTTGCGCCGACGCAATGAAGCTCACCGCGCGCCAGCGCCGGTTTCAGCAGGTTCGACGCATCCATGGCGCCATCCGCCTTGCCCGCGCCAACCAGCGTGTGCATCTCGTCGATGAAGAGGATGATCTCGCCCGCGGCGGCCTCGACCTCTTTCAGGATGGACTTCAGCCGCTCTTCGAACTCGCCGCGATACTTCGCACCGGCGATCAGTGCGCCCATGTCGAGCGCCATCAGCCGCTTGTTGCGCAGGCTCTCGGGCACGTCGCCGTTGACGATGCGCAGGGCAAGACCCTCGGCAATCGCCGTTTTACCGACGCCGGGTTCACCGATCAGCACGGGGTTGTTCTTGGTCCGGCGCGACAGCACCTGCATGGCCCGGCGGATTTCCTCGTCGCGGCCGATGATCGGGTCGATGCGACCCTCTTCGGCGCGGGCGGTCAGGTCCGTGGCATACTTCTTCAGCGCGTCATAGCCGTCTTCGGCATTGGCGCTGTCAGCCGTGCGGCCCTTGCGGATATCGTTGATCGCCTCGTTCAGGCCCTGCGGCGTGACCCTGCCCGCCTCCAGCGCCTCTTTCGCGGGGCTTTTCACCATGGCCAGCGCCATCAGCATCCGCTCGACGGGAACAAAGCTGTCGCCCGCCTTGGTGGCAATCTTCTCGGCCTCGTCCAGCACCTTGCCGGTGGCACTGTCCAGATACACCTGACCGGCATCGCCCGAGACCTTGGGGATGCGCGCCAGTTTCGTATCCAGCACCTGAACGACACGCTTCGCGTCACCGCCCGAGGCGGCGATCAGGTTGGACGCAAGCCCCTGCTCGTCGTCCATCAGCGCTTTCAGCAGGTGTTCGGGCGCCAGCTTCTGGTGGCTTTCGCGCATCGCGATCGTCTGGGCGGCCTGAATGAACCCGCGCGCGCGCTCTGTGAACTTCTCCAAGTTCATAATCTCTCTCCTTTATCAAGCGCCCCTGCCTTTGCTGCGCCCACCTTTGCGGCACGCAGCCCCACGGGGCCTCGGGTTTGAATTTGGCGGGCGGCGGCGCCGGTTTCAAGCCCCCTGCGTTGCATTATTGCAACGGCGCCCATCCACCGAATGTTAAGCCGATGCAGGGCAGTCTGCGCACCGGAGGGAGGCCCGATGTATATCACAGGGATCGAGATCGAGGGCTTTGGCCCGCCCGGTGCCGACGGGCAGCGCCACGGCTCTGTCACGCTGGAGGCGGACGGCAGCCGGGTGCAGATCCCGCTGTCGCTGCCCGCCGGCCATGGCGCAATCGGGGCGCGCCAGCGGATGCTGCTGCTGGCGCAGGCGCTTTACCGCACCCGCCGCCTGCCGGAATTCCGCGACCGGGGCAGCCTGCGCTTCGCGCCGGGCCTCTTGCCGGACCGCCTGCGCCGCCTCTCCGCTTGACCTCTGCCGGGCTTCTCCGCATGGAAGGGCAACCCCAGCAAGGAGCCCGCGCCATGACCACCCCCGCCGACGACCGCCTGATCGTAGCCCTCGACGTGCCGAACGTGATTGCCGGGCTGGACCTCGTGCAGACGCTGGGCGACTCGGTCTCCTTCTACAAGATCGGGCTGGGGATGCTGACCGGCGGCGGGCTGGCGCTGGCCAACGAACTGAAGGCAGAGCACGGCAAGCGCATCTTCCTCGACATGAAGTTCTTCGACATCGGCGCCACGGTCGAGGCGGCGGTGCGCGGCATCGCGCAGTTCGACCTCGATTTCCTGACGGTGCACGGCGACCCCCATGTGGTCCGCGCCGCGAAACAGGGCGCGGCGGGCAGCGACCTGAAGATCCTCGCCGTGACCATCCTGACCTCGCTGGACCGCGACGACCTCGACGACTCGATGATCCGCGGCGGCACGATCCCCGACCTTGTGACCGAACGCGCGGGCCGCGCCTTTGACGCGGGCGCCGATGGCGTCATCGCCTCGCCCAACGAGGCGGCGCTGATCCGCGCGCTGCCGGAAGCCGCCGGGCGCCTGATCGTCACGCCGGGCGTCCGCCCCACCGGCGCCGACAAGGGTGACCAGAAGCGGATCGCCACACCGGCGCAGGCGGTCCGCGACGGTGTCGATCACATCGTTGTGGGGCGCCCCGTGCACAAGGCCGCCGACCCCCGCAAGGCGGCGCTGGACATCGTGGCAGAGATGGCCTCGCCGCAGGCCCGGACCCCCAACACCTAGCTGCCGGATTTCGTTTGACACCAGATCTTCGATCACGGGGACTTGAGCGCACTAGATAAGCTGCTTTCTGTCGGTTCCAAACAAGGTCATGAATTCCGGTATGGAACTTATCCACAGGCCTGGACGTATATATGCAACACCATCTTCGACCCCACCGGGTCCGAGCAGAGGAGACTGGTCATGCATAACGGTTCGCCCCGGATCGACGAGATCCGCTACAACGCCGCCGAGGAATGCTTTGAGGCCCTCGTCACGCTGAACACCATCGACGGCGCGATGCGGATCGCAAGCGCCTACCCCGCCCCTGTGACGGCAGAGTTCGAAGAGGTCTCGAACGGCCTGCTTCGCAACGCCCTGCGCAACCGGACCGCGCCCGAGGCACTGCGCTCGCGGGCTCCCTCCACGCCGCCGCGCCGCCACCTTCCCCATTGCATGCCCTTCGCGGCATAACATCTGCCTCGGCTCATATCTGCCTGTATGAGCCTGCACCCGGCGCCCCTCTTCGTCCCCTTGGGGTGTCGGGACTTCGCCGGGGTTCGTCCAGTGTTCTGGCGGCCCCGGCTTTTTCTTGGCCGCGGTCAGGGCCTTCAGCCCACCCGCTACGCCCCGCGACGCCGGTAGGCCGACAGGATCGCGCTGAAATGCGGGATCGCATCGGGCGCCGCGCAATAGGCTTCCGGCGCCATTTCGCACCAGCCCGCGCCCTCTCCGCCAAAGCGCACCTCGCGCAGCCCCTCGGCCGGAAGATGGGCCGCGAAGAACCAGCTTGGTCCCCGCGCGCCTGCATGGACCGCCGCGAAGACAAGGTCGCACGGTCGCAGAAGAGTGCCCAGCTCCTCGGCGGTTTCGCGGATCGCGCAGGTTTCCGGGCTTTCGCCCGCCTCGCGCCCGCCGCCGGGAAAGTCGAGGCATCCGGGCCAGGGAATGCCGGGGCTGTGGTCGCGCCGCAGGATCGCCATGCTGCCCCCGAAGAACAGCATCACCTTGGCTCCGGCGAAATCACGCCGCGCGGCGCCTGTGGCCTGCGTCTCTGCGCTGCTGTAGATTGAGGTCATGCCCGCCCTCTGCCGCGATTGTCTTGCCCGGTTCGAAACCGGTTCCCGCTGCCCCCAGTGTGGCAGACCGAGGATCGTGGCGCATCCCGAATTGAACAGTCTTTCGATTGCCCACATGGATTGCGACGCTTTTTATGCAAGCGTCGAAAAGCGCGACAATCCCGAACTGCGCGACAAGCCGGTGATCATCGGCGGCGGACGCCGGGGCGTCGTGTCCACCGCCTGCTACGTGGCGCGGGTGCGCGGCGTGCGCTCGGCCATGCCGATGTTCAAGGCGCTGCAACTTTGCCCGGACGCCGTGGTGGTCAAGCCGCGCGGCGCGGTCTACGCCGAGGTCAGCCGCCAGATCCGGGCCATGATGGAAGACCTGACCCCCGCCATCGAGCCGCTGTCGCTGGACGAAGCCTTCCTCGACCTGACCGGCACCGAACGCCTGCACGGCGCCCCGCCCGCCGTGGTGCTGGCCGGGCTGGTAAAGCGGATGCGCGACGAATTGGGGCTGACCGGTTCCATCGGCCTGTCGCACAACAAGTTTCTCGCCAAGATCGCCTCGGACCTCGACAAGCCGCACGGCTTCGCGGTGATCGGGCAGGCCGAGACGCAGGCCTTCCTGCGCCCGAAACCGATCCGGCTGATCTGGGGCGTCGGCGAGGTCAGCCAGCAGGCGCTGGACAAGGCCGGCATCCGCACCTTCGAGGACCTTCTGCGGTGGGAAAAGACCGACCTGATCCACCGTTTCGGCGGCATGGGAGAGCGGCTGTGGCACCTTGCGCGCGGCGAGGATCGGCGCCGGGTCAGCCGCAATGCACCGGTAAAGTCGATCTCGAAGGAAACGACCTTCAACGAGGACACCGCCGATCCCGAGATTCTGGACGGGCATATCTGGCGGCTGTCGGAACAGGTGGCGGACCGGGCCAAGGCCAAGGGGCTGGCCGGGCGCACCGTCACGCTGAAGCTGAAGCGCGCCGACTTCCGCACCCTGACCCGGCGCCAGTCCCTGCCCGACTGCACCCAGACGGCGGACCGGCTGTACCGCGTGGCGCGCGGCCTGTTCGAGCAGGTGGCGGATCAGGGGCCGTTCCGGCTGGTGGGCACGGGACTGTCCGACCTGGTGCCCGACGACCGCGCCGATCTGGTCGACGACCTGCTCGACCCGCAGGCCCGGGCGCGGCGGCAGGCGGAAAAGGCGACGGATGCGATCCGCGCGCGCTTCGGCGAGAACGCGATCCTCAAGGGCCGCGCCCTGCGATAGGGTGGCGCGCGCCGGGCATCCGACGCCGGTCAGGCGCCCCGGGTCATCAGCGCGTCTTCCTCATCGGTCGGATCGAACCCCAGCGCCTCCATCCCCGCCTCGAGGTGGTCGGCAAGATGGGGCGTGCCGATCAGGTAATCCGCCGTTGGGGTCGTGGCCTCTGCGATGGCGGTGTCATAGGCCTCGTCCCATTCCTCGGCCTCGAAGGCGCCGCGACCGATCCACATGATCGCGGTCAGAGCCGCCTGCTCTTCCTCGTCCATGCGGTCGACAAGCGCCCGCAATTCGCCCTCGGCCCGGTTCAACTCGCGGGCCATGACGATAACGGCGGCCACCTTGCTTGTGCTGATCTTTTCCATGTCGCGCCTCCTTGCGTGCCACCAAGCACTATAGCACAGGGGCGCGGGCGCATTGATCTTAAGCAAACAGCCGGTAGTACAGCGCGTCCGGCAGGAACTGCGCGGCCCGGAACAGCAGGCCAAAGCCATGGGGAAAGGCCCGCTGAAAACCGCCTTTCTCCATATGTTTCAGGACGATATCGGCGGCCTTCTCCGGCTCCATGATGAAGGGCATCCTGAAGTCGTTCTTGTCGGTCAGCCGCGTCCTGATGAAGCCGGGGTTCAAAAGCTGCACCCGCACGCCAGAGCCGCGGGTATCGGCGTGCAGCGACTCGGCCAGCGCCATGACACCCGCCTTCGAGGCGGTATAGGGCGCCGATCGCGGCAGCCCCCGGTAGCCGGTCAGCGACCCGGTGAGAACGATATGGCCCCGGTCGCGCTGCACGAAATGCGGGATCACGGCGCCCATCAGGTTCATCGCCCCGACAAAGTTCACCTCGGCCATGGTGGTCGCCTGCGTCGCATCCCAGTCTTTCGCGCCGAAGGGCCAGTAGACCCCGGCCAGCTGCACAACGCCGTCGATCTCGCCCATGTCGCGGTAGGCCGCCTGAAGGCTTTCGGGGGCGGTGACATCCACCGGCAGCGCCTCGGCCTTGCCGGGCAGGGATCGGGCCAGGCTGCGCAGCTTGTCGCCGGAGCGCGCCGACAGCACCAGCGCGCAGCCCGCCGCGCTGAGCCTGCGGGCCAGCGCCTCGCCCAGACCGTCGCTGGCGCCGACCAGCCAGTAGCGTTTTCCGGTCCAGTCCATCACAGGGCCTCCTTGCGTCGCATGGTGGCCACCAGTTCGGCCACCTTGAAACCGAACTTCCGAAACTGGCTGCGGTTCACGATGGTCCCGCCGGGCGTCAGATACATCCAGTCGGTCGTGTCCAGCACATGCCCGCCGGCGTCTGCTTCCAGCCGGATGCGGTAGCGCAGCAGAACCGCCGGGCCGCTTTGCCAGCCCTGCCCCTCGCCGGGGATGTCGTCGGCGCGGGCGGTGATGCGCCCGTCGCTGCCAAGGGTCAGGCGCCACTCGCGGTGCTGGACCTTGCCGGAATCGTAGCGGAAGACCTCTGTCATCACCCCGGCGTTGCCCTGCCAGCGGACGTCGAAATCGCCGGTGAAGCGCGACACCACGCGCCCCATGGGCCCGTAGATCACCCCGTCGCAGACCAGCGGACCGTTCAGGTGTCGGCGCAGGTCGAAGGCCTCTCCGCCCGCCTGCTCATAGTCGGCGGGGCGCTGCGCCCTGAAGGTCGCGAGGCGCCGCACCATCCAGACCGCCAGCAGTGCCAGCCCGGCGCCAAGCACCACGGACAGCAGGGACATCACGAGACCTCCTTCAACGGGCGCGGGCCGCCGCTGACCTCTTGGTCGGGCGCCGTCGGGCGGGTGCGGTAAGAGGCGCCCCTCCACCAGAGCTTCAGCGCCTGCCAGTGGATCAGCGCCAGAACCCGCCGCGCACCAAGGGGGCGCCGCAGGGCGGACCACAGGATGCCCCGGGCCGTCAGCGGCACCAGCGGGCCGACAAGCGTGGCGATCACGCCGCCCTTGTCGTGGGTATAGTCGATGCGGATGCCGATGTGATCGGGCCGGATGTCGAACTGGAACACATAGCCCCCGGCGATCGGCTGGAAGGGCGAGACATGCAGGATCTTCTGCGCCTCGATGCGGTCCTCTGGCCGGATCGCGCGACCGCCGGGCGCGGTGCAGAGGTAGGAATGCCGGTCGCCAAAGGTATTCGTCACCTCGGCGATCACCGCCCGCAGCGCCGCGCCTTCATAGGCCAGCCAGAAGGAAACCGGGTTGAAGACATGGCCCAGCAGCCGGGGCTGCGCCAGCAGCATCAGCCGCTCTGCCCGCAGCCCATGCGCCGCCAGCACCGCGCGGGCCCATGGCGCGCCACGGCCCTTGCGGGGCGGCCCGCCGTGATCGCGGTCCTGCACCGACATCATTCCGGCGCGGTTGCGCGCAAACAGGCGCGGCGCGGCGACAGGGGCCTCGGCATCGAGCAGCACGTAGTCGATGGAATAGCGAAAGCCGTTCTCGACCGCCCCCTTTCGTCCATGGAAGGTGTGCCCCCGAAGCAGCTTGACCCCTGTCATGCCGCCTCCATCGCGCCGGTGCGGGCGCGGATCATCTCGGCCACCGCGATGCCGCTGGCCAGCCCGTCCTCGTGGAAGCCGTTGCGCATCCACGCGCCGCAGAACCAGGTATTGCCGGTGCCGTTGAAGCCCGCCACCTCGCGCTGCGCGTCAAGCGCGTTCAGGTCGTAGACCGGATGATGCAGCGTCACCTCGTCGTGGATCAGTTCTTCGCGGATCGGGCGCGTCGAGTTCAGCGTCACGAACAGCGGGTCGTCCTTCGGAATCGGCTGAAGGCAGTTCATCCAGTAGGTCAGGTCGATCTGGTTCATCTCCTTGCGGTCGGTTTCGGTGTAGTTCCACGCCGACCAGCAGACCGGGCGGCGCGGCATCAGCGAGGTATCGGCGTGCAGCACGACCCGGTTCGGCTGGTAGGCGAACTTCGACAGCGCCGCGCGCTCGTGCTGGCGGGCGTCGGAGAGCAACCGCAGGCTGACATCCGTATGGGTCGCAAGTACCACCTCGTCGAACCGCTCCCACTGGCCGCCGCGCATGCGGATCTCGACCCCGCCCGCATCCAGCCGCCGCACGCCCTGAACGGGCGAGCCGGTGCGCAGCGCGACCCTGCGCGCCGTCAGGGCGGCCTCCAGCCGTCGCACGTATTCGACCGAGCCGCCCCTGACCGTGTACCACTGGTGCTGACCGCTGTGGCTGAGCAGGGCGTGGTTCTCGAAGAAGCGCACCAGCGCATGGGCCGGGAAATCCAGCACCTTCTCGGTGGGCGTCGACCAGATCGCCCCCGACAGCGGCAGCAGGTAGTAATCGCGGAACCAGTCCCCGGTGCCCATGCCGCGCAGGAAGTCCCCAAGCGGCTGCTGCGGGTCGTTCGCGGCATCCAAAGCGCGCGCATTGAAGCGCAGGATATCCCGGATCATCCGCAGAAAGCGCGGGTTGAAGGCGTTCCTGCGCTGCGCAAAAACCGCCCGGATGTCGCGCAACCCGTATTCCATCGCACCCCCGCGCAGGCTGGCGGAAAAGGTCATGTCGGATTTCACCACCGGCACGTCCAGATCCGCGAAAAGCCGCGTCAGATGCGGATAGTTGGGGCGGTTGAAGACGATGAAACCGGTGTCCACGGGTTGATCGCCATTGCGGCCCGCCAGCCGCGTGCGGGCATGGCCGCCCAGGTCGGGCTCCGCCTCGATCAGGGTGACCTGGTGGTCTTGCCCAAGGCTGTGGGCGGCGCCCATCCCGGAAATGCCGCCGCCGATAACGGCGATGCGGCGCGGGCCGGGAGGGGTGGCTTCGAATGGCATGGTCACGTCCTTGTCGTTCCGGTCTTTCAAGGCATTACGCGCCGCGACGCGGATCGGATGAGTTTTGCTTTGGCGGCAGCGGCAGGCCCGGATCCACAGCGCCGCGACGCGCCCGGCTGACAGGGTCCGGCCCGCATGACCGCGCCCACCAAGGGACACATGCCCCCGACCACCACGACGCCTGCCGCAACAGGTCACAGGATTTTTGATCCACCCCTGCCGCCGCTGCGTATTCAGGCTATGTTTGTCCAGACCGATGCATATCCTGCCCGCGACTCTTCGCCCGTTGCGACACCCGTCGCGGTGCCCCAGATCAGGGTCAGACAGGCAGACCGAAGGACAGACGTGACCCCCAAGGCGCCCGCCCCTCCCCCAGACAACGCGGAATGGATCGACGCCGTCGCGCGCATCCGGGACCACGCCGACGAAGAGGCTTTCGTGGCGCTGTTCCGGCACTTTGCCCCGCGCATCAAGGGCTTCCTGATGAAGTCGGGCGCCGATGAAACCACCGCCGAGGAATGTGTGCAGGACGTCATGGCGACAGTCTGGCGCAAGGCCGGGCAGTTCGATCCGGCCCGGGCCTCGGTGGCGACATGGGTCTTCACCATCGCCCGCAACCGCCGCATCGACATCCTGCGGCGGCAAAGGCGCCCCGAACCGGAGGATCTGGGCTGGGGCCCCGAGGCCGAGCCGGATCAGGAGACCGCGCTGGGTCTGCAAGAGGACACCCGGACCCTTGGAAAAGCCATCGCCGCGCTGCCGGACAAGCAGCGCGACCTGATCGAGAAGGCCTATTTCGGCGAACTCTCGCACAGCGAAATCGCGGATGTGACCGGCCTGCCGCTGGGGACGATCAAGTCCCGTATCCGGCTGGCTCTGGACCGCCTGCGGCACGCCATGGACAGGACGTGAAAGCCATGAAGACAAAGATCACCCACCACCTGACCGAAGAGCTGATCCTGGGGTATTCCGCCGGCACCCTGCCCGAGGCGGTCAACCTGATCGTGGCCACGCATATCTCGCTCTGCGATCACTGCCGCGCCGCCTACGAGGCCTGCGATGCCGTCGGCGGCACGCTGATGGACAGGGTCGAGGGCGTGGATGTGCCCGAGAGCTGCCTTGCCGGCACCATGGCCGCGATCCGCGGCGCCCGCCCCGAGCCCCGCCCCGCCCCGGCGCCCCGCAGTACGCTGCCCGCGCCCCTGCAGGGCTACCTCTCCGGCGGCATCGACGGCGTGCGCTGGCGGTCGGTCGGCATGGGTGTGCGGCAGACGGTTCTGCCGACCTCGACCGAGGCCACCGCGCGGCTGCTGTATATCCCCGCCGGAACCGCGGTGCCGGACCACGGCCACCGCGGGCTGGAACTGACGCTGGTGCTGCAGGGCGCCTTCGAGGACGAGGAAGGCCGCTTTGCCCGGGGCGATATCGAGATCGCCGATGCCGATCTGGATCACATGCCGGTGGCCGATGTCTCCGAGGATTGCATCTGCCTTGCGGTGACCGACGCACCGCTGCGGTTCAAGGGATGGCTGCCAAGGCTTGCGCAGCCCTTCCTGGGCATCTGACCGGCGACCGCCCGCCCCGATTGCCGGAACCAGACCACGTCGCAGGCCGATCCGCCCCCCCGGAAAGCAAAAACGCGCGGTCCCGTCACGGGGCCGCGCGCCTGATCTGCACCATATGGGCCGGTCAGTGCTTTTTCTTCTTGGGCGGCATCAGATCGGTGATCGTGCCCTCGAACATCTCGGCCGCGAAATTCACCGTCTCCGACAGGGTCGGGTGCGGGTGGATCGTGTGGCCAAGGTCGGTGGCATCGGCCCCCATCTCGATGGCCAGCGCCGCCTCGGCGATCAGGTCGCCGGCGTTCACGCCGACGATGCAGGCGCCGATCACGCGGTCATTCTCGGGATCGAAAAGCAGCTTGGTCACGCCCTCCGAACGGCCCAGCGACAGCGCGCGGCCCGAGGCAGCCCAGGGGAAGACGCCCTTTTCGTATGTCACGCCCTGCTTCTTGGCCTCGGTTTCCGTCAGCCCGCACCACGCGACCTCGGGGTCGGTATAGGCGACCGAGGGGATCAGCTTGGCATCGAAGAAGCGCTTTTCGCCGCTGGCGACCTCTGCCGCGACCTTGCCCTCGTGCACCGCCTTATGCGCCAGCATCGGCTGGCCCACGACGTCGCCGATGGCGAAGATATGGCCCACGCCGGTCTTCATCTGGCGATCCACGGCGATGAAGCCGCGATCGTCCACCGCCACACCAGCCTTCTCGGCGTCGATCAGCTTGCCGTTGGGCTTGCGGCCCACCGCGACCAGCACCTTGTCGAAGGTGTCCGAGAATTTCTCGCCCTTGTCATCCTCGAAGGTGACTTTCAGACCGTCGTCCTGCGCCTCGACGGCGGTGACCTTGGTCTTCAGGAAGATGTTCTCGTACCGGTCCTTGATGCGGGTCATCAGCGGCTTGACGATATCCTTGTCGGCGCCGGGGATGATCTGGTCCATCAATTCGACCACGGTGATCTTGCTGCCAAGCGCATCGTAGACGCAGGCCATTTCCAGCCCGATGATGCCACCGCCCAGCACCAGCATGCGGCCCGGAATGTCGGCCAGTTCCAGCGCGCCGGTGCTGTCGATCACCCGCGGGTCGTCATGCGGGATGAAGGGCAGGTCCACGGGTTCGGACCCGGCGGCGATGATGCACTGGTCGAAGCTGACGGTCCTGGAGCCGTCGTCGCCCGTGACCTCGATCATGTTCGGGCCGGTGAACTTGCCGACGCCCTGCACGGTGGTCACCTTGCGGCCCTTGGCAAGCCCTTCCAGACCGCCGGTCAGCTTGCCGACCACGTCGTCCTTGAAGGCGCGGATCTCGTCGAGGTCGATCTTCGGCTTGCCGAAGGTGACGCCATGGGCGCTCATTTCCTCGGCCTCGGTGATCACCTTGGCGACATGCAGCAGGGCCTTGGACGGGATACAGCCGACGTTCAGGCAGACACCGCCCAGCGAGGGGTAGCGCTCGATCAGCACAACCTTCTTGCCAAGGTCGGCGGCGCGGAAGGCCGCCGTGTAGCCGCCGGGGCCAGAGCCCAGCACGACCACCTCTGCATGGATGTCGCCCTGACCAGTGGCCGTGCCGGTCGCCGCGACGGATTTCGGCGCGTCCGATGCCGGGGCCTCTTTCGGCGCCTCCTTGGCGGCCCCGTCCGAGTCACCGGCATCGGCGCCTTCCAGCACCATGATGACAGAGCCTTCGGACACCTTGTCGCCTTCGCTCACCTTGATTTCCACGACCTTGCCCGCCGCGGGCGAGGGCACTTCCATCGTGGCCTTGTCGCTCTCCAGTTCGAGGAGCGCGTCCTCTTCCTTCACCTCGTCGCCGACGGCAACGAGCACGGTGACGACGGGAACATCCTTGAAATCACCGATATCGGGTACTTTGACTTCCATATTCCTCACCTCACCACATCAGCTTGCGCATGTCGCCGAGCAGCGTCCTGAGCGTCACGACGAAGCGTGCGGCCAGGGCGCCGTCCACGGCACGGTGGTCGTAGGACAGGGACAGCGGCTGCATCAGGCGCGGCACGAACTCCTCGCCGTTCCAGACCGGCTGCATCTTCGACCGGGTCAGGCCAAGGATCGCCACCTCGGGCGCGTTCACGATTGGCGTGAAGGACGTGCCGCCGATGCCGCCCAGAGACGAGATCGTGAAGGTTGCGCCCTGCATGTCCTTGGACTTCAGCTCGCCCTCGCGGGCGGCCTTGGACAGGGTCATCAGCTCTTTCGAGATATCGACCAGCCCCTTGCGGTCGGCGTCCTTGATCACCGGGACCATCAGGCCGTTCGGCGTGTCCGCCGCGAAACCGATGTTGTAGAAGTCCTTCTTGATCAGCTTGTCGCCGTCGGGATGGATGGACGAGTTGAACTCCCAATGCTGTTTCAGCGCCGAGACGCTGGCCTTGATGACGAAGGACAGCAGGGTCACGCGATAGCCGTCTTCCTTGGCCATCGTGTCCATTTCCTTGCGGTACTTGTCGAGGTCGGTGATATCGGCCTCGTCGTTATGCGTCACATGCGGGATGTTCAGCCACGACCGGTGCAGCGCGGGGCCCGAGATCTTCTTGATCCGGGACATCTCGACCTCTTCCACCGGGCCGAACTTCGAGAAGTCCACAGCGGGGATCGGCGGGATGCCCATGCCGCCCTGCGCGGGCGCGCCTGCGGCAGCCGGAGCGGCGGATTTCAGTGCCTTCTCGACATCCTCGCGCAGGATGCGGCCCTTGCGTCCTGAGCCGTTGACGCGGTTCAGATCGACCTCGACCCGGCGGGCAAAGGCCCGGACCGACGGCGAGGCATGCACCTTGGAGAACCCCGCATCCGTGACCGGCGCGGCAGAGCTTTCCTGCTTGGCGGGCTTGGGCTCTTCCTTCGGCGCCTCGGCCTTGGGTTCCTCTTTCTTCTCTTCCTTCGCGGCACCCGCGCCGTCGCCCTCGACAATCAGGATGACCGAGCCTTCGGAGACCTTGTCACCCTCGGCGACCCTGATTTCCTTCACGACACCGGCGGCGGAGGAGGGAACCTCCATCGTGGCCTTGTCGCTCTCCAGTTCGACGATCGGGTCTTCTTCGGCAATCGTGTCACCGACGCTGACCAGAACGGTCACCACCGGAACCTCGTTGAAATCGCCGATATCGGGGACTTTGACTTCTGTGCTCATGTATTCTTCCTCCAGTCCCGATCAGCTCAGCCGCGGGTTCGGCTTGCCGCCGTCGATGTCGTATTTCTTCAGGGCCGCCTGCAGGTCCTTCTCGGAGACGGCGCCCTCGCGGAACAGGTCGACCATCGCCGCCGCCGCGATGTGGTTTGCGTCCACCTCGAAGAAGCGGCGCAGGTTCACGCGGCTGTCCGAGCGGCCAAAGCCATCCGTGCCCAGCACCGTGAAGCGTTGCTTGACCGCGCCGCGCACCTGCTCGGCGTAGTTCTTCATGTAGTCGGTGGCGACGATGATCGGCCCGGACACATTGGTCAGGGTCTGGGTGATGTAGGGCACCCGCTCTTCGGCGAAAGGATTGAGGCGGTTGTGCCGTTCGCAATCCTGGTAGTCGCGCGCCAACTCGTTGAACGAGGTCGCCGACCAGATGTCCGAGGTGACGCCGAAGTCTTCCTTCAGCATCTCGGCCGCCTGCAGCGCCTGAACGAGGATCGTGCCCGAGCCCATCAGGTTGACGTGCTTCTTGCCCGGCTTCGCCACCTTGGACATGCGGTAGAGGCCCTTCAGGATCCCCTCTTCGGCGCCCATCGGCATTTCCGGGTGGTGATAGTTCTCGTTCATCAGGGTCAGGTAGAAGAAGACGTCTTCCTGATCCTGATACATCCGCTTCATGCCGTTCTGCACGATCACCGCGACCTCGTAGCTGAAGGTCGGGTCATAGGTGATGCAGTTCGGGATGGTGCCGGCAAGGATGTGGCTGTGGCCGTCCTCGTGCTGCAGGCCCTCGCCGTTTAGCGTGGTCCGCCCCGCCGTGCCGCCCAGCATGAAGCCGCGCGCGCGGCTGTCGCCTGCGGCCCAGGCCAGGTCGCCGATCCGCTGGAAGCCGAACATCGAGTAGTAGATGTAGAAGGGGATCATCGGCACGCCGTGGTTGGAATACGCGGTTGCCGCCGCGATCCAGTCGGCCATGGCGCCGGCCTCGTTGATGCCTTCCTGCAGCACCTGCCCGTCCGCCGATTCCTTGTAGTAGGACATCTGCTCGCGGTCCTCGGGGGTATAAAGCTGCCCCTTCGGATTGTAGATGCCGACAGAGCGGAACAGCCCCTCCATCCCGAAGGTGCGGCTTTCGTCCGGCACGATCGGCACAACGTTCTTGCCGATCTTCTTGTCGCGCAGCAGCGTCGTCAGGATGCGCACGAAGGCCATGGTGGTCGAGAATTCCCGCTCACCCGAGGACTGAAGCTCTTTCTTGAAGGTCTCCAGCGGCGGGATCTCCAGCTTCGGCGATTCCGTTTCCCGCTTGGGGAAGGCGCCGCCCAGCTCCTTGCGCCGCTCGGCCATATAGGCCTTTTGCGCGTTGTTCAGCGTGACGAAGGGGATGTCCTTTTCCAGTTCCTCGTCGGTGACGGGGATCTTGAAGCGGTCGCGCATCGCCTTCAGCTGGTCCAGCTGCATCTTCTTCTGCTGGTGGGTGGTGTTCTGCCCCTCACCGGCGGTGCCCATGCCGTAGCCCTTGACGGTCTTGACCAGAAGGACGGTGGGCTGACCCTTGGCCTTGGTCGCGCGCAGGAAGGCGTTGTAGACCTTCTTGGGATCGTGACCGCCCCGGCGCAGCGCCCAGATCTGGTCGTCGGTCCAGTCCTTCACCAGCTCGGCGGTCTCGGGGTACTTGCCGAAGAAATGCTTGCGGATATAGGCACCGTCCTTCGACTTGAAGGTCTGGTAGTCGCCGTCGATGGTTTCATCCATCAGCTGGCGCAGCTTGCCGCTGGTGTCCTGCTCCAGCAGTTCATCCCAGCCCCGGCCCCACAGCAGCTTGATCACGTCCCAGCCGGAACCGCGGAAGTTGCCTTCGAGCTCCTGCACGATCTTCGAGTTGCCGCGCACCGGGCCGTCGAGGCGTTGCAGGTTGCAGTTGACCACGAAGATCAAGTTGTCGAGACCCTCGCGCGCCGCAAGGTGGATGGCGCCAAGGCTTTCGGGCTCGTCCATCTCGCCGTCGCCGAGGAAGGCCCAGACCTTGCGGTCCTGCTTTTCGATCAGGCCCCGGTTCTCGAGGTACTTCATGAACCGCGCCTGATAGATCGCCATCAGCGGGCCAAGGCCCATCGAGACGGTCGGGAACTGCCAGTAATCCGGCATCAGCCAGGGGTGCGGGTAGGACGACAGCCCCTCGCCCGCGACCTCGGAGCGGAAGTTCAGCATCTGCTCTTCGGTCAGGCGGCCTTCCATGAAGGACCGGGCGTAGATGCCGGGGATCACGTGGCCCTGGAAAAACACCAGGTCGCCGCCGTGGATCGCCGACTTGGACCGCCAGAAATGGTTGAGACCGATGTCGTAGAGCGCGGCGGACGAGGCGAAAGAGGCGATGTGGCCGCCGTATTCGCTGCTTTCCTTGTTGCGCTTGACCACCGTGGCCATGGCGTTCCAGCGGTTGATGGTGCGGATGCGCCATTCCATCTCGGTGTCGCCGGGGACCTCGACCTCGTCATCGGGCGAGATCGTGTTCTGGTAGGGCGTGGTGGCCGAGAAGGGCAGCATCGCGCCCGCCGCGCGCGCCTGTTGCACCGCCTTGTCCAGCAGGAAATGCGCCCGGTCCGGACCGTCGCGCATGATGACGTCCTCGATGGCCTCCTGCCATTCCTGGCTTTCGGTCGGGTCGATGTCCTGAGGGGTGTCTTTCATGTGTCCTCTTCCCTTTCGCGCATTCTGCGCAATTTATGGTTTAGCCTTAAACCATACTTTTTGTGGAATCGGGAGGAGTCAGCTGACCAGCGCGCCTCCCCAGACCGATCATTGCTGGATCCTGTCCTAGCAGCCAGCCTGTCGCAGCGGCAGCCGGTGTCGCGCATAGCCTCCATGCGTCAGACGCATGGCAATAGTTCAACCTTAAACATTACCACCTCCCAATGGCATCCCACGCAAGATTGTTTCGCTCTTGCCGTGGCTACAGCCGCCAATCCCGTCGGGAAACCCCTCGGGATTCGAACAGCTTGCCACGATCCGGCTGCGTGATTCTGTCTGTCATGGTAGCAGAGACTGGCGCGCTGTCTCCCCCCGGGTCGCGCGGGCTACTCTCCGGGTGCCGTCGCGGGCAAGACACTCCGCGTCTCGGGCGCCAGATCCTCGAAATCGAAGTTGTCCAGCCGCCGCGCCCGCTTTCCCGCCTTGTCGGCGCTGATGCGGATTTCCTCCAGATCGCGCGAAGCCTGCCCGAAATGCCGGTCGAGGTTGCCGACGCGGGTCGAAAGCCGGTCCACGTCCTCGGACAGCAGGTGCAGCTCCTTGCGGATCGCACCCGCCTGCTCGTGCATCCGCGCGTCCTTGAGGATCGCGCGCATGGTGTTCAGCGTGGCCATGCAGGTTGTCGGCGAGACGATCCAGACCCGCAGGTTGAAGCCCTCGCGCACGACTTCGGGGAAATGCGCGTGCAGTTCCGCATAGACCGCCTCGGAGGGCAGGAACATCAGCGCGCCATCCGCCGTCTCGCCCTCGATGATATAGCGTTCGGCGATGTCGCGCAGATGCTTGCGCACCGCCAGCCGGAACCCCTGCGCCGCGCGCTGGCGGCGCTCGTCGCTGTCGGCCCTGCGCAGCGCCTCATAGCCTTCCAGCGGGAACTTGGCGTCGATGGCGATGGGGCCCGGGGGCTGCGGCAGGTGAATAAGGCAATCCGCCCGCCGCCCGTTCGACAGCGTGCCCTGCAGCGTATAGCTGTCCGAGGGCAGCGCCTTGGCGACGATGTCGTTCAGCTGGATTTCACCGAAGGCGCCCCGCGTCTGCTTGTTCGACAGGATGTCCTGAAGCGACAGCACGTCGCCCGACAGCTTGGTGATATTGGCCTGCGCCTTGTCGATCACCTGCAACCGCTCGCGCAGCTCGCCCAGCGAATGGGCGGTGCGCCTGGATGTGCCGTGCAGGCTTTCGGACATACGCTCCTGCACCTCGGCCAGCCGCTGTTCCATCAGTTGCAGCATGGCGGTCTGGCTGCTGGCCTGCCCCTCGGAGACGTGGTGCAACCCGCCCGCCAACCGCTCTTGCCCGTCGGACAGCCGTTGCACCCGATGCGCCATGGTGCCGGTCTGCTGCGTCAACGCCTCGATCATCCGGGCAGAGCGCGACGCCGCCCGCGCTGCGCGCCAAAGCAGGAACAGGACAAGCAGGGCCAGGCCAAGCGCCGCCAGCGTCAGGGGATCTTCCAGAGAAACCTCGAAGGTGCCCAGCCGGATCATGTGCGCCCGAACAGCCGCTCGATATCCGCCAGCTTCAGTTCCACATAGGTCGGACGCCCGTGGTTGCACTGGCCGGAATGCGGTGTCGCCTCCATCTCGCGCAGAAGCGCGTTCATCTCTTCGGCGCGCATCCGGCGGCCCGAGCGGATCGAGCCGTGGCAGGCGACGCGGCTGAGGATCGCCTCCAGCCGCTCCTGCACCAGCGCCGTTTCCCCTGTGTCGTCAAGCTCGTCGAGGATGTCGCGGATCAGCGCCTGCGCATTGACCTCGCCCAGGATCGCGGGCGTTTCGCGCACCGCCACCGCCCCCGCGCCGAAGGGTTCCAGCGTGAAGCCCATGCGCCCCAGATCCTCGGCCACGGCCAGCAGGCGGCCCGCGTCGTCGGATGACAGTTCCACGATCTCGGGGATCAGCAGGGCCTGCGCGGCGACGCCGTTCTCGGCCATCTGGCGCTTCAGCTTCTCGTAGACCAGCCGCTCGTGCGCGGCGTGCTGATCGACGATCACCATGCCGTCGGCGGTCTGGGCGATGATGTAATTCTCATGCACCTGCCCGCGCGCGGCGCCCAGCGGCAGGGCCGTGGGCGGGGCCTCTTCCGGCTCCGGCTCGACCACGCGGGCGGACCAGTCGGCCTGCATCTCGGCAAAGCCGGGGGCCTGCGCGGCAAAGGCCGCCTCTCGCGCGGCGGCAGAGGGCGGCACGGGCGGCGACCAGCGGCCCGGCGCGGGGCGGTCCATTTGGTAGACGCGCGGCTCTGCCGGGGCCTCGGGGCGCATGGCGCCCAGCGTCGCGCCGGCCACGGTGGTCGAGGCGCGGTGCCCGGCCTCTGCCAGCGCGTGCCGCAGGCCGGAGACGATCAACCCGCGCACAACGCCCGGCTCGCGAAAGCGGACCTCGGACTTGGCCGGATGCACGTTGACGTCGACCCGGTGCGGCTCGCAATCCACGAAAAGCGCCACGGCGGGGTGGCGGTCGCGCGACAGGAAGTCCTGATAGGCGCCGCGCAGCGCGCCGATCAGCATCTTGTCCCGCACCGGGCGCCCGTTGACGAAGAGATACTGCGCCACCGCCGATCCGCGCGAATAGGTCGGCAGCGCCGCGTAGCCGGTCAGCCGCACGGCTTCGCGCTCCGCGTCGATGGGCAGGGCGTTTTCCGTGAACTCGGTGCCCATGATTCGCGACAGCCGCCCGCGCAGCGCGTCGAAAAGGTCGCCGGTTTCGGGATCGACCCGGAAGGTCACGCGATCCGCCCCGCCAGAGACGTCTTTCAGGGTGAACCCGACCGAGGGCTCTGCCATGGCCAGCCGCTTCACGATGTCGGAAATCGCCTGCATCTCGGCCCGGTCGCTGCGCAGGAATTTCAGCCGCGCGGGGGTGGCAAAGAACAGGTCGCGCAGCGTGACGACCGTGCCGCCGTTCAGGGCGCAGGGCTTCACCGCACCCAGATGCCCGCCCTCGACGGACAGGGACGCGGCCTCGTGCCCCTCGGCGCGGCTTTGCAGCGTCAGCCGGCCCACGGCCCCCAGCGAGGGCAGCGCCTCACCCCGGAAACCGAAGCTGTGAATGTTCAGCAGGTCCGACCCGTCGATCTTCGAGGTCGCATGGCGCGACAGCGCCAGCGGCAGGTCCTGTCCGGTCATCCCGCAGCCGTCGTCGGTGACCCGGATCAGGGTCTTGCCGCCGTCCGCGATCTCTATGGTGATGCGCCGGGCCCCGGCGTCGATGGCGTTCTCGACCAGCTCCTTGACGGCAGAGGCGGGCCGTTCCACAACCTCGCCCGCCGCGATCCGGTTGATCGCCGCCTCGTCCAACTGCCGGATTTCCGGGCGCATATTGGGGCTATGGTTATTCATTCCACAAGACCTAGCAGGGGCCTCTTGATTCTGGAACGGGTCGCGTCACGGAATGTTTCGGCGCAATCCGCAGCATGACGCAAGATTTGAACAAAAGTCTTATACCCTCGGACACTTTCCTGCGTTAATAATTCTGTTAGCGCAAAACAAAGGAGGGAACGATGCTGGTTCCGCGCATAACCTACGAGTGCATTTCCGCCATGTATGGCGAGGATTTCGCAAAGACCTGGTTCCGGCCGGTATCCGCGGTACGCCACCGCGCCTGAGCCGAACAGACCCGCCGCGCCCCGGAAGCGGGACGCGGTCGGCCACAGCTGAGCAACGGCGCGCGCCGCCGACGACAAACCGGAATTTCGCATTGCAGGGAACCAAAATCCCTGCTTCACATTCAATACAGAGAATGCGAAACGGACCGGAGTACGTCATGTTCACCCGCACCAGCGCCGCGACCGGCGCAGGATCTCCTGAAGTCACCGGGTTCTACGACAAGGACACCGGGTCCATCATGTATGTCGCCGCCGACCCGAAGACCGGCAAGGCGGCGCTGATCGACACGGTGCTCGACTTCGACCCGCAAAGCGCCCGCACCCGCACCGACAGCGCCGAAGAGGTTCTGGCCTTCGTGCGCGACCGGGGGCTGACGGTGGCCTGGGTGCTCGACACGCACCCCCATGCCGATCACATGATGGCCTCGCACTGGCTGAAACGGCAGACCGGCGCCCCCAATGGCATCGGCGAGAAAACCCGCGAGATCGCCGGGCTGTGGCGCGGCATCTACAACCTGCCCAAGGCCTTCGACGTCGAGGCGGATTTCGACCGCCTGTTCGCGGACGGCGAAACCTTCATGCTGGGCGACATCGAGGTCCGCGTGATGCTGTCGCCGGGCCATACGCTGGGATCGGTGACCTATGTCATGGGCGACGCGGCCTTCGTGCACGACACCTTCATGCATGTGGACAGCGGCACCACGCGGGCGGATTTTCCCGGCGGCTCGTCCTCCGAGCTGTACGATTCGCTCATGGCGATCCTGACCCTGCCCGACGACACGCGCCTCTTCGTCGGCCACGATTACCCGCCCGTCGGCGACCGCAGCGATCCGGCGTGGGAAGCCACGGTGGCCGAACACCGCGCGCACAACAAGCACCTCGGCGGCGGCATCTCGCGCGCCGACTATTGTGCCCTGCGCGACAAACGGGACGCCACGCTGACCCTGCCCGACCGGATGCTGCACGCGCTTCAGGTCAACCTGAGGGCCGGACAGCTGCCGCCGCCGGAAGACGACGGCACAAGTTACTTCAAGATCCCCGCGAACAGCTTCTGAAGGAGACAGCCATGAAGACCGAAGAAGTCGGACAATCCATCCTCGAAACCTGGACCGTCGACGAGGTGGCCGAGGCCTTCGCCAGGGGCGAGATCGTCGTCATCGACGTCCGCACCCCGCAGGAATACATGTTCGAACATATCGAGGGCGCGCTTCTGATGCCCATGGCCTTCTTCAAGGCCGACGCCCTGCCCGGCCAGTCCGAGAAGCGCATCGTCTTCCACTGCGGCTCTGGCGTGCGGTCGGAAAAGGTCGCCCGCGCGGCCATCGAGGCGGGCATGGCCCGCGTCGCGCATCTGGAGGGCGGCTTTGGCGCGTGGAAGGGCGCCAAGAAGCCCTACATCGGCACCAACATGGCCACCGGCGCCCCGCATCGGGTGACCTGAGACCCGGGGCCTTGCTATTGCAGGGCGAAGCCTTCCGGAAGGAAGCGCACCATGGCGTCGGGTCCTTTCGGTCCGACGCTGTATAGTGCCGGGCGGGCAGACAGGTAGGCGCGCCATGTCCGTTCCGGCATCTGGCTGACCCGCGCCCCGAATTCCCTGCTCATCTGCACGCCGAAGTCTGCCATACGCATGCCCTGCCCGCCCCGGCTGTTACGCTGGATCAGGGCTCGGGCGTTGCGGTCCACCTCGGTGATCGCGTCCGCGCCGGCCTTCGTCGTCAAGAGCGGCGGGAGGACTGCGAAGGTGCTGCAGGCCCTGCGGAAGCCCATCGGCGCTTTTGTCTGGCCGATACCGTGGACGCTGTGACCGTGATACCGCAGCCGCTGCGCGAGGTGTACGAAGTCCCCGTCCGAACTGGCGATCACGAACCCCTCGATGCCGCAGGAAAGCGCCAGTTCCAACGCATCGAGCCCAAGCAGCAGGTCGCTGGCATTCTTGCCGGTGCCCGCGTGTACCGCGCGATAGCCGGGGGCCGACAGCCAGTCAGAAGGTCGTGCCGCGTTCAGATAAACCTGCGCAACGTCGATCCGTCCATGCACAGTTGCCAGTTTCAATATGTGGTCGGCATAGTCGGCAGACAGGTTGTCCCCGTCTACCAGTACCGCAATCCGAGTCATCCAATCCGTCCCGATCCATTCAAGACGGCGCTCCCGGAAGGACCGGAGGCGCCGCGTGTTTCAACCCTGACAGGCAATCGCGCCGAAATTGTGGCGCCGTCTTCAGGCCGGTTCGAACAGGCCTTCCGCCTTCACCGCGGCATAGCCCTCGTCGAGGCTCTGCCAGGCCCGCTCGATCAGCGTGTCGATTTCCTCGCGCGAGATCACCAGCGGCGGAGAGATGATCATCCGGTCGCCCACATGGCGCATGATCAGGTTGTTGGCGAAGCAGCGCTCGCGCACCTTGAAGCCGACCGTCCCGGCCTCGGCCTTGAAGGGCGCGCGGGTTTCCTTCTGCGGGGTCAGGGCGATGGACCCCATCATGCCAACGATCTTCGCCTCGCCCACCATCGGGTGATCGGTCAGCGATTCGAAGCGTTCGCGCAGGTAGACGCCGGTGTCGTCGCGGACCTTCTCCACCAGCTTTTCTTCCTCGATGATGCGCAGGTTCTCCAGCGCGACCGCGCAGGCGACCGGGTGCCCCGAGTAGGTATAGCCGTGGTTGAACTCTGTGTTGCCGATGACGCTGGCCACCTCGTCCGAGACGATCGAGCCGCCGATCGGGATGTAGCCCGACGACAGGCCCTTGGCGACGGTCATGATGTCGGGGCGGATGCCCATGGTCTGCGAGCCGAACCATTCGCCGGTCCGGCCAAAGCCGCAGATCACCTCGTCGGCGATCAGCAGGATGCCGTATTTGTCGACGATCTTCTGCACCTCGGGCCAGTAGGTTTCCGGCGGGACGATGACGCCGCCCGCGCCCTGCACCGGTTCCGCGATGAAGGCCGCGACGCGGTCGGGCCCGATTTCCAGGATCGCCGCCTCCAGCGCCTGCGCCCGTTCGAGGCCAAAGGCCTCGGGGGTGCTGTAGCCGCCTTCGGACCACCAGTTCGGCTGGTCGATGTGGTGGACGCCGGGGATCGGCAGGCCGCCCTGCATGTGGATGCCCTTCATCCCGCCAAGGCTGCCCGAGCCGACCGAAGACCCGTGATAGGCATTCCAGCGCGAGATGATCACGTCGCGCTGCGGCTGCCCCTTCTCGGCCCAGTAGGTGCGCACCATCCGCAGGTTGGTGTCATTGGCTTCCGACCCGGAGCCGGCGAAGAAGACGTGGTTCAGGTCGCCCGGCGCCAGTTCCGCCAGCTTGGCGGCAAGGTTCAGGGCGGGCACATGGGTGGTCTGGAAGAAGGTGTTGTAGAAGGGCAGTTCCTGCATCTGCCGCGCCGCCACCTCGGCCAGTTCCTTGCGGCCATAGCCCACGTTCACGCACCACAGGCCCGCCATGGCGTCGAGGATGCGGTTGCCGTCGCTGTCGGTCAGCCAGCAGCCCTCGGCCCGGGTGATCACCCGGGCGCCCTTGGCGCCCAGCTCCTGCCCGTGGGTGAAGGGATGCATATGGTGCGCCGCATCCAGCGCCTGAAGCTCTGCGGTCGGGGAATTGGCGGTCAAAAGGGTCATCGGGCACTCCTTTGCGGGTTTGGCGCGCAGAATATGATCAAATTCTGCACTGTCAATCGAATCACCGTTTTCGGCGCTTCCCCGCGGCCCGGTTTCGCCGCCCTGCCCCGCAGGCTGCCGCAAGGGGGATCGCCGGGGCGGGCGGGCCGAGTGTCCGCAGTACAGAGGGACGCCGCCCCGGGGTCAGAGCGCCGCCGCGATCAGGTCCATCCCCTGCCGCACATCCCCCTCCAGCGCCGCCGCCGCGGCCCCGGCATCCCGCGCCGCCAGCGCCGCGATCAGATCCTTGTGCATGTCCCGCAACTGCCGCGTCCCGAACTGCCCGCAGACCGTCCGCAACGAGGGCCCGAACCGCAGCCACAGCGTTTCGATCATCGCCGTCAGGATCGGCGCCCCGGCCGCCGCGTTCATGCGGGCGTGAAAGGCGTGGTTCTCGCGCAGGTAGGCCTCGATGTCGCCCCGCGCGATGGCGGAGTCGAGCCGCGCGTCTATCGCCGTCAGCGCCGCGACATCCCCCGGCCCGGCCCGCAGCGCCGCCCGCGCCGCGACCCGCGGCTCCAGCGCCAGACGCGCCTCGGTCAGCTCCTCGACCGCGGCGCGGTCCAGCACCGGCACCGCGATGCGGCGGTTGCCCAACGCCCGCAGCGCGCCCTCGGCGGTCAATCGGCGCAGCGCCTCGCGCACCGGGGTCATGCCCGCGCCGGTGCGTTCCACCAGGCCCTGGATGGTCACCGCCTCGCCGGGCATGAGCGCCCCGAACAGGATCATCTCGCGCAGGTCGCGATAGACCCGCTCATGCGCCGGGGGGCCTGCCCGCCCCGCTGTCTCTGTCGCTTTTTCCGCCATCTGCCTCTCGCTTCAGCGCCCCTGCGCGCCGCGCTCTTGCGCCGGTTCGTCACCCGTGGAAACATCGCCGAAGTTGCCAGCTTACGCAACTTATGATCAAATCCGGGGACGGGGCGCCAAAGACCCCGCCACCAACGGGAGAACGCAATGACCAAGACCCTGACGACGGCAACTGCCGCCCTCGCCCTGCTGGCCTCTGTGGCCGGGGCAGAGGAAGTGCGTGTCTACAACTGGTCCGACTACATCGACGAAGACCTGCTGACCAAGTTCGAGGAAGAGACCGGGATCGACCTGATCTACGACGTCTTCGATTCGAACGAGGTGCTGGAAACGAAGATGCTCGCCGGCGGCTCCGGCTACGACGTGGTGGTGCCCACCGGCACCTTCCTGCAACGCCAGATCGCCCTGGGCGCCTTCCAGCCGCTGGATATGGAAAAGCTGCCGAACGCAGGCAACATGTGGGACGTGATCTCCAAGCGGACGGCGACCTACGATCCCGGCAACGAATATTCCATCAACTACATGTGGGGCACCACCGGCCTTGGGGTGAACCTGGCCAAGGTGCAGGACGTGCTGGGCGAGGATGCGCCCATCGACAGCCTGGCGCTGATCTTCGACCCGGCGAATGCGGAAAAGCTGGCCGCCTGCGGCATCCACATGCTGGACGCGCCGACAGAGATCATCCCGGCGGCCCTGACCTACGCGGGCGCCGATCCGGACGGCAAGGACGAAGAGGCGCTGGCCAAGGCCGAAGAGGTGCTGATGGCGATCCGCCCCCATGTCCAGAAGTTCCACTCGTCCGAATACATCAACGCTCTGGCCAACGGCGACATCTGCGTGGCCTTCGGCTGGTCCGGTGACATCCTGCAGGCCCGCGACCGCGCCGCCGAGGCCGGCAACGGCGTCGAGATCGCCTATAACGCGCCGGTCGAAGGCGCGCTGATGTGGTTCGACCAGATGGCCATCCCGGTCGACGCGCCGAACCCGGACGCCGCGCATACCTTCCTGAACTTCATCATGGACCCCGAGAACATGGCCGCGGCGTCGAACTACGTCTACTACGCCAACGGCAACAAGGCCTCGCAGGACTTCCTGGTCGAGGACGTGATCGGCGACACCGCGATCTACCCCAACGAGGCGGCGCTCGAGACGCTTTACACCGTCACGCCCTTCCCGCCGCGCGAGCAGCGCAACCTGACGCGCCTCTGGACAAGGATCAAGTCCGGCACCTGACGCCCCTTCCCGGCCCGTGCGCCCCACGGCGCGCGGGTCCTTCCTTCCAGCGAAAGACCCCATGGCCGACACCGTCTTTGCCCCCTGGACCGACCCGGATGCCAAGCCGCTGATCCAGTTCCGGAATGTCACCAAGCGCTTCGGCGACTTCACCGCAATCGACAACCTCACGCAGGACATCTACGAACGCGAATTCTTCGCCCTGCTCGGCCCCTCGGGCTGCGGCAAGACGACGATGATGCGGATGCTCGCGGGCTTCGAGGAACCGACAGAGGGCCAGATCCTGCTGAACGGGCAGGACATCGGCCACGTCCCGCCGAACCGGCGCGCGGTGAACATGATGTTCCAGAGCTACGCGCTGTTCCCGCATCTGTCGGTCTACGACAATATCGCCTTTGGCCTGCGCCGCGAGGGCAAGGACAAAGAGACGATCGACGCCCGCGTGACAGAGATGCTGCGCCTGACCCGGCTGGACCGCTTCGCCAAGCGCAAGCCGCACCAGATCTCGGGCGGCCAGCGGCAGCGCGTGGCGCTGGCGCGCTCGCTCGCCAAGGCGCCGAAGCTGCTGCTTCTGGATGAACCCCTGGGCGCGCTCGACAAGAAGCTGCGCGAAGAGACCCAGTTCGAGCTGATGGACATCCAGGAAAAGACCGGCACGACCTTCATCATCGTGACCCACGATCAGGAAGAGGCGATGACCGTCGCCTCCCGCGTGGCCGTCATGGACGAGGGGCGCATCGTGCAGGTCGCCACCCCCGCCGAGATCTACGAGGCGCCAAATTCGGTCTACGTGGCGGATTTCATCGGCGACGTGAACCTGATCCGCGGCACCGCGAAGGCCCGCCCGACGGCGCCCGAACCCGGCCACGCGCCCGCCCCCCCGCCGGACCCCGTGCCCCCGGCAGCCACGGCGCCCGCGCCGCAGCCCGACACACCCCGCGCCCAGCCCAACGCCATGGGCGCATGGCTGCACGATACGCTGCTGCAGCCGATCCTCGGCAAGCGCGAGGCCCTGGCCGACCAGCCCCGCCAGCTTCCGCCGCCCAGCGCCGAGGAAAGCGCCAGGGCCGCGCCGCCCGCCACCGATCCCGGCATCGCCACCGGCGGGATAGAGATCCACTGGGCCGAGGGCCAGCCGCCGCTGATTTCCACCAATGGCGACCCCGCGCTGGACGGCAAGCCGGTCGTGCTGGCGCTGCGCCCGGAAAAGCTGACCATCGCTCGGGAGCGCCCCGACCGCGCCAACACGCTGGAAGGCAAGGTCATCGACATCGGCTACCTCGGCAATGTCTCGACCTACCATGTCGAGATCGCGGGCGGCACGATGGTCAAGGCGCAGATGGTCAATGCCACGCGCATCGCACGGCGCCACATCACCTGGGAAGACCGGATCTGGGTCGGCTTCACCGCCACCGCCGGCGTGGTCCTGGAAGAGTGAGGCCACAGTGATGCGCCGCCTCACCCTCATCGCCCTGCCCTATCTCTGGCTGCTGGCGCTCTTCCTCGTGCCCTTCCTGATCGTGCTGAAGATCTCGCTGTCGGACGTGGCCCTCGCGCGCCCGCCCTACATGCCGCAACTCGACCTTTCCGCCGGGTGGCAGGGCATCGCAACCTTCTTTGCCGGGCTCGACTTCGAGAACTTCACCTTCCTCGCCACCGATGACCTCTACTGGAAGGCCTATCTTTCCTCGCTCAAGATTGCGCTGATCTCGACCCTGCTGACCCTCGCTGTGGGCTACCCCATGGCCTACGGCATGGCCCGCGCGGCGCCGGAATGGCGCCCGACGCTCCTGATGCTGGTGATCCTGCCATTCTGGACCTCCTTCCTGATCCGCGTCTATTCGTGGATGGGGATCCTCTCGACCGACGGCACGCTGAACCAGCTGCTGCTGGGCCTCGGGATCATCGACGCGCCGCTGACCATCCTGAACACCAATACCGCCGTCTACATCGGCATCGTCTACACCTACCTGCCCTTCATGATCCTGCCGATCTACGCGGCGCTGGAAAAGCTCGACTCCAGCCTGCTCGAGGCCGCCGAAGATCTCGGCTGCTCGCGCCTCGCCGCCTTCTGGCTGGTGACCGTGCCGCTGTCGCGGGGCGGCATCATCGCGGGCTGCTTCCTCGTCTTCATCCCAGCGCTCGGCGAATTCGTCATCCCCTCGCTTCTGGGCGGCTCCGACACGCTGATGATCGGCAAGGTCCTCTGGGAGGAGTTCTTCTCCAACCGCGACTGGCCCGTCGCCAGCGCCGTGGCGGTGATCCTGCTGCTGATCCTGATCGTCCCGATCGTCCTGTTCCAGCGCTCCGAGGAAAAGGCCCGGGAGGCCGACCAATGATCCCGCGTTTCTTCTGTCCCGAAATATCCCGGGGGAGCCCGCAGGGCGGGGGCAGAGCCCCCTGCGACGGAGGCCGCGCATGAGACGCTTTTCGTGGTTCAACACAACCTCGCTGACGCTGGGCTTCGCCTTCCTCTACCTGCCCATGGTGCTGCTGGTCGTCTATTCCTTCAACGCCTCCCGCCTTGTCACCGTCTGGGCGGGCTTCTCGACCAAGTGGTACGGGGAACTCCTGCGCAACGAGGAATTCCTCGACGCGGCCTGGGTCACCCTGCGCGTCGCCTTCTTTTCCTCGACGCTGGCCACGGTGCTGGGCACCATGGCGGCCTATGTGCTGATCCGCGCGGGCCGTTTCCCGGGGCGCACGCTGTTTTCCGGCATGATCTACGCCCCGCTCGTCATGCCCGAGGTCATCACCGGCCTGTCGCTGCTGCTTCTGTTCATCGGCATCGGGCTGGATCGCGGCGTGCTGACGGTCGTGCTTGCCCATACCACCTTCGCCATGTGCTACGTCTCGGTGGTGGTCTCCTCGCGGCTTGCCAGCTTCGACATGTCGCTGGAAGAGGCGGCGCTGGATCTCGGCGCCTCGCCCTTCGACAGTTTCCGCCTCGTGACCCTGCCGATCATCGCGCCCGCGGTGATCTCGGGCTGGCTGCTGGCCTTCACGCTGTCGCTCGATGACCTCGTGATCGCTTCCTTCACCACCGGCCCCGGCGCCACGACCCTGCCGATCAAGGTCTTCTCCGCCGTCCGCCTTGGGGTCAGCCCCGAGATCAACGCGCTGTCGACCATCATGATCGGTATCGTCACGGTCGGCGTGATCACCGCCTCGCTGATTTCCAAGCGCAGCGCCGTCCAGCGCGCGCGCGAGGAACAGGCCGCCGTCCGGACCAGCTGACATGCGGCGCCTCTACGAACCGGCGGCCTACGGGCCGCAGGGCGCCTGCTACTGGGCCGAGACCCTGCCCGCCGCCGACTGGGGCCGCCCCGAGGGCGATGCCGGCACCGAGGTCGCGGTGATCGGCGGCGGCTTCACCGGCCTCTCCGCCGCGCTGCATCTGGCCGAAGCCGGCACCGCCGTGACGGTGCTGGAGGCCGAACATCCCGGCTACGGCGCCTCGGGCCGCAATGGCGGCTTCTGCTGCCTCGGCGGCGCCAAGGCCTCGCCTGCCGTCATCGAGCGCCGCTTCGGCTCCGGCGCCGCGCGGGCCTGGGCCGGGACCGAGAAGGCCGCCGTCGCCCGCGCCCGCGCCCTGATCGACCGCTTCGGGATCGACGCCGATACCCATTCGGACGGGGAAGTCCTGCTGGCCCACAAGCCCCGCGCCTTTGCGGCCCTGCGGGCAGAGATGCCGGATCTGGCAAGGGCCTATGGCGTCACGCCCCTGTTGATCCCGCCCGGGGCCCTTGCGGACCACGGGCTGGGCGGCACCTGGCACGGCGCCCTGCACCTGCCGCTCGGCTTTGCCCTGAACCCGCGCAAGTATCACGCCGGGCTGGCGGTGGCGGCCCGCGCCGCCGGGGCCAGGCTGCACTCGGACAGCCCGGTGACGGCCCTCACGCCGCAAGCCGGGCGCTGGCACCTGACCACGCCCACGGGGCGCATAACCGCCCGGCGGGTGATCCTTGCCACCAACGGCTATTCCTCCGAGGACCTGCCGGACTGGCTGGCCGGGCGCTACCTTCCCGCGCAGTCCAGCGTCATCGTCACCCGCCCGCTGACCGACGGCGAGCGCGCCGCGCAGGGCTGGACAAGCGACCGCATGGCTTACGATTCACGCGTCCTGCTGCACTACTTCCGCATGCTGCCCGAGGGCCGCTTTCTCTTTGGCATGCGCGGCGGGCTGCGGGCCACCCGGCGCGAGCGCGCCAGCCTCAGCCGCCGCATCCGCCAGCATTTTCACCGCCTGTTTCCCGCCTGGCGCGACGTGGAGATCACCCATGAATGGGACGGGCTGGTCTGCCTGATGCGCAGCCTGACCCCCTTCGTCGGTGCCGTGCCCGAGGCCCCCGGCCTGTTTGCCGCCATGGGCTTTCACGGCAATGGGGTTGCCATGGGCACCCATGCGGGCGCCAGCGTCGCCGCCATGGTCCGGGGCGAGCCCCCGGCAGACTGCCCCGCCTTCCTCAGCCAGCCGCCCGGGCGCTTCCCGCTGGGCCGCTTCCGCCGCTCGCTGCTGCGACCGGCCTATGTCGCGGCGGAGGCGCTGGACCTCTAGGCCCCGCCCCGCTGCCCCCTTTGAAACAAGGAAACCCCGCCACGCCCCTGGCGGTCGCGGACCGGTCGTGTCGCGCATCTGTCACACCAACCGCCGTTGCGGGACCGGCCCGCCGCAGCCCCGCTTCCCGTCAGGCCCCAGGGCTTGGGGGGCAGCCCCACTGCGGCCCACCAAGCCCGGGCGCCTCAGCCATGCGGCGTCATGTTGGAACGCGCCTGCCCGCGCCGCAGGCCCAGCTGGCGTTCGCGCCAGATGATCAGGCCGCCCGCCGCGACCACGATCGAAGAGCCCAGGATCACCATGGGCGTCGGCACCTCGGCGAAGAAGACCCAGCCGAAGACGATGGCGAAGAGGATCGAGGCATAGTCGAAGGGCGCCACCACCGATGCCCCGGCAAAGCGGTAGGCCGAGGTCAGGAAGATCTGCGCCACCCCGCCAATCAGCCCCGAGGCCACCAGCATGGCCAGTGCCCATGGCGCCGGCCAGACCCAGCCGAAGGGCAGCGTGAGCAGCGAGAACAGCGTCGCCGTCAGCGAGAAATAGAAGACGATGGCAGAGGTTTCCTCGACCTGGATCATGCGCCGGATCTGCACCTGCACCAGCGCCCGCAGGGCCGCCGAGGCCAGCACCAGCATCACGCCGAACAGCGCCGCCCCTTCGAGGCTGTCCAGCGACAGGCGCGGCCACAGCACCACCATGACGCCGACAAGCCCCAGCAGCACGCAGGCGGTGCGGAACAGGCGCAGGCGCTCGCCCAGCAGCACCGCGGCGGCAAAGACCGTCAGCATCGGCGCGGCAAAGCCGATGGCCGTGACCTCGGGCAGGGGCAGCAGGCCAAGGGCGGCGAAGTTGCAGCCCATGGCCGAGACCCCCAGCAGCCCGCGCCAGCTGTGGCCGATCCAGGACTTTGCCTTCAGCCCGGTGCTGAGGTCGCCGCGCATCCACAGCCATCCCACGATCACCGGCATCGCGAAGAAGCTGCGGAAAAACACCGCTTCGCCGGTCGGCACCACATCGGCGGTCGCCTTGATCAGCGAGGCCATGATGGTGAACAGCACAACCGAGGTCAGTTTCAGCGCGATCGCGCGCGTCGGATTCATGGCGGCTCCTGCGGTGACTGGGCGCAGACTACGCCGCGGGGCGCCGGGGTCAATGGGGCGGGATGGGGGCGGCGCCGTACCGGGTGGCGCCGGGGCTGTCCCTGCGGCTTGCGAAACAGGGCATCGGCCTGGCGGCACGGATCGGGGGTCTGCGCAATCGGACCAGCGGGGCGCCCGACCATTCGCCCTGTCCCGGCATCGCGCCGACAGGGGCGCATGGCTGCGCGGTCACGCGGCCCCGGCGGCCCGTCCGGCGCGGTCCCGACCGGCCCGCCTGCCGCGTCTCAGGTGGTGTCCAGACAATGCCGCCGGAACGCGCGCTTGAGCATGTCCAGCTCTGCCCGCAGCAGGTCCACTTCGGCGCGGATGTCATCGGCCAGCGCCTCTCCGGCGATCAGGGTGAAGCTGTCCAGCACCCCCCCTGCCCGGGCGTCGGTGATCAGGAAGGTCTGCACCCCGTCCCCCACCGCCTGCACCGGTACCGGCACCTCGACCGCCCAGCGACCGGCGCTTGTGGTTTCGGTCACCGTGACGCCGCCGACGGGCTTGTCGTGCAGGGTCACCGCGATCTCGGGGGCGGGGGCGCCATCCTCCGAGGCCACCAGCAGCCCCTCCCACACGCCTTCCAGGAAACGTGTCTTGGTCAGTGTATAGGCGCTCATCTCGTCCCTCTCACAAGGCGGCCCGCTTGCGGCGGCTGAAGGTCAGGTCGCGCAGGATCACCTGGTTCATCTCCGGCCCCTCGAAGATCAGGTCGAGCCACAGGCGCTCGACCCGCTTTTCGTTCAGCCGGGTGTAGGCGAGGTCGAATTCCACCTCGACCGACTCGGCGCCCAGCGGCAGCTCGCGCACGATCTGTTCGGTATTGGGGCCGTGCTTGATATTGAGCCGCGCGAAGATCTCCAGCGGCTTTTCCATTTCGACGATGGTCCGCACCCGGATCAGGTGGTCGCGCTTCAGCCCGTGGCCGACGTGCTCCGGCAGGTCGACGGCCAGCGACAGGTAGGACCCGTCGAAGCGGAAGACGTCCAGCCGCAACCCGTAGGCGGCAAGGTCCGCCTCGCGCTGGTTGCGGATCTGGCGCAGGGTCATTTCAGAGTGCTGGCAATCGTGGAACAGGGTCGCCTCGCGGCCCAGCGAACTGTTCGACGGCACCGAAGAGATGCCGCCCACCGGCAGCGGCCCGCACCACAGTTCCGGGCGCCAGGCCCAGTCCGAATCCGGCGGGCTGGGAAAGGCCTGATTGCCGATCAGCGGCAGCGCCAGCCGTTCCTCCGCGACATGGATCAGGGCGTCGAGCTGGCTGCGCAGGCGGCGGGCGCGGGCGCGCTGGCGCCGCAGGACGGGCAGGTCGGCCTCGCGCGCCTCGCGCGCGGCGCGGGTCCAGCGCCTGAGGCCCGTGGCAAAGACCGCCCGGTCGATCCATCCCTGCTGCTTCGTCATCGCCCCGCGCGTCCGTTTCCCGGCAAGCCGTCATTTGTTTCCATATCGGAAACCACTAAAGCAAATGCCCGGCACCGTCGACAAGTGCAAGGCGCCGGGACGGGCCGGATATAGCAACCGGGTCTTTCCGCGCCGTGAAGGGCTCACCCCTGCGTCAATCCGGCGAAGAGGCCACGTTTCCTGCGCTGAGGCGCTGTCGCCCCGGGTGCTGCCTTGGGGGCCGCCCCGGGCGCTGCCTTGGGCGTCGCGGGTTTCGCCACCTCTGCAGCCATCCGGGCCTTCAGCCGCATCAGCAGCTCCGCCCCCTCCGGTCCCGCCATGGGGTTGCCCGCAGGCGCGTAGAGCGCCGCCCCGACAAGCCGGTCGTCCAGCACGAAGACGGTGCGCCAGTGCTTCGGGTCGCCGCCGGGCAGGATCGCCGCGCCGCCCTGCCCGAGATGGGCAATGACCGCATCCGGCGTCCGGCTGCCGGACAGCAGCGGCGCCCGGCGGGCCTTGGCCAGCAGCTCCGGCGAGGGCAGGTCCTCCGCGGTGCCGCGCGATCCGGCGGCGACGGTGATCAGCACCGGCTCGACATAGCCGCCCACCTGTCCGCCAGTCAGAATGCGGCAAGAGGCGATGGCGGCAAAGCCCCGCTGCGCGCCGCCCCTGCGGGACTTGGGATCGATGCAGTAGCCCTCGGGCGGGACCACGGGCACGTCGCCCCCGGCCAATGTCAGCCGCAGCAGCGGTTTCGCCGCTTTCGGCGCCGCGGCCTTGTCGACGGCACCGGACAGCAGGCCCTTGCCGCCCGCCCCTGTCGGGGCCGCACCGGGGACCGGCGCGCATCCCGCAAGCCACAACAGGCCAAGAACAAGAAGGCAGCGGCCAGGCCTCATGCGGCTGGCCCCTGCGCGGCAGGTCTGGACAGGGTCAACGGCTCCTCCCGAACCGGATGATAAGACCTTTGAACCATTACCCAGTCCCGCCGCACCGGGCAAGCGCCGCAGCCCTGCGCGGTCGTGGGGCTGCCCGCCCCCTGCGAGGTGCCCCGCGATGCCCCTATCCGCTGCCGATCAACGCGCCCGCCGCAAAGACCAGCGCGCCGCCCAGAACGACCTGGAAGGTGGCCCGCCAGAACGGCGTTTCCATAAAGCGGTTCTGGATCCAGGCAATCGCCCAAAGCTCTATGAAGACGACGATCAGCGCCACCGTGGTGGCTGTCCAGAAATGCGGGATCAGGTAGGGCAGCGCATGGCCCAGCCCGCCCACCGCCGTCATCACCCCCGAGGCGATGCCGCGCTTGACCGGCGAGCCGCGACCCGACAGCGCCCCGTCGTCCGAGGCCGCTTCGGTGAAGCCCATCGAGATGCCCGCGCCGACAGAGGCGGCCAGCCCCACCAGGAAGGTGGTCCAGGTGTCCTGCGTGGCAAAGGCCGTCGCGAAGATCGGCGCCAGCGTCGAGACGGAACCGTCCATCAGCCCCGCCAGCCCCGGCTGGACCCATGTCAGCACGAACTGTCGCTTCTCGGCCCGGCCCTCGGCCTCTCGCGCGTCGGGGCCGAGGTGCTCGGCCGCCAGCCGCTCTGCCGTGTGCCCGTGGCCCGCTTCTGCCGCGGCGAGATCGCCCAGCAGCTTGCGCGTGCCCGCATCGCTCACCCGCTTCGCCGCCTCGCGGTAATAGCGTTCGGCGTCCTGCTCCATGGCCTGCGCCTCTTCGCGAATGCGCTCCAGCGAGAGGTTTTCCACCAGCCAGACCGGGCGCCGCGCGTAATAGCCCGCCACATGTTCGCGGCGGATCAGCGGGATCACCTCGCCGAAGCGCTTCTGGTGCAGGGCGATCAGCTGGCCGCGATGGCCGTCCTCTTCGGCGGCCATGCCATCGAAGACCCGCGCGGTGTCGGGGTAGTCGTCGCGCAGGCGCGCGGCATAGCTGCGATAGATGCGCGCGTCGTCCTCTTCCGAGGAAATGGCGAGCGCGAGGATTTCCTGCTCGGAAAGGTCGTCGATGCGGCGGCGATAGATCGAAAACATGGCTGGGGCCCCGGATTAGAATGATTCTAACCTACTGAGAGAGGCGGGAACTGCAAGCCCGGATATCCGACCTTTGCCGCAATGCGGCAATCCGTCAGCCCCCCTTGCATTCTGAACTGATCGGTTTAGATAACTGGACAGAACGGTTCAGTTTATATTGGAGACAGACAATGACCCGTATCCTTACCGCCGCCGCCCTTGCGCTTGCCCTTCCGCTTGCCGCGACCGCCAGCCCGATCAACCTGCCCGAGCTGACCTTCCCGGAACCGGTGGCACATCCGGACGTTTCGACCCAAGGCTGCACAACGACCGACACCGCGCTTTGCCGGTAAGGGGCTCCTTGCCCGGTCTGAACTGAACGGTTTATAGTCGGTCCGGTCAAAGGAGGGTCTGCATGACCGCAGAGGCTGTCGTCCGCAAAGGGCGCAAGTTCGAGCAGGTACTGGACGGCGCGCGTGAGGTCTTCATGCGCGACGGCTTTGAAGGTGCCAGCGTCGACGACATCGCGCGCGAGGCTGGCGTATCCAAGGCCACCCTTTACAGCTATTTCCCGGACAAGCGGCTGCTGTTCATGGAAGTCGCCTCCAGCCAGTGCTGCCGTCAGGCGGACGAGGCGATGCTGTCCATCGACCTCAGCCGCCCCCCGCGCGAGGTGCTGCCCAAGGCCGCGCATCACTTCCTGTCCTTCATCTATTCCGAGATGGGCCAGCGGATCTTCCGCATCTGCGTGGCAGAGGCCGACCGTTTCCCCGAGCTGGGCCGCCAGTTCTACCAAAGCGGGCCGCAGCTGATGCATGGCGCGCTCGTCGGCTATCTGGAGGCCGCGGTGCAGCGCGGCGAGGTCAGGATCGACGACCTCGAGCTGGCCGCCGACCAGTTCGCCGAGCTGTGCAAGGCGGATATCTGGATCAAGCTGCTGTTCGGCGTGCGCGACATGCCGTCGAAGCCGGAAATCGCCCGGATTGTGGATGGCGCCGTCGACACCTTCATGGCACGGTACGGCGCGTGAACCCGGTGCCCTGCGCGCCGTGACAACCAATCCAGTCAGCGCGGCCCGGAACGCCGCGCCCGGAGGACCGATGCAGACCATATCCGAAAACGCGTGCTTTGGCGGGGTCCAGGGCGTCTATTCCCATGCCTCGAAGGCCACCGGGGGCGAGATGACCTTCGGGCTGTTCCTACCGGAAGAGGCGCGCCATGTGCCCGTGCCGGTGCTGTGGTATCTTTCGGGCCTGACCTGCACCCATGAGAACGCCATGACCAAGGCCGGCGCGCAGGCCTGGGCGGCGGATTATGGCATCGCGCTGGTCTTCCCCGACACCTCGCCGCGCGGCGAAGGCGTGGCCAACGACGATGCCTATGACCTTGGGCAGGGCGCGGGCTTCTACGTCAACGCCACGCAGGACCCGTGGAAGCCGCATTTCCGCATGTGGGACTACGTCGCCGAAGAGCTGCCCGCGCTGCTGGGTGAACAGTTTGCCGTCGACCTCGACCGGCAGGCGATCTGCGGCCACTCGATGGGCGGCCACGGGGCATTGACCCTTGCCATGTCGCTGCCCGGCCGCTTTGCCAGCGTCTCGGCCTTCGCGCCGATCGCCAACCCGACCGCCAGCGACTGGGGCCGCAAGCAGTTCGCGGCCTACCTTGGCGCCGACGAGACGACGTGGCGGGCGCATGATTCCTCGCTGCTGATGGCGGAAAAGGGCTTTGACGGCCCGGTCCTGATCGATCAGGGGACAGAGGACCAGTTCCTCGACCTGCTGAAACCCGAGACCCTGGCCGAGGCCATGGTGCAGCGGCGGCAGGACGGCGCCTTCCGCATGCAGAAGGGCTATGACCATTCGTATTTCTTCATCTCGACCTTCATGGAAGAGCACGTCGCCTTCCATGCCGAGGCTCTGCTGGGCTGAGCCATGGTGGTCTATGTCGACGCGGATGCCTGCCCGGTGAAGGAAGAGGCCGAACGGGTCGCGACCCGCCACAAGACGCCGCTGAAGCTGGTGTCGAACGGCGGGCTGCGCCCCTCGCGCAATCCGCTGGTCGAAACGGTGATCGTGCCCGACGGGCCGGATGTGGCCGATATGTGGATCGCCGACCGCGCCAAGACCGGCGACGTGGTGGTGACCTCCGACATGCCGCTGGCGGCGAAATGCGTCGCGGCGGGCGCGCAGGTGCTGCGGCACGACGGATCGGTGCTGGACGCGCGCAACATCGGCCAGCAGCTGGCCATGCGCGACCTGATGGCCGACCTGCGCGCCGCCGACCCGTTCCGGCAGGGGGGCGGCAAGGGCTTCACCAAGGCCGACCGCAGCCGCTTTCTGAACGCGCTGGAAAACGCCGTGCGACAGGCGGCAAAGGCGGCGCAATGACCCCGGGCCCGGGCCCGCTGTCACACACCCCCTGCGCCACGCGCGGGCCGGTCGACGCGCTGCCCGACCTTGGCACCGGCACACGGGACAGCGCCCCGCCCTGCCCGTCCGCAATCGCCCGGGCCTTCCCCACCGGGCACGGGCGCGCGGCCAAGGCCCCCCCGGCGGCCCCTGCCCCTGCGCCGCAGGCAACCGGCCTGCCGGGCAACGCCCTGTTCTGCGCCGGGGACACCGGGGCACGCGGCAGGCAAAACCCCCTGTCTACCGGACCCGGGCGCCAGGCCGCATGGCCGACGGACGGCAGACTTCTGACGGAAAGCGAGACCACATGACCACGATCATCTCCTTCGACGAAGGCGAACAGCAGCTCGACTGGCTGGCCCTGACCGATGCCCTGGCAGAGGGCCACCGCCGCCCCCGGGCAGAGATCGCCGACGTCTTTCTCTATCGCGGCAAGGACACGCTGCTGAACCGCTCGGCCTGGATCGACGGGCTGGGGCTGGCGGTGAAGGCCGCGACGGTCTTTCCCGGCAACCCCGCAGAGGGCAAGCCGATGGTCGGCGGGGCGGTGAACCTTTTCGACGATACGGACGGGGCGCTTGTGGCGGTGGTCGATTTCCACCTGGTCACCAAGTGGAAGACCGCCGGGGATAGCCTGCTGGCGGCGCGGCGGCTGGCCCGGCCCGACAGCCGCGAGATCCTGATCGTCGGCGCGGGCACCGTCGGCGCCTCGCTGATCGCCGCCTATGGCGCGGCCTTCCCGCAGGCGCGCTTTACCGTCTGGAACCGCACGCCGGACAAGGCCCGCGCCTTTGCCGAAAGCCACGGCATCGCATGGGCCGAAGACCTCGAAGAGGCTGTGGCCGGGGCCGACATCATCGGCTCTGCCACCATGTCCACGGACCCCGTGCTGAAGGGGGACTGGCTGCAACCGGGGCAGCACATCGACCTGATCGGCGCCTATCGTCCCGATATGCGTGAGGCCGACGATACCGCGCTCCAGCGCGCGACGCTCTTTGTCGACAGCCTTGCCACCACGGTGGACCATATCGGCGAGCTGAAGATCCCGCTGGCCTCGGGCGCCATCACCCGCGACGCGATCCGCGCGGATTTCTACGACCTCGACCGCTTCGAACGGCAAAGCGACGACGAGATCACGCTGTGCAAGAACGGCGGCGGCGCGCATCTGGACCTGATGACCGCCCGCCATATCCTCGACACATGGCGGGCAGGCTGACCACCGGGCAGGGGCGGCCTTTGCCGCGCAACCGCGGGGCCGGAGCCACGCCCGTCAGACCCTTTGACCCTGGGCGGCCCGGGCTGACAGCCGCCGCACCTGATCCCGTCGGGCTATCGCGTCGCGGTCCGGACCGGGTCACAACCGGGCTCAGGCCGCCTGCGCCGCCGGGGCCGGGCGGTTTTCGCGCACCGGCAGGTGCACGATGGCGCTGAAGGCACCGACGCCCACGCCGATCCACCAGACCATCGTGTAATCGCCGTGGATGTCGTAGAAGCGCCCGCCCAGCCAGACGCCGAGGAAGCCGCCGATCTGGTGGCTGAGGAAGACGATCCCGTAAAGCGTGCCCATGTAGCGCAGGCCGTAAAGATGCGCGACAAGGCCCGAGGTCAGCGGCACCGTCGCCAGCCAGAGCGCCCCCATGACCGCCGAGAAGACCAACACCGAGGTTGGCGTGATCGGCAGCATGATGAAGGCCGCCGCCACGAGGGTGCGCAGGGTGTAGATGCCCGCCAGCAGGTATTTCTTGGTGTATCGCTTGCCCAGCCAGCCCGCCAGCAGCGTGCCCATGATGTTGAACAGCCCGATCAGCGAGATCGACACCGCCCCCAGGGCCGAGGTCGTGGTGATCCCCAGCCCGTGCAGCATGCCGCCCGGCAGGATCGGGCCGCACATCTCTGTCACGAAGGCCGGGAAATGCGCGGTGAAGAAAGCCAGCTGATAGCCGCAGGAGAAGAAGCCAAGGAAGATCAGCGTAAACGACGGGTCGCGCGCCGCCCGGCCGAGGATCGTGCCCATGCCTTCCTGCAGCTCTGCCTTGCTGGCGGCCTCGGGCGATTTCATCAGCGGCAGGGTCGCCAGCATGGCGACCAGCGCGGCGGCGAAGACCACGAAGACCCCCTGCCACGGCATGACGGCCAGAAGCGCCTCTGCCACCGGCGCGCCAAAGACCTGCCCCGCCGATCCGGCGGCGGTGGCGATGGCCAGGCTCATGGACCGGTTCTCGTCCGAGGAGGCGCGGCCCACGACCGCAAGGATTACGCCGAACCCGGTGCCCGCGATGCCGAAGCCCACCAGCACCTCCCAGGCCTGCATGGCGAAGGGCGTCTCGGACATCGCTGACAGCAGCAGCCCCGCCACGTAGAAGGCGGTGCCCAGAACGATGGCCTTGCGGTCGCCGACCTTCTCGGCCACCGCGCCGAACAGCGGCTGCCCGATGCCCCAGGCCAGGTTCTGGATCGCGATGGCAAGGCTGAACTCGGCCCGCGCCCAGCCGAATTCCTCGGCGATCGGGATCTGGAAGACGCCAAAGCTGGCCCGCACCGCGAAAGACACGAGGATGATAAAGCAGCCGACCAGCAGGACGGGGGTGATAAGGGGGGCTTGGCGATCCATGGCGGGGCCTTTCAGGTCTGCATATCTGACCTTTTTTTCACCCGTTTCGCCCCGACGTCAAATGCCAAAGCATGATGCGGGCATTCAACGGCCCTGATGACCGGCCCCTCTACACAAGCCGCCCCGCCCGCGCTAAAGCCGGATCATGACAACGCTGACAGAGCTTTACGAGGCCCGCGTCGCCGAGGGCCGCCTGAAACCCGACGAGGCGCAGCGCGCCGTCCTGCCCGCGCTCGAACGCATCCGCGCCGCGCTGGCAGAGCCGGTGAAGCGCGGCTTCTTCCGCCGCGCGCCCGAACCGCCCAAGGGGCTGTACCTTTGGGGCGGCGTCGGGCGCGGCAAGTCGATGCTGATGGATCTTTTCGTCGAAAGCCTGACGGTGCCCGCCCGCCGGGTCCACTTTCACGCCTTCATGCAAGAGGTGCAGACGCGCATCCACGAGCTGCGCAAAGAAGGCGTCGAGGATCCGATCAAGCCGGTCGCGAAAGAGATCAGCGACTCTGTCCGCCTGCTGGCCTACGACGAGATGCAGATCACCGATATCACCGATGCGATGATCGTGGGGCGCCTGTTCGAGCGGCTCTTCGATGCGGGCGTGGTGGTGGTCACGACCTCGAACCGGGTGCCGGACGATCTGTACAAGGACGGGCTGAACCGCCAGCTCTTCCTGCCTTTCATCGCCCTCCTGAAAGAGCGGATGGAAGTGCGGGAACTGGCCTCTGACAAGGATCACAGGCAGGATCGCCTGTCCGGCGCGCAGGTCTATTTTGCCCCCGCCGACAGCGCCGCACGGGCCAGGATCGACGCGCTCTGGTCGGAACTGACCCAGGGTCAGGAAGAGACCCTGACCCTGCACGTCAAGGGCCGCGAGATCGAATTGCCGCGCTATTACAACGGCGTCGCGCGGGCGAGCTTCTTCACGCTCTGCGGCAAGGCGCTGGGGCCTGCGGATTACCTGAAGCTGGCCGAGAGTGTGCGCGTGCTGATCCTCGAGGACATCCCGCGGCTGTCGCGGCAGAACTTCAACGAGGCCCGGCGCTTCGTGACGCTGATCGACGCCCTCTATGAGGCCCGCGTGCGCCTGATCGCCTCGGCGGCGGCGGAACCGGAATACCTGTATGTCGAGGGGTCGGGCAGCTTCGAGTTCGAACGCACCGCCTCGCGCCTGCGCGAGATGCAGGCCGCCGATTGGGGCACCTGAGGACCGGGCAAAAAAAGAGGGCCACGAAGGGCCCTCAGGTCTGCTCTGTTATGGTCGTCTTCTGCCTGCTTGATAATTCTGGTCAATCCGGTGTGGGCAGGGCCATGTCGGCCTGCCTTTGCAAGGGGTCGGCAAGGGTCATCGGCGCGGCGGTCGGCAGAGCGGGGGCAAGACCGGGCGGCAGCGACGCAGCCCGGCTGACCGCCTCGTGCGGCGTCTGTTCCGAGGCCTCGCCCACGGTCCAGAGAAGCACGTAGGTCACGCTGAGGAAACCGATGCCAAGAGCAACCATGCGGATCATGTCAGACCCCGAGACTCTTCCACCGGCACGCAGGCTTTCACCCACGCCCCATCACGCGCATTCATTGGCAGTCCCCCAGTCGCCCCGGCTGATGATTGGCAGTCCCACCGCAAGCTGCATCATTTATAGGTGACTCCATGGGCTCACGTCAATATCTTGGGCCGCTGTCAAGGTGTGGTGGCGCATTTTTTCGGCTAACCTACGGATAGAGAGTCATTTTTTCGGCAGAGCCCGCCGCGTCCCGGGGCGCAGACTGCCGGAGCGGACCGGCAAGGCGCCGTTCGCGACAAGACGCGGTCCGGCATATTGGTCTTCTCGCAGAGCGTCCCGGCGATGGAAACGAGGCTGTCGCGCTGTTGCACCGAACCGATACCCGGTGCAGCAGCGCGGCAGGATGGAAAGCCCCGGACAGGCCTAGAGCGCGTCGCGCAGCACGTATCCGGCAAGGTAGAGCGAGCCGCAGATCAGCACCCGCGCCTCGGGCGTCGCGTCGGTGATGGCGGTCAGGGCCGCCGCCACCGAGGGCGCGGTCCGGGTGTGGTGGCCGCAATCCGCTGCCAGCTTCGCCGTCTCTTCGCCGGACAGTGTGTTGGTCTCTCCGGGGATCGAAACCCCGGTCAGAGAGGTCGCCTGACCGGCAAGGGGCCGCAGGAAGCCGCGCGCGTCCTTGGTGTTGAGCATGCCGCAGATCAGGTGTGTCGGGCGCTCCGGCATCTGCGCCAGCAGCGCGGCCAGCGCCTCGCCCGCGGCGGGGTTGTGACCGCCGTCCAGCCAAAGCTCGGCCCGCGGCGCCAGCCCCACCAGCGGCCCGGCCAGCAGGCGCTGCATCCGGGCGGGCCAGTCGACGCGGGTCATGGCGGCCTCGAAGGCATCCTCGCCCATGCCCAGATGACGCAGGACCGCCAGAGCGGCCCCCGCGTTCTGCACCTGATGCGCCCCCCGCAGGGCGGGCAGCGGCAGGTCCAGCAGGCCAGTCTCGTCCTGATAGACAAGGCGGCCATTCTCTTCCCAGACATGCCAGTGCTGGCCATGCGCCAGAAGCGGTGCGCCAAGCTGGGCGGCGCGCGCCTCGATCGCCTCCATCGCCGGCTCCGGCTGCGGGCCGACGACGCAGGGCACGCCGCGCTTCAGGATGCCCGCCTTCTCGGTCGCGATCTTGGCCAGCGTGTCGCCCAGAAAGGCCTCGTGGTCCATGGAAATGGGGGTGATGACCGTCATCGCGGGACGGTCGACGACATTGGTCGCGTCCAGCCGCCCGCCAAGGCCGGTTTCCAGCAGGGTAAAGTCCGCCGGGGTCCGCGCCATGGCCAGAAGCGCCGCGCAGGTGGTGATCTCGAAATAGGTGATCGGCGTGCTGCCGTTCGCCTCGTAGCATTCGTCGAGCACGGCGCTCAGGTCATCCTCGGTGATCAGCTGACCGGCCAGCCGGATGCGCTCGTGGAACCGGGCTAGGTGCGGCGAGGTATAGGCGTGCACGCGCTTGCCCGCGCCTTCCAGTCCCGCGCGGATCATCGCCTGGGTCGAGCCCTTTCCGTTGGTTCCCGCCAGATGGATCACCGGCGGCAGGCGCCGTTCGGGATGATCCAGCGCCTCCAGCAGACGCCAGACCCGGTCCAGCACGAGGTCGATGATCTTGGGATGAAGGTCCATCATCCGTTGCAGGATGACATCGGACTTCGCATTCGGCGTCATGGGCGTACCCCGGGAAAAAAGGACGAAACGACAACGCGGGGCGGCAATGGCCTAGCCCTGCTTCGCATCCGTGGCAGGGGCGGCGGGCGACGAGGCGGCCTCGTCCTCCGGTCCCGGCGGCGGCAGGTCGCCCCATGTCGGAGGCGCCATCTTCATCAGCATCCGGCACATCACGATCAGCTCTTCGCGCATCTTGCGGCGGTCGGTGACCCGGTCGAGCATGCCGTGTTCCAGCAGGTACTCCGCGCGCTGGAAGCCCTCGGGCAGCTTCTCGCGGATCGTCTGTTCGATCACGCGCGGCCCGGCAAAGCAGATCAGCGCATTGGGTTCGGAAATCTGGATGTCGCCCAGCATCGCGTAAGAGGCGGTGACCCCGCCGGTCGTCGGATGGGTCAGCACGACGATATAGGGCAGGCCCCGTTCCTTGAGCATCTGCACCGCCACGGTCGAGCGCGGCATCTGCATCAGGCTGAGAATGCCCTCTTGCATGCGCGCGCCCCCGGCGGCGGAAAACAGGATCAGCGGGCGCCCCAGCCGCACCGCCTCTTCGGCGGCGGCGACGATGGCATTGCCCACGTACATGCCCATGGAGCCGGCCATGAAGCTGAAATCCTGCGCGGCGCAGACCACGGGCGTGCGCCCGATCTCGCCGGTCGCGACAAGCATCGCCTCTCGCTCTCCGGTTGCCTTCTGGGCGGCCTTCAGGCGGTCGGGATAACGCTTCTGGTCGCGGAAATGCAGCGGGTCGACCGTCGGCTCGGGCACCGCGACCTCGGAGAAGACGCCGCCGTCGAACAGCGCGAAGAAGCGGTCGCGCGGCGTGATGTGCATGTGGTGCCCGCAATTGGTGCAGACGTTCAGATTGTCGCTGATCTCGCGGTGGAACAGCATGGTGCCGCAGCCGTCGCACTTGGACCACAGGTTCTCGGGCACCTCGCGGCGCGAGAAGATCGAGTTGATCCGCGGTCGGACGTAGTTGGTAATCCAGTTCATGACAGCCTCGGCTTCGCTCTTGGGCGTGACTTATGCCGGGCTGCGTCGAATTGCAATCTTGCCCGCCCATCGGGCCGCGTTCTTCTTTGGGGGGCCCGGACGCGCGGGGCCGCCGATGCCGGTTTCTCCGCCACGCCCCGGGCCCGTTGCCCCGGCGTGGCGCCGCCCGATCCCGGCCCACCCCGCGCCAGCGGCCCGCCCCGTGCCGGGGGCGCCCGTCAGAGCCGCAGCGCGAGGCGCGCGGCCAGCCAGCTGAGGCCGATCAGGACAAGATCGGCGGGCAGAAGCGCCGCCAGCGCCGTCTCGTCCCCGACGCCGAAGGGGTACAGCCGAAGCGCCAGCCCCGACATGTCGCCCGACAGCGCCACGACCGCCACGGCCATGGTGTTGTTGACCATGTGCAGGGCAATCGCCGGACCCAGCGATCCCGCCCGCGCGGTCAGATCGGCGGCGGCAAGCCCGAAGGCAAAGGACCACAGCGCGATCGTCGCGGCATTTCCGCCGTAGTGCCCCGGCGCGTAATGCCCCAGCGCAAAGAGCGCCGAGGGGACGACCAGCCAGACCACAGGCATTCTCAGCCGCGCGCCCAGTTGCGATTGCAGGTAGCCGCGGAAGAACAGCTCTTCCGAGCCGGTCTGCACCAGCAGCGCCAGCAGGGTCAGCGGCAGCAGCGCCAGCCAGAGACCGGGGTCCAGTCCCGGCTCGCTGGCGGCGCGCAGGGGCCAGGGCGGCAGCAGCGCCACGGCGGCATTCAGCGCCACCAGCGCCAGCGCCACGCGCAGGGCCTGCGCCCGGAACAGCGGCCACGGCCCCAGCAGGCTTTGCAGCCCGCGCCAGTGCATGGTCTCTGCCACCACCAGCGTCGCCAGCCCCAATGCCCCGGTCAGCCCCAGCAGGGCCAGCATGCCCAGCGGATCCTCCGCATGGGTCAGCGCGTCCAGAAAGGCCGCCCTCGCGCGCGGCGGCGCCAGCCCCTCGACCAGCGCCACCACGCCGCGCGACAGCCCCAGCGTCACCGCGAGAACGACCACCAGCCCCAGCGCCAGCCGCCACAGGGCCGCCGAGGGCCGTGCCGGCTCTGTCAGCAGGGCGAAACGGCTATAGCGCAAGGCGGGCGCCTGCATGATCGGGGGCGCGTCCGGGCCACGGCGCGCTGATGGTCGGTGAACCCCGGTCGCCGGTCCTGTGCATTGCCGCCCTGCCCCCTTTCGCTTGCCCAAAGACTCTCTGCCCGCGCCGGTTCTGTCAACCGCCGCCCAAGGGGCCGGGTTCAGCGCACATCCGCCGACGGGACACGCGGCGCTTGGCAAGGCCCGCATGGATCCGCATTGTTTTCGCAGGTGGGCTTCCGGATTGGGGTCGGCGGCCAAAATGCATAAAACAGACTTCACACTCGCGGAACTGCCCGGCGCCCTGCGCCGGGTCTTTCTGATGTGGCAGGCCTCGGATCGCGGCGACGGGGTCCGGCTGAGGGATATCGACCTCGCGGAATTGACCAGCGATCTGGACGTCATCGTCCTGACAGAGATCCATCGCGACGCCGTGACAGGCGCGGTCGACTTCGAGCCCGTCTTTCTGGGGAAGTCGGTCCGCGACCGGATCGCGCAACCGATGATCGGCCAGCGCCTGTCGACCCTGCCGGGCAAGGGCCCCGGTTCCGGGATCTGGGCGGCCTACGAGGCCCTGGCCATGGGCCAAGGCCCGCTTCTGGCCCGGCTGCCCTATGACGGCCCCGCCGCCGGGATCACCGAAACGGTCGAAGTCCTGCTGCCGCTGCGCCCCGACGAGGGAGCGGGTCGCGCGCCGCTCTACGCGCTGGCCGGTGTCCGGTATCTCGGCGCGGAAGACGCCCGTGTCGCCGAACCCGCCACAGTGGGCGCCGCATCGCGCCGGGTGTCTTGACGCAGTAAGGCCCCGTGCTAAGCACTTTGCATGTTCGACGTCTTCCTCAAGACCCTGCCGTTCTTTGCCCTGATCGGGGTCGGCTACGGCGCCGCGAAGTCCCGCTTCTTCCCGCCCGAGGCGACGGCGCACCTGACGAAGTTCGTCTTCTACTTCGCGCTGTCGGCCATGCTGCTGCGTTTCTCGGCCAACCTGTCGTTCTCCGACATCTTCGAGCCACGGCTTGCCGCCGGTTATCTCTGGGGCACCGCCGTGACCTATGGCATCGCCATGGCGGTGGCCTTCCTGCGCCGCACCGACGCCTCGACCGCCGCGATCGAGGCGCAATGCGCGGCCATCGGCAACACCGGCTTCCTCGGGGTGCCGATGCTTGCCCTGTTGTTGGGGCAAGAGGCCATCGGGCCGATCATCCTGATCCTGTCGATTGACCTCGTGGTGTTCTCGTCCCTGCTGACCATCATCGTGGTCGGCGCCCGGGGCGGTCAGGTCGGGCTGCGCCTGCTGCGAACCGTGGGGCTGGGCCTTCTGGCCAATCCGATGATCGTGGCCATCGCCTTCGGCCTGGGCATCTCGGCCTCCGGCCTGCCGGTGCCCGAGGTCGCCAATGCCTTCCTCGAAACGCTTGGCAATGCGGCGACGCCCGGCGCGCTTTTCGCCATCGGCGCCTCGCTGGCGACGAAATCGGCGGAACGGCTGGAGATCGCGGCCTGGCTGTCCTTTGCCAAGCTGATCCTGCACCCGGCCTTCGTCGCGGCGGGGGTCTATCTCTTCTTCCCGGTCGACGCCTACCGCGCCTCTGTCGCGGTCTCGGCCGCCGCGCTGCCCGTCGCGGGCAATGTCTTCATCCTGGCCCAACACTACGGCGTGGCGCCGCAGCGGGTGTCGGCCTCTATCCTGATCTCGACGACCTTCAGCATCCTGACGGTCAGCGCCGTGATCGCCACCGTGGCGACCAACTGACCACGCAGGCGGGCGTTCGATCCCGGTCAGAGGCGCCCCGCCTCAGCTGCGCCCCTCGCGCAGCCAGGCCGCGACGATCAGGCCAGAGCCCAGCAGCAAGACCAGCCAGGCGGGCAGCAGCGGCGTCTGGCGGACATCCAGCGTTTCATAGGCCTCGCGCGGGGTCACGCCGATCCAGCCACGCCCCGCCGCCGGACGGCCCGCGCGGACCTCGCGCACAGAGGGCAGGCCCTCTTCCAGCCGCAGCACGCCGCCGCGCGTGCTGTCGATCAGCGGGGTCAGGGCGGCACCGCTGGCGATGGTCTGCACGAACTCGCGCGGGGCGGCGGGGCCAAGCCCGATGACGGCGGACAGGTCGCCCTCTTCCAGCCTGTAAAGGCCGATGTCCGGCCCCTCGAAGACCGCCTCGAAGCGGCCCGGGGTTTCCTCGGTCAGCGGGATCACCGTTTCCTGCCCGTCCGGGCCTATGACGGTGACGCTGTCCACATCCTCGTCCAGCGAGCGGCGGATGATGCGCATGGTCTGGCCGGTGGCTTCGGCCCAAAGCGCCTCTTCCTCAAGCTCGGGCTCCTTCATCATCCAGTGCGCCAGCCGCCGCAGCAGTTCCAGCTGCGGGCCGCCGCCCTCGAAGCCCCGGTTCCACAGCCAGGCCTGATCCGAGGCCAGAAGCGCCACGCGCCCCGCGCCCACCCGGTCGAGGATCAACAGCGGCTGGTCGGAGATCCCCGACATCACCACGTCGCCCTCGGTCGGCGTGACCTCGACCTGCCGCAGCCAGCGCCCCCATGTCTCGGAGCCCGACAGGCCCGCCGTGACCGGGTGGCGCGCGCCAAGGTCGGTCACGACCGGGCGATAACTCTCGTCCAGCACGCGGGCGGTGGGCTCGGCGGGCAGGATCTCGGCCAGCGGAGAGCGGTAGATCGAATCGGCAGAGGCAAAGTCCGGCCCGGCGGCGACCAGCACCGCGCCGCCGTTCTCGACGTAGTTGCGCACGTTATCCAGATAGATCGACGGCAGGATGCCGCGCCGCTTGTAGCGGTCGAAGATGATCAGGTCGAAGTCGTCGATCTTTTCAAGGAACAGCTCGCGCGTCGGGAAGGCGATCAGCGAGAGTTCATTGACCGGCACGCCGTCCTGCTTTTCCGGCGGGCGCAGGATGGTGAAATGCACGAGGTCGACACTGCTGTCCGACTTCAGCAGGTTGCGCCAGGTCCGCCCGCCCGCATGCGGCTCGCCGGAAACCAGCAGCACGCGCAGCCGGTCGCGCACCCCGTTGATCTGCACCAGCGCGGTATTGTTGCGGTCGGTCAGCTCGCCCTCGGCCTCGGGCACGGTGAACTGGATCACGTTCATGCCGCCATGGGGCAGCGTGATCGGCAGCGAGAGATCCTCGCCCACCGGCACCCGGTAGGTTTCCGGCTCGGACCCGTCGACCGAGATTTCGATGTCGGTCAGGGCATCCCCCGGCGCCGCGCCGTCGTCGTCGATGCGCAGGGTCAGCTCGACCTCTTCGCCGAGGATGGCGAAGGCGGGCGCATTGCGCACGATCAGGCGGCGGTCCCAGTCGTCCTCCTGCCCGGTCATCAGCAGATGCAGCGGCGCGGGCAGGTCGGGCGCGCGTTCGAGGTCGTGCAGACGTCCGTCCGACAGCAGGACGATGCCCGAGATGCGCCCGCGCGGTTCCTCTGCGATGGCCTCTGACAGGGCGGTCATCAGCTGCGTGCCGGCGTCGCCCTCGCCATCCGGCACGGGGATGCGCCGCACCTCTGTGTTGTCGCGCGCCAGCAACGTCGCCTCCAGCCGGTCGGCGGCCTCGGCGGTCACCCCGGCCCGTTCGGCAAGGTTCTGCGAGGCGGTTTCGTCCACCAGCATCAGCACGATATTGGTCAGCGGCGCGCGGTCCTCGATCTGATACGAAGGCTGCGCCAGCGCGCCCACCAGCACCAGCGCCGCCAGCGCGCGGAAGGCCCAGCCCGACAGCCCGCGCCACAGTGCCAGTGCGGCGCCGCCGAGGGCCAGCGCGCCCAGCACGGCGATCACCGCCCAGGGCAGAAGCGGGTCGAAAACGAAGGATCCGGTCATTGGCCAAGCCTGTCCAGCAATGCAGGCACATGGACCTGATCGCTTTTGTAATTGCCCGTCAGGACGTGCATCACGAGGTTCACGCCAAAGCGGTAGGCAATCTCGCGCTGCCGCTCGCCGGTGAAGCCGGACCCCAAACGCACCATCGGGTTGCCACTGGCGTCCATGGCCCAGGCGGCGGCCCAGTCATTGCCGCCGATCACCACGGGCGTGACGTTGTCGTTGAGGTCGCGGAAGGGCATCCCCTCGATCAGTTCCGCGTCGGGCGGCGCCGCCTCGACCCAGACATCGCGGCCCGTCCAGCGCCCGGGGAAGTCCTGCAACAGGTAGAAGGTCCGCGTCAGCACGTGATCGGCGGGCAGGGGTTCCAGCGGCGGGATGTCCAGCGGGCGGGCGAGCTGTTGCAGCTTGCGGCCCTCAGGGGTGCCGCTGCCGAAGCCCGCCACATCCGCGTCGCGGGTGTCGAACAGGATCATCCCGCCCGAGCGCAGGTAGGTGTTCAGCTTGGCATAGGCCGCCGCCGAGGGCGTCGGCTGGTCCGGCGTGATGGGCCAGTAGAGCAGCGGGTAGAAGGCCAGCTCGTCGCGCTCCAGATCGACGCCCATGGGTTCCGCCGGTTCGACCGAGGTGCGGAAGTACAGCGTGTCCGACAGGCCCTGAAGCCCCGCATGCGCAACCTCGTCGATGCGGTCGTCGCCGGTCAGGACATGCGCCAGCACCACCTCCGAGGTCGCCCGTATGGCGCGCTCGATGTCGGTGTCCGGTTCGGCGGTCTCGGGTTGCGCGGGGTCTTCGACCGGCACCGCGTTCTGCGCCATGCCCTCGCGCGGGACCAGAGCCAGCGCGGCCAGCAGGACAGAGGCCGAAACCGCCCCGCGCAGCCGCCCCGACAGCGCCAGAGAGGCCACGACATCCACCACCAGCAGCGCAATCGCCAGCCCCAGCAGCAGGCCCGCCAGCGGGCGCTCGCGCGGCTGGCTGAGACCCTCGACGGCGATCCGGTCGGGCCAGACCATCGGCTTCAGCGCGGTATCGGCGGTGACGACATTGCGGGCAAGGCTGCGGTCCTCGCCCTGATAGAGACCGGGGCGCAGTTCCGGGCCAAGCGCGGCCTCGACCAGCGCGGGGCCTTCGACCCCGGGCAGGGTCTCGCCGTCGCGGGCATTGCCGAAGGCGTCCAGCACCATGACCGGCTGCCAGACGGTGCCTTCCATGTCCTCGACCTCGGGCTGGGCGGTGGCGGAAGAAACCGCCAGCCGTTCCAGCATCTGCACGAAGAGACCCGACAGCGGCAGGGTCGACCATTCGGCGTTGGCGGTGACGTGGAACAGCACGACCTGCCCCTGCCCGATCTCCTTGCGCGTCACCAGCGGCGTGCCGTCGGTCAGTTGCGCCACCACGCGGTCGGCCAGCGTCGGGTCGGGCTGGGCCATGACCTGGCTGTTGATGGTCACGTCCTCCGGCACCGGCAGGCCGAAGAAGGGGCTGTCCTCGGTGAAGGGCGCCAGCGCCTTGGGTTCGCCCCAGGACATGGCGCCGCCCACGGTGCGGCCCCCGGCGCGCAGGCGCACGGGCATCAGCGGATCCTCGGCGTCGCGGCTGACATCGGACGCGGCAAGGCGCGGCCCGGCGAAGCGCAGCAGCATGCCGCCCTTCTCGACCCACTCCAGCACCGCCTCTTCCTCTGCCGCCGACAGGGTCGCCACGTCCGCCAGCACGATCACGTCGGGGTTGGCGGGCAGCAGGTCGGTCAGCGCACCGTCCAGCAGGTCGGCGGTGGGTTGCAGCGCCTTTTCGAGGTAATGCAGTGGCGAGAGCAGCTCCAGCCCCTCGCGGTCCTCGCGGCCCGCGATCAGCGCGACCTCGCGGCGGCGCAGGCTGTCGTCGGGCAGGGTCACGGCACCCGCGCTGCGGATGCCCTCGATCTCGAAGCGGTCGACCCGGGCGCGCAGTTCGGCAGGCAGCGAAAGCTCCACCTCTGCCGTCAGGGCACCGGCCTCGAAGCTGACGGGCTGGCGCAGCAGCACCGCCTGATTGCCCGCCGGGTCGCGGCCGCGCCCGGCCAGCGTGACCTCTGCCGCGCCCTCGGCGCGCAGGCGGCGCAGGGTGAAGTGCAGGTTGCCATCCTCGACCCGCGCCGGTTCCAAAGCGTACAGCGTGCGCGGCGCCTCGAAGACGGTGACGGTGCCCCGGCCTTCCAGAGAGGCAAGGAAACCCGCGCGGCTGTCGCGGATCAGGGCGTCGGACATCCAGTAGCTGTCGAAGGGGCCGTCGGGCAGCATCTCGGTGGCGCGGCTCAGGCTGTCGTTGCCCGGCTCCCACGGCTCCGGCGACACGCCGGTCAGGCGGCTGCGCACCACGTCGGCGGCAAGAAACTGCACCGGCTCGGGGTTGGTCAGACGCATCAGGGCCACCGGGCGCCCGTCGCGCCCGGCCTCGGCCAGAAGCCCGTCCAGCGCCACCATGCGCGCGCGCCAGTCGGCGGCAGAGGCCCAGCTTGCGTCCATGACAACCAAAAGCGGGCCGTCGCCCTCGGCTCCCTCGCCCCGGTCGGGGTTCAGCACCGGACCGGCCATGCCGATGATGACAGCCGCCACCGCCAGCATGCGCAGCAGCAGCAGCCACCAGGGCGTGCGGTCGGTGACCTGTTCCTGATCCTTCAGGCCCAGCAGAAGCACGACGCCCGGAAACAGGCGGCGGATCGGCGCGGGCGGCACGGCGCGCAGGATCACCCAGAGGATGGGCAGCGCCAGAAGCCCCAGCAGAAGCCAGGGCGTGGTAAAGCCGAGAAGGCCGAAGAGTGTCATCCGTTGCTCCCGTCCAGGGCGCGATAGACCCAGAGCAGCGCGGATTGCGCCGTCTGGTCAGTGTGATGCGTAAAATGTTGCCAGCCGGTCAACCGACATATGGCGTCCAGCCGCGCCTTCCGCTCGGCCAGCCTGTGCAGGTAGGTCCTGCGCAGGTCGCCCGCCTTCAAGGTCTCGTGCCGCAGGCTCTTGTTCACGCTTTCGAAAATGGTGCGCCCGTCGAAGGGGAAGGCCTCTTCACTGGGGTCGAGCACCTGCAACAGCACACCGCGCACGCCGCGGTCGGCGGCCTTGGTCAGCGCCGCCTCGACCGGCGCGGGGTCCGAGAGGAAGTCCGAAACGAAGAGCGCCTTGGCATGGGGCAGCATGCCGCGCGCCTCGGGTTCGGCATAGTCGTCCTCGCCGTCCTCGGACAGCAGTTCCGCCAGCCGCAGGGTCTGCTGGTCGCCACGCCGGGGCGGCAGTTTCCACCCGGTCAGGCCGACGCGCTCGCCGCCCCGCACCAGCAGGATCGAGGCCGCCAGCGCCACCAGCCGCGCCCGGTCGGCCTTGGTCGGCAGCTTCTTCGACGACGAAAACCGCATCGACGCGCCGGGATCGACCCAGACCTGCACCGACTGGGCGATCTGCCATTCGCGCTCGCGCACGAACTGCTCGTCGCCGCGGGCCGAGCGGCGCCAGTCGATCTGCCGGTAGCTGTCGCCCACGGTCAGCGGGCGGTACTGCCAGAAGTCGTCACCCAGACCGGCGCGACGGCGTCCGTGTTCGCCCAGAAGGACGGTCCCGGCCAGTTGCTCGGCCCGCGCCAGAAGGGCGGGAAAGCGCCCGGCCTCTTCCTGCGCGCGGGTGCGCAGATGGGCGACGGTGCCTGTCACGCGGCGGCCTCGGCGGGGGCCATCTGCGCGGCGGTCTCGTCGATCAGGCGGCCAAGGTCCTCACCCCGGGCGCGCGCCGAAAAGGTCAGCGCCATACGGTGCACCAGCACCGGCTTGGCCATGTCCAGAACGTCGGCGGGCGAAGGCGCAAGACGGCCCTCCAGCAGCGCCTTGGCGCGCACGGTCAGCATCAAGGCCTGCGCGGCGCGCGGGCCGGGGCCCCAGGCCACCAGGTCCTTGACCCGCTCGGTCGCCGAGGGATCGTCGGGCCGGAAGGCGCGCACCAGATCGAGGATCATCTCGACCACCGCCTCGCCCACCGGCATCCGCCGCAAGAGGCGCTGCGCGGCGATCAGCTCTTCGCCGGTGAAGACCTGATGCGACTGCGCCTCTTCGGTGCCGGTGGTGGCCATCAGGATATCGCGTTCGGTCTTGCGGTCGGGATAGGCCACGTCGATCTGCACGAGGAACCGGTCAAGCTGCGCCTCGGGCAGCGGGTAGGTGCCTTCCTGCTCGATGGGGTTCTGCGTGGCCAGCACGTGGAAAGGCGCGTCCAGCGCGCGGGTCTCGCCCGCGACGGTGACAACCTTCTCCTGCATCGCCTGAAGCAAAGCCGACTGCGTCCGGGGCGAGGCGCGGTTGATCTCGTCCGCCATCAGCAGCTGACAGAAGATCGGGCCTTCGATGAACTTGAAGGCGCGGGCGCCGTCCACGCCGGTTTCCAGCACCTCGGAGCCGAGGATATCGGCGGGCATCAGGTCGGGCGTGAACTGGATGCGGTTGCCGTTCAGCCCCATGACGGTGGACAGGGTTTCCACCAGGCGGGTCTTGCCCAGACCCGGCAGGCCGATCAGCAGCGCATGGCCGCCGCAGAGCATCGCCGCCAGCGTCAGGTCGACGACACGCTCCTGCCCGATGAAGCGCGCCTGGATCGACTGTCTGGCCAGCGCCAGCTTGTCTTCCAGCGCTTCGATCTCTGCGACCAGATTTTCGGCCTCGGCCATGTTAAATCTCCACTTCCGGGCTAGTATGCTGTTGGTGCGAGTGTATCGCGCGGTTCGGAAATGGCAAAAGCAATGCGTTCACAAAATGGCGTGCCGCCCTCGGCGGAGGGCATCGCAGAGGCAGCCCGCAAGGCCGGTGGCAAAGGTCCGCCGCCGGTCCACAAATGGAACCCGCCCTTCTGCGGAGACCTCGATATGCGCATCGCGCGCGACGGGACCTGGTTCTACCTTGGCACGCCGATCGGGCGCATGGGGCTGGTCAAGCTGTTCTCGTCGATCCTGCGCAAGGACGGCGAGGACTACTTTCTGGTCACGCCTGTCGAAAAAGTGGGCATCACGGTGGAAGACGCCCCCTTCGTGGCGGTCGATTTCGAGGCAGAAGGCGCGGGGCCGGACCAGGTGCTGACCTTCCGCACCCATGTGGACGACCACGCCGTGGCCGGGCCCGATCACCCCATTCGTGTGGAGCGTGACCCCGAGACGGGCGAGCCCGCGCCCTACGTGCTGGTGCGCGCCAACCTCGAGGCGCTGATCGACCGCAAGAGCTTTTACCGGCTGGTGGATCTGGGCACGCACCATGACGGCTGGTTCGGGCTGTGGTCCTCGGGCCGCTTCTTTCCGCTCATCCCCTCGGAGGACCTGCCGGACTGACGGCGCCGGGGGCGCCGTTTTCTTGCAAAGAAAACGGATCGAATTCTTTGCAAGAATTCGCCACCGCATAAATAGACGCCGCTCCCGAGGGAACGGCGCCTGGCCTGCTGAAAAGGGACTTGGGTGAAATTCAGAGCGTGAAGGACCAGAAGAAGGTCTCGCCCGAGCTGTCGTCGACGCCGTCGTTGTCGGTCGAGACCCAGACGGTGCCCTCCTCGAAGATCGCCAGACCCTCGACCTTGTCGACCACGTAGCCGCCCTGCGCCTTGAGGTCGGGGATCAGGTCGCGGACCTCTTCCTTCGACACCACCGGCAGGTCGCCGCCCAGCGGCGCCGGCACCATCTCGGCGGCCGGGATGCGGTAGACCTTCTTCGTCACCGCCGCGGCACCGATCTGGTTGTCGCGCTCGACCACGTAGAACCAGTCGCCATGCGCCACGATCTCGGACAGTCCGACCCAGCCGGTTTCCGGCTCGGCCTTCTTGTAGTGGACCGCGCCCCATTCGCCGCTTTCGAGGTCATAGGAGACCAGCTTCACGCGGCCCTTCGGATCGTCGCCCCACTCGCGCTGCACGGCCATCCAGAGGGTGCCGTCCTTCAGGGTGATGCCTTCGAAGCCAAAGCGCGTCTCGACCGCCATCAGCTCGGCGGGCAGGCCGATTTCCGCGTCGATCACCCCTTCGGCGGTGACGTGGTAGATCGCGTGCGGGATCACCCGGTCGGTGCGGCCTTCGGAAGCGACCCAGAAGCCGCCCTCGCCGTCCAGCGTGATGCCTTCAAGGTCCAGCTTCTGCGCCGCGTCGCCATTGGCGCGGGTGATCCGCAGGGCCTTGGTGATGCGTGCCGGGCTCTGCGTGGTGTCGATGGTGAAGATCGTCGGCTGGTAGCCGTAGAAGCTGTCGTTCACCGCGTAGACAAGGCCATTCTCGCCCGCCACCATGCCGGAAATCGCGCCCCAGCCGATCAGTTCATCCGCGCCTTCCGAGGTCAGCTGCGGATATTGCGCCGCGCCTTCCGCGTAGTCGAACAGCATGACATGCGCACGCACGCCGCCCTCGGGGCCGAGGTCGGTTTCATTGGCCGAGACCAGCAGGTTGCGCGCGGGGATGGCGACATAGCCCTCCGGCCCGATGCCCGAGGGCAGGATCTGCTTCAGCACCGGCGCCGACAGGTCCGTGACGTCGTAGACGCCAACCGCCGACCCGCGCTCGGACCCGACGAAGACATAGGGCGTGCCGTCGAATTCCGCGAACTCGATCGATTCGGGCTCCACCCCCTTGGCGTCGGACCGCTTGTCCGGGTAGTGGCCGATCTGCACCAGCGCATGCTCGAAGGACGCGCCGCTTTCATAGACGACCGAGCCGTCCTTGTTGAAGATTGTCCAGCCGCGAGAGCCGCCGTCCATGTCGCCCTCGTTCGCCGTGGCGAAATGGTCGGCGTCGATCCATTTGACCGCGTCGGGCTCGCGCTTGCGGGCGGGCTGGCTGTCGGTGAAGATCAGCGCGCCGCGCTCGTCCCTGGTGTCGATGCCTTCGAGGTCCACCGCCCCGGCGGAGAAGTGGTTCAGCACCGTACCGTCAGAGGCGATCACCGCGAGGTGGTTGTTCTCCTGAAGCGTCACGACGATCTCGCCCGCCGCGTTGACGTCCACGAACTCGGGCTCGGGGTCCTCGGGGGAAACCTCGGCCAGACCGGTCAGGTCGACCTTGATCAGCCCGTCGCAATCGGGCGTGCCGCCCTCGACGGGGACGATCACCACGTAACCGGCGGGCATCTGACCGGTGCGGCCGTCGCCCAGATCCTCGTCGCGCTCGTTCTCGATGGCGACGGTGACAAAGCTGCCGTCCCTGGCCATGGCCACGCTGTCGGGCTGGCCGCCAAGGTCGCAGGAATAGGCCTCGACGCCCGCCTGCAGGTCGAAGACCGCAAGGCGGCCCGAGGGATCGGTGTAGCTTTCCGAGGTGTTCACACCCACGAAGGCCGCGGTGCCCTTGACGGCGACCGAGGTCGGCTCTCCGTCCAGCGCGAGGTTGCCCAGCGGCTGCGGGTTCGCCGGGTCGGTGATGTCGATGCGGCCCAGCACGCCCAGCGGGCTGTCGGTGTAGACCAGCGTCATGCCGTCTTCGGTCGCGGCGATGATCTCTGCCGAGGTTTCGCGCGCGGTATCCTCGCCCTCCGCCATGTTCATGGGCGTCGCAAAAGAGGCGATGCGATTGAAGGTCATGTCCGCCGAAGCGGCCCCGGCGGCAAGCGCCAGCGCACTGGTCAGACAAAGCGTGCGGATCGGCATGGGAATCCCCTGTTCTTCTGGTTCCATGCCTCTTTCCGGCGCCAGGGTAACGGGGCGATGACGGTTTGGTGACGCTCCGGCGAAGACGCGCGCCCCTTGTGGCGGCAGGGGAAAGCCCTAAGCAGGGTGGGAAAGGAGCCCCGTCATGATCCCGCCCCGCCTTGCCCCCGTCGTCTTCGGCCTGCTGCTGTCGGGCTTCATGTCGCTGATCGTGTCGGGCGTCGCCACGCTGCGGGCCCTGGGTGTGGTCCCGGACGTCTTCGGCCTGTGGATGAGCGCATGGGTCTCGAGCTGGCTGATCGCCTTCCCCTCGGTGCTGGTCATTGCCCCCGTCGTCCGGCGGCTGGTGGCGCGTTACACGCGCCGCTGACCGGCCCGATGACGGTCAACGCCCCGCTTCGCGGCGGGGACGGCCCGGACGGATCAATCGCCCAGCTTGGCGTGAACCTCGGCGAGGTCGATCTCGCCCACCGGCATCTTGTTGGCGGGGTTCTCGAAATCGTAGCGGAACAGCTCGAAGTCGCGTTTGAAGATCTCGTAGACCAGATGCATCGAGAGGTCGTCGAAGTAATCCTCGACCGGGTGAAGGCGCTTGGGCCCGTGGCCTTCGGACTCGTTGAAGCGCGGGATCTGCGTCAGGTCGACCGGGTGGCGGGTCTGGACCTTGTCCAGCACCCCCTGCATCCCGGCGTTGAAATCCTCGGTCCAGAAGATCTGGTCGTAGCGCCCGCCGTTCACGATGAAGGTCGAGACATGGCCCGACATGGCGGACCAGTGAATGTCCGGCTCCATCGGGCGGCGCCAGCGGATGGTGTCGCGCACGAACAGCAGGAAACGCCGGAAGGACCGGATCTGGTCGAATTCCTGCTGGCCGTCGTCGCCGCCGACCTCGATCCCGTATTTCTGGATCAGCAGGGGCACGAGGTTGCCGCGATAGCGTTTGCCGTTGCGCTGGATGCCGCAGATCTTGTCGAAGAAGCTGGACAGGATGCGCGTGTAGGGGTTGCGCACGCAGGTGAAGGCATAGGACGAGCGCGTCTTGACGTTGGCCTTGATGGCGGGCTGGCTGTCCTCGCGCGCCCATTTGTGCAGGCCCTCGGTGGCGTCGTGGATGTCGCCGTCGTAGAACCGCCCGTGGTCGGAATAGAACATGATCTGGCCAATGGTCGAACAGGCGCATTTCGGGACGACCCGATACACCATGCTCTCGCTTTCGGTCATCCATGTGCCGGGAAAGCCCATGCCTGCTGCCTCCGCTGACATCCGTTATGGTCTTCTTGACGCCTGACCTGCTACTTGACGTCTGACCTGCTACAAAAAAACCAAACAAAGCCGGTTTATTCAACGCCCCGCAGGCTTTATCAACAGAAACAATCGGGCAACTCCAGGGCAACCGTTCGCTGCATGGCAAAAATCGCCTTCATCCTTCTGTGTCACAAGGACCCGGATGCGATCATCCGTCAGGCCAACAGCCTGACGGCGGCGGGGGACTACATGGCGATCCATTTCGACGCCCGGTCCCCGGCGGCGCATTACACGCGCCTGCGCGCCGCCCTGAAGGACAACCCGAACGTCACCTTCGCGAAGAAACGGATCAGGTGCGGCTGGGGGGAATGGAGCCTTGTGCGCGCCACGCTGGGCACGGTGGAGGCCGCGGCAGAGGCCTTTCCGCGCGCGACGCATTTCTACATGCTGTCCGGCGATTGCATGGCGATCAAATCGGCGGAATACGCGCATGAATTCCTCGACCGGCGCGACTGCGACTATATCGAAAGCTGCGACTACTTCGAAAGCGACTGGATCAAGACCGGCTGGAAGGAAGAGCGGCTGATCTACCGCCACTGGTTCAACGAACGCACGCAAAAGCGGCGCTTCTACGCGCTGTACCGGATGCAGAAGCGGCTGGGCCTGACGCGGGCGATCCCCGAAGACATCGAGGTGATGATCGGCAGCCAGTGGTGGTGCCTGCGTCGCCGCACCATCGAGGCGATCCTCGCCTTCGCGAGAAAGCGGCGCGACGTGATGCGCTTCTTCGCGACCACGTGGATCCCGGACGAGACCTTCTTTCAGACGCTGGTCCGCCACCTGATCCCCGAGCACGAGATCGAAAGCCGCACACTGACCTTCCTGATGTTCACCGACTACGGCATGCCGGTGACCCTCTACAACGACCACTACGACCTGCTCCTGTCGCAGGACGCGCTCTTCGCGCGGAAGATCTCTCCCGAGGCGACGGAACTGCGGCGGCGCCTTGGCGTGCTCTATGCCTCGGAAGGGGCACGGTTCCAGATTTCCAACGAAGGGCGATCGCTGTTCAGGTTCCTGACCGAGAAGGGCCGGGGCGGTCGCCGCTTCGCGCCGCGGTTCTGGGAAACCGAAAGCTCTCTGGGCCGCGAACGCGAGTTGCTGATCATCGTCTGCAAGAAGTGGCATGTGGCCAAGCGGCTGGTGGAGCGCATCCGCCAGGTGACGAACATTCCCTGCATCGAATACCTCTTCAACGAGGAAAGCTGCGCGCTGCCGGACCTTGGCGGCATCCAGTCGACCATGGGCAAGCGCCACCGCCACCGGCGGGCGCTGATGCGGATGCTCTATGACTACTACGAGACCGAGCGCCTGATCGTCTGCATGGACCCCGCCAACCTCGACCTGATCGAGGACTTCGGACGGGATCGCGCGCTGACGCGCATCCTCGAGGTCGAATGCCAGTTCTCGGACGCCTACCTGATCGGCCATGCCAAGCGGGTGGGCCTGGCTGGCGACCGGACGCCCTTCGAGACCATCGAACGCCTGCTGCCGACGGTGCGCAACGACATGACGCATGAAAGCGACCGCATCCGGGATGCCCAGTTCGAGAACTACCAGCGCCTGCGCGAGATCGATCCGGCCGAGGTCAACGCCCGCACGCTGGAGCGTTTCCTGTCGGTGCCGGGCGCGACAGCGCAGGAGATCGCCGGGGCGGAGCACCTCTTCGCGGATTGAGGCCGGTTGCATGTGGCGGGGATTTCGGCCTTGATGCGGCCCGAACGGCGCCCTGACATTCCCGAGGACCCCATGGCCTACAGCTACGACGACCAGAACATATTCGCGAAGATCCTTCGCGGGGAGATCCCGAACCAGACGGTGAAGGAGACCGACCACAGCCTCGCGTTCCGCGACATCTACCCGCAGGCGCCGCTGCACGTCCTGGTGATCCCGAAGGGCGCCTACGTCAGCTTCGACCATTTCGCGCAGGACGCCTCGGACGCCGAGATCCTCGACTACGTCCGCCTTGTCGGCGAGGTCTGCCGCATGGAAGGCGTCGAGGAAGACGGCTGGCGGCTGATCTCCAACGCGGGCCGCAACGGCGTGCAGGAGGTTCCGCACCTGCATGTCCACATCCTCGGCGGTCGCGTCCTCGGCCGGATGCTCCAGAAACAGGACTGATCCAAAGGGGCGCGCTGCCGCGCGCGCATGCTGTCTCGGCTTCGGCCTGCGGCCTGCGCCTCGGGCCGGCGCCTGTGGAACCCACGCCCGCCACTTGCACGATGCACGCGCGGAACCCTTGCTTTCAGGTATTTGGGCCAAGAAGAAAAACCAGGGCTTCTTCTTGGTCCAAATACCCTCCGCCGGAGGCATCCGACGGAAAAGCCTGGCGAGAGGTCAGCCGGTGGAGCGCGTCAGTTCCAGGAAGACATCTTCGAGATCGGCCTGTTCTGTCCGCACGTCGCGGATGCGGATGCCCGCGCGATGCACGGCGTTCAGCACGTCCTCGGCGCTGGTCCGTTCGGCGTGGTAGCTGAGCGCGAGGCTGCCGTCGTCCCGGCGGCGGGTTTCGACACCGGGCGTTTCGGGCAGGGTTTCGGGCTGCGTTTCCGGCACGATGACCATGGTCCGGCGGTCGATCTGCCCCAGCAGGTTCACGGTCGAATCGCGCGCCACCAGAGCGCCGTGGTTGATGATGGCGATCTCGTCGCACATCTCTTCGGCCTCTTCGAGGTAGTGTGTCGTCAGGATGATCGTCATGCCGCGTTCGCGGTTCAGCCGTCGGACGTTGCGCCAGAGCATCTGCCGCAGCTCGATGTCCACACCCGCCGTGGGCTCGTCCAGCACCAGCACCTGCGGCGAATGGACCAGCGCCTTGGCCAGCAAAAGGCGGCGGCGCATCCCGCCCGACAGCGTGCGTGCATAGGCTTCGGCCTTGTCGGTCAGGCCGACCATCTCGAGGATTTCGTCCGAGCGGCGTTCGGATTTCGGAACCCCGTAGAGACCCGCCTGCACTTCCAGCGCGCCGCGGGGCGTAAAGAAGGGGTCGAGGTTCAGTTCCTGCGGCATCACGCCGATGGCGGCGCGGCTCTGGCGCGGGTTCACGTCCTGATCCCAGCCCCAGATCGTCACCCTGCCGGAGGTCTTGGTCACCAGCCCGGCGAGAATGTTGATCATCGTGGATTTCCCCGCGCCGTTCGGCCCCAGCAGACCAAAGACGGACCCCGCCGGGACCGAGAGGTCCACCCCCCGCAGCGCCTGTTTTCCACCCTCGTAGGTCTTGGCCAGCCCTTCGATCCGGATTGCGTCCTGTGTCAACGCTTGCTCCACCCTGTTGCATCGGTCATACCCGCATCTAGAGCGGCAGGGCCCGGACGGGAACCCGAAACCTTGTAAACCTCCGGGAAAGGGCTTGCCGGTAGACTGGAATCGCGGGGCCTTCGCCGCTTCGCAGGGAAGGGGAAGGCCCATGACAACGCAAGCGCCGGAAACCGTGGTGGTCAAGGCCCATCGCATTGCCTGCGACGGCGGCGGAGCCGCCCTGGGGCATCCGCGGGTCTGGCTGCAGATCCCGCTGGAGACCGGCTTTGTCGAATGTCCCTATTGCGATGCCAGATACGTTCACGCCGATTTCGCGGACAAGGCCTAGGCCGTGATCCCCGCCCCGGCATATCCCCCGCAGACCGGCCCCGCCCCGGCGGTGACGCAGACGGGGGTCCCCGGGGCGCGGCAATGATCCCCCTCCCCTGGCGCGGGCTGCCGCCGGTGGCCTGCGACCGGCGTGTCTACAGCCGGGCCGAACGGGCCAGCGACATGATCGTGCATCTTGCCGCCATCGTGCTGGCCCTGGCCGCCGTGCCGGTGCTGATCACGCTGACGGTGATCTGGCGCGGCGATGCCGCCGGGATCGTCGGCGTGTCCGTCTACGGCGGCACGCTTCTGCTGATGCTGACCGCCTCGCTGCTCTACAACCACCTGCCCGCGCCGCAGTGGACCGGCTTCCTGCGGCGGCTGGACATGTCGGCGATCCATCTCAAGATCGCGGGCACCTACACACCCTTCGCGCTGCTTTCCGGCTCTGGCCTTGGCCTGCTGACCGCAATCTGGAGCGCGGCGGCCGGGGCCACGCTTGTCACCATGATCCGCAGGCATCTGCCCGCCGGTGCCGCCGTTCTGATGTGCCTGTGTTCCGGCTGGGTTGTCGTGGTCGGCGGGCGCGACCTGCTGGGCAGCCTGCCGCTTTCGGCCACGGTTCTGATGCTGCTGGGCGGCCTGCTCTATTCCGTCGGAACGCCCTTCCTGCTGGCCTCGCGCCTGCGGTTTCACAACACCATCTGGCACGTGATGGTGGTCGCGGCCTCGATCGTCTTCTTCGTCGCCGTCTTCCTTGTGGCCGCCGCGCCGCCCGAGCTGATCGACCTCGACCGGGGCTGACAAAAGCAGCCGCCTGACCACCGCCCGCCGGTTGCCGGGGCGGCAGGCAAAAGGACAACTGGCAGGCAGGCCCGGATCGTGGCAAACCCCATGCGGAACAGGACGCGGAGGCGAAGACCATGGCAGGAAATTTCGGCAAGGGGTGCCATCTGCACCTGATCGACGGGTCGGCCTATATTTTCCGGGCCTTCCACGCGCTGCCGCCGCTGACGCGCAAGTCCGACGGGCTGCCCATCGGCGCCGTGTCAGGCTTTTGCAACATGCTGCACCGCTACGTCGAGGGCAACACCGGCCCCGACGCGCCGACTCATGTCGCCGTGGTCTTCGACAAGGGCAGCCACACCTTCCGCAACGATCTCTATGACCAGTACAAGGCCAACCGCGAGGCCATGCCCGAGGATCTGCGCCCGCAGATCCCGCTGACCCGCGAGGCGACCGAAGCCTTCAACATCGCCTGCAAGGAGATCGAGGGGTTCGAGGCCGACGACATCATGGCGACGCTGGCCTGCCGGGCGCGCGAGGCCGGGGGACGGGTGACGATCCTGTCGTCCGACAAGGACCTGATGCAGCTTGTGGGCGAGGGGGTCGAGATGCTCGACCCGATGAAGAACAAGGTCATCGACCGCGACGGCGTGCTGGAGAAGTTCGGCGTCGGGCCGGAACGCGTGGTGGACGTGCAGGCGCTGGCGGGCGACAGCGTCGACAACGTGCCCGGCGCGCCGGGGATCGGGATCAAGACGGCGGCGCTGCTAATCAACGAATTCGGCTCGCTCGAGGATCTGCTGGACCGCGCCGAAGAGATCAAGCAGCCCAAGCGCCGCCAGACCCTGATCGAGAAGCGCGACCAGATCGAGCTGTCGAAACGCCTCGTGCAGCTGGATTGCGACATGGAGCTGCCCTTCACGCTGGACGATCTGGAGGTGAAAGAGCCGGACCCCGAGGTGCTGCTGGGCTTTCTGACCAAGATGGAATTCCGCAGCCTGACCAAGCGGATCGCCGACAATGCCGGGGTCGAGGTGCCTGCGATTCCCGAACCCGCCACCGCCGCCGATGCGCCCGAGGCCGCGCCGGACTGGCCCGCCATCGACGCCGCCTCCTATGAATGCGTGTCGGACATGGAGGCGCTTCACCGCTGGATCGCACGGGCCACCGACCTTGGCACCGTGGCCGTCGACACCGAGACGACCGGCCTGAACGAGATGCTCTGCGACCTCGTCGGCGTCAGCCTTGCGGTCGCACCCGGAGAGGCGTGCTATATCCCCCTCGCCCATCTGGCCGAGGACAGCGGAGAGGGGCTCTTTGCCTCGGACGCCAGGGCCGAGGGGCAGCTTCCGATGGATCAGGCGCTGGCCGCGCTGAAGCCGCTGCTGGAAGACGCGGCGGTGATGAAGATCGGCCAGAACATGAAATACGACGCCAAGGTGCTGTCGCGCTACGGCATCGAGATCGCGCCCATCGACGACACCATGCTGATGTCCTACGCGCTGCACGGCGGCGAGCATCAGCACGGCATGGACACGCTGGCGGAACGCTATCTTTCGCACACGCCGATCCCGATCAAGGAGCTGCTGGGCACCGGCAAGAGCCAGATCACCTTCGACCGGGTGCCACTGGACAAGGCCACCGGCTATGCCGCCGAGGATGCGGACGTCACCCTGCGCCTTGCGCTGACCTTCAAGCCGCAGCTGCACCGGGCGCGTGTGACGCGGGTCTACGAGACGCTCGAACGCCCTCTGGTGCCGGTGCTGAAGACGATGGAGATGGCGGGCATCGCGGTCGACCGGGGCACGCTGTCGCGCATGTCCGGCAAGTTCGCGCAGAAGATGGCCGAACTGGAAGCCGAGATCCACGAGCTGGCGGGCGAGAAGTTCAACGTCGGTTCCCCGGCGCAGCTGGGCGACATCCTGTTCGAGAAGATGAGCCTGCCGGGCGGCAAGCGCGGCAAGACCGGCAAGTATTCCACCCCCGCCGACGTGCTCGAAGACCTCGCGACGGAACACGACTTGCCGGGCCGCGTGCTGGACTGGCGGCAGCTGTCCAAGCTGAAATCGACCTACACGGATGCCCTGCAAGAGCACATCAACCCCGACACCGGGCGGGTGCATACCTCTTATTCCATCGCCGGGGCGAACACCGGGCGGCTGGCCTCCAACGATCCGAACCTGCAGAACATCCCGGTCCGGTCCGAGGAAGGCCGCCGCATCCGCGAGGCCTTTGTCGCGCCCGAGGGCAAGGTGCTGGTCAGCCTCGACTATAGCCAGATCGAGCTGCGCATCCTCGCCCATATGGCCGGGATCGACGCGCTGAAAGAGGCCTTCCGGCAAGGGCAGGACATCCATGCCATGACCGCGTCCGAGATGTTCAACGTGCCGATGGATCAAATGACGCCGGAGGTGCGGCGGCAGGCCAAGGCGATCAACTTCGGCGTGATCTACGGCATCTCGGGCTTCGGCCTTGCCCGCAACCTGCGCATCCCGCGGGCCGAGGCGCAGGGCTTCATCGACCGCTACTTCGAGCGCTTCCCCGGCATCAAGCAGTACATGGACGACACCGTGGCCTTCGCGCAGGAACACAAGCGCGTCGAGACGCTGTTCGGCCGCGTCATCCACACGCCCGAGATCGGCGCCAAGGGGCCGCGCGCCGGGTTCGCCAAGCGCGCCGCGATCAACGCGCCTATTCAGGGCACGGCGGCGGATATCATCCGCCGCGCCATGGTGCGGATGCCCGAGGCGATCGAGGGCCTGCCCGCGAAGATGCTGTTGCAGGTCCACGACGAACTGCTGTTCGAGGTCGAGGCGGGCGCGGTGGACGACCTGATTGGCGCGGCCCGGTCGGTCATGGAGGGCGCGGCGGAACCGTTGGTGAAGCTGGACGTGCCGCTGGTTGTGGATGCCGGACAGGGTGCGAACTGGGCCGAGGCGCATTGAGCTTTGACCATGGCCGGGCTGAAGCCCGGCCTACGGGATGCCTGCGGTGCCAGCCTCACCCGCTCTGAAACCCGCGCGCGGCGGGGGGAGGGCGGCCTGTCGGCCTGCCCCGCCCTTCTGAAATCCGGGCGCCTGTGAAAAAACTTGGTCGGGTATACAAGGATTGCACCCCGGTGCGCGTCCAAGTGACAAGATGCGGATGGATGTCAGTGACGAAACCCTTGCCCGCGCGGCGGCGGACGGCGACCGGCAGGCCTTTGCCCTGCTGGTCGAGCGGCTCTATGACCGTGTCTATGCCTATGCGGTGAAGCTGACCGGCAGCCGGACAGAGGCCGAGGATCTGGCGCAGGACATCTGCGCCGCCCTGCCCGCCAAGCTGCGCGGCTTCCGGGGCGAGGCGACGCTGACCACATGGCTTTACCGGATCACGGTGAACGCGGCGCGGGACCGCTTTCGCCGCCGCGCCAGCCATGCCAGGGCCGCCGAGGGCTGGGGCGACCACGAGCTGGCCCGCCGCGCCGCAGAGGCCGAGACGGCAGAGCGGCTGGACTGGCTGACAGAGGCGATGCGCGGCCTCTCGGTCGAGATGCGCGAGACGCTGGCGCTGGTGCTGGACGGCGTGACCCACGCCGAGGCCGCGCAGGTGCTGGAGGTCTCGGAAGGCACGGTCAGCTGGCGCGTCTCGGAATGCCGCAAGCGGCTGAAGGCGATGAAGGAGGCAGAAGCATGAGCGGTGACGAGTTCGACGACCTGAAGCGTGCCTTCGACGCGGCCCTGCCGCCGCCGGACCCCGAGGCGCGCAAGCGCGCCCTGACGCTGGCGATGAAAAATTTCGACGATGTCCAAGGATCGACCGATCCGGCGCGTCTGACCTCTGAGCCTGCCCGGAGGGGCGGCCTTTCCAGAGGAGTACGCAAGATGATCGCAGGGATTTCAAGCAAGGGTTTTCTGACCGCCACGACCGCGCTGGCCGCCGTGGCCATGGTCGCCGTCATTCCCGTGCTGCGCGAGCAGGCGCCCGGCCTGCCCGGCCGCGAGGCCGCGCCCGGGCCGGTGGTGCTGACCGAAGAGGCCGAGGCGCCGCTGGCCGATCTGGCGCCCGCCGAACAGGTCGAAGCCGCGCCGCCGATGGTCGCCGCCGACATGGCCTCCGAGCCGATGCCCCAGACCTTCGCCGCCCCCGGCGCCGCCGTGCAGAACCGCGCCATGGGCGGCGCCGCCAAGATGGCGCCCGGCGTCGTCAGCCCCGACCCCATGCCCGCGCCGCCCTTCGACGCGCCGGTCGCCGGTCTGCCCGACACCGAGGCCTTCCCCGAAGCCGAGGAGAACAGCGTCAAGGTCACGGCGGAAGAGCCGGTCTCAACCTTCTCGGTCGACGTGGACACGGCCTCTTGGTCGATCGTGCGCAACTCTCTGACGAACGGGATGCTGCCGCCAAAGGACGCGGTGCGGATCGAGGAGATGGTGAACTACTTCCCCTACGATTACCCCGCGCCCGGGGGCGATGCACCCTTCGCCGCCGCCATCGGTGTCTCGGACACGCCATGGCGCGCGGGCACGCAGGTCGTGCATATCGGCCTGCAAGGCGCGCTGCCCGCAGAACGCCCCGCGATGAACCTTGTCTTCCTGATCGACACCTCCGGGTCGATGGACCAGCCCGACAAGCTGCCGCTGCTGAAACAGAGCTTTCGCCTGATGCTGGGCCAGCTTGGCCCCGAGGACAGCGTTTCCATCGTGACCTATGCGGGCAGTGCGGGCCGCGTGCTGGACCCGACCCCGGCGACAGAGCGCGGGACCATCCTCGCCGCGCTCGACCGTCTTCAGGCCGGGGGCGGCACCGCCGGTCAGGCGGGTCTGCAGCAGGCCTATGCCACCGCCGCCGAGATGACCGAGGACGGAGAGGTCAGCCGCGTGATCCTTGCCACCGACGGCGACTTCAACATCGGCATCAGCGATCCCGAGGCCCTGAAAGACTACATCGCCGCCCGGCGCGACAGCGGCACCTACCTGTCGGTGCTGGGCTTCGGGCGCGGCAATCTGGACGATGCGACCATGCAGGCACTGGCGCAGACCGGGAACGGCATGGCGTCCTACATCGACACGCTGGCCGAGGCGCAGAAGGTGTTGGTGGACCAGTTGACCGGCGCGCTGGTGCCCATCGCCGACGACGTGAAGATCCAGGTGGAATGGAACCCCGCCGCCGTGTCCGAATACCGGCTGATCGGCTATGAAACGCGCGCCCTGCGGCGCGAGGATTTCAACAACGACAAGGTCGATGCCGGAGAGATCGGCGCGGGCCATCAGATCACCGCGATCTACGAGATCACGCCCGCCGGATCCGACGCGCGGATGACCGACCCGCTGCGCTACGGCACGGCGCAGCCTGTGGCGGGCGACGCCTCCGAACTGGGCTTCCTGAAGCTGCGCTACAAGGCGCCGGGCGAAGAGGTGAGCCAGTTGATCGAGGTGCCGGTCATGGCCGATGCCGCCCCCCTGCCGGACGCGCAATGGGCCACGGCCATCGCGGGCTTCGGCCAGATCCTGCGCGGCTCGGACATGGTCGGTGACTGGAGCATCGGCGACGCCATGGCGCTGGCCCAAGGCGCCCGGGGCGAAGACCCCTACGGCTACCGGCAGGAGGCGATCACCCTGATGCGGCTGGCCGAGAGCCTGAGCCAGTAAGGCGCCGCCCTGCCCCGTCCCGGGGCTTATGTGTTCGGGACGGGCACGATCAACCACCCTGCGCGGAACCAAGGCGAAGCCGCCGCGCCATCATGCCAGAGGCATGTATCCGACATGACGGGCCGTCCCCTTGGCCCGGCGATTTGGCTGATGAAGGCGCAACCTGACTTTGGCCGTACGGACTTTGCCGGGATAAACTGCCTTCCTGAAAGGTAGGATCGCCGCGCCAAGGCCCGTCGATGGCGCGGCTCATCGCTTGGGGTGACAGTTTTTTTGATCCGAGTACCCCGATGTAGGCCCCGATCGCGGTTCACTTCTTCGGCGGAAACACCGGCATGCCGTCCGTCGTCTCCAGCAGGATCGCGCGCGATTCGGCGGTGAACTCGCGGCGCAGCACCACGCCCAGCGTGAACAGGGTCGCCACGAACAGCGGCACCGCCCCCGCCAGCCAGGCGGCACTCGCGATGCCGAAATAGACCGACCGCAGGCCGCGATTGTAGCCGCGCCCCGCCGTGACGTTGATCTCTCCGGCCTTTTGGGCGCGCGGCAGGGCCACCGGGTCCTCGGGGTCGTTGGGCACCGCCGCCATCAGGATCGAGCAATAGCCGAACAGCCGGTGCGACCAGACGAACTTCAGGAAGGCGTTCACGGCGAAGCCCAGCATGACGAAGATCTTGATCTCCCAGACGATCACCGGGTCCGTCGCCTGCGTCAGATCCTGTGCCACGCCGCGCAACCGCTCGGCATTGCCCAGCAGGGCAAAGCCCCCGCCGATGGCGATCATGCTGCCCGAGGCGAAGAAGGCCGTGCTTTGCCGCAGGCTGTTGACGATCTGGCTGTCGAAGATGCGCGGGTCGCGGTGCAGGAAGGCCACCATCCAGACCCGTCGATACTGCGCCATGATCTTCGAGGTCGAGGGGCGCGCGGCGGGCGGATGCTCGATGATCCAGCTCGACCCGAGCCACGCCAGCAGCAGCAGCGCAAGCGCCGCGTAATCCAGGACGGTGAAGGCGTTGAGATAGCGCGCGTCCATCAGAACGGCTGGGCGACAACGGCCCAGAGCACGGCGATGACGATGAAGACCGAGACCTCGTTGAAGATGCGCAGGAACATGTCGCTTTCGCGGAACTCTCCGGCCTGCGCGCGGCGCACCAGCTTGCCGGTCCAGAGGTAATGTGCCGCCAGCACCAGCACCAGCGTCGCCTTCAGGTGCAGCCACGCGGGCCAGCCCAGCCATGTGCCGTACCAGAGGCCGGTGACGATGGCGATCACCCCCAGCCCGAAGGAAAAGCGGTAAAGCCGGAAAGTCAGGTCGCCCAGCGGGCCGTTCTCGCCCAGCCGCGCGTGTTCGCGCTTCCAGTAGATCAGCGCGCGCGGCACCGCGAAGATGGAGGTCATCCACCCCATGACGCAGAGAATATGTATGATCTTGACCCAGGCCATGGGCGCAGATGACCCACCAAGGCGGCAAAGCGCAAGATGCCGCAGCATTGGCTCTCGTCAAAAGGCTATTTTGGTTATATGAGTTTACCAATTGCCCGGATTTCCGGCAGAGAGGGAGGCCCGACCATGCAGATGCCCGAACCGAATGCCCGCGTCCTGGATGCCAAGGCGCGCATTGCCGAGCGCCTTTCTGCGGTACTGCCCGCCGATGCGCTGATCACCGACGAGGCCGAGACCCGTGCCTATGAATGCGACGCGCTGACCGCCTATCGCTGCCCGCCGCTGGCCGTGGTGCTGCCCGCCACCACCGAAGAGGTCGCGGCGGTGCTGAAGGTCTGCTTCGAGGAGGGCGTGCCGGTGGTGCCGCGCGGCGCCGGGACCTCGCTTGCGGGCGGGTCGCTGCCCACGGCGGACAGCGTCATCCTCGGCGTGGCGCGCATGAACGCGGTGCTGGAAACCGACTACGACAGCCGCTTCATCCGCGTCCAGACCGGGCGCACGAACCTGTCGGTCACCGGCGCGGTGGAAGAGAACGATTTCTTCTACGCCCCCGACCCCTCGTCGCAGCTGGCCTGTGCCATCGCGGGCAATATCGCGATGAACTCGGGCGGGGCGCATTGCCTGAAGTACGGCGTGACCACCAACAACCTGCTGGGCGTGACCATGGTGTTGATGGACGGCACCGTGGTCGAACTGGGCGGCGCGCATCTGGACGCGGGCGGGCTGGACCTGCTGGGTGTCGTCTGCGGCAGCGAGGGCCAGCTGGGCGTGGTGACGGAGGCGACCCTGCGCATCCTGCCCAAGCCCGAGGGCGCGCGGCCCGTGCTGATCGGCTATGCCTCGAACGAGGTGGCCGGCGCCTGCGTGTCGGACATCATCAAGGCCGGCGTGCTGCCGGTGGCGATCGAGTTCATGGACGCCCCCTGCATCCGCGCCACCGAGGATTTCGCCAAGGCGGGCTATCCCGATTGCGAGGCGCTACTGATCGTCGAGGTCGAGGGCTCGGAGGCCGAGATCGCCGAGCAGCTGGAAAAGATCACAGAGATCGCCCGCCGCCACGACCCTGTCGAACTGCGCGAGGCGAAATCGGCGGACGAGTCGGCGCGGATCTGGCTGGGCCGCAAGTCGGCCTTCGGCGCCATGGGCAACATCAACGACTACATGTGCCTCGACGGCACGATCCCGGTCAACGAACTGCCCTACGTGCTGCGCCGCATCGGCGAGATGTCGAAGGACTTCGGCCTCGACGTCGCCAATGTCTTTCACGCGGGCGACGGCAACATGCACCCGCTGATCCTGTTCAACGCCAACCAGCCCGGCCAGCTGGAACTGTGCGAGCAATTCGGCGCCGAGATCCTGAAGCTCTGCGTCGAGGTCGGCGGCTGCCTGACCGGAGAGCATGGCGTGGGCATCGAGAAGCGCGACCTGATGAGCCACCAATACGCGCCCGAGGATCTGGAAGCGCAGATGGCGGTGAAGGACGTCTTCGACCCCGCGTGGCTGCTGAACCCGGCGAAGGTCTTTCCGCTGGAGGCCAGCGCGTCGCGCCGGGCGACGGGATGAGGGGGCCCTGCCCCCGCCCTTCGGGCCCCCCGAGGGTATTTGGACCAAGAAGAAACACGAGGGCAGCATGAGACCGGAAAGCGAGGCGGATCTGGCCGAGGCGGTGGCGGGCGCGCAGGGGCCGCTGGCCATTCGCGGCGGCGGCACGCGCGGCGGCGCGGTGCCGGGCGAGGTACTGGAGACCGGTGGCCTGTCGGGCATCACGCTTTACGAGCCGGGCGCCCTGACGCTGGTGGCGCGGGCGGGCACGCCGCTGGCCGAGATCGAGGCGGCGCTGGAGCGTGAGGGGCAGCGGCTGGCCTTCGAGCCGATGGATCACCGCGTGCTGCTGGGCGGCACCGGCGCGCCGACGGTCGGCGGGGTGGTGGCGGCGAATGTCAGCGGACCGCGCCGGATACAGGCGGGCGCGGCGCGGGATTTCTGCCTTGGAGTGCGCTTCGTCGACGGGCGCGGCACCCTGGTCAAGAACGGCGGGCGGGTGATGAAGAACGTCACCGGCTACGACCTGGTCAAGCTGATGGCCGGATCCCGGGGCACGCTGGGCGTGCTGTCCGAGGTCAGCCTGAAGGTGCTGCCCGCGCCCGAGGCCGCGGCCTCGCTGGCGGTTCCGGTGGCGACACCGGCGGAGGCGGTGGCGGTGATGTCGGCGGCGCTTGGCTCTCCTTTCGACGTGAACGGGGCGGCCTACCGGCCCGAGGCCGGGTGCGTGGTGCTGCGGATCGAGGGATTTGACGGCTCTGTCGGCTACCGCGCCGAGCGGCTGGCGGCGCTTTTCGCCGGGCGCGGCGCAGAGATCGACCGCGCAGATGTGGGTGAGACATGGCGCGCGTTGCGCGACGTGGCGGCGCTGAAGGACCATCCGCTGGTCTGGAAGCTGTCCATGGCGCCCCGCGACATGGTGCCGGCCCTGCTGGAGCCCGCCGCGCGGGAGATGGGCTTCGACTACCAGCTCGACTGGGGCGGCGGGCTGTGCTGGCTGGGCATGACGGTGGCGCAGCTGGATGCTTGCGCCGCGCACTTCGGCACCGGCGATCCCTGGGCGACCGCCGTGGCGGTGCATCGCGGCCTTCAGGAGAGGATGATCGCCCCGGATGCCGCGACCCGCCTGCGCGGGCATGTGACGCTGGTGAAGGCGCCCGAGCCGGTTGCCACGCAGGTCCCCCGCTTCCAGCCGGAGCCCGCGGCCCTTGCCGCCCTGACGGCGGCGCTGCGGCAGCGGTTCGACCCGCGCGGCATCCTCAACCCCGGCCTGATGGCATGAGCCCGGCATGAGCGCGCCGCTTCTGATCTCCTTCCTGGTCAGCTTCGTCGGTGGCCCGCTGCTGTGCTCGGCCCTGCTGGCCCTGCCCCGCAGCCTGTTTGTGCTGCTTGTGCTGGCCGGGGCGGTCGTGGTCTCGATGACGCTGGCGCTGCGGTTCCAGGGCGGGCGCCCGGTGCTGTCGCTGGGCCTGATCTGGCTGGGCTGGGTGCTGGCGGTGGCCATGGTCGCCCTGGCCGTGATGCGCCGCGCGCCGCAGGCCCGCCGCTGGGTGACGGTGATCGCCCTCCTTGCAACGACCCTGCCGTGGTTCGGACTCGCCACGGCGCGACTGATGGTGTGACATGCAGACGACGTTTACTCCCGAGCAGCTGACCGACCCCGGCACCGCGCGCGCCAACCAGATCCTGCGGACCTGCGTGCATTGCGGGTTCTGCACCGCCACCTGCCCGACCTACCAGGTGCTGGGCGACGAGCTGGACAGCCCGCGCGGCCGCATCTACCTGATCAAGGACATGCTGGAAAACGAGCGTGTGCCGGACGAAAAGACGGTCAAGCACATCGACCGCTGCCTGTCCTGCCTTGCCTGCATGACGACCTGCCCCTCGGGCGTGCATTATATGCATCTGGTCGACCACGCCCGCGAGTATATCGAGACGCATTATGACCGGCCATGGAGCGACCGCGCCCTGCGCTGGCTGCTGGCGCGCATCCTGCCCTATCCGGGGCGCTTCCGGCTGGCCCTGCTGGGCGCCAGGATCGGGCGGCCCTTCGCCCGCTTCCTGCCCGACCCGCGCCTGCGCGCCATGCTGGCCATGGCGCCGAAGCGGATCCCGCCTGTGTCGCGCAACGACGACCCGCAGAGCTTTGCCCCCAAGGGCGCGCGCCGGATGCGCGTCGCGCTGATGACCGGCTGCGCGCAGAAGGCGCTGAACACCGACATCAACGACGCCACCATCCGCCTGCTGACCCGGCTGGGCTGCGAGGTGGTCGTGGCCCGGGGCGCGGGCTGCTGCGGGGCGCTGACGCATCACATGGGCAAGACAGCCGAAAGCCACGGCACGGCGGCGCAGAACATCCGCGCCTGGGTGGCTGAGATGGACGGCGCGGGCCTTGATGCCATCGTCATCAACACCTCGGGCTGCGGCACCACCGTGAAGGACTACGGCCATATGTTCCGCAACTCGGACATGGCCGGGGACGCGGCGCGGGTCGCGGGCATCGCGCGGGACGTCAGCGAGGTTCTGGCGCAGCTGATGCCAGAGGCGCCGCTGCGCGCGGCCACCCCTGCCCGGACCGAGATCGCGGGCACCGAGGCGGCGCCGGGCGGGCGCCCCGACGGCGGGCCGATCCGGGTGGCCTATCACGCCGCCTGTTCGCTGCAGCACGGGCAGAAGATCAAGGACCACCCCAAGGCGCTGCTGAAGGCCGCCGGGTTCGAGGTGGTGGAACCGGCGGATTCGCATCTGTGCTGCGGCTCCGCGGGCACCTACAACCTGATGCAGCCGGAGATTTCCGGCCAGCTGAAGGACCGCAAGGTCCGGACGCTGGAGGCCAAGGCGCCCGATGTCATCGCGGCGGGCAATATCGGCTGCATGATGCAGATCGGCTCTGGCACCGGAATCCCCGTCGTTCACAGCGTCGAGTTGCTGGACTGGGCAAGTGGCGGGCCGAAGCCGCGCGCGCTGGGGGGCCCAGGGTGACAGTACGGCGCCGGCCTGCGGTTTCGGGATGAGGGGACGCGTTCTTGGCCCAAGGGGGCCGCGCGCGATCCCGCTGACGTGGCGTCCCCGGGCGGCGTTTGCCGCATTTTCGCCCAAGACTGCGCCTAGAGCCCTTGGCAGATGCGCGGGATGCCAATGAACCGATTACTCCTTTCCGTCCTTTTGCTGCTCTGGGGTGGCATGGCCCCGGCAGAGGGCCTGTTGTCGATGGGCTCGCGGCAGGACGGACGGCAATGGGAAGCCGTCGGACGGCTGGAACTCGCGGGCAAGGCCTTCTGCACCGGCGCCCTGATCGCGCCGGATATCGTCGTGACCGCCGCGCATTGCCTCTTTGACGCCGAAACCGGCGCGCGGGTGCCGGAGGACCAGATCCAGTTCCTGGCGGGATGGCGCAACGGACGGGCCGCCGCCTACCGTCGCGTGCGCCGCGCGGTCGCCCACCCGGACTATGCCTACGACGCCCCCTCGGACGCGCGGCGCGTCAGCCGCGACCTTGCCCTGATCCGCCTGCAACACCCGATCCGCAACACCACCGTCACCCCCTTCGACACCGGCCCCCGGCCCGGCACCGGCGACCGCGTCGGCGTCGTCTCCTACGCCCATGACCGCTCTGAGGCGCCCTCCCTGCAAGAGCTGTGCGACGTGATCTCGCTGCAGGATGCGATCCTGATCCTGTCCTGCACCGTGGACTTCGGCGCCTCCGGCTCTCCGGTGTTCCGCTTCGGAGAGGACGGGCTGGCGCGCATCGTCTCGGTCGTCTCGGCCAAGGCCGAGGCCAACGGCGCGCCGGTCTCGCTGGCGCTGGACCTTGCCGAACCGCTGGCCAGGCTGCGCGCCGAACTGGAGGCGCAGGCGGACAGCGGGGCGGGGCTGGAACCGATGCAGGCGGGCACCCGCCGCGACACGGGCGCCCGCTTCATCCGGCCCTGACGCGCCGAAATCTTGCAAAGATTTCGGACCGTTTTCTTTGCAAGAAAACGCGCGGCCGGCGCACTTGAAACCGCCGGAACACTTCCCAAATCAAGGAGACCGGGATGCCTGCGACAGGGTCCCGCACACCCCAAGACGCCTGTCCCCCATGGGAAGGCGCCGCACTTGAACAGGATCGCTCAACGGAGGATTCCATGCGACATTTCGATTTTGCACCGCTCTACCGCTCGACCGTCGGGTTCGACCAGATCGCCCAGATGATGGACCGCGTTCTGGCCAGCGACACCACGCAGGCGGGCTACCCCCCCTACAACATCGAGAAGACGGCGGATGACGCCTACCGCATCTCGATCGCCGTGGCCGGCTTCGCCGAAAGCGACCTGTCGGTCGAGGTGAAGGAGCAGGCGCTGGTCGTCTCGGCCCGCAAGGCCGAAGAGGACGAAGGCCGCAGCTTCCTGCACCGCGGCATTGCCACCCGCGCCTTCGAGCGCCGCTTCCATCTGGCCGACCATGTCCGCGTCTCGGGCGCCCTGCATGAAAACGGCATGCTGCACATCGACCTGCAACGCGAGATCCCCGAGGCGCTGAAGCCGCGCCGGATCGAGATCGCTCGCCCGCAGTCGGTGGCCGTCCAGAAAGACGTGGTGGACGCCGAAACGGTCAACTGACCCGTCGCGCCGCGCACAGACCGGGCCCCGGCAACCGCCGGGGCCTTATTGCTGTCAGCGCGGCGCCTGCACCCGCCCGTGGCCGATGTCCACACGGGAGGCCGCCGGGCCCAGCCCGCTGCGGGTGGCGCCGCCGATCAGCCGGGCCGCAAGACTGAGGGCGGTCACGGCCTCTTTGCCCTCGTGCAGCCGCTGCACCCAAAGCGCCGCGATCCCCGCCACATGCGCCATCGCCATCGAGGTACCGTTCAGCACCCGCGTTCCGCCCCCCATCGCCGCAGAGACCACCCCCTCTCCGGGGGCGCAGAGCGCCGCCCCGAGGTTCGAGAAGGGCGCCGGGGTCAGGGCGCCCTCGTCCCGTCCCAGCGCCGCAACCGACAGCACCCCGCGCGCCGCCGCCGGGGCCGCCGGGCCGGTCTCGAAGCCCTCCGAGATCACCCGAAGGCTGTCGTTGCCCACGGCGCCAAGGATCAGCGTGCCCGAGCCGCCGCCGAGCATGTCGAGGATCATCTCGAAGACCCGCAGGTTGCCGCGATAGGCATGCACCGCAGAGGCGGTGGCAAGGCTTTGCGGATAGCCCTCCTCGATCAGGGCCATGACATGGGCGACGGTGTCGAAACACAGCGAGAACCCCAGCACATCGGCCTTTTCCTGCAGGGCCCAGAGCACCGCGTTCAGGAAATCGTCGGAGCGCCCCAGACCGTTGTCCGAAAGGGCCTTGCCGACCAGCAGTTCCGTGACCCCCCGGGCCACGCCGATGCGGACCCCGCCAAGGTCGCGACCCAGGATCGTGGCCGCCACATGGGTGCCATGGCCATTGGCATCCTCCAGCCCCGTCCCGGCGAAGTCCCGGCCCGTCACCGTGACCCCGTGAAAGGCCGGGTGCGCGGCATCCAGCCCGGTATCCAGCAGCGCCACCCGCGCACCCTGCCCGCAGAGCGGCGTGCAATCGGCCCCGATGGCGCGCAGGCCCCAGCCGGCCTCGGCGGAATCGTCGCGCAGCCCGTCCAGCGGCGCCGGGCTGATCAACCGGGTCGGCATGGCGGGGCTGGCGGTCAGCACGGCCCCGTCGCGCATGGCCGCGCGCAGATCGCCGGGCGACAGGTCCGCAACCTCGATGAAGGGCTCGGCGGGCCGGGCCGGGTCGCGCGGCTCGATCCGTGGCCCAAGCGACACGGCGGGGCGGCGCCAGTTGCCGCTTCGGTCCCTGAGCAAGATATAGGTCGTCATGAAATCCCCAAACCCGAAACCCGACCGCGCCGGTCAGGGTTTCAGGCTACAGGGCCGCCGGAAATGCAAAAGGGGTGCTACGTGAAAAAGGCGTGAAATCCGCCTGCCGCCCCCGGGGCCCGACCGGCAGAGCCGGCGTGGCTCCGCTCAGATCAGGCCCTTTTGGCGAAAGAGCGCCTGAAGGTTCGCCTCGGGGCGCGGCCCCATGTGGCCGATGACCTCGCCCGCCGCAACCGTGCCCATGGCCCCGGCCCGGCCCATGTCGCAGCCGGTGACCAGCCCGTAGAGGAACCCGGCGGCGAACTGGTCGCCCGCCCCGGTGGCATCCACCGGCACGACCTTCTTCACCGGCACGTCGGTGCGCGTGCCCTCGTGCAGGATCGTCACCCCGTCCCCCGACCGCGTGCAGACCACCAGCGGGCAGATCGCACCCACCGCGGCAAGGTCGGCCTCCAGGTCGTCGTTCTGGTAGAGCGAGCGGATCTCGGCCTCGTTGCCGATCACGAAGTCCATCTCGTCCTCGATGAGCGTCAGGAAGTCGGTGCGATGCCGCTCGACGCAGAAGGGGTCGGAAATCGCGATCCCGGCCTTGCCGCCCGCCGCCCGGCAGGCCCGCGCCGCCTTCAGGAAGGCCTCTTTGCCCTTGGGCTTGTCGAAGAGGTAGCCTTCCAGAAAGACCACCTCTGCCTCGCCCGCCACCGCTTCGGCGACGTCATCGGGGCCAAGCTCGGCCGAGATGCCCAGGTAGGTGTTCATCGACCGCTCGCCGTCCGGCGAGACGAAAATCATCGACCGCGAGGTCGGCAGCTCGCCACCCGGCACCGGCGGGTTCACGAAATCGGTGCCGTCCTTCGCCATGGCCTCGGCGTAGAAACGGCCCAGCGTATCGTCGTGCACGCGCCCGATGAAGGCGGTCCGCAGGCCAAGGTTGCCGATCCCGGCCAGGGTATTCGCGACCGAACCGCCGGGCGCCTGCACGCGGCTCTCCATCGCGCCATACAGCGTCTCGGCGCGCTCGCGCTCCACCAGCTGCATGATGCCCTTGGTGACGCCCATATGTTCGAGAAAGCTGTCGTCGGCGCGGGTCAGAACGTCGACGACGGCGTTGCCGATGCCGACAACCTGGTACTTCTTCATTGGGTCTTCTCCTCGAAGGGGCAGAGGTCGCGAATCAGGCAGGCCCCGCATTTGGGCTTGCGCGCGACACAGATGTAACGGCCGTGCAGGATCATCCAGTGATGGGCATGCTGCTGGAAATCGACCGGGATGTGATCCTCGATGGCGCGCTCGACGGCGACCACGTCCTTGCCGGGGCAGATGCCGGTGCGATTGCCGAGGCGGAAGATATGCGTGTCCACCGCCTGCGCCGGATAGTGCCACCACATGTTCAGCACCACATTGGCGGTCTTGCGCCCGACACCGGGCAGGCTTTCCAGCGCGGCCCGCGAACAGGGCACCACGCCGCCGTACTCCTCGACAAGGATGCGGCTCAGCTTGATGACGTTCTTCGCCTTGTTGCGGAACAGGCCGATGGTCTTGATATGCTCGATGACCCCCTCTTCGCCAAGCGCCAGCATCTTGTCCGGGGTATCGGCGATCTCGAAAAGCCGCGCCGTGGCCCGGTTCACCCCGGCATCCGTGGCCTGCGCCGAAAGCGCCACCGCCACGACCAGCGTATAGGCGTTGACGTGGTTCAATTCACCCTTCGGCTCCGGCTCGGCATCGCGGAAGCGCGTGAAGATCTCTCGCAGAGTGTGATAATCGAGCTGTTTCGCCATGCGGCCCCTCATGCCAATTGCCGCAGCGCGCCGCAAGGCAAAGCCGCGCGCCCATGGCAACCCAGATCGCCGCAGGGCCACACCGCCCGGCGCCTTCCCTGCAAAAATGCGCAAAACGGACCGACAGCCGCCCCGGGGCCGCCCCCCCCTGCTTCTTCTTGGCCCAAATACCTCTGGCCCGGGCGGCCGCTTGCGCAACATCCGGGTCGCGGCAGAGCCTGCGCCGGGCTATCCTGACGCCATCCGCGACGGAGAGAGACGATGCCCAGGGACGACACCGACAGCTATCACTACAAGGTCATGGGCCGCGCCATCGAGGCGGTCGACCGCCTTGGCCCGCAGGCCTCTCTGGATCAGATCGCGGCAGAGATGGGCATGAGCGCGGCGCATTTCCAGCGCCTCTTCAGCGCCTGGGCCGGGGTCTCTCCGAAACGATACCGCCAGTACCTGACCCTGGGCCATGCCAAATGCCTGCTGGCGGATCGCTTCACCACGCTGGACACGGCGCTGGCCACCGGCCTGTCGGGCAGCGGGCGCCTGCACGACCTCTTCCTGCGCTGGGAGGCCATGAGCCCCGGCGACTTCGCCCGCGCCGGCGAGGGGCTGGTGATCTACTGGGGCTGGTTCGAAAGTCCCTTCGGCCCGGCGCTGGTCATGGGCACCGAGAAGGGTCTCTGCGGCATCGCCTTTGCCGCAGAGACCACGGAAGAGGCGGCCATGGAAGACCTCGTCTCGCGCTGGCCCAAGGCCCTTTTCACCGAGGATCCGATGCGCCTGCGCCCCTGGGTCCTAAGGGCCTTCGGCGTCGCGCAGGACGGGCCGGTGCCGCTTTACATGATCGGGGCGCCGTTCCAGATCAAGGTCTGGGAGGCGCTGATGCAGATCCCTTCGGGCCATGTGACCACCTACTCGGAAATTGCGCAGGCGGTGGGCCATCCCAAGGCGGTGCGGGCGGTCGGCACGGCGGTCGGCCGCAACCCGATCAGCTACCTGATCCCCTGTCACCGCGCGCTGCGCAAATCCGGCGGGCTGGGCGGCTACCACTGGGGCCTTCCGGTCAAGCGCGCCATCCTGGCGTGGGAATCCGCCCGGCTGGAGGCCTGAGACCCCTTGTTTTCGGGCGCTATTCCGCCGATTGGCGCCGGTTTTCCGATTTTCCCGGTGACAGCTGTCGCAGCCCCTCTACATAGGGTTTACGTATGAGCAAATGTCCGCCAAGCGGGCATGCTATCCCAACGCGGAAGAGGCACAGTAGACCCATGATCCGAGCTCGCAAACCTATCCTGATCACCGCCGGCCTGGCGCTGGCCCTGGCCGGCTGTACCGATGGCAGCGGCATGTTCCAGAACGACCCGAACCAGAAGGCCAAGCAGGGCGCCCTGCTGGGAGCCGCCGCCGGTGCCCTCGCAGGCCGCGCCGCGGGTGGCAGCGATGTCGGCGAACGCAACCGCGCCACTGTCGCGGGCGCCCTCGTCGGCGCAGCCGCCGGTGCCGCCATCGGCAACCAGCTGGACAAGCAGGCCGCCGAGCTGCGCCAGCAGCTGGGGTCCGAGGTCGACATCCGCAACACCGGCGACCGCCTGATCGTCACCATGCCGCAGGACATCCTCTTTGCCACCGACAGCGCAACCCTGCGCCCGACGCTGGTCTCCGACCTGCGCGACGTCGGCCAGAGCCTGCTGGCCTACCCCAACACCACCGCGCAGGTCATCGGCCACACCGACTCTGACGGCGAGGCATCCTACAACCTGAACCTGTCGCAGCGCCGCGCCCAGTCGGTCGCCAACGTGCTGGTCTCCGAGGGTGTGCCGTCCTCGCGTCTCAGCGTCATCGGCCGTGGCGAGGATCAGCCCATCGCGTCGAACCTGACCTCTGCCGGCAAGGCGCAGAACCGCCGGGTCGAAATCGTGATCCTGCCGAACGCCTGATCCAGGCGTCGCTTCGGACAAACAGAAACGCCGCGGCCCAGGCCGCGGCGTTTTTCTGTGCGAGGATTGGTGCGGGCTGGCCCTGTGTCGGCCCGCGCGTCGCTGCGCGCGCGGCCTCCGGCGGTCGGCCGGTCAGCAGCCAGTGCCGCGCAGCACCACCTGTACGGTGCGAAGCATCACGCCGATATCCGTGCGCAGCGAAAGCTCCCACAGGTAGGCCGTGTCATAGCGGGCGCGCTCGGTGAAAGAGCTCTCGTGCCGCACCGAGATCTGCCAGAAACCGGTCAGACCGGGGCGCAGTGCGTAATAGGCCATGCCGGGGTACATGCCGGTCTGGCAGGGCAGCATGGGGCGCGGACCGACAAGGCTCATGTCGCCGATCAGGACGTTCCACAGCTGCGGCAGCTCGTCCAGCGAGGACTTGCGGATGATCCGGCCAATCCATGTGATCCGGGGATCGTTGCGCAGCTTTTGCGAATGCGCCCATTCGGCCCGGGCCGCCGGGTCGTCCTGCAGGTGCTTGGCCAGCAGGGCATCGGCATCGGGCACCATCGAGCGCAGCTTGAGCATGCGGAAGGTCCGACCGTCCCGGCCGACGCGAAGTTGCGTGTAGAACGGCGATTTCCCGTCCAGCGCCACCAGCAGGGCACAGAACAGCACCACGATCAGGGCGGGCACGGCGGTGAGGAGCACCAGAACGATGTCCAGGACGCGCTTCAGGCCATGGCGGTAAAGCTGGCCGTGCGAGGCAGCGGTCAGGCTGGTGTGGGCACGGGTGTGTCCCTCGGCTGCCGTGGGCATCGGCTGGCGCATGAATAATGACAAATTGACCTCCCTCGAGCCAATCAAAGACGAGAGCAACCAGAGCCGCGTTCAGCGGGTCACGGACAAGGCACGCCGCAACGGCGTATTCTGCGGCCCTGCGGCCACAGCCTGTCCGGACGTCGCCAGCTGACGCTGCGCGCACGGCACACTCCCAATTCACCTATTGCACCAACCCCCTAGCGCAGCAGCCCGGCAAATTGAGACCAAATCCTGTCAAATTCGCCGTACCTTGCTGTTATGAATGGACCTTTGCCTTCCGTCAACCGAGCTTACGTAATACACTTTTGGGTTGAATTGCGGTCTCGGCTATTCGGATTAAAGAGAAGTTTTTCGCTCTTTTGCGCGCCTCAAAACGACCCGCAAAATTGCGATTGAAGCCTCTGATGCCAGCGCATGACGGGACACGCCCGGGCGGGGGCGGAGGAAACAGTTCGGTCGCCGCCGTCCAGCCCTGCCGACGGGTTTGCCCGGAATTCCCGGTTTTTTGACGGTTCGGTCAAAGTTCTTCACAATCCCTGCGGTAGTGCCCGCTATCGTCGCGGATATTTCTCCCTCTGGCGGGAAACAATGCGCTTGCCCTCTTGCCGCGCAGGATTGCCCCCGGGCCTGCAGCCCGGCCCAAGACACCGCCGCGACGGCGGCCCGGCGCAAAACACCCTAGAGGTGAGTAACTTTCCTCACGAAATGTTACAAACCCGGCTTTGGCGTGATCGGGGCGCCCAAACCTTGCCCGGGCATCGCCATAAATCCGCCCGATTCCGATTCGCGGAAGCGCCGCCTTGCCATCGGATCGCCCCATTTTACCCCTGCACCGGGGCGGGGCAGAGTTGAAAGACCCGCGCCCCGGCGATATGTCCAGCATCAAAGCCGAGAACTTCCGAAGGTCAGCCGTGACGAACTTCCTGCACCGGGGCGACCTGCCCGACGACCTCGACCTTGGGCCGGTTGTCGCCATAGACTGCGAGACCATGGGGCTGCACCCCCATCGCGACCGGCTGTGCGTCGTGCAGCTGTCGGCCGGGGACGGGCATGCCCATCTTGTACAGGTCGCGAAGGACCAGACCGACGCCCCGAACCTGTCCCGCCTGCTGGAAGACCCGGAGGTTCTGAAGCTGTTCCACTATGGCCGCTTCGACATCGCCGCCATGTACAACACCTTCGGCGCCCTTGCCGCGCCGGTCTGGTGCACCAAGATCGCCAGCCGTCTGGTGCGGACCTATACCGACCGGCACGGGCTGAAGGCGCTGACGCAGGAACTGCTGGGCGTCGACATCTCGAAGCAGCAGCAGTCCAGCGACTGGGGCGCGGAAACCCTGACCGATGCGCAGATGGCCTATGCCGCCTCGGATGTGCTGTACCTGCATCGCCTGCGCGACGCCCTGACCGCCATGCTGGACCGCGAAGAGCGCCGCGACCTGGCCGAGGCCTGCTTCGACTTCCTTCCGGCGCGCGCGGTGCTGGACCTCGAAGGCTGGCCGGACACGGATATCTTCGCCCATGCCTGAGGCGCGCTGATCCATGGCCCGGGCCCTGGGCCTTTACTCGCGGGTGATCGCCTGGGCGAAGATCGTCCTGCCGCTGGTCGCGCTTGCGCTTTTGTCGACGATCTTCCTGCTGTCGGATCGCCGCGAACCGATGGAGACCGTGCCCTTCGTCGAGGCCCTGCAGGACGGCGAGACCACGCGCGAGGGGGTGTCCGCGCCCTATTACTCCGGCAAGACCCAGCGCGGCGACTTCCTGACCATGACCGCCACCCGTGTCCGCCCGCAGAGCGACGGGCGCGTCGTGGCCGACGATCTTGCCGCCGCCGTGCGCCTGACCGACGGCAGCGAGATCCTTCTCGATGCGCTCAGCGCCACCCTGACCGACAGCACGGAGACGGCCCTTCTGGAAGGCGGCGTGCGGATACGCAGCTCGACCGGCTACACGCTGGACACCGATGCCATGACGACGGTTCTGGACCGCATAGAGGCGGAAACCCTTGGCCCGGTCAGCGGCGCGGGCCCGCTTGGCACGCTAGAGGCGGGACGGATGCGGATAGAGGCCTCTGGCACGGGCGGCGATGTGCAATTGCTGTTCACCGAAGGCGTAAAGCTGGTATATCAGCCGCCAAAAGAAGGAAGTTCTGCCGAATGATGCGCCTTGTCCTTGCTGCCGCCCTTGCCGCGCTTCCGCTGTCTGCCATGGCCCAGCAGGGGGCACAGGTGCAGTTCGGCGGGATGCAGCAGGACACCCGCGCCCCGGTCGAGGTCACCGCGGACCATCTGCAGGTGAACCAGTCCGACGGCACCGCCCTTTATACCGGCAACGTGATCATCGCACAGGGCGATATGCGCCTGTCGGCCCCGCGCGTTCTGGTGGTCTATGCTGAAGCGGCGGGCCGGATCGAGCGGCTGGAGGCCACCGGCGGCGTCGTCATGGTCAGCGGCTCCGAGGCGGCAGAGGCCGAGCGCGCCGATTACAACATCGAGGCCGGGCAGGTCGTCATGTCCGGCAACGTGCTGCTGACGCAGGGGCCGAACGCGCTGACCTCGGAGCGGATGACCGTCGACCTCGAAGACGGCACCGCGCGGATGTCGGGCCGGGTGAAGACGGTGCTTCAGCAGCAGGACGATGCGCAGACCGGCGGAGGGCAGTAGTTGGCCAGACCCGAGTTGACGGTGACCGAGGGCGACAGCGGCCTTCGCGTGTCCCACCTGCGCAAGAGCTACCGCAAGCGCGTCGTGATCCGCGACGTGACCATGCGGCTGGATCGCGGCGAAGTGGTGGCGCTGCTCGGGCCCAACGGCTCGGGCAAGACAACCTCGTTCTACGCCATTGCCGGGCTGGTGAACCCCGACGCCGGGCAGGTCCTGATCGACGGGCGCGACGCGACCTACCTGCCGATGTACCGCCGCGCGCGGCTGGGCATCGGCTATCTGCCGCAGGAAATGTCGATCTTCCGCGGCCTCTCGGTCGAGGACAATATCGGCGCCGTTCTGGACATATCCGTCCGCGACAACCAGCAGAAGCGCGAGCGGCTGGAGGAACTGCTGGGCGAGTTCTCTATCGAGCACCTGCGCCGCGCCCCGGCGCTGGCCCTGTCGGGCGGCGAGCGGCGCCGGGTCGAGATCGCCCGCTGCCTTGCCGCCGACCCCAAGTACCTGCTGCTGGACGAACCCTTCGCCGGGGTCGACCCGATCAGCGTCGGCGACATCCGCCACCTCGTGGCCGATCTCAAGACGCGCGGCATCGGCGTGCTGATCACCGACCACAACGTGCGGGAAACGCTGGAGATCGTCGACCGCGCCTATATCCTGCACGACGGCACCGTGCTGATGTCCGGCACCCCGGAAGAGGTGGTCCAGAACGAAAACGTCCGCCGCGTCTACCTTGGCGACAATTTTCGCTTCGGTTGAGTCAGATCAACGACGGTCCGTCCCCGCTTAGGTGACAGTCGCATGACGGTTTCGATTGACAGCAGGGGGGCTTTCCAACTCAAATGAGGTTATGGTGCATCCAGACGCTGACAGGCTGAACGGCATGACCCTCGATCCCGAGGCCGGATCGCCCCGATCCGCGTCCATGCACCTTCCCTAGAGTCCGATATGAAGCGATCCCACCGGGGCCTCCCCCGGGGCCATTCCGCTATCGGACCATGACGTAAAGGAAACACCATGCGTTACCAGATCACCGGAAAGCAGATCGACGTCGGCGAAGCCCTGCAGACCCACGTCACAAACGAGCTGGGCTCGATGCTGGAGAAGTATTCCCAGCGCCCCACCGATGCGAACGTGATCTTTTCAAAGGCCGCGCACGAATATGTCTGCGAAGTCATCGTGCATCTGTCGAGCGGCCTGAACGCCGCGGCGAAGGGCCATGCCCCCGAAATCTATGCCGCATTCGAGTCCTGCACCGAAAAGATGGACAAGCAGCTGCGCCGCTACAAGCGCCGCCTGAAGGACCATCACAAGGACAGGACCGGTCCTGTTGAACATTTCGGCGCGTCCTCGTATATCCTCGCCGGAGAACTGGATTCGGCCGAAACCGAGCCGGACTCGCTGCAGCCGATGATTGTGGCAGAGATGGAGACGAAGATTCCCTCGCTGTCAGTCGGCGAAGCAGTGATGCAGATGGAACTTGCAGGCGCGCCCGTCCTGGTGTTCCGGAACGAGAAGAAGGAAAGCGTGAACGTCGTGTACCGTCGCGACGATGGCAATATCGGCTGGATCGACCCGTAAAACCGGGGGCGGTCTCACGCTACGGGCAAGTCTTAACAGCATGACAGGCACGGCATGAAGTTTACCAACCTTCTGAAGAGCGACGCCATCAAGGTTGTCCAATCAACCTCGAGCAAGAAACGCCTGCTCCACGATGTCGCCGAACTTGCAGAAAGTGCCTACGGGCTCGACAGCCAGACCACGATAGAGGCCCTGCTCGAGCGTGAATCGCTTGGGCCGACCGGCGTGGGGCACGGCGTTGCCCTGCCCCACGCCCGCCTGCAGGGGCTGGAAAAGGTCGCCGGGGTGTTCATCCTCCTGGATCGCCCCGTCGATTTCACCTCTGTCGACCGGCAGCCGGTCGATTTGGTCTTCGGGCTGTTCGCGCCCGAGGATGCGGGTGTCGAGCACCTGAAGGCGCTGGCGCTGGTCTCGCGCTCGCTGCGCGATCCGGCACTCTGTGCCAAGCTGCGGGCGAACCCGGACCCGGCGACGCTTTACACCATCCTGACAGAAGCCGAGGCCGTGAAGGCCGCCTGAGGCCCGTCCTCCGGCGCCTGCCCCGCGGCATCCGCCAAATCTCACCACAGGACGCGCCGGCCCCCGGGCCGGCGGTTGCGTTTGCTGCACCGGGGCCGGTGGGTGGGCGCCTTTGCGCGCCAGCACAAACAGTGCCGCCCGCCGGGGCCGCTCTCAGGCCAGTCGTCTCAGGCAAGTCTTCTCAGGACCAGTCTTCTCAGGACCAGTCGTCGAAGCCGAACATGTCGTAGTCGCGTTGGTAGGCTTCGCGCGCCAGCGCCTCGATCCGGTCGTCGTAGATCTGCGCCAGCGCAAAGGGCGCGCGGGTGGCAACCGGCTGCGGATCGGGCGGCGCCTCGTGCCCCGCCTGCATCGCCAGCGCGGGCAGGTACATCGCCATCTCGTCCTCGCGCACGACCATGTCCGGCAGCGTGTGGTCGGCCATGCCCTGAATGCATTGCGCCTGCGACGCCCAGTGCCCGTCCACCCGCACCGCCGTCTGCCCGGACAGGTTCGCCTTCACGAAGGTCAGCCAGGCGGTAAAGGCCTCGCGGTGGGCATCGACGTCATAATCCGCCCCCGGCTCGCCCTCGGGGATCGGCAGGGCATGGGCGCGGCGCAGGGTCTTGCGGATGCCCTTGAAGCTGCCCTTTTCGGTGGTCAGGATCTTCGCGCAAAACGCCTCGTGCGCGCGGGCCAGCGGGTGCCGGATCACGGTAAAGCTGCGGTGGCCGGGCCGTTCGCGCTTCCAGGTCCGCAGCGTGCCCTGCGTGAAATCGGACGAAAGATCCTTTTCCGCCACGCCGTCCAGCGCGGCCAGCCAGCCCAGCACCGCCGCCTCCGGCCCGGACCGCACGGGCATGTACAAAAGCGGCGTCTTCGCCCCGGCAAAATAGGTCGGCACCGCCGCGCCGCGCCGCGGCTCGAAATTCGGCGTGCGGCTCAGGTTGAAACGATCGAGCCGCGCCAGGGAGGCCGCCATGGCCTCGAAGTTCTCGACCTTCTCGGCCACCGGCTGTGGGTTCTGCCGCTTCAGCGCGGTGTTCAGGCTGTCCAGCCGCGCCGGGCACCCCAGCCAGGCCGCCAGCCCGTTCATCACCGCCACGTCCTGCAGATCCTCGTAGGCCACGTAGAAGGCCGTCTGCGCCGTCCGTTGCAGCGTGTTCATGATCTGCACCTGAAAGGCCTGCAGCGCGTCCAGATGCGCCTCGAACTCGGGCCCGTCGAAGACCGCCCGCCCGGCCTTGCGTTTCTTGACGTTGGTCAGCTTCCACTGCCCCGTCGCCTGCGCGATCTTCCACGAGATGTAGCTGTCCACCGGGTTGCGCGTCAGCACCACCTTGCCGACCTTCGGATCGGTCAGCAGCGCGTCCAGAACGCGGGGGTCGTGGTCGTGGAAATAGCGAAAGCCCGCCATGTCAGGCGCCGCCCGCACCGCGTCCAGTAGGCGATGCGGTTTGGCATCCCGCTCTTCCTGCGAGATGCCCAGAACGTCCTCGGCATTGGGATAGCCGATGAAATGCGGGTTGAAGACCTCGCCGAGGCAGGAAATCCCGTCGAAGGCATTCAGGTTGGCTTCGAGGAAATTCGAACCGGTGCGCATTTCTGCAAACACCACGAAGCAGTCGAAACGGGTCATGGGGCTACTTCTTGATCAGGTAGGGCTTGCGCCGCGGCGCATCCGGGTTGCGCGCGACGATATCGACCGGGAAATCGCCCATCAGGTAGGGATGCATTCCCTGGTTCTTCAGATTTTGCAGGAATTGCCCGAAGCCGGCGAGCGGCTCCAGCCGTGGCGCCTCGGCCAGACGCCGCAGGCCTTTCTGGCCGATCTCGTCGATGATGACCTGCAGGGGCTCCATCGGGGCCTCGATGAACTCGGCCATGGACCAAATGCGGATGCGCGCCTTGACGTCCGGACTGCGCAGCGTGTCCAGCATGCCGCTTTCGATCTTCTGCAACGCGGCGGCCTTGGCGCGGATATCGGCGAAATTGGCGTTGGACTTGAACAGCGGCACCGCCCAGGCGCCCGAGATCACGCTGATCTGCGCGTTGGGATCGCGCGACAGGCCCCAGAGGATGTCGATATTGTCCTGCGGTCCAAGCTGGAAACACTGCCGCTCGCCGCGCGTGTTCCACAAGAGGTTGGTCAGGAAGGCCTTGCTGTTGTTGTCGCGCAGCCCGGCATTGTCCGACAGCGCGCCATTCACCACCGTCTGCCCGCCCGCGAACTCGGCCCGGCGTTTCGCGAAGAGGTGCCCGTGCACCTGCGCCCCGGTGGCCCGGGCCAGCCATGTCTCGAAATCCTCGAAAAGCTCTGAGAACCCCTGAAAGACCGAATACTTGCCCGCCGTCACGCCGTTTTCCCAGCCGATGTTGGGGTAACGCGATTGCATGTACAGGCCCGACCGCCCGCGCGTCCGCCGCTCCACCGCCTTGGCGAAGATGCGGTCGATCTTGCCCGGATTCGGTTCCTGCCGGGACGTGGCGCGGTTGGGATCGGTCAGGAAGGCGTCGTAGAGCCGCCCCGCATGCGGCCAGATCTTGCGCGCGACAAAGCAGTCCGAGCGGCGCAGCAATTGCAGGTGATCGTCGTAGAAGATGTGCGGTTTGCCCTGGAAGTCGAACTTCGACAGGGTCAGAGAGCGGCTTTCGATATTCGTGGAGTAAAGCCGCGCAAGGCTCTGGAAATAGCTCTCGTCGGGGATCCAGACGCGGCGGAAATAGGCGTCGTACTTGCGGCGTTCGGGGTCTTGCAGGATCGCCGACAGGGTCTGGCGCGTCAGGCACCACCACTGGCTGCCCATATGCGGCACGATCCCGTTCGGCAGGCTGCGGCGATAGCCGACGCGGCGCTGAAGCTCGACGAAGGCATCGAAGAGGTAGCGGTTGCGGCGCCACGAAAAGGGGAAATGCAGGGTGAAACGTTCCTCGTCCAGCCCGCCCACCGTCCATGGCACATCCGCCGTCGTCGCGCTTTCGATGAAGTCGGTGCGCGGGCGGTCGGCGAGGTAGTCGATCAGTTCCTCGACCGGGCGCAGCGGCAGGCAGGACCCCGAGGCAAGGTAGACGTGGCGCACCTCCGCGAAGCGGGTCAGCATCAGTTCGCTGGCGTCCTGACTGGCGGCGACCAGCCCCCAAGTGCCCCATTCGCAGCGGTGGCGTTTCGAGAACAGCACCGTTTCAAGATCGGACAGCGTCTGAACGAAGCGGTCGTAACGGTCCGTCTTCACCGCCTTGTCGACGTGGATCACCACCGGGCACCCGGCGGCGGCCCAGTGCCGGGCCACCTGCTCGGCCCGGTCGAAGGCCGTATGCACCAGCATGACGACGCCGACGGTCATGCCCAGTTGCCCTTGGACATCAGGCCGAGGATCTCGAGCTGGCGCCAGTTGATGTATTTCTCGGACCACTTGCACCAGAGGTCGGGGTTGTCCTTCACCCCCTCGGCATAGGCGATGTATTCGCGGCTGGCGCCGTAATGCTGCCCGCGCTCCAGCTCTTCGGCGGCCTTGTCGGCGAAGGTCGACAGGAACTTGGTGTGCAGCAGGATGCCGCTGGCCTTCTCGCCCCCCCATTCGTCGTAGACGAGGTTCAGCCCACGCGGCAGCAGGTTGTGGGTCGAGGACACGTAGGCATAACGCCGGTTCCATTTCACCAGCGGCACCTTGTTCAGCGCCGGGGCCAGTTCGGGTGTGTCGGCAAAGAACATCCGCGCCCGCGGCCCGCCCTGAATCCAGAGGTTGCCGAAGTTCCAGTTCTTCGAGATCGCGTAATTGCCCGCGTCGAACCAGTTGGCGATCTCCAGGGGATCCTGCCCGGCGCTGTAGGGTTGCAGGTCCATCCGCCCCTTTGGGTACATGTCCAGCAGCATGGCCGAGAAGGACTTGATCGAGGAGGCATCCAGCCAGTCGGTCAGCGCGCGCAGGGGCCGCGTGTCGCAGAACGGGTAGAGGAACAGCTCATCGGGGTCGACGGTCAGGGCCCAGTGGCCATGGCCGTATTTGAACAAGAGCCAGTTCATCCAGTCCACGCCGAAGCGCGAGCGCTTGTAGCTGGCGGTCGTCGTCCAGACCGAACAGTCGGGCTGGCCGGCGAGGTAGTCGAGCGACCCGTCTGTGGAGTCGTTGTCCACGAAGAGGAAGTGGTTCACCCCCATCTCGCGGTAGTAGCGCAGGAACCACGGCAGGCGCACACCTTCGTTGCGCTGGGTCGAGAAGACCAGCAGGTCCGAGGGCCGGATATCGGCGGTGCGATTGGCGACGGGACGCAGTTCGCGGCGCTTGCGGAAGGCGCGGATCAGCCAGCGTTTTCGCTGCACCCGCAGTTTGTATGACCGCCATGCGCCCAAGAGCCGATCTTCCCCAACGGCCGGTGGTCCGACCTGCCAAAGGCGCAGCTATCAGGTCAGGGTTAAGGCCTTGTTGAAATGCGTCTCCCATGTGGGAGGGTCGAAAATCGGGGCTGCCCGCCCCTGGCCGTCTCGGTCTGCCCGATGGTGCGCTGCCATCTCAATTATCTTGTTGCGCCAAAGATAGCGGTCGGAAGCATCGGCGTAAACGGGAATGTTTCCCAAGACTTCCCGGTAAATCGGAAGATCGTTGCACAGGACCGGAACGCCCAGCAGTGCCGCCTCGACCGGGGGCAGGCCATAGCCTTCGGCGAGGCTGGGAAACAGCATGCCCGCGCTGCCGCGCAAAAGGCCCGCGATCTGCGCGTCGCTCAGGCCGCGCAGTTCGTGCACCCGGTCGGGCCGCGCATCGAGGCGGGCAAAGACCGCGTGGTTCTCCCACCCGCGAGAGCCGCAGATCAGCAGGTCGGCCTCGGGGATCTCGGGCCAGAGGTCCAGCAGCAGGGCGTGGTTCTTGCGCGGCTCTATGGTGCCGACCGTCACGAAATAGGGGCGGCGCCACGCCCCCCCGGGCGGCTCTCCGGGCGGGGTCGGGTCGACGCCCAGCGGCGCGACGATGGCCTCTGGCATCCGGTCGCCAAGATGGCGCGCGGTATCGGCCAGGGTCTGCTGCGAGTTGCAGATCACCACATCGGCCACGCGCCCCACGCGGGACAGGAAGGCGGCGAAGCGGTCCACCGTGCCGGGGCGCTGGAACTGCGGATGGTCCAGCGGGATCGTGTCATGCACCAGCACCGCGATCCGGGCGCCCTGCGCCTTCAGCGCCGCCGCGACGGCCTCGGTCAGGTTGGTATGGCCAAGGTTGATGTAATGCGCCCCGCGCGGCAGGTGGCGGCGCAGCATGCGGCCCAGCAGCGGTTTTATGCAGCGGGCGATGCACAGGCGCCGCACGTCGGCCTCGGCCCGGGCGCGCATCGGGTCGATGTCGCGCACGAGGCGCGACAACCGGTCCGCCGGCCCCCATGTACCCTGCGCCACCCGGTCGCGCAGGGCGGCGCAGCCCGCCGCGTCCAGCAGCGCATAGCCCAGCGAGGTGCGCACCAGCCCGTAGAAGGGCCCCATCCCGCAAAGATGCCGGAGCCAGGCGTATTCCACCCGGTCGACACCGGTCAGCGGCCGTCCGGCGCGGCTGACCAGCCGTGTCAGATCCAGCAGGCGAAGGGGGTCAGGCTGCGTATCGGCCATTCTTGTGCCATCGGCAGGTGTCCGCGATCAGGGCAAGCGACCCGCAGAGGCCATTGCGCCCGCAGGGTCCGGGCCCGGCCATGGCCTTTGCGGCCCGGCTGCGGGCAGCAAGGCGCGGGACCGCATCGGGCCGCCACAGCCGCAAGTCCGCGTCCCGCCGGGGACGACCGGTCAGGTCGCCCTGGCCGAAGGGGCCGACGGTCACGGCGCCGTCCAGCCTGTCGGCAGACTGTTAAAGACCACCGGCGCGAAACCCGCGGTCTTCAAGGCCTTGCAGGCGCGGCTGTCGATCTCGCCAGCCCCGCCCGTTGCCAGAACGGGTGCCACCCCGGCTCCTTACTCGGCAGCCTTGCGCGAGGTCATGACCTCTTGCAGGTAGGCCTCCAGATCGCCGCGCAGGTCGTCCCGCGCCAGGCCGAAGGCAACGGTGGCCTGAAGGAAACCCGCCTTGGAGCCGCAATCGAAACGCTGGCCACGGAAGCGGTAACCATAGACGCCGTCGCCGTCGATTTCCTCGGCAATGGCATCGGTCAGCTGGATCTCGCCGCCCGCGCCGGTCTTCATCTTGTTGAGATGCTTGAAGACATTGGGCGACAGCACGTAACGCCCGATAACCGCAAGGTTGGACGGCGCCTCTTCGGCCTTGGGCTTTTCGACCATGCCCTTGACCCTGACCATGGCGCCCATGTCCTCTGCCACGTCGAGCACGCCGTAGGCGCTGGCCTTCTCCTGCGGCACTTCCATCGCCGCGACCATGCTGCCGCCGGTTTCCTCGTAGGCCTCGATCATCTGCTGAAGGCAGGGTTTCTCGGCGGCGATCACGTCGTCGGGCAGCACCACGGCAAAGGGTTCGTTGTGCACCAGACGGCGCGCGCACCAGATCGCGTGCCCCAGACCCAGCGCCTTGGCCTGACGGATATAGGCGATCTCGCCCGAATCCATATTGGTGGTCTTGAGAACCTCCAGAAGCTCTGTCTTGTCCTTCTTGCGCAGCTCCTGCTCCAGATGCGGCGCGTGGTCGAAGTAGTCCTCCAGCGCCGACTTGCCGCGCGCGGTGACGAAGATGAATTCCTTGATGCCCGCAGCGCGGCATTCGTCGATCGCGTATTGCACCAGCGGCCGGTCGACCAGAGTCATGATCTCCTTCGGGACCGACTTGGTCGCCGGAAGGAACCGGGTGCCGAGGCCCGCGACAGGGAAAATTGCCTTGGTGACCTTCTTGCGCATGCGAATGCTCCTTTCATGCCAGAACGGCTGGCCATATCGTTTCGAGGCGTTATACACGGTTCGGATTAATACTGCGCCTGCGAAAGGCGAAATCCTCATTTTTTTACGGAATACCGCCTATGGCGGGCAGATCATACCCCCGGGCTCCGGCTTCGGATGTCAGCCCCGCACCGCCGCGATCCGCGCCAGCTCTACCGCGACACGACGCCGGAACCGCCAGGGCCGCACCAGCGGACCGCTTCGCAGGCTTCGCCCGAACAGGCCGCCGCGATGCTCCCAGACGCCAGTCTCCGTCAGGGAAACGCGGTGGTAAAGCGCCGTTGGCGACAGCAGGAACAGCGTGGCGACCTGCCCCTGGGCAACGGCCTCTGCCGCGCGCCGTCTCAGGGTGCGGGCCTGCCACGGCCTGCCTGAAAAACAGGCCCTCTGCGCGCCCTCCGTCGAAGGATAGGGGAGAAACGGGGCCTGTGCGCAGGGAATTGCCTGCGGGCGGGCGACATCCCGCCGAAGCCCCTCTGCCCCGCCCCGGTCGAGGCTGCGCATCAGGCGCAGCAGGCCCGGCGGGTCCAGCGGACCGCGCTGCATGTAGCCCAGCAAGCGCCTGCGCTGCGCTGCCCGGAACGCCCGCCAGGCTTCGTCCTGCTGCGACGGCGGGCAATGCTTGCGCAGGAACACCCGCTGCGAGGCACCGATCTGGAACAGGTCGCGCGGGGTCCGGTCCGGCGCGCGGCGGCTGCTTTCGGCAAAGCCGTGGTGAACCTGCGCCAGCGGCACAAGGGCGGTCGCCAGCCCCGCACCGGCCAGCCGCATGTTGAGATCCGTTTCGTCGAGGTAGAAGTGGAAAGCCGGGTCGAAGCCCCCCAGCGCCGCCAGCACGGCGCGGCGCAGGGCCATGTTCGTGCCCTCGGTCTTGATCGCCCGGTCGCCGGTCGGCTGAAGCACGCGCGGCGCCTCGCCCGGCAGCTCCATGTCCTGCGCCACGCCCAGCCGGTCGACGCTGCGCGCCCGCCACTGGAAGGAAATGCCGTTGCGCCCCAGCACGTAGCCCCCGGCGGCGGCGATGTCTTCCGCGAAGGGCGCGCAGAGGTGCCGCAGCCAAAGCGGTTCCGGCACCGCGTCGTCGTCGATGAAGGCCACGACCTCGCCCGCCGCCACCCGAAGCCCCGCATTGCGCGCGGCAGAGATATTGGGTGCGTCGAAGGCGACCAGCTTCAGGTGTTCCGCATCGGGCCGCCCGCGGGCCGCCGCGATCCCGGCGGGGCAGCCCACGACGATCACCTCGAAATCCGGGTAGTCCAGCTGTGCGATCCCGGTCAGGCAGCGTTTCAGCGCCGCCGGTCTGTCGCGGCTGACGATGACGACGCTGACGCTGACCGGACCGGTCACCGCATCAGCCCTGCTTCAGCTCGACCCCCGGCGCGTAGGCGATGAAGAAGGGGTTTGCGAAACCCTCCTTGCCATAGGCCAGCGGCGTGTGATCGTCGAAGCGCACCACGCGCCCGCCCGCGCCGTTCAGCACCGCGTGACCGGCGGCGGTGTCCCATTCCATGGTCCGCCCGAGGCGCGGGTAGATATCCGCCTCGCCGGTGGCGACAAGGCAGAACTTCAGCGAGGAACCGGCGCTCTTGGCGTCCGCAACCTCGTAGAGGTTGATGTAGTCGTCGGTCGCCTGATCGCGGTGCGACTTCGAGGCCACCACCAGAAGCGCGGCGTTGTCGGGCTCTGACACCCTGATCCGCTTGGTCTCGCCCGGCGCGGCCTTGTCGAAGGGGCCGATTTCCTCGACCGAGTTGCCGACGCTGTCGGTGTAGAACATCCGCCCGCGCGCCGGGGCATAGACGACGCCGCGCGTCGGCACGCCATCCTCGACCAGCGCGATATTGACGGTGAAATCGCCGCGCCGCTTCACGAACTCCTTGGTGCCGTCCAGCGGATCGACGATCAGGAAGGTCATCGCATCCAGATCGTGGCTGTCGGCCTGCTCTTCGGTGACCAGCGGCATGTCGGGAAAGGCCGCGCGCAGACCGGCCGAAATCAGCGCGTCCGCCGCCTCGTCCGCCTCTGTCACCGGGCTGTCGTCGGACTTCGACTTCACCTCGAAATCGTCTGCCTCGTAGATCGCCATGATCTTGTCGCCCGCCTCCAGCGCCAGCCGGCGCAGCACGATGGTCAGTTCGGAATAATTCACCGCAAAGCTCCCCCCGCGCGACCACGCGGATTCATTGATTTGAAAACCCATTCCGCTTATGGTTCGGATCAATCAGAACGGCAAGCGCCGCACCGCCCGAGGCAGGGACGACGGATCCCGGCGGCATCCACGAGCAGACCGGAGACCCGCGACCCATGTTCGAGACCGCCAAACCCCGCTCGCGGCTGGAATCCGCCGTCTACATCGCCGAACTGATCTACCACAATTCCGTGCGCGCGGTGCGCAAGACGCACAACAACGCCTTCATGGCGATCTTCATGAACATGCTGCAGACGATCATCTTCGTGCTGGCCTTCTACTTCATGTTCCTGATCCTCGGGATGCGCGGATCGGCCCTGCGCGGCGATTTCCTCGTCTACATCATGACGGGCGTCTTCCTTTACATGACGCATACCAAGACGCTGGGCGCGGTCGCCGGGTCGGAAGGGCCGGCCAGCCCGATGATGCAGCACGCGCCGATGAACACGATGATCGCAATCATCTCGGCCATGCTGTCGTCGCTGTATATCCAGGTGCTGTCGCTGATGGCGATCCTGTTCATCTACGATGTCGCCTTCAACCCCTTCGTCCTGCAGGAGATCCACGACCCGATCGGTTGCCTGGCGATGCTGCTGCTGTCGTGGTTCTCCGGCGCGGCGATCGGCATGGTGGTGCTGGCGATCAAGCCCTGGTTCCCGACGCCGGTCAGCATCCTGACGACGATCTACCAGCGCGCCAACATGATCGCCTCGGGCAAGATGTTCGTGGCCAATACGCTGCCCACCTACATGCTGGTGATGTTCGACTGGAACCCGCTGTTCCACACCATCGACCAGTCGCGTGGGTACGCTTTCGTCGATTACAACCCCCGGAATTCCAACTGGGAATATGCCTTTTACCTGTCTATCGTTCTGCTCATGATCGGCCTGATGGGCGAATTCTACACCCGCAAACACGCCTCTGCCTCGTGGAACGCGCGCCGCTAGACGGCGGGCCTGTCCGGGGGCGCGGCGCCTGCGAAAGGACAGGACATGTTTTCACGGATCGCATTCTTCACGCTGCTCGCCGGGGCGGCCGCCGCACAGGACTATCCCCGCCTGCACGACGTGTCCGGTGTTGCCTCTGACGACACGCTGAACCTGCGCGAGGCGCCTTCGGCCAAGGCCCCCGTGGTGGGAGAACTGGCCCACGATGCCCGCGCCATCGAGGTGATGCGCGTCGAGAACGGCTGGGGGCGCGTCAACATCAAAGAGCGCGCTGGCTGGGCGTCCATACGCTACCTCGCCCCGCGCGCCGACGGCGACCTGCCGAACGCGCAGGCGCTGACCTGTTTCGGCACCGAACCGTTCTGGAGCCTGCACATACGCCCCGGCCAGACGGCGCAGTATCGCTCTCCCGAGGTCATGGACGGAGAGACCTACGGCGTCGGCCCGCTGCAACGGCTGTGGTCGCCGACGCTGAAATACACGCTGCGCGGCGAGGGCGGCGAAGGCTCCCTCGATGCGATGATCATGCCCGCCTATTGCGACGACGGCATGTCCGACCGCGAGTACGGCTTTGACGTGACCCTGTTCCTGTCGCGCGAGGACCGGGTGTATTCCGGGTGCTGCACGCTGGACGAGTGAAGGCCGACACGGGTCAGGACGAGTGCCATCACGCCTGCGAAAGAAGGATATGCACCTCTGTCACCAACGCAGGACAAGCCGTGCAGCGTCGGGCCGTGGTCCGGCTATCCTCCGCGTCAGGAAAGCAGTTTATCCCTGCAAAGGCCGTAAGCCCTCAATCAGGTCGCGCTGGCGGCAGCCAAATCGCCGGGCCGTCGCACCAGAGGTGCGCCGCTTGATCGGCCCGCCGTTGGCGGGACGGACGGGCCGTCATGCCAGAGGCATGCCTCTGGCATGACGGGCGGCGGCTTCGCCTTGTTTCCGCGCTGGGTGTTAGACAGCTCGGAACGGCGCGAGGAACGATTCGCAGGAGCGTCGGACTTTCTGGATGTCTGAATGTCGGCACGGCGGCACGGCGGCACAAGACACCGCGCACAAGGCTATCGCAAGGGGCGCCCCGCCCTGAGACGCGAGGCGACAGCACGAGAGAGCCGAAGGCCCTCACGCCGCTGCCGTCACCACCCGCAGGGTCAGGTTGATCCGCCCGCCATCCCTCAGCAATGTCGAAGAGCTGAAGCGGATCCGGTCCACCCCGTGATGCGCCAGCCGCGCCGCGCCGCCCATCACCACCACATCGCCGGACTTCAGCCAGACCGACTCGGTCTTGCCGCCCCGTTCGACGTTCCCCATGCGGAACAGCCCGTCATCGCCCAAAGAGACCGAGACCACCGGGCAGGAAAAGTCGCCCTCGTCCTTGTCCTGATGCAGGCCCATACGGGCGCCCTCGCCGTACCAGTTGATCAGGCAGCACTCGGGCAGGCGCGCGCAGCCGGACACATCCCGCCAGATCGCCAGCACCGCTTCGGGGATCGGCGGCCAGCCCATGCCCTGGGGATGCCGTGGCTCGTAGCGATAGCCTTTGCGGTCGGTCACCCAGCCGTAATCGCCGCAGGCGCCCATGCGCACCGACATCGGCTTGCCCCGGGGCGTGACCGGCTGCACCAGCGGGGCCTGCATCAGCACCGCGCGCAGATGCTCGACCAGCTGCTCCTGCGCGGCGCGGTCCAGCCAGCCGGGGTAGACCCGGAACCCCTTCACATCAAGGAAATCGCCCATGCGCCCCTTGTCGGTCAAATCCGGGCCGAGTCCAAGAATTTCCCGTCAAATGCACCTCTCGGAACGCTTGCAGGCCCCTTTTGCCCTCCTTATATACCGTCCGAACGCGCTGGCTGGGCCATTCCGCCAGCGACATCGAATGCGGGGCGGGATGCCGTAACGGGTCTCGGCCTCGTGACATCGCCTGAAGCAAAAAGGGATCGAACTCATGGGTAAAGTGATCGGTATCGACCTCGGGACAACCAACTCCTGCGTGGCCATCATGGATGGTTCTCAGGCCCGGGTGATCGAAAATGCTGAAGGGGCGCGTACCACGCCCTCTATCGTCGGCTTCACCGACGACGAACGTCTGGTTGGCCAGCCTGCAAAGCGTCAGGCCGTGACCAACCCCGAAAACACCGTCTTTGCCGTCAAGCGCCTGATCGGCCGTCGCACCACCGACCCCGAGGTGACGAAGGATCAGGACATCGTGCCGTACAAGATCGTCGACGGCGGCAACGGCGACGCTTGGGTGGAAATCCGCGGCGAGAAGTACTCGCCCTCGCAGATCTCTGCCTACACGCTGCAGAAGATGAAAGAGACCGCCGAGAGCTACCTTGGCGAGGAAGTCACGCAGGCGGTCATCACCGTGCCCGCGTACTTCAACGACGCCCAGCGTCAGGCCACCAAGGACGCCGGCAAGATCGCGGGCCTCGAAGTCCTGCGCATCATCAACGAGCCGACCGCGGCTGCGCTGGCCTATGGTCTCGACAAGAAGGACAGCAAGACCATCGCCGTCTATGACCTTGGCGGCGGCACCTTCGACGTGACCATCCTGGAAATCGACGACGGTCTCTTCGAGGTCAAATCGACCAACGGCGACACCTTCCTCGGTGGCGAAGACTTCGACATGCGGATCGTCAACTACCTGGCGTCCGAGTTCAAGAAAGAGCACCAGGTCGACCTGACCAAGGACAAGATGGCCCTTCAGCGCCTGAAAGAGGCGGCAGAGAAGGCCAAGATCGAACTGTCCTCGGCGACCCAGACCGAGATCAACCAGCCGTTCATCTCGATGGGCGCCGGCGGCACGCCGCTGCACCTTGTGATGAAGCTGACCCGCGCCAAGCTGGAAAGCCTCGTCGGTGACCTGGTCAAGAACTCGATCAAGCCCTGCCAGGCGGCCCTGAAGGATGCCGGCCTGACCACCTCCGACATCGACGAAATCGTCCTGGTCGGCGGTCAGACGCGGATGCCGAAGGTCATCGAAGAGGTCACCAAGTTCTTCGGGAAAGAGCCCCACAAGGGTGTGAACCCCGACGAGGTCGTCGCCATGGGCGCCGCCATTCAGGCCGGTGTTCTGCAGGGTGACGTCAAGGACGTGGTCCTGCTGGACGTGACCCCGCTGTCGCTGGGCATCGAGACGCTGGGCGGTGTCTTCACCCGCCTGATCGACCGGAACACCACGATCCCGACGAAGAAGTCCCAGGTCTTCTCGACCGCCGAGGACAACCAGTCGGCCGTGACGATCCGCGTCTTCCAGGGTGAGCGCGAGATGGCTGCCGACAACAAGATGCTCGGCCAGTTCAACCTCGAGGACATCCCGCCGGCTCCGCGCGGCATGCCGCAGATCGAAGTGACCTTCGACATCGACGCCAACGGCATCGTGTCGGTTGGCGCCAAGGACAAGGGCACCAACAAGGAACAGAAGATCACGATCCAGGCGTCGGGCGGTCTGTCGGACGACGACATCGAGCGCATGGTCAAGGAGGCCGAGGACAACGCCGAGGCCGACAAGGGCCGCCGCGAGCTGGTCGAGGCCCGCAACCAGGCGGAAAGCCTGATCCACTCGACCGAGAAGTCGGTGGAAGATCACGGCGACAAGGTCGACCCCTCGACCGTCGAAGCGATCGAGCTGGCCGTGGCCGCGCTGAAGGACGATCTGGAAAAGGACGACATCTCGGCGGACAAGCTGAAGTCGGGCATCCAGAACGTGACCGAGGCCGCGATGCGTCTGGGCGAAGCGATCTACAAGGCACAGGCCGAGTCCGGTGACGACGCCGAGCCCGCCGCTGCCGACACCTCTTCTGGCCCCGCCGACGACGACAGCATCGTCGACGCGGACTTCGAGGATCTCGACGACAACAAGCGGGCCTGAGGCTTCGCTGTCGGAACCAATCAGGGGCCGGTCCGGACACCGGGCCGGCCCTTAGACGTTCCCGCATAAGGAGGACGGCTAATGTCCAAGCGCGATTACTACGATGTTCTCGGCGCGACCAAGGGGGCCTCTGCAGACGAGTTGAAGAAGGCCTATCGCAAGAAGGCCAAGGAACTTCACCCCGACCGCAACGCCGACAATCCCGAGGCCGAGTCGCAGTTCAAGGAAGTCAACGAGGCCTACGAGGTTCTGAAGGACGCCGACAAGAAGGCGGCCTACGACCGCTATGGTCATGCGGCCTTCGAGGGTGGCATGGGTGGCGGGCCGCGCCCCGGCGGCGGGATGCACGGCAATGCCGACTTCGCCAGCGCCTTCAGCGATGTCTTCGACGACCTGTTCGGCGATTTCATGGGGGGCCAGCGTGGCGGGCGCCAGCGCGCGGCGCGTGGCGATGACCTGCGCTACAACCTGCGCGTGACGCTGGAAGAGGCCTTTAACGGCATCCAGAAGACGATCAACGTGCCGACCTCGGTGCAATGCGGGTCGTGCAGCGGCTCCGGGGCCGAAGGCGGCGCCGAGCCGGTGCAATGTCCGACCTGTTCGGGCATGGGCAAGGTTCGCGCCACGCAGGGCTTCTTCACCGTCGAACGCACCTGCCCGACCTGTTCCGGCCTTGGCCAGATCATCAAGAACCCCTGTCGCACCTGTTCCGGTTCGGGCCGTGTGCAGCGGGATCGGGCGCTCTCGGTGAACATCCCCGCCGGGGTCGAGACCGGCACCCGCATCCGCCTTGGCGGAGAGGGCGAGGCCGGGATGCGCGGCGGCCCGCCGGGCGACCTCTACATCTTCGTCGAGGTCACGCCGCACAAGATCTTCGAGCGCGAAGGCCGCGAGCTGCATTGCCGCGTGCCCGTGTCCATGACCGTGGCGGCGCTGGGGGGCGACATCGAGGTGCCGACCATCGACGGCGGGCGGTCGCGGGTGAAGATCCCCTCGGGCAGCCAGTCCGGGCGGCAGATGCGCCTGCGCGGCAAGGGAATGCCGGGTCTGCGGCAGCCGGGGCATGGCGACATGTTCATCGAGCTTGCGGTCGAGACCCCGGTGAACCTGACCTCGCGCCAGAAAGAGCTTCTGAAAGAGTTCGAGTCGCTTGCCGAGGACAACAACCCGGAATCCACCAGTTTCTTCAAGTCGGTGAAGAACTTCTGGGATTCCATGAAGGGCTGAGAAGACCCGTCCGGGCGCCGTCGCTGCGACGGCCCCGGACATCCCCACCGGACGCTGCGCCCTGTCGGAAGGGCGCCATATCCCCCCTTGAGCGCGGGCGCGGCCAGCGCCTCTGCCGCGCGGGGGCCTGCCTTGGGCGCGGCTGAGGGCCCGAAGGCCCGCATGGGCGGATGATTTTAACCCCGCGTTCACCTTCTTCGGCCCATGATGGCGCATGGCACGCATCCGGCATTTCTCCGACACCCAGCCCGCGCTTTTCGATGCGGACGAAGCGCCCGCCGCGCCCCCGGGACCAGACGGCAGGACAAAGCAGCCCTCGTATATCCGCGATCACCGCGCCCGGCTGCGGGACCGCTTTCTTGTCGGCGGCGCCGAGGCCCTGCCGGATTACGAACTGCTGGAGCTGCTCCTGTTCCGCGCCATTCCGCGACAGGATGTCAAACCCTTGGCCCGTCTGCTGCTCGACCGCTTCGGCGATTTCAACGGCGTCGTCTCTGCCCCCCTGCCCCGGCTAGAAGAGGTCAGCGGCGTGGGCCGCGCCGTCATCACGGAACTGAAGATCGTCCAGGCCGCCGCGCAGCGCCTCGCACAGGCGCGGGTGCTGAGAAAGCCGGTGGTCAGCTCATGGGACGCGCTGCTGGACTACTGCCAGACCGCCATGGCCCATGACGATATCGAACAGTTCCGCGTGCTCTTCCTGGACCGCAAGAACGTGCTGATCGCCGACGAACCGCAGGCCCGCGGCACCGTGGACCATGTGCCCGTCTACCCGCGCGAGGTGGTGAAGCGCGCGCTTGAACTGAACGCGACGGCGCTGATCCTCGTGCACAACCACCCCTCGGGCGATCCGACCCCGAGCCAGGCGGATATCGAGATGACCGCGCAGATCCAGCGCGCCGCCGACAGCCTCGGCATCATGCTGCACGATCACCTCGTCATCGGCAAATCGCGCGAACTCAGCTTTCGCGCGGAAGGCCTGCTGTAGCGCGCCGGTTTCTTTCAAAGAAACCGGCCCGAATTCCGTGACGGAATTCGGCCGCCCTCAGTCCACCCAGATCTCGACCCGGCGATTGACCTGCCGCCCCCAGGCACTGTCGTCGCAGGCCATGGGCATGGCCTCGCCAAAGGCCATCACCGACAGCGTCACCCGCGACAGATCGGCGGTGTCGGCGGCCAGTTCCACCGCCTCGCGCACCGCCGTCGCCCGGCGCGTGGCGATGGTCAGGTTGCCCTCCGCCGGTCCGGCGCCGTCCGAGAACCCGACGAAATGCAGCGCGCGCCCGTCGAAGCGGCCCGCCTCCAGCGCGCTGGCCAGCTGCATCACGTTCGACCGCGACTGCGCGTCCAGCCGGGCCGATCCCGCCTCGAAGCGGAAGGACAGGCTGAGCCGCTGTTTGCGCAGCAGCGCCCGGGTCATGGCCTGCAGGTTTTCCAGCCCGCCGGCATCCCGCGCCACCAGCACCGCATTGGCGAAGCGGTCGCCCTGCAGGTCCATGGGCACCGCCTCGGGTTCCTGATCGACGAAACCGGCCCGCCGGATCACGATCTGCGCCGGGGTGCTGCGGGTATAGGTCAGGAAGTCGCGCCCCAGCGCCGGCAGCCGCCGCGCCGGAACGTAGAGGAACATCGGCGCGGTCAGCGGGTAATCCTCTGTCTTGATGGTCCGCCGCGCGGCCCGCAGCTGGAAGCCGCAGGGTCCGGTCAGGACCAGCGGCTTGGTCAGCCCGGTATCCGAGAAGCTGCCCAGCCCAAGGCCGAAGGGATCGTTGGCCACCGCCGCGACCAGCGCCCGGTTGCTGTCGTGACGGACCACGCTGGCGCCCAGCTCGGCGCGGGCCGGGCGCAGCAGCCGGTCTTCCATCGCCTGGGACAGGCCCGATTGCGCGCCGCGCAGATGCACCGTGATGGGTGCATCCGGGCCGCCGAAGGCCGACCAGTTGTCGACCCGCCCGGCCAGGACGCGCACCATATCGGTGATCGACAGCGCCACCACCGGATTGCCCGCCTCGACAAGCGGCACCATCGCATCCAGCGCGATCACCCGCGAGCGCCGGGCATCGGCCATGTCGCCCAACCCGGCCTCGCGCGCCTGCCGCACCTCCTCCGGGCGGATCTCGCGCATGGCCATGACGATATCCGCCTCGTCCGCCAGCAGATCGGCAAAGCCCTCGTCGGTGTTCGAGACGTGGAAATGGAACCGCCCCACGGGCGTGTCGCCATCCCGCAGCACGTAGGTGAAGCGGGCCGGGTCATCCTCCTCGGTCAGCCGTTCCGAGGTCAGGTTGTTGCGCAGGGCAAAGCCCTCGATCAGCGCGGGCATCAGCACACGCCCGATGGTCGCGGAGCCGGAAACAGAGATCTCGGCCACGAAGTCGATCAGCGAGGGGCAGCCGAAGCCGGTGCAGTTCACGCCGGACCCGTCGACGGTCAGTTCCCCGAATTCAGTCTCGACGCGGTAGAACTCTCCGTCGAAGCCCAGCAATGTTCCGACGATCTCGATGGCCCCGTCGCGGGACCGCAGCGTCACGTCCTGCGCGGCGGCGCCCAAAGCCCCGACCGCAATGAAAAGTGCGGCGAAGATCGCCGCACGAAGATGCGCCATGGAAGCCCCGTCAGTCGCCTGTCACCGTCCAGCGATATTCAGGTCTTCGACGAGGTTTTTCAACACCAGAAAATCCCCAAGATCCTTGCATCCGGGCATGTCGAGCACGAGGTCCCGCACCCGCAGGCCCGCACCGTCGCGGATTTCCAGCGTCTGGGCCTCGACAGTCTGGCTGCAGTTCTGCGCGGTGACCTCGGCCTCGACCGTCATCGCCACGTCGCCGCCCTGACGCGCCGTGCCGCTGGGGAAGGAATAGACCTCGGCCACCAGTGCCTCTGGCGTGTCCATGCGGCCCAGCCGCACCAGAAAGCCGCCCTCGCCACGGGCCGCCGCCGCCAGTTCGCCGGCACTGTCCGTCCAGATGTGCCCGGGCTGGAAGTAGTCGGCCCCGAATTCGCGGGCGTGCAGTTGCAGGCCCGCCTCGCCCTTCCACTGGACCGCGACCCGGTCGTAGAAGGCCAGCGATGTGACGTCCGCGATGGCGGTGGCGCCCGCGCCCCCGGGGAAGCTGACCATGAAGCTGGCCCGCTGCGCGAAGGCCGGGACGGACAGCTTCAGCCGACCGTCCGACGGCAGGATCTCTGTGAACATTAGGCCCTGATGGTGCAGGGTCGCCCGTTCGCCCGCCTGGCAGGGCGCGTCGAGGGTCAGGGTCACCATGGCCCCGGCCATGGGCTCTGCGGTCATGGCAATCTCGCAGGAAGGCCCGGCGGCGGGCTGGTCGGCGGGAATTTCCACCGCAAGGGGATCGTCCCCGGCGCCCGGCATCGGGCCATCGACGGCGGCGAGGGTCACCGCCGCTTCGGGATCGGCGCGGGCGATGCCCTGTCCGGCGTCCACCGGCAGCAGCGGCATGACCCCGGCGGAAGAGGTCGGCGTGATCGCGGTCACGGTCAGTGGCGCCGCCACGGGTTCCGTTGTCTGGCCGGGCAGGCCGTATTGCATGAGGTATCCGATGCCCAGGGCGCAGGCGAAGGTCGCACCGCCCATGATATAGCTTCTGATCCGCGACATGGCGGCCTCCTGATCCACAAGGTCAGGAAACACTCTGTTCCGCAAACAAGGCGCCGGTTTGTCCAACCGGCGGACTCATTTTGTCGATTGTCCGGCTTTCACGGTAAAAGGGCGCCCGAAGGCGCCCTTATCAACCGTTTCAGCTCAGCTTGCCGTGGCAGTGCTTGAACTTCTGGCCCGATCCGCAGGGGCACAGGTCGTTGCGGCCCGGGTTGCCCCAGGTCGAGGGATCGTTCTCGTCGAAGCCTTCGAGGGCCGCGCCTCCGGCCATTTCCATCGTCGCCGGGTTCGGTGCGACGGCGCCCGGGGCCGGTTCCGGCTGCTGGGCGGTCTGGGCGGCCTGCGCGGCGCGCTGCATCTCGGCCTGCTGCTGCGCCATCTGCTGGACCATCCTGCGCTGCTCTTCCTCGGTCATCGGGCGAACCTGTGACAGCTGCACCGTCACCTGTTCGCGCAGGCTTTCGAGCATGTTCTCGAACAGCTGGAAGGCTTCGTTCTTGTACTCATTCAGCGGATCGCGCTGCGCGTAGCCCCGGAAGCCCACGACAGAGCGCAGGTGTTCCAGCGTCAGAAGGTGCTCGCGCCACTTGGCGTCGATGCTTTGCAGCAGCACCTGCTTTTCGATCTGGCGCATGGTGTCCGGGCCGAAGGCTTCGGCCTTCTCGGCCATCATCTTGTCAGAGGCCTCTTCAAGCCGCTCGCGGATCACGTCCTGGTCGACGCCATCCTCTTCGGCCCAGCCGATCACCGGCACATCAAGGCTCAGCTTCTCGATGCAGGCGGCATAAAGACCCTGCATGTCCCATTGTTCGGCATAGGCCCTGGGCGGGCAGTAGGTGTCGACCAGTTCGTCGATGACCTCGTGGCGCATGTCGGTGACGATCTCGTTGAGATCCTGCGCCTCCATGATCTCGCGCCGCTGGGCAAAGATCACCTTGCGCTGGTCGTTCATCACGTCGTCGAACTTGAGCAGCTGCTTGCGGATGTCGAAGTTGCGCCCCTCGACCTTGGCCTGCGCGCGCTCCAGCGACTTGTTCACCCAGGGGTGGACGATGGCCTCGCCCTCTTTCATGCCCAGAGACGACAGCACCTTGTCCAGACGTTCGCTGCCGAAGATCCGCATCAGGTCGTCTTCGAGCGACAGGAAGAAGGAGGACCGGCCCGGGTCGCCCTGACGGCCCGAACGGCCGCGCAGCTGGTTGTCGATGCGGCGGCTTTCGTGGCGCTCGGTCGCAAGCACGAAGAGGCCCCCGGCCTCTTTCACCGCCTGCTCGGCAGCGCCGTGTTCGGCCTCGATGCGCTCGCGGATCGCCTCGGGGTCGGCATCGGGCTCTGCCGCGATGGCCTCCATGATCTTGAACTCGACGTTGCCGCCCAGCTTGATGTCGGTGCCCCGGCCCGCCATGTTCGTGGCGATGGTGATCGCCCCCAGCTTGCCCGCGTCGGCGACGATCTGCGCCTCCTGCTCGTGCTGGCGCGCGTTCAGCACGTTGTGCTTCAGACCGGCCTCGGTCAGCAGGCGGCTGAGCATCTCGGACTTCTCGATGGAGGTCGTGCCCACCAGAACCGGCTGGCCCTTCTCATGCGCCTTGCGGATTTCCTCGACGATGGCGGCGTATTTCTCGGCGCCGGTGCGATAGACCGCATCGTCCTCGTCGATCCGCGCGATCGGCAGGTTGGTTGGCACCTCGACAACGCCAAGGCCGTAGATCTGCTGGAATTCCTCTGCCTCGGTCGAGGCGGTGCCGGTCATGCCAGACAGCTTTTCGTAGAGGCGGAAGTAGTTCTGGAAGGTGACAGAGGCCAGCGTCACGTTCTCGGGCTGGATGGTGCAGCCTTCCTTCGCCTCGATGGCCTGGTGCAGACCGTCCGACAGGCGGCGGCCCTGCATCATGCGCCCGGTGAATTCGTCGATCAGCATCACCTCGCCGTCGCGGACGATGTAATCCTTGTCCCGCAGGAACAGCTTGTGCGCCCGGATCGCCTGGTTGACGTGGTGCACGACGGTGGTGGACTCGGGATCATAGAGTGTCTGGCCCTCGGCCAGCAGGCCGCGCGCCTGAAGCTGCTCTTCGAGGTACTCGTTGCCCTCGTCGGTGAAGGTCACGTTGCGGGTCTTTTCGTCCAGGTCGTAGTGATCCTCCTGCAACTCGGGGATCAGCTTGTCGATGGCCTGATACAGTTCCGACCGGTCCTGCGCCGGGCCCGAGATGATCAACGGCGTCCGCGCCTCGTCGATCAGGATCGAGTCCACCTCGTCGACGATGGCGAAGTAGTGGTCCTTCTGGTTGATCTGGGCGAGGTCCGACTTCATGTTGTCGCGCAGGTAGTCGAAGCCAAGCTCGTTGTTGGTCGCGTAGGTGATGTCGCAGGCATAGGCCTGCGCCTTCTCGTCCTCGGGCTGGCGCGGATAGATCACGCCGCAGGTCAGGCCGAGCGCGCCGTAGACCTTGGTCATCCACTCCGCGTCGCGCTTGGCGAGATAGTCGTTGACGGTGACCACATGCACGCCGCGCCCGGTCAGCGCATTCAGGTAGGCCGGGAAGGTGGCGACCAGCGTCTTGCCCTCACCGGTCTTCATCTCCGAGATATTGCCCTGGTGCAGGAAGATCCCGCCCATCAGCTGCACGTCGAAGGCGCGCAGACCCAGCGCCCGCTTGGCGCCCTCGCGGCAGTTGGCAAAGGCCTCGGGCAGGAGGTTGTCGAGGCTCTCGCCCTCGGCAATCCGCTTTTTGAATTCCTCGGTCTTGGCGATCAGCCCGGCGTCGTCGAGCGTCTCGAACTCCGGCTCCAGCGCGTTGATCTTCTCGACCAGCGGCCGCGTCGCCTTGACCTTGCGGTCATTGGGCGTGCCAAAGATCTTGCGTGCGACTTTTCCGAACATTCGAACCCGATCCTATCCCGTCTTCGTGTGCGGCATCTGCTTGCCCGCCACGCCCATGAACCATATGACGGTGGAAACGACCGGCCTCGCAGAGCCATTGGGGCATGTAAGGGGCGGGCCGAAAAGTGTCAACGCCGCAGGGGGACGCGGCCAGTCTACAAAGGACGAAACGATGTCAGAAACACGCAAGATCCTCGCAGCCGCCGCCATGGCGCTCTCCGCCGCGCTGCCCGCGCAGGCCCAGGAAGAGCTGGCGGTCGACAGCGTGGTCGCCACGGTGAACGGAACCGACATCACGGTGGGCCACATGCTGATGGTCCGCGCCGGCCTGCCCGAGCAATACCAGCAGCTGCCCGACGCGGCGCTCTGGGACGGCATCCTGAACCAGATCATCCAGCAGGAAGTGCTGTCCCAGTCCGAAGGTCAGGCGGAAACCCTGCGCACCCGCATCGCGCTGGAGAACGAGGAACGCTCGCTGCGCGCCGCCGAGGCGATCACCAAGGTTGCAGAGGCCGCGGTGACCGACGAACTGATCCAGAAGGCCTATGAGGACGAATACGTCAACGGCGAGCTGGGCATGGAATACAACGCCTCGCACATCCTCGTCGAGACAGAGGAAGAGGCCACGGCCATCGCCGCCGAGGTCCGCGACGGCGCCGATTTCGCCGAAACCGCCAAGACCAAGTCGACCGGCCCCTCGGGCCCCAACGGCGGCTCGCTGGGCTGGTTCAGCGAGGGCATGATGGTCGCGCCCTTCCAGGAGGCCGTCGAGACGATGGAGCCGGGCGCGGTCTCCGACCCGGTGCAGACGCAGTTCGGCTGGCATGTGATCAAGCTGAACGAGACCCGCAACATGGAGGCCCCCGCCCTCGACGCGGTGCGCGGCGAGATCGCGCAGAAGCTTCAGGCCGAGGCCGTGCAGGCCCATATCGACGGACTGGTCGAGGGCGCCGAGGTCGACAGCAAGGCTGCCGAGACGCTCGACACTTCGGTTCTTTCCAACTTCCAACTTCTGGATCAGTAACGATGCCGCCGCGCTCTCCCCTCGCTCCTGACAGCTTCCCCGCCCTGCCGGTCATCGGCGGGGTGCGCTTCGCCGCGGCCCAGGCCGGGGTGCGTTACAAGGGCCGTGTCGACGTCATGCTGGCGCTTCTGGACCCCGGCAGTGTCGTGACCGGCGTCTTCACGCGCTCGGCCACACGCTCGGCCAATGTGCTCGACTGTCAGGCCAAGATCGGCCACGACAGCAAGGCGGGCGCGGCGATCATCGTGAACTCCGGCAATTCCAACGCCTTCACCGGCAAGGTCGGTGACGGCTCGGTCCGCGCGATCTGCGAGGCCGCGTCCGGCATCACCGGCCTTCCGGCCGAACGCATCTTCACCTCCTCGACCGGGGTGATCGGCGAACCCCTGCCGCACGACCGCATCATCGCCAAGCTCGAAGAGCTGAACGAGGGGCTGACCGAGGACGCCATCGAGATGGCCGCCAAGGCGATCATGACCACCGACACCTTCCCCAAGGGCGCCACCGCGACCATCGAGGTCGAGGGCAAGCCGGTGAAGATCGCGGGCATCGCCAAGGGCTCGGGCATGATCGCGCCCGACATGGCCACCATGCTGGTCTATATCTTCACCGACGCGCAGATCTCCCGCAGCGCGCTGCAGGAGATCGTCAGAACCGTCAACGCCCGGACCTTCAACAATATCACCGTCGACAGCGACACCTCGACCTCGGACACGCTGCTGATGGCGGCCACCGGCGCCTCCGGCGTCGATGTCACCGGCAATGCCGCCTTTGCCGAAGCGGTCGAGGCGGTCTTTCTCGACCTCGCGCATCAGGTGGTGCGCGACGGCGAGGGCGCGACCAAGTTCGTCACGGTCACCGTGACCGGCGCCGCCTCGGATGCCGATGCCCGGACCCATGCACTGGCCATCGCCAACTCGCCGCTGGTCAAGACCGCCATCGCCGGGGAAGACCCGAACTGGGGCCGCATCGTCATGGCCGTCGGCAAATCCGGCGCCGCGGCGGATCGCGACACCCTCTCGATCCGCTTCGGAGACGTGCTTGTCGCGGACAAGGGCTGGCGCGCCCCCGACTACCGCGAGGAACAGGGCGCGGCGCTGATGAAAGAGCCAGAGATCGACATCACCGTCGATATCGGCCTGGGCCAGGGCAGCGCCACCGTCTGGACCTGCGACCTGACCCACGGCTACATCCAGATCAACGCGGACTATCGCTCCTGAGGCGCAAGCCCTGCGCTTCTTCTGTCCGGAAATATCCCGGGGTGCGGGGCAGCGCCCCGCTCCTCCCCTCGCCGCAGGTGCCAGACCCATGAAGATTGTCCTCGTTTCCGCCGTCGCCCTCATCGACCCCGATGGCCGGGTCCTTTTGGCGCAACGGCCGGAAGGGAAATCCATGGCCGGCCTCTGGGAGTTTCCCGGCGGCAAGGTAGAGCCCGGAGAGACGCCCGAAGCGGCGCTGATCCGCGAGCTGCACGAGGAACTGGGCATCGAGACATGGGAAAGCTGCCTTGCGCCGCTGACCTTCGCCTCGCATTCCTATCCCGATTTCCACCTGCTCATGCCGCTTTTCGCCTGCCGCAAATGGGGCGGGACACCGCAGTCCCGAGAGGGACAGGCGCTGAAATGGGTGCGCGCCAATGCGCTGAAAGACTACCCCATGCCGCCCGCGGACATCCCGCTGATCCCGATTCTGCGGGACTGGCTCTGACCGGGCGCGCCTCGGGTCAAACCGCCTCACCTTCAGGTTTTGTCAATTTTTGTGCGGCAAGGGCCCGGTGAAGGGGCTCTATGCCTGATCTTTCGGCATTTCCCGTCCGGGTTTCGATAGCAATAATCTTGCGCGTCAGGCATTCTATACGCAATGCACAATTGGGGAGGTAACGACATGCTGCGGACCATCACTCTGGGAAGCTGCGTCTCCGTTCAGGGGCTTCTTGAAAAGATCCTGCCGGACGGCCGTGTTTCCGTCCGCGTCGGCAATCGCATCTACACCGGGTTGCCGGTGGTGGGCAAAGCCTCGGCCTGAACGCGGCTCTGTCCCTGACGGAACCGGAACAAATGAAAAGGCCCCCGAATTTCGGGGGCCTTTTGCGTAATCCTATCGGCCTCTCCGGCCGGGCGGGGATCAGTCGAGCGACCGCTCGACCTCTTCCCGCTCGAAGATCTCGATGACGTCCGCCGGGCGGATGTCTTCGTAGTTCTCGAAGGCCATGCCGCATTCCTGACCCGAGATGACCTCTGCCACCTCGTCCTTGAAACGCTTCAGCGTCTTCAGCGTGCCCTCGTGGATCACCACGTTGTCGCGCAGCAGGCGCACACCGGCAGAGCGGCGCGCCACGCCTTCGGTGACCAGACAGCCCGCGACCTTGCCGACGTTGGAGACCTTGAAGACCTCCTTGATCTCGGCGTAGCCGATGAACTTCTCGCGGATCTCGTTGGACAGCAGGCCAGAGGCCGCCGCCTTCACGTCGTCCACGAGGTCGTAGATCACGCTGTAGTAGCGGATCTCGACGCCCTTCTGGTTCGCGGCGTTCCGCGCCGGTGCATTGGCCCGGACGTTGAAGCCCAGGATCGGCGCGCCGGAGGCTTCGGCCAGACCCACGTCGGTCTCGGTGATCGCGCCGACACCATAGTGCAGCACGCGCACGCGGACCTCGTCGTTGCCGACCTTTTCCAGCGCCTGAACGATGGCCTCGGAAGAGCCCTGCACGTCGGCTTTCACCAGAACCGGCAGTTCCGACACGTCCTTGTCGTCCTTGGCCTTCTGCATCAGCTGCTCGAGGGTCGTCGCGGCACCGGCGGCGGCGCGCTTCTCCTTGGCGACGCTGGCGCGATACTCGGCGATCTCGCGGGCCTGCGCCTCGGTCTCGACGACGTTCAGGACGTCGCCGGCCTCGGGTGTGCCGTTGATGCCCAGCACCTCGACCGGAACCGACGGACCGGCTTCGGAGACGCGCTCACCCTTGTCGTTGATCAGCGCGCGGACCTTGCCGAACTGCTCACCCACGACGAAGATGTCGCCCTGCTTCAGCGTGCCGTTCTGCACCAGAACGGTGGCCACGGGGCCGCGACCCACGTCAAGCTGCGCCTCGATCACCGCGCCTTCGGCATTGCGGTTCGGGTTCGCCTTCAGTTCGAGAAGCTCGGCCTGAAGTGCGATGGCTTCCAGCAGCGAATCGAGGCCCTGGCCGGTGGTGGCCGAAACCTCCACGTCCTGCACCTCACCCGACATCTGCTCGACCACGACTTCGTGCTGCAGCAGGTCGGTGCGCACCTTGGTGGCATTGGCCGAGGGTTTGTCGATCTTGTTGATCGCCACGATCATCGGGACCTTGGCGGCCTTGGCGTGATTGATCGCCTCGACCGTCTGCGGCATCACCGCGTCGTCCGCCGCAACCACCAGCACGACGATATCCGTCACCTGGGCGCCGCGCGAACGCATCGAGGTAAAGGCCGCGTGGCCCGGCGTATCGAGGAAGGACAGGATCTGCCCGTCCTTCGTGGTCACCTGGTAGGCGCCGATATGCTGGGTGATGCCACCGGCCTCGCCCGAGGTCACGTTGGCGTTGCGAATCGCATCCAGAAGCGAGGTCTTGCCGTGGTCGACGTGACCCATGATCGTGATCACCGGCGGACGCGGCATCAGGTCTTCGGCCTTGTCGTCCTCGACCTTCAGCACGTCCTCGACGTCGGCATCGGACACGCGCGTCACGCGGTGGCCGAACTCCTCGATGATCAGCTCGGCGGTGTCGGCGTCGATGCTCTGGTTCTGGGTCGCCATGATGCCGTTGTTCATCAGCGCCTTGACCACATCGGCCACGCGCTCGGCCATCCGGTTCGCCAGTTCGGCCACCGCGATCGCCTCGGGCAGCTGAACGTCGCGCACGATCTTCTCGCGCTGCTGGGATCCGCCCATCGCCTTCTGGCGCGCACGCTCCTGCTTGCGCTTCATCGCGGCCATGGATTTCTGGCGACCACCTTCGCCCGAGAGCGCCTGGTTCAGCGTCAGCTTGCCGGCCCGACGGCCACCGCCCTCGTCGCTGCGTCCACGGCGACCGCCACGGTCGTCCTTGGTGTCCTGCGGTTCGGTGCGGCGCGGTGCGGGCTTGCCCTGCGTCTTGGCGCGCGGCGCCTCTTCTGCCGGGGCAGGCTGCGCAGCGGCGGCCTTGGCCGCCTCGGCGGCCTCGCGCGCCTTGCGCTCTTCTTCCTCGACCTTGCGCTTCAGGGCCTCTTCGGCCTCGCGCTGGTCGCGCTCTTTCTGTTCCTTCTCGGCGCGCAGGCGCTCACGCTCTTCGGCGCGGGCCTTTTCGTCGGCGGCGCGCTGCGCGGTTTCTTCCGCTTCGCGGGCCTTGGCGGCCTGCAACGCCTTCAGGCGGCGTTCCATCTCTGCATCGGAAATGCCCGCGGGACGCTTGCCAGAGCCGCCAATCGGCCCTTTGCCACCGCCCGCACCAGCCGCCGCGCCGGAACCCGGTTTGGGCACCACGACGCGCTTGCGCTTGGTCTCCACCACGACGTTCTTGGTCCGGCCATGGCTGAAGCTCTGCTTCACGCTGCCAGAGCGCGAACCGCCGCCACGAACACCCAATGTCTTTTTCCCGTCGTTATCGCTCATCAAGCTTCTTCATCCTTTCAGGCGGCCCCTGCCGCCAAGATCCGCAGTCGCCGCTGCGACGCGCATACCCTTCAGGCGTTGCGCATCCTCTACAATACGCGGCACCAGACCGCCAGAGCCAAGCGCGGCATGTATCACAGTTTGTCGACCGAAGGCCATTCCCAACTCGTCCGCCGTGAGCCAGCCGATATAGCGCCCCCCGTAGGGTGTGCTGAGTTTCGACTTGCCGCGACCCGATCCGTCTTCGGCCTGTATCAGTACCGTGGCCTCTTCCGCCTGAAGCCACGCCTTTACCTTTTCATACCCCGACACCGCCCCACCGGACTTGCGCGCCAGCGAAATCAGATCGATCACGCGCCGGGCGAGCATCTGCTCGACAAGATCGGCCAGCCCCTCCGGCACCTTGACCGGCTGCTTCATGGCCCGCGAGAACAGCCCCTTGGCGGCAGCCTTGTCCAGCGCCGCCCGGTCGGCAGACACATATACCCCCCGTCCGGGCAGTTTTCCAGCCAGATCCGGAACAATCTGCCCGTCGGGGCCAAGCACGAAGCGGACAAGACCGTTTTTCGGCTGCACCTCGCCGGTGGCGATGCACTTCCGCTCCGGTCCGTCCTCGCGCTGTTTTGCCTGGCCGCCTCGGGTCATGGATTGCCTCAGGCCTCCCGCTCTTCTTCGTCGGTGTCTTCGCCGTCTTCCGGCTCTTCACCCTCTTCGCCCTCTTCCAGCTCGGTCGGGTCGACCCAGCCCAGCAGCACGCGGGCGGTCATGACCATTTCCTGCGCATCTTCGAGGCTGACGCCGAATTTCTCCAGCAGACCATCGTCCTTGGTCCGCTGCCCGTCGACGGTCGTCCAGCCGCCGGCCAGCTCCCAGTCGGCGCAGGTGGCGAAGTCTTCCAGCGAGGTCACACCGTCCTCGGCCAGCACCTCGATCATCTGCGGGGTCAGGCCCTCGAAGCCGAACAGGCTGTCGTCGGCGCCCAGTTCGCGGGCGCGGGCCTCGGCCTTGCGGGCCTGTTCCTCGAGGAATTCGCGGGCGCGGGTCTGAAGCTCTTCGGCGGTGCTTTCGTCGACGCCGTCGATCACCAGAAGCTCGTCCATCTCGACATAGGCCACCTCTTCGAGGTTGGTGAAGCCTTCCGAGACCAGAAGCTGGGCGAAGAACTCGTCGAGGTCCAGCGTGTCCATGAACAGCTTGGTGCGCTCTTCGAACTCGGCCTGACGGCGCTTCGATTCTTCCTCTTCGGTCATGATGTCGATGTCGAGACCGGTCAGCTGCGACGCCAGACGCACGTTCTGACCGCGACGACCGATGGCAAGCGACAGCTGCTCGTCCGGGACGACGACTTCGATGCGCTCGGCCTCTTCGTCGAGGACGACCTTGGACACCTCGGCGGGCTGAAGCGCGTTCACCAGGAAGGTCGGCACGTCCTCGTTCCACGGGATGATGTCGATCTTCTCGCCCTGAAGCTCGTTCACGACGGCCTGCACGCGGCTGCCGCGCATACCGACGCAGGCGCCGACCGGGTCGATGCCGCCGTCATAGGAGATCACGGCGATCTTCGCGCGCGAACCCGGGTCGCGGGCCACGGCCTTGATCTCGATGATGCCGTCGTAGATTTCCGGCACTTCCATCTTGAACAGCTCGGCCATGAACTCGGGCGCGGTGCGCGACAGGAAGATCTGCGGGCCGCGCGTCTCGCGGCGCACGTCCTTGATGTAGCAGCGGATGCGGTCGCCGGGGCGGTAGGCCTCGCGGCCGATCTTGTCGTTGCGGCGCAGGATCGCCTCGCCACGGCCCACGTCGACGATGACGTTGCCGTATTCCTCGCGCTTGACCAGGCCGTTGATGATGGTGCCCGCGCGGTCCTTGAACTCGTCGTACTGGCGGTCACGCTCGGCCTCGCGGACCTTCTGCAGGATCACCTGCTTGGCCGACTGCGCCGCGATCCGGCCCAGTTCCACCGGCGGAACCTCTTCGACGAAGGTGTCGCCCACCTGCGGGTCGGCCATGTACTGCTTGGCCTGCTGGACGGTCATCTCTGCCTGGTAGTTCTCCAGCTCCTCATCCTCGACCACGGTGCGCACGCGGGTAAAGGTGGCGCGGCCGGTCTTGCGGTCGATGGACACGCGGATGTCCATTTCGCTGCCGTAGCGCGACTTCGCGGCCCGGGCGAGGCTTTCTTCCATCGCCTCGACCACGAGGCCGGGGTCGATCATCTTCTCGCGTGCGACCGCCTCGGCGGTCTGAAGCAGCTCGAGCTGGTTCGCAGAGGTGATTGCCATTATTCTTCCTCCTCGGGCCCCTCGGCCTCGATTTCGTCAAACCTTGTTTCGTCGATGGCGCCTTCGGACGCGCCGCCCGGCGCGGCCTTGCGGGCGCGCAGCATCTCGCGGATCAGCTCGTCGGTCATCACCAGCTTGGCGTCGGACAGCCAGTCGAACTGCAGGCCCACGGTGCCCTCGTCGAGATTGACCAGCACCTCGCCGTCCTCGACACCCGCCAGCACGCCGCGAAAGCGCTTGCGGCCGTCGATCATCTCGGTGGTTTCCAGCTTGGCCTCGTAGCCCTCGTAGGTCTCGAAATCCTTCAGCCGGGTCAGCGGCCGGTCGATGCCGGGGCTGGAGACTTCCAGCGTGTACTGGTCGGAAATCGGGTCCTCGACGTCCAGCACGGCAGAGACGGCGGTCGAGATCTCGGCGCATTGGTCGACTTCGATGCCGCCCTCGGGCCGCTCTGCCATGATCTGCAACAGGGGCGTGTTGCCGCCCTGCAGGCGGATGCGCACGACTTCGAAGCCCATGTCCTCGATCACCGGAGTGATGATCTCGGCCACGCGCTTGTCCATGCCGGTCTTGGCGATCAGGTCGGTCATTCGGGTCCTCCCAATGGGCGGAAAACAAAAAAGCGGGCCAGCGGCCCGCTCGAAAGTCTCGGTGGGCGCCGGGGGACCGACGCGCCGCTGTTGCAAGGGCATATAGGCCAGCCCCTCCCGCAACGCAAGCGGATTCGCCGATCAGCCGCCCGGGGCGGTGGAAAGGCCCTTCGAAGGGCCTTCCGAAAGCCGCTTCCAAGCGGCTTCCCCCGCTCAGGTCATGACGTCGGGTTCCGCCCGCCCGGTGATCGCGCGCAGCTGCGTCAGTTCCTCGACCGCCAATACGATCTCGGCCAGCGCCTGTTGCGTCTCGATCTCCAGATCGCCCTCGGCGGGCATGTAGCGTTCGAGGTAGACGCGGATCGTCGCGCCCTCCGTCCCGGTGCCCGACAGACGCATCACCGCGCGCGAGCCGCCCCGGAACATCACCCGCAGGCCCTGCTTCTCGCTGACCGACCCGTCCACCGGGTCGAGATAGGCAAACTGGTCGGCCTCCTCGACGGTCAGCCCGGCGACCCCGGTGCCCGGCAACCCGTCCAGCTTGGCCACCAGCCCCTCGACCACGGCATTGGCCTTCTCGGTCTCGACCGCCTCGTAGTCGTGGCGCGAGTAGTAGTTGCGACCGAAGGTCTGCCAGTGGTCGCGCAGGATGTCGGCCACCGACATCTTCCGCACCGCCAGCACGTTCAGCCACAGAAGCACCGCCCAGAGCCCGTCCTTCTCGCGCACGTGGTCGCTGCCCGTCCCGGCGCTTTCCTCGCCGCAGAGCGTCGCCTTGCCCGCGTCCAGCAGGTTGCCGAAGAACTTCCAGCCGGTGGGCGTCTCGTAGCAGCCGATGCCCAGCTTTTCCGCCACCCGGTCGGCGGCGCGCGAGGTCGGCATCGACCGCGCCACGCCCGCCAGCCCGCGCGCGTAGCCCGGCGCCAGATGCGCATTGGCCGCCAGCACCGCAAGACTGTCCGAGGGCGTGACGTAGACGCCTTTGCCAAGGATCATGTTGCGGTCGCCGTCGCCGTCCGAGGCCGCCGCGAAATCCGGGCCATCCTCGGACATCACCAGATCGACCAGCGGCTTTGCCCAGATCGGGTTGGGGTCCGGGTGGCCCTTGCCGAAATCCACCTTGGGTGTGCCGTTCAGGACGGTGCCCTTCGGCGCGCCCAGCCGGTTCTCGAGGATCTCATGCGCATAGGGGCCGGTGACCGCGTGCATGGCGTCGAACTTCACCGCAAAGCCGCCCGCGAGCAGCGCCCGGATGGCGTCGAAGTCAAACAGCGTCTCCATCAGCGCGGCGTAGTCGGTGACCGGGTCCACCACCTCGACCACCATGTCGCCCAGGGCGACCTCTCCCAATGCGGACAGGTCCAGGTCGGGCGTCTCCAGCGTCACGTAGCGCGAGATCGTCTTGGTGTTCTCGAAGATCGCCCCGGTCACGCTTTCGGGGGCCGGACCGCCGTTGGCGGTATTGTACTTCAGGCCGAAATCCTCGTCGATGCCGCCCGGGTTGTGGCTGGCCGACAGGATCAGCCCGCCGTTCGCCTCGCGTTGCCGGATCAGGTTCGACGCGGCGGGGGTGGACAGCAGCCCACCCTGCCCCACGATGCAGCGCGCCGCGCCATTGGCGGCGGCCATGCGCAGGATCGTCTGGATCGCCTCGGCGTTGAAATAGCGCCCGTCGCCGCCGACGACGAAGGTCTTGCCCTCGCAGCCCTCGATGGCATCGAAGATCGACTGCACGAAGGCCTCGACATAGCCCTCCAGCATGAAGACCCTGGTCTTCTTGCGCAGGCCCGAGGTGCCGGGCTTCTGCCCGTCGAAAGGCGTGATCTCGCGGGTCACGGGGGTGGTCATGGTCGTCCTTCCTTGCAGGCGGGGCCTGTCTTCTGTCGTGTCCGGGCGGATGGATGGCCGCCCGTCAGGTCTTGCGTGTCATTCCGGCGGCGCGGTCCAGCGCCGTCACCGCGACGGGCAAACGCCGCCGCCAGTTGGGGTGTTCCGCGATGGTGCCGGGCAGGTTCTGCGCCTCGAGACAGCCGAAGGCATCGTCCAGCTGCACCGCCACCAGCGCCGCGCCCGACTGCGCCAGCTGCCCGTGCAGGTGATCGACGATCCGGGCGGGCGCCGCGTCGGGCGGCAGGTGGCACATGGCCCGCAGAACATGGCGCTGGCGGGCGCGGATGTCGTGGCGGGCCTGCGCCTCGGCCTCCGAGATCCAGCCCATCCGCCGCCACCACGCGATGTCCTGCCCGTACCAGAAGCCGGTGATGGTCGGCGTGTCATGCGTCCCGAAACAGGCCAGCGAAAAATCGCGCAGCCGGTCCACGGGGCGCAGGGTGCCATCGTCAAAGGTCTCGTATTGCCAGACCGCGTAGCTGTAGAGGCCGGCCTCGTTCAGCCTCTCGCGAAAGCCCTCGGGCACCAGTCCCAGATCCTCGCCCACCACGACGCAGCCCGCCCGCCGCGCCTCGATGGCGATCACGGCGAGGAAGGCCTCGAGCGGCTGGCTGACGTAGCCGCCGGGGCTGCCGTCGTCGGGCTGCCAGAAGCTGCGGGTCAGGCCAAGCACGTGGTCGATGCGCAGGATGCCCGCGTGCCGCATCAGCTTGCGCAGCATGGCGCGCAGCGGCGCGTAGCGCGCGGCCTTCAGGCGGGCGGGCGCGTGGGCGGCGAGGTCCCAGCTTTGGCCCTCGGGGTTCAGCATGTCGGGCGGCGCGCCGATGGTCACGCCCTTGGCGATGGTCTCGGCGTTCATCCAGACCTCGGCGCCGCCGGGGCGCGAGCCGACGGCAAGGTCGAGGTAGAGCCCATAGTCCATCCCCGCCGCCTTCGCCGCCCCCTGCGCCGCATCCAGCTGCACCTCGGCCCGCCATTGCAGCCACTGGTGGAAGCTGGTGTCGCCCGCCGCCTGCGTCGCTTCGGCGCCCGGGGTCCGCAACGCCTGAGGCCACTGGCGGAAGTCGTCGCCGTGCTCTGCGCTGATCGCCTCGAACTTGGCGAAATCGACCAGCGCCCTGTCTGCCCCGGCCCGGTAGCGGTCGAACCCCGCGTCACCGTCTGACGCCATGAAGGCCCGGAACTCGTCCTGCAAAGCGGCGCGATGGCGCTTGCGGAAGGCGGCGTAATCGACCAGCGGCGCCTCGGGCGTCGGCCCCAGCCCCGCCGCGACGGCGATGTGATCGGTGCTGAAAAAACCGCGATGCGTGGGCGAATAGGGGCTGGTGATCTCTTCGGTCGCCCAGCCCAGCGCGTGCACGGGGTTCAGGCCGAGGAAATCCGCCCCGGTCCGGGCCAGCGCCGTCACCCCGCGGCCAAGATCGCGATAGCTGCCAAGGCCGCCGTTGTCTTCGGACCGCAGGCCGTAGAGCGCGCCGCAATAGCCCCAGCCGGGGCCATCGGCCACTTCGGTGGTCAACGGCGCATGGGCGGGACGGCAGAGGATGAAACACGCGGCCCCGCCCGCCTGCAGGGTGTAATAGCCCATCTCGAGCCCGGGCAGGTCGATCGTGTCATCGGCGCGGCCCCGCGCCACCTCTGTGCCCGCCTCGTCGGTCAGGCTGAACTCCGACGGTGCGGCCAGCGGCACCGACAGGGGCACGCCCGCGCGGGCGATCACCTCGGCGGGAAGGGCGGCGGCGGCCCGCGCCTGCGTCTCCTTCAGGGCGGCGACCACGGCGGCGTCGGTCCCGGCGTCGACGCCCATCGCGCCCAGCAGCGCGCGCAGCGTCGGCGGGCTGGCATCCTTGCGCTTGCCCTGCAGGTCATAGAACCCGGCGTGAACGCCATATTCCTGCGCAAGGGCGCGCAGCGCCGCGTCGCCGCCGGTCATGGGGTCTCTCCCGCGCAGACGAAGACACAAAGCGAATGGGGCGCCACCTCGACCTGCGTGCCTTCGACCGAAACGCTGGCCTGCGCGTCGCGCGCGGTGTCGAGTTCGTGCCGCCAGAGGCCCTTGCCCTGTTTCGGCAGCGTGAGGACCGCCGCATCGGGCGTGTTGTTGAAGGCAAGGTAGACCTCGTCCGCCAGCGCATTGCCCGTGGCGCTTTCGCCAGAGCCGCGCAGGTGCAGGCAGAGGCAGCCCAACGCCGGGTCCGACCAGTCGGCGGGCCGGTGGGCAAAGTCGCGCCATTCCACGTCGCGCAGCCCGTCCGCCGTGCGCTCCGCCCCGTGCAGGAAGGTCGTCTGCCGCAGCACCGGGTGGGCGCGGCGCAGGGCAGCGCAGGCGGCGGTGAAACCGATCAGGTCTTCGTCCATCGCGGCCCAGTCGATCCATGTGGTCGGGTTGTCCTGACAATAGGCGTTGTTGTTGCCGTCCTGCGTGTTGCCGCCCTCGTCCCCGCTGAGGATCATCGGCACCCCCTGCGAGACGAAGACCGTCGCCAGAAGGTTGCGCACCCGCTGTTGCCGCGCGGCGAGGATGGCGGGATCGTCGGTCCGCCCCTCCACCCCGAAATTCTCGGAGTAATTGGCGTGGTGGCCGTCGCGGTTGCCCTCGCCGTTGGCGTGGTTGTGGCGATCCTCGTAGGCGGCGCAATCGGCCAGCGTGTACCCGTCGTGCGAGGCGGCGTAATTGACCGAGGACCACGCCCGCCGCCCGCGCTTGTCGAACAGTTCCGCCGTGCCCAGCAGCGCCGAGCCCAGATCCTGCGCCGCATGACGGTCACGCCGCCAGAAGCGGCGCACGGTGTCGCGATACTTGTCGTTCCACTCGGCGAACTCGGGCGGGAACTGGCCAAGCTGGTAGCCGCCCGGCCCGATGTCCCAGGGCTCTGCGATCAGCTTCACCCCCGCCAGCACCGGGTCCTGCCTCAGCGCGTCGAGGAACCCGCCATGCCGGTCGAAGCCATGCGCCTCGCGCGCGACGGCGGTGGCAAGGTCGAAGCGGAAGCCGTCCACGCCCATGGCCTGCGCCCAGAACCGCAGGCTGTCCATGACCAGCCGCAGCACCTGCGGGTGCGCGGTGTTCAGCGTGTTCCCCGTCCCGGTGTCGTTGGCGTAATAGCGCGGCTCTCCGGCGGCGAGGCGGTAGTAGCTGGCGTTGTCCAGCCCCCGGAAGGACAGGGTCGGGCCAAGGTGGTCGCCCTCGGCGGAGTGGTTGAAGACCACGTCCAGCAGCACCTCGATCCCCGCCGCGTGGAAGCGGTCCACCATGCGGCGAAAGCCCGCCACGCCCTCGGGGCCGAAATAGCGCGGCTCGGGCGCGAAGAAGCCCACGGTGTTGTAGCCCCAGTAGTTGACAAGGCTGCGCGACAGAAGCGCGTCCTCGGACTTCAGCGCGTGGACGGGCAGCAGTTCCACCGCCGTCACGCCCAGCCGGGTCAGGTGATCCAGCATCGCGTCCGAGGCCATGCCGTCATAGGTGCCGCGCATCGCCTTCGGGATATCGGGGTGGCGCATGGTGGCCCCCTTGACGTGGGCCTCGTAGATCAGCGTCTCGGCCCAGTCGCGGCCCAGCCGGGTGGCGTCCATGGGAAAGGTCTCGGGGTCCGAGATCACCGACTTCGGCAGGTAGGGCGCACTGTCCTGCCCGTCGAAGGACATATCGGCCCCGGCATTGCCGACCTTGTAGCCGTAAAGCGCGCGGTGACGGATGAAGCCGCCCGCCATTTCGCGTGTGTAGGGGTCCAGCAGCAGCTTGTTCGGGTTGAAGCGATGCCCCCGGTCCGGCGTATAGGGCCCGTCGACGCGGTAGCCGTAAAGCGCCCCCGGCGCCAGCCCCGGCAGGTAGCCGTGCCATGTATCGCCGCTGCGTTCGGGCAGGGGGACACGCGCCGTCTCTGTCTCGCCGTCCGGGGTAAACAGGCAGAGGTCCACCCGCGAGGCATGCGCCGAGAAGACGGCGAAATTCGTGCCCTCTCCGTCGAAATGCGCGCCCATGCGGTGGGGCGTGCCGGGCCGGACCTCGGGGTTGACGCGGGTCTGCATGGTCATGCCTGCAGGGCCGCGTAGAGGTCGGCATAGGCGCGTGCCGAAGTCTCCCACCCGACGGGCTGGCGCATGGCGGCGCGCATCATCCCCTGCCAGAGCCTGCGGTCGGCATAGGCCGCGCAGGTGCGGCTGATCCCGGCCTCGATCCCCTGCCGGCTGACGGTGTCCAGCACGAAGCCCGTGGCCACGCCCACCGCCAGAGCCGCCGCGTTGGCGTCGATCACCGTATCGGCAAGGCCCCCGGTGCGCGCCACCACCGGCAGGGTGCCGTAGCGCAGCCCGTACAGCTGGGTCAGGCCGCAGGGTTCGAACCGCGAGGGGATCAGGATGGCGTCCGCCCCGCCCTGCAGAAGGTGCGAAAACGCCTCGTCATAGCCGATCTGCACCCCGACGCGGCCCGGGAACTGCCGGGCGGCACGGGTATAGGCCTCTTCCAGCGCGGGCTCGCCCGAGCCCAGCAGCGCCAGCTGCGCGCCCTCGGCCACCAGATGCGGGATCGCCTCGGCCAGCGTGTCGAGGCCCTTTTGTCCGGTCAGGCGGCTGATGACGCAGAAAAGCGGCCCCTCGCCCGGCTCCAGCCCCAGACGCGCGGCGATCGCGGCGCGGTTCTCGGCCTTACGGACCAGCGTCTTGGCGTCGAAGGTCCGGGCCAGCGCCGCGTCCGTTGCCGGATCCCACACGCCGGTGTCGATGCCGTTGAGGATGCCGGTCAGATCGGCGGCGCGGGCCTGCAACACGCCCTCCAGCCCCATGCCGAATTCGGGCGTCAGGATCTCGCGCGCGTAGGTGGGGCTGACGGTGGTCACCGCATCGGCATAGACCAGCCCGGCCTTCAGGAAGGACAGGTCGCCGTAGTATTCCAGACCCTCGGGATGGAACCAGTCGTCGCGCAGCCCAAGCTCGCCCAGCACCTGCGGGCCAAAGCGGCCCTGAAAGGCGATATTGTGGATCGTCAGCACCGACTTCGGCCCGGCGCGGCCCGCCTGCTTCAGGTACACCGGCACCAGCCCTGCCTGCCAGTCATGGGCGTGCAGCACCTCGGGCTTCCAGCCCGGCAGCCCGTCGAAGCAGATGCGCGCCGCCGCCTGCGCCAGCGCGCCGAAACGCAGGTGGTTGTCGGCCCAGTCGCGCCCGTCGGGGCCGGTGTAGGGATTGCCCGCGCGGTCATAAAGCTGCGGCGCATCCAGCAGCAGCAGCACCAGCCCCTGCGCCTGAACCTGCACCAGCCGCCCCGGCCCGCCGGGAAGGTCGTCGAACCGCGCGACCTCTTCGCCCTGCGGCAGCAGCGGGAACAGCGCCGGATAGGCGGGCAGCATGACCCGCGCGTCCAGGCCCAGGGGCGCCAGCGCCCCGGGCAGGGCGCCCACCACGTCCGCAAGCCCCCCCGTCTTGACGAAAGGCGCGCATTCCGAGGTGACCATCAGGACGTTCATGCCGCGTTATCCCAGCTTGTCGATCATGCTTTGCGTGATCAGGCATATGCCGTTTTCGGTCCGGCGGAAACGCTTTGCATCCAGCGCTGGATCTTCGCCGACGATCAGCCCCGGCGGGATCTTCACGCCCCGGTCGATGATGGCGTTCTTGATGTAGGCGCGCCGCCCGACCTCGGCATGGGGCAGCGCCACGACCCCCTCCATCTGGGAAAAGGAATGCGTGCGCACCCCGGTGAACAGCAGGCAGCGATAGAGCGACGAGCCCGACACGATGCAGCCGCCCGAGACCATCGAGGACACCGCCTGCCCGCGTCGACCTTCCTCGTTGTGGATGAACTTCGCCGGTGCCGTCAGTTCCGAATAGGTCCAGATCGGCCAGTCGGTGGCGTAGATGTCCAGCTTGGGCTCGAAGTCGGTCAGGTCGATGTTGGCCTTCCAGTAGGCGTCGATGGTGCCGACGTCGCGCCAGTAGGGCTCTTTCTCCAGACCGGTCATCACGCAGGAGCGCCCGAAGGGATGCGCATAGGCGCCGCCCTCGGCCACGATGGCGGGAATGATGTTCTTGCCGAAGTCATGCTCGGACTCCGGGTCCTCTGCATCCGCTTCGAGCAGGCCGTAGAGATACTCCGCCTCGAAGACGTAGATCCCCATGCTGGCCAAGGACCGCGTGTCGTCGCCCGGCATGGTCGGCGGATCGGCGGGTTTTTCGACGAATTCCAGGATCTTGTCGGTCGCGTCCACGCCCATCACGCCAAAGCCGGTGGCCTCTTCCTTCGGCACCTCGATGCAACCCACCGTGACCTTGGCCCCGGTCGAGACATGCTGCTCGATCATGAAGGAATAGTCCTGCTTGTAGATGTGATCGCCCGCGAGGATCAGGATGTATTTCGGCCCGTAGCCGCGAATGATCGACAGGTTCTGCGTCACAGCGTCCGCCGTACCCTTGTACCAGTTGGTCTCGTCGATCATCTGGCTGGCGGGCAGGATATCCAGCCCCTCGTTGCGCTCGGCCCGGAAGAAGGACCAGCCGCGTTGCAGGTGGCGGATCAGGCTGTGGGCCTTGTACTGCGTCGCGACGCCGATCCGGCGGATGCCGGAGTTCACCGCGTTCGACAGGGCAAAGTCGATGATCCGCGTCTTTCCGCCGAAATAGACCGCCGGTTTCGCGCGCACATCCGTCATCTCTTTCAGGCGGCTGCCGCGCCCGCCCGCAAGGACATAGGCCATGGTCTGCTGCGCCAGGCTGAATCTGTCGTGTTGCATTCATTCCTCCCCTTATCCCTGTTCCGCCCTCACCCCTGCGACAGCTCGAAAAAGACCGTGGCAAGCGGGGGCACGGTAATCTCCAGCGAGTGGTCGCAGCCATGCGCAGGCACCGGGTCGGATGCCCGCCCGCCGCCGTTGCCCTGATTGCTGCCGCCATATGCTTCGGCATCGGTGTTCAGCCTCTCGACCCAGTAGCCGGGACGCGGCACGCCGATCCTGTAGCCGGTCCGTGTCACCGGCGTGAAATTCGCGATGACCAGCACCGGGGCGCTGCCCGTCGTCCCCTCGCGCAGCCAGACAAAGATCGAATCGCTGGCATTGCCGCCGTCGATCCAGCGGAAGCCCTCGGGCCTGCTGTCCCTTTCATACAGCGCGGGCGTGGCGCGGTAGAGCGCGTTCAGGTCGCGGACGAGGCGTTGCATGCCCCTGTGGCTGCCATACTCCAGCAGGTGCCAGTCGAGGCTGCTTTCGTGGTTCCACTCGCGCGGCTGGGCGAATTCCCCGCCCATGAAGAGCAGCTTCTTGCCCGGGTGCCCCCACATAAAGCCGAAATAGGCGCGCAGGTTGGCAAAGCGCTGCCAGTCGTCGCCCGGCATCCGCCCCAGCAGGCTGCCCTTGCCATGCACCACCTCGTCATGGCTGAGCGGCAGGACGAAGTTCTCGGAAAAGGCGTAGTGCAGCCCGAAGGTCATCTTGTCGTGGTGGTATTTGCGGTTGATCGGGTCCTCGGCCATGTAGCGCAGGGTGTCGTTCATCCACCCCATGTTCCACTTGAAGCCGAAGCCCAGCCCGCCGTGATCCGTGGGCGCAGAGACACCCGGAAAGGCGGTGCTTTCCTCGGCGATGGTCATGATGTCGGGACAGGCCGCATAGACCTGTTCGTTCATCTGCCGCAGGAAACCGATCGCCTCTAAGTTCTCGCGCCCGCCGTGTTCGTTGGGCACCCACTCGCCCTCTTTCCGCGAGTAGTCGCGGTAGAGCATCGAGGCCACGGCATCCACCCGCAACCCGTCGATATGGAACTCCTCGGCCCAGAACTTGGCGTTGGAAATCAGGAAGTTGCGCACTTCGGTCCGGCCGTAGTTGTAGACCAGCGTGTTCCAGTCCGGGTGGTAGCCCTCTTTCGGGTCGGCGTGTTCGTAAAGCGCGGTGCCGTCGAACTGGGCAAGGCCGTGGGCATCGGTCGGGAAATGCCCCGGCACCCAGTCGATGATCACCCCCAGCCCCGCCGCATGGGCCGCGTCCACCATGGCGCGAAAGTCCTCGGGCGTGCCAAAGCGCGAGGTCGGCGCAAACAAGCCCACCGGCTGATAGCCCCACGAGCCGCCGAAGGGATACTCCGAGATCGGCGTCAGCTCGATATGGGTAAAGCCCATCCCGGCGGCGTAGCCCACCAGCTGCTCGGCATGTTCGCGGTAGGTCAGCGGGCGGTTGCCGTCCTCGGGCACCCGCCGCCAGCTTTCGAGATGGACCTCGTAGACAGAGATCGGCTTGTCGATGCGATGCGCGTCGGCGCGCCGCCCCATCCAGTCGCCGTCCTGCCAGTCGTGGCCCGCCAGCCCGCGCACCACCGATGCGGTCGCGGGCGGCAGTTCGGCGCCAAAGCCCACCGGGTCGGCCTTCAGCGGCAGGACCTCGCCCGAGGCACCGAGCAGTTCGTATTTGTAGACCGTGCCTTCGCCCAGATCCGGAAGGAAGGTCTCGTGCACGCCGGTCTGGCCGCGCCGCCGCATGACGTGCCGCCGCCCGTCCCAGCCGTTGAAATCCCCCACGACCGAGACCCGCCGCGCATTCGGCGCCCAGACGGCGAAATGCACGCCGCTGACGCCTTCGTGTGTGCGCATATGGGCACCCAAGGCGTCCCAGAGGCGGCCATGGGTGCCCTCGCCCAGCAGATATTCGTCGACCTCGCCCAGCACGGGGCCATAGCCGTAGGGGTCGCGCTCTTCCCATGTGTCCGCACCCCGGGTGAAGCGCAGCCGGTAGGGGAACGGGGTCTTGCGGCGCGGGATCACTCCGGCGAACAGGCCCTCGGACAGCGGCTCCAGCACCGCCACCTGCTTGCCCTTGGCGTCCAGCACCTCTGCCCCTTCGGCGCCGGGGCGAAAGACGCGGGCGACCAGCCTGCCGTCGGGCAGGCCATGCAACCCCAGAACCGCGAAAGGGTCGCCATGGCGGCCCGACGTGATCTCGTCGGCGGTTCCGGGGTCGATGAGTGTCATCCGGTCTTCTCCAGTGTCGTGGCATCCGCCGGGCCGACATCCCAGATGTCGCGGGCGTAGCCCTGTATCGTGCGGTCGGACGAGAACCAGCCCATGCCCGCGGTGTTGGCCAGCGCCATGGCGGCCCATGCGTCGCGATGGCCAAAGGCCTCATCCGCGCGGCGCTGGGTGTCATAGTAATTGTCGAAGTCCTGCGAGACGCAGAAATAATCGTGATCCCAGAGGTTTCCGACAAAACCGTGGTAGCGCGACGTGTCCCCGGGCGAGAACCGTCCCTCGGCGATCTGCTGCAGCACGCGCTGCATCCGGGGGCTTTGCTCGATGGTGGCGCGGGCGAAACCGGGCCGCTTGCGCGCCTCCATGATCTCTTGCGCGGTCAGGCCGAAGAGAAAGAAGTTCTCGGCCCCCACATGCTCGCGGATCTCGACATTGGCACCGTCCAGCGTGCCAATGGTCAGCGCCCCGTTGAGCGCGAACTTCATGTTGCCGGTGCCCGAGGCCTCTTTGCCCGCCGTGGAGATCTGTTCCGACAGGTCGGCAGCGGGGATCAGCATCTCTGCCATGGTGACGTTGTAGTTGGGCGGATAAACGATCTGCAGCAGGTCCTTGGTCGCCGGATCGCTGTTGATGACGGTGGCGACATCGTTGATCAGGTGGATGATCTCTTTCGCGACGTGATAGCCGGGCGCCGCCTTGCCGCCGAAGATCTTGACGCGCGGCTGCCAGCCCGCGCCGGGGTTGGCCCTCATCTCGTTCCACAGCGCGATGGTTTCGAGGATGTTCATGTGCTGGCGCTTGTATTCGTGGATGCGCTTGATCTGCACGTCGAACATGGCATCGGGGTCGATGCTCTGCCCCAGCGTCTGCCGCACCCAGTTCGACAGCCGTTCCTTGTTGTAGCGCTTGGCGGCCATGAAGTCCGACAGGAAGGCCGCGTCGCCGGTCTTGTCCTTCAGCGCCTTCAACTGCTCCAGATCCGCGACCCAGCCGTCGCCGATGGCGCCCGTGATCAGGCCCGACAGCGCCGGGTTGCAAGTGTGCAGCCAGCGGCGCGGGGTGATGCCGTTCGTCTGGTTGATGATCCGCGTCGGGTGGATGCGGTGCAGGTCGGAAAACAGCGTCTGCTTGACCAGATCGGTGTGCAGCGCCGAGACGCCGTTGACCTTGTGCGCCATGATGAAGGCCAGTTCGCCCATCTGCACGTTGCCGTGGTCAAGGATGCGCGGGCTGCCCGCGAATTCCGCCTGATGGCTCGCCTCGATCTCTCGGATGATCTCCAGATGCCGGGGCAGGACGCGACCGAACAGCCATTCGGGCCAGCGCTCCAGCGCCTCGGGCAGAAGCGTGTGGTTGGTATAGCCAAGGCAGCGGCGGGCGAGGTCGATGGCCTCTCCCATGCCCAGCCCGTGCACGTCGACCAGCAGGCGCACCAGTTCCGGCCCGGCGATGGCGGGGTGGGTGTCGTTCAGCTGGATCGCGGCGGCCTCGTCCAGCCTGCGAATGTCGTCATGGGTGACGAGAAAGCGCCGGATCAGGTCCTGGATCGAGGCGGCGGTGAAGAAATACTCCTGCTTCAGCCGCAGCTCCTTGCCGGTCTCGGTGGTGTCGTCGGGGTAGAGCACGCGGCAGATGGTGCGGGCCAGCGCCTCTGACCGGGAAGCGGACAGGTAGTCGCCCCGGTTGAAGCTGGCGAGGTCGAAGACCTTGACCGGCTGCGCCGACCACAGCCGCAGCGTATTGCCCCAGCGCCCCCGCCAGCCGATCACCGGCGTGTCATGGGCGGTGGCAAAGACTGTCTCATGCGGGTGCCAGTGGGCGCGGCCGTCGTGGTGTTCGACGTGGCCGCCGAAGGTGATGGAATACTGCACCTCGGGGCGCTCGAACTCCCAGGCGTGTTTCTGGCTCAACCATGTTTCGGGCTTCTCGATCTGCTGGCCGTCGACGAAATCCTGCTCGAAGAGCCCGTGCTCGTAGCGGATGCCGTAGCCCATCGCCGGGATGCCCAGCGTCGCGAGGCTGTCCATGAAGCAGGCGGCCAGCCGCCCCAGCCCGCCGTTGCCAAGCGCGGCGTCGGGCTCGTCCCGGACCAGCGTGTCGAAGTCCTGCCCAAGCTCGGCCAGCGCAGCGCGCGCCTCTTCGGTGGCGCCGAGGTTGGCGGCCATGTCCTCGACCAGACGCCCGATCAGGAATTCCATCGACAGGTAGTAGACCCGCTTCGCCCTGCGGGCGTAGGTGGTCTGGGTCGAGGGAATCCAGTGATCGACGGCCCGGTCGCGCAGCGCGTGGGACAGCGCCATGCGCCAGTCGTATACGGAAGAGTGGCTGGCGTCCTTGCCAAGACCATAGCGAAGATGGGCGAGGATGGCATCTTTCATGACAGGCGTCCCGTGGCTTGCGATTCCCCCCACATCAGCACCGGGGCACGGACCGCACAAGCCCGCCCCGCACACCCGGCAACGCCAACATGGCCATGTTGCGCATTTGGCAAGCCTGCACGGGGGCCTGCCCCTGCATCCCCCGAGGATCTGCCCGGAGAAGCAGCAGGATGGAAAAGGCCCGCGCCCCGACAGGGAAGGCGGGCCTGCGGGTCACGCCGCCTTGGGCGTCAGTTGCTGTTCCTCGACCGGGGGCGGTTCCTGCGCGCCGGTCATGATCGCCACGGCATCCGACATGGTGATCTTCTTCGGGTCGACCACCGCGTGGCGCTTGCCCAGCCGGTGGATGTGCACGCGGTCCGCCACCTCGAAGACATGCGGCATGTTGTGGCTGATCAGGATGATCGGGATGCCCTTGGCGCGCACGTCCTGGATCAGCTCCAGCACGCGGCGGCTTTCCTTGACCCCCAGCGCGGCGGTCGGCTCGTCCATGATGATGAACTTCTTGGCAAAGGCCGCGGCACGGGCCACGGCGACGCCCTGCCGCTGCCCGCCCGAAAGCGTCTCGACCGCCTGATTGATCGACTGCACCGTCATCAGACCCAGTTCGGTCAGCTTGTCGCGGGCGAATTTCTCCATCGCCTTCTTGTCGAGCTGGCGGAAGACCGTGCCCATGATGCCGGGTTTGCGCAGCTCTCGGCCCGCGAACATGTTGTCCGCGATGGACAGCGCGGGCGACAGCGCCAGTTGCTGGTAGACGATCTCGATCCCCATCTCGCGGGCCTGCAACGGCGAGGAGAAATGCACCGGCTTGCCCTCGATCCGGATCTCGCCCTCGTCGGGCTGGACGGCGCCGCAGATCGCCTTGACGATCGACGACTTGCCGGCCCCGTTGTCGCCGATCACCGCCAGCACCTCGCCGGGGTAGAGATCGAAGTCCGAGTGGTCGATGGCGGTGACATGGCCGTATCGCTTGACGATGCCACGGCCCTGAACGACGGGTTGAACGCTCATGCCGATGCCTTTCTGATCCAAAGCGGCTGTGCCGCGGTCCACTGGAGGCCGGGCGCGATCCCGACGGGCGGCCGAGATGCGGGCCGGGTCATGCGGAGGCCTTCCGGATCCACTGGTCCACCGCGACGGCGGCGATGATCAGCACCCCGATCAGCAGGTAGGTCCACTGCGCATCCGCCCCCAGAAGGCGCAGGCCCAGCGTGAAGACCCCCACGATCAGCGCCCCGAAGAGCGATCCCAGCACGGCGCCGCGCCCGCCGAACAGAGAAATCCCCCCGATCACCACGGCGGTGATGCTTTCGATATTGGCCAGCTGGCCCGAGGTCGGCGACACCGACCCGATCCGCCCCACAAGGGCCCATCCGGCAAAGGCGCAGATCAGCCCCGAGGCCATGTAGACGGAAATCAGCACTTTGTCGGTCTCGATCCCCGACAGCTCTGCCGCCTCCTTGTCGTCGCCGATGGCGTAGACGTGGCGGCCCCAGGCGGTCTGTTTCAGCACGTAGGCAAGGAAGAGAAACAGCACGACCATGAAGATGGCGCCATAGGTCAGCCGCGCGCCGCCGATGGCGATCACCGTGCCGAAGAACTGGAACAGCGGCGCCTCGGCCTCGATCTCCTGCGCGCGGATCGTCTCGTTCGCGGAATAAAGGAAGTTGGTCGCCAGCACGATCTGCCACATGCCCAGCGTCACGATGAAGGGCGGCAGCTTGACCTTGGCCACGAGGACGCCGTTGATGAAGCCCATCAGCGTCCCGCAGGCCAGCCCGCAGAGCACCGCGACAGAGGGCGGCAGCCCGTAGCGGAAGGTGAACTGCCCCATCACGACAGAGGACAGCACCATGATCGCGCCCACCGACAGGTCGATGCCCGCGGTCAGGATCACCAGCGACTGCGCCGCCGCGACGATGCCGACGATCTGCACCTGTTGCAGGATCAGCGTCAGCGCGAAGGGAGAGAAGAATTTCGACCCCAGCAGCAGGCCGAAGGTGACGATCGACAGGACGAGAACGATCAGCGGCACCAGCGCGGGGTTCGTGTGCAGCGCGTGCTGGACGGAATAGAGCAGCCCCTTGCGCCTTTCGAACTCGGCCACGCCGGAGGTGGCGCCGGACAACGACGATTCGTAGTCCTGCCCCTTCGAGGCAGTCTCTGACATGGGTTCCTCCCCCCTGTGTCTGGGTCCGTCTTGATGCACGATCCCGGTTCAGCCTAACGCAGGGGAACCGGTCGCGTCCACGGCGAAGGGGCGGGCCCGCCGCCCCCTCGCGCCTGTCAGTGCGCGATCAGCCCCAGCAGAGGTCGGTGCCCTCGGCGACAGAGATCGACTCGACGCCCTCGACGGGCTGGTCGGTGACCAGGGCCACGCCGGTGTCGAAGAAGTCCTTGCCCTCGGTCGGTTCCGGCTTGGTGCCGTCCTCGGCCCATTTGGCAATCGCCTCGATGCCCAGCGAGGCCATCTTCAGCGGGTACTGCTGCGAGGTCGCGCCGATCACGCCGTCAGCGACGTTCTGGATGCCGGGGCAGCCGCCGTCGACCGAAACGATCAGAACGTCGTTCTCACGCCCGATGGCCTTCAGCGCCTCGTAGGCACCGGCGGCGGCGGGCTCGTTGATGGTATAGACGACGTTGATCATCGGGTCGGAGGCCAGCAGGCTTTCCATGGCGCGGCGGCCACCCTCTTCGTTGCCCTGCGTGACGTCGTTGCCGACGATGCGCGGGTCTTCCTCGTCGCCCCACTTGTTGGGGTCCATGACGTCGATGCCGAAGCCGGTCAGGAAGCCCTGATCGCGCAGCACGCCCACGGTGGGCTGCGACACCGCAAGGTCCAGCATGCCGATCTTTGCGTCGGCGGCGGCATCGCCCAGCTTGGCGGCGGCCCATTTGCCGATCAGCTCACCGGCAAGGAAGTTGTCGGTGGCAAAGGTCGCATCGGCGGCGTCGATGGGGTTCAGCGGCGTGTCGAGCGCGATCACCACAAGGCCCGCCTCGCGCGCCTGCTGCACGGCAGGCACGATGCTCGAGGTGTCGGAGGCGGCGATCAGGATGCCCTTGGCGCCATCCGCAATGCAGGTCTCGATGGCCTGAACCTGCGTTTCGTGGTCGCCGTCGACCTTGCCCGCGAAGGACTTCAGGTCGATGCCCAGCTCTTCGGCCTTGGCGGTCGCGCCTTCCTTCATCTTGACGAAGAAGGGGTTGGTGTCGGTCTTGGTGATCAGGCAGGCACCGACCGAGTGGCTGGCAGCCTGCGCGCCCGACGCCAGCGCCGCGGCGGTCAGGGCGATTGCCGTACCGGCAAGGAATGTCTTCATCGTATCCTCCCAAAAAACATAAGCTCTGCGGCCTGTGACATGACGCCACGGATTCCTCCCGCTATAATCAGGAAACAGATTCGCCCGCTTTCTGTCAATATTAAATAAATCAATCACATTTATTATTGACACTGCGCCTGTCTTGCTGACAGCCTTCTTTGCGTTTCAATCCTGTGGAAAAGCCCGATACCGCCATGCAAAGCCCTGATAAAAAGACCAAATCAGAGGCACAGACCGCGGCCACCCTTTTTGCCCGCGGGTCGAACCAATCCGGAGTGCGCGCGCACAACGAGCGGCTTGTGCTGACGCTGATCCGGCAGGTCGGGGCCCTGCCCAAGGCAGAGATCGCCCGGATGACCGGACTGTCGGCGCAGACGGTGTCGGTGATCATGCGCGCGCTCGAGGCCGAGGGCCTGCTGAAAAAGGGCGAGCCGCTGCGCGGAAAGGTCGGCCAGCCCTCGGTGCCCATGAGCCTTGTCGCCGAGGGCGCCTATTTCCTTGGCCTCAAGGTCGGGCGGCGCAGCCTTGAACTTGTGCTGACCGATTTTCGCGGCACGGTCGTCGGGCGGCAGGCGCAGGCGCATCGCTTCCCCTCGCCCGATGCGGTGGTGCGCTTCGCGACCGGGGCGATGGAAACGCTGCTGGCGGACCTGCCGCAGGACCGGCGCACGCGGGTCGCGGGTCTGGGGATCGCGATCCCCTTCCGCCTGCACGACTGGCCGGACCTGCTTGCGCTGGAGCCGGGCGCCATGGACGCCTGGCGCGACCGCGACATTGCCGCCGAGATCGCCGCGCAGTGCAGCTTTCCCGTCTTCCTGCGCAACGATGCCTCTGCCGCCTGCGGGGCCGAACTGGTCTTCGGGGATCAGAACAGGCCGCGCGATTTCCTGTATTTCTTCATGGGCTTCTTCGTCGGCGGCGGGCTGGTTCTGGACAATACGCTGTACACAGGGCGGACCGGGAACGCCGCCGCGCTGGGGTCGATCCCCATCGGGATCGAGGGCACGACGGTCCGGCAACTGGTCGATGTGGCCTCGCTGGTTTCTCTGGAAAAGGCGCTGAAGGAGGCCGGCCATCCCTCCGAGGCGATCTGGGCCGGCTGCACCGACTGGGATATCCCCAAGCCGGTCCTTGACGCATGGCTGAGGCAGGCGGCAGAGGGGCTGGCCTATGCCATCTTCTCCTCGGCCTGCCTGATCGACTTCGAAAGCGCGATGATCGACGGCTGGATGCCAGGGCCGGTGCGCGCCCGGCTGGTGGACTACACAGCCGAGCAGCTGTCCCGGATCAGCATCGCCGGGATCGACATACCCGAGGTGCGCGCCGGCACCATCGGCCCGGACGCCCGCGCCCTTGGCGCCGCAAGCCTGCCGCTCTCGGAACGCTTCCTCGTGGATCGCAACGCCTTTCTGAAAGGCTGAGCGCGCCGGGGGCCTTTGGATATCGCCCCGCCTGCTGCCCGGGCGCGGCAAGACACCATCCCGCACCGCCGGACGCAGAGGTCTCAGCCCTGCCCCTGCACCCTCCGACCCTTTCGAACAACCCGCACCGCCAGAAGCAGCCCCCGAACCTCTCGGGCACCCCATTCCGCAGCGCGTCGCCGCCAAGGCCCCGGCGTCCCGCCTCAGCCCCAGGTCGCAAGGGCTGCCGCAAGCTCTGGATGGTCCTGCGCCTGCGCCGCCAAAGAGCGCCCCGCCGCCGCCGCATCCCAGGCCTGCCGGATCGCGCGCACGCCGCCCGCCGCGCCGCCGGGGTGCCCGTGGATGCCGCCGCCGCCAAGGTACATCAGGTCAAGCGTGCCGCCGGTGCGGTTGTAGGTATCCACCGCCTGCCCGCCCCACTGGCCGGAACAGACCACCGGCAGCGCGCAATCCTCGGGCGCGAAGATCGGCGTCGTCACCGCCTCGAAGCTGCGCAGAAAGCTCTCGTCCGGCTCCCAGTACTTGGCCCGGATGCCGTTGATCTGGAACTGGTCGACCCCCAGCAGGCGCCAGATCTTCTGGTAGGCGCGGAACTCCATCCCCATGGCGGGATGCCGCGTCAGCACGTCCCAACCGTTGCGATGCGCGTGCAGGCACAGCCGCGAGCGCCGGCGCAGGTAGGTCATGCCGCCGAAGCCAATGGCGTTGATGTTCACCACCGCCGCGTTGCCGCCGTGCTCCAGCACCAGGTCGTGGTTCGCCATCATCTCTTCGGGATCGGCGGAAGAGATGCCCCAGGCGTACATCACCCGCTTGCCGGTCTTCTGCTCGTGGTCGCGGATCACCGGCATGATCGCCTTCAGCCGGTCCTCCAGCAGCGAGTAGCCGGGGCTCATCAGCTTTTCGTCGTCCTTGATGAAATCGACACCGGCCTCGCAGAGCTCTTTTACCACCGCCGCCGTTTCCCCGGGCAGCAGCCCCAGCGACGGCTTGATGATAGAGGCGATCATGACGCCCTCGTCCACGCCCATCAGGCGGCGCGAGCCCGCGACGCCGAACTGCGGACCGGGGTGGCAGGACCATTCGTCCGGCAGGTCGATGTCCATCACCCGGGCGCCGGTCAGCCCGCGCACCGACCATGCGCCATGCACGCAGATCGTCATCAGCGCCGCCACATCGGTGCCCACGGCCTCCAGCGGGAAGGAAATCTTGACGTCGGCGCGGTGGAACGGGCCGGGCCGGTCGTCCGGCAGGCCCGACCGCTCTGCATCCGCCAGCATGGTCACCTGCTCGACCCGGGCGGCGCAGCGCGCGCGCACCGCATCGGTCTCGCCGGGCAGCGCCGTGAAGGTGCCGGTCGACTGGTCCGAGGCGACCTTGACCGCCAGGGCCTCGATGTCGCCGGGCGTTTCCAGCCGGTAGGTGACGGTGATCCTGCTCTCGGTCATGGCAACCCCTCCGAACGCCGCGTTCACGGATCAGTAATACTCATCATACCTGTTGGCAACCACCGCCGCATGAGGCATGGTCGCGCTGCCATTCAAGGGAGGGTCTCCATGAAAGTCGCGCTGATCGGATGCGGGTTCTTTGCCATCAACCAGCTGCATGGCTGGCAGGATGCCACGGGGGCCGAGGTGGTGGCGGTCTGCGATCGCGACCCCGAGCGGCTGCGCTTGGTGCAGGAGCAGTTCGGCGTGACCCGCACCTATACCGACGCGCGCGCGATGTTCGCCGAGGGCGGCTTTGACACCGTCGACATCGCCACCACGGTCCAGTCGCACCGCCCGCTGGTCGAGCTGGCCGCCCGCCACGGCGTGCACGTGATCTGCCAGAAGCCCTTCGCCCAGACCATGCAGGACGCCCGCGCCATGGTCAGCGCCGTCGAGGCCAGCGGCAAGGTGCTGATGGTGCACGAAAACTTCCGCTGGCAAAGCGCCCTGCGCGCGGCCATCGACGCCCTGCGCGGCGGCGCCATCGGCACGCCCTTCTTTGGCCGCGTGTCCTTCCGGTCGGGCTATGACGTGTTCAGCGGCCAGCCCTACCTGGCAGAGGGCGAACGCTTCATCATCGAGGATCTGGGCATCCATATCCTCGACGTTGCCCGCGCGCTGTTCGGCGACGTGCGCCGCCTGACCGCGACCACAAGGCGCATCAATCCCGGCATCGAAGGCGAGGATGTCGCCACCATGCTGCTGGAACACAAGGACGGCGTGACCTGCGTCGTCGACTGCTCTTATGCCACGAAGCGCGCGCCCGAGACCTTTCCCGAAAGCCTGCTGGAAATCGACGGCACCGGCGGCACCCTGCGGCTCGACGCGGGGTACAGGCTGACGATCCAGACGCCCGGGGGGGCCGAGACGCGCGATGTCAGCCCGCCGGTTCTGCCCTGGGCCGCGCGGCCCTGGCACAACATCCAGGAAAGCGTGGCGCTGATCCAGCAGCACTTCGTCGACAGCCTCGCGGCGGGCAGGCAGCCCGAAACCTCGGGCGCCGACAACGTGTTGACGCTGGCGCTGGTCGAGGCGGCCTATCTGTCCGCGGCCGAACACCGCACCGTCGAACTGTCGGAAATCTGACGGCTTTCGCGCCCCGAAGCCTTGCGCCATCATGCGCGAAACGAAGGAGAGGCCATGACAAGCGAACCCGAGAAGATTACCCGGCGCAAGCTGTCGGACGAGGTGCTCGACCGCCTGCGCAAGATGATCATCGCGGGAGAGTTGCGGCCCGGCGACACCATGCCGTCGGAACGGGCGCTGATGGCGCGCTTCGGTGTCGGGCGTCCCGCCGTGCGCGAGGCCCTGCAGACGCTGCACAACAGCGGGCTGATCACCATCAGCCACGGTGAACGGTCCCGGGTGAACGAGATCGACGCCGAAACGGTCTTCACCCAGTCCGACGACATCATCCGGCTGGTGCTGGCCATGGAACCCGCCAACGTCGACCACCTGCGCGAGGCGCGGCGGATGTTCGAGCTGGGCATGGTCCGGCTGGCCGCCGAGCGGCGCACCGAGGACGACCTCTTCGACCTCGAGGACACCATCGTACGGCAGCGCGCCTACCTGTCGCAGGACATGCAGCACTTCATCGCCGCCGACATGGCCTTCCATTCCAAGATTGCGCAGATCGCGGGCAATCCGATCATCCACGCGGTGTCTCGCGCCATGGTCGGCTGGCTGTTCGCCTTCCATCAGGGGATGCTGCACTGGTCCGGCAACGAAGAGGTCACGCTGGCCGAACACCAGCGCATCCTGGACCGCCTGCGCGCGCGGGATGCCGAGGGCGCCGTGGCCGAGATGGCCACGCATCTCGACCGCTCCAGCGAGGCCTTTTCCCTGCACCGCGAGGGCGAGGGCGGAAAGGCCTGAAGCGGCGCCCCCGTTCCCTTCGGCCATGCCGGGACGGCGGCCGCGATCCAGACGCCACCGGCCCGGCACCCCGGAACCGCCCCCGCACCACCTGCGCCGTCACCCGGTCCGGCGGCAGGCCCCGCAGCGGGCCGCAATCGCCGGGACGGGCGGGATCAGCCGCGCGGGCCGCCGCCGTCGCGGATCCAGCCAAAGAAGTCCTCGCTGCCCATCTGCCCGCCCTTCAGCGCGATCTGCAACCCGTCGTGGATGCCGCCGCCATGGCCGACACAAAGCGGCGCGGCGGGGATCGTCGGCGCCAGCGCCTGAAGCGCCTCGATACCCAGCGCGCGCATCCCGTGCCCCGAGGTATCGCCGCCCGAGATCACCGCGCGGCGCAGCCCGGTTTCCCGCAAGATGCCGTCCAGGATGCGCCCCAGCGCCTTGCCGATCATCTCGTTGGCCTCGGGGCCGCTCATGGTTCCGCTTGTCAGCGCCGCGCGCACGGCGGCAACCGCCGGGTCGTCCGGGCCGGTGGCGGAACAGACCAGCGGGCTGGCCCGCGACGCGGCGCCCGCCTCGATGGCCCTGGCGATCTCGCTGTCCAGTTGCGCCGGGTCGCGGATGACGCTGGCCGCGTCGAAGCGGATCACCTCGAACCCGTTCGCCGCCGCCCAGCCGATCTGCCGCGCGGTCGAGGGCGAGACAGAGCCGGACACGACGGCGATGCGCTCGACCCGCCCCGCGCCGGTCAGGGGCTGTGGCGGCGGGATCAGCCCGGCCTTCTGCCAATGCCGGACCAGCGCGTATTCCACGCCCTGCGATCCCGCGACAAAGCCCATCTCTGCGCGGTTCTCCCACAGCAGGCGCCCGGCGGCCTGCTCTGTCACCGGGTCCATCGAGTCGATGGACACCATGCGCGCCCCCGCCTGCAACGCATGATCCAGCGCCGCCTGCGGATCGGACCAGAGCGCCTCCAGATCCACCAGCGCCGAGGGCAGGTCGGTCTGCGCGGCGAGATGCTTCAGCAGGTCCGATTCATGCATCGGGGTGACCGGGTGGCGCGCCATGACCGGGTGACGGTCCAGCCGGAAGACTCCCTCGAAGGTGCCCGCGAAGAGATGCCCGAAAGCCTGATAGCGCCGGTTCTGCGGCGCGCCGGTCAGCACCGGGGCGGCGCGGCTGCCGGTCACCTCCAGCCCGATCTCGATGGCCTTGCCGATATTCCCCGATGTCGGCGCGGAATCGAAGGTCGAACAGACCTTGTAGTGCAAGAGCGGCGCGCCCAGCCCCTTCAGAAAGGTGAAGGGCCCCGGCAGGTTGGCCGCCATCCACTCTGGCCCCTCGGTCCGCGCGGTCGAGGCGATGCCCACCGCCTGCGCGCCTGCGAAGCGCGCCATCAGGGCGGGCGACGGGATGTCGGAAAACAGCACCGTGTCGATCCCGGCAAAGGCCAGCACCTCCATCACCGAGGTCGACCCGGTAAAGTCGTCCCCGAACCAGCTCAGCAGTCGCGCCACAGTCACCCCCGAATTCCTTGTTGACAGGTTAATCGCCCGCACATTATCTGATCATACCAGTTATTCAAGCCCGGTTAACGAGCCGTTGACCCGTGGGCTGTCCCGGGATGGAGGAAACATCATGACGAAACTTGCCCTGCTCGGCGCCGGCGGCAAGATGGGCGTGCGCCTGTCTCTGAACCTTGCCAAGACGGATTTCGAGGTTTCCCATGTCGAGGTCTCCGAGGCCGGTCGCACGCGGCTGAAGGATGCGGTGGGCGTGGACTGCGTCGACCAGCAAGAGGCGCTGGACGGTGCCGAGGTGGTGGTGCTGGCGGTGCCGGATACGCTGATCGGCAAGGTCGCCTCGGGCATTGTGCCGGTGCTGAAGCCGGGCACCATGGTCGTGATCCTCGACGCCGCCGCGCCCTATGCGGGCCACCTGCCGGAGCGCGCGGACATCACCTATTTCGTGACCCACCCCTGCCACCCGGCGATCTACCACAACGAGCCGACCGAGGCCGCGCGCCTCGACCGCTTCGGCGGCGTGGCCCATCCGCAGGGCGTCGTGAACGCGCTGATGCAGGGCCCCGAGGAGCACTACGCCCTGGGCGACCGGGTGGCCAAGGCGATCTACGCACCCGTCCGCCAGACCTACCGCGTCACGGTCGAGCAACTGGCCTATCTTGAACCCGGCCTGTCGGAAACCGTCTGCGCCTCGCTTCTGGTGGTGATGAAACAGGCCATGGACGAATGCGTGAAGCAGGGCATTTCCGAGGAATGCGCCAAGGACTTCCTGCTGGGCCACATGAACATCCTCGGCGCGGTGATCTTCGGCGTGCAGGAAGGCCAGTTCTCGGACGCCTGCAACAAGGCCATCGAATTCGGCATCCCCGCGCTGATGAAGGACGACTGGAAGCGCGTCTTCGATCAGCAGGAGATCATGGATTCGATCAAGCGGATCACCTGACTGCGTCAGCCCCCTGACGGCAGACTTCCGCGTTCTCAGAGTCCCTCTGGACAGGGCATCGCAAAAGTCCCGCACGCGCTGAAGGCGTGGCGGAGAACGCGCGATGCGATGAGAAGCGGCATCCCTTCAGCCCGGCGCATCCCTGCGTCGGGCTTTTTCCTGTGCGGGGGCCTTTCCAAAACACGCACCGAGGCCCGGACTACCCTCGACTTTTAGCGCCGCCCCGTGGGGGCGGACCGGCGCGGCCCGACGATGCCGTCGGGCGGGCGTCGTGCAGCAAAAGGGAAAGCTCGGGAGACTTCACCCGCGCCAGCGCAGTCGGCCTGCTCTTCCGAGGACAGCCACAGGGATCGCGCCCCCACGGGGCGCCGGGTCCGCTCAGGACGGCGGGGCGTTGTGGCGGCGGGTCAGGGTTTCCGTGCAGGCCGCGACCTCCTCGCCGCGCCGCGCCGCGTCCCAGCCCAGTGCCGCACCGGCGACCTCGGCGACCCGGGCGATCACGGCGCGCGAGGCCTGCCCGGTCACCCCCAGCGTGGTGCGGCGCAGGACGATGTCTTCCAGATGCACGACCTGCTCGACCCGGGCAATGTGGCGGATCTCGCCTTCCGAGGTATCCGTGCCCGCCAGCAGCACCGGGTCGGCGCCCTCTTCGGCGGCCACCGCGCGGGCCGTGGCGCCATAGCGGTCCAGCAGCAGGGCCACACGCCCGGGGCCCGCCCCGGTCGCCGCAGAAACCTCGGCGATCCAGTCCCCGCGCGCTGCCGCGTCCGGCATGCCCTGCCCGCCGCCGATGCGCAGCGTATCCGTGCCCTGTCGGCGCGGATGGCCCAGCCGCTTCAGCACGCTGTCGGCCACCTCGGCAGAGAAGGCGCGGAAGGTCGTCCACTTGCCGCCGATCAGCGCGATCACCGGGAAGGGGCGGTCGCCCTCGGGCTCCGCCACCGGCGCCGAGTGGTCGCGGCTGATCAACCCCGGCGCCACCCCTTCCGAGTTCGGCAGCGGCCGGATGCCCGCGTAGGCATAGACGATCTGACCCTCGTCGAAGCGCAGCCCCGGCAGCAGGTCGCGCAGGGCGCCGATGAAATAGGCCACCTCTTCCGGTGTACAGACGGCCTGGTCGGGATCCTCGGCGGGGATGTCGGTGGACCCCACCAGCGCCCGCCCGTGATAGGGGAAGACCAGCAGGATGCGCCCGTCGTTGCCCTCGAAATAGATCATCCGGCCATCCAGCTGGCGCAGCAATTCGGGGTGATCCAGCAGGATATGCGACCCCTTGGTGCCGCCGATCTGCCTGGGCAGCGGCATGGCCAGCGCGCGGTTGACGCTGTCGATCCATGGCCCGGCGGCGTTGACCACCAGCCGGGCGGTCACATCCCGCACCCCGTCGGGACCGTCCAGATGCAGCACCGCGCCGCTGCGCCCGGTCAGCGCCGTCCAGTTCAGCGCCTCGGAGCCCGGCGACAGCCGCGTCCCGTCCTGCACCAGTTCCAGCACCAGCCGCTCGGGCGCGGTCACGGTGGCATCGTGGTAGCGGCCCACGGCGGCAATGCGCGGCGTCAGGGCGGGCACTTCCTCCAGCGCGCGGGTGCGCGAGAACATCCGGTGGCGCGGCATGACCCGCGCCCGGCGCCCGTAGAAGTCGTACATCGCCAGCCCCACCTTCACCAGCAAAGCCCCCCGGCTGCGCGGCGCGGTGGTCGACCCCAGCAGCGTGCGCAGCGCCGCCCCGATCCCCCTGGTCCAAGAGAAGATCGGCAGCAGAGTCGGCAGCGGCTTCACCAGATGCGGCGCATTGCGCAACAGCAGGTTGCGCTCGTAGGTGGACTCGGCCACCAGCCGAAGCTCGCCGGTTTCGAGGTACTTCAGCCCGCCGTGGATCAGCCGCGACGGCGCGGCGGAGGTGCCCGAGCCAAAGTCGCCCTTGTCCAGGATCAGGCAGCGCAGGCCCTGCGCGCAGAGGTCGCGGTACAGCCCCGCGCCGTTCACACCCGCGCCGATGATGACAACGTCGAAAGCCTCGCTCATGCCCCGCGCTCCATGGTTTCCAGCGCATTGAGCCGGTCGTAGGTGCGCGACAGGTCCGCGGCCACGGCACGGAAGACCTCGTAGCGGGCTTGGTAATGGGCGGCGCGCCCGGGGTCGGGCTGGTGGGTCACCGCATCCGACAGGTCGCGCGGGTCGGCATCGAAGCGCGCGAAGGCGCCCACGGCGGCCCCGGCACAGAGCGCCGCGCCCCAGGCGGCGGCCTCGTCGGTATCCGTGACCGTCACCGGCATGTTCAGCACATTCGCGAAGAGTTTTGCCACCAGCGGGTTGCGCGAGGCGCCGCCGGTCAGGCGGGCCACGTCCCCGCCGAAACCGTCGCGTAGGGCGTCCACGTGCTGGCGGTGGTTGAAGGCGATGCCTTCCAGCAGCGCCGCCAGCATGTCGCCGCGCCCGTGCCAGCCGCGCAGACCGAGGAACCCGGCGCTGGGGGCCGCGCCCATGGGCGAGCCGAAGAGATAGGGGTGGTAGAGGATCGGCGACGGCCGCGCGAGGGCGGCCTCGATTTCCGGCGTCAGGTCGGCATGGATCGCGGCGCCCTTGGCGGCGCGCTCTGACGCGCAGAGCGTATCGAGGAACCAGTCGTAATTGGTGGTCGAGGCGGGCGAGATGGACATGGAATTCCACTGCCCAGGCTGAATCGCGTTGCGGCAGAACCAGCGCGCGTCTGTTTTGGGGGCGTCCGAGACGGCCTCGTTGATCGAATAGGTGCCCGCGACGACGCCGATCACGCCGGGCCTATGGGCACCGATGCCCAGCGTCGAGGCGGTGACGTCATGCAGCCCCGCCGCGACCGGCGTGCCCTGTGCCAGCCCGGTCAGCGCGGCGGCCTCGGGCGTCACCTGGCCCACAACCTCCGCCGAATGCGCGGCCTCTGGCAGGGCATGGCGCAGCGCGCCCAGCCCGTAGAGATCCAGCGCCGCTGCGGACCACTCCTGCGTCCTGACGTCGGTGAAAGAGGTGCTGGCCTCTGTCCGGTCGGTGCCGATGACGCCGCAGAGGCAATAGCGCAGCCAGTCCTTGCAGGCGAGGATATGGCCGATGCGGGCGAAACGCTCCGGCTCTTCCGCCATCATCCACGCCAGCAGCGCCGAGGGCGCCGAGACATGCGGCGCCTGCCCGGTCCGGGCCAGCGCGCGGTCGGGCAGGTCGGTGGCCGCCCAGCCCGCCACCACGGCCTCGGCCCGGCTGTCCAGAGAGAGGATGCCCTTGCCCAGCGGCGCCCCGGCCTTGTCCAGCAGGTAGATGCCGTCGCCATGGGCCGTGGCCGCGACGCAGAGGATGTCCCCGGGGGCGGTGCCGCTGACCTCAAGCGCCTCGCGCACCGCCTCTGCGGTCTGGCGCCAGAAGTCCTGCATGTCGCGTTCCACCCGGCGCGGCGCGGGCATGATCTGCGCAAGGTTCCGGCGCGCCACGCCGCGGGGGCGGCCCGCAAGGTCGAAGACCACCGCCTTGGTGACGGTCAGCCCGCTGTCGATGGCGAGAATGCGGCTCATGGGGATCTCCGGGAGGGGTTTGCCGGGACCCCGGGGAGGAGGGGTCAGGGTCCCGGCGCTACCGGGGCGCGCGCACCCCGATCTGTGTGAATCCGGTCGTTCACGCGGATTGACATATGTTAAATTTCGCCCCGCAAAAGGGGGTGCGGCACGCAGTGCCGTGACGTCATGCCTTGTTGTATTTCGCGTCGACGTCGTTGATCGCCTGCACGTTGCCCGCCGAGCGGCCCTCGGGGTCGAAAGCGGTCGACAGGAAGGCCTCTGCGATGTCCTTCGCCAGCTCTGCCCCGATCACCCGCGCACCCATGGTGATGATCTGCGCATTGTTCGAGGTCGATGCCTTGGCGGCGGAATAGGTGTCGTGGCACTGCGCGGCGCGGATGCCGGGGATCTTGTTGGCCGACATGGCGACCCCGATGCCGGTGCCGCAGACAAGGATGGCACGGTCGTATTCACCGGCCAGAACGGCGCTGGCCACGCGGTCCGAGAGGTTGGCGTAGAAGGCATCGGGGCCCGCATCGGTGCGCGAGATTTCCGACACCTCGTATTTGGCGCCAAGGTGGTCGGCGAGCGTCTTGGCCAGGCCTTCGCCTGCGCTGTCTCCGGCGATTGCGACTTTCATGGTGTTATCCTTTCAGGGTTGCGGCGCATTTGGCGAGGATGTCGAGGTAGCCCTCGACGCTCCAGGCGGAACGCCCGATGAACAGCCCGTCGATATGCGGGCATTGAATCAGCTCCTCGCAGTTGCCCGGGTTGACCGAGCCGCCGTAGAGGCAGGGGATGCGGCGGCCCAGAACCTCCTCGGCCACGGCGATGATCTCGGCCTGCCGCGCATCGGCATAATCCGAGGTGGCGGGGATGCCGTTTTCGCCGATGGCCCAGACGGGCTCATAGGCCAGCAGGATCTCGGCGCCCTTCTGACCGTCCGACAGCTTGCCCAGGGCGCCGCGCACCTGCTGGGCCAGCACCTCTTGCGCGCGACCGGATTCGCGCTCTTGCAGCGTCTCGCCGATGCAGATCAGCGGGATCAGCCCGTGGCGCACGGCGCTTTCGGTCTTCAGGCCCACCGTCTCGTCGGTCTCGCCGAAATGCTCGCGCCGTTCCGAATGGCCAAGCTCGACGATATCCAGCCCGCAATCGACCAGCATCGGGGCCGAGACCTCGCCCGTCCATGCGCCCGCATCAGCCCAGTGCATGTTCTGCGCGCCGACCTTGACCGAGGCGCCCGAAAGCATCGCGGCCACTTCGCGCACGGCGGTGAAGGGCGGGATCACGAAGCGCTGGATGCGCGGGTCGCGGGTGTCATCCGCCGCCGCCAGACCCTGTGCGAAGGCCTGCGCCTCGGCCAGCGTCTTGTTCATCTTCCAGCTTGTGCCGATCCAGAATTGGCTCATGCGGCTTGGTCCTTGTCTGCGAGGGTCAGGGTCAGCCCGGCCCGCGCCAGGGCGTCGAGGATGTCTCGGGCGGGGGCGCGGTCGGTGATGATGTGGTCGAACTCGTCCAGCCCCGCCAGCCGGTGCAGCGCGGCATGGCCAAAGCGCGCGTGGTTCACCAGCAGGACGCGCGTCGCGGCGGCATCGATCATGGCGCGCTTCACCCGCAGCACGTCGTCGTCCATGTGAAAGACCTCAAGGCCGGACACGGCCGGCGAAGAGATAAAGCAGATGTCGGCGCGCAGCCGGGCGATGGCATCCTCGGCCACCTTGCCGAGGTAGGCGTTAAACTTCGCCGAATAGGTGCCCCCCAGCGCGATCAGCGTGATCCCCGCCTCGCCGCGCAGCGCGTCCAGCACGGCGGCGTTGTTGGTGATCACCGTCAGCGGGCGCCGCGCCACGCACATGCGCCCGAGGATCGCGGCCATGGAGCCGTCGTTGATCATCACCGTCATGCCGGGTTCGATCAGCGCCAGCGCGGCCTCGGCCATGGCGGTCTTGGCGGGCTCGCCCTGCCGCTCGCGCAGGCGGAAGTCGCTTTCGAAACGGGTGCCCGAGGCGATGGTCGCCCCGCCCCGGATCTTGCGCAGAAGCCCCCCACCCTCCAGCTCGTCGAGGTCGCGGTGAATGGTCATGCGGGACACGGCGAAGCGGTCGGCGAGGGCGTCAAGCTCCACCTCTCCGTCAGAGACCAGCAGGTCCATGATCGCCTGTTGTCGGTCGTCGCGTTTCACCGGGGATCCTCCTTGAGCGCTAACATTGCAGATCACAAAGGTAACGTCAATTATGTGATCTTGTGATTTTTTGTTGTGATGCACGGAGGCGCGCGTTATCGCTGCCTCAAACACGGAGGACACCCATGGATACGCCACTGGCTTGCGCGGAGGACGCGCCGATCACGGCCCCGGTTCTGGCCCAGCACCTGCAACAGCAGGGGACCGAACGCGAGCTGGCGCGCCTGATCGAGGCGATTGCCGAGGGCAGCGTCGCGGTGGCCCTGCGGCTGGCACAGGGGCGCCTGACCGGCGACCCGACCGCCGTGGTGGGCGTCAACGACTCGGGTGACAAGCAGAAGGCGCTGGACATGGCGGCGCATGACCACTTCCTTGCGCTGTTCCGGGGTCTGTCCGTGCGCAACGTGCTGTCGGAAGAGGCCGACGCGGTCGAGACCCTGAACCCCGAGGGCCAATACGACATCGCCATGGACCCGATCGACGGCTCGGGCAGCATCGGCATCGGGGCGCCCCTTGGCGCGCTGTTCGCGATCTTCCCGGCGGGCGAGACCTTCCTGCGCAGGGGCCGCGAGATGGTGGCCGCCTGCTACGTGTCCTTCGGGCACAGCGTCGATTTCGGGTTCTCGACGGGCCGGGGCGTGGCGATTGCCGCGCTCGACCCGGTCAGCGGCATGTACCACGTCGACGCGCCCGATGTGCGGGTGAAGCCCGAGACCGCGACCGTGGCCTTCAACGCCTCGAACCACCGCCGCTGGCCCGGGCCGCTGCGCGGCTACATCGACGGGCTGATCGCGGGCAAGGACGGGCCGCGCGGCAAGGATTTCAACATGCGCTGGATCGCGGCGGCGGTGGGCGACCTGCACCGCATCCTGCGGCAGGGCGGCGTCTTCATGTACCCCGCCGACACGCGCCCCGCCTATACAGAAGGCTTCCTGCGCCTCGCCTACGAGGCCTTCCCCATCGCCTATCTGATCGAGCAGGCGGGCGGCATCGCCTCGGACGGCGCTGGCCCGATCCTCGACCGCGTGCCCGAGCACCTGCACGACCGCACCCCGCTTTATTTCGGCAGCAGCGGCGAGATGACCGCCCTGCTCGACACCCTCAACCGCTAGGAGGCCCCATGGCCCGCATCACCCTTCGCCAGCTTCTGGATCACGCCGCAGAGAACGGCTATGCCGTGCCCGCTTTCAACATGTCGAACATGGAGCAGGGTCTGGCCATCATGGCCGCCGCCGACCGCACCGGCGCGCCGGTGATCCTGCAGGCCAGCCGCGGCGCGCGCGCCTATGCCAACGACGTGGTGCTGGCCAAGCTGATCGACGCGCTGGTCGAGATCTACCCGCATATCCCCGTCTGCATGCACCTCGACCACGGCAACAACCTTGCGACCTGCGTGACGGCGATCCAGCACGGCTTTACCTCTGTGATGATGGACGGCTCGCTGAAGGAAGACGGCAGCACCCCCGCCGACTACGCCTATAACGTCGCGGTGACCAAGGCGGTTGTGGACATGGCCCATGCGGCTGGCGTCTCGGTCGAGGGGGAGCTGGGCGTTCTGGGCTCGCTCGAGACCGGCATGGGCGACCAGGAGGACGGCCATGGCGCGACGGAAAAGCTGTCGCACGACCAGCTTCTGACCGACCCCGAAGAGGCAGAGCGTTTCGTGGCCGAAACCGGCGTTGACGCGCTGGCGGTGGCCATGGGCACCTCGCACGGGGCGTATAAATTCTCTCGCCAGCCGGATGGCGACGTGCTGGCGATGGAGGTGATCGAGGCGATCCACAAGCGGCTGCCCAACACGCACCTCGTCATGCACGGCTCGTCCTCGGTGCCGGAAGAGCTGCGGCTGCTGATCAACGAATTCGGCGGCGACATCAAACCGACATGGGGTGTGCCGCTGGAGGAAATCCGGCGCGGCATCCAGCACGGCGTGCGCAAGGTGAACATCGACACCGACCTGCGGCTGGCCGCGACCTCGGCGATCCGCAAGACGCTGGTCTCGGCCCCCGCCGAGTTCGACCCGCGCAAGTACCTGAAGCCCGCGATGGACGCGATGGCGGCCCAGTGCATCGAGAAATTCGAGGCCTTCGGCACCGCCGGTCAGGCCGAGAAGATCCGCGTGCGCTCGCTGGCCACCATGGCCGCCGCCTACTGACCCGACAGGCGCGCCGCCGATCGTGGCGGCGCGCCTTCTTGCTTGCCGAAGAGTGCGTCCTCCTTGCCCGACGATGCACCTTCAACGCCGAGGAATGCGCCCACGATGCCGGGGGTGCAGCACCTCCAACGCCACAGAGTGCACCCGCGCTGCCAGAGGGTGCGCGTTCGATGGCGGAGGGGTGCACCTTCGATGCTGCAAGGTGCTTGCGGGATTGCGAAGGCTGCCAACACCGGAGGATGCCCCCTCCATGCGCGCCGGACAGGGCGCACGAAGGCCTTGGCGCCTGCGGCAGGGTCGGCGCTTGACCGGCCCCTGCGCCCCCGCCCCTGCGATCAGTCCAGCAGCGCCCGCGCGGTCTTTTCGTCGGTGATCAGCCCGGAGAGCCTCCGGCTGTTCAGCACCGCGCGCAGCGGCTCGACCTTCTCCGGCCCACCGGCCAGCGCCACGATCCGGTCCTCGCGCCGTTCGCGCAGCGACACCGCCACGGTGCGCGCCGTCAGCGGCGTGGCGATATAGCCGCCATCGCGGTCGAAGAAATGGCCCAGCATCTCGCCCACGCCCCCGGCCGAGGAAATCGCCTCGATCTCTGACGGCTCGATCAGGCCAGAGACCACAAGCTGCGCCTGCTTGTCCGCCGATCCCACGCCCACCAGCTTCAGCGGGGCGCTTTCGGCCAGCTGCATGACCTCGGACACGCCGCGCTGGGACAAGAGCACCTCGCGGTCCTCGCAGGAATTGGCGAAGAAGGGCACCGGCATCACGTAGGCCCGCGCGCCGGTGCGCTCCGCCAGCAGGTGCATCACGTCATGCGGGTTGGCGGCGAAGTTCCGCGTCAGCCCGCCCAGCAGCGAGACGAAGCGCTGATCCGGCAGCGCCATGCGCGGCATCGCCTGCACGACGGCGGAGAGGCTGCGCCCGTGGCTGATGCCGATGGTGGTCTCTTCGCCGCTTTCCAGCCAGCGTTTCAGCCATGTCGCGCCGGTCAGACCCAGCGCGCGCAGCGGCATGCCCTCTTCTTCCAGATCCGGGGCGACTTCGCAGGTGTCCAGCCCGTAGCGCGCGCAAAGCGCCTGCTCCAGCTCGATGCACTCGACGATATCGCCCTCGATGGAAACCTTGACCGCCCCCTCGGCAACCGCGCGCTGGATCAGCCTGTGCGCCTTGACCGAGGGCACGCCCAGCCGCTTGGCGACCTCGGCCTGCCGCAGGCCTCCGACGTAGTGAAGCCATGCGGCACGGATCGCCAGAGACCGCTCGCCATCCACGACGGCTCTGTCCTTTGCCATATGCCTTCCTCCCCTCGGCGGGCGGTCACGCCGCCTTGCCGTCTTTTATTACGCTCTCTGGCTTATCGTCCATTGCCAAGGCTCAGACCTTCAGATCATCCGCGCCGCTGTCGATATGCGGCGCCCAGAAGGCCACGCTTTCAGCGATCTGTTCGATCACCTGCCGGTCATTGGGCTCACGCTCCTTGAAGCTGAGTTCGAGACAGATCTCGTTGTCCACCGCCCCGCCCTCGGCAAAGGCCTTCAGCAGCGGTTCCGGCTGGATCGCGCCCTTGTCGTTGAACTGCTTGGTAAAGGGCCGGTGGCCGGACTTGTCCATCATCGACTGCTTGATGTGGATGATCGGGCTGACCTTGGGCACCGCCCGCGCCCAGGCATAGGGGTCGGTGTCGTCGGGGTTGGGGCTGGTCACGTCGCCGTGGTCGATATCGGCCATCATCCACATCGGTATGGCCATGTCGGAAGCGGTCAGGCGGTCCTGCAGCTTCATGCATTCCGCGATCGTTTCGCCGAACTCTCGGCCCACGCTCATCGGCTCCCAGTAGACGTACTGCAATCCGGCAGCCTTGGCGTGCTCGGCCACCTCGGCCCAGCAGTCGATGGCGATCTGGATCAGCTCTTCGCGGCGAGCCGGGTCGTCGTAGTCGCGGTAGGTGAAGATGGCGAACTGCGTGCCCACCGAGACGCCGCCAAGGTCGGCGGTGATGTCGGCGAAACTCTTGAACCAGTCAACGTAGTAGCGCCGCACGTCCGGGTCCGGGTGGCCGAAGTGGTTGAGCCGCCCGTAGGGCCCCGTCATGCCAGAGGTCACGCGGGCGCCGGTGCGCTGCAGGGCGCGGTCCATCTGGCGGGTCAGGCGGCGGATCACCGGCGCGGGCCACGAGGGGTTGATGAACTCATGCGTCAGCTGGATGTCGCGGATGCGGATGTCGCGGGCGATGGCGTCGATCAGGTCGTCGGGATCGGCGTAGCGGTTCACCAGCGGGTTGGTGTTGAGCGAAAGCGTCAGAGCCATTACGCCGCCTCCGCCCTTGTGTCGAACCAGTCGGTGAAGGCGCGCTGCTGGTCCTCGGTCAGGTGCAGCCGGTGCTTGGTGCGGCGCCAGAGGATATCCTCGGCGGTCTGCGCCCATTCGTAATCCACCAGATAGCGCACCTCGGCCTCGTAAAGCTGCCCGCCGAAGTGGCGGCCCAGCCCGTCCAAGGACCTCGCCTCGCCCGCGATCTGCCGCACGCGGCTGCCGTAGCAACGCCCGTAATGGCGGCGCAATTCGCGCGGCATCCAGGGGTAGTCGCGCTTCATCGTGTTGCGGAACTGCTCGTAATCGGCGTTTTCGAGGTCGCCGCCCGGCAGCGGCGCGTCCTCTGTCCAGTCCTTGCCCATCTGCGGGAAGAAGCGGTCAAGCTTGTGCATGCCCCGCTCTGCCAGCTCGCGGAAGGTGGTGATCTTGCCGCCGAAGATGTTCAGCAGCGGCGCGCCGCCGGTCTCGTCCACGTCGAAGACATAGTCCCGCGTCACCGCAGAGGGGTTGCCCTGCCCGTCGTCGAACAGCGGCCGCACGCCCGAGAAGGTGGTTTCCACGTCCTCGCGGGTCAGCTCTTCCTTGAAGTAGCGGTTCACGGCGTCCAGCAGGTACTGGATTTCGCTCTCGTCCGCCGTCACGTCCTCGGCGCGGCCCTCGTAGGCAATGTCGGTGGTGCCGATCAGCGCCTTATCGCGCTCGTAGGGGTTGATGAAGATCACCCGCTTGTCGTGGTTCTGCACAAGATAGGCGTTCTCGCCCTTCCAGAACTTCGGCACGATGATGTGGCTGCCCTTGACCAGCCGCACATTGCGCGCGCTGTTGGAGCCTGCGACGCGGGTCACCACATCCGTCACCCAGGGACCGGCGGCGTTCACCAGAACCTTGGCCTGGAACTCCTGCGTCTCGCCGGTGACAGAGTTGCACGTGGTGACGTGCCAGACACCACCCTCGCGCCGCGCCGAGATGCAGGGCGAGCGGGTCAGCACCGTGGCGCCGCGCTCTGCCGCATCGACGGCGTTCAGCACCACCAGCCGCGCATCGTCCACCCAGCAGTCGGAATACTCGAAGCCCCGGGTATACTGGTCCTTGATCGCCGCGCCCTCGGGATCGCGCCGCAGGTCCAGCGTGCGGGTGCCGGGCAGCTTCTTGCGCCCGCCGAGGTGGTCGTAGAGGAACAGCCCCAGCCGCACCAGCCAGGCGGGCCGGTCCTGCGGGCTGTGCGGCAGGACGAAGCGCATCGGCCAGATGATGTGCGGGGCGTTCTTCATCAGCACCTCGCGCTCGATCAGCGCCTCGCGGACCAGCCGGAACTCGTAATATTCGAGATAACGCAGCCCGCCGTGCACCAGCTTGCCCGACCGGGACGAGGTGCCCTCGGCCAGGTCGTCCTTTTCGGCCAGCACGACCGAGAGGCCCCGCCCCGCCGCGTCGCGCGCGATGCCCGCGCCGTTGATGCCGCCGCCGATGACGAAGAGATCGACCTTGGGGATATCCGTCATATGTGTGCTCCTTCCGTGCCGCGTGCGGCGGCGAGCCCGTCCCAGACGGGCGCCAGCGCGCTGCGCGATGCTGCGTATGAGGTGAAAAGTCGGTCGTAGAGGGGGACAAGCGCCGGATCCGGCTGTTCCGGCTGGCCCAGAAGCGGCGTGACCCAGTCGGCGATGCAGGCATCCATGTCGTCATAGGCGCCGATGGCCACGGCGGCCATCATGGCACAGCCCGCCGCACCCGCCTCTTCGCGGGCCGAGACGCGGACGGGCGTGTGCAGCGAGGCCGCCAGTACGCGGCGCAGCGCGGCAGACCGGGCGGCGCCGCCGGTCAGGCGCAGTTCGGCGGGCATCTCTCCCATCGCGGCGTAGCAGTCGCGCGCCGCCATCCCCAGCCCCTCGATCACCGCGCGGATCACGTCGGCAAAGCGGTGACCGGCGTTCAGGCCCACAAGGCTGGCGCGGGCATCGGCGTTGACGAAGGGGCCGCGCTCTCCGGCCTCGGAGATATAGGGATGGTAGACCAGCGCGCCGGGCTTGGACTTCAGCATCCATGTGTCGATATGGGCGACGAGGTCGGCGTGCGACGGCTCTGGCCCGAATTCCGCCATCAGGTCGGCGGCGAGCGCCAGGGCCCAGTCGATGTTGAGCGTGGCGGCCATGTTGGTCTGGACCTGCGTCACGAGGTCGGGGACCGGCAGGCAGATGACGTAGCCGGTGCCCTCGGCGTTCAGGTGGACCCCGTCCGAGGTCACGGCCCGCATGTGGACACCGGTGGAGCCCACGGTCGAACAGGCGGCGCCCGCATCGCCGGTGTGCACGCCCGCACCCAGCGCCGTCATGACCATGTCGACGTAACCCAGCGAGACGGGTGTGCCTGCACGCAGCCCGGTCAAAGCCGCGGCCTCGGCGCTGAGCGGATGCGTGACCTGCGTGCCGTCGAGGATCTCGGGCAGCAGGGCGCGGCGCGCGGTCAGGCCCAACGCCTCGATCACCGTGTCGTTGTACTGGCGGGTGCGGAAATCGCCGAAGGTGAAGGAGGCCTCGGAAGGGTCGGTCGCCCGCACCCCGGTCAGCCGCAGGTACAGCCAGTCCTTGCAGTGCAGCGCCACCTCTGCCGCGTCCAGAAGCGCCGGGCAGCTGCGGTGCATATGCGCCATCTGCGCGCCCTGCTGGCAGGTGTTCAGCCCGGTGCCCGTCGCCTCGAACCGGGCGCGGTTCATCGGGCCGGCCGCCAGCGCCTTCACCGTCGGCGCGGCGCGCGCATCCAGCCAGAGCCACGCGTCGGTCACCGGCGCATCCTCGCGCCCCACCAGCCAGGTGCCGTCACCCTGCCCGGTCAGCGCCACGGCGGCGCAGCGGGCGGCAAGCTTCGGAACCTTCTCGCCAAGGCCGCGCAGCGCCTCGGCGCAATCGGCCCATGTGCGGGTCAGGGATTGCGTCGCGGCGCCGTCGCCGCCTGTCGTATAGGTGTTGCGCACGGCAGAGGCGGCGATCTGGCGACCGCCCAGCGTGAAGGCCACCGCCTTGATGACCGAGGTCCCCGCGTCGATGCCCACGATCAGGTCGGACGAATCGCTCATCCCCTGCCCTCTCGTGCAAATCCCACCATGTCCGGCACGGCTTTCCTCCCTCTAGTCATCTGGTCGCCGCCCCGCTGCGGGCGGTCACCGGGTCGGTTTCACCTATGCCCGCAAAGCAGGCATGACCCCCGTTTTCCCGCCCAAGGCTTAGCACGAAATTTTACCAGTGCATGAATTTTTTTGCAGACATAGTAATTTTTTTCAATTACGGTCCTGTCAATCCGCCGCACCCAGGGTGACCCGAACGGGGACCGACACCGGGAATTGAGGAGTTTCGGGGCTGGTGGAGAGGGAGGATTTCATGCGCGCACCCAAGAGGTTGCCGACTTCCCGTCCGACATGAACCAAGCCCCCGGGAACGGGGCGCACCCCGACACAGGGTTGAGGAGGCATCACGTCATGGCCATGACCGGCACCACGGCAGCACGCAGCAAGGTCTCGCGCCGCAGCCTGATCCTTGGCGGGGGCGCGGCCCTCGTTCTCGTCGCCATCGCGCTCGACACCACCGTGGTCCACGTCGGGTCGGAACAGGACCTGCGCCAGCAGGCCTTCGATCCCGACCGTTTCGGCGCGGCAGAATTCCCGCGCATCCGCGAGGCCATCGTGGAGCGCGCCGCAGAGGCGCCCGCGCTGGTGACCAAGCTGGCCGCCGACAAGGCGGGCGCGGTGGCGGATCACGGCATTCAGGCGGGCGCCTTCCCGGTGATGGCCGTGACCTTCACCGGCACCCTGGGCGAGGGCAAGTCCGGCATCTTCGCCGTGACCGTGCCCGACCTGCCGGACGGCCAGACCATCCGCGTGCAGACCGGCCCCGCCATCAACGGCACCGAGTTGCGCGACTTTCCCGGCGACATCGTCTTTGGCGCCTTTACCAACCAGATCGAGTTCCAGGACGCCGGCGCCGGTCTGAACCGGGCCATGTCCGCAGAGGTGCTGTCGGATCTCGACCGCGAGACCCTGACCGGCAAGACCGTCACGGTCACCGGCGCCTTCACCATGATCAACCCGAAAAGCTGGCTGGTGACCCCCGTCCGCCTCGAGGTTGCGGAATGAAGACCCCGATCCACGACGAAACCCCCGAGGCCAGCCCCGACCGGGCCGAGGTCGTTCTGGCCGCCCGCAATGTCGCCAAGACCTTCGGGGCCGTGCAGGCCCTGAAGGGCGTCAACTTCGACGTGCATCGCGGGCAGGTCACCACGCTGTTCGGCGAGAACGGCGCGGGTAAATCGACCCTGATGAAGATCCTCTCGGGCGTGCACCTGCCCTCGTCCGGCGAGCTGATCCTCGACGGCAAGCCGGTCGAGATCAACTCGACCGTCGAGGCGCGCGAGCTGGGCATTTCGATCATCCACCAGGAGCTGTCGCTGGCGCCCAACATGTCGGTGCGCGACAATATCTTCATGGGCCGCGAGATCATGGGGCCGATGGGCGTGGACTACGCCGAAGAGGCCCGCCAGACGCGCGCGCTGATGGCGGAACTGGAAGAGGACATCGACCCGCTGACCCCGGTCGAGAACCTGCGCCTTGGCCAGCAGCAGATCGTGGAAATCGCCCGCGCCCTGTCGGTGAACTCGCGCATCCTGATCATGGACGAACCGACCTCGGCGCTGTCGGCGTCAGAGGTCGAGGTGCTGTTCAAGGTCATCCACGACCTCAAGGCGCGCGGCGTCAGCATCGTCTACATCTCGCACCACCTCGAAGAGGCGCTGACCATCACCGACCACGCGGTCGTGCTGCGCGACGGCGTCATGACCGCCTATGCCCCGCGCGCCGAGATCGATCTGGAATGGATCGTGCGCAACATGGTCGGCGAGAACTTCGACCTTGGCTCGCCCCCGCAATCGACCTTCGGCGCCCCGGCGCTGGAGCTGAAGGGCCTGTCCGTCGCCTCGCATTCCGGTGCGGGCCTTGCGGTCGACGCAATGGACCTGACCGTCCGCAAGGGCGAGATCGTCTGCATCTACGGCCTGATGGGCGCCGGGCGCACCGAGATGATGGAAACCGTCGCGGGCCGCCTGAAGCCGGTCGCGGGCGACGTGCTGCTGAGCGGACAGTCGGTCAGGGGCCTCGGCATCGCGCAGCGGATCGAGGCGGGCCTTGTGCTGGTTCCCGAGGACCGGCAGCGCGACGGGCTGGTGCAGACCATGACCGTGGGCCGCAACCTGTCGCTGTCCTCGATCGGGCGTTTCACCAAGGGGCTGTTCACCAACCTCAGGGCCGAGCGCAAGATCATCGACGGCGCGATCAAGGAGGTCACGGTCAAGACCGACGGCCCCGGCGCGCCCATCGGCTCGCTGTCGGGCGGCAACCAGCAGAAGGTCGTGATCGGCAAGATGCTGGTGACGCATCCCGACGTGATCCTGCTGGACGAACCGTCGCGCGGCATCGACATCGGCGCCAAGGCCGAGGTCTTCCGCATCCTCGCCGAACACGCGGCGCGCGGCATGGCGGTGGTCTACTCGACCTCGGAGGTGGGCGAATGCCTGTCCATCGCGCACCGGATCATCGTGATGCGCCGCGGCAAGATCGCCGCCGAATTCTCATCCGACACGACGAAAGAAGCGATCATGGCCGCCTCTGGCGAGAGCCTGGTCGCCTGACGGGAGGAACCCAAGAATGACGGACACAACGACTTCCGCCGCCGGGCAAAGCCCCGCGAAGAAATCCGGTTTCAACCTGATGCACCTGCTGCTCGAGGGCCGCGCCTTCTTTGCGCTGATCGCGATCATCGTCACCTTCTCGCTGCTGTCACCGAACTACGCGACCGTGTCGAACTTCCTGATCATGGCCAACCACGTGGCGATCTTCGGCCTTCTGGCCATCGGCATGCTGCTGGTGATCCTGAACGGCGGCATCGATCTGTCGGTGGGCTCTGTCCTCGGGCTGACGGGGGTCTTCGCGGGCTTCCTGATGCAGGGGGTCGAGCTGGAGGCCGCAGGTGTGATCCTCTACCCGCCGGTCTGGGCCGTGGTGGTGCTGACGCTGGCGCTGGGGGCCTTTGTGGGCTTCTGCAACGGCATCCTCGTCGCCTTCTTCAAGGTGCCCGCCTTCGTGGCCACCCTTGGCTCGCTCTACGTGGCGCGCGGCGTGGCGCTGCTGATGACCAACGGCCTGACCTTCAACAACCTGTCGGGCGACCCCTCCCTGGGCAATACCGGCTTCGACTGGCTGGGCTTCAACCGCATCGCGGGCGTGCCGGTGGGCGTGATCATCCTTGCGCTGGTCGCCGTGGCCGCCGGGCTTCTGCTGTCGCGAACCGCCTTCGGGCGCTGGCTCTATGCCTCGGGCGGGAACGAGCGCGCGGCGGAACTGTCCGGCGTGCCGGTCAAGCGGGTGCAGATCATCGTCTACATGCTGTCGGGCATGTGCGCCGCCATCGCGGGCCTCGTCCTGTCGTCGCAGCTGACCTCTGCCGGGCCGACCGCGGGCACCACCTACGAGCTGACCGCCATCGCCGCGGTCGTGGTGGGCGGGGCCAGCCTGATGGGCGGGCGCGGCACCGTGCGCGGCACGCTTCTGGGCGCCTTCGTCATCGGCTTCCTGTCCGACGGGCTCGTGATCATCGGCGTCTCGTCCTACTGGCAGACCGTCTTTACCGGCGCGGTCATCGTGCTGGCCGTGATGCTGAACTCGATCCAGTACGGCGGCAAGAAGAAGACCTGACCGCCCCCCCCCCTTTCCAGCGCCGTCAGGGGAGAGGAGCCCCGGCGTGGATAAACCGCCGCAGAATCGGCACCAAGACCAACCAATGGGAGACCACCACATGATGACCTTCACCAAACGCGCCCTTCTGGCCGCTGCCGCATCGCTGCCCCTGATGGCGGGATCGGCCTGGGCGCAGGACCAGGGCCTGATCTCGATCATCGTCACCGAACCGGCGAACCCCTACTGGTTCACCGAGGGCGAAGTCGCCAGGACCACCGCCGAGGAACTGGGCTACGAGACCACCGTCGCCGCACACAAGGGGGACACCAATACCGAGTCGAACCTGATCGACGCCGCCATCACCAACGGCGCCAAGGCCATCATCCTCGACCCGGCCAACGCGGACGGTTCCGTCGGCGTGGTGCGCAAGGCCACCGACGCGGGGATCCCGGTCTTCCTCGTGAATGCCGAGATCAACGAAAGCGGCATCGCCATCGCGCAGCTGGTGTCGAACAACGCGCAGGGCGCGGCCCTCGGTGCCGTCGCATGGCAGGAAATGGTCGGCGACGAGGCCAAATTCGTCGAGCTCTTCGGCAACCCGTCGGACAACAACGCCGCGACCCGCTCGAACGGCTACAACACCGTTCTGTCGCAGTACCCGACGCTGGAAAAGGTCGCGCAGGAAGTGGCCAACTGGGACCGCACCCAGGGCTACAACAAGATGCAGTCGATCATTCAGGCCAACCCCGAAATCGACGCCGTGATCTCGGGCAACGACGAGATGGCGCTTGGGGCCATCGCCGCGCTGAAAGAGGCCGGCAAGCTCGAAGGCACCATCGTCGGCGGTTTCGACGGCTCGCCGGATGCGGTCGACGCCATCAAGGCCGGTGAACTGGCCTATACCGTGCTGCAGCCGGTCGCCGTCTTCGCCGAAGCGGCGGTGCGTCAGGCCGACTACTACATCAAGAACGGCGAGCCGATGGTGGCCGAGGAAAAGCAGCTGTTCGACTGCGTCCTGATCACCGCCGACAACGTTGACAAGTACACCGCCCCCTTCGTTCTGTCCGAGTGACCCGGACAGCGTAACGAGTATCGCAGGCGTCCCTTCGGGGGCGCCTGTTGCGTTTCAGGCGCAGGGCATTCACCCTGCATAATCCTGCAATATGGCGCATTTCTTCCGGCCTTGCGGGACAGCACGCCCCGCACCAGCTGGCACCGGGCACCGTGAACGGTCAAACTTTCGCTTGCGAAGGGCCATTCCGGCCCCGTACCCTAAGGGTCATTGCCGGGAGAGGTGACGGGAAATCATGCAGGATTTCGGAGAGGCATTTTCTCTGGCCCTCGGGCTGGTGGTCTCGCCTTCGGGCGACCTTGCCGAAATCGTCGCCCTGTCGCTGCGCGTCAGCCTGTCCGCCACCCTGATCGCCTGCCTGATCGGCCTGCCGCTGGGCGCGCTGCTGGCCATCGCGCGGTTTCGCGGGCGCGGCGCGGCGCTGGTGCTGCTGAACGCGCTGATGGGCCTGCCGCCGGTGGTCGTGGGCCTGATCGTCTACCTGCAATTGTCGCGCGCGGGGCCACTGGGCTTTCTCGGGCTGCTCTACACGCCGACGGCGATGATCATCGCCCAGACGATCCTGATCACACCCATCGTCGCCGCCCTGTCGCGGCAGATCCTCGAAGACATGAACGCCGAATACGCCGAGCATTTCCGCTCGCTCTGCCTGACGCGGCTGCAACGGGTGCAGGCGCTGCTCTGGGACGCGCGGACGGCGCTGGCGACCGTGGCGCTGGCAGGCTTCGGGCGCGCGGTGGCAGAGGTCGGCGCGGTGATGATCGTCGGCGGCAACATCGACCACCTGACCCGCGTCATGACCACCGCCATCGCGCTGGAGACCTCGAAGGGCGAACTGGCGCTGGCCATGGCGCTGGGGATCATCCTCATGGCGCTGGCCCTTGGCGTGAACGCGCTGGTGCAGGGGCTGCGGATCTCCGCTGAAAGGCAGGAAGCCCATGCGTGATCTCTCGGCACCCGAGGCCCTGCTCGACACGTCGACCGACATGGCGCTGCGCCTCTCGGGCGTCCGGCTGATCCTTGGCGGGCGGGCGGTGCTGGACGGCGTCGACCTTGCCCTGCCCGGGCAGGGCGTGACCGCCGTCATGGGCCCGAACGGCGCCGGCAAAAGCCAGCTGCTGAAGCTGGCCCACGGGCTGACCGTGCCCACGGCGGGCACCGCGACATGGAACGGCCGACCCGCCGCGACGATGACGGCCTCGCAGGCGCTGGTGTTCCAGAAACCCGTGCTGCTGCGCCGGTCCGTCGCCGCCAATCTCGACTTCGTGCTGAAATCCCGCCGCAAGGACCGCACGCTGGCGCCGGGGTTGCTGGCCCATGTCGGCCTTGCCGACAAGGCCCGCCAGCCCGCCCGCGCCCTGTCCGGCGGCGAGGCGCAGCGCCTTGCCATGGCCCGCGCGCTGGCGCTGGACCCGAAGGTGCTGCTGCTGGACGAACCCACCGCCAGCCTCGACCCCGCCTCTGTCCTCGCGATCGAGCACATCACGCTGCAGGCCCGCGACCGGGGCGTGAAGGTGATCCTCGTGACGCATGACATCGGGCAGGCCCGGCGCCTGGCCGACGACGTGGTCTTCCTGAACCGGGGGCGCGTCACCGAACATTCCCCGGCAGAGACCTTCTTTGCCGCGCCCCGCAGCGCCGAGGCCAGGGATTTCCTGAACGGCAGGCTGATCGTCTGACCCCCGACCCACCCCGAAAGACCAATGAGGATACCATGACATTCAAGACCCTGACCGTTGCCGGCCTTCTGGCAGCGCTTCCCCTCTGCGCCGCCGCGCAGGAGGCGATCATCGTGCAGTCGACCACCTCGACCGCCAACTCCGGCCTCTACGACCACCTGCTGCCGATCTTCTCGGACAAGACCGGCATCACCGTGAACGTGGTCGCCGTGGGCACCGGTCAGGCGATCAGCAATGCCGCCAATTGCGACGGCGACGTGCTGCTGGTGCATGCCAAGGCCTCGGAAGAGAAATTCGTCGCCGAGGGCGGCGGCACCCTGCGCACCGACCTGATGTACAACGACTTCGTGCTGGTCGGCCCCGCCGATGATCCCGCCGGCATCGCCGGAACCTCGGACATCGAGGCGGCGCTTTCCGCCATCGCCGAGGCCGAGGCGCTCTTTGCCTCGCGCGGCGACGACAGCGGCACCCACAAGAAGGAGCGCGCGCTGTGGACGGCGGCAGAGGTCGACCCGGCCAGCGGCTCGGGCGAATGGTACCGCGAGACCGGCTCGGGCATGGGGGCGACGCTGAACGCGGGCATCGGCATGGGCGCCTATGTGCTGACCGACCGCGCGACCTGGATCAGCTTTGCCAACAAGCAGGACTACCAGATCGCGGTCGAGGGCGACAACGACCTCTTCAACCAGTACGGCGTGATCCCGGTGAACCCCGAGAAATGCCCCTCGGTCAATGTCGACGCGGCACAGACCTTCACCGACTGGCTTCTGTCGGCAGAGGGACAAGAGGCCATCGGCGCCTACAAGGTCGACGGCCAGCAGCTGTTCTTCCCCAACGCGCCGAAACAGGGTAGCTGACAGGGGTAAGCCACAACACAGGCCCCCATGGCAGAACCCGAATACCTGACGGTCCCGGAACTGGCAGAGCTTCTGCGCATCAAGGAGCGCAAGGTCTACGACCTTGCCTCCAGCGGAGAGGTGCCCTGCACCCGCGCCACCGGCAAATTGCTGTTTCCCGCGCGCGGCGTGCGGGCCTGGCTGCTGAAACACAGCCAGGGCCACGTGCCCAAGGTGCCGCGCCCCGCCGTGGTGCTGGGCAGCCACGATCCGCTGCTGGACTGGGCGATCCGCGAATCGCGCTGCGGGCTGGCCAGCTACTTCGACGGCTCCACCGACGGGCTGGCCCGCTTCAACCGGCGCGAAGGCGTCGCGGCGGGCCTGCACCTTCAGGATCCCGAAGGCCGCGAGTGGAACATCCCCAGCGTCGACCGCTACTCGGCCGACCAGAACGCGGTGCTGGTGCGCTTCGCCACGCGCGCGCGCGGTCTGGTGCTGGGCCAGAGCATCACCGGCATCACCGCGATGCCCGATCTGCGCGGGCGCCGCGTCGTGCCCCGCCAGCCGGATTCCGGCAGCGACGTGCTGTTCCGGCAACTGGCGGATCGCGCGGGCCTCGCCCTCTCGGACATGGTCCTGACCGACATCGCCCGCACCGAAACAGAGGCCGTGCAGGCGGTGGCCCGCGGCGAGGCGGATGCCACCCTTGGCCTGCACTCGGTCGCGCAGGACTTCGGCCTGCCCTTCGTGCCGCTCATCGACGAACGCTTCGACCTCCTGGTGAACCGCCGCGCGTGGTTCGAAACGCCGATGCAGCGCCTGATGACCTTCTGCCAGTCAGAGGCCATGGCCACCCGGGCCGAACGCATGGGCGGCTACGATCTCACCGGCCTCGGCACCGTGCGCTGGAACGCCTGACCCCGCCGCCCCGGCCCCGGCTCCGGCACAGGACCCTGCTTCTTCTGTCCGCAAATATCCCGGGGTGAGGCGCGCAGCGACGAGGGGCAGCGCCCCTCCGCCGCGATCAGCCGCGCATTACCCCTCCCAGGCGGTCACGCGCCGGTCGATGGTCTTGCGACTGACCCCCAGCCGCCGCGCGGCCTCGGCCCGGTTGCCCTCGCAAAGGTCCAGCACGTGCAGGATATGCCGCTGCATCACCTGTTCGAGGTTCTCGATGGCGCGGGCGCCGGTCACCCGCGTGTCACCGGCGAATTCCGCCGGGAAATCGCCAAGGATCACCGACCGCTCGACCAGGTTCTTCAGCTCGCGTACATTGCCGGGCCAGTCGTAGCGCCGCATCTTCAGCAGCGTCTCGCCGGACAGGTCCAGCGCCGGCAGGCCCAGCGTCGCGGAAAACTGCTGCATGAACAGCGCCGCCAGTTCGGTGATGTCCTCGGAACGGTCCTTCAGCGGCGGCATATGGATGCGCACCACGTTCATGCGGTGGTAAAGATCGGCGCGGAAGCGGCCCTGCCCGACCTCTTCTTCCAGCGCGGTATTGGTGGCGAAGAGAAAGCGCAGGTTCAGCGGAAACTCGCGTTCGGCGCCGATGGGCCGCACGCGCTGGTCTTCCAGCACCCGCAGAAGCGCCGCCTGTACCTGATCGGGCATCTGCGCGATCTCGTCCAGAAACAGCGTCCCGCCATCGGCCAGCAGGAACAGCCCCGGCTTCATCTCGTCGCCCGGCCCGTTCACGCCAAAGAGCTCCTGCGCGATATGATCCGGCGAGATCGCCGCGCAGTTCACCGCCACGAAGGGCCGCCCGGCACGGTCCGACAACTGGTGCAGGTGCCGCGCCGCCAGTTCCTTGCCGGTGCCGCTGGCGCCGGTGAACAGGACCGGCGTCGGCAGCGGCGCCAGCTTCTTCAGCATGGTGCGCACCTCGGCCATCGGTTCCGACGTGCCAAGCAGCTTGCTGCCCTGCGCCTCGGCGTTCAGCTCGTGGCGCAGCAGCGTGTTGTCGCGGCGCAGGTACTTGCGGTCCAGCGTGCGCGCCACCGCGCCAAGGATCTGGTTCGCGCGGAAGGGCTTCAGCACGAAATCGCTGACCCCGGCGCGCAGCGCGGCAATCGCCGTTTCCAGATCCGCATAGGCGGTGATCAGGATGGTATCGGCGAGAAAGCCCAGCTTGCGCTGCTCGGTCACCCATTCCAGGCCGGTCTTGCGCGGCATCACGTTGTCGAGGATCACCACGTCGAAATGGCTCTCGTCCAGCTTGGTCGAGGCCTCTTCGGCAGAGCCCGCAAGTTCGATGCGCTTCACCCGGGGCTGAAGCGTCTTGTACAGGAAGTTGCGCATCCCCGGCTCGTCGTCGATCACCAGGATCGAGGCACCGGCCAGGTCGCTGCCGTAGTCCTTGCCGTCCATCAGTCCAGGCGGACGTTCTGGCCCGTGGCACGGTCGGCGGTGGAATAGTCCAGCTCGTTGGTCAGCGCCCAATGCGCGCCGTATCCGATGGCGGCGATTGCCACGAAACCAAGGATCATTGCCTTCATTCTTTTGTCTCCGTGCTGGCCGAACGCAGGAAGGCGATCAGGTCGGCGCGGTCCTGCGCGCCAGAGATCACCTGCATCGGCATCTTGGAACCCGGAATATAGTGATCCGGGCCCTCGTCAAACAATGCGTCGATCGTCTGGTCCGTCCAGACGATATCCGACCCGTCGAGGGTCGGGGAATAGATATAGCCCGGCACCGTCCCGGCGGCGCGGCCAAAGACCCCGTGCAGCGTCGGCCCGGCCTTGCGGCTGGGGCCGGGGGTCAGGGCGTGGCAGATCGAGCACTTGCGCATGAACTGCCGCTCGCCGTTGGACATGGTCTCGGGCGCCTGCAGAAAGCTGCGCTCGCCGGTGATGCCGGGATCGAAGGTGTCGAGGCTGGCGACCGGCCAGCCATAGGCCACGTCGTCGAGCCCCCCGGCCCAGATCGTCGCGCCATCGGGCGAGAAGGCCAGCGCCCAGACCGGCCCCTGCCGGGTGGCGCGGAAGTCGCGGGCGATGGTCCAGTCGGCGGTGTCCACGATCATGATGTAGCCCTGCCCGTCCCCCACGGCCAGACTGTGGGTCGCGGCATCGTAGGCCATGGACAGGATCGGGCGGCGGTCGAGGGTGAAATCCGCGATTTCGGCGCCGTCGTGATCGATGACCCGCGTGCCGCCGTCGACGGCGCCATAGGCGATCCAGTCCGGCGTCACGATGACCTCGTTGATGCCGAAGCCGTGGCTGATCACCGGCAGGGCCTGATCCGTCGCAAGATCGTAGCGCATCAGCTGGCCGGTGGAGGTGGCGGCGTATAGCGCGCCCTCCCCGAAGGCCACGGCGTTGACGCCGCCCGGCGCCTCCAGCCTGCGGCCCGCGCCCTCCAGCGGCCAGAGGCCCACGGTCCCGTCCCACGATCCGCTTGCCACCAGCCCGTCGCGCAGGGCCAGCGAGGTGACCTTGCCCAGATGGCTGCCCAGCACGCGCGGGGCCTCGTCGTTCCACAGGCGCACGGTGTAGTCGTCCCCGCCCGACAGCAGCAGGCCCCCGGCCGCCAGAACCGTGTTCACCGCGGCCTCGTGCCCTTCCAGCCAGTCCGGCGCGCGCCCGGTCCACACCCCGACCGAGTTGTCGAAGCTCGCGGTCGCGACCCGGCCCGCATCGTCCACGGCGATGCCCATGATCGGCCCGCCGTGGCCCTTCAGCGTCGTGAACTCCTGCGCCTGCGCGGTGGCCCCGGCAAGGGCCACCAGCAGCGCGCCCGCAAGCGCACGCATCACTCCGCCGGGCTGTGGTGGGCGACGGGCTTGCCGCCCTCCTTCGCCTTGACCTTGGCGTACCAGATCGAGTGGTGCTGTTCGGCCCAGTTCTCGTCCACCTGACCCGATCCCATGGCGGCAAAGGCGCCCTCCATCCCGACGGAGCCGATGTAGATATGGGCAAGGATGATCGCCATGAAGAGGAAGGCCACGATGCCGTGCCAGGCCTGCGCCAGCTGCATTTCCTCTTGCGGGGCAAGGTTGGTGGGCAGCGGCCCCATGCCGACCCAGCCGGGCAGGCCAAGCTCGTTGATGATGCCGAAGGTCTTGGCGAAGAGCGGCAGTTCGAAGGGGAAGAGCAGCGACAGCCCCGACAGCGAGATCGAGAAGCCGAAGACCACCACGGACCAGAAGATGATCTTCTGACCGGCGTTGAATTTCTTCGCGGGCGGGTGGTTCTTGCCGATGATGCCACCGGCCTGCTTGAACCAGATCAGGTCCAGCTTGTTCGGGATATTGTGCCAGACCCAGAGCACGAACATCAGGATGACGCCCAGCATGAAGGCCCAAGAGACATTGTTGTGGATCAGCTTGGACCAGACCAGCAGCGTCGCGTTCACCTCTTTGCCCAGAAGCGGCGCGATGAACATGCGCCCGAAGAGCGTGGCAAGCCCGGTCAGGCCCAGCAGGATGAAGGAACCCGCCGTCATCCAGTGGGTAAAGCGCTCGAACCCGGCGAAGCGCGTGACCGTGGTGCCGGTCGTGCCGCCCTCGATCCGCACGCGGCCACGCAGCAGGAAGAACAGGCCCAGCAGCCCGATGGTGCCCAGCAGCGCCCAGCCGCCCCAGATGGCCAGCGGGCCCTCGCGGAACTGCCACCAGGCCATGCCGCCGTCCTGCACCAGCACCTTGCCCACGTCGTTGCGGGTGGACGCGCGGACGTCCGGCATGGTGTCGTAGCGCAGCGCGCGCCAGAGGTCGGGGTCCGAGGCCCCGCCCAGCGTGCCAAGCTGCGGCACGCCCGCCTCTTCGCCGAAACCGGTGTTGGAGGACCGGAAGCTGTCGTCGATCTGCTCGCCGCGCTGGCGGGCAAGGATGTCCTCCAGCGTCTGCGCGCCGCCGGTCGCCTCGCGCGCCTGCGCCAGTTCCGCCTCGCGGCTGGTCTCGATCCGTGGCGGTTGCAGGAAGAAGACCCCGGCGATCACCAGCCCGAGGGCCAGAAGCATGAAGAGGCCGAAGCCGCTGGACCGTTTTGACATCACTTACCCCGTCAGGAAATCTGCCCCCGCCGCCGCACGGCCAAGGGGGAAACGGCCCGCACCCTGCGGCGCGGACCGGATTAGGTTCAGGAAGGGCGGGTCACGGACCCACCCTCGGCGGACGGCCTCAGCCGCCTTTCTGGTCGTAGGCGGTGCCCCAGCCCCATGCGCCCGAGCCGAAGCCACGGGCCACGACGCGCTCGCGGTAGATCCCCGAGACCACGTCGCCGTCCCCGGCCAGCAGGGCCTTGGTGGAACACATCTCGGCGCAGATGGGCAGCTTGCCCTCGGCGATCCGGTTGCGCCCGTACTTCGAGAACTCTGCATTCGAGTTGTTCTCTTCGGGGCCACCGGCGCAGAAGGTGCATTTGTCCATCTTGCCGCGCGACCCGAAGTTGCCGGCCTGCGGATACTGCGGCGCGCCGAAGGGGCACGCGTAGAAGCAGTAGCCGCAGCCGATGCAGAGGTCCTTGGAGTGCAGGACCACGCCTTCCTCGTTCTGGTAGAAGCAATCCACCGGGCAGACGGCCATGCAGGGCGCGTCCGAACAGTGCATGCAGGCCACCGAGATCGAGCGTTCGCCCGGCTTGCCGTCCTGGATCGTCACCACGCGGCGGCGGTTGATCCCCCAGGGCACCTCGTGCTCGTTCTTGCAGGCCGTGACACAGGCGTTGCATTCGATGCAGCGCTCGGCGTCACAGAGAAACTTCGCTCTTGCCATATCGTTCTCTCCTTATGCCGGCATGATCTTGCAGAGGGTGGCCTTGGTCTCCTGCATCTGGGTGACCGAGTCGTAGCCGTAGGTCTGCGCCGTGTTGGTGCTTTCGCCCAGGACATAGGGGTCGGCCCCGTCGGGGTATTTCGACCGCTGGTCCTCGCCCTGGAAATGGCCGCCGAAGTGGAAGGGCATGAAGGCCACACCCTCGCCCACCCGTTCGGTCACCAGAGCCATGACCTTGACCTTGCCGCCTTCCGGGCCTTCGACCCAGACATCGGCCCCGTCACGCACACCAAGGTTGTTGGCGTCGCGCGGGTTGATCTCGACGAACATGTCCTGTTGCAGTTCCGCCAGCCAGGGGTTCGACCGGGTCTCGTCCCCGCCGCCCTCGTATTCCACGAGGCGCCCCGAGGTCAGGATGATCGGATAATCCTGGCTGAAGTCGTTCTTCTGGATCGACGCGTACATGGTCGGCACCCGCCAGAAGGACTTGTCCTCGTAGGTCGGGTAGTCGGCCACCAGATCGCGGCGGTTGGTGTACAGCGGCTCGCGGTGCAGCGGGATCGGGTCCGGGAAGGTCCAGACCACCGCACGCGCTTTGGCGTTGCCATAGGGCGCGCAGCCATGGGCGATGGCAACGCGCTGGATGCCGCCGGAAAGGTCGGTCTTCCAGTTTACGCCGCCGACAGCCGCAGCATAGTCGCTGGGGCGGTCACCCTGCTGCGAGGTCTCGCCGACCTCCGCCTGACCCTCGTCGGCCTCTTCTGGGGCCTCGTAGCCCGCGACACGCTCGATCACAGCGCGCTCTTCCGCGGTCAGGTCGCTGTCCCAGCCGAGGTCGATGAGCATCTGCATGGTGAACTCGGGGTAGCCGTCGGGGATTTCCGACCCGACCGGGGCCACGCCCTCGGCCAGCAGGTTGTCGCCCTCGTGCTCGACGCCGAAACGCGCCCGGAAGCCCATGCCGCCCTGCGCCACCGGCAGCGAGACGTCATAGAGGTTGGCCGACCCGGGGTGGTTCATCTCGGCTGTGCCCCATGCGGGCCACGGCATCCCGTAGAAGTCGCCGTCGCAGGGTCCACCCAGCGCCCGCAGCGTCGTGCGGTCAAAGGTGTGCTGGTTGGCCATATGCTTCTTCAGGCGCTCCGGGCTTTGCCCGGTGTAGCCGATCGTCCACATGCCCTTGTTGAACTCGCGGGTCAGATCCTCGACCACCGGCTCTCCGTCGACCACCTCGATGTTGCGGAACATGCGGTCCGCAAAGCCGAACTTGGTGGCGAACTTGTGCATGATCGTGTGATCCGGCAGCGATTCGAACAGCGGAGCGACCACCTGCTCGCGCCATTGCAGCGAGCGGTTGGACGCGGTGACCGAACCCCTGGTCTCGAACTGCGTCGCGGCGGGCAGCAGGTACACGCCGTCGGTGCGGTCGTGCAGCACCGCCGAGACGGTGGGATAGGGGTCCACCACGACCAGCAGGTCGAGCTTCTCCATCGCGCCCTTCATCTCGACCAGACGGGTCTGAGAGTTCGGCGCGTGGCCCCAGAACACCATCGCGCGGGTGTTGTCGGGCTGTTCGAGGTTCTCCTTGGCTTCGAGGACACCGTCGATCCACCGGCTGACAGGGATGCCGGTGATGTTCATCATCGCCTTGTCCTTGCCGTCCGCGCCTTTCATGGTCGCGAAGCGACCGGCGAGGTAGTCGAAATCCTCTTCCCAGACACGCGCCCAGTGCTGCCAGGACCCCTTGGACAGGCCGTAGTAGCCCGGCAGGGTATCGGCCAGAACGCCAAGGTCCGTGGCGCCCTGCACGTTGTCATGGCCGCGGAAGATGTTGGTGCCGCCGCCAGAGGTGCCCATGTTGCCCAGCGCAAGCTGCAGGATGCAGTAGGCGCGGGTGTTGTTGTTGCCGTTCGAGTGCTGGGTGCCGCCCATGCACCAGATCACGGTGCCGGGACGGTTGTTGGCCAGCGTCATGGCCACGCGCTTCAGCTGCGAGCCCGGGGTGCCGGTGACACGCTCGACCTCTTCGGGCGTCCACTTCTTCACCTCTTCGCGGATCTGGTCCATCCCCCAGACACGGGTGCGGATGAATTCCTTGTCCTCCCAGCCGTTGTCGAAAATGTGGTAGAGGATGCCCCAGACCAGCGCGACGTCCGAACCGGGACGGAAGCGGACGTATTCGTCCGCATGCGCGGCGGTGCGGGTGAAGCGCGGATCGCAGACGATCAGCGGGGCGTTGTTCTGCTCCTTGGCGCGCAGGACGTGCAAGAGCGAGACGGGGTGCGCCTCGGCCGGGTTGCCGCCGATGATGAAGATCGCCTTGGAGTTATGGATGTCGTTGTAGCTGTTGGTCATGGCGCCGTAGCCCCATGTGTTCGCAACGCCCGCAACGGTGGTCGAGTGGCAGATCCGCGCCTGGTGATCCACGTTGTTCGTGCCCCAGTAGGCGGCGAACTTGCGGAACAGGTAGGCCTGCTCGTTCGAATGCTTGGCAGAGCCCAGCCAGTAGACAGAGTCCGGTCCGCTTTCCTCGCGGATCGACATCATCTGGTCGCCGATCTCGTTGATCGCCTCGTCCCACGAGATGCGGACCCATTCGCCGGCCACCTTCTTCATGGGGTACTTCAGGCGGCGCTCGCCATGGGCGTGCTCACGCACCGATGCGCCCTTGGCGCAGTGGGACCCCAGGTTGAAGGGGCTGTCCCAGCCGGGTTCCTGACCCGTCCAGACGCCATCCTGCACCTCTGCCATGACGGTACAGCCGACCGAGCAGTGTGTGCAGACGGATTTCTTCAGCTCCACGGCGCCGGTCGCGGCGGCTGTGGCGGCGCTGGCCTGCTGGACGGTTCCGCCCGTCGCGGCAATGGCGGCAAGGCCGCCGATGGCCAGACCGGACCCGCGCAGGAAGGCGCGGCGGTCGACCGAGGCATTTGCGGCCTCGGACAGGATCGAAGTCCGCTGGGGGCGTCTCGCTACCCCGTTGGTCTTTTTCCTAAGCATGTTTCTCTCTCCCTTGCTCGCGCGGACCCATGTCCTTGCTTGCTTGGTTGGGGCTCATGACCTTGGCAGTCGGGCGTCACGCAACCAGTCGCCTTGGCCGGTTCTTGTGCCGGGTCCGCGCGCTGCGGGCCTTGCGGTGTTATCGGGCGCCTCGGCGCCGGTCTTGTTTGGTCGCGCAGCCTATCCGAAAACCGGTGCCCACTTTTCGGGCTGCACTTGATGCCGCGCAGCTTGTCCGAAAACCGGTGCCCACTTTTCGGGCTGCACTCCGTCAGAACTTCGCGCTGGCGAAATACGCGCGGGTGTGCGCGGTGTCCTGCATCCGGTCGGACGACAGGTCGGGCTCGGCGGCCTGCGCCTCTTGCCCGGCGGTCGCCACGGCAACCGCTGCCGCGGGTGCCGCCGTTCCGGCCAGCTTGAGGAAATCACGGCGCGATGCGCCTTCTTCCTTCTTCATCAAGAGCCTCCTCTTCTTGGTGTTGCAGCGCCTTGGCGCCAGAAATGCCGGCAGTCCGACCGGCGGTGACGAATTGCCGGGCCAGGGCCCGGCGGTGAAAATCCCTATCCGCCCATGCGGAAGGCCTCTGCCTCGATCTCGACGAAGCAGCGGCCGATGGTGCCCACGGGCGCGTAGAAGACAGAGTTCTTCGCGCCTTCGAGGTCGGTGAAGAAATGCCCGGCCCAGGGCGCGATATGCTTGTTGAAGAAGTCGCGCTGCTTCCCCAGCGACGCGGGTGTGCCAAAGCGGCCCACGATCAGCGCGCCCATCATCTCCATCAGGCTGGCGATATTGTCCTCGGGTTCGAAGACCGTTTCGGCCCGCGCCAGCCCCTGTGCACGCATGTCCTGCCGCAGCACCGCCAGCGGCTTCTCGTTCAGGAAACCGGTCAGGTAGAAGGACGCGTAGGGCAGAAGCTCGCCGCGCCCCAGCCCGATGAACAGCTTGTTGTACTCGGAGGCGACAGACCGCGGCTTCGTCACCTTCGCCATCTTGGCCAGCGTGGTGATCGCCTGCCCCAGGGGGCCCGCGTCGCCCGACAGGCTGGCGGTCTGGGCCAGCAGCATCTCGTCCGGCGGGCCCGACAGGATCAGGCCCAGAAAATTGTAGAGATCGGCGCGGAGGCGGTCTTCCTCGGCAATCTGGGGCGCGGTTGCGGCGGTCATGACGCTCCTTCCAGCGGGTCGAATGTGAAACGCATCCGGCGCGAGGCGACCGGGATCGGATCGGCCTCCGGCGCCTCCGCGGCGGGGTCCGGCGCGGCGGCCACCTGCACGGCCTCCTGCGGGGCTTCGTCGCCTTCGGGCGCGGCCTCGGGGGCCTCGTCGACCTCCGGCTCGGGCTCGGGCGTGGCAACGGCGGGCTTGAGGTCGGCGAAGGTATCCACCAGCCCGCGCCCGACCTTGTAGAGCGTCTTGACCTCCTGCCCCTCGTAGGCGGCAGCGGTGAAATCGCCGTCGTAATCGTTCAGCCCGTCCACGCAGGCCAGCACCGGGTTCGATTTCCACAGGGCGCGCAGCGCGCGGGTCTTCAGCCGCTGCGGCAGCGCGGCCTTGAGGAAGGCCTGCACCTGCTCGCCGCTGACGATATCCTCGGGCAGCGGCAGCCCGGCCTCGGCCAGCAGCTCCTCGTCCGAGCGCTCGGCCAGCGCCTGCTCGGTGCGGGCCTGAACGGCGGCCTCCTGCTCGGCCTCTTCGGCCCGGGTTTCCTGCTGGACGGCGGCGCGGCGGCGGGACCAGAAATCGCTCATATCAGACGCCCCCGCTTCAGCGCCGGGGACGCGTAGACATCCGCCGCCTTGCCGACGCGCGGATCGCCGATGCCGTCCTGCGTGAGGTCGGTGCGTTTCTTGTCGCGCTTGCGTTTGACGAAGGTCTCTTCGCGGTAATGTTCCTCGACGAATTCCTGCACCCAGGCCACCAGCCCGGCGGGCATCGGCACCTTCTCGACCACCTCTTCGCCGCTGTCGGTGTAATCCTGCGCCTCGTAGGGCGAGGCCGTCACCAGCAGCACCTCGTAGGGGAAGTCCTGCCCATGGACCGCGCGCATGACCACGTAGAGGCTGGGCACCGCGATCGACAGCCCGTGCAGATAGGCCTCTGCCTCGGCGCCATGCAGTTCCAGCACCGGGGTGGCGGCGTGGTATTCCACCGCCTCGCCCTCGCGGCGCATCTCTTTCCAGTCGGCGGGCGCGGCGCCCGGCAGGACGGCGGAACAGGTCCAGTGCCACTTTGCCCAACGCGTGACGCCGGGCGTGCGGCGCAGGACCACACCCACCGGCAGGGTACGATAGGCTTTCGGGTTGTGGTGGATCACGGGCTCCTCCTTGGCTCTACCCTTGCAAAATACGGGCCTTTTGCGAAAGTGGATTTGTACGCCATCGTATTCCATTCGCGCTTTGCGGTCATTTTGACCGGGCCTGAACCGGGCGCCGGGACAGCTTGGCCAATGTGTCCATCATGACTGTTTCGCTCAGGAAACGGGCAGAGTGTGAACGACCGAATCACCGGACCCAAAGCGGGGTGCGGGCAAGGCCGGGGGCGGGCCCAAGAGCGGCCGAAAGCGGTTGTGAGGCCACCCGAATCATGTGTAGCTAGCCGCCTATCCAGGCAGCGGGCACAGCCTTCGACGGCGCCCTCACCAAGAGGAGGATCCATGGTCAAGACGCTGATAACATGCGATTGTCTGGGCACGCAGACCATCGATGCAGAGGCCCTTTCACAGGCCACCGGCTGCGATGTGCGGCCCGCCTGTTCGGCCCTCTGCACCACCCAGATCGACCGCGCGGCAGAGGCCCTGACGCAGGGTGACACGATTTTCTGCTGCACCCAGGAGGCGGCGGTCTTCGAGGCCCTCGCCGAGGAACTGGCGGTCGCCCCGCCCCCCCTGCTGGACCTGCGCGACCGCGCCGGGTGGAGCGACGATCCCGCCCCGAAACTGGCCAAAATGTCCGCGCTGACCGCCGAGGCCCTGCTGCCCGCCGCGCCGGAAAAGACCATGGACGTGATCTCGGACGGGCTGTGCCTGATCCTCGGCGCGCCCGAGGTGGCCCTTCCCGCCGCCGAGGCGCTGAAGGACCACCTTGGCGTCACGGTGCTGCTGCCCGAAGGCTCTGACATCCCCGACACCCGCGCCTATGACGTGCTGACCGGCCAGCTGCGCCGGGCCAGGGGCGCTCTGGGCCAATTCGAGGTGGTCATCGACGCCCTGCGCATGGTGGAACCCGGCGGGCGTGGCCCGCTGACCCTGACCGAGCCGCGCGACGGCGGGGTCTCGGAATGCGATATCCTGCTGGACCTGCGCGGCGCCGCGCCGCTGTTCCCGGCGCATGAAAAGCGCGAAGGCTACCTGCGCGCCGATCCCGGCCACGCGGCGGCGGTGTCGGCGGCGGTGCTGGCGGCCTCGCATCTGACCGGGACCTTCGAGAAGGTGCTGCATGTGCGGATGGAGCCGCTGCTTTGCGCCCATTCCCGTGCCGAACAGACCGGCTGCACGCGCTGCCTGGATCTGTGCCCAACCGGCGCAATCACCCCCGCCGGGGAGCATGTGACCGTCGATCCGATGATCTGCGCGGGCTGCGGCGCCTGTTCCGCCGTCTGCCCCTCGGGCGCGATCACCTACGACGCCCCGCCGGTGGACGAGATCATGCGCCGGGTGCAGACCCTTGCGCAGGCCTACCTCAAGGCGGGCGGCACCGCGCCGCGCCTGCTGGCACATGACGCCCACGGGGCCGAGATGATCCGCCTTGCCGCGCGCCATGGCGCGGGCCTGCCCGCCGATGTGATCCCGCTGGAATTGCCCAAGCTGGGCGCCTTCGGCCATGCCCAGATCGTCGCCGCCCTGGGGTCCGGCTTCGCCTCTGTCAGCCTGCTGCCCGGCCCCGGGTTCGAACGCGATGCCGTCGAGGCGCAGGTCGCGCTGGCCCGCGCCATCGGCGGTGACATGGCGGTGCAGCTGCTGGAACCCGCCGACCCCGACGCGATGACCGACGTCCTCTATGGCGAAGAAGCCCCGGCCCCGGTCGCGCAGCCGGTCCGCCCCATGGGCACGCAGCGCCAGATCACCCGCCTTGCGGCCCGCGCCCTGCACCCTGAGACCGAGGTACTGAACCTGCCCGCTGGCGCGCCCTACGGCGCGGTGCTGGTGGATCAGGAGTCGTGCACGCTCTGCCTGTCCTGCGTCTCGCTCTGCCCCTCGGGCGCGCTTGGCGACAACCCCGACCGGCCCGAGCTGCGCTTTCAGGAGGACGCCTGCCTGCAATGCGGCCTCTGCGCCAACATCTGCCCCGAGGATGCCATCGCGCTGCAGCCGCGCCTCGACCTGACGCAGGCGGCCCTGAGCCAGCGCGTCCTGAAAGAGGAAGAACCCTTCCCCTGCATCGAATGCGGCGCGCTTTTCGGCGTGAAATCCACCATCGAGCGGATCACGGAAAAGCTGTCCTCGCATGCGATGTTCGCGGGCGACAAGCTGCGGATGATCCAGATGTGCGACGATTGCCGGGTGAACGCGCAGTTCCACGCCGAGGACAACCCCTTCGCGGGCAAGGAGCGTCCGCGCCCGCGCACCACCGACGACTACCTCAGCAAGCGGCGCGATCACTGATGCGCAAGCGGCGCCCCGAGGTCTGCGGCCTGCATCGCGGCGACATAGGCCAGCACCGCGTCGACCTCGTCGAGCGTCAGCTCGATGGGCACGATGGGGCTGGGCCGCGCGATGTCGAAGGGCGGCGTGACCTCTTCGATCTGGGTGAAGGCCGGGTGCGGGTTCAGCGCGTAGAAACCGGCAAAGCGCGCCTCCCAGTCGGGCAGGCCGCGCAGGAGGGAAAAGCTGGGCGTCGAGCCGATGCCCATCACGCCGCCGCCCGGCTCGACCCTGTGGCAGCGGGTGCATTTCACCCGCGCAACGGTCAGCCCCAGCGCCGGGTCGCCATCCATCACCGGGGCCCTGTCCTGAACCTCTGCCACCTCGGCGGCGGTGAAGAGCGGCGCGCCCTCGGGCGCGTAGGACAGCACCGTGGTCAGGCCAATCTCGCCGCCCAGCCAGTCGGCGAAGCGGTCGGTCCATTCGGTCTGATCGGTGACCTGCATGGCCCAGACCTGCCCGCCGCCCTGAAACAGCGGCACGCCTGTCGCGCCCAGCACCACCTGCGCGGCCTCGGGCGTATCAACCAGATCCACGCGCACCTGCGTCTTCAGCTTGAAGCGGGGCAGCGCATAGTCCAGCAGGCCGGTGTCCACCAGCGCGGGCGGGGCGTAAAGCGCGACCGCCCGATCCTGTGCCGCGGCCTTGAAGGGCAGCACCGCAAGGACCAGTATCAGCAACCAGACACGCATGGCGCAGCGTAGGCCGCGCCAGAGCGATCCGTCAACGACCATGGGAGAGACGAGATGAGCGACGATTTCAACATGTCGATGCGCAAGTTCCTGAAGCAGGTGGGCGTCACCTCGCAGCAGGCCATCGAGGAAGCCATGCGCGAGCATGAGACCGCCGGCAAGGCCTACAGGGTCAAGGCCGTCGTCACCATCGAGGAACTGGACCTGACCCACGAGGTCACCGGCGAGATCAAGGGACAATCCTGAGTGCCTGACCGCGACGAGGTTCTGACCCTTCTCAAGGGGATCAAGGGGCCGGGGGGCGAGGATATCGTCTCTTCCGGCGTCATGCGTGCATTGAACGTGGCAGAGGACGGAGCCGTGCGCTTCGTCATGGAGGTGCCGCCCAAGCAGGCCGCCCAGTGGCAGCCCGTGCAGGCCCAGGCCGAGACGGCGCTGAAGGCCGCCGGGGCACCCAAGGTGATGATCGCGCTGACCGGGCATACCGAAAAGGCGCCGCCGCCGGACCTGAAACCGCAGCGCCGGGCAGAGCCTGCAGGCCCGCAGAAGATCCCCGGCGTGAACCACCTGATCGCGGTGGCCTCGGGCAAGGGCGGCGTGGGCAAATCCACCGTCTCGGCCAACCTCGCCTGCGCGCTGGCGGCGCAGGGGCGGCGCGTGGGGCTTCTGGACGCCGACGTCTACGGGCCCTCGCAGCCGCGCATGCTGGGCGTGTCCGGGCGGCCCGCCTCGCCCGATGGCAAGACCATCCTGCCGCTGCGCAACCACGGCGTCACGATGATGTCCATTGGCCTGATGACCAACGAGGACCAGGCCGTGGTCTGGCGCGGCCCGATGCTGATGGGCGCGCTGCAACAGATGATGATGCAGGTGCAATGGGGCGCGCTCGACGTGCTGATCGTGGACCTGCCGCCGGGCACCGGCGACGTGCAGATGACGCTGGCGCAGAAGGCGCAGGTCGATGGCGCGGTGATCGTCAGCACCCCGCAGGACGTGGCGCTTCTGGACGCGCGCAAGGGGCTGGACATGTTCAAGCAGCTGAAGGTGCCGATCCTCGGCATGATCGAGAACATGTCGACGCATATCTGTTCGAACTGCGGTCATGAGGAACACGTCTTCGGCCATGGCGGCGTCGCGGCAGAGGCGGCCAAGCTGGGCGTGCCCCTTCTGGCAGAGGTGCCGCTGGACCTGCAGATCCGGCTGGCCTCGGACGGCGGCGCACCCATCGTGGTCAGCCAGCCCGACAGCCCGCAGGCGCAGGCCTTCCACGCCATCGCCAAGGCGCTGGTGGATCAGGGCGTCGCATGACAGAGGCGCTGACCTTCCCCCCGGCCATGCATGGCGAGGCTGTCACCCGCGACCCGGCAGAGGCCGCCGTGCTGCGCGCCATTCAGGGCGTGGACGCGGGGCTTGTGACCTGGCGCGTGGCCGCCGACCGGGTGGGCGCGGCGCTGGTGCTGGCGCCCGAGGTGCCGCTGGCGCAGGCCATGGCCATGCTGCCGCTCTGCGGGGTCGGCTTCCAGAACGCATTGGGCGCGCTGGCCCCGCCAGAGGTCGCGGTGCATCTGGACTGGAACGGCGGCCTGCGCGTCAACGGCGCCGGTTGCGGGCGGATGCGGGTCTTTGCGGCGACGCAGGACCCTGCCCTGCAACCCGACTGGCTGGTGGTTTCCTTCGACCTCGACCTCTTGCCCACGCAGCAAGAGACCGGCCTGACCCCCGACCGCACCGCGCTTTTCGTCGAGGGCTGCGCCGATGTCGATCCGGCGCGGCTGGTCGAAAGCTGGGCGCGGCACACGCTGGCGTGGATTGCCCGCTGGGAAGACGAAGGCCCCCGCCCGCTGCACGCGGAATGGCGCGGGCTGGCGCATGGCATCGGTGACGAGGTCACGCAGGGCGATGCCACCGGCACCTTCCTCGGCGTGGACGAGGACTTTGGCATGCTGCTGCGCGTCGGCAAGGACACGCAGGCCATCCCGCTTACGACGCTTCTGGAGGACACCCCGTGAAACTGGCAAGGGCCATCCATTTCGACGAAAGCGACCAGTTCGTCTTTGCCTCTCCGGCGCGGACCGGCGAGTGGTGCATCTCCGGCGGCTTCGAGTTCTCGGACTGGACCGAGGGCGACCTTGTCGGCAAGGCGCGGCAGGCCTTCGCCAACGGCTGGCTGGGGCTGGAAACCTTCGGCCGCGTGACCTTCGTCGCCGTGACGCAGGCGGAGGCCTCCGAGATCGAGGCGCTGGAAATCGCCCTGGCGCAGCATTTCGTCACCTACTACGGCGCGCCCTCGGTCGAGGCCGCCCGCCCGGTCGCCCGCGAAGAGATCTTCCACATGGGCGACCTCTGCGAGGATCACGACCCGAACACGCTGCTGACCGTGGTGCGCGAACTCTCCGATGCCGGGGTCCGCGAGGCCTTCCGCGTGATCGAGGCGGATCAGGCGGACCTGTCGCAATTCGCCGTGCACGGCGATGCAGAGCCGCTGCACGCTCACGACCACGGGCACGACCACGGGCACGGCCATGGCGACGATCATGGCGACGGCCCGGGTCAGGGCCACGTCCACGGCCCGGGCTGCAAGCATTGAGCGCGGCCCGGTGACCGGCGCGGCGCGGCGCGGGCTGTTGCGGACCATTCGCGTCCGCCTGCTGTTCCTCGCGCTGGCGCCGCTGGTCATCCTGATGCCGCTGCTTCTGCTGCTGGGCATGACGCGCTGGACCTCGGATTACGACAAGGTCCTGATCGCAAACGTCGAATCCGATCTTCGGATCGCGGAACAATACCTGTCTCGGATCATGCGGACGACGGGCGACGAACTGGCAGGCGTGGCCGAGTCGGTCGAGTTCGCCGCCGTGCTGGACGCCCCGCCCGAGACGCAGGCCTCTTTCTTCGCGGGCAAGCGGCAGGCGCTGGGGCTGGACTTCCTCACCTTCGTGCCCGAGGGCACCGAGGCGCACTGGCCGGTGATCCGCAATGCGCTGGACGGTCAGGCCGCCACCGCCATCGACCTCTTCGGACCCGAGGTTCTGGCCAGTTTTCCCGGCGCGCTGGAGCAGCGGGCGAAGATCGACCTGATCCCCACCCGCGCCGCCGTGCCCACCGACCGCGCCGCCGAGGATCGCGGCATGGTCGTGCATTCCGCCGCCCCGGTGCGGCTGAACGGCAAGGCGGGCGCGCTGGTGGGCGGTATCCTTCTGAACCGCAACCTGACCTTCATCGATACGATCAACGCGCTGGTCTACCTGAACGCCATCACCGGAGGCGACCGGCAGGGCACCGCGACGCTGTTCCTCGACGATGTGCGCATTTCCACCAATGTCCGCCTCTTCGAGGACGTGCGCGCCCTTGGCACCCGCGTCAGCGCCGAGGTCCGCCACGCCGTGCTTGATGAAGGCCAGACCTGGCTCGACCGGGCCTTCGTGGTGAACGAGTGGTATATCTCGGGCTACCTGCCCCTGCGCGACAGCTTCGACCGGCCCGTGGGGATGCTCTATGTCGGTTTCCTCGAGGCGCCCTTCGCCGCCGCCAAGCGCAAGGCCTACCTGACCATGCTGGCCGCCTTCGCGGGCGTGCTGCTGCTGTCGGTGCCACTGTTCCTGTGGCTGGCCAAGGGCGTCTTCGCGCCGCTGGAGCAGATGACCCAGACCATGCGCCGGGTGCGCGAGGGCAACCTGTCCGCGCGCAACGGCGTGCGCCGGTCCTCGGACGAGATCGGGCAGGTCGCGGGTCATCTCGACGACCTGCTGGATCAGGTGCAGGACCGCGACGCCCGCCTGCGCGCCTGGGCCGAGGAACTGGAACAACGGGTCGAGGACCGCACCGCCGAGCTGCGCGAGGCCAATGCCAAGCTGGAAGACACATGGCGACAGCTGGTCATGAGCGAGAAACTGGCCTCGATCGGCGAGATCACGGCGGGGGTCGCGCATGAGATCAACAACCCCGTCGCCGTCATTCAGGGCAACCTCGACGTGTTACGCGAGACGCTGGGCGCGGGGTCGGCCCCCGTCGAGACAGAGATCGCGCTGATCGACGCGCAGGTCGGGCGGATCAACTCGATCGTCGGCAAGCTGCTGCAATTCGCGCGGCCCGACGACTATGCCGGAACCGATGAGGCGGTGGCGCTGGCGCCGGTGGTGCGCGACTGCCTCGTGCTGGTGGACCACGTGCTGTCGCGCGCCGATGTCCGGGTCAGGGCCGATCTGCACGAAGAAACCCCGCCCGTGCGCATCGGGCGCGGCGAGATACAGCAGGTGGTCATCAACCTTCTGGTGAACGCTGTGCACGCGATGGAGGTGGAGGGCACGATCTTCCTGACGCTGCGGCCAGAGACCCGGGACCGCGACGGCGCGCTGCTGATCGTCCGCGACACCGGCCCGGGCGTACCGGCAGCGCTGGTGGACACGGTCTTCGACCCCTTCTTCACCACCAAGCAGGCCGAGGGCACAGGGCTGGGCCTGTCGATCTCGCAGACGCTGGTGCAGCGCGCCGGGGGCCGCATCACCTACCGCAACCCGCCCGAGGGCGGCGCCGAGTTCTCTGTCTGGCTGCCCGCTGCCTGACGGCCCCCTGCGGGACCGACTGCGCTGCGGAGCGGGCGCAATCCTGCGCGGCGCAGGTCGCGGAAACGGACGCGCCGTGGGTCCGGCTCTGCCTCTGACAGCGCGCGCCACAGGATAGGGTCGCTGCGGGGCCAGCCCCCGGACTTGCGGCGCACGAGCCGTCACAGCCCGGGGCGCTGCCTATCCGGCTGCCCTGCATCGCCCGCGCCGCCCCAACCGGCTTCATCGCGCAAGCGGGATACTGGACAAAGGCCCACTGGCACGCCCCCGCAAGCCGTGGCATCAATCGGGCATGACACGCACCCTGACCCTGCTTCTCGCCCTGACCCTCGGTTCCGCCGCGACCGCCGAGCAGGTCACCGTCTTTGCCGCCGCAAGCCTGAAGACAGCGCTCGACGAGATCGCCACCGCCTACGAGGCGACCAGCGGCGACACCGTGGTGCTGTCCTACGCCGGATCCTCGGCGCTGGCCCGCCAGATCCAGCAGGGCGCGCCCGCGCAGGTCTTCGTCTCCGCCAACACCGCGTGGATGGACGTCCTGCAAGAGGACGGGCTGATCGCCGAAGACACCCGCGCGGACCTCTTGGCCAACCGGCTGGCGCTGGTGGCGCATGGGCCCGCCGCGCCGGTCGAGATCACGCCCGACCTCGATCTTGCGGGGATGCTGGGCGAGGGCCGCCTTGCCATGGCGCTGGTCGATGCGGTCCCGGCGGGCCTCTACGGCAAGCAGGCCCTGACCACGCTGGGCCTCTGGGACAGCCTCTCGGGCAGCGTGGCCCAGACCGACAACGTGCGCGCCGCGCTGGCGCTGGTCTCGCTGGGAGAGGCGCCCTTCGGCGTGACCTACCGCACCGACGCGCTGGCCGATCCGGGGGTCAGCATCGCGGGCCTCTTCCCCGAAGACAGCCACGACCCGATCACCTACCCCATGGCCGCTCTGGCCGGGCAAGAGGCGCTGGCACAGCCCTTCCTGACCTACCTCTCCAGCCCAGAGGCCGCAGAGACCTTCGAAACGCACGGCTTCGCCGTTCTGGGGGACTGATGGACTGGCTGACGCCGCAGGAATGGCAGGCGGTCGCCCTGTCCCTGCGCGTGTCCTTCTGGGCAATGCTGCTGTCTTTGCCCTTCGGCCTGTTCGTGGCCTACGCGCTGGCGCGCTGGCAGTTTCCCGGCAAGCAAGTCGTGAACGGGCTGGTGCACCTGCCGCTGATCCTGCCGCCCGTGGTCACCGGCTACCTGCTGCTGATCACCTTCGGGACGCGCGGGCCGGTGGGATCGCTGTTGCAGGAGGTCGGGATCACCGTCGCCTTTCGCTGGACCGGCGCGGCGCTGGCCGCCGCGATCATGGCCTTTCCGCTGATGGTGCGCGCCATGCGCCTGTCGATCGAGGCGGTCGACCCGCGGCTTGAACAGGCCGCCGCCACGCTGGGCGCCTCGCGCGCCTGGGTCTTCGCCACCGTCACCCTGCCCTTGATCCTGCCCGGCATCCTGACCGGCGCCATCCTCGCCTTCGCCAAGGCGATGGGAGAGTTCGGGGCCACGATCACCTTTGTGTCCAACATCCCCGGCCAGACGCAGACCCTGCCTTCGGCCATCTACGCGCTGTTGCAGGTACCGGGGGGCGAGGGATCGGCGCTGCGGCTGGTTTTGGTCTCTGTCGTCGTGGCCATGGGCGCGCTGCTGCTGTCGGAGTGGCTGTCGCGGCGCGTGGCCGCCCGGATCGCCGGCGCATGATAGAGGTCGCGCTCCGCCACGCCCTGCCGGGCTTCACGCTGGATGCGGCCTTCGAGGCGCCCGCCGGGGTGACGGTGCTGTTCGGGCGGTCCGGGTCGGGCAAGACAAGCGTCATCAACGCGGTCGCCGGGCTGATGCGGCCCGACGCGGGTCGCGTGATCGTGGACGGGCGCGTGCTGGCCGACAGCACGCGCGGCATCTGGCTGCCGCCGCACCGCAGGCGCCTTGGCTACATCTTTCAGGAGGGGAGGCTGTTCCCGCATCTGACCGTGCGGCAGAACCTGCTTTACGGGCGCTGGTTCAACGGGCCGGGCGCCGAGCTGACCCGCGTGGTCGAGATGCTGGGGCTGGGGGCGCTGCTGTTGCGCCGCCCCGCCGCGCTGTCGGGCGGCGAAAAGCAGCGGGTCGCCATCGGGCGGGCGCTTCTGGCGCGCCCCGGCCTGATCCTTGCGGACGAGCCGCTGGCGGCGCTGGACGAGGCCCGCAAGGCCGAGATCCTGCCCTATTTCGAGCGGCTCAGGGACGAGGCGCAGTGCCCGATCCTCTACGTCAGCCACTCGGCGGCAGAGGTGGCGCGGCTGGCGACCTCGGTCGTGGTGCTTCAGGCCGGGCGGGTGATCCGGCAGGGCAGCGCCGACGCGGTGCTGGCCGACCCCGCCGTGACGCCGACCGGGGTGCGCGCCGTGGGCGCCATCCTGACCGCGCGGGTGACACGGCAACACGCCGACGGGCTGACCGAGCTGGACGCGGGCGGCGTGCCGCTGTTCCTGCCCGCCGTGGCGCAGCCCCCGGGGGCCGTGCTGCGGGTCCGCATCGCCGCGCAAGAGGTCATCCTGGCCCGCCATCGCCCCGAGGGGCTCTCGGCCCTGAACATCCTGCCCGGCACCGTCGACACGGTGCGCGAGGGCGGCGGCCCGGGGGCCATGGTGTCGCTGGACACGCCCGCCGGACGGGTGCTGGCCCGGGTCACCCAGCGCTCGGCGCAGACGCTTGGCCTCGCCCCCGGCGTGACCTGCTACGCCGTCATCAAATCCGTCGCCATCGCGCGCGAGGACGTGGGCGGGGCCTAGGCAGCCCCCTTGGTCGCGGCCCGCATGGCGCCGACTGGTGGCCCGCACACCTCCCTGGCAGCAACGCGCATCGTATCCGACTGTCCCCCAAGGCAGCCCGCGCTCCATCCATCGCCGCCCGCTTCGCGCCTGTTCGGCCCCCAAGAGTGGCGCCCGCGCCCTTCAGCCCAAGCCCGCCGCGCCCCGACTGGACAGCGTGGGTGACACGTGCCCCCGCTGGCGGCTCCCCCAGTGCACTCAACCGGCCCCGCACCGCATCCGGTCGAAGCCCCCGTGCCAGTCCGGGGCCGACAGCCCTTGAAGCGCCTCGACAGGCCGCTAGCTGGCTGGCGCATGGAAACGGCCCTGATCATCGGAGACACGGGCGGCATCGGCGCCGCCATCGCAGAGACCCTGCGCGCCCGGGGCGTCGCGGTCACCGGCCTGTCGCGCAGCCGCGATCGTCTGGACATGACCGACGAGGCCAGCATCGAAAGAGCGCTTGGTGCGCTCGACGGCCCCTTCGACCTGATTTTCGTCGCCACCGGCGCGCTGGTGATCGACGGGGCCGAGCCGGAGAAGGCCCTGTCGGCGCTGTCCTCCAAGGCTCTGGCAGATCAATACGCCCTGAACGCCATCGGCCCGGTTCTGGCGCTGAAGCACGCCCTGCCGCTCTTGCCCCGCGACCGCCCGGCAGTCTTCGCCGCCCTCTCGGCGCGGGTCGGGTCCATCGGCGACAACCGCCTTGGCGGCTGGTACAGCTACCGCGCCGCCAAGGCCGGTCTGAACGCCCTGCTGCACGGCGCGGCCATCGAACTGGCGCGCTCTCACCGGCACCTCGCCTGCGTCTGCCTGTACCCGGGCACCGTGGCCACGGACTTCACCGCGAAATACGCCGGGCGCCATCCGACCGTGCCGCCGGACAAGGCCGCGGCCCGCCTTTTGGCGGTGATCGAGGGCCTGACCCCTGCCGACACGGGTCGCTTCTACGACTACGCCGGCAAGGAGATCCCGTGGTGAGCCCGGGCCCTCGCCACATGTCCCCAACGCCGGAGCGCCGCCGATGACCCGCCTGATCCTGATCCTCGGCGACCAGCTGACCGAAGAGATCGCTGCGCTGAAACGGGCGGACAAGGACAGCGACGTGGTGGTCATGGCCGAGGTCGCCGAGGAAACCGACTACGTCCAGCACCACCCCAAGAAGATCGCCCTGATCTTCGCCGCCATGCGCAAGTTCGCCGCCCGCCTGCGCGAGGCCGGGTGGGATCTGCGCTACACGGAACTGGACGACAGCGGCAATTCCGGCTCCATCGTGGGCGAGCTGCTGCGCCGCGCCGAGGAAACCGGCGCCTCCGAGGTGATCGCTACAGAACCCGGCGAATGGCGGCTGATCGAGGCGCTGAACGAGGCGCCCCTGCATGTCACGCAGCTGGAGGACGACCGTTTCCTTGCCGCGCACAAGACCTTCGAGGAGTGGGCCAAGGGCCGCAAGGCCCTGCGGATGGAGTATTTCTACCGCGAGATGCGGCGCGCCACGGGCTTTCTGATGGACGGCGACCAGCCCGAGGGCGGCGAGTGGAACTACGACGCCGAGAACCGCAAGCCGCCGCCCGATGGCGTGGCCTTTTCTGGCCCGATGCAATTCACCCCCGACGCCGTCACCGAAGAGGTGCTGGCGCTGGTCGAGGCGCGCTTTGGCAAAAGCTTCGGCAGCCTGCGCCCGTTCAGCTTCGCCACCGAACCGGGGCAGGCGCGCCGGGCGCTGACGCATTTCATCACGCATGCCCTGCCCTCGTTCGGCGACTATCAGGACGCCATGCTGGACGGGAACCGCTTCCTGTATCACGCCGGGATCTCCGCCTATATGAACATCGGCCTTCTGAACCCCATGGAGGTCTGCCGCGCCGCCGAAGCGGCCTATCGCGAGGGTCACGCCCCCCTGAACGCGGTCGAGGGCTTCATCCGCCAGATCATCGGCTGGCGCGAATATGTACGCGGGATCTACTTTCACGAAGGCCCCGACTATCCGCGCCGCAACGGGCTGAACCACCAGCGCGGGCTGCCCGCGCTCTACTGGGGGGCGCCGACCGACATGCGCTGCCTGTCAAGGGCGGTGGAGCAGACGCGCGACGAGTCCTATGCCCACCACATCCAGCGGCTGATGGTGACGGGGAACTTCGCGCTGCTGGCGGGGGTGAACCCGGCAGAGGTGCACGACTGGTACCTGCGGGTCTATATCGACGCCTTCGAATGGGTCGAGGCGCCGAACACCCTGGGCATGAGCCAGTTCGCCGACGGCGGGGTGATCGCCTCAAAGCCCTACATCTCGTCCGGCAACTACATCAACAAGATGTCGGACTACTGCAAACACTGCGCCTACGACGTGAAGGCGAAGACGGGCAAGGACGCCTGCCCCTTCAACCTGCTCTACTGGCACTTCCTCAACCGCCACCGCGAACGGTTCGAGGGGAACCCCCGCATGGGCAACATGTACCGCACATGGGACCGCATGGACGCCGACCGCCGCGAGACGGTGCTGACGGAGGCGGAGGGGTTCTTGGGGCGCTTGTCGAAGGGGGAGCGGGTGTGAGGGGGGTGGCGTCAGGTTCGAGCCCAAACCACCGCATCCCAGCCGAGCCTTCTTTGCTAGTGCATTCGTCCGGCCTCGGCCCTCAGCAGCCGTTCGCATTCCCGTCTTTGAAGACTATCGGCCCCGCGCCAAGCAGTCAGTCATTCGGTTTGACGTAAATCAAGACCTGCCGCTCAAGTTGTCCGGTCATGTCATCCGTGCCACATCGGCCTCATACCAAGCCTGCGCCTGTTCTGCCCGAAAGGCCAGCCAATCCTCCAATCGCTCGAACGTCTTCTCCGTTTCAGACGTTTCATCGAAGAAACCGGTGAGGATTGAACCGCAGGGCTCGACGATGTCCCACAGTACCGAGAGCCTGCCATGATTTTGGGGCGCATGGCTTGTTCCGATTACAAAGCCGTTTGTTGGTGACATCTTTGGCAATACGAGGCCACACGTCACATCGAAATCTACAGGTTTGTTGAAAAAGTCCGCTCCCTTGTCGTCCGAGGAGAGGACGTTCACGCCAGGGATCTGGAAACGCGTACCGAACAGCCTTACGCCATTGCAGGATCGGTGAAGGCTTCGCGACGTGGCAGGATCGGCATCGCGGTAGAACTGCGAGACATACCTCTCCTCATCCAGATCAGTCGGATTATTGAAGGCAATCAACCAGGGAGGACCGAGCTCAGGCCTCAGGTTCGGCAGCGAGATCCAGCCACGCCGCGTTCTTACGGGCTTTGAGACATACTCATCCCGCAAGCTGGAGACGATGATACTCGAGAATGCGTTCATATGGAGAACTTCCTGCGTTTGGCAGTCGCGGTGCCGCTTACCCGAGCAGTCTGGTTACGAAGTGCGTATTTGCAACGGCAGCTTCGTCCGCTCTGCGGACCTTCTGCAGCGCCAAGGCAATCGCACTACTATGCAGAAGCACAAGCGTGGCGCGCTCTGTGAGTTGAACAGAGTCGCAAAACCACTACCCCCTCACTGATCCGCCGCACCCTCCGGTTCTTCCCCCTCCGGCGCCTCACCCTCGGCGCCCGGCGCGGGGGTCAGGACCGCGCTGTCAGAGGTCAGCGCGCCGCGCACCCAGTCTCCGCTCGCCTGCTCTCCGGTGGCGTAGCGCATGGTGCCCTCGCCCTGCCGCTTGCCGTTCACGAAGCTGCCCTCGTAGACGTCGCCGTTGGCATAGGTGGCGATGCCCTCGCCGTTGATCTCGCCCTTGTCCCAGTCACCCGTGTAGGTGAAGCCCGAGGCCATGAGGATCGTGCCCTTGCCGTGGCGCTGGCCCTCGCGGAACTGGCCCTGATAGACAGAGCCGTCGGGATAGGTGGCCTTGCCCTCGCCGTGGCGCTGGCCGTCGCGCCATGCGCCCTCGTAGCGGTAGCCGTCGGGGAAGGTCATCACGCCCTGCCCGTGGTTGCGGGCATTCTCGAAGCCGCCCACGTAGACCAGCCCGTTGGGATAGGTCGCCGTGCCGCTGCCCTGGATCACGCCATCGACCCAGTCGCCGTCATAGGTGGCGCCGTCCGGGTAGGTGATCTTGCCCTTGCCATTGGCCAGGTCGCCGCTGAGTTCGCCCTGATAGACAGAGCCGTCGGGATAGGTGACCTTGCCCTGCCCCTCGATCTGGCCGGTGACCCAGGTGCCTTCGTATCTGTAGCCGTCCGCCCCGATGAAGGTGCCCTCGCCGTGGCGCTGGTCGTTGTTGAACTCGCCCTCGTAGACGTCGCCGTTCTCGTAGGTGACCTTGCCCTGCCCCTCGCGGCGGCCGTCCACCAGCGCGCCCTCGTAGGTGTCGCCGTTGGTCTGCACCAGCTTGCCCGAGCCGTCGATCTGCCCGGCGCGCCAGGCGCCCTGATAGACCAGCCCGTCCGCCATGGTCAGCGTGCCGGTGCCGTCGCGCTTGCCGTCCGCGACGCGGCCCTCGTAGGCGGAACCGTCGGGGTAGGCGATCTTCGCCATGCCTTCCTTGACGCCGTTCACCCACTGGCCGTCGTAGACATAGCCGTTGGGCGCGGTCATCACGCCCTTGCCGTGGTGCAGCGCGTTGCGGAAAGAGCCCTCGTAGCGGACGCCGTTGGCATAGACCGCCACGCCCTGCCCGGTGATCTTGCCGTCCAGCCACGACCCTTCGTAGGTGCCGCCGTCGGCGAAGACGATCTTGCCGATGCCCTCGGGCTTGCCCTTGGCGAAGGCGCCCTCGTAGACCGACCCGTTGGGGAAGCGCGCGACACCCTCGCCGCGGATCTCGCCCTCGACCCATTCGCCGGTGTATTCATAGCCGTTGGGCAGCCGGTAGGTGCCGGTGCCATGCTGCAGCCCGTCCTGGAAGGTGCCCTCGTAGACGCCGCCGTCGTCATATTGCTTGGTCTGGACGCCCTCGTCCTGTGCAAGCGCGCCCGCGCTCAGCGAAACCGCCGCGATCAGGGTGAAAAGACTAAGAGTTTTCATACCTTGGCCGCGCGCCTCCCCGGGTTTTCAAGCCTTTGCGAACCGTAAAGGAGGCCATGGCAGGGGGCAATCTCTTTTGCCCCGGCGGGGGCGCGGTGGGCGGTCCGGCGCTACTCGCCCGAGGCGCCGCTCATCGACAGCGAGCCGCTGAACTCGGTCACGTCGGGCGCGATGCGCTCCGCGCCAGAGACCAGTTCGCCACGCTCCCAGCGGCCTTCCATCACGGTGCCGTCCTCCATCAGCAGGCGGCCCTGCCCGTGGCGCAGGTTGGCTTCCATCCGGCCCCGGTACAGGGCGCCCTGCGGATAGTAGGCCCAGCCCTCGCCCTGACGGTCGTTGTTCTCGAAGGCGCCCATGTAGACATAGCCCGAGGGGTCGGTCAGGTAGCCCTGCCCGTGGATCACCCCGGCGCGGAATTCGCCGCGGTAGATCATGCCGTTCGGATAGGCCGCCTGGCCGTAGCCGTCGAAGGTATTGCCCTTGAAGCTGCCCGCGTAACTGGCGCCGTTTGGGTAGACGATGCGGCCCTGGCCCTCCAGGGCGCCGGTGACGAAGGCGCCGGTGTAGATCGTGCCGTCCGCGTAGGTGATCGTGCCCGTGCCCTGGATCTGCCCGTCCGCGAAGCTGCCGGTGTAGACCAGACCGTCGGGCCTGCGCATTGTCCCCTGCCCGTGCGGCGCGCCCGCCCGCACCGCACCGTCGTAGGTCGTGCCGTCCGGATAGGTGATCGTCTCGGCCCGGACGGGCAGGGCCAGAAGCATCAGCAGGAAAACGAGGCGGAACATCGGGTCTTCTCCGGTCGAGGTTCTTCGGCATGGATCGTTGCGCAGACCGGGCAATCCCGCAAGGCGGGTTTCCCCCGCGCCTGCTTCTGCTATGTCGGACGGGATGCGGCAAGCCGGAGACGACAAGGCGATGAGTGACAGGTTCCGCCTGACATTGGCACAGCTGAACCCCACCGTGGGCGACCTGAAGGGCAACGCGGGCCTCGCGCTGGACGCGTGGCGGCAGGGCAAGGAGGCGGGGGCCGACATGGTCGCCCTGCCCGAGATGTTCATCACCGGCTACAACGCGCAGGATCTGGTGATGAAGCCCGCCTTCTACACCGATGCCATCGCTCATATCGAGGCGCTGGCCAAGGACTGCGCCGACGGGCCGACGCTGGCCATCGGCGGCCCGTGGATCGAGGGCACGGAGCTTTTCAACGCCTACCACATCTGCACCGGCGGCAAGGTGGTCAGCCGCGTGCTGAAGCACCACCTGCCCAACGAGACCGTCTTCGACGAGGTGCGGATCTTCGACTCCGGTCCGCTGATGGGCCCCTATTCCGTCGGCAACACGCGCATCGGCTCGCCGGTCTGCGAGGATGCCTGGCACGAGGATGTGGCAGAGACGCTGGCCGAAACCGGCGCCGAGTTCCTGATCGTGCCCAACGGCTCGCCCTACTACCGCAACAAGTTCGAGACGCGGCTGAACCACATGGTGGCCCGCGTGGTCGAAACCGGGCTGCCGCTGGTCTACCTGAACATGGTCGGCGGACAGGACGATCAGGTCTTCGACGGCGGGTCCTTCGTGCTGAACCCCGGCGGCAGGCTGGCGGTACAGCTGCCGGTCTTCGACGCCTGCGTGGCGCATGTGGATTTCGAACGCGGCCCCGAGGGCTGGCGCGCGCTGGAAGGCCCGTTCCAGAAGCACCCGGACGCCTGGGAACAGGATTACCGCGTCATGGTCGAGGCGCTGCGCGACTACTGCCGCAAGACCGGTTTCGGCAAGGTGCTGCTGGGGCTGTCGGGCGGCGTGGACTCGGCGCTGGTGGCGGCCATCGCCGTCGACGCGCTGGGATCAGAAAACGTGCGCTGCGTGATGCTGCCGTCGGAATACACCTCGCAGCACTCGCTGGAGGATGCCGAGGCCTGCGCCAGGGCGCTTGGCTGCCACTACGACTACGTCCCCATCGCCGAGGGCCGCGCCGCCATCACCGCCACGCTGGAACCGCTGTTCAAGGGCCTGAAACCGGACCTGACAGAGGAAAACATCCAGTCCCGCCTGCGCGGGCTGCTGCTGATGGCGCTGTCCAACAAGTTCGGAGAGATGCTGCTGACCACCGGCAACAAGTCCGAGGTCGCGGTGGGCTATGCCACGATCTACGGCGACATGGCGGGCGGCTACAATCCGATCAAGGATCTCTACAAGACCCGCGTCTTCGAAACCTGCCGCTGGCGCAATGCCAACCACCGGGCGTGGATGATGGGACCGGAGGGCGAGGTCATCCCCGATCGCATCATCACCAAGCCCCCCAGCGCCGAGCTGCGCGAGGACCAGAAGGACAGCGACTCTCTGCCCGACTACCCGGTGCTGGACGGCATCCTCGAAATCCTCGTGGACCGCGACGGCTCCATCGAGGACTGCGTGGCGGCGGGCTATGCGCGCGAGGACGCCAAAAAGGTCGAGCACCTCGTTTACATCAGCGAATACAAGCGCTTCCAGTCGGCGCCCGGCGCACGGCTGACCAGGGGCGCCTTCTGGCTCGACCGGCGCTATCCCATCGTCAACCGCTGGCGCGATCCGGGCTGAAGGCTTGCGCCCGCGCCGTCAGGGCAAGGGGCCGGGGCTGGCCGACCGCCGCCAAGCACAGGGGCAAGGGCATAGGGATGGCCTGCGCGGGAACGGCTAAACCGGCCCGCGGACAAGGCCATTCACCCCGGTCAAAGCCTGTTTCACGCGGTCCCGGCGTCAGCCGCTACTCCCACCAGCGGTCGATTGTTGCGATATCGTCATCCGACCAGCCGAAATGATGGGCGAACTCGTGCACCGTCACATGGGCGATCAGGTCGGGCAGCGTGACGTCGCCCCGGTCCTCCCACTCCGCAAGAATCGGCTCGCGGAACAGCCAGACCGTGTCGGGCCATGGCGCGGGATCGGCAAAGCTTTTCTCCGTCATCGGGATGCCGTCGTAGAGGCCGGTCAGGTCATAGCGATCGGTGATCCCCATCTCGCGCAGCATGTCCTCGGGCGGCCAGTCCTCGACCCGCAACAGCACCGAGGCGGCCATCCTGCGGAAGGCCTCGGGGAAGCCTTGCACCGTCGCCTCGGCGATGCGGTGGAAGGCCTCGGCGGATTGGTCGGCATCGGGGTCGGGGGTGTCGGGGCGCGCGCTCATGCCCCCGATATGGCCCATGGCAGGCCCCGCGAAAAGAGCCCTGCGCCGCCGCACAGACCCCCTGCGGAGGTTCGGACTGGAGGAACGCGACGGCGGCGCAAATGTTTACCCTATCGAACGCAACCACGGCCACCCAAGGGAAAGAGACCATGACCAAGATCGCCATCATCTTCTATTCCACCTACGGCACCAACCACGCCATCGCGCTGGAAGCCGCCAAGGCCGCCGAGGCCGCGGGCGCCGAGGTCCGCCTGCGCCGCGTCAGGGAAACCGCCCCCGCCGAGGTCGTCGCCGGGCAGGATGCCTGGAAAGCGCAGGCCGACAAGATGTCCGATATCCCCGAGGTCAGCACCGATGACATGACATGGGCTGACGGCTACTTCTTCAGCGCGCCGACGCGCTACGGCGTGGTCGCCAGCCAGCTGCGCGCCTTCATCGACACGCTCGGCCCGCTGTGGATGGAGGGCAAGCTGGCCAACAAGACCGCCACCGCCACCACCAGCGCGCAGAATCTGCACGGCGGGCAGGAATCCACGCTGCTGAGCCTTTACACCACCTTCATGCACTGGGGCGCGATCCTGGTGGCGCCGGGCTACACCGACCAGTCGATCTTTGACGCGGGCGGCAACCCCTACGGCTATTCGGCGCAGGCCGGTCAGTTCGACGACAAGGGCAAGGCCGCGGTCGCGCATCAGGCCAGGCGCCTGGTCGAGATGACCGCCAAGCTGGTCTGAGCCACGCGGCAACCGGGTGCCAAGCCCCCGGGGGCCCGCCCGCGCGACACAAGTGAAGCGCGTCACGAGCCGTCACACCGGCGGCCCGACAGCGACGCAGCGGAAAGCGTCTGACGATGCGGTCCGCTCTCGGCACATCACCGCCGTGACGGGAAGCCTTTGGCGATCCGGTTCTCCGCCGCCCGCTACAGCGGCAGGCGTTTCACGATCCGGTCCACCGGCGTCCCGTCCTTGCGGATGTGGTCGCCGGCGATCACCTGCCAGTCGGCAAAGCCCATGGCCGCGTAATAGGCCAGCCCGCCGGTGTTATCGGCGGTGATCTTCGCAAGGATCGCCTGCCCGCCCCGGCTTCGGCAGTCCGCCAGCGTCTGTACAAAGAGCGCGCGGCCCGCGCCCTTCACCGGGGCCTGCCGGTCGGTGAAGCTGCCGATGGAATACAGCCCCTCGCCCAGATCGAAACAGACCTGAAAGCCGACCACGCGCCCGCCGCAAAGGGCGACGTTCGCGACGGCTGGCTCCTCCAGCAGATGCGCGGCAAAGGCCGGTTCCGTGAAGGGGTCTTCGTAGGCGGTCGACCCACCCAGCGCGATGGTGTGGTTCAGGATGTCGGTGCAGGCCGGAACGTCGCCCCGGCCCATGGCGCGCACGCTCAGCATTGCGCCAGAAGCGCCGCGTGGCGCGCGGTGAAATCGGCCCGGGTCTCGACCGGCGGGCGCAGGACGATCTGCAGGTCGGCGATCATGCCCTCGTCCGGCGCCCCGAAGAACTTGTTTGCCTCGGTCCGGGTAAAGCCCGCGATCTGCGTGGCCTCCATCCAGGCAGAGATATTGTCGGCCTTCTTGATCTGCCGTTTCAGCCGCGCGGGCGTCACCGCAGGCAGGCCAAAGCGGATGTGGATCACCGCCGACAGCCGCTTGTCCAGCACGCCGTAGTCCGGCCCGACCGCCGCCTTGACCGGAGAGATCATGTCCCCGATCACGTATTCGGGCGCGTCGTGCAGCAGCGCGGTCAGCCGCTGCGCCGGGGTCGCGTTGGGCACCAGCCGCCCGAACAGCGTCTCGACCAGCAGCGAGTGCTCGGCCACGGAAAACGCGAAATCGCCTTTCGTCTGGCCGTTCCAGCGTGCCACGAAGGCAAGGCCGTGGGCGATGTCCTCGATCTCGACATCGACGGGGGTCGGGTCCAGCAGGTCAAGCCTGCGGCCGGACAGCATGCGCTGCCATGCGCGGGGGGGACGGGCCATCGTGTCCTCCTGTCAGGATGTGGGTAGATAGAAGGCGTTGCGCTCCATGCCGCCGGCGAAGGTATAGCCCGCGCCCGGCGCGTGTTCGGCAAGGAACTCGGCATACATCTTGCGCTGCCAGGGGCGCTCTGCCTCCAGCACGATCAGCGGGCGGTTCTCCGACAGGATGCGCGAGGCGCCCAGCAGGGCGGGCTTTTCGTGGCCTTCGACGTCAAGGTGCAGGACAGAGACGATGCGCCCCGGCGCCACCAGACTGTCCAGCGTCACCACCTCGACGGGCGTGGTCTCTCCGGCATCGGGATCCGCGACGATCTTTGCGCGGGCGGCGGAGGGGCTGCCGCCCTCCCGGGACAGTTGCAGGTTCAGCCGGTCGGGGCCTTCGCCCACGGCGACCGGGTGCAGGTCGACATTGGTCAGGCCGTTCAGGGCAATGGTCCGCTCGGCGGCGGCCCGAGACAGCGGGTTCGGCTCGAAGCTGACGACCCGGCAGCCCGGCGCCAGCGCCCGCGACAGGGCCGGGAAGAAATCGCCGATGAAGGCGCCGCCGGTCACGATGTCGCCGCCCCGGGCATGGCGGGCCATCAGCCGCAGGGTGGCGGGTTCGTAGACCGCGCCCTGCGACAGGATCTTCGGGATCTCGCGCTTGGCATAGGCCTCTGGCACGCAATAAAAGCCGTGCTCGTTCACGCTGATCCGGTGCTCGAAGTCCATCGGTGTCTGCCCGCCCTGTTGCCCCCTCTGGATAGGCCATCGCCCTGCGGTGTCAATTGTCGCTCCGAAACGCCACGATTTGCCCGGAGAATATCCGCCGTTGCGCCAAAGCCGCACGTTGTGCCGGACCCGCCCGGATGATAAGCGCCCCCTCGTATGACCGGCGGGAGGGCCCGATCCGGTCGAGACGCCATTCGAGGAAAGACTCATGTCGCAGGATTACGTCGTCAAGGACATCGCGCTGGCCGGTTTCGGCCGCAAGGAACTGGACATCGCCGAGACCGAGATGCCGGGCCTGATGGCCTGCCGCGCCGAATTCGGTGAAAGCAAGCCGCTGGCGGGCGCCCGCATCGTCGGCTCGCTGCACATGACGATCCAGACCGCCGTGCTGATCGAGACTCTGGTGGCCCTTGGCGCCGACGTCCGCTGGGCCTCGTGCAACATCTTCTCGACGCAGGACCACGCGGCGGCGGCCATCGCCGAGGCCGGCATCCCGGTCTTCGCGGTCAAGGGCCAGTCGCTGGAAGAGCACTGGGATTACCTCGACAAGTCGTTCATGTTCGCCGAGGGCGCCAACATGATCCTCGACGACGGCGGCGACGCCACGCTTTACGTGCTGCTCGGCGCCCGCGCCGAGGCCGGTGAGGACATCATCCCGGTGCCGCAGTCCGAAGAGGAAGCGGTGATCAAGAAGCAGATCGCCAAGCGCATGAAGGAAAGCCCGGGCTGGTTCACCAAGACCCGCGACGCGATCCAGGGCGTGTCCGAGGAAACCACGACCGGCGTGCATCGCCTGTACGAGCTGCAAAAGCAGGGCCAGCTGCCCTTCCCGGCGATCAACGTGAACGACTCTGTCACCAAGTCGAAGTTCGACAACAAATACGGCTGCAAGGAATCGCTGGTCGACGGCATCCGCCGCGCCACCGACACCATGATGGCCGGCAAGGTCGCCGTGGTCTGCGGTTACGGCGACGTGGGCAAGGGCTCTGCCGCCTCGCTCGCCGGTGCCGGTGCCCGCGTGAAGGTGACCGAGGCCGACCCGATCTGCGCGCTGCAGGCGGCGATGGACGGCTTCGAGGTGGTGCTGCTGGAAGACGTGGTTGGCTCTGCCGACATCTTCATCACCACCACCGGCAACAAGGACGTGATCCGCATCGAGCACATGCGCGAGATGAAGGACATGGCCATCGTCGGCAACATTGGCCACTTCGACAACGAGATCCAGGTCGCGGCGCTGAAGAACCACAAGTGGACCAACATCAAGGACCAGGTGGACATGATCGAGATGCCCTCGGGCAGCCGCATCATCCTGCTCTCCGAAGGCCGTCTGCTGAACCTCGGCAACGCCACCGGCCACCCCTCCTTCGTGATGTCGGCCAGCTTCACCAACCAGGTGCTGGCGCAGATCGAGCTGTGGAAGAACGGCGACGACTACAAGCCGGGCGTCTACATCCTGCCCAAGCATCTGGACGAGAAGGTCGCGCGCCTGCACCTTGGCCGGATCGGCGTGAAGCTGACGACCCTCTCGGCCGAGCAGGCCGCCTATATCGGCGTCTCGCCCGAGGGCCCGTTCAAGCCGGAACACTACCGCTACTGACCGGCAAAGGCCGGTCACAGACCCATCTTACGGACAGGCCGGGCCGCTGCGCCCGGCCTTTTCGCATTCCGGCCCCGGGGATGACTTGCCCCCGCTGCCCCAGCCCCTAGTCTGCCCGCGCACAGCACAGGAGGCAGACATGCGGTTCATCGTCTACGGCGTGGGCGCCGTCGGGGGCGTCGTCGCGGCGGCGCTGGCACGGTCGGGGCAAGAGGTGCTGGGCATCGCCCGGGGCGCGCAGCTGAAGGCGATCCGCACCCACGGCCTGCGCCTGAAGACACCCGAGATCGACGAGACCCACAGCCTCGACTGTGTCGGCGCGCCCGCCGAGATCGCCTTCGGCCCGGACGACGCCATCCTGATGTGCATGAAGACCCAGCACGCCGAGGCCGCGCTGGATGCGCTGGTGGCGGAGGGCGTCCGCGATCAGCCGGTCTTCTGCCTGCAGAACGGCGTCGAGAACGAACGCCGCGCCCTGCGCCGGTTCGCCAATGTCCACGGCGTCACCGTCCTGCTGCCCTCGACCTTTCTTGAACCGGGCAAGGTGGTCTGCCACGCCCGGCCCCGCTTTGGCATCTTCGACGTGGGCCGCTATCCCGGCGGCACCGATGCGGCGGACGCGGCCTTTTGCGCCGCCATGAACCGCGCCAATTTCGCCGCCTATCCGCAGCCCGAGGTCATGCGGTCCAAGTACGGCAAGCTTCTGATGAACCTCGGCAATATCGTGATGGCCAGCCTTGGCCCGGGGGCCGGGGACGGCGGGTTGCACGAAAGGCTGAAGACCGAGGCGCAGGCCGTGCTCACTGCCGCCGGGATTGCCGTGACGGACGTCGGGCGCGACGACCCCCGCCGCGCCGGGATCCTCGACGTCACCGATGTTCCCGGCGAAGCGCCGCTGGGCGGCTCGACCGCGCAAAGCCTGCAACGCGGCACCGGCTCGGTGGAAACGGATTTCCTCAACGGCGAGATCGTCCTGCTTGGGCGGCTGCACGGTATCCCCACCCCCGCCAACGCCGCCATGCTGGATCTGGCCGCCCGCATGCTGCGCGAGGATCTGCGGCCCGGCGCCCTGACCGCCGCCGACCTGCGGGCCCTGATCGGCTGACAGCGGGGAAAGCGGCGCCAGCATTTTCCTTGCCACGAGGGTCGGAACCGCTAGGCTGCCCGCATCTGCCGCACTGGCAGCCACACAGCAAAAGGGGCGAAGCCCCGTCACGGACCGAGGGAGTCGGACAATGGGAAAACGGGACGAGTTGATCCAGAAATACGCCGAGGATCTGCGCGACAAGTGCGGAATGGAGCCGGACATGGATCTGCTGACGAAGGTCACGATCGGCTGCGGCCCGGCGATCTACAACGCGGATTCCTCGACCGTCGCCGCCAGCCAGCCCGGCGAGATCGAGACCGTGAAGGACAATTTCCTCGTCAAGAAGCTGGGCCTGTCCGACGGTCCCGAGCTGATGGAGGCGATCAACACGGTGATCGAGACCTACGGCCAGTCCGAGCGCAACAAGTACCGCGCCGTCGTCTACTACATGCTGACCAAGCATTTCGGCAAGGAAGCCGTCTACGGCTGACCAGTCCGGCAGCGGACGCAAAAGGCCCCCGCGCGGGGCCTTTTGCTTGTCCGGGGGCAGGTTTTGCCTTTGCGTCCGCCGCAGCCTTGCCGCCTGCCCTGCGCGGCCTGCGACCTTCAGGCCGAGGCTTGGGCCCGGGCCGCATCCGCAGCCGCGAAATGAGCCTTCTGCGCCTCCAATGCCGTCTTGAAGGCATCCCTTTCGGTCACGCGCCTCACGTAGGCCTCCGAGGCCGGGCGATGACCGAAGCCCCGCACCTTCTCGACGCGCAGGACGTCCGCCATCAACAGATCGGCAAGCGTGAAGCGGTCGGCGGCCAGCCACTGGCGCTGTTGCAGGACGTCTTCCAACTGGCCAAGGCGACTGCCAAGCCAGCCGGACAGGGGGTTTTCCCCGACGCCGCTCATTTCCAGAAACCACCATGGCACCGAAACCATTTCGATCGAGTTGAGGGCGGCAAAGATCCATTGCCCTGTGTCCGATGCTTCGACCGGATCGGTCGGCATCAGTGTCTCGCTCTTCTGGCCGATATGCAGCAGACAGGCGCCGCTCTCGAAGACTTCCACGTCCCCGTCCGACAGGAAGGGCACCTGACCGAAGGGCTGGCGATCCAGGTGATTTGTTTCGCGGTCCTCGAACGGCACGCTGCGCACCTCGTAGGGCAGACCGGCCTCTTCCGCGGCCCATCGCAACCGCAGGTCACGAACAAAGCCGCGCGGGCCTTCCGGCACCCAATCCAGCGTCCAGATGGTGAGTGGTGCGGACATCCAACAGCCTCCTGACAAACCTCGATTGGCGTCAGCCTAACACGCAATCAGGGGCCGGTCGCGGCTTGATGCGGCCAAAACCCTCGGGCCCGCAAAGGGCCAGCACGGCGGACCCCTCGAAGCCCGCCGCCGGTTTGAGCGAATTTGTAAGGACTTGGCGTTTGCCACCCGGGGCACGCCCGCGATACAACCGACCCAACGGCCAGAAGGCCCGAACCGATTTTCCGTTTCACGTGTGGTGTATAGGGAGCACGTGGGTGGACAGGGGGGTCCGGGTGCGGCCGGACCTCCCTGTTTTATTGCCGCGCCCCTAGAACAGGGTCAGCACGATCCCCATCAGCGTGCAGGCCAGCGTCGCATAGCCCGCATCGATCAGCGTCAGGCGGAAGGGCCGCATCGCATTGGCGTAGTTCAGCGCGATCCACGGCGCGATGAGGAACAGGCCGATCCCCAGCCCGGCCACCAGCCCCTTGGCGACCGTGTCGATCCCACCCAGCGCGAAGACGTGGCGCATCATTCCGGCTACCACCAGCTGCATGACGAAGGTCAGGACCATGACCTTCGGGTCCATGCCGCCCTGCGGCCTGCCCTCGGCGTCCCTGGGAATGCCCGCCGCCGCCATCCATGGCTCGGCCAACTTCATGTACCAGACGGCACCGGCCCCGAAGGCCACCACCGTCGCGAGTATGACGTTCAGAATGTCCAGCATCGACCTTCTCCCACGCACCGCCTGGCCCAGTAGACGCCGCGCCGGGCCTTCAGGCAAGGGCTCTCTGCACGGCTTTCCGGCGGATGGCGCAGCAGGGGGCGCCGGACCTCCTCTGGTGACGACCCGCCCCCGCGCGTTCCCCTGTAAGGCAGGGCAAGGCAGGTCCGCTATGCAAAGGCCACCGCCCACCCGGGCAGAGGCCTGCCCGATGTCCCGGCTTGGCGCCCCGACCCGACGGGCCCTAGGGGTCCAGCCCCGCCAGTTCGCAGACCACGCGCCATTCCTCGGCGGTGACCGGCTGCACCGAAAGGCGCGAGTTCTTCACCAGCACCATATCCGCCAGCCGGGGGTCGTCCTTGATCTCGTCCAGCGTGACCGGGCGTTTCGCCGCCTGCACCGCCTTGATGTCCACACATTCCCAGCGCGGATCGTCGGTCTTGCTGTCGGGGTGGGCCTCGGCGATGACCTCGACCGTTCCGACCACGGCCCGCTCTTTCTGCGAGTGGTAGAAGAAGCCGCGCTCGCCCACCTTCATCTCGCGCATGAAATTGCGCGCCTGGTAGTTGCGGACGCCGTCCCACTCTTCGCCCGCGTCGCCCCTGGCGACCTGATCCTGCCAGGACCAGGTCGAGGGTTCCGACTTGAAGAGCCAGAAGCTCATCCGATCACCCTCTTCCATTCGGTCAGGGTGACGCTTTCGAACAGGCCCGCCTGCGCGTAGGGATCGTTATCGGCCCAGTTGCGGGCCGCGTCCATGTCCGCGACATCGAGGATCACGAGGCTGCCGCACATTTCCCCCGCCGCGTCCAGCAGCGGCCCGGCCTGCGTCACCACGCCGGTGGCTTCGATGTAGTCCAGATGGGCCTGCCGGTTGTCCTTGCGGGTCTGCAGGGCACCGTCCTTGTCATGGGCGAACAGGGCGACGAGCATGTCTCATTCCTCCTTCAGCGGTCGTGTCAGCAATTGGTCCATGGCCTCGGGCACCGTCAAGCCGCCCTGCGTCAGCTGCGCGACGGCGCCGCAGATGGGCAGCGCAATTCCGTCGCGGCGGCCAAGGCTGTCGGCGGCCTGCGCGGTGGCGGCGCCTTCGACGGTGGTGGCGGGGTCGAAATCCTGACCCCGGCCCAGTGCAAGGCCGAAACGGTAGTTCCGCGACAGGTCCGAGGTGCAGGTCAGCGTCAGGTCGCCAAGCCCGGACAGGCCCGCGAGGGTCTCGGGCTTCGCCCCCAGACGCGCGGCCAGCCGGGTCATCTCGGCGAAGCCGCGGGTCATCAGGGCGGCGCGGGCGCTGTCGCCAAGGCCCGCCCCGATGCAGGCGCCACAGGCGATGGCGATGACGTTCTTCAGCGCGCCGCCCAGTTCCGCCCCGATCACGTCGCGCGAGCGGTAGAGCCGCAGCGCAGGCGTCGACAGCGCCGCCTGCAACGCCTTGCCCCGGTCCTCGTCGGCGCAGGCCAGCGTCAGGGCCGTGGGCAGGCCGCGCGCGATGTCGGCGGCAAAGCTCGGGCCGGTCAGGATGGCGGGCACCGCCTCGGGCGCGCGCTCTGCCAGGATCGCGGCGGGGCCGGTCAGGCGGTGCAGGTCGATGCCCTTGCAGCAGGCCACCAGCGCCTTGCCGTCCAGCGCGCCGGGCAGGGCCTCCAGCACCCCCGCAAGGCTTTGCATCGGCAGCGCGAACAGCAGCGCGTCAGCCGCCAGCGCCTGTGCCACGTCACCGGTCAGGGTCACCGGGTCGGGCAGGGTCACGCCCTCCAGCTTGGGACAGCGGCGCCCCTGCCAGGCGTCCGCGTTACGCGCCCACAGCGTCACCGGCCCGTTGGCCGCAAGCGAGACCGCAAGGGCCGTGCCGAAGGCGCCCCCGCCGAGGATCGCGATCTTCATGCCTTTGCCCCCTTCTTGCCCGATCCCACCAGCGGCGCCGCGGTCCGGTCCAGCGGCCAGCGCGGGCGCGCGGCAAGGTCCATGTCGTGGGTCACGCCCGCCGCGAACAGTTCGCCGCCCGCATAGGCGATCATCGCCGCGTTGTCGGTGCACAGCGCCAGCGGCGGCGCGGTAAAGCGCAGGCCGGTCTCGGCGCAGAGGGCTTCAAGGGCACCGCGCAGGGCACGGTTGGCGGCGACGCCGCCGGCGACGGCAAGGGCGGGGGATGCGGGGGATTCGTCCATGTAAAGAGAGATGGCGCGCCGCGCCTTTTCGGCCAGCACGTCGCGCACCGCCGCCTGAAACCCGGCGCACAGGTCGGCGCGGTCCTGCCGCGTCAGCCCGCCCTGCGCCGCCACGATCTGGTCGCGCTGGCGCAGAAGCGCGGTCTTCAGCCCGGAAAAGGACAGGTCGCAGCCGGGCCGGTCCAGCAGCGGGCGCGGAAAGCGAAAGCGCCTCTCGTCGCCCTTCAGCGCCTCGGCCTCGACCGAGGGGCCGCCGGGCTGCGGCAGGCCCAAGAGGCGCGCGGTCTTGTCGAAGGCCTCGCCCGGCGCGTCGTCGATGGTGCCGCCGAGGCGGCTGAAATCCTGCGGGCCGCGCACGGTCAGGAACTGGCAATGCCCGCCCGAGACCAGCAGCATCAGGTAGGGAAAGGCCAGCCCGTCGGTCAGGCGCGGCGTCAGCGCGTGGCCCGCAAGGTGGTTCACCCCCACCAGCGGCTTGCCCAGCCCCGCCGCCAGCCCCTTGGCCAGCATCACGCCCGACAGCACGCCGCCGATCAGCCCCGGCCCCGCCGTCACCGCGATGGCATCCACCGCGCGCAGCGTCACGCCCGCCTCGGCCAGCGCCTCTTCGACACAGAGATCCAGCCGTTCCGCATGGGCGCGGGCGGCGATTTCTGGGACGACGCCGCCATAGGCCGCGTGCAGGGCGCCCTGCCCCTTCACGACCGAAGCCAGCACGTCGCGCCCGCGCGTGAGCGCGGCGGCGCTGTCATCGCAGCTGCTTTCCAGTCCGAGGATGAGGGGATCGGTCATGCGGCCTTCCATTGCCTTGCCTGCCGTCAGCGAGTACCACCGCCGGTGCTGTCCCACAATCCCGGGAGCCCCCGCTTGACCCTGCCCGTCCTCCTGCTGACCCGCCCCGAGGCGCAGTCCCGTGCCTTTGCCGCCACGCTGGCGGATGCCGGCCCCTTCCGCCTTGTGATCTCGCCGCTGATCGGCATCGCGCCCACCGGCGCGCTGCCCGACATGGACGGCTTCAGGGGGCTGATCTTCACCTCTGTCAACGGCGTCGCCGCCTATCGCGCCCTTGGCGGCCCGCCCCTGCCTGCCTTCGCCGTGGGCGAGGCCACGGCAGAGGCCGCCCGCGCCGCCGGGATGACGGCCCTTGCCGCCGACGGTTTTGCAGAGACGCTGATCGCCATCCTGAAAGAGCGCCGCCCGCCCGGCCCGCTTCTGCATATCCGGGGCCGACACGCGCGCGGCGACGTCGCGCCGCGCCTGACCGCCGCCGGGCTGCCCGTGGCGACGGCCATTCTCTACGAACAGCCCGCCCTGCCACCGACGCCAGAGGCCCGCGCCGCCCTGTCCGGACCCGAGACCATCGTCGCTCCGGTCTTTTCTCCGCGCACGGGCGCATTATTCTCCGAACTGGAGGTTCAGGCGCCGCTTCTTGTCGCGGCGATGAGCGAAGCGGTGGCCAAGGCGCTTGCGCCACTGCATAAACAGGACCTGAAGATCGCATCGCGGCCCGACTCGGCCAGCATGCGGGAACTGGTCGCGGACCTGCTTCGCCGGGCACGCGCGGGGGAGCATTGATCCGGCAGCACAGGCCGGGCGGGAAAGGATAGACGAACGTGGCACGATCGACACGGGGCAAGGGCGGCACCGGCAGCAGCACCCGCCGGAGCACGGCTTCAACACGGCGCACGACGCCGAAGAAGAGCAACGCGGCGGCAGGCGACGACACCGTGACCTCTGTCCCGGATACCGTTGACGGCGCCGACACCCCCGCCGCAGAGACCGCGACCACGGTCGAGGACACCCTTGGCGCCGAGGCGCCCGATACGCTCGGGGCCACCGAAACCGCCGACACCGTCGAAAGCGCTGACGCCACGGATACCGTCACGGCCACCGCAGAGCCCGCCGATACCCTTGGCGGCAACGCGGCCTCTGCCGACACGACCGGGGACACAGCCGCCGCCGCCGTCTCTGACAGCCTCGCGGGGGACGATACGGGCCACGCCGGTGCTGCAGAGGCGGACAGCGCCGCAGCGGAGGCCGGCGATACCGTGACAGGCGCCGACACGCTGGCCGCCGAGGGCACCACCACGGTCGAGGACACCTATGGCGTCGGACGCGACACCGTCGCGGGTTCTGACAGCCTCGGCGGTGCCGACACCGCCCCCGAGGAACCCGTCAGCGGCGCCGAGGACGATACGCTCGACCCGCCCCGCAGCGCGACCGGAGCAGAGGGGGAACCCCCCGTCACCGTCCTGGCCGGGGACGACACCCAGGCTGCCGCGGCGCCGGAACCCCGGATCATCGAGAAGACGGTGGTGGAACGCAGGGGCGGCTTTGTCCCGATGCTGCTGGGTGGCGTGATCGCCGCCGGGATCGGCTTTGCGGCGGGCGGCTTCGTGGGCTTCGGTGCCGACGAGGAAGAAGACCCCTTCGTGGCCGAAACCCGGTCCGCGCTTCAGGCGCAGGGCGACCGGATTGCCACGCTGGACGCCAGCCTGTCCGACCTTTCCAGCCGCCTGAGTGCGACCGAAAGTGCCCTGGGCGATCTCGACACCGCCCCGCTGGCGACCGCGATCACCGGCCTTCAGGACAGTGTCGCCAGCGGCGAAACCGGCCTTGCCGACCTTGGCACGGCGCTGACCGCGCTGGACGAACGCCTGACCGCGCTGGAAAAGGCGCCGGTGGCGGACACGGTCTCGCCCGAGGCGATTGCCGCCTACGAGCGCGAGCTTGAAAACCTGCGCAGCGAGATCGCGCGGCAAAGCGCCGCCATCGCCGCCGAACGCGAAGAGATCGAGGCACTGGCCCAGGAGGCGCTGGAGGCCGAGGCGCAGGCCGACGCAAAGGCGGTGCTGGCCGAAAGCCGCGCCGCGCTGGCGGAACTGACCGCGCGGGCGCAGGACGGCAGGCCCTTCACCGACCCGCTGGCGGTGCTTCAGGAAAACGCCGTCTCGGTGCCCGACGCGCTGGTGGCCAGCGCCGAAACCGGCGTGCCCACCGTGACCGCGCTGGCCGAAAGCTTCCCCGAACCGGCCCGCGCGGCGCTGCGCGCGGCCCGGGCCGCCGACACGGAGGCAGGCGGCGGTATCGGCGGCTTCCTGCAAAGCCAGCTTGGCGCCCGCTCTGTCACCCCGCGCGAGGGCGACGACCCCGACGCGGTGCTGAGCCGGGCAGAGGCGGCGGTCAAGGCGGGCGACATCGCCACGGCCCTGACCGAACTGGAGGCCCTGCCGCCCGAGGCACAGGCCGAACTTGCCGGCTGGACCGAACAGGCCACCCTGCGCCGCGACGCGCTGGATGCCGCTTCGGCGCTCGGCAAGGATTTGGATAACGAACAAGGGTCTGAATAATATGCTTTGGTCACTCACAAAGATCGTCGTGTTCGTCGCCCTCGTGGGCGCGTTGACCCTTGGCGCAGGCTACCTGATGGAAAGCTCTGGCGGGTTGCAGATCACCGTGGCGGGGATGGAATTCACCCTTGGCCCGCTGCAATCCGTGATCGCCGCGATCCTTCTGGTCGTCGCCGTCTGGCTGGTCTTCAAGCTGTTCGGCCTGCTGATCGCCGTGCTGAAGTTCATCAACGGGGACGAAACCTCGCTGTCGCGCTACTTCGATCGCAACCGCGAGAAGAAGGGCTATCAGGCGCTGTCCGAGGGGCTTATGGCGCTGGCCTCGGGCGAGGGGCGGCTGGCCATCGCCAAGGCGCAACGGGCCGAGAAATACCTGCAAAAGCCCGAGCTGACCGATCTGGTGGCGGCGCAGGCCGCCGAGATGGCGGGCGACCATCGCAAGGCCGAAGAGACCTACAAGCGCCTTCTGAAGAACGAGAACACGCGCTTCGTCGGCGTGCGCGGGATCATGAAGCAGAAGCTGGCGGCGGGCGACACCGACACCGCCCTGCAACTGGCGGAACGGGCCTTCGCGCTGAAACCCAAGCACACCGAGGTGCAGGACACGCTGCTACAGCTTCAGGCGCAAAAGCACGACTGGGCCGGGGCCCGCAAGACGTTGACCGCCAAGCTGAAGCACGGCTCGCTGCCGCGTGACGTCTACAAGCGCCGCGATGCCGTTCTGGCGCTGTCGGCGGCGACAGAGATCGACGACGCCGAGGCCAGCGGCAAGGCCGCCGAGCAAGCGATCGAGGCCAATCGCAATTCGCCCGACCTGATCCCCGCCGCCGCCATGGCCGCCAGGGGCTACATCGCGCAGGACCGCAAGCGCAACGCCGTGCGGGTCATCAAGAAGGCCTGGGAAAGCCATCCGCACCCGGATCTGGCCGCCGCCTTCGCCGCCATCGAGCCGAACGAGACACCGGACGAGCGCGTGAAGCGCTTTGCGCATCTCACCCGGATCAACCCCGAGCACCGCGAGACGAAGCTGCTGCGGGCGGAACTGAACCTCGCCGCAGAGCACTTCCCCGAGGCGCGGCGCGCCCTTGGCGATCTGGCCCAGACCGACCCGGACGCCCGCGTTCTGGCGATCATGGCCGCCATCGAGAAGGGCGAGGGCGCGTCCGACGCGGTGGTGCGTGGCTGGCTGGCCAAGGCGCTGACCGCGCCGCGCGGGCCGCAGTGGGTCTGCGACAACTGCAACACGATCCACGCGGAATGGACGCCGATCTGCACAAACTGCCAGGCCTTCGACACGCTGTCGTGGAAGACCCCGCCGCAGGCCGAGGTGGTGCTGCCCGCAGGCGCCAACATGCTGCCGCTGCTGGTCGGCTCCGGCGCCGACGAAACAGCCCCCGTGCCGGTCGAAGAGAACGAGGTGCCCGGCGTGATCGAGGTCGAGACCGCCGATCCCGGCGCGGATACCGTGGCGGCCCCGGCAGCCCCGGTGGCCGAGGATGCCGAGATCGTCGAGGACGAACCGCAGGCGCGGACGGCGGCAAAATAGCCCTTCCCCTTGGTCGGGCGGCCTGCTAAGAGGCCGCCCACCAGTGCCGCTGTAGCTCAGCTGGTAGAGCACGTCATTCGTAATGATGGGGTCGGGGGTTCGAGTCCCTTCAGCGGCACCACTTCCCAAAAGCAATCGCAAACGGCCCTGGCCCGACACGCCAAACGTCCGTCACCCCGGTCATGCGCCCCGCTTCGGGCGCCCTGTCCAGTTGCGCCAGCCAGGCCCCCGGACAACCGCGCGCGGCACAGGGCCCTCGCTGTCCTCCACCATAGGAACTCGCAGCCTCTCCGCAGCGCCGTACCTGCTGGTCATCACGCTGATGCCTCTCCGCAGCACCGGACCGCTTGCCGATCATGCTGACAGCGCCCCGGGGGCGGAGTCTGCGGTTGCCTCTGCGGCAGAAGGTCGGTGAAATCAGCGCCCTGTTGCCCGGGTCGCAGGCGGCTTCGGCGCCGACGCGCCTTGCGCCGGGCAGAGCCTTGCGGGCGGCCCGCGATGGCGGCGATGCCTGCCCGCCACCTATCCCCCAGGAAGGACGGGGCCATTCGGGCCCGGCGAAACGCCTGCCCGAAGGCTCAAGGCGCATGCGGCGTTGCATCTTGCCGCGACAGCTGCGCGTAGCGGCACGGGTCAGGCCGCGCCGCATGCTGTCCTGCCCGCCGGAAGACCCCGGCGGGCAGAACAAAGGGTTCAGGTCACGACCCGCCGTCTGCCTCTTCCGAGAAGGTGGCGAGATAGGCGATCACGTTCGCGCGTTCCTCTTCCTTGCGCAGACCGGCAAAGGCCATCTTGGTGCCCTTGGCATAGTCGCGCGGCTTTTCGAGGAAGGCGGCAAGCTCTTCTTCGGTCCAGGTCTTGCCCTCGGCGCCCATGTCGGCCAGCACGCTGGAGTAGCTGAACCCCTCGACGCTGGCGATGGTGCTGCCGATGATGCCGTTCAGCGCCGGGCCGACCTTGTTCTTGGCGTCCTCGCCCACCGCGTGGCAGGCCTGACACTTGCGGAACACCCGCTCGCCCTTCTCGGCATCCCCTTCCTGCGCGGCCACTGCGAGCGGCAGCAGGGTCACGAGGCTGGCGGCGATTGCTTGCTTGATCATGTTCTGTTTCCTGATTTCCGGTTTTGCTCAGTAGAGCCGCTCAGCGTGCCAGGCAACGTGATCCCCCGCGAAGGAGTTCACGAAGAAGTACGAATGATCATAGCCTTTCTGCATCCGAAACGTCCCGGGCTGGCGGCGGCGGGTCATCATCCCCGCGAGGGCTTCGGGCTTCAACAGATCAAGGAACTGATCCGCCCCACCCTGGTCGACGAGAATATCGCCTTGCCAGCCTTTGTCCTCTAGTAACAACGTCGCATCATGGTCCGCCCAGCTGGCCTCGTCGTCGCCCAGATAGGCGGAAAGCTGCTTGCGACCCCAGTCGGATTGCGTCGGATTGGCAATCGGCGCGAAGGCCGAGAGAGACTGGAACCGGTCCGGGTTGCGCATCGCGATGGTCAGCGCCCCGTGCCCGCCCATGGAATGGCCGGTGATTCCGTGACGGTCCTGCACCGCGAAGTTGCCCGACACGAGGTCGCGCAGTTCGGTCAGCACGTAGTCGTACATGCGGAAATGCGGCTTCCACGGGTCGCGGGTGGCGTTCACGTAGAACCCCGCCCCCTGCCCCAGATCATAGGCCGCATCGTCGGCCACCCCCTCGCCGCGCGGCGAGGTATCGGGATAGACCACGGCCAGCCCGTGCATCGCGGCATGTTCCTGCAGGCCCGCCTTGGTCATCGCATTCTCATGCGTGCAGGTCAGGCCCGACAGGTACCACAGCACCGGCACCGGCGCTTCGGCCGCCTGCGGCGGCAGGTAGACCGCGAAGGTCATATCGCAGCCACAGGCGTCAGAGGCGTGCTTGTATACACCTTGCACGCCGTCAAAGCTCCGGTTCTCGGAAATCGTCTCCATTGCGGCCTCAGAATTCCACGACGGCGCGGATCGACTTGCCTTCGTGCATCAGCTCGAAGCCGTGGTTGATCTCGTCCAGCGTCAGCTTGTGCGTGATCATCGGGTCGATCTCGATCTTGCCGTCCATGTACCAGTCGACGAACTTCGGCACGTCGGTACGGCCCTTGGCGCCACCGAAGGCGGTGCCCTTCCAGACCCGGCCGGTGACCAGCTGGAACGGACGAGTGCTGATCTCGGCGCCCGCCGGGGCGACCCCGATGATCACCGACACACCCCAGCCACGGTGCGAGCATTCCAGCGCGTCGCGCATCACCTTGACGTTGCCGGTCGCATCGAACGAGTAGTCGACGCCGCCGATCTGGTCGTTGCCGCGCTTGGTCAGGTTGACGATCTCCTGCACCGTGTTCTCGACCTTCGAGGGGTTGACGAAATGCGTCATGCCGAACTTCTTCGCCATCTCCGCCTTGTCGTCGTTCAGGTCGACGCCGATGATCATGTCGCAGCCCGCCATGCGCAGGCCCTGGATCACGTTCAGGCCGATGCCGCCCAGACCGAAGACCGCGGCGGTGGAACCGATCTCGACGCCGGCGGTGTTGATCACCGCACCGATGCCGGTGGTCACGCCGCAGCCGATGTAGCAGATCTTGTCGAAGGGCGCGTCCTCACGCACCTTGGCCAGCGCGATTTCCGGCATCACGGTGTGGTTCGCGAAGGTCGAGCAGCCCATGTAGTGATGGATCGGCGTGCCATCCAGCATCTTGAAGCGGGTGGTGCCGTCCGGCATCAGGCCCTTGCCCTGCGTGTTGCGGATCGCGGTGCAGAGGTTGGTCTTGCCGGACAGGCAGGACGCGCACTCGCGGCACTCGGGCGTATACAGCGGGATGACGTGGTCGCCCGGCTTCAGCGTGGTCACGCCCTCGCCCACTTCCAGAACGATACCCGCGCCTTCGTGGCCGAGGATCGCGGGGAAGATGCCTTCGGGGTCGTCACCCGAGCGGGTGAATTCGTCGGTGTGGCACAGCCCGGTTGCCTTGATCTCGACAAGGACCTCTCCGGCCTTGGGGCCTTCCAGCTCGACTTCCATGATTTCAAGGGGTTTGCCGGCCTCGAGGGCCACGGCGGCGCGTGTTCTCATCGTCTGTATCCTCTTATCGTGCCCACGGTTTCAGGGGCAGGCACGTCCTTGATAGCCACTATGGAAGGCCAGGGTATACCGAACAATGCAGACTATAGTTTGCATGACGCGGCCAGGGGCGGGACCGGGGGCCACCGGCATGGTTTCCTGGGAAAGGGGCTGGCCCGGAAGATCCTCTAGAGGCCTGTTTTCACTGAATTTCCGGGTGCTGCGCCGGTCACGACGGGCAATTGCCCCGCCCCTATCGATGGGCCCGCTGCGATTGCATCCATTGCCCGGGACCGCGCCTGCCGCGCAGACCGGCGCGGCCCGCGCCCGCCCCCCGCCGCAGGTCACCCGCATTTTTTCCGACACCACCCAGAGGCATGCGCCGCCATCCCTCCGCCTCCGCTGCGGCGCGTGGACAGCCCCGTCGTCCGCGCAACCGCAGCCACTGGCATTGCCTCGCCGCAAGCCGTCCTCAGCCAAGGCTGGGCGGCTGGCGCCCGCCGTCCCCCCCGGCATTGCCGTCAGCGGCGGCGGCGCGCTGCGCGTGTTCGCGGATCTTCCATTCGATCAGCGGGCGCAGCCGTGACACCTGCACCGGCTTGGTCATCACCGCAAAGCCCATCTCTTCCCCGGCCTGCCGCAGGCTTTCGCGCCGGTCGGCGGTGATCATGATGGCGGGCACCTCGACGCCGGTTTCGGCCCGGATCGCGCGGATCGCGGCGATGCCGGTGTCCTGATCGTCCAGCTGGTAGTCGACCAGAAGGATGTCCGGCGCCATGCCGATATCGCGCACATGCTGCAGGGCCTCGGCGGTGGAACCGGCGGGCAGGACGCTGGCGCCCCATGTCTCCAGCGTCTGGGTGGTGGCAAAGAGCACGTTGGCGTCGTTCTCGACGACCAGCGCGATGCGGTCCATCGGCACGTCGCCGATCACCGCCGGGCCGGGCTGCGGCTCGGGGATCAGGTCGGCGCCGTCGACCGGGTCGAATTCGATGCAGAAGACCGACCCGACCCCGATCTCGGAATGCATCCAGAGCCGGTGCCCCAGATGGCGGCAGGTGCGTTCCACGATGGACAGGCCCAGCCCCACGCCCGACCCCGACGGCACGTTCCCGGCGCGGGCGAATTCCTCGAAGATGCGGCCCTGGTCCTCTTCGCCGATGCCGATGCCGGTATCCCAGACCTGAAGCTCTATCTTGTCGCCGCGCCTGCGACAGCCCATCAGCACGCGCCCGCCGGGTTGCGAGTACTGGATCGCGTTCACCACGAGGTTCTGCACCGAGCGCAGCAGGTAGGTCGGGTCGGAGCGCACATGCACCGGGCAGGACACCATGCGCAGATCGACCCCGCGCTGTTCGGCCAGCGGCATCTGGTCCTCGAAGACGCCCTGCATGATCGACCCGAGGCTCAGCACCGTCGGATGCACCGTGTCCTGATCGCTGCTGTCCAGCCGCGAGATGTCCAGAAGCGCGTGCAGCAGTTGCTCTATCGAGGAAAACGCCCCCTTCAGCCGGTCGATCATCGGCGCGTGGACCGTATCCGCCGCGTTCTGCTTCAGCGTGGCGATCAGCAGCTTGGCCGCGTTGATCGGCTGCAAAAGGTCGTGTGAGGCCGCCGCCAGAAAGCGCGTCTTCGAGCGCACCGCCGCCTCGGCGCGTTCCTTGGCCAGCCGCAGTTCCTCTTCGACACGGGCCTTTTCCTCGTATTGCTGGGTCAGGCGCTCGTTGGTGCGGGTCAGTTCCGCCGTGCGTTCCGTCACGCGGTTTTCCAGCGTCTCGGTGGCGCGGTTTTCCAGCGTCACGTCCTTCAGTTCCACGATGAAGCCGCCGTCGGGCAGAAGGTTGGCCTGCAGGTCGAAGACCTGCCCGGTGCGGCTGCGCACCTGCCGCCGCACCCGGCCCTTCCGCATCAGCCGCTGGCGCCAGACGTCCACCTGCAACAGCGCGCGTTCCGCGATGTAACCCCGGCTGGACAGCAGGTGCAGCAGCCGCGTCAGGGTCATGCCCTTTTGCAGCGCCGTGTAGGGCAGCCCCGACAATTGCCGGAACTGCTGGTTGTGCATGACCACCTCACCCTCTGCCGAGAAGGTGCAGATGCCCGATGTCATGTTCTCGAAGACCGCCTGCAAATAATCGGCCTGCCTGTCGATCAGGTGCTCTTTCTCGCTGCGGTTCTGCCGCACGATAGAGGTGATCTCGGTCAGCAGCAGGATCATGTTCTCGGACGAGGTGCGCTGCACCGAAAGCTGATACCAGCGGTCGCCGGTCCGCTCGATCACCAGCGAACCGGAGGGGGCGGCCATGGCGGTAGACCCGATCTGCCGGTCGGTGGAGACCAGGTGCCGGCTGTCGCCCATCAGCGCGAAATAGCCCTGCAGCGACAGCCCCGGCGTCAGGCGCGGGGATATGTCGGGCAGGATGTTGCGGAACAGGTCGTTGCAGACATCCAGCCGCCCCTCGGTGAAGAGCGCAAAGCCCTCGCCCATGGCAGACAGCGCCTCGTCGAGGTTCTTGCGCGTGCGCTCGCGTTCGACCCGGACGCTTTCCAGTTCGGTCGTCGCGCGTTCCAGGTCGCGGTTCTTGGCGGCGACCTGCGCCTGCAACTCGATGGCCGACTGGAAGGCGCTGTAGGCGGTCTGGCCGATGTCGTTCTGCCGGGTGGCACGGCGCACCAGCGCGTTGATGATCTTGTTCTGCCGCTCCAGCCGGGTTTCCAGCGGTTCATCGGGGTCGATCAGGTTCATCAATGCAGACGGCTCCCCTCCGGATCGAAGAAGGCGATGCCGACGAAGGTCTGGTTCATGTGCAGCCCGCGGTGCTGTTCGCCGTAGGTATTGAAGCCGAAGACGCTGTGCCGCCGGAAGATGTCCGAGACCTGCGCGCCCAGCTGCTTCTGCTCGATCTCCAGCTTTCGCAGCACGCAGTCGAAGGCGAGGATGAAGTCGGGCGGCGCCCCTGCGGGCGTGCGCAGGTCCAGCTCTGCCTCCAGCGTCGGCAGGATCTCCTTGCCGCGCCCCAGCGTCATGATCAGCCCGTCGTCGATGGCGGCAAGAAAGGACATGGCCTGCGCCTCGTGGATGCCCGCGACGGCGCGGATGTAGTGGTTGTTCCTGTGGCAGACCAGCATGGGGTTCTCGGCGAAGACCTGCGGCGACAGGTCCTCGACCGCGCAGCCGATCAGCCGGGCGTATTCCTGCGCGGCGGGGGCACCGTTGATCTCCAGCACCAGCCGTTCCTCGGTCAGCGCCTGCGTGATCACCAGTTCGCGCCCGGCGGGCAGGAAATGGTCGAAGCTGAGGCCCTGGTACTGCAGGTTGGTTTCCACCAGCAGCAGCAGGGCAGCGTTGTCGTGACAGGCGCCGTCATGCAGGATCATCGTGCGGTCGAAGGACAACCCGTCCCCGGCGGAACCGCCGAAGACCGGGATGCCCTCCAGCACCGATTCCAGCACCGAGGCCAGCAGGTCCTCTTGCTTGGACAGCCCGTCGGCAAAGACCAGCGCCAGCCGGTTCCAGCCCGCGGTATGGGTGAACTTGGCATTCCGCTTGCCGACCGTTTCGACGATCGAGGCGATGGACAGCGGCTTCAGCGGCGTGAACAGCGCCGAGGAACAGCGGAAATTCTCGCGCCTGAAGGCGATCAGCAGCAGGGCGTCGTTCTGATAGCCCTCGGCGGTGATCTGGCCCGCCGTGGTGCAGCCGAAGACCGGCACCCCCGGCAGGTGGGCGTTCAGCGCTTCGGCGACGCTGTCGCAGTCCAGCGCCGCGGGCAGGAAGGCCAGCACGAAACAGGTATCGGGCAGGCTGATCCGGCCCGCCGCTTCCGCCACGGCGGTGCGCGGGTCGTCCGAATGGGAATGCGAGACCGTCACGTAGGAAGGCCCCTCGCGGGGGAAATCATCGTCGCGCATGGCAGTCCCGTGGTGTCAGTGGCACAGGAAGTTGCGGGTCTCGGGCTCTTCTTCCGTGGCGATGGCGCTGGCGCGCGCCGCCTCGACCATCAGCGCCGCCTGCGTGCGGTTGCGCACGCCAAGACGCCGCAGCAGGGCGGTGATATGGGCCTTTACCGTCGCCTCGGCCAGCTGCAGCTCGTAGGCGATCTGCTTGTTGGGCTTGCCGGCGCAGATCAGCTTCATGACCTTCTGCTGTTGCGGCGTCAGCGAGGCGAGGTTGCCTTGCAGGCCCTCTGGCAGGGGCTCTTCCCCTTCGCCTTCGTCGCGGTAGTCCTTGGGCACATGCTTGCGGCCCTTGGCGATCTCGCCCAGCACCGACTGAAGCTCTTCGACCGGGGTGTCCTTGGTCAGGAACCCGGCAGAGCCTTCCTGCATCAGCGCCGTGACCACGGCGCGCGAGGTCAGCGACGAGATCACCAGGATCGGCACGTCCGGCACCCTTGCCCGCAGGGTCACGAAGCCGGAAATGCCGTGCACGTCCGGCAGCTTCAGGTCGAACATCACCAGATCGGGGCGGAACCCTTCGTCCAGCGCCTTCAGCGCGGCGCCAAGCGACCCGGCCTTGCGGACGGTCACGCCGCGAAACACGCCTTCCAGTGCGGATGCAAGCGCGTCGATGAACAGCGGATGATCGTCCACGATAAGCACCGTGGAAACCGAAGGCCCCGAGTCGACCATCTTGAAGTGTTGCATGGCCAATCCTCCCCACCGGAAAGCTAGCCGAAATGCCCCGTAATGCAACCATCTCGCGCGGGTTTGCAGAGGCCGGGCGGAACGCCTGTTTTCCGGGCCTGTCGGATGCGGATGCCTGACGGGGCAGCCTGCGGCCCCTATTCCGCCCGCCGCAGAAGACCCGGCAGGGACCGGGCGCGGCCCGGCAGGTCGGGCAGCACGGCGCCGGGGCGAATGCGGTCGGCACCGATCAGCGACAGGGCCGGGACACGCGGCGCGCCTCAGGCCTCCAGCGTGGCGGGCTGGCCCGACAGCACCAGCACGCGGTCGGCAAGGCGGTCGGCCTCGGCCCGCGAATGGGTGACGAACAGGGTCGCGGGCCGGGTTTCGGCGATCAGCGCCTCGGTCAGGCCGATCATCTGAGCGGCCCGTTCCGGGTCAAGCGAGACGAAGGGCTCGTCCATGATCAGGAAGGCCGGGCGCCCGGCAAAGGCCCGCGCCAGCGACAGCCGCCGCTGCTGGCCCAGCGACAACTGGCCGGGAAAGGCATCGCCCCTGCCCGCAAGGCCGACACGCTGCAGCGCGGCCCGGGCGGCGGGCTTGTCCAGCCCCGGCTGGGTCAAGAGCAGGTTGTCCAGCGCCGAGCGCCACGGCAGCAGGGTCGGCTCCTGAAAGACGATGGCCGTGGCGTCGGGGCGCGTCACCCGGCCCTGAAAATCGCTGTCGATCCCCGCCACGATCCGCAGCAGCGTCGACTTGCCGATCCCCGAGGCCCCAAGCAGCGCCACCGTCTCGCCCGGCGCGACGTCGAAGCGCACGCGGCCCAGCACCTGCGTGGCTCCGAAGCGTTTCGAGGTGACGTCGACCGCGATCACGCCTGCCTCCAGCGGCGCACGCGGCGCTCCCAGGGTTGCAGCACCAGCCACTCGACCACCAGCATGACGGCGATGAAGGACAGGGCGTAGACCAGCACCATGGCCACGTCGAAAAGCTGGAAATAGAGGTGGATCTGGAAACCGACGCCCGAGGAGCGGCCAAGGAATTCGACCACCAGCACGATTTTCCAGATCACCGCGATCCCGGCCCGCGCCGCCCCGGTGATGAAGGGCGCCAGCTGCGGCAGGGTCACATGCCGCAGCCGCGACAGCGCCGACATCCGGTAGACCCGCGCCATGGCGTCGAGGTTGGGGTCCAGCGCCCGCGCGCCCTCGCGCACCACGGTCGCGACATTGGGGATCTTGTTCAGCGTCACGGCAAGGATGGCCGCCGTCTCGTTCAGCCCGATCCAGAGATAGCAGAGCACGATCAGCACCAGCGCGGGCAGGTTCAGGAAGACCACCAGCCACGGATCGAGCCAGCGATTCACCCGGTCCGACCGCCCCATGACCAGCCCCAGCGCGATGCCCAGCCCCATGGCCAGCGCGAAGGCCCAGGCCACCCGCCAGAGCGTCGCGCCAAGGTGGTAGGGCAGTTCGCCGGAAGAGGTCTCGCGCAGGAAGGGCTGCACCAGCGCCCAGGGCTGCGGCAGGATCTGCGGGTCGGCGGTCAGCGCCGCCGCCACGATCCAGAGCACCAGCAGCCCGACAAGCGACAGGGCAGAGGTGGCCGCAGGGGGGCCGGTCATCGGGCGATCCTTCTGCCGTTATTCCACGTCGGCGAAGAGGCCGCCGGGGATCTCGGTGGCCGCGCCCACCAGCGCCTCGCCGCCCAACGCGTTCATCAGCGCCAGCATCTTGTTGGCGCCCTCGATGTCAACCGGCCCGCGCGCCGGGATGCCCGCGATCCAGTCGGCCTTCAGCGCCTCGAACTGCGCGTCGGTGTTCGCGTTCATCATCGGGCGGATCGCCTCCCATGCCGCATCGTCCTTGGCGAGCATGTCCTTGGCCGCGCGGCTGGCCTCGTAGAAGGCCTGCGCCAGACCGGGGGTCTCGTTCAGGAAGCCCTGCTTGAAGTAGTAGCCCAGAAGCGGCGTGTCGGTGTTCAGGCCCAGCGCGGTGGCCGCCTCTGCGACGGAGATCACCTCGACCATGCCCAACGCCTTCATCTTGGCGAGGAAGTGCCAGAAGTTGATGGCACCGTTCAGCTCGCCCGACAGGCCGGACTTGAAGATCAGCGGCGGCGCGCCGAAGACCTGCTCGGTCTCGGCGGCGAGGTCCATGCCGTACTCCTGCTGCGCATAGGCGCGCAGGATCAGCCACGACTTGTCCAGCGGGCCGCCCGCGATGCCCACCTTGCCCCCGGCCAGATCCTTCAGCGTCTCGACGCCGCTGCCCGCCGGCGCCAGAAGGCCGCCCACGGCCCTGGAATAGGGGATGAAGGTGTAATCCTTGCCGCCCGCGGTCTGGCGCGCGACCCAGATCCAGTCGGCCACGGCCATGTCGGCCTCGCCGCCCTCGACGGCAACGCGGGTGGCGCCGTTGTCGGCATAGGGCTGCATCTCCAGCGTGAAGCCGTGTTTCTCGTCCAACCCGTTCCGGATGATGGTTTCCAGCTCCCAGTTGACGGTGCCGATCTTCAGCGTCGCGGCGCGGACCACCGGCAGATCCTGCGCGGCGACGGGCAAGGCCAGCGTCACCACCAGCGCGGCGGCCCCGAGGCGCTTGATGAAATCGGGCATCTCTGTCCTTCCCTTCGACAGCCGGACGCCCGCATTCCCCGGCCCCGTATCACTTTGATCGCAGGCCGGGGCATGACGGCCCGGCCTTTTTGGTGCAGCCGGTCCGGTCACCTAGACATCCGGCGTGGCGGCCCGCCTTGCAGCGGGTCTTGTCCGATAGGCCGAATGGCCCGGCATTCCTCCCGACGCCGTCCGGCGCGGCCCCGGTAACCAAAAACGTCGGCATCGCCATGCCGGAATCAAGGGCCTGCGGGCAGCCCCCTATCGCCGCCCTCTGCCCGGACCGGCGCCGCAGGGGCGATGACGGGACGGGCACGGTCAGCCGCAGGCACAAGACCCGGGCCGTCGCGCGCATGAAGCGCCGCCTGCGCCCGGCCTAGACCACGACCTCCATCGCGTCCTGCTGGCCGACGTCGAACACACGCTTGTAACGCTCGATCTCTTCCGCCGGGCCCATCGCCTTGTTCGGGTTGTCGGACAGCTTCACCGTCGGGCGGCCATCGGCGCTGACCGCCTTGCAGACAAGGCTGAAGGGCGCCAGCCGGTCGCCGGGGGTCAGGCCCCGGAAATCATTGGTCAGAAGCGTGCCCCAGCCAAAGGATATCCGCACCCGCCCGGCGAACTGGGCGTAAAGTTCAAGGATCTTCTCCTCGTCCAGCCCGTCCGAGAAGATGATCAGCTTGTCGCGCGGATCCTCGCCGCGCTCCTGCCACCAGCGGATCGCAACCTCAGCCCCGGTCGCGGGATCACCCGAGTCGATGCGGATGCCGGTCCAGCCCGCCAGCCAGTCCGGCGCGCGCTTCAGGAAGCCCTCGGTGCCATAGGTGTCGGGCAGGATCATCCGCAGGTTGCCCTCGTGCTCTTCGTGCCAGTCGGCGAGCACATCGTAGGGCGCGCGGGCCAGCGCCGCGTCGCCATCGGCCAGCGCGGCATAGACCATGGGCAGCTCGTGCGCATTGGTGCCGATCGCCTCCAGATCGCGGTTCTTGGCGATCAGGCAGTTGGAGGTGCCGACGAACCTGGGGCCAAGCCCCTCCAGCATGGCCTGCACACACCAGTCCTGCCAGAGGAACGAGTGCCGCCGCCGGGTGCCGAAATCGGCGATGCGCAATTCGGGAACGGTGCGCAGGCGCTCGACCTTTTCCCACAGCTTGGTCATGGCGCGGGCGTAAAGCACCTGAAGCTCGAAGCGCGCCATGTCGTGCAGGACGGCGCGCCCGCGCAGTTCCATCAGCACCGCAAGCGCCGGGATCTCCCACATCATGACCTCGGGCCAGTTGCCCTCGAAGGTCAGCTCGTACTGGTCGCCCACGCGCTCCAGATGGTAGGCGGGCAGGCGCAGCCCCTCGAACCACTCCATGAAGTCGGGGCGGAACATCTGGCGCTTGCCATAGAAGGTATTGCCGCGCAGCCATGTGCTTTCGCCGCGCGACAGCGACAGGGACCGGATGTGGTCCAGCTGCTCGCGCAGCTCGCCCTCGTCGATCAGCTTGGCCAGCGGCACCGACTGCGTCCGGTTGATCAGCGAAAAGGTCACCTGCGTGTCGCGACGGTTGCGGAAGACCGACTGGCACATCAGCAGCTTGTAGAAATCGGTGTCGATCAGCGACCTGACGATCGGGTCGATCTTCCACTTGTGGTTCCAGACTCGCGTGGCGATGTCCATGGCACGTCCCCCTCATCCTGCCTTGGGGGTGATACGCCATTGCTTCCGGGAGGGAAAAGCGTTTTCTCCCGGTGCTCCGGGCGGACCGGTGCGGCCCGCAGACCCGCCCGGCGCGCAGCGCACCGTCGCGGCATGGTGCCTTGGCGCGGAACCCGGCGCTGACCGCCCGCGCCACAAGGAAACAGACCGGAACCCAACGGCGCACCAGGTCGCATCGGGGCGCGCCGCGCCCCTGCCCGGCCGGCCCGCAGCGCAAAGCCCCTAGGTCAGGGTGACGCCCGCCTCCTGCATCGCGGCCAGCGAGGCGGCGAGCGATCCGTCGAGGTCGATGGCCCGGCACAGCTCGCGCCGCACCGTGACACCAAAGCCCAGCCGCGCCGCGTCGATGGCGCTGAAGCCCACGCAGAAATCCGTCGCCAGCCCGACCATGACAAGGCTCTCGATCCCGCGCGTGCGCAGGTAGCCTTCCAGCCCGGTGGGGGTCTGGCGGTCGTTCTCGAAGAAGGCGGAATAGCTGTCGATAGCGGGGCGAAAGCCCTTGCGGACGATCATGTCGGCGCGGTCCACCTCCAGCGCCATGTGGAACCCGGCGCCGGGGCTGCCCTGCACGCAGTGGTCCGGCCACAGGACCTGCGTACCATAGGGCATCTCGACCGTCTCGAAGGGGGCCTTGCCCGCGTGGTGCGACGCGAAAGAGGAATGCCCCGCCGGGTGCCAGTCCTGCGTCAGCACGACGGCCTCGAAATCCGCCATCAGGGCATTGATCGGCTGGACGATCTCGTCCCCGCCAGCGACCGCCAGCGCGCCGCCGGGGCAAAAGTCGTTCTGCACGTCGATGACGATCAGCGCCTGCATGGCAGTCCTCCGTTTGCTTGCGCCCACCCTAGGGGCGCCGAAAGGGAATTGCCATGGCCGCCGCGCCGGTCTATCCCCCGCCCCTTTCTCTCGGGAGGCATTGTGATGGCACGCATAGGACTGGACTTCGGCACCTCGAACACCGCCGCCGGGGTCATGGCGGGCGGACGCCCCTACGCGATCCCGCTGGAGCCGGGCGCCCAGACGCTGCCCACCGCCGTCTTCATCGACTACGCCGAGCGCCGCTATGTCTACGGCAGCGCCGCCGCCCGGGCCATGCGCGACGGACAAGAGGGCCGCTTCATGCGCGCGCTGAAGTCGATCCTCGGCACCCCGCTGGCCCGCGAACCGCGCCGCCTGCTGAACGAGCGCGTGACGCTGATCGAGGTGATCGCGCGCTTCCTCACCGAGATCCGGCAAAGGGCCGAGGCGCATACCGGCATGCGCTTCGACACGGCGCTCTCGGGCCGCCCGGTGCGCTTCCACTCCGCCTCCGCAGAGCGGCACGCACAGGCGCTGGAGGACCTGCGCGAGGCCTACCTGATGGCGGGGTTCAAGGCCGTCGACTTCCTGCCCGAACCCGAGGCCGCCGCGCTGGCCGTCGACGGCGCGGGCCGCATGCTGATCGTCGACATCGGCGGCGGCACCTCGGACTTCACCCTCTGCGACCGCGCGGGCGACCGGACAGAGGTGCTGGCCAGCACCGGCCTGCGCCTTGGCGGCACCGACTTCGACAAGGCGCTGTCGCTGGCCCATGCCATGCCGCTTCTGGGCTACGAATCCGAGATCGGCGCCGAACTGGGCAGCCGCACCCACACCGCGCCCCGCGCGCTGTTCCAGGACCTCGCCTCGTGGGAGAAGATCCCCTTCGTCTACGATGCCGCGCTCTTGCGCGAGGTGCAGCGCTGGGTCCGGCTGGCGCCCGATCCCGAGCCTTTCGAACGGCTGGCCGAGGTGCTGGAAAGCCACCTTGGCCATGACATCGCCTATGCGGTCGAGGCCGGCAAGATAGAGGCCAACGGCGCGCCGCAGGGCCTGATCCGCCTGACAGAGGTCGAACGCGGCCTGTCCGTCCCGCTGACGCAGGCCGCGCTGGCCGGGGCCACGCAGGGCTTTGCCGAGCAGATCGCGGCGACCGCGCTCGACTGTATCGCCGAGGCGGGCGTGGCGCCGGGCACCGTCACCCAATGCGTCTTCGTCGGCGGCTCCAGCCTGCTGGCGCCGGTCCGCGCCGCCATGGCCGGCGCCCTGCCCGAAGCCCTGCCGGTGGACACCGAGGTCTTCACCGCCGTCGTGAACGGCCTTGCCATTGCGGCAGAAAGACCTGTTGAGACCGCAGGCGCCTAGGCCTATCGAAAACCCATGTTCACCGTCTGCGCCCTCTACCACTTCACCCGATTCGAGGATCCGGAGGCCCTGCGCCAGCCGCTGATCGACCTCTGCACGGCGGAACGCATCACCGGCACGCTGCTTCTGGCGGGCGAAGGCATCAACGGCACCGTCGCCGGGCCGCGCGCGGGCATCGACCGGCTCCTGGCGCAGATCCGCACCCTGCCCGGCTGCGCCGACCTCGAATGGAAGCTCTCGACCGCCACGGACCGCCCCTTCGCCCGCCTCAAGGTGCGGCTGAAGCGCGAGATCGTGACCATGGGCCAGCCCGACGTCGATCCGACGGCGCGCACCGGCCACTACGTCGAACCCGCCGACTGGAACGCGCTGATCCGCAGCCCCGACGTCGCCGTGATCGACACCCGCAACGATTACGAGGTCGCCATCGGCACCTTCGAAGGCGCCGTCGACCCGAAGACCGACAGCTTCCGCGACTTCCCCGCCTGGTGGGAGGCCAACAAGCACCGCTTCCACAACAAGCGCATCGCGATGTTCTGCACCGGCGGCATCCGCTGCGAGAAATCCACCAACTGGCTGATCGGACAGGGCGTCGAAGAGGTCTACCACCTCAGGGGCGGCATCCTGAAATACCTCGAGGAAATCCCCGAGGCCGACAGCACTTGGCAGGGCGACTGCTTCGTCTTCGACGGGCGCGTCTCGGTCGGCCACGGGCTCGTCGAGGGGCCGCACGACCTGTGTCACGCCTGCCGCCGCCCGATCCTGCCCGGGGACCGCGCCCGCCCGGAATACGAAGACGGCGTCTCCTGCCACCTCTGCGCCGGGGAAACCTCCGCCGAGGACAAGGCCCGCTTCCGCGAGCGGCAGAAACAGATCGCCCTCGCCCGCGCACGCGGCGAACGCCACCTGCATGCGGATGTCGAGGACGACTGAGGCCCGGGCCTCCTCCTCGCGCCACGCCTTCGCAACGGTCCGCTCACCGCGGGGGCCGCGTCACAGCCCCCTTCCGGTTTCTTCTTGGCCAAAATACCCTCGGGGGGCCGAAGGCGGGGGCAGCGCCCCCTCTTACGCCGCCACCATGCCCCGCGCCCGGCTGCCGCGCGTCAGGATCACCACCATGATCGCGATGTTCAGCCCGTTCCACACGATCCCGTTGATGAAGGCCCATTGGTAGCTGCCCGTCCAGTCGTAGATCGCGCCGGACATCCAGCCGCCCAGGGCCATGCCCACGATGGTCATCATCATAACGAAACCGACCCGCGCGCCGGCCTCCCGCGCGGGCAGGTACTCGCGCACGATCACCGCATAGCTCGGCACGATGCCGCCCTGGCTCAGGCCGAAGATCAGGCTGACCACATAGAGGCTCACCAGCCCCCCGGCGGGCAGGTAGAGGAACAGCGCAAGGCATTGCAGGGCAGAGCCGATCAGCAGCGTGCGCACCCCTCCAAGCCGATCCGCCAGCACCCCCGAGACCAGCCGCGACACGACACCGCCCAGCAGCATCAGCGACAGCATCTCGGCGCCCACCGCCGCGCCAAAGCCCAGGTCGACGCAAAGCGCCACGATATGCACCTGCGGCATCGACATGGCGACGCAGCAGGCCACCCCGGCCAGCCCCAGCATCCATTGCAACTGGCGCGGGCTGAAGCCGGTGGCGCGGGCGCGGCTGAGCGAGGCCGCCTCGGCCTGTGCCAGCGCCTCTTCCGGCACCCGCCGCCGCAGCAGCTGCGCCAGCGGCAGCACGATCACCACGGTCAGCACCGCCAGGATCAGGTAGATCATGCGCCAGTCCGCATCGGCGGCCAGCCAGCCCAGCAGCACCGGCCAAAGCGCCCCCGACAGGTAGTTGCCCGAGGCCGCGATGCCCACGGCGATGCCGCGCCGCCGCTGGAACCACTGGCTGACATCCGCGATCAGCGGCCCGAAGCTTGCCGCCGTGCCGAAACCCACGACCAGCTGCACCAGCGCCAGCACCGCGATCGAGGGCGACAGCGCCGCCAGCCCGTAGCCCGCCGCGCTGAGCACCGCCGCCCCGCAAAGCGCGGCGGTCACGCCGTAGCGGTCGACCGCCCGGCCGATGACCATATTGCCCAGCGCGAATCCCAGCATGGTGGTGACATAGGGCAGCGAGGCCTCCGCCCGGCCAGAGCCGAACTCTGCCTGTACCTCCGGCATGATGACGATGATGGCCCACATTCCGACATTGCCCATGACCGCGATCAGCACGGTCATGCCAAGACGGAGCCAGCTGTACCGGCTGTCGAAGAGAGAATCGCTTTTCATGGCCGCAAGCTAGGCCCGGACGCGCCGCTCTGGTAGGTCGAATCCGACCGGAGGAGGAAAGACGATGTCCGATGCGATCAGGCGCCATGTCCTGCGCGATGGCCAGACCGAAGTGACGGTCCTGTCGCTGGGCTGCTGCGTGCAGGACTGGCAGGTCGCCGGACGGCGTGTCGTGCTGGGCTATGCCGACCCCGAGGATTACCGTGCGAACCCGAAATCCATGGGCATGACCGTGGGTCGCGTCGCCAACCGCATCTCTGGCGGGCGCTTCACGCTGGACGGCCGGACCTGGGATCTGCCGCGCAACAGCGGGCCGAACACGATCCACGGCGGCCCCGACGGTTTCGGCAAGCGTCTCTGGCGGATGCAGCCCGAGGGTCCGCGCGCCGTCACCCTGCACCTGGCCTCGCCGCATCTGGATCAGGGCTTTCCCGGCGCGCTCGAGGTCTCTGTGCGCCTGACGCTGGACGGCGCCGCCCTCACCTGGGAGATGCTGGCCCGCCCGGATCGCCCGACGCCGGTGAACCTGTGCCAGCACCTCTATTTCAACCTCGCCGGACGGGGCGACATCCGCGACCACCGTTTCCACATCGCCGCAGAGCGCTATACCCCGACCGACGCCGCAACCCTGCCGACCGGAGAGATCCTGCCGGTCGCGGGCACGCGCTACGACTTCCGCGCACCGCAGCGGCTGGCCGAGATCGACCCCGGGCGGGCGGGCTACGACCTGAACTTCGCCCTCGACGGGGGCGCCGGTCCGGCGGCCACGGCGGACAGCCCGGACGGCATGCGGCTGCGGCTGTGGACCGACCGGCCCGGGCTGCAATTCTACACCGGCGCCCATCTGACGCCCCACGGCACGCCCTGGCCCGGTGTGGATCACGCCGCCTTCGGCGGCTTCTGCATGGAGGCGCAGGATTTCCCGGACGCGGTCAACCGGCCCGGTTTTCCCCCGACGCTCTGCACGCCCGACCACCCCTACCGGCAGCGCACCACCATCGAGATCGCGCCGACCTGATCCGGCGGGCAGAGGGCCCGCGCGGCCCGGCGGGCGTGCCTAGAAATAGCCCCGCACGAGGCTTCCGGCCAACAGCGCCCAGCCATCGGCGATCACGAAGAAGGCAAGTTTGAACGGCAGCGAAACGATGGCTGGCGGCACCATCATCATGCCCATCGACATCAGCACGGCGGCCACGACAAGGTCGATGATCAGGAAGGGCAGGAAGATCAGGAAGCCAACCTGAAAGGCCCGCGCGATTTCCGACAGCATGAAGCTGGGAACGAGAATCGACAGCGGCGCCCCGGGTTCCAGCAGCCGTCCGGCTGCATCGGGCCTCAGATCCGCCATGGCCCGGAAGGTATCGGGATCGACCCGGCCCGCCATGAAGACGCGGAACGGCGCCAGCGTGTTCTGCGCCGCCTCTTCGACCGCGATCTCTTCGTTCAGAAGCGGTTCTATGCCGGTCTCCCAGGCCTCGGTGACGACCGGCTCCATGACGAAATAGGTCAGGAACAGCGCAAGGCTGACGATCAGCATGTTGGGCGGCGATTGCTGAAGCCCCACCGCCTGCCGCAGGATCGCCAGAACCGTGACCATGAAGGGAAAGCAGGTCACCATGATCGCGATGCCGGGCGCCAGGCTCAGCAGCGTGATCAGGACGATCAGCTGAACCGAGGTCGCGGCGACAGAGCCGCCCTCGCCAAGGTCGATGGCAATCGACTGGGCCATGGCCGCATCGGGCAGCAGCAGAAGCCCCGCGGCGGCCAGCAGGGCAGCGGGCGGGCGGCGCATGGATCAGGCCGGGGTCTGCAGATCGACGACCTCGGTCAGGCGCACGGCAAGCTGGCCCGCGCCGTCGCCCTCCATCACCTCCAGCACGCCGATCCCGATCAGCTTGTCGCCGACGAAAAGCTCCACCGGGTCGTCGAGCTGCTTGTCGAGCGTCAGGACCGACCCCTCGTTCAGTTGCAGCAACTCGCGCACCAGCGGACGCGCCCGCCCGACAGAGACGGTGATCTCGATCGGGACATTGGTGAAGGGCGTGCTGGCCTCTTGCGGCCGGCCTTGGGCGTTATCCATGGGCGATCCTCCTCTGATTGTCGTGGGTGAAGCCTTCGACCGCCTCGGTGACCGATGCGATCAACTCTCCAAGGTCGATCTGCCGCTCGGTCTCGCCAAAGCGGATATCGGCCTGGTCCTCGTTCAGCGTTGCGTCCGCCGCCAGCGTGATCGGAAAGCCGAAGTCCTGTTGCAGAAGGCCCTGCACCGCCTCGACCCGCGCGGGCGCAACGGCGATGACCACGTCAAGCGCGCCGATTTCCTGCGTCAGGGCATCCAGCTGGTCCGCGATATGCTGCGACAGCGTGGCCCGCGCGATCTGCGGCAGCACGGTTCCCGCCATCTCGTTGAGGATCGGGGCCACGGCGCTCATGACCTGGCTGTAGGCCTCGTGATAGGTGAAGGACAGATCCTGCAAATGCTGGCCGAAGGCGCTGGAAATCCGGGTCCGGTCATCGGACTGCGCCTTCACCGCGTCGTCCCACCCGGCCTTGTAGCCCTTTTCGAAGGCCTCCAGCTTTGCCCCCTCGATCTCGGCCTCGCCGATCCTGGGCGCCTCGGGTTCGACGGCGCCGCCTGACCCCGGGCTTGCGAAGTCCTCCAGCAGGGTGGCAAGCAGGCTCATGCCGCGTTCTCCCGGTCATCCTCGAGCCAGCTGCGCAGGATTTCGACGGTTTCGGATTTGCGTTCCTCGATGAGGCCGCGCAGGCGATCCACCGGGTCCTCCTCTGCCGGGGTGTCGAAATCGACCATGCCCATGCCGCCGAAGTCCGGGCCGTCACCCATCACCGGCAGGTCGCCCAGACCGCCGACCGGGTCGATCTCGCCGTCGAGGGCCGCGCCGGCCTCTTCTTCGGGCGCCGGAAGGGCCCCGGCCACGGCGGCCTCGCCGCGCGACAGGATCGGGCGCAGGACAAAAAGCCCGAGGATCAGCGCGACGATGGCCAGAACGCCCATCTGGATCAACCGCATGGTGTCGATGGCCCCGGCGAACAGGCCGGGCTCTGCCGGGCCGGTGCCCAGCCCCTCGGGCCGGTCGAAGGGCAGCGAGCGCAGGGTGATCCGGTCGCCGCGCGCCTCCTCGAAACCGACCGCCGAGGCGACGAGCTCGCGCAGGGCCGAAAGCTCTTCTTCCGGCAGCGGCACGAAGGTCTGCGTGCCGTCGGCGCCGGTCTCATAGCTGCCGTTCACCAGCACCGCGACGGTCAGGCGCCGGATCGCGCCCGGCTGGCGCTTGATCTCGCGCGTGGTTTCGGACACCTCGTAATTGATCCGCTCGCGCGTTTCGGCCTTCTGCGAGGACGAGCTTTCCGGTCCACCCGCCGCGCCGTCGGGCAGGTTCGAGGCCACGGTGACATCGCCGCCGCCGGTGTTTTCCGCGCGGTCGGTCAGCTCCTCGGTATCGGTGGAAATGACCACGCGGTTTTCCGGGTCGAAGCTGCGCTCGCGAATCAGCTCGCTGTCGGTGACCTGGTCGACGCTGACCTCGACCACCGCGTTGCCGGCGCCGACCCGCGCCTCCATCAGGCGCTGGACACGGTCGCGCAGCTGCGCCGCCTTGTCCTCGGCGGTGATGCCGCCGCCGTTTTCGTCCTCGGCACCGATCAGCCCGCCCTTGCCGTCGATCACGGCCACGGCCTCTGGCGTCATGCCGGGCACGGCGGAGGCCACGAGGAACTTCAGCGCCCGCGCCTGCTGTACCGACAGGACGCCGCCGGTCGTGGTTACCGAGATCGAGGCAGAGGGCGTGATGTCGCGCTGGAAGGGATTCGCAGAGCTGTTGGCAATGTGGACCCGGGCGCTGGCGATCTGCGGGTTCGACACGATGGTGCGCGCCAGCTCGCCCTCTTTCGCGCGCCAGTAGGCGGCGTCGAACATCTGCGAGGTGGTGCCGAAGCCCGACAGCGTGTCGAGCAGTTCGTAGCCCTGCCCGTTGTTGGCGGGCAGCCCCTCGCTGGCGAGGGTCAGGCGCAGGGCATCGCGGTCCGAATCGGGGACGAAAATGGCCCCGCCGCGCACGTCATAGGCGATGCCGCGCGCCTCCAGCGCCTTCACCACCTCGCCCGCCGCCTCGTTTTCCAGCCCCGCGTAAAGCAGCGCGAAATTCGGTGCCGAGGCAAGCCGCGACAACCCCAGCACGGCAAGCACCATGGCAAGCGTGGCACCGACAACGACCATTCTTTGGCGCCCGCCCAGGGCATTCCAGCTTTTCAGGATCTGGCTCAAGATCGACCTCCGCTCCAAACGTTCTGTTCGGTTGGGGGAAGATTGACCGATCCGACTTAACAATCAGTTAGCCCCTTTCGGCCTATAAGCGGACAGCACCGGACAAGAGGTGAAGAATGTCTGACACCACCGTCGACGAAGTGGCGCTGGCAGCGAAGAAGCCCTCCAGGCTGCCGCTGATCATCGGGATTGTGCTGGCTTTGGCCGGCGGCGGCGGCGGGTTCTTTGCCGTGCAGTCCGGGATGATCGGCGGCGGTTCCGGCGCGCATACGGAAGAAAAGCACCTGGCCGGGGACGTCCCCGACACCGCCCCGCTTCCGCAGGTCGCCTTCGTAGAAGTGCCGCAGATCACCGTGTCACTGGGGCCGCATTCGGATGTCGACCACCTGCGGTTCCGCGCAAGCCTTGAAGTGCCCGTCGCACATGAGGCCGAAGTGCAGGGCATTCTGCCGCGCGTGCAGGACGTGCTGAACAGCTACCTCCGCGCGCTGGAACCGGAAGACCTGCGGGCGCAGGGCGCGCTGGTGCGTCTGCGCGGGCAGATGCTGCGGCGGGTCAAGCTCGTCGCCGGAGAGGGTCGGGTGCGCGACCTTCTCGTCCTCGAATTTGTCCTGAACTGAAAGGAACGGGAATGGAAATGATTGCGGATATCCTGCTGGTGGCGGGCGCGCTTGGGGCCGGCTTCTACTGCTTCATCCTTGCGCGGCGGCTGACCCGGTTCACCGACCTGGAAAACGGGGTCGGCGGGGCGGTGGCCGTCCTGTCCGCGCAGGTCGACGATCTGACGAAGACCCTGCACGCGGCGCAGGCCACGGCGGGCGATTCGTCGAAATCTCTGCAGGATCTGACCGGCCGGGCCGAGGATGTGGCGCGGCGGCTGGAGCTGCTGGTTGCCTCGATGCACGACCTGCCGCAGGCCAATGGCGCGGCCCCGGCAGAGGGCGCGGACCCGGTCTTTGTCCGCCACTCCCGCAACTGAGGGCGCCGTCATGACCCGGAAACAGACCGCCCCGCCGCCCGGATCCGCCCCCAAGCCCCGGCGCCGCAAAGGGCGTGCGCGCGGCACGCTGGCCGCCGTCGGCAGCCTGCTTGTGGCCTCGGCCCTGCTGCGCACCGCCATCGGCGCCGGGGAGGCCCTCGCCAGGGAAGACCCGGCGCCGGGGCCCGGGATGCAGGCCGCGACCGCGCAGGACCCCGCGCCCATGGCACGGCAACACGCCGCGGCGGCCCCGCCAGGCGGCGCGCCGATACTGGCAGAGGCCGACCTCATGCCGCTCCTCGACTCGCTGAGGGCGCGAGAGGCGCGCATCCGCAAACGCGAAAGCGAGATCGACATCCGCATGCAGGCCCTTTCCGTCGCCGAGCAGGAAATCGACCGGAAGCTGGCGGCGCTAGAAGAGGCCGAGAAGGCCCTGCGCGCAACGCTCGCCCTCGCCCAGACCGCCGCAGAGGATGACCTGGCCCGCCTGACCGATGTCTATGCCAACATGAAGCCGAAGCAGGCCGCGGCGCTGTTCGAGCAGATGGACCCCGAGTTCGCGGCAGGCTTCCTGGGACGGATGAGGCCCAACGTGGCCGCCGCCATCATGGCGGGGATGAAGCCCGAAACCGCCTATCTCGTCAGCGTTATCGTCGCGGGGCGGAATGCCGAGGTGCCGAAGGAGTAGCTCTGTCCGGGACCGCGGCGCCGTCCCGCTTGCTTTGCGCCGCCTGTCGTGGCGCGGCGGGTGCATCCGCGCAACAGCCAGCCGAGACTCGCCGATGGCGGCGGGTCAATGCGGCCTTCGCACTGGTCAACCGGAAGGTCATGACATAGTCCTTTCCGTATATAAGCCCTGACGCTATCGTGAGATCGGGATTCCCGAACCCGGGATTGTCTTTCGACGTTACTCGTCCATGATACCTCTGCCTTCACTGCCAGAAAGAGTGCTGCCATGATCAATCGCCGTACCCTCCTCGCCGCCGCGGCAGCGACTGCCGCGATGCCCGCCCATGCCTTCGAGGTCGATCCGATCTTCCGGCCCCAGCGTGTGTCCATCAAGGGAGACGTTGCCCCGGGTCAGATCCTGATCCTGCCCGGCGCGCATTTCCTCTATTACATCGACCAGCCCGGGTCCGCGATGCGCTACGGCGTCGGCTTTGGCCGGGCCGGACAGGCGATCTCGGGCACCTATGTCATCGGCAGAAAGAAGGAATGGCCGACATGGCGCCCGACCAATGCCATGATCGAGCGTAATCCTGCGGCCTACGGGCGCTTCAAGGGCAATGACTACGTCCAGCCCGGCGGCCCGTCCAACCCGCTGGGCGCCCGCGCGCTGTACCTGTATCGGGACGGGCGTTACACTTTCGACGCCATCCACGGCACAACCGAGCCCCAGTCGATCGGGCGCTCTGTCTCGAACGGCTGTGTGCGGCTGGTCAACGACCATGTGCTGGACCTGTACCCGCGCGTGCCGGTGGGAACCAAAGTCACCGTTCTGTGACAGACCTGAACGGGCGCCGGGACTTCGATCTGATCGTTCGGGGTGCCGGCCCGGCAGGCGCCGCGGCCGCCATGACCGCGGCGAAACTCGGCCTGCGCGTGGCGCTTGTCGACCGCAAGCGCTTTCCCCGGGACAAACTCTGCGGTGGCGGGCTGACCGGGCGCGCCATGGCCCACCACCGGCGAATCTTTGGCGCCGACCACCCGGATGTCCCGATGGAGGTACGCCGGGATTTCGCCTTTCATGCCTTCGGGCAGGATCTGGGCATGACGCGGGACGCCCCGCCGATCCATCTGGCCATGCGCCGCGAGCTGGATCGCCACCTTGTCGACCGGGCGCTGGCCGCCGGGGCGGTGGATGTCACCGGCCATGCGCTTGACCTCGACCCGGGCGATCCCGCTGGCCCGGCACTGTTCAACGAAACGATGCGGCTGACGGCGCCGCTGCTGATCGCGGCGGACGGCGTCAACAGCCCCACGGCCAATGCCCTGTTCGGGCGGGCCTTCGACCGCGACCGGATCGGCTTTGCGCTGGAGATCGAGCACCCCGGCGCCGATCCCGCGCGTCCGTTGCGAATCGACTTCGGCGCGGCGGAATGGGGCTATGGCTGGCAGTTTCCGAAGACCAACGGAACCACCGTGGGCGTTGGCGGCATCATGGCCCGCAACCCCGACCTGAAACGCGCCATGAGGGCCTATATGGCGCGGCTCGACATCCCCGAAGGCGCCCGTGTGAAGGGCCAGTTCCTGCCCTTCGGCGGGTTCCGCAAACGGCCCGGGCAGGGGCGCGTGCTGCTGGCGGGGGATGCCGCCGGTCTGGTCGACCCGATCACCGGAGAGGGCATCGCCCATGCCCTTCACAGCGGCGAGCTTGCCGCGCAGGCCGCCGCCCAGGCGCTTGGCGCGGCTCACCCCGAGGCGGCGCTGGGGCGCTACACCACCGCCCTTCGCCCGATTCACAACGGCCTGACCCTGGCCCGCCTTCTGCGCACGATCATGTTCCGCCACGCCCTCAGGCCCGCCTTCATCCGAAGCTTTCGCGAATCACGCAGGCTGCGCGAAGAATACCTGCGCCTGCTGGCCGGAGAGACCGATTACGCCCCCTTGATGCGTAAAACAGCCCGGAGAATGCCGGGATTCGCCGCCCGCGCCCTATTTGGTCGTTGACCTTTGGGAACCTTTTCCTCTTAAAGTTGTTTAGATGACATTAGGCTCTCGCAGCTGTAGTGTCATAGCAGGAGGTGGAAATGGCAGCAGTGGCATATGTCTTCGGCAGTGTGGTGGCTTTCATGGCCAGCCTGATCGCTTTTGCCTTCACCGACGCAAGCTTCGGCACCTCGGCCCTGATCTACCTCGGCGGCTCGGTCCTGCTTGGCACCCTGATCGTGGTGCTGGGCAAGCTGCGCGGCCTTTTCGGTGCACGCCACGAGCCCGAGGCCCAGACCTCATTCTGAGGCCTGGGCGATCAAAGCCTCGACCTGCGGCCCCAGGGTTTCCACGATTCGGGCAACGCCGTCCTCGTTCGGGTGAATGCCGTCGGCCTGCATGAAGGCATCGAGATCGGCGGGCGCGGCCCCGTCCTCCATCAGACCGTCAAAGAAATTCCCCGCCAGCAGCGTGCCGTAGGATTCGGCAAGCTCGGGATAGATCGCCTCGAACGCCGCCTTGTAGTCGGGGCCGTAGTTGCCCGGCGCCTGCATGCCGACCAGCAGGACCTCCAGTTCCCTGGCCTGCGCGACCTTCAGGATACCCTCGATATTCCCGCGCGCCACGGCAGGGTCGATCCCGCGCAGCAGGTCGTTGCCGCCCAGCGTCACGATCATCGCGTCGATCTCGGGCGTCAGCGACCATTCGACCCGCGCCAGCCCGCCTGCGGTCGTATCGCCGGACACCCCGCCGTTGACGATGCGGACATCATGCCCGCGCGCGGCCAGCCAGGCCCGCAGCTGCGGCACGAATCCCTCGCTTTCCAGCAGTCCGTAGCCCTGCGTCAGGCTGTCGCCCAGCGCAAGGATATGGACCTGCTCTGCCGTCGCGGGCTGTCCCCACGCAAGCGTGACCGCAAGCGCCGCCTTGCTGGCCAGCGCCCCGGCCCCATATCTGACCCGTAGCCTCATGACCGGACCCTTTCCATGACCAAACCCGTGCTTTCGCTTTCAGATGTGACTTTGCGCCTGAAGGGCAATGCCGGGATGCTCGATATCCTGCACGGCATCGACCTCGATGTCCAAAAGGGCGAGACGATTGGCCTGATCGGCCCGTCCGGGTCCGGCAAGTCCTCGCTTCTGATGGTCATGGGCGGGCTCGAGAGGGCCACCAGCGGGCAGGTTCTGGCGCTGGGTCAGGACCTGACCGCGATGAACGAGGACGCGCTGGCGCGGTTCCGGCGCGATCACATGGGGGTGGTCTTCCAGTCCTTCCACCTGATCCCGACGATGACCGCGCTGGAAAACGTCGCCACCCCGCTGGAGCTTGCCGGCCATCGCGACGCCTTCGACCGGGCGCGTGCCATGCTGGAGGGCGTCGGGCTGGCGGCGCGGGCCGATCACTATCCCTCGCAGATGTCCGGGGGCGAACAGCAGCGCGTGGCGCTGGCCCGCGCGCTGGCGCCGGAACCGGATATCCTGCTGGCAGATGAGCCGACCGGCAATCTGGACGGGGCCAACGGCGCCGCGATCATGGATCTGCTGCTGGGCCTGTCGGACCATCACGGCGCGACGCTGGTTCTGGTGACCCACGCGCCGGAACTGGCCGAGCGCTGCGACCGCGTGGTGCGGCTGCGCGACGGGCGCATCGACGGCGAGGCGGCACGGCAGGCGGCGGAATGAGCGCCCGCGTCGCCGCCCGCTTCGCGGCCCGCGAGCTGCGCGGCGGCCTGCGCGGCTTCCGCATCTTCCTGGCCTGTCTTGCGCTGGGGGTGGCGGCCATCGCCGGTGTCGGCTCTGTCCGCTCTGCCATTCAGGCCGGGCTGGAGGATCAGGGCGCCATCCTGCTGGGCGGCGACGCGCAGGCCGAATTCACCTACCGCTTTGCCACCCCGGACGAACGCGCCTGGCTCGGGACCATCGCCACAGGCGTTTCCGAGGTGACGGATTTCCGCTCCATGGCGGTGGTCGACGGGCCCGGGGGCACGGAACGCGGGCTGACGCAGGTGAAATCCGTCGATGCGGCCTATCCGCTGCTTGGCGAGATGGTGCTGGACCCGCCGATGCCGCTGGCACAGGCGCTGCAGGGTCAGGGCGGCGTCATGGCGCCGGTGCTGGCGGACCGGCTGGGCCTTGTGCCGGGCGACAGCTTTCGCCTTGGCAGTCAGACCTTCACCCTTTCCGCCGTGATCCGGACCGAACCGGACGACGCCGGGGACGGCTTTGGCCTTGGCCCGCGCACCATTGTGCGCACCGAGGCGCTGGAGGGCTCCGGCCTGCTGGAACCGGGATCGCTGTTCGAGACCGAGTACCGCATGACCCTGCCCCCCGGCACCGACCTCGATGCCCTGCGCGCAGAGGCGCTGGCGCGCTACGAGGACACCGGCCTGCGGTGGCGCGACGCCCGCAACGGCGCCCCCGGCATCGCGCGCTTTGTCGAGCGGCTGGGCAGTTTCCTCGTGCTGGTCGGCCTGTCGGGGCTGGCGGTGGGCGGCATCGGCGTGTCCTCTGCCGTGCGCGCCTATCTTGGCCGCAAGACCTCTGTCATCGCCACGCTCAGGACGCTGGGGGCCACGCGGCGGGTGATCTTCCTGACCTATTTCTTCCAGATCGGCGTGCTCAGCCTTCTGGGCATCGCCATCGGCCTTGCGCTTGGCGCGGCGATCCCGATCCTGCTGGGGCCGGTGATGAACGCCGCCCTGCCGGTGCCCGCGATCTTTGCGCTGCATCCCGCGCCGCTGGCAGAGGCCGCGCTCTATGGCGTGCTGACCGCGCTGCTGTTCACGCTCTGGCCGCTGGCCCGCGCCGAAGAGGTGCGCGCCGCGACCCTGTTCCGCGACGCGCTGGACGGCGCGCGCACGCTTCCGGCGGCGCGCTACATCGTCGCCACGCTTGCGCTGGCGGGGCTGCTGGTGGGCACCGCCATGCTGTTTTCGGGCGACCCCACGCTGACGCTCTGGACCGCCGGGGGCATCCTCGGGGCGCTGGCGGTCCTGACGCTGGCCGCATGGGGCATCCGCCTTGCCGCGCGCCGCTCGGTCCGGGCGGCGCGCGGGCGGCCCGTCCTGCGCTGGGCGCTGGGGGCCATCGGCGGGCCGGGCGAAAGCGCCGGGTCTGTGGTGCTGTCCCTGGGGCTTGGCCTCTCGGTGCTGGCCGCCATCGGCCAGATCGACGGCAACCTGCGCGGCGCCATCGCCCGCGACCTGCCCGAGGTCGCGCCGTCCTATTTCTTCGTCGATATCCAGAAGGACCAGATGCCCGGCTTCATGCAGCGTCTGGACAGCGATCCCGCCGTCAGCCGCGTCGACAGCGCGCCCATGCTGCGCGGCATCATCACCCGCATCAACGGGCAACCGGCGACAGAGGTGGCGGGCGAACACTGGGTCCTGCGCGGCGACCGGGGCGTGACCTATGCCGCGCAGCCCGACGCCCGCACCACCGTCACGCGCGGCGCATGGTGGCCCGAGGATTACGACGGCCCGCCGCAGATCAGCTTTGCCGCCGAAGAGGGCGCAGAGATGGGGCTGGATCTGGGCGACGAGATCACCGTCAATATCCTCGGGCGCGACATCACCGCGACGATCACCTCGTTCCGCGCCGTGGATTTCTCGACCGCCGGGATCGGCTTTGTCATGACGATGAACCCCGCCGCCTTGCAGGCCGCGCCGCATACCTTCATCTCGACCGTCTACGCCGCGCCCGAGGCCGAGGCGCAGATCCTGCGCGACCTGGCCAACCAGTACCCCAATATCACCGCGATCCGCGTGCGCGACGCCATCGACCGCGTGTCCGGCCTGCTGGAAGGCATCGCGGGCGCCGTGCGCTGGGGCGCGGCGGCGACCCTGCTGACCGGCTTTCTCGTGCTGATCGGGGCCGCCGCCGCAGGCGAGGGCGCGCGCACCTACGAAAGCGCCGTGCTGAAGACGCTGGGCGCCAGCCGCGCCCGCATCCTGCGCAGCTTTGCCCTGCGCTCCGGCCTTCTGGGCGCCGCCGCCGGTCTGGTGGCCCTGGGCGCGGGCATCGCCGGCGGCTGGGCCATTGCCACCTTCATCATGGAGACCGAGTTCGAAATCATGTGGCCCTCGGCCCTTGCCATCGTGACCGGGGGTGTGCTTGCCACGCTGGCTGCCGGTCTGTTGTTCGCCTGGCGCCCGCTGGCCGCCCGCCCCGCCCGCATCCTGCGCGCGCGGGAGTAGCCTTGAACCCGCGGTCCCGGGCTGGCAAGCCTTGCCCGACCGCAGCAACATGGAAGTCCGATGTCCGATTCCCTGCCGATGCCCATCACCGCCCCCCTGACCCCGTCGCAACGGGCACAGGTCATCAACCTCGTGCGCCGTGCCGCCAGGGCCGAGATCCTGCCGCGCTTCCGCAACCTCGGCAGCCACCAGATCGACGAGAAGAGCGGCCCGCAGGACCTGGTGACAGAGGCGGACAAGGCCGCCGAGGCGATGATCACGCGCGGGCTTCAGATCATGTTCCCGCATGCGCTGATCGTCGGAGAGGAACATGCCTCGGACAATCCCGAGATCATCGACAAGATCGCCGATGCCGAGTTCTGCATCTCGATCGACCCGGTGGACGGCACCTGGAACTACGCGCATGGGCTGGCGGTCTTCGGGGTCATGGTCTCGATCATGCGTTTCGGCCAGCCGGTCTTCGGGATGCTCTACGACCCGATCCTGAACGACTTCGTCATCGCCGATGCGGAACGCGGCGCCGAACTGGTCATGCCGCGCGGCGTGCGCCGCAAGCTGGCGACCTCGAAGGGCGGCCCGGTGGAAGAGCTGAAGGGCTTCATGCCGCTGAACCTCATTCCCGCCGACAAGCAGGCGGCCTTTGCCGCCTCGATGCCGCGCTTTGGCCGTTCGGCCATGCTGCGCTGTGCCTGCCACGAGGCGCGAATGGTCGCGCAGGGCCAGATGGATTTCCTGCTTTACGCCAAGCTGACGCCCTGGGACCAGCCCGCCGGGGTTGTGGCGATCCGTCAGGCGGGCGGGCATGTGGCGATGCTGGACGGCTCTGACTATCGTGGCGACGCCAAGACCGGCTACCTGCTGGCCGCCTGCAATGTCGAGACCTGGGGCCGCATCCGCGACGCCTGGGATTTTCTTGTCGATGCCGCGCCCGAGAACACCGCGCCGCCCGAGAAGAACAGCTTTCCCGGCGAGGCCGCCGTCGACAGCGACGCCTGAGCCGGCTTGCTAGGCCTGAGGGGCCCCCGGGCCCTTCGGGCGGGCGAACAGCGGTTTGCTCTGCCGGGCGACATGTTCCACGAAGAGCCGGATCTTGGGGTCCTGCAACTTCTTGTGCGGGTAGAGACAGCCGAAGATGGTCGCCAGCGGCGGGGTTTCAGGCAGCACCTCGACCAGCCGGCCAGAGGCCAGATGCGCCGCCACGTCGAAGCGCGGCTTGTTGGCAATGCCGCGCCCGGCCAGCGCCCAGTCGGTCAGCACATCGCCATCGTCGGCGTCGTAACGGCCCCGCACCTCCAGCTTCTGCGGCCCCGAGGGGCTGCGCAGCATCCAGAAATACTCGGGCGAGCGCGGGTAGCGCAGCAGCAGGCAGTTGTGATCGGGGGCCAGCAGATCCTCCGGCGCCTGCGGCGTGCCGCAACGCGCCAGATAGTCCGGCGCGGCGCAAAGCACCCGGTCGCAATCGGCGATCTTGCGCAGCTTCATGGTGGAATCGCCCGGCTCTCCGACGAAGAAGGCGATATCCAGCCCGTCCGCCAGCAGGTCCACCTTGCGGTCCGAAAGGCGCATCCGCACCTCGGTTTCCGGGTAGGCATCCGAGAAGGCCGGGACCAGCGGCGCCACGATCCGGCGCCCGACACCCAGCGGCGCCAGCACCCGGATTGCCCCGCGCGGCACCTGTGAAAAGCTGGCCACCCGCGCCTCGGCATGGTCGATCGCGGTCAGGACGGCCTTGGCCTCGTCGTAGAAGACGCTGCCCGCCTCGGTCGGCGTCATCGAGCGCGTGGTTCGGTTGAACAGCCGCACGCCAAGGTGTTTCTCCAGCTCTTTCAGGCGCTTGCTGGCCACCGCCGGGGTCAGGCGCAGGTCGCGCCCGCCCGAGGTGATGCTGCCAAGCTCCAGCACCCGGACAAAGACCCGCAGGCTTTCGATATAGGACATGACGGCCTCCCCCGACGCCGCTCAGACTGCCCGGCAGCCACGCCTTTTTCAACAGTTTGTTGAAAGTCTTTGCCGTTAAGGGTGATTTTTCGACTCAATCGCGGAGCCTATGCTTCCGCCGTCCCCTTGGCCCTTGCCCTTGGGGCAACGGGAGGACGACATGACAGACCGCGACCACATCCGCTTTATTCTCAACGGCCGCGAGATCGCCGTGCCCGAGGTCGGCGCCGACCAGACGCTGCTGGATTTCCTGCGGCTCGACCGGCGCCTGACCGGCACCAAGGAGGGCTGCGCCGAGGGCGACTGCGGCGCCTGCACCGTGCTGGTGGGTCGCCTGACCGCTGCCGGGCTGCGCTACGACCCGGTCAACGCCTGCATCCGCTTCCTTGCCTCTCTGGATGGCTGCCACGTCGTCACGGTCGAACACCTCAGCGGCCCGGACGGGCGCCTGCACCCGGTGCAACAGGCCATGATCGACCACCACGGCAGCCAGTGCGGCTTTTGCACGCCGGGCTTCGTCATGTCGTTGTATGCACTCTGGATGCAAACGCCGGAACCGACCGAGCAGCAGGTCGAGACGGCGCTTCAGGGCAACCTCTGCCGCTGCACCGGCTACGCACCGATCATCCGCGCCGCCGTCGCCGTCAGCCGCTACGGCACCCCCGCCTCGGACCACCTGACAACGGAACGCGAGACCATGACCGCCCGCCTGTCGGCGCTGCGCGACGGGCGCCGCGTGGTCACCGGGCCGGAAGACAACCGCGCGATCCTGCCCGCCGATGTGGACGACCTTGCCGCCTGCCTGCTGGAACACCCCAAGGCGACCATCGTCGCGGGCGCCACGGATGTGGGTCTGTGGGTGACGAAGTTCCTGCGCCCCATCGGCCCCGCCATCTTCACCGGGCATCTGGACGCCCTGAAAACCGTGGCGCACCAAGGCGATGACCTGCATATCGGCGCCGGTGCCAGCTATACCGAGTGCCAGTCCCTGCTGTCGCGCCACCTGCCCCACCTCTCCGGCTATTGGGACCGGATCGCGGGCTGGCAGGTGCGCAACATGGGCACCGTCGGCGGCAATATCGCCAATGGCTCGCCCATCGGGGACACGCCGCCCGTGCTGATCGCCCTTGGCGCCCAGATCACCCTGCGGCGCGGCGACACCCGCCGGACCCTGCCGCTGGAGGCCTTCTTCATCGACTACGGCAAGCAGGACCGCGCCGCCGGAGAGTTCGTGGAAAGCATCCGCATCCCGCTGCCCGGGCCGAACACGCGCAACGCCGCCTACAAGCTGTCGAAGCGCCGCGACGAGGACATCTCTTCGGTCGCGGCCGGGCTCTCCGTCACCGTCGAGGATGGCCGCATCACCGCCGCCCGCCTTGCCTTCGGCGGCATGGCCGCGACGCCGAAACGCGCCGCCGCGGCAGAGGCCGCGCTAGTCGGCCAGCCCTGGGGCCGCGACGCCTTCGAGACGGCGGCAGAGGCGCTGGCGCAGGACTTCACCCCGCTCAGCGACTGGCGCGCCTCTTCGGCCTACCGGACGCTGGCCGCGCAGAACCTGCTGCGCCGCTTTTTCCTTGAACAGGACGGCGCCGCCACGCCCGTCCAGCTGGAAACCGCCTGAGGGAGGCCGAGAGATGAAAGACCTGACAACCATCACCGGCGCCGCGCATACAGATCGCATACATGACAGCGCCGCCAAGCATGTCACCGGGCGCGCCGATTACACCGACGACATCGCCCTGCCCGAGGGCGCGCTGCACGCCTATCTTGGCGTCTCCGACGTGACCCATGCGCGGATAAACAGCCTCGACCTCAGCGCGGTCCGCGCCGCGCCGGGCGTCGTCGGCGTGCTGACCGCCGCCGACATTCCCGGCGTGAACGACATCAGCCCGACCCATCAGAACGACGAGCCGGTCTTTCCGACCGACCTGATCCAGTTCCACGGCCAGCCCCTTTTCGCCGTCGTGGCAGAGAGCCGCGATATCGCCCGCCGCGCCGCCCTGCTGGCGAAGATCGACGCCACGCCGCTGCCCCACGCGCTGGACCCCACCGCCGCGCAAGAGGCGGGCTATCCGCATGTCACCGCGCCGCTGACGCTGCAACGGGGGGATCTCGACGCCGGCATGGCCGCTGCCCGGAACCACCTGAAGGGCCGCATGACGGTCGGCGGGCAGGATCACATGTACCTCGAAGGCCAGATCGCCTGTGCCATCCCCGGAGAAGACGACGACGTGATCGTCTATTCCTCGACCCAGCACCCCAGCGAGGCGCAACATATGGTGGCGCAAGTGCTGGGCGTGCCGTCGAATGCGGTGGTGGTCAACGTGCGGCGCATGGGCGGCGGGTTCGGCGGCAAGGAAAGCCAGATGAACCTCTTTGCCGCCGTCGCCGCGCTGGCCGCGAAGAAATGGGGACGGGCCGTCAAGATCCGCCCCGACCGCGATCAGGACATGACCGCGACCGGCAAGCGCCATGACTTCGTGATCGACTACGAGGTCGGCTTTGACGACGCGGGGAGGATCGAGGCGGTGGGCGGCACCTTCGCCGCGCGCTGCGGCTTTTCGGCGGACCTGTCGGGCCCGGTGACCGACCGCGCGCTGTTCCACGCGGACAACGCTTACTTCTACCCGCATGTGCGCCTGTCCAGCCGCCCGATGAAGACGAACACCGTCTCGAACACCGCCTTCCGGGGCTTTGGCGGGCCGCAGGGCGTCATCGCCGCAGAGCGGATCATCGAGGAAATCGCCTATGCCACCGGGCAGGACCCGCTGGACGTGCGCAAGGCGAACTTCTACGGCGGCGCCGGTCGCGACCTGACGCCCTACCACCAGGAGGTCACGGACAATATCCTCGACCGCCTCGTGACCGAGCTGGAAGAAAACGCCGACTATCGCCAGCGCCGCGCCGATATCCTTGCATACAACCTGCATTCACCGGTTCTGAAGAAGGGTATCGCCCTGACGCCGGTGAAATTCGGCATCTCCTTCACCGCGACCTGGTACAATCAGGCGGGCGCCTTGGTGCATGTCTACAACGACGGCTCGATCCACCTGAACCACGGCGGCACCGAGATGGGGCAGGGCCTGAACACCAAGGTCGCGCAGGTCGTGGCAGAGGCCTTCCAGGTCGATTTCGAGCGCATCAAGATCACCAAGACCACAACCGAGAAGGTGCCCAACACCTCGGCCACCGCCGCCTCTTCGGGGACCGACCTGAACGGCATGGCGGCGCTGAACGCGGTCGAACAGATCAAGGCGCGGCTGGTGGATTTTGCCGCCGGGCATTGGCAGGTCGCGCCCGAGGCGGTGCGCTTCGAGGCCAATCAGGTCCATATCGGCACCGAGGTCCTGAGTTTCGACGCCTTCATCAAGCAGGCCTACCTGGCCCGCGTGCAGCTGTCGGCGGCGGGTTTCTACAAGACGCCCGATATCCACTGGGACCGTGACAAGGGGCAGGGCCGCCCGTTCTACTACTTCGCCTATGGCGCCTCTTGCTCCGAGGTCACCATCGACACGCTGACCGGCGAATACCGGGTCGATCGGACGGATCTTCTGCATGACGTGGGCCGCTCGCTGAACCCGGTGCTGGATCGCGGGCAGGTCGAGGGCGCCTTTATCCAGGGCATGGGCTGGCTGACCACCGAAGAGCTTTGGTGGGACGATGCCGGGCGCCTGCGCACACACGCGCCCTCGACCTACAAGATCCCGCTGGCCTCGGACCGGCCGCGCGTCTTCAACGTGAACCTCGCCGACTGGTCCGAGAACCGCGAGCTGACGATCAAGCGGTCGAAGGCCGTGGGCGAGCCGCCCTTCATGCTGGGCATCTCGGTCTTCGAGGCGCTGTCGATGGCGGTGGCCTCTGTCGCGGATTACCGCGAATGCCCGCGCCTTGACGCGCCCGCCACGCCGGAACGCGTGCTGATGGCGGTGGACCGCCTGCGCCGGGGCGCCGCATGACGCTGGCCCGGTTCCTCGACACCCAGGCGGCGGTGGTCCGCGTGGCCCTGACGCGGGTGCGCGGGTCGTCCCCGCGCGAGGCGGGAACCGAGATGTTCGTGGCCGCCGAGGCCCTGCATGGCACCATCGGCGGCGGGCAGCTGGAACACCGCGCCATCAACGCCGCGCGCAGGATGCTGCGCGACGGCGTGCTGTCAGAGGTGCTGGACCTGCCGCTTGGCCCCGAGATCGGCCAATGCTGCGGCGGTCGGGTGGAAATGCGCCTGCGACGGATGCGCAGCTCTGACAAGCGCGCGGCGCTGGACCGGGCAGAGCAGGAGGCAGCGGCGCTGCCGCATGTATACATCCTGGGTGCAGGGCATGTCGGGCGCGCGCTGGCGGATCTGTTGCAGCATATGCCGGTGCGCTGCATCCTTGTCGACCAGCGCTCCGCCGAGATCGCGCAAAGCACCGCCCGCGTGGAAACCCGCGTCTCGGCCATCCCCGAGATCGACATCGCCCAGGCGCCCGCCGGCAGTGCCTTTGTCGTGCTGACCCATGACCACGGGCTCGACTTCCTTCTGACCTCCGCCGCGCTGGAACGCGGCGACGCGGCCTATGTCGGGATGATCGGCTCTGCCACCAAGCGGGTGAAGCTGCGCAACTGGATGCGCGACCATTGCGCAGAGGTGCCCTTTGACCGGCTGACCTGTCCCATCGGCGCGCAGGGCAGCGCCGACAAGCGCCCCGCCGTCATCGCCGCCTTCGTCGTGGCCGAGGTCATGGGGCAACTGACCACCAGCACCGCGCGGGCGACGGCCACGGCCATCGACACCCGGAACCATCAACCAGACCGGAAGGGAGCCCTGATCCGCTGACGGACAGGAGATCCGGTCACACATAAGGGGGGAGACCGCCATGAGCGGCATAAAATACGAATACACCCTGTTCTCGAAAGGGGACGGCAGCGCCTTCTGGGCGCTCTTTACCGACAACCTCGTGAACCTGCTGATCCTCTCGGGGATCTGCCAGTTCGTCTTTGGCATGCCCGCCGAGATCGTCTTCGGCCGCATCGTGCCGGGCGCCGCCATCGCGATCCTTGCGGGCGTCGCCGTCTATACGCTGATGGCCAAGCGCACCGCAGAGCGGCTGGGCCGCGACGTCACCGCCCTACCATACGGCATCTCGACGCCGGTGATGTTCGTCTACCTCTTCGGCGTGATCGGCCCGATCTACTGGGCCACGCAGGACCCGCTGCTGGCCTGGCAGGTGGGCATCGGCGCGGGCTTCATGGGCGGCATCGTCGCCGCCATGGGCGCCATCGTCGGGCCGTGGCTGAAGCGGATCACCCCGCGCGCGGGCATGCTGGGCACGCTTTGCGGCATCGCGCTGATGTTTATCGGGGCTGTGCCGCTGTCGCAGATCTTCGAGCAGCCGGTGATCGGCTTCACCGCCCTGCTGTTCATCCTCTGGGGGCTGATCGGGCGCTTTCGCCTGCCCGGCAACCTGCCCGCGGGCCTTGTCGCGATCCTTGCGGGCACGGTGATCGCCGTGGTTCTGGGCCAGTCCACCTTCGACACATCGGGCCTGGGATTCTACCCGCCGGTGCCCTACCTGGGCGACCTGATCGTGGGCATCCAGTACCTCTTTGCCAACCCCGAGCTGTTCCTCGTGCTGGTGCCGGTGCAGATCTACAACTTCATCGAGACCATGAACAACGTCGAAAGCGCCGAGGCAGCGGGCGACAGCTACCCGGTGGGCCTGTGCCAGGTCACCGACGGCGCGGGCACCATGCTGGGCGCGGTCTTCGGCTCGCCCTTCCCGACGACGGTCTACATCGGCCACCCGGCCTACAAGCGGCTGGACGCGCGGGCGGGCTATGTCATCGGCGTGGCGCTGGTGATCGGCGCGGCGGCCTTCCTTGGCTTCCTGTCCTTCCTCGCCGGGCTGATCCCCGTCGCGGCGGCGGCGCCGGTGCTGGTCTTCGTCTCTGTCAGCCTGATCACCAACACGGCCTGGGCGGTGAAACCCGCGCATATGGCCGCCGTCAGCTTTGCCATCCTGCCGCATGTCTCGTCGCTGCTGGTGACGAAATGGGGCTCTCTGTTGAACGCGCTGCGCGCCGAGGGGGTCGAAGGCCTGCCCGCGCTGGGTGACGAAGGGCTGACCGCCGCGCTGCTGATTGAGGGGGCGCATTACGACGGCCACCTCGCGCTCAGCCAGGGCGCGATCCTGACCGGCCTGATCTGGGGCGCCATCGTCGCCGACGTGATCGACGGGCGCTTCCGCGCGGCGGGCGGCTTTGCGCTGGCGGCGGCCTTCATGTCCTCGGTCGGCATCATCCATGCCGCCGCGCTTCAGGCACCGCAGTTCGACGGGATCACCGTGGGCTACCTGATCATCGGCGGCTTCCTCTGGCTGTATCCGCTGGTCGCCCCGAAGGAGGATCTGGAACAGCGGATCATCGTGCCGGACGAACCCGACATGCTGGACGAGACCCCGCCGCAGCGGGCCTGAGACCCCTGGGGCGGCCAGCGCGCCGCCCCTTCCCCGACAAGGACACAAGACATGACCCAGACGCTGCTGCGCGGCCGCCTGCTGAGCTTTCACCGCGACCCGCAAGGCCCCGATGACACCGAGGCCTATACCTATATCGAGGACGCGGGCCTGCTGATGCGGGACGGGCTGATCGCCGCCCGAGGCACCTTTGCCGAGGTCCGGGCGCAGGCGCCCCAAGCCCCGGTGACGGACCACCGCCCGCACCTGATGATGGCGGGCTTCATCGACACGCATATCCATTTTCCGCAGGTGCAGGTCATCGCATCGTGGGGCGCACAGCTGCTGGACTGGCTGAACGGCTACACCTTTCCCGAGGAAACGCGCTTTGCCGATCCCGCCCATGCCGCGCGCATGGCGCGGGCGTATCTCGACCTGCTGACGGCCCATGGCACGACCACCGCCGTCAGCTTCTGCTCTGTCCATGCCGCCAGCGCCGAGGCGCTCTTTGCCGAGGCCACGCACCGCGACATGCGGATGCTGGCGGGCAAGGTGATGATGGACCGCAACGCCCCCGACGGGCTGCGCGATACGGCCCAAGGCGGCTATGACGACAGCAAGGCGCTGATCGACCGCTGGCACGGCAAGGGGCGCAACGGCTATGTGATCACGCCGCGCTTCGCCATCACCTCGACGCCGGAACAGCTGGCCATGGCGGGTGCGCTGGCCGCCGAGCACCCGGAGTGTCACGTCCAGACGCATCTGTCCGAGAACCGTGCCGAGATCGCCTATACTGCGGAACTGTACCCCGAGGCGCGCGATTACCTCGACGTCTACGAGGGCTTTGGCCTGCTGGGGCCGAAGACGCTGCTGGGTCATGCCATCCACCTGACCCCGCGCGAGATCGACGCGCTGGCAGAGACCGGAGCGCATCCGGTGTTTTGCCCGACCTCGAACCTGTTCCTTGGCAGCGGGCTGTTCGATGCGCCGGGCCTTGGCGCGCGCGGCATCACCAGCGGCATCGCCACCGATGTGGGCGCGGGCACCAGCTATTGCATGCTTCAGACCCTGAACGAGGGCTACAAGGTGCTGCAATTGCAGGGCCACGCGCTGCACCCGCTGAACGCCTTCCATTGGGCGACGCGCGGCAATGCCTGCGTGCTGGGGCTTCAGGATCGCATCGGCACGCTGGACGCGGGCACCGAGGCGGATGTCGTGGTGCTGGACAGCCGCGCGACCCCGGCCATGGCACTGCGGTGCGAACGCGCCGGAACGCTGGCCGAGGAACTCTTTGTCCTGCAGGTGATGGGCGACGACCGGGCCACCGTCGAAACCTACGTGGCCGGGACGCCGCGCAAAGCAACGACGCGCCCACCGCTGCAGCAAAGGGCCGCCGAACCGGCCTAGCACGCGGGCGATTGTCTTCCTTTCCTTGAAACGCCTTTCGGAATTTGGGCATGACCGGGGGGCGGCCTGTCTGGTATGACCGCATCCAAAGCCATTGTGCACCGCGGCATACCATTCGCGCCGCCGCACAGACCCGCCAAGGAGATGCCCGTGCCCCAGACCCAAGACCGCGTGACCCGAGAAGGCCTGTCCGTCGCTTCCGAGCTTGCGGCGTTCCTTGAAACAGAGGTGCTGCCCGGCACCGGCGTCACGGCGGATGCCTTCTGGTCCGGGCTGTCGGGGCTGGCGCATGACTTTGGCCCGAAGAACCGCGCCCTGCTGGACAAGCGCGAGGCGCTTCAGGCGCAGATCGACGCCTGGCACCGCGAGCGCGCGGGCAAGGCGCATGACGGCGACGCCTACAAGGCCTTCCTCGAAGAGATCGGCTATATCGTCCCCGAGGGCGACGACTTCACCATCCAGACCGCCAATGTCGACCCCGAGATCGCCACGGTGCCCGGCCCGCAGCTTGTGGTGCCGGTGACCAATGCACGCTTTGTCCTGAACGCCGCGAACGCGCGCTGGGGCAGCCTCTACGATGGCTTCTACGGCACCGATGCCATGGGCGGCCTGCCGCCCAAGGGCGGCTTCGACGACGGGCGCGGCGCGCGGGTCGTGGCGCGGGCGGCGGTCTTCCTCGACCAGATCTTCCCGCTGACAGACACTTCGCACGTCCGCGCGCAGGCCTACAGCGTCAAGGACGGCGCTCTGACGGTGGACGGCTCGGCGCTGAAGACGCCCGGCGCCTTCGTGGGCTACCGGGGCGAGGCCTCGGCGCCCTCGTCCGTGCTGCTGAAGAACAACGGGCTGCACGTCGAACTGGTCTTCGACCGCAGCCACCCGATCGGCGCGCAGACGCCCTCGGGGCTGGCGGATGTGCTGCTGGAATCAGCCGTCTCGGCCATCGTCGACTGCGAGGATTCGGTGGCCTGCGTGGATGCCGCCGACAAGGTGCAAGCCTATCGCAACTGGCTGGGCCTGATGAAGGGCGACCTGTCCGAGACCTTCGAGAAGGGCGGCAAACCGGTGACCCGCAAGCTGAATGCCGACCGGACCTACACAGGCGCGGAGGGTGAGGTCAGCCTGAAGGGCCGCGCGCTGCTGCTGGTGCGCAACGTCGGCCACCTGATGACCAACCCCGCGATCCTCGACCGCGACGGCAACGAGATCTTCGAGGGCCTGATGGACGCGATGGTCACCACGCTGATCGCCAAACACGACCTTGCCAAGACCGAGGGGCCGCGCAACTCGGTCACCGGCTCGGTCTACGTGGTGAAGCCCAAGATGCACGGCCCGGAAGAGGTGGCCTTTTCCGACGCGATCTTCACCCATGTGGAAGAGGCGCTTGGCCTGCCGCGCTACACGGTGAAGCTGGGCATCATGGACGAGGAACGCCGCACCTCGGTGAACCTCAAGGAATGCATCCGCGCCGCGCAGAACCGCGTGTGCTTCATCAACACCGGCTTCCTCGACCGGACCGGGGACGAGATCCACACCTCGATGGAGGCCGGGCCCTTCAGCCGCAAGGACTTCATCAAGCGCAAGGGCTGGATCACCGCCTACGAGAACCAGAACGTCGATATCGGTCTGGAATGCGGGCTGTCCGGCAAGGCGCAGATCGGCAAGGGCATGTGGGCGCAACCCGACAGCATGGCCGCGATGCTCGAAACCAAGATCGAGCACCCCCGCGCGGGCGCCAACTGCGCCTGGGTGCCCTCGCCCACAGCGGCGGTGCTGCATGCCACGCATTACCACAAGGTCGACGTGCTGGCGGTGCAGGCGCAGCTGGCCAAGGGCGGGCGCCGCGCCTACGTCGACGCGCTGCTGGATATCCCGCTGGCGGCCTACCGCAAGTGGACCCCCGCGCAGATCCGCCGCGAGGTCGAGAACAACGCGCAGGGCATCCTGGGCTACGTGGTGCGCTGGATCGATCAGGGCGTCGGCTGCTCCAAGGTGCCCGACATCAATGACGTGGGTCTGATGGAAGACCGCGCCACCTGCCGCATCTCGGCCCAGCACATCGCCAACTGGCTGCACCACGGTGTCGTGTCGCGGCAGGAGGTCTCTGAGATCATGCAGCAGATGGCCGAGGTGGTGGACCGCCAGAACGCGGGCGATCCGCTGTACCGTCCGATGGCACCGGATTTCGACGGGATCGCCTATCAGGCCGCCTGCGATCTGGTCTTCGAGGGCCGCGAGCAACCCTCCGGCTACACCGAACCGGTCCTGCACCGGCGCCGCCTGCAGCTGAAGGCAGGCTGACGGATCGGGCGGGCCAAAGGGTCCGCCCTTTTTCTTTGTGTTTCGCCTGCCCTTCGTGCAGGCGACCGGCCGGGGGCTTTGCCCCCGAACCCCCAAGGTACTTTTGGACCAAAGAAGTGGAGCGGCGCGCCTCATCTTCTCTGGTCCTCGAAATACCTCGGGGGTCCGGGGGCAGCGCCCCTCGGTCCCGAACGCGCCACTCGTGGTGACTTTCAAATTTTCCGGAAAAGACCTGTCCGATCATTGCGGCTTTCATGGGCAATGAGCGCGGCGCATACTCGGTCGAACACGGCTTTGACGGAGACCCGAGATGTCGCCCAAGTATTACGCCCCGACCGGTGGCCTGCCCGGGCAGGACCAGCTTCTGACCGACCGCGCCATCTTTACAGAGGCCTATGCGGTGATCCCCAAGGGCACGATGCGCGACATCGTCACCAGCTTCCTGCCCGGCTGGACCGACACGCGGCTTTGGGTGATCGCCCGCCCGATGTCGGGCTTCGCCGAGACCTTCAGCCAGTACATCATGGAGGTCCAGCCCGGCGGCGGGTCCGACATGCCAGAGACCGAAGAAGGCGCGCAGGGCGTGCTCTTCGTGGTCGAGGGCGAGGCCAGGCTGGAGGTCAATGGCGAGACCCATGTGCTGACGCCCGGGGGCTATGCCTACCTGCCGCCCAGCGCCGACTGGCGGCTGCACAACCGCGGCTCGGACGTGCTGCGGTTCCACTGGGTGCGCAAGATCTGGGAACCGGCCCCGGGCCTTTCGGAGCCGGACGTGCTGATCCTGAACGAGGCCGACATCGCGCCGACGCCGATGCCCGACACCAAGGGCGCATGGGCCACGACGCGTTTCGCCGATCCCGCCGACCTGCGGCACGACATGCATGTGACCATCGTCACCCTGCAACCCGGCGGCGTGATCCCCTTTCTGGAGACCCATGTCATGGAGCACGGGCTTTACGTGCTGGAAGGCAAGGCGGTCTACAAGCTGAACAACGACTGGGTCGAGGTCGAGGCCGGCGATTTCATGTGGCTGCGCGCCTTCTGCCCGCAGGCCTGCTACGCCGGGGGACCGGGGCCGTTCCGCTATCTGCTGTACAAGGACGTGAACCGGCACATGGCGCTGCGCCCCGGCGCCTTGGCGCAGCCGCGCAGCCAGAGGCTCAAGGCTGCGGAGTAACCTGCCCTCCGATGGCCTCTGTCAGGGTCCGGGCCGCCTCGATCACGGGGCGGCTCAACCTGTTCAGTTCGTCTTGCGTGACCCGGCTTGTCGGGCCCGACACCGAGATGCCCGCCAGCGCCTCGCCCGCCGCGTCGAAGACCGGGGCCGCGATGCAGCGCATCCCCAGGTTGCGTTCCTCGTCGTCGATGGAGTAACCGCGCGCCCGGATGCGGGCGAGATCCTCCAGCAGTGCCGCGCGGTCGGTCACGGTATGGGGGGTAAAGGCCTCCAGCCCGCCGTCGAGCCGCCGCATCAGCCTGCCCTCGTCCATCTGCGCCAGAAGCGCCTTGCCGATCCCCGAGGCATGCATCGCCGAAAGCGTGCCGGGCGGAAAGAAGGCGCGGATATTGGCATGGGTCTCGACCTGGCTGAGGAACAGCACCTGCCCCTCCTTCTCGACGCCAAGGTTGGCGGTCTCGCCGGTCGCCTCCATCAGCCTGCGCATCACCGGGCGGGCGCGGTCGACAAGGCTGGTGCGCCGCAGGAAGCGCGCGCCGATGGTGAAGGCCCGCGCACCGATGTGCCAAAGCTGTTCCTCGGCGTCGAATTCCACCAGCCCGCGCCCCTCCAGCGTGACCAGCACGCGGTAGACCGTCGAGGGCGACTGGTCCATCTCGTCCGAGATCGTGCTGAGCGCCATGCCCTGCCGCTCGCTGAGGAATTCGAAGACCTCCATGGCGCGGTCCAGCGACTTGATGGTGTTCTGCGCGGTCTTGTCCGCCCAGTCGCGCGGGCGGCCTCGGGCCTTGCGGCTGCCGCGCGGGCCATTGTCTTGCGAATCCATGAGATGCCTTTCGTTTTTCATGAAATGCGTATTCACGATATGAAAAATGTAAAGCTCTGTAAATAATCAACTTTCCCTGCACCCTTTCAAAATGAAAAACGCATTCAAAAAAGTATCCCGGCGCGGGGGCCGCGCCTATGGTGCCCATCATGACGAAGGGAGACACGCCATGAGCTTTCAGAACCCGGTTTTCATTCCCGGCCCGACCAATATCCCCGAGCGGCTGCGCAAGGCCTGCGACATGCCGACGATCGACCACCGCTCGCCGCTGTTCGGTCAGATCCTGCACCCGGCGCGCGAGGGCGTGCGCAAGGTTCTGAAAAGCGAAAGCGCCGAGGTCTTCATCTTCCCGTCCACCGGCACCGGCGGCTGGGAAACCGCGCTGTCGAACTGCCTGTCGGCGGGCGACACCGTGCTGGCCGCGCGCAACGGCATGTTCAGCCATCGCTGGATCGACATGTGCCAACGCCACGGGCTGGACGTCGAGATCGTCGAAACCCCCTGGGGCCAGGGCCTGCCCGCCGACCGCTACGAGGAAATCCTGACCGCCGACACCGGCCACCGGATCAAGGCGGTTCTGGCCACGCATAACGAGACCGCGACCGGCGTGAAGTCCGACATCGCCGCCGTCCGCCGCGCGCTGGACGCCGCCGGTCACCCGGCGCTGCTGTTCGTGGATGGCGTCAGCTCCATCGCCTCGATGGACTTCCGCTTCGACGAATGGGGCGTGGACGTTGCCGTCACCGGCTCGCAGAAGGGCTTCATGCTGCCGCCGGGTCTGGCGATCACCGGCTTTTCGCCCAAGGCGATGGCGGCGACCAGGACCGCGACCCTGCCGCGCACCTTCTTCGACGTGGCGGACATGGCCAAGGGCTATGCCAACAACGCCTATCCCTACACCCCCGCCGTCGGCCTGCTGAACGGGCTGAACGAGGCCTGCGGGATGCTGCTGGCCGAGGGGCTGGAGAATGTCTTTGCCCGTCACCACCGCATCGCCGAGGGCGTGCGCGCCGCCGTCAAGGCCTGGGGGCTGGAGCTTTGCGCCGCCTCGCCGGAGGTCTACTCGGACACCGTCAGCGCGATCCGCACGCCCGAGGGTTTTGACGCGACCCGGATTGTCGAGCATGCGGCAAGCGCCTATGGCGTCGCCTTCGGCACCGGGCTGGGCGAGGTCGCGGGCAAGGTCTTCCGCATCGGGCACCTTGGGTCGCTGACCGACGTGATGGCCCTGTCCGGCATCGCCACGGCAGAGATGGTCATGGCCGATCTGGGCCTGAACATCACGCTGGGGTCGGGCGTCGCGGCGGCGCAGGACTACTACCGTGCCAACCGCACCGCTTTGCAGGCCGCGGCATGAAGGATCACGCCATGATCATCCCCACCTACGAGGACATGCTGGCCGCGCATGAGCGCATCAAGCCGCATATCCGCCGGACAGAGGTGCGCACCTCGGCCTATCTGAACGAGCGGGCCGGCGCCGAGCTGTTCTTCAAGTGCGAGAACTTTCAGGAGCCGGGGGCCTTCAAGGTCCGCGGCGCCTGCAACGCGGTCTTCGGTCTGGACGATGCACAGGCGGCCAAGGGCGTGGCGACCCACAGCTCGGGCAACCATGCCTCTTGCCTCAGCTATGCGGCGATGCGGCGGGGCATCCCCTGCAACGTCGTCATGCCGCGCACCGCGCCGCAGGCCAAGAAGGACACGGTCCGCCGTTACGGCGGGCAGATCACCGAATGCGAGCCCTCGACCAGCAGTCGCGAGGCCACATTTGCCGAGGTTCAGGCCAAGACCGGCGGCGACTTCGTCCACCCCTACAACGACCCGCGCGTGATCGCCGGGCAGGGCACCTGTTCGAAGGAGTTCATGGAGCAGACCGACGGTCTCGACATGGTCGTGGCCCCCATCGGCGGCGGCGGCATGATCTCGGGCACCTGCCTGACGCTGGCGACGCTGGCGCCGGAATGCCAGGTGATCGCGGCAGAGCCGGAACAGGCGGATGACGCCTACCGCAGCTTCAAGGCCGGTCACATCATCGCCGACGACGCGCCCAAGACCATCGCGGACGGGCTGCTGGTGCCGCTGAAGGACCTCACCTGGCATTTTGTGTCGAACCACGTGACCGAGATCTACACCGCCTCGGAGACAGAGATCGTCGACGCGATGAAGCTGGTCTGGAAGCACCTGCGCGTGGTGATGGAGCCGTCTTCGGCGGTGCCCATGGCCTGCGTCCTGAAGAACCCCGAGGCCTTCCGCGGCAAGCGCGTGGGCATCGTCCTGACCGGCGGCAACGTCGACCTCGACCGCCTCCCCTGGATGGTCTGAGCCACACCGAAACGCCGCAGGCCGGGCCTCTGCCCGGCTGACCCTGAAAAGGAACACGAGATGAAAGACATGACCAACCTCGACGCTTACGAAGTCGGTTTCGACATCCCCGCCAAGCCCGGCATGGACGCCGCCGACATCCAGACCCCCGCGCTGGTCCTCGACCTAGACGCGCTGGAGCGCAACGTGAAGAAGATGGGCGATTACGCCAAGGCGCACGGCATGCGCCACCGCGCCCACGGCAAGATGCACAAATCCGTGGACGTGCTGAAGCTGCAGATGGAACTGGGCGGCGCAGCAGGCGTCTGCTGCCAGAAGGTGTCCGAGGCCGAGGTCTTCGTGCGCGGCGGCATCAAGGATGTTCTGGTCTCGAACCAGGTCCGCGACCCGGCCAAGATCGACCGGCTGGCCCGGCTGCCCAAGCACGGCGCGCAGATCACCGTCTGCGTCGATGACGTGGCCAACATCGCCGAACTCTCCGAGGCGGCGCAGAAGCACGGCACCGAACTGGGCATCTTCGTCGAGATCGACTGCGGCGCGGGCCGCTGCGGCGTCACCACCACAGAGGCGGTGGTCGAGATCGTCAAGGCCGTCGAGGCCGCGCCCAACCTGACCTACAAGGGCATTCAGGCCTATCAGGGCGCCATGCAGCACATGGATAGCTATGCCGACCGCAAGGCCAAGATCGACGCCGCCGTGGCGCAGGTCGGGGACGCGGTCGCGGCGCTGAAGGCGCTGGGGATCGAGACCGGCCTCGTGTCCGGCGGCGGCACCGGCTCTTACTACTTCGAGTCGAACTCGGGCCTGTACAACGAGCTTCAGTGCGGCAGCTACGCCTTCATGGACGCGGACTACGGCCGCATCCTCGACGAAGACGGCAAGCGCATCGACGCGGGCGAGTGGGAGAACGCCTTCTTCATCCTCACCTCCGTCATGTCCCACGCCAAGGCCGACAAGGCGATCTGCGACGCGGGCCTGAAGGCGCAGTCGGTGGACAGCGGGTTGCCCTTCATATTCGGGCGCGACGACGTGGAATACATCAAGTGCTCGGACGAGCACGGCGTGATCAGCGACCCCAAGGGCGCGCTGAAGGTCGGCGACAAGCTGCGCCTTGTTCCCGGCCACTGCGACCCGACCGCCAACGTGCATGACTGGTACGTCGGCGTGCGGAACGGCAAGGTCGAAACCGTCTGGCCGGTCTCGGCCCGCGGCAAGGCCTACTGACCTTTCGTGACGGGCGGCTCCCGGTCCGCGATGGGCCGGGAATCCGCCTGTTCCCCATGCCCTCAGGGCGGTGGCGGACAGCTGCGCGAAAGGACCGTCGGAAAACCGGAACGGGCCCCTGTCTGAAAGGGAAAAGGGCAATGACCGATATCCCGCAGGGCCCCGGTTCTGGCGCCGGTCCGGGGGCCCGTAGGGCGCCGGACAAGACAGGGGTCAGGCCCGGCAACCGCGCCGGGCTGCCTGTCGCTTCGGTTCGCCGTCCGGCGCTGGCCACCCCGGTCCCTGCGCCGGTGATCGGCGGGCCGCGAACACGGCTCATCGCCACCGTCCGGGGCCTGCCTGAACGGCGGCGCATCAGCGGGCGGCCCGGTGCTGGGCGGCCTGCCTTGCAACCGCGCCACCGACGGCCGCGCGCCGTCGCAGCAAACGACACCGGGGCCGCGCCAAGCGGCGGCCCCGACCCCCAACGCAAAGGATACCCCCCATGCTGATCGTGCCCGAACGCGAGATTGCCGACCTGATGACCCGCGAGGCGGCCTTTGCCGCCGTCGAGAGCGTCTTTGCCGCCATGGCCTCTGGCGACGCCTACAACTTCCCCGTGGTGCGCGAGGCGATCGGGCATGAGGATGCGCTTTACGGCTTCAAGGGCGGCTTTGACCGCGCGGGGCTGACGCTGGGCCTTAAGGCGGGCGGCTACTGGCCGCACAACCTGGAAAAGCGCAAGGAAATCAATCACCAGTCCACGGTCTTCCTGTTCGACCCGGATACCGGAAAGGCCCGCGCCATGGTCGGCGGCAACCTTCTGACCGCGCTCAGGACCGCCGCCGCCTCGTCGGTCTCGATCCGGCATCTGGCGCGCGAGGACTCCAAGGTCCTCGGCATGATCGGCGCGGGCCATCAGGCGACCTTCCAGCTGCGCGCCGCGCTGGAGCAGCGCCCCTTCGAGAAGGTCGTGGCCTGGAACCTGCACCCCGAGATGCTGCCCAACCTCGAAAAGGTCGCGCAGGAGGCGGACGTGCCCTTCGAGGCGGTCGAGCTGCCCGGCATGGCGCAGGCGGATGTGATCATCACCATCACCTCGGCCTTTGCCCCCTCTCTGCTGGCCGAGCACGTCAGCCCCGGCACGCATATCGCCTGCATGGGCACCGACACCAAGGGCAAGCAAGAGGTCGAGGCCGCGCTGCTGACCCGCGCCACCGTCTTCACCGACGAGGTCGCGCAGTCCGTCAGCATCGGCGAGGCGCAGCACGCGGTGGCGGAGGGCAAGCTGAAGCCCGGGGACATCGCCCAGCTTGGCGCGGTGATCAACGGCACCCATCCGGGGCGGCAATCGGCGGAAGAGATCACGCTGTTCGACGGCACCGGGGTCGGGCTTCAGGATCTTGCCGTCGCCGCCTCTGTCGTCGACCTTGCGGTCGAAAAGGGCGTTGCCATCGAGGTGGACTTCTAACCGCCACACAAGCCTGTCATGACTGCACGGGGCCGCGGCGCATGAGTCGCGGCCCCTGTTCCGAGTGCCCTGATGTCGACCCTGCCCGCATGTTGCCCAAACCGGAAAGGCCCGCCATGACCCGCCCCGTCCGCGTCTTCCTCAACGGATTCGGCCGCATTGGCCGCACCCTGTTCCGCCAGATCGCCCGGGGCGGCACTGGCCTTGAGGTGGTCGGCATCAACGATATCGCCGCGCTGGACACCTGCGCCTACCTCTTGCGCTACGACAGCGTCTATGGCCCCTTCCCGGCCCCCGTCACCCATGGCCCGGGCTGGCTGGAAACGCAGGGCATCCGCATCCCCTTCACGCAGGAGCGCGACCTGCGGGCGCTGGATCTGACCGGCGTCGACGTGGTGCTGGAATGCACCGGGCGCGCGCAAAGCCGCGAGATCGCGGAGGCCGGGTTGCACGCGGGCGCCGGGGCGGTGCTGATCTCCGGCCCCTCGCCCGCCGCCGATGTGACCGTGGTGCTGGGCGCGAACGAGCAGGACCTGCGCGATGCGCGCATCGTGTCCAATGCATCCTGCACCACCAATGCCATCGCGCCGCTGCTGCGGGCGCTGGACCTTGGGCTGGGCATCGAGCGCGCGCATGTGACGACGATCCACTGCTACACCGGCAGCCAGCCGACGGTGGATGCACCCGGGCCGTCGCCCGAACGGTCACGCGCCGCAGCCGTGTCGATGATCCCCACCACCACCAGCGCCGCCGGGCAGGTGATCGGCGTGCTGCCCGACCTTCAGGGCCGCCTCAGCATCGCCGCCGTGCGGGTGCCCAGCATCTCGGTCTCGGCCATCGACGCGGTGATCCACACCTGCGAGGACATCGACGAACCGGCGACGGACTTCCTGCGCGAGGCCTTCGCGGGGTCGCCGCTGGTCGGGCTCTGCGACGACCCCTGCGTGTCCACCGACTTTCGCGCCCGGCCCGAATCGCTGGTGCTGGCCTTGCCGGAAACCATGGCGACCGGCGCCCGCCAGCTGCGCGTGCTGGGCTGGTACGACAACGAATGGGGTTTCTCGGCCCGCATGGTCGAGATGGCCCGGCGCATGGCCGCCCGGGACAACCACCCGGCGTGACGGCCCCCGCCTGAACACCGGGACGGGCCGACCGGAAGGGGCCAACCCCCGGCATCGGGCGATGCCGATCCGGTGTCTGACCTTCGGCGGTTCGACCCGCCGCCCCCCGCGCATCTGTCCAATGCATGCGCTGCCCTGCCGGACCGGCGCGGCCCCTTGCCCGAAGACCACCCGGTCCGGCGCAGAGACCCTTGGCCCCAAGGCAAAGGCGCCTGGCGGTGCAGCCCACCAGGGCAGGCGGTCGCCCTCACCCGAGCCGGGCCACCAGTTCCCTGTGCAGGGCGCTGTAGGCCTGGGCGGCGGCGCTGCGCGGGGCCGTTGCGGTCACCGGCGCGCGGTGCACCCCCATGCGCTCGATATCCGAGGAAAACGGAATCTGCGTCTTCAGGATGCGCTTCTTGTGGGCCTTGGACATCTCCGTGATCGTGTCGCCATGCAGGGATTTCACGCCCTGCACCATCGAGAAGAAGCCGTGCAGCTTCGACAGCGGCAGGTCGTGGTCGCGAAAGAAGGCCTCCAGCTGCTCGAAGGTGCGCTGTGACAGGGTGGTCGGGATCACCGGCACCACGATGGCGTCCGAGGCGCGGAACACGTTCTCGGACAGGGTCGAGATATTGGGAGGGCAGTCCAGCAGGACCACGTCGTAATCGCCCTTCACCGCCTTCAGCGCCTTTTTCAGCCGCGAGCGCGTGTTGCGCATCCGGGCGAGGAAGACGTCGAAGTCGCGGAAGGTCATATTGGCGGGCAGGATGTCGAGGTTCTCGTAGTCGCTGCCCCGGATCGCCTTGGTAAAGCGCTGCACGTCCTCGAAGAAGCGGGCCTCGGTCAGCTTCTTCGAGGGTTTCACCCGGAAATAGAAGCCCGAGGCGCCCTGCGGGTCGAGATCGCACAGCAGGGTGCGCTGCCCGGCCAGCGCCAGCGCATGGGCCAGATTGACGGCGGTCGCGGTCTTCCCGACGCCGCCCTTGTTGGAATAACACGACAGGATCAGCATCTTTTGTCTCCCTTCCGGGCGGCGTGGAACAGGGTTTCGAACTGCACCTGCACCGCCGGGCTGTTGAACCGGGCAAAGCGGTCGGAGACGCGGGCGCGTTCCTCCAGTTGCTGGCGGTGCAGCACGGTGACCAGCGCGCCGACCGATTGCGCGACCCCCATGGCCTCGGGGGTCTCGGGGTCCAGCGACGCGACGAAGGCCCGAAGGCTGTCCTGCTGGACCGAAGAGTCGTTGAAGGCGCCCAGCGTCGCCTGCAGCTTCTTCAGCGCCTTGATCAGCGGCTTCAACTGCTCTGCGCCGTAAAGCGGGGTGAAGAACTCCATGAGGTAGCGCAGTTTCTTGCACTGGATGCGCAGCGCGTGGACATCGTCGTCGGGCGTCAGGTCGGTGATCCCGGCGGCGATGGTGCAGATCCTGCGGTAGCGTTTCCAGATCAGCCGCGCGGCGTAGTCCCCCACGGGCGTGCCCGCCTTCGGCCCCTTCTGCAGAGGCTTGCGCTTGCGGAACAGCTTTTCCAGGCGGGCGATTTCTGTCGCGTAGGCACGGCTGCGCAGGTGCCGGCGCAGCCGCGCCAGCTCGCGCCTGCGCTCCGCGGCAAAGAGCTGGAACATCCGGTCCAGCCCGCCATGCAGGTCCACGGGCACCTTGTCGTAGAAGGACTGCCGGTCCTGCAGGTAGACATCCAGATCCCTCAGGCGGCCCGTCGCGGCCATCAGCGTCGCGAAGCGCGCCTTCAGGTGGGCGGTCTGGCCTTCATCGTAGACCCCCTTGAACAGGCTCAGGACAGAGCGGATCTTGCGCAGGGCGATGCGGTAGTGCTTCAGGAACTCGGTGTCGATGTCCTCCAGCGCGCCCTGTTCGTTCCGGCGCGCCAGCGGCAGGTGCGCGGCGATGATATCGGTCGCGGTGTCGAAGGCGCGGTCGGTGGGCGCGATCGTCACCTCGGGGCGCGAGACATATGCCACGGCCTCCGGCGCCAGCACCGGGTAAAGCGCCCCCGGCGTCGTGCCGCCAAGCGCCGCGATGCGGGCGCGCAGCCGGTCCAGCGCCTTGTCGTAGCCGCGCAACCCCGAAAGCGTCAGCAGGGTCAGCGCACCGTCCCCGGTTTCCAGCGTCAGCAGGCGCAGGCGGACATGGGTCTTGCCCTCGTCGTCGACAAAAGCCGCCGTGCCGCGCCATGCGGTGCCCCCGCACAGCGGTTGCAGGCTGCGGCGGATCGCCATGGCCTGAAGCGCGGCCCGCACCGGACCGTCCTGCAGGTCGGTGACAAAGCTGCCGCGCCGCGCCGGGGATTGCGTCAGCCACTGGCCGTCCGCGCAGAACAGGTGAAGCGCCTCGGCGGTCTCGACCAGCGCGAGGTGGCGACGGGCCACCGCATGGTCGAAGGTGTCCAGCAGCGTGAACCCCTGCGGGTCATCGTCCTGCCGAAGCGGGCGCAGCTTGCCCAGCGGCTCTGACAGAAGCACGGCAACCGCCGCAGGCGGCAGGGTGTAAAGGGAGGAACCGGGGGGCATAGGGTCTCTTCTGCGGGAATCGCCTTGGCGTCGGCTTACTTGCGCGGCCTGTCGAGGTAGTCCTCGACCAGTTGCTCGATGATCTTCTGGACGCTGGTGTCCTGCTCGATGGCGCGGATCTTCAGGGCCTTGAGCGTCTTGGCCCGCAGCCGCAGCGAGGTGTTCTTGCGATCCCCGCCGTCATCCTTCTTGTTCTTCGCCATGCACTTATCCGACGTCGCTTCGATCTTGAAATAATGACGTCATTACATCACGCATCGAACCGGCCCGCAACCCGGCCCATGGCGCGCCCGGTCAGTTCAGCGAAACAAGCACGCGCGAGACCGTCTCGACGTCATAGATATCGCGGCCGGGGTCTTTCATCGGCAGGCGCAGGCAGGGGATGCCGTGGCGCCGGGTCACCGCGTCGCACTCAGCCTGCGGCACGGACAGGTCGCACAGGACATGGGTCAGCAGCCTGCCTGTCTCGACATCCGGTCCGGCGTCGCGCTGCAAGGGGGCAAGGATCGCCTGCACCTGATCCGCCAGCGTCAGGTCGCGGGCTTCGGGATCGGGGCCGAGGCTGGGCAGGTAGACCTTGGGCACCGGCTGCCGCGCCACGGCCCGCCCGACACCTGCGGGCAGCAGGTTGGCGATGACCGAGGAATAGAGGCTGCCGGGCGGGTAGCAGATCACCTCTGCCTGCTCGATCAGGCGGCGGTTGCGTTTCGGCAGTGCGACCTCGACCGGGGCGCCCGTCTTCGGATCCGCGAAGAGAAAGACACTGGCGATGGCCGCGTCCAGCGGCGCGACCTCCTTGCCGGTCAGGGCGCGCTGGCCCAGCACGCGCCGCCCGTCCACCAGCGTCACGCCAAGGTGCAGGTTCTCGTCGACGATGGCGCGGACCGTGCCGCGCACGTCGACCATCTTGGACATCATGAACAGCACCGGCTCCAGCGCGCGCCCGTGGCCCAGATAGCCCCCGGCGAGGATCAGGTTGCCGATGCTGGCCCTGCAATAGTCGAACCCCTCCGGCACCGCCTCTGCGAAACAGTCAAGCTGGGTGCGGATCAGCTGGCGCATCGGGCGGGCAATGGCGGACATCAGCGGATGCTTGCCGCGCCGCAGCTCGTCGACCGTGTCGCGCAGGGCGCGGGGCGGCGCATCGCCCGGCAGCCGGTGGCTGAACAGCGCGTAGACGTCGGGCTGGCCAAGCACGCTTTCATCCGCCAGCGCCATCAGCCGCGACCGCAGGTCGCCCACCGCAGGCATGTCGAAAGCCAGCCGCAGCTGCTGCGAACTGCCGCCGCTGTCGAAGGGCGTGATCAGGTGCATCGTGTTGTAGCTGTAGCGTTTCAGCCGCCGCGCGATGCCGTTCAGCGCGCTGCCGCCGCTGAAGAACAGGATGCGCGGCCCGAGATGCGGCGCGCTTTCGGCCCGCGCCACGCGCAGGTCGTCGGGCAGCAATCCCTGCCGCGTCAGGGTGATGGGGGTCGGTTTCATCGGTTTGCCTGACACTGGCCTCTTTGCATTCGCCGCCTGTTGGGCCATACGGCCCGGGAACACGCCGGGTTTCCTTACGACAGGAGCCCGGTCCTGTCACCCGCGCCTCAGGAGCCATGCCCGTGCCCCGATCCGCTGCCCTTCCCGATCCCATCACCGAGAACATGTCCCTTCTGCTGGCCGAGCTGGACGGGCAACTGTCGCGGCTGATCACCTATTTCGGCGCGCCGCAGGGGGCCGTGGCCGCGCAGCTCATGCAGCGCGCGGGCTATTCCAGCAATCTGGCCGGGCGGGTGCGCAAGGCCTGCCTTGCGGCGATGCTGCGCAAGAAGACGGACGAGGCACGGCGCCTGCGCCTTCAGGGCATCGAGACCGTGGCGCGCAACCTCGACCTGCTGTCGCGCCTCGGGCGGCGCGCGGTGGATCAGGCCGAACGCGCCCAGCGGGTGAAGCTGCTGCGCGCCAGGACCTTCGTGCCGCCGCTGACGCTGGTGCGCAAGACGGTGGCCCGCATACAGGACGCGCTGGACGGGCAGGACAGCAGGCTGGCGGTCAAGATCGGTCAGGCGCGGGGCGAGATCGCGCAGTTCCACGACCAGCTATTTCGCACCTACACCCGCGACATGGCCGAGACGAAGCACACCGAAGACCTTGCCTATGCGCTTCTGGCGCTGAACGAGGTCACCCGCATGGGCGAGGCGCTGGAAGCGATCTCGGAGGCGATCCTGTCGATCAATATCGGCCAGACCGTGCAGTTCGAGCGCTACTTTACCCTGCGCAGCGTGCTGGCCGGCGTGTCCCGTGACGAGGACATCAGCCTGAAGCCGCTGGCAGAGACCCGATCCGGCTCGGCCATTTCCGGGGTCGAGATGCGCGACCGCAAGGGGCGCTCTGTGGCGGCGGTCTTCAAGGACGGCGACAAGCGCAAGGTCAAGGAAGAGCGCGTCGGCGTGAAAAGCTGGAACTCGGTCTATCCCGGCCTCGCGCCCGAGATCCTGTCCTACGAGAAGAACGGCCAGTCCGCCGCGCTGCTGATCGAGCACCTTGAGGGCGAGACCTTCGAGGATATCGTGCTGGGCGGCAGCGATGCGGCCTTGGAGCGGGCACAGAAGGCGCTGCACAGGACCGTGCGCGACATCTGGCGCACCACCCTGACCCCGGAACCGGCGCATATGGGCGCGATGGACCAGCTGGCCAAGCGCATGAAGGACGTGACGCGGCTGCACCCCCGGCTGGTGCCCGGGCCGCAGTCGATCAACGGCGCCATGGTGCCGGGCCTTGCCACGCTGATCGAACGGGCAGCGGCGCGCGAGGCCGGGTTGCCCGCGCCGTTTTCCGTCTACATCCACGGGGATTTCAACCTCGACAACGTGATCTACGATCCGGTCGCCGGGAAGATCCGCTTCATCGACCTGCACCGCTCTCGCTACATGGATTACGTGCAGGACGTGTCGGTCTTCATGGTGTCGAACTACCGCCTTCAGGTGCTGGATGCCGCCACCCGGGCGCGGATCGCCGGTGTTGCCACCGCCATGCACGAGATGGCCGCCAAGTTCGCGCGGCGGCAGAAGGACAGCACCTATTCCTATCGGCTGGCGCTGGGGCTGGCGCGCAGCTTTGCCAGTTCGACCCGTTTCGTCGTCGACGAGGACCACGCGCGGCGGATGCTGCTGCGCGCCCGCTACATTCTGGACATCGCGCTGGCCGTGCCCGAGGGGCGCGAAGCGCGGTTCAAGCTTCCCGTGAAGGACCTGTTTCATGACTAAACGCATCGGGGTCATCGGCACCCCCGGAAAATGGTCGACCGAGACCCTGGCCGATGCCTTTGCCGCCCGCACCGGCCACCGGCAGGTGATCGACATGGGCGCCGCCGTGCTGGACCTTGATGCCGGGCGGCTGACCTGTGACGGGGTGGACCTGTGCCAGCTGGACGGGCTGGTGCTGAAGAAGGTGGCCGAGACCTACAGCCCCGACGCGCTGGACCGGCTGGAGATGCTGCGCCTGGCCGAGGCCGCCGGGGTGCGGGTCTTTTCGCCCGCCGAAAACGTCATCCGGCTGATGGATCGCCTCTCCTGCACCGTGACCCTGCGCAACGCGGGCATCCCGATGCCGAAGACCATCGTCACCGAGGACGAAGGCGCAGCGCGTGACGCGCTGGAGCGGTTCGGCTCGGCGGTGTTCAAGCCACTGTTTTCCACCAAGGCGCGCGGCATGGTGCTGCTGGAGGCCGAGGCCCCCGATGCCGGGGCGCAGATCGCCGCCTTCAAGGCAGCCAACCCGATGATGTATGTCCAGCAAAAGGCCGACCTGTCCGGCGAGGATCTGGGCATGGTCTTCCTGAATGGCGACTATGTCTGCACCTACGCGCGGGTCAGCCAGACCGGCGCGTGGAACACCACGATCCACTCGGGCGGCAAATACGCGCCCTTCGAGCCCTCGCCCGAGCTGATCGAGCTGGGCCGCCGCGCGCAGGCGCCCTTTGGCCTGACCTTCACCACCGTCGACATCGCGCTGACGTCCGAGGGCCCGATCGTCTTCGAGGTCTCGGCCTTCGGCGGCTATTCCGGCGCGCAGAAGGGCTGCGACATCGATGCGGCGGCGCTGGTGGCCGATCACGTGCTGGCGGAGGTCTCGAAATGACCCTCTCCGATATCCTTGCGGCGCTTGACCTGAACGCCGCCGGCGCGGCGCCCTTCGGCCTGCGCGCCGGTCCCGTCTCGCTTGCGGTGCATGCGCCCGAGCCGCTGCGCAGCCGTCTGATCGCCTATTTCGGGGAAACCGTCTGCGATGCCGCGCCCGGCGCCGATCCCGTCCACCTGCTGAACGGCCAGAGCCTGCCAGCCGAGCCCGACTGGACGGACTGGCAGCGCGAAGGCGGCAAGAGCGGGCGCAAGGATGCGGTCTGCGACCTTGGCGGCGCCCCTCGGGGCGCGCGGCTGATCCGCAAGGTCCGCAGCGGCGTGACCTTCGTGCAGGCGCCGGGCCTGGCCATCGCGCTGGGACCGCTGGAGGATCACGAAAGCACCGTCATCAACTTCATCAACACCCAGATCCTGAACCGCTGCCTGCGCGAGGGCTGGCAGCTGGCCCATGCGGCGGCGGTGACGGATGGCACGCGCACACTGGCGATCTCGGGCCTGTCGGGGGGCGGCAAATCCACCTCGATCCTGCGGATGATGGACCTGCCCGGCACGCGGTTCCTGTCCAACGACCGGGTTCTGATCAGCGGCGGCGACCCGGCCCGCGCCCTTGGCATTCCCAAGCACCCGCGCATCAATCCCGGCACGATCCTCGGCAACCCGCGCCTGTCGGGACTGCTGTCCGAGACCCGCAAGGCCGCGCTTCGGGCCTTGCCGCCCGCCGATCTCTGGACGCTTGAAGAGAAATACGACCTCATCGTCCCCGAGGTCTACGGCCCGGGGCGGATGCGGCTTGACGGGCCGCTGACAGATTTCTGGGTGCTGAACTGGTCGCATGACAGCGACCTGCCGACGCGCGTCACTCCGGTCACGCTTGGCCAGCGCCCCGACCTGCTGGGCGCGATCATGAAAAGCCCCGGCCCCTTCTACCAGCACGCCGATGGCCGGTTCGAACCGAACGGCAACAGCCCCGACCCCGCGCCCTATGTCGCGGCGCTGTCGGGGGTGACGGTCTGCGAGGTCTCCGGGCGGATCGACTTCGACGCCATCGCGGCGGCTGGCAAGGCCCTGTTCGATGGCTAGAACCTACCACGCCTTCTTTCGCCACGGCGCCTATCACCAATGGGCGGGCGTGCCCTCGGCGCGCCAGCCCTGGGCGCTGACCGAGGATGGCGCGGCGCAGGCGCGCGAGGGCGCCGCGCTGCTGGCCCGGATGCTGGCCGAGCACGGCCTCAGCCTCGCCCCCGTGGCCTTTTGCTCGCGGCAATTGCGGGCCTGGCAGACGGCGGACCTGCTGATCGGCGCCCTGCGCGCGCAGGGTCACGACATTGCGGACCTGCGCGAAACCTCGGCGCTGGCCGAACGCGGCCTTGGGTCCGCGGCGAACCTGACGGTGGCCCGGATCGAAGAGGCGCTGGCCGCCGATCCGCGCCACGCCGCGCCCCCGCGGGGCTGGAAGTCGGACAGCGATTACTGCCTGCCGCTGGAAGGCGCCGAAAGCCTGATGATGGCCGGTGCCCGCGTGGCCACGCACCTTGAAACCTCTGGCCAGCCCGGGCGCGTGACGATCCACGTCGGCCACGGCGCCTCTTTCCGCCACGCCTGCCACCACCTCGGGCTGCTGTCGCGGGACGATATCGCGCGGTTTTCCATGTTTCACGCCCGCCCGTCACTGATCTGTCACGAAGCGGATGGTACATGGCGGCACCTTGCAGGGGCATGGAAAATCAGGGAACCGAAGTCCGAACCGAAGGATTGACCCTGTAGGCAAGACGGGGGGCCGGCATGGACGATCTTCGAGATTTCTGCGCGACGGACTCCCTGCTTCCCCCGATCCTCGACAGCGATGTCTGCACCGCCGACCTGCCGCGCCTGCTGGAACCCTGGGAAGAGGCCGCCGCCCGCCCGGTGGCCGACTGCCTGTCGCGCGCCCGGCGTCATGGCGGCTGGCACTGGCCCGAGCGCCCGGTGGTCTTTGTCTCCGACCCCCATGCCGATGCCGAGGGTTTCCTGCGCTCGCTGATTGCCGCCGGGGTGATCCATCGCACCCGGGGCCGGATCGGGCTGACCGCCTTTGGCCGCGCCGCGCAGATCGTGCTGGGAGGCGACGCGCTGGACAAGGGGCCCAGCAACCTTGCCCTGCTGGATGCCATCGCCGCGGTGCTGGACACCGGCGCCCGGCTGACGATCCTTGCGGGCAACCACGATCTGCGCATGCGCCTTGCCATCACGGCGGTGCGCGGCCCCCGCAGCGCGCTGACCGAGCATCTCTTCGTGCGCATGGGCCGCAAGATCCTGCCCGCGCTGCGCGAGGTTCTGGACCGCTTCGTCACGCCCGAAGATCTGGCCGCGCTGCCCTCCGAGGCGGCCTGCAAGGCCCGCCTGATGCCCGGGCCGGACTGGTCCGACCGCTTTGCCAGCGCCGCGCGCAAGGAACTGCCCCGCAGGGTCATCGCCAAGGAAATCCGCAAGCTGGAGGAAAAGCGCGCCAAGTTCGACGGCGACCGCGCGCGCATCGGGCTGACCCATCGCGAACTGCTGGCGGCGCTGCTGAAATGCCACGAGATCTTTCTGGAGCCCGGCGGCCACTACGCCTGGTTCTTCGACCGGATGCAGGTGGTCGCGCGGTCCGGCTCGCTGCTTTTCGTGCATGCCGGGCTGTGTGACGAGATGGCCGATGCGCTTGTCCGCGAGGGGGTCGACAGGGTCAATGCCGCCTATGCCCGCGCCGCCGAGGGTGCGACGCTTGGCTTTTACTTCGGGCCGCTGGCGAACCTCGTGCGGACCAAGTACCGCGCCTCGGATTGCGCCCTGACAGAAACCGGGGTCGAGACCCTGAACCGCGCCGGGCTGCACATGGTGGTGCAGGGCCATGTGAACAACCATGCGGGGCAACGGCTTCTGGCCAAGCAGGGCCTGCTGCACCTCGAAGGCGACATCACGCTGGACCGCGCCTCGCGCGCGCTGGAAGGGCTGGAGGGCATCGGCGCCGGCGCGACCTTGATCTTTCCGTCCGGGGATGTGATCGGTCTGAGCCGTGACCACCCGCGCGCCAAGCACTTCGCCCCCGAGCGTATGACCGCCCATTGACCCCTGCCCAAGGCCTGCAAGGACACCCTCATGAGCTCTGACAAGCGCTTTTCCCATGAATCGCTGCAGGATGCGAAGACCATCAAGACGCTGCTCAGCGCCCTGTCCAAGGGCTTCGGCAAGGGCGAGATGACGCTGAGCGACGACGACGATACCCTTGTGCTGCACACCGGTGAGCTGATGACGGTCCGGATCAAGGGAGAGCGGGCCGAAGGGCGGTGCTCTGTCGGGCTGCGGATCAGCTGGGCCGACCCCGAGGCGCCGGACCGGGGCGCCAGTGGGCGACCGAAGATCGAAAACGGATCGTGATCCCGCGCCACCGGCGGCCCCTGCGCCGGACGCGGTTCGGGGGCGACGTGGCGCCGGGCCATGCCCGCACCGGGGCCGCCGACCGGGCGGGCCCCTTGCATAGCTGACGGTCGAGGCGGATCTGTCCGAGACGCAGCGCCACCGGCAGGCCTGCCGGTCGTCTTGCGGGACGCGGAACGCGCCAACGCCTACCCGGGCCCTGAGCTCAAGGTGCCCTGCCGGTTGTCTTCGCGCGCTTCGGAAGCGCGCCTTCTCTGCGCGAGGCGCCTTGCCGGATGCCTGCGTTTGACGTCGTCGGCCTTCAGGCGACCGCCTTCCTGAACGTCAGGGTCACCTGCTCGCCGCCGGTGTCTCTTCGCCGGAAGTCCATCGCGCCGCCGAGTTGCTGCATGGCCGCCGTTGCAATGGCCAACCCCAGCCCGCTGCCCCCCTCCGGGGCATTGGCGCCCCGGAAAAAGCGTTCGGTGATGCGTGAGCGATCCTTTTCGGCGATGCCCGGACCCCGATCGAGAACCGCAACGCGGAGGAAATCCGCGGCCTCGGAGACGCGGATTTCCACCGTATCACCGTCCGAACTTGCCCCGATGGCATTCTCGACCACGTTGCGCACCGCCAGCGTGCCCATCACCGGGTCGCCGGGAACCATCGGCAGGGCCTTGGGGAGGGTGCAGCGCAAATGCACCTGTTTCGCCTCGGCCGTCCGTTCGAGAGAGGACAGGACTCCGGCCAGGACATCGCCGATATCGATGTCCCCGGCGCCACTGTGCGCCGCGCCGTCCACGGCGGCCAGCTCCAGCAGTTGACGCACCATGCGGTCGGTGCGGGCAACTCCTCTTTCGATCTGCGCGAGGGCGTGACGCCGGGTGTCCTCGTCCGGCGCCATGGCGGCCACCTGTGCCTGCGTCTTGATGGCGGAGAGGGGTGTCTTCAGCTCATGCGCGGCATAGGCCGAGAAGTTGCGCTCGCGGTCGCGGGCGGCGGCGACCCTCGCGAAAAGCGCGTCCAGAGCGGCCCCCATGGGGCGCAGCTCTGGCGGGAGCGGGCCGGCACGGACCGGTTCGAGGTTGTCCGCCGAACGCGCGGCCAGCGCATTCGCCATCCGGTAGAGCGGGGCAAGGCCCTGCCCCACGCTGAGCCAGATCAGCCCGGCCAGAACAGGCAGGATCGCCAGCGCTGGGATCAGCAGGCCGCGCGTCACGTCGGACACCAGCCTTTCGCGGACGGTAAGCCTATCCCCAACCATCACGCGAACGCCCAGATCCTCGTTCACCTCGGTGTAGACACGCCACCGTTCGCCATCGACGACATTCTCCGAATAGCCGGTCTCGGCCTCTGTCAGCCGCCCCTCGGGCGCGCTTCCCGAGGCGCCGACCATGGCGCCCTCCAGCGACCAGATCTGGCAGGACAATTGCCGCGAATACCCGGAACCGGTGCGACCGGGGGCGATGGCCAGCGTCCTGGCCGCGCCAGCCACTTCGACCCTGCCATCTGACAGCAGCGACGATACCATCTGCGCCGCTTCCGCCAGCCGGGCATCCAGCACGACCTCGACCTCTGTTCGGGTCGAATGCTGGATCCACAGGACGGCAGAGAACCAGATCGCCCCGGTCGCGACAAGCAGGATGAAAAACAGCCGCCCGCGAATAGAGCTCATGATCCGCCCCCCGACAGCCGGTAGCCGACACCGCGCACCGTTTCGATGTAGCGGGCCCCCAGCTTGGCGCGCAGCTTGTGCACATGGACCTCGACCGTGTTGCTTTCGACGCCGTCCTGCCAGCCGTAAAGCCGTTCTTCCAGCCGGTCCTTGGTGACGACGGCGCCGGGCCGTTCCAGAAGGGCCTGCATCAGCGCGAACTCCCGGCGCGAAAAATGCACGTCCTCATCCCGGATGCGTCCGGCCATGCGCGCCGGATCGAACTCCAGCCCGTTCCAGCTGATCGTCGGGCTGGCCTGACCCTGCGCGCGCCGGGTGATGGCCCGCAGCCGCGCCCCCAGTTCCCCAAGATCGAAGGGTTTCGCAAGATAGTCGTCGGCGCCCGCGTCCAGCCCGGCGATCCGGTCGCCGACCTGATCCAGCGCCGTCAGCAGAAGGACCGGCAGGCGATCCCCCCGGGCACGCATCGCGGCCAGCAGATCGGCGCCGGAACCGTCGGGCAGCATCACGTCCAGCACGACCGCAGAGAAGCCCCCCTGCGCCCAGGCCTCGGCCGCATCCGCACAGGTGCCCACCAGCTCGGGCAGGAAACCGTGCAGCCGCAGCCCGGCGCAAAGCCCGTCGGCCAGCGAAGCATCGTCTTCCACCACCAGTATCCGCATAGAAAGCTCCTTCCGTCCGCAGGCTCAATCGGCGGCGAACATTAAGGCAGTGTTAAGGTTGGCAACCGACTCGGCCCGCATGACAGCCACCATACTCACATCCCTTCACCCGATCCGTCCCCTGCTTGCCCTGCTGCAGGCACTTGCGCTGATGGCCGGATTGGCCGGAGCCGCCGCTGCTCAGGGCAGCCCCTTCGGATCGGACCAGCCCCTTGACCCGAGAGAGGCCTTTACCCTGTCCGTCGAGACCCTGCCGGACGGCGGTCGGGTGCTGCGCTGGGAGATCGCAGAAGGCTATTACCTATACCGGGATTACCTTTCGGTCGAGACGTCCCAAGGCGCGGCGGTCGCCTTCGACAGCGCGCCCGCCATCCAGAAGCAGGACCCCACCTTCGGGGCCGTCGGCGTCTACTACGACCGGACGGCGGTGCGGCTTCCGCCGGTGGCGGGCGCGCTGAGTGTCACCTACCAGGGCTGTCAGGAAGACGGGATCTGCTATCCGCCCGTCACCGACACCCTGCCCGCCGTCCCGGTCGCGACGGCACCGGTCGAAACGGCGCCCGCAAGCGCGGCCCCGGTCACATCCGCCCCGGCCTCCGGCCTGACGCTCGCCGAGGACGAGGGGCTGGTCGCCGACCTGATGAACCGGGGCGGAACGGCGCTGGTGCTGCTGGGCTTCTTCAGTTTCGGATTGCTGCTGGCCTTCACCCCCTGCGTCCTGCCGATGATCCCGGTTCTGGGCGGCTTGCTGGCCGGTCAGGGCAAGGCCCTGACGATGCGGCGGGGGCTGGCCCTCAGCACCACCTACGTGCTTGCCATGTCCTCCGCCTTCGGCCTGCTGGGGATCGCCGCCGCATGGTCGGGCCGAAACCTGCAGATCGTGCTGCAATCGCCCTGGGCGGTCGGCGGCGTCGCCATCGTCTTCGCGGCGCTGGCGCTGGCAATGTTCGGCCTCTTCGAGCTGCGCCTCCCGCGGGCCTGGAACGACAGGGTCGCGGCGGCGGGCGCCGGGCGGCGCGGCACCTTCGGCGGCGCGGCGGCGCTTGGGTTCACCTCGGCGCTGATCATGGGGCCCTGTGTCACCGCGCCGCTGGCCGGTGCGCTGCTGTACATCGCGCAGACCGGCGACACCGCACTGGGCGCCGCCGCCCTCTTTTCGCTTGGCCTTGGCCAGGGCGTGCCGCTGCTGCTGCTCGGGGCCTTCGGATCGAAGGCGCTGCCGCGAGCAGGCCACTGGATGCAGGCGGTGAACCGGGTCTTCGGCTTCGTCTTCCTCGGCATGGCGGCCTGGCTTGCGGCGCGGGTCATCCCGCCTGCCGCGGGGCTGGCGGTATGGGCGGGCGTGCTGGTTCTGGCGGGCGTCTTTCTCGGCGGTCTGGACCGGATGGAAACCGGCGCCACACCCGCTGCGCGTCTGCGCAAGGCGACCGGCGCGATGGCGCTGCTTGCCGCGGCTCTCCTTGGGCTTGGCGCGGCCAGTGGCGGCAGCGATCCGTTGCGCCCGCTCGCCGGGCTGCGGGCATCCGCCGACGCGCCGACCTCGGCCCGGGCCATCAGCTTCACCACCGTGCGCTCGGTGCCCGAGCTGGAGGCCGCCCTCGCCGAGGCGCAGCAGCCTTCGATGATCTATTTCACCGCCGAGTGGTGCGTCAGCTGCCGCGCCATCGAGCGCCGCGTCTGGCCGGACGCCGGGGTTCAGGCGGCCCTGGCCGACATGCGGGTCATCGCCGCCGACCTCAGCGAATTCGACGCCGACAGACAGGCGCTGCTGGAGCATCTGCGCTCTGTCGGGCCGCCAACGATGATCTTTCTTGATGCCATGGGTCGCGAGGCGCCCGGCACGCGGCTTGTCGGTGAGCCGGGGCCCGAGGATGTGATCACTGCGGCGCGGGCGGTCCAATGAACGCGGTTTCCCTTGGACCTCTGGTCTTTTCGCACGAGCGCCTGCACGTGGTGATCGCCATCGCGGCCTTTCTGGGGGCGGTCGAGCTGGCGGCCTGGTTCCGGGCGACACGCTCGCCCGACGTCCACCGGTGGTCCCTGATCGTCGTGGCCTGCTGGATCGTGGCCGCGCGGGCGGGTTTCGTGCTTGCCAACCTCGACAGCTTTGCCGCCGAGCCGCTCAGTGCCCTGGCGATCTGGCAGGGCGGTTTCGCGGCCTCCGGCGGCGCGGTCGGCCTGGCCCTTGCCGCCCTGGCCATGATGCTGCGGCGCCCCGGGGTGCTGCGCCCGTTGGCCTTCGCGGTGCTCGCCGGCGGTCTTGCATATACCGCCGCGGGCCAGGTCTTTCCGGTCGAGGCGCGCGGGCAGTTGCCGCAGATCGCCCTTCCGACGCTCGACGGCGCGCCGGTGCCGCTTGCCGATACCGGCGGACGCCCGGTGGTCGTGAACCTCTGGGCCACCTGGTGCCCGCCGTGCCGTCGCGAGATGCCGATGATGATGGATCTGGCCAGCAACCGCGACGACGTGGTGGTGCGCTTCGCCAATCAGGGCGAGCCGCGCGCAACCGTCCTGCGCTACCTCGACAGCCAGGACCTGGGCGGCGAGCGGGTGCTTCTGGATCCCGACCAGCGCCTGATGGAGACCTTCGGCCTTCTCGGGCTGCCCAGCACCCTGTTCTTCGACGCCGACGGTCGCCTCGTCGCCGTGCACACCGGAGAGATTTCCCGCGCCGCACTGGCCAATCGCATGAACGACCTGTCCCCGGAGGCCCCATGACATCCAGTCTGACCACCCTGACCGCCGTCGCCGGCCTTGTGCTTCTGGCGGCCTGCGCCTCCACCACGTCCACGCCCGAGCCCGGTCCCCCGCCGCCAGACCCGATCTACGGCCCGGTCGAGGATGCCGGGCGGATCATTCCCGCCGTCCCCGAGGCGGCGCTGAGCCCGCGCAACCGGCGCCAGGAAGTGGCCTACCGGACCGACGAGGCACCGGGCACCATTGTCGTCGATCCCCATGCACGGTTTCTGTACCTCGTGCTCGAGGATCAGCGGGCCCTGCGCTACGGTGTCGCCGTCGGCGAACAGGGCCGGGCCTTCTCGGGCGAGGCGGTGATCCCGTTCAAGCGCGAGTGGCCCCGCTGGACCCCGACGCAGAACATGCTGCGCCGCGACCCCGAGCTTTACGGACCCGTGCGCAACGGCATGGAGGGCGGTCTCGACAACCCGCTCGGGGCGCGGGCGCTGTACCTCTTCAAGGGCGGGCGCGACACGCTCTACCGCATTCACGGCACAACCAACCCCTTCTCGATCGGCAAGGCCGTCTCTTCCGGCTGCATCCGCCTGTTCAACCAGGACATTCTGGACCTGCACGACCGTGTGCAGGCGGGCGCCCGGGTGGTGGTGCTGACCGAAGAGGAAAGCGGCAAGGGCGCCACGCCGCCGGGCCGCAATCCCGAAACCAATTGAAACGCCACAAGGAGACCCCCATGCCCAAATCCACGCGAAGGACTTTTGTAACCGGCGGCCTGATCGTCGCAGCGACCGGGGCCGGCCTGATGTCGATGCTGCGGTCGCCCGCCTCAGCCAAGGCGCTGACCGTCGAGGACGTGCTTTTCGATCCGGTGAACCCGGTGCTCGGCAACCCAGAGGGCGACGTCACCATCGTCGAATTCTTCGACTACCAGTGTCCCTACTGCAAGACCAACCATCCTCCGCTGACCGAGGTCGTGAAGGCCGACGGCAATATCCGCCTGGTGATGAAAGACTGGCCGATCTTCGGCGCGCCTTCGGTCCGCGCAAGTCAGCTGGTGCTGGGGGCCGCTTCGCTGGGCCGCTACGAGGACGCGAACACCGCGCTGATGGAAACCGAGGGACGGCTGGACAACCGGTCGATCGACCGGGCGCTTGGACGGGCCGGTTTCGATGTCGCGGCGCTGGACAAGGCCTATCGCGGCGACCGCGAAAAATGGGACGCGCTGCTGAGCCGCAACAGCGAGCAGGCCAGCCTGATCGGCCTGCGCGGAACGCCCGCCTTCATCGTCGGAGAGGCGCTTTATGCCGGTGCGATGGGCGCCAGCGAACTGCGGGACGCCGTGGCCACGGCCCGTGGCTGACCGCGTCCCCCCCAAGACAGCCCGGAAAAACGGAAGGAGAAAGCAGATGACAAACCCCCTGACGCGCCGCGCCGCGATCCTGTCCGGCCTCGCCGGTCTTGCGGCCCCCACGGTGATCCAGGCCTCAGAGCCGGTGCGCCGCAACCTGTCCAGCTTTGTGGTGCAACGCTGGCAGGACCATTTCGATGACCTGGGTGTTGCCACCATCGTGGCCGATACCGCATCGCGGGCGCTGCACTACTGGAACGCCGACGGAACGGACTACCGGGTCTATCCCACCTCGGTGCCGATCTCGGAAGATCTGACCAAGCGCGGCTATACCCGGATCGTGCGCAAGAAGGTCGGCCCCGACTGGACGCCGACGCCCAGCCAGGTGGAACGCTTCGGCTGGAAATACATGCCGCCGGGGCCCGACAACCCGCTTGGCACCCATGCGCTGTACCTGTCCTGGCCCGCCTACCTTCTCCACGGCACCCACGACACCCGCAAGATCGGTCGCCGGTCCTCTGACGGCTGCATCGGGCTTTACAAAGACAAGATCGCCGAGCTTTTCGAGATCACCCCCGTCGGAACACAGGTTCGGATCATCTGACAGGGCGCGGACACGGGGTCTGGCCGGTGATCTGCCGGCCAGACCCGAAGCGAAGCCCCAAGGACATCGCGGGATGACTTTCTGACGCCCGGCGCCGCCCGGGCGGCCCCATCACTGGCGGATTGTCGCGCTCTGCACGCCGCTGCCCACGGGCGGACCAGCCGGGGAACCCGCGGTCACCACATGACAGCGACGGAGGACGCGGGCAAAGCCGGATATCGGCACGCGCATCAAGCCGTCGCGCGCGCCGACAAGCCCCTCAGAAGTCGAGGTTTTCCACCGTCAGCGCGTTCTGCTGGATGAACTCGCGGCGCGGTTCGACCACATCGCCCATCAGCTTGGTGAACAGGTCGTCCGCCTCGGCCATATCGTCGATCGTCACCTGCAAAAGCGTCCGCGCGTCCGGGTCCAGCGTCGTTTCCCAAAGCTGTCCGGGGTTCATCTCTCCCAGACCCTTGTAGCGTTGCAGCGTCAGACCCTTTTCGCCCTCGTCGAGGATTGCCTTCAGCAGGCCCAGCGGGCCGTAGACGATCTGGCGGCGGTCCTTGCGTTCCAGCATGGCGGCGCGGTCGTAGATGGTCTGCAGGCTTTGCGTGAAGGAGCCCGTCTTGCGCGCCTCGCCAGAGCGCAGCATCGGGCCATCCAGCGTGCGCACCTCTTCGACGCCGCGCAGAACCCGCGCCAGCCGGATACCCTTGTCCTGGGTGATGCGCCCGGCCCAGCCCTTTTCGTATTCCAGCGCGATCAGGTCCAGCCGCGCCGCGACCTTGTCGGCCACGCCCTGCAGGTCCGAATCCACCGCGCCGGGCACAAAGGCCCCGGCAATCGCCGACTGTTCAAGGATGTGGCGCGGGTAATGCGTCGGGAAGGCATCCAGCACCCGCTTGAGCTGCCGCGCCTCCTCGATCACCCGGACAAGATCCTGCCCGGCGATGACCTCTCCGTTGTCCAGCGTCAGCTGCGCGCCTTCGACGCCCTGCTGGATCAGGTAGTCTTCCAGCGCGGTCTGATCCTTGACGTAGACCTCGGACTTGCCGCGCGCGACCTTGTACAGCGGCGGCTGGGCGATATAGAGATAGCCGCCTTCGATCAGTTCCGGCATCTGACGGTAGAAGAAGGTCAGCAGCAGCGTCCGGATGTGCGCCCCGTCGACGTCGGCGTCCGTCATGATGACGATCTTGTGGTAGCGCAGCTTCTCGATGTTGAACTCGTCGCGCCCGATCCCGGTGCCCAGAGCCATCACAAGGTTGCCGATCTCCTGGCTGCCGAGCATCCGGTCAAAGCGCGCCCGCTCGACGTTCAGGATCTTGCCGCGCAGCGGCAGGATCGCCTGCGTGCGCCGGTCGCGGCCGGTCTGGGCAGAGCCGCCGGCGCTGTCACCCTCGACGAGGAAGACCTCTGTCTGGCTCGGATCCTTCGAGGAACAATCCTTCAGCTTGCCCGCGAGGAAGTTCACATCCATCGGGTTCTTGCGCCGCGTCAGCTCGCGCGCCTTGCGCGCCGCCTCGCGGGCCATGGCGGCCTCGATGATCTTGCCGACGATCTGCTTGGCCTCGTTGGGGTTCTCTTCGAACCACTCGCCCAGCTTCTCGTTCATCAGGCTTTCGACCGCCGGACGGACCTCGGACGAGACCAGCTTGTCCTTGGTCTGGCTGGAGAATTTCGGGTCCGGCACCTTGACCGACAGAACCGCCGTCAGCCCCTCGCGCGCGTCGTCGCCGGTAAAGGTCACCTTCTCGCGCTTGGCGATGCCGCTTTCGGTCGCGTATTTCTGCAACTGCCGCGTCAGCGCGCCGCGGAAGCCCGCCAAATGCGTGCCGCCGTCGCGCTGCGGGATGTTGTTGGTGAAGGGCAGCACGTTCTCGTGGTAGCTGTCGTTCCACCACATGGCGATCTCGACGCCGATGCCGTCGCGCTCGCCTTCCATGTAGACCGGGGCCGGCATGACCGGCTGCTTCGAGCGGTCCAGGTATTTGACGAACTCGCGCACGCCGCCCTCGTAGTGCAGCTCGATATGCAGCGGCTCTGCGGGGCGGTCGTCTTCGAGGATGATGCGCACGCCGGAGTTCAGGAAGGCCAGCTCGCGCAGGCGCTTTTCCAGCGTGTGGAAATCGTAGTCGAGATTGCTGAAGGTATCGGTCGAGGCAAGGAAGCGCACCTCGGTGCCCTTCTCGCCATTGGCATCGCCGACGACGCGCAGATGCTCTGTCGTCTCGCCATGCTCGAACTTGGCGTAATGTTCCTTGCCGTTGCGCCAGATGCGCAGTTCCAGCCAGACCGACAGGGCGTTCACCACGGAAACGCCGACCCCGTGCAGACCGCCCGAAACCTTGTAGCTGTTCTGGTCGAACTTCCCGCCCGCATGCAGCTGGGTCATGATGACCTCGGCCGCGGAAACGCCCTCTTCGGCATGGATATCGGTGGGAATCCCGCGGCCGTTGTCGCGTACCGACACGCTGGAATCCGCGTGAATCTTGACGTGGACGTAGTCGGCATGCCTGGCCAGCGCCTCGTCGATGCCGTTGTCCACGACCTCGTAGACCATGTGATGCAGGCCGGACCCGTCGTCGGTGTCACCGATGTACATGCCGGGGCGTTTGCGCACCGCCTCCAAGCCCTTGAGAACCTTGATTGAATCAGCGCCGTATTCCTGGGGCGCCGGTGCGGGTTCGGACATTGCCTGATCCTTTGTTCTTGTGCCGCAACTTATAGCGTCCGCGCCGGGGGTTGTCACGCAAAGGACACAAGATTTGGTGAGTATCCGCCGGGCCTTACCCCTCCGGATTACAGCGGGACGACAGCCGAGACACCCGCCTCGTCACGCACCTCGATCCGCTGCGCCCGCGCCCCCAGTTCCGCGAAAAGCTCCGGCCCGGTTCCGGTCATCCAGGCCTGCGCGCCAAGGGCAGAGATCTCGTCGTAAAGCGCCGCCCGGCGGCCCGCGTCCAGATGCGCCGCGACCTCGTCCAGCAGCACCAGCGGCGGCGCGCCCTCGTCCTCGGCCAGCGCCCGGGCATTGGCAAGGATCAGCGAGATCAGCAACGCCTTCTGCTCGCCGGTCGAACAGTCAGAGGCCGGCACCCCCTTGGCGGCGAAGACCCCCAGCATGTCCGCGCGGTGCGGCCCGACAAGGCTGCGCCCCGCCTGCAGGTCGCGACCCCGGCTCTCGGCCAGCGCACCGACCAGCGCGGCCTCGTCGGCGGGCATCTCGCCCTCGCCCTGCGTCAGGGTCAGCTCGGCCACGGGAAAGGCCGTCTGCGCGCCCTCCTGCGCCCGCGCCAGCCGCGCCAGCGTCCGCAGGCGGTTGGCGTGCAACACCGCGCCGCTGCGCCCCATCTGCGCCTCCAGCGCAAGATACCAATGCCCGTCGCGAACCTGATCCTTCAGCAGCCGGTTGCGCTCTCGCATGGATTTCTCGTAATCCAGCGCCGCCTGCGCGTGATCGGGAAAGAAGGACAGGGCCAGCCGGTCAAGGAAGCGACGCCGCCCCTCGGCGCCCTCGATCCAGAGCCGGTCCATGGCCGGCACCAGCCAGACCGCCCGCGCGATCTTCCCCAGGGCCACCTGGCTGGCAGGCTTGTCGTCGATGCGCACCACCCGGGCGGCGCCGCCCTCGGACAGGAAATCCACCTCATGCGCGCCATCCGGCCCGTCCAACACGCCCGAGACCTTCCAGCCCAGGGCCTCGGGCCGCCGCGCCATGTCAGAGGCCGCAGCCCGCCGCAGCCCGCGACCGGGGGAAAACAGCGACACCGCCTCGATCAGGTTGGTCTTGCCCGCCCCGTTCGGCCCGAACAGGGCGACGGGCCGCGCGTCCACCTCCAGCGACACCTGCTTGTGCGACCGGAAATGCGACAGGCTCAGGCGCGACAGGTGCATCGGATCACCGCGCTTGCGCTTCTTCTTGGTACAAATACTCTCCGCCGGAGGCTTCTGCCGCCGATCACACGCGCATCGGCATGACGACGTAGACCGCGCTGGTGTCGGTCCCCTCGCGCATCAGCGTCGGGTCGCCGGAGGAATTGAACAGGAACACCGCATTCTCGCGATCCACCTGGCTTGCGATTTCCAGCAGGTACTTGGCGTTGAACCCGATTTCCAGCCGCTCGTCGCCATAGGCCACGGCCAGCTCTTCCTCGGCGGCGCCCTGGTCCGGCGCGTTCACCGACAGGATCAGCCGGTCTTCGTCCAGCTGCAGCTTCACCGCGCGCGAGCGTTCCGAGGACACCGTCGCCACGCGGTCCACCGCCTTGGCAAATTCGCTGGCGTCGACCTCCAGCTTGCGGGTGTTGCCCTGCGGGATGACGCGCGTGTAATCGGGGAAGGTGCCGTCGATGACCTTCGAGGTCAGCGTGATGTCCGGCGTGGCAAAGCGCACCTTGGTCTCGGAGACCGACACCGCGATTTCCATGTCGTCCTCGTCCAGCAGCTTGCGCAGCTCGCCCACGGTCTTGCGCGGCACGATGACGCCCGGCATCTCTGCCGCGCCCTCGGGCAGCGGCGCGTCGATGCGCGCCAGCCGGTGGCCGTCCGTTGCCACGCAGCGCAGCATCCGGCCATCCTCGCTGTCGGCCACATGCATGTAGACGCCATTCAGGTAATAGCGCGTTTCCTCGGTGGAAATCGCGAATTTCGACTTGTCGAAGAGACGGCGCAGCACCTGCGCCTTGGCCTTGAAATTGGTGCCGTATTCCGAGGTCGCCATGACCGGGAAGTCTTCTTTCGGCAGCGTCGCAAGGTTGAAGTTCGACCGCCCGGCCGAGACCGTCAGCCGCCCGGACCCGCCCTCTTCGGACAGGGTCACCAGCGCGCCGTCGGGCAGCTTGCGGACGATCTCGTGCAGGGTCACCGCGGAAACCGTCGTGCCGCCCGCGCGTTCGACCTGCGCCACGGCCTTGTCGAGCACCTCGATGTCCAGATCGGTGGCCCGGAAGGTGACTGCCTCGCCCTCGGCCTCGATCAGCACGTTTGCAAGGATCGGTATCGTGTTGCGCCGCTCCACGACCGATTGCGCCTGCGCCACGGCGCGCAGAAGCGCCGAACGTTCCATGCTGATCTTCATCGTCCCCAGCCCTCTTCGCGTGTCCCGGAGGCGCACCCTAGCTTGGGCCAGCGCTTGCTCCAAGGCCGTTTTGTCTGTTTTCGGATTGTTTTAAAAGGGCGTCAAGGCATCGGGGGGCACGCAGCCCCCCTTGTGGTAAGCAGGGCTCAGGCCTCGAGCGCGCGGCGCAGCATCTCGACATCCTCGTCGATCTGCCCGTCCTTCATCCGCAGTTCCTCGATCCGCTTCACCCCATGCATGACCGTGGTGTGATCGCGCCCGCCGAAACGGCGGCCGATTTCCGGCAACGAGCGGCTGGTCAGCTGCTTGCAGAGATACATCGCCACCTGCCGCGGCCGGGCAAAGTTGCGCACCCGCTTGGGCCCGATCATGTCGCTGAGGCGGATGTGGTAATGCTCGGCCACGCGGCGCTGGATTTCCTCGATGGAAATCTTGCGTTCCGAGGCGCGCAGCACGTCGGCAAGGCTGTCCTGCACCAGATCCATGTCGATCGGCTTGCCCACGAGGCTGGCAAAGGCGAACAGACGGGTCAGGGCGCCTTCCAGCACGCGGACGTTGGTGCTGATCCGGTGGGCCAGGAATTCCAGCACGCCGTCCTGGATGGTCAGGTTCGCGTGCATGCCCTTGTAGACCTCGACCTTGGACTGAAGGATGCCGAGGCGCAGCTCGTAGTCCGTCGGGTGCAGGTCGACCACCAGCCCGGATTGCAGGCGGCTTCGGATGCGGGTTTCCAGATCCTTGATCTCATCCGGGGCACGGTCCGCCGAGATGATGATCTGCTTGTTCTGGTCCACCAGCGCGTTGAAGGTGTGGAAGAATTCCTCCTGCGTGGAATCCTTGCCGGCGATGAACTGCACGTCGTCGACCATCAGCACATCGACAGAGCGGAACAGCTCTTTGAAGTCCATCATCTTGCGCTCGCGCAGGGCCTGCACGAAGCGGTACATGAACTGTTCCGCCGAAAGGTAGAGCACGGTGAGGTGGGGATTGCGGGTCTTCAGCTCGTGCGCGATGGCGTGCATGAGGTGCGTCTTGCCGAGGCCGACGCCACCATAGAGGAATAGCGGGTTGAAGGTGACGGGACCACCTTCCGCCACGCGCTTGGCGGCGGCATGTGCCAGCTCGTTCGGCTTGCCGACCACGAAGGTGTCAAAGCTGAACCGCGCATCCAGCGGCGCGCCGGGCAGCGCGTCCTTTGCGGGTGCTTCCTTGACGACCGTATCGGCGACAACGGCCTGTTCCGCCACCGGGGCGGTTTCGGCGCGCGGCGCCTCGGGGTGCTCTGCGCGGCCCACGGTGAAGGCCAGCCTGCGCACCTCGGCACTGACGAGCGAAATCTGGGCCAGCAGCATGTCCCCGTAGTTCGACTCTACGTAGCTTCCGAAAAAATTGGTCGGCGCCAGAAGGGTGAACTCGCCCTCGGAATCCACACCGCCATACAGCAGCGGCTCGATCCAGGTCTTGTAATTGTTCTGCCCGATGGTCGCGCGGATCTGCTCTTGAAGTGCGATCCACTTGTCTCGTGTCATTCTACTCTTCCTCGTGTTCCCGTCCCCGCCGGGCCCCTTCCCGGCGTGGTGCTGAACCTCGGGCAAATCCTTTCCACGCGCTTCCCGGAAGGGAATCGCTCGGGGCACAGGCCCCGCGGAAGGTCGGCTGGCACGATTCCGTTCCCGGAATACGGCTTGCCGACCGCAAGATCTAATTTGGACGCAGCAAGGGTTTCCCCTTTGGCCCGATACACCGCGCAGTGCGGCATGCCGGGCGACACCGCTCTATCCCCTAGCGGTGGTGGCAGCTTTGTCCCCCAAGGTCGTCCCGGCGTCTTGACGACTCCGTGACTCGCTTGGTGAAACTAGCAAGTCTCTCAGCAGAGCGGCAACTGAAACTCTTGCTTGACTCGGGAATAGTGAGGAAACGAATCTAAGGGTATGGCAAGGAATCCCCACAATGCGAAAAGGCACCGCATATAGCGATGCCTTTCACGAAAACCACTAGATATAGTGAGAGTTCAGCCTAGTGCCTTCACACGCGAAGACAGACGCGACAGCTTGCGCGACGCGGTATTCTTGTGGAAAACGCCCTTGGTAACGCCCCGCATCAGCTCGGGCTGAGCGGCTTTCAGAGCGGCCTGAGCGGCCTCTTTGTCACCCGAGGCAATGGCTTCTTCGACCTGGCGCAGGAAGGTGCGGATGCGCGAGCGGCGGGCTTTGTTGACAGCAAAGCGCGAGTCGTTCTGACGGGCGCGTTTCTTCGACTGGGGGGTATTTGCCATGATGATCGATCCTGAGTCTTAAGCTTCTGTTAAAGGCGCAACGCCTGACACAAACCCGAACGTCATCCGGGACCGATTCTTGCCAGAGCGGGCATCACGCGCATGTATGACGGGCGCCTATACAGGCCCCGCTGGATTCGGGCAAGGCGATTATGCCCGAATCCGGTTCAGGGCCTCAGCGGTCCCGGAACTGCGCCGTGCGCTTTTCCATGAAAGCGGCCATGCCCTCGTTCTGATCCTCGGTTGCAAAGAGCGCGTGGAACAGGCGGCGCTCGTACAGCAGGCCTTCGGAGAGGGTCGTCTCATAGGCGCGGTTGACCGCTTCTTTGCAGGCGATGGCCGAGAGAATCGACTTTTCGGCGATCTTGTCGGCGGCGGCGCGCGCCTCTTCCATCAGCTGCTTGGCCGGCACGACGCGGCTGACCAGCCCGGCGCGCTCTGCCTCTTCGGCATCCATGAAGCGACCGGTCAGGTTCATGTCCATTGCCTTGGACTTGCCGATGTAACGGGTGAGTCGCTGTGTCCCGCCCAGCCCCGGCATCACGCCAAGGTTGATCTCGGGCTGTCCGAACTTGGCCGTGTCGGCGGCGATGATGAAGTCGCACATCATTGCCAGTTCGCAGCCGCCGCCCAGTGCATAGCCCGCGACCGCGGCGATGACCGGCTTGCGGGTCGAGGTGATCGCCGCGCCTTCCTTGCCGAAGAAGTCCGACAGGAACATGTCGACATAGGATTTTTCCGACATCTCCTTGATGTCCGCCCCGGCGGCAAAAGCCTTGGCCGAGCCGGTGATGATGATGCAGCGCACCTTCTCGTTGCCGTCCGCCTCTGCCAGCGCCTCGGAGAGCTCGCCCAGCAACTCGGAGTTGAGGGCGTTCAGCGCGTCGGGCCGGTTCAGCTTGATGGTGGCGACGTGGTCTTCTACTTCGACGATGATCGTCTCATAAGCCATGAGTTCTGGGCTCCGTCCGGTTCCGTCAGTCGCCCAGCCTTACCATCTTGGGCAGGTCGGTCAATTATCTTTGGCAGGCCGGGCAATAGAACGAAGACCGCCCCGACTGCACCAGACGGCGGATCTCCTGAGAGCATCCCGGCGTCCGGCAGGGCGCACCCTCGCGCCCGTAAACGTCGAAGCTGTGCTGGAAATATCCAAGCTCTCCATCGGCTTGCCGAAAATCCCGCAGACTGGAGCCGCCCGCCGCGATGGCATCGGTCAGCACCGCGCGGATCACCGGCACCAGTGCGGCCACGCGCCGCGCCGAAACCCGGCCCGCCTTGCGCGCGGGATGGATGCCGCAACGGAAGAGCGCCTCGCAGACGTAGATATTGCCCAGCCCCGCGACGATCTTCTGATCCAGAAGCGCCGATTTCATCGGCATGTTGCGCCCCTTCAGGGCCTCGACAAGGTGGGATTCGCTGAACTGGTTGCCCAGCGGCTCCGGCCCCAGAGAGGCCAGAAGCGGGTGGCCCTCTGCGCTGTCCGTGGGCAGCAGGTCCATCGCGCCGAAGCGGCGCGGGTCGTTGAAGGTCACCCGCGCGCCGTTGTCCATGTCGAACACCACGTGGTCGTGTTTCTCGGGCGCCGGGTGATCGTGCACGAAAAGGCCCAGCGGATCGCCCGACACCAGCATCCGCCCCGACATGCCAAGGTGGATCAGCAGCGATTCCCCCGTGGACAGGTCCGCGAGGATGTATTTCGACCGGCGCCGCAGCCGGTCGACCCGCGCGCCGGTCAGCCGCGCGGCCATGTCCGGCGGGAAGGGCCAGCGCAGATCGGGCCGGTTCACGGCGGCCCGCGCGATCACCGCGCCCTCCATCACGGGGGCCAGACCGCGACGGACTGTCTCGACTTCGGGCAATTCGGGCATGGGACGGGTCCTGCTCATTGTAACGGCGCCGGGGCGACCTATAAGAAAGGCACGCAGAAAGAAACGGCAAGGCCCATGAGCGAAGAGACCGGAAAGACGACACATTTCGGATATGCCGAAGTTCCCGAATCGGAAAAGGCCGGACGGGTGCAGGGCGTTTTCAGCTCTGTCGCGACGAAATACGATGTCATGAACGACGCTATGTCCATGGGCATCCACCGGGTCTGGAAGGACGCGATGATGGATTGGCTGGCGCCCCGGCCCGGCCAGCGGCTGCTGGATGTGGCAGGCGGAACCGGCGACATCTCGTTCCGGTTCCTGAAGCGCGCGGGCCGCGGTCACGCCACGGTTCTGGACCTGACCGAACCGATGCTGGTCGAAGGCCGCAAGCGCGCCGAGGCCGAGGCGCTTGGGGACTCGCTGGACTGGGTGGTGGGCGATGCCATGGCCCTGCCCTTCGCCGACAACAGCTTTGACGTCTACACGGTGTCCTTCGGCATCCGCAATGTCACCCGCCCCGAGGTCGCCCTGGCCGAGGCATATCGCGTGCTGAAACCCGGCGGGCGCCTGATGGTGCTGGAATTCAGCCATATTCCCAACGACATGATGCAGAAGGCCTATGACCTCTATTCCTTCAACATCATCCCGCGCATGGGCCAGATGATCGCCGGCGACCGCGACTCGTACCAGTATCTGGTGGAATCGATCCGCCGCTTCCCGGATCAAGAGACCTTTCTGGGCATGGTGCGCGGCGCCGGGTTCGAGAACGCCAAGTACCGGAACCTGACCATGGGCGTGGCCTGCCTGCATTCCGGCTGGAAACTCTAGGTGCGCGGCCCCCACAATATCCTGCGTCTGATCCGCACCGGCGCCACGCTGGAGCGCACCGGCGCCATGGGTGTCGTGCTGGACGCCATGGAAGCACCGGCGCCGCTGCGGGTGGCCGCGCGCGTGCTGGGCTGGCCCTTCAAGTGGCTTGGCGAAAAGGGCGATCCGGCCCTGCCGCCCGCCGTCCGCGCCATTCAGGCGCTTGGCCCGGCCTACATCAAGTTCGGACAGATCCTGTCGACGCGCCCCGACGTGGTCGGCGACGACCTCGCCCGGCAATTGCGGGTGTTGCAGGACAAGCTGCCGCCCTTTTCCATCGACGAGGCCAAGCGGCAGGTCGCCGAGGAAATCGGCCAGCCCGTGTCCGAGGTGTTTTCCGAGTTCAGCCCCCCCGTGGCCGCCGCCTCGATCGCGCAGGTCCACCGCGCCCGACTGGCGGAGACCGGCGACGACGTGGCCGTGAAGGTCCTGCGCCCCGGCATCGAACGGGCCTTTCGGCGCGATATCGATGCCTTCTACTTCGCCGCCAACGTGATCGAGGCGCTTTCGCCGGCCTCGCGCCGCCTGCGTCCCCGCGACGTGATCGAGCATTTCGAGGGCGTAGTTCTGGGCGAGCTGGACCTGCGGCTGGAGGCGGCCTCTGCCAGCCAGTTCGCCGCGAACACCGCCGATGACGCGGGCTTTGACCTGCCGGTGGTGCGCTGGCCCTACTCTGGCCGCCGGGTCATGACGATGAGCTGGGTCGAGGGTGTGCCGCTGGGTGACAATGCGGCACTGGATGCCGCCGGGCACGACCGCGCGGCCCTGTCGGAACGGGTGCTGCAACTGTTCCTGAACCACGCGCTGCGCGACGGTTTCTTTCACGCCGACATGCATCAGGGCAACCTGAAGGTGGCCCCGAACGGCGATATCGTCGCCTTCGATTTCGGGATCATGGGGCATATCGACGAATACACGCGCCGGGTCTACGCCGAGATCCTCTTCGGCTTCATCCGGCGCGACTACCAGCGCGTGGCAGAGGTCCATTTCGAGGCGGGTTATGTCCCCGCCGACCGCGACGTGGATGAATTCGCCCGCGCCCTGCGTGCCGTCGGAGAGCCGATCTTCGGCATGGATGCGACGCGGATCTCCATGGCGAAACTGCTGTCCTACCTGTTCGAGGTGACCGAACGCTTCGGGATGGAAACCCGGACCGAACTGATCCTGCTTCAGCGGACGATGGTCGTGGTCGAGGGTGTGGCGCGGTCGCTCGACCCGCGGATGAACATCTGGAACGTCGCGAAACCGGTGGTCGAGGCCTACATCAAGCAGTCGATCGGGCCGCGGGCCGCGGCCTCGGACCTGTGGAAGACGGCGCTGGTGATGGCCCGCTTCGGGCCAAGGCTTCCCGGCCTCGTGGAAGCGGCGCTGATCCGGCAGGCCCAGCCGGAACCGGAACGCGCGCCCTCGCCTTGGCTGGCGCGGCTGTTGTGGGCTGGCGCCGGGCTTTGTGCCGGCCTTGGCCTTGGCGCGCTGTGGATGCTGGCCTGAGCGGCGCCGCGGTCACAAATGAAAACGGCGGCCAGTGGCCGCCGTTTTCGAAGTCGCAATAGGCAAACGAATCAGTTGGTGCCGTCGGATGCCGCGATGGCAACGATGACAGCAATACCACCAAGGACCGCGAGCGCCGGAACGGCACTGACCTGGGTGGAAACGAAGGGGTCGTTCGCTTCCTGAGCGGCCACCGGGGCGGCTGCTGCAGCTGCGATCGCTGCGGCTGCAGCCACGATCGAGAGCTTTTTCATGGTTTTCTCCAAACTGTACAGTCCAGGGCGCCACGCGCCCCACGCACAAGACTGTATACTCAAAGCGAAATCCGTTCAAACGTGATCTTCTGCAACTGCAAGATCCACTTCGGCCAAGGATGCAGGCGCGTCAAATTCGCAACAATTGCCCAACGAACCGGCATATGGCGCCTGCGGGCCTCCCTGCAGGCTGCCGGTCGGCCCGCAGGCCCGTCCTTACGATGGGCTGTCCCGCAAGCCCATGACCGCGTCGCGCGAAATTTCCGTTCCATCGCTCAGGGTCAGCACGACCGACCCCGCGTCCGTACCACGGGCCTCGACAATGGGCCGGTAGGTTGCCGCTGCCCCGGTGCCGATCTCCATCTGGTCGCGGAAACTCGTGACGTGAAAACTGTACTGCCCAGTGGGCAACAGGCTGCCCGAGCCATCCGCGCCCCCCCAAACGAGGTCTTTTTGCGTGACGTCGACAGAGAAGCTTTGCACCTCTTCGCCCTCGGCGTTGCGCACGATAAGCTTGGCGCTGTCGGCCTCTGGTGGATAGTCTGCCCGGATCGACACCGGCGCGCCGGTGAAGGCAACCGGTTCCTCGGACAGGGCTTCCATCCCGATCCAGCCGCTGACCGATTGCAAGGCATTTCCAGCGCCCGCCCCGCCGCCGAATTGAGCCGTGAGCTCCCGAAGCAGGTCATTGGTCAGAACCTGTTGCTCGACAGAGGAAAAGGTCGCCAGCTGCGTGGCGTAATCGGTTGAATCCACGGGATTCAGCGGATCCTGGTTCTGCATCTGGACCGTCAGCATCCTCAGGAAGGTCTCGAAATCGGAACTGATCTTCTTGGTATCGGAACCCGCCGCCTCATCATCCATGGCCACGGGCTTTGCCCCGGTCGCGCTTGTGGTGCTTGGGAACAGAGGCAGCGTGGTTGTCGCGTCGGTCATGGCTCAGATCCTGATGTCCAGCCCCGCGCTGGGGGCCTGCTGTTGCATAATCCGGGCGACATCGTCTGCATCATCCGGATGCGGGTCCCCGTCAGGCCCAAGGCGGGGCCCGGGCGTATCGCCGTGGCTGTCAGAGGCATCGCCACCAAAGCTGAAACGGGCGCCTTCATAGCCGGCCTCGGCAAAGTCACGGGCGAGCTGATCGAGATGACGGCGCATCAGGTCCAGCGTTTCCGGGCGATCTGCCGCCACCTGCACAAGCAAGCCGTTTTCGCCGGAATGGATCTGGAACCGGACCCGCCCAAGCTCTTCCGGGTTCAGCTGGACTTCGATTCGCCCGTCCGCCGCCCGTGGCAGGGCATCGGCGACCTGACGGAGAATGGCCCCAAACTCGGAACGCAACGGCCCGCCCGGCATCGAAACCGTCTGATGCGGGCCGCCGACGGTCCCGCGTGCCTCTGCCGGCCCCATGACGCCGGCATCCTCGGTCCGGCGCGGCTCGTCGAGGTCGGCCAGAAAGGGCGCCGCGTCAAAGGGCGTGCCACGACGCGACGCGTTGCTTTCGTTGACGGTGACAGGGGATGCCCCCCTCCCGACCGTACCAGAGAGTGGCCTCGCCCTCCGCGCCGGGCCGGTCAGAGATGGCTCCGCCCCCTCTGCGCCTCTTGCCCGCGATTTCCCCGGGTCCGCCTCACTGCCGTCAGGTCCATGGCCAGGTGGAGGCATTGCCGCGACAAGATCCATGGTCGGCATCCTTGGCGGCGGTGCAGATGCAAACTGCGGCGACCCGGTTGGCACAGCTCCATCGGGGCGGGGCCAGACCTTCGGGGCAGGCGCTTTGGCATAGGCCTCCGGGCCGTCGCCATCGGGGATCGCCGCGGGGGGCCTGCCCCCGCCCCCCGCCCTGGCCAGCGCACCAGGATCCGTCCGCGTCTGGAAAGCCGGTAGACGGCCTGCGCCCTGCCGTTCCCCGTGCCCGGCGGAAGACACCCCACGCAGCGGCATCGGCGCGCTTTCCATCCCCGGCAATTGCGCGCCTTCCGGTCCGGCGCGCGGCAAGCCGACACCGCCAGCGGCCAATCCCGTCGGTCCCGGTCTGGCATCCCGCGCCGCATGCTCTGCCCTTGGGCCGGGACCGGTCTTGCCCAAGACGCCGAACGGAGCGGCCGCCCCGGGATCATGGGATCCGGTGTTCCGGCGAGCCCTGGGAAAGACCGTGATATCCTGCGGCGGCACCCTGCCGGCCCCCGAAACCGGGCGTTCCCCGACCGCCATGACCGGATCGGGGCCCCCCTCAGCCACGGCGGCCACAGGATCGCCTGCATCGCGGTCGCCGTCAGGATCGCTATCCGGCACAGGCTTTTCGACCCTATCCACCTGCTCCGCGCGTGTTCCGGGCTCTGGCGTTTCGGCGAGACTGCCCCCGTCCCGGTTTGCATCTCCCAGAACCGAGAAAACCTTGAAAAACGCCTCAGCCGGCGCGGGAACAGGCGCGCCCTTCGCCGTCATGTGCGCCGTTCCAAGGCCGAACAAAGCCGTCAACTGTGTGAACATCTGTGCCTCTGGAGTTCTTCCGACTTCGGCGAAGCTAAAGCGAACATCCTAACCAAATCTTTACGCGGACACTGGCAGGGTCGGGCCATCTGAGTCGAATTGGAGCAATCCGATGCAAATACCGAATGCCGCGATGGCGCCCGCGACCGACACGGACCGGGCCCTTCGGGAGGCCGCGATGGCGCTGGAGACCAACTTCCTTGCAGAGATGCTGAAGTCCGCCGGCGTCGGGAAGACGCCCGAAACCTTCGGAGGCGGCGCCGGCGAGGATCAGTTCGCCTCTTTTCTGCGCACCGAGCAGGCCCGCCGGATGAGCCGCCAGGGCGGCATCGGCCTGGCCGAAGCAATCTTCGAATCCCTCAAGGAGAGACACCATGACTGACAGCGCGATGGACCGGCTGGCAGCTCTGCTTGACGCCGAACGCACGGCCCTGCTGGAAGGCGATTTCGACAGGATCGCCGACCTGTTGGAAGAAAAAGCCACCCTGGTCGCCGATCTGGACGCCGGGCCCCTGAACGCCGAGACGGTTGCGCCCCTGCGTGACGGGCTGCGCCGGAACCAGGTGCTGTTCGACCACGCGCTGGCCGGGCTGAGAAACGTGGCCGCGCGGCTCGGAGACCTGAACCGCATCCGGAAATCCATGGACACCTACGATGCGCAGGGGCGCCGAAACACGATCGACGCCCCGTCCATACGCACTTTGGAGCGGCGGGCATGACGATTTTCCTCAAATGCCTGAAATCGTGGAAGGAGCGTTTAGCACTTCGTTAGGAACTGGGGGCGACATTGGCCGCGCACCTCTAGGGGGGTGGCGCAGGCTGACAAAGGGTCGGGCTGCACAGGTCAGAAAGACGACAGAGATGCCGCGCAAGCGGCAAGTGCAACCGGCGCAAAGCGCCAAGAGAACAGCAAGGACACTCTCTATGTCTAGCATCCTGACGAACAACGGCGCCATGGTGGCGCTGCAGACCCTGAAATCCATCAACAACTCGCTGGCCGACACGCAGGCCGAAATCTCGACCGGCAAGCGCGTTTCCTCCGCCAAGGACAACTCTGCCGTCTGGGCGATCTCGAAAGTCATGGAGGCCGATGTCAAAGGCTTCAAGGGTATCACCGACAGCCTCAACCTGGGTCAGTCGACCGTCTCCGTGGCCCGCCAGGCCGCCGAGACCGTCACCGAACTGCTCACCGACATCAAGGGCAAGATCGTCGCCTCGCAAGAGGAAAACGTCGACCGGGGCAAGATCCAGGCAGACATCGACGCCCTGCGTGACCAGATCTCGGCAGTCGTGGGCGCAGCCCAGTTCAACGGTCTGAACCTGCTGCAGAACACCGAATCCGATGTGGGCTCGGGCGAAATCAACGTTCTGGCCTCGCTCGACCGTTCGGGCACCGGCGTCGCCGCTTCGGAGATCGCGGTCGGCAAGCAGGACCTGGGCACCGGTGCAGCAACAACCGCAACGGTGAACCTTGACGTCTCGATCAACACCACCGGCGTGGCGGCGGGCGCGACGGCGACATTTGCGACCTTCGATGGCGTCGGCGCAGGCAATGACCTTGTGGCCGGTGCCAACTTCAAGGTGACCGGCAGCGGCAACTTTGCCCTGGATTCCTCGGGTGATGCGCTCGACTTCTCGGAAGACGTCGAATACGTGGCGCGCGATGGCGATACCCTGGCAGATGTGACCTCGGCAATGGTCGAGCGGCTGAATTTCCAGGCCGCCAAGGACGGCCTGGACATCACCTTCTCGGTGAATGACACCAACGCCGGTCAGATCGACTTCACCAACAACTACGATGAAGCGATCTCTGACGACAACAGCGTGGTGGAACAGTCCGACATTTCCGACATGGCAACGCTGGAGGCCGAGGCCGACGGCACCATCGGCGGCGGTCTCGAACTGCTGTCCGAGTTCGACGTGACCACCGACGAAGGCACCGAAGCCGCCCTGGCCGGCATCGAAGGCCTGATCCAGACCTCGATCGACTCGGCCTCTGCCTTCGGTTCGGCCCAGGGCCGCATCGAGACCCAGACCGAGTTCGTCTCTGGCCTGACCGACGCGCTCAGATCCGGCATCGGTACGCTGATCGATGCCGACATGGAAGAAGCCTCGGCCCGCCTGCAGGCCCTGCAGGTCCAGCAACAGCTGGGCGTTCAGGCGCTGTCGATCGCCAACCAGGCGCCGCAGCAGCTGCTGTCGCTGTTCCGCTGATCGATGGACGGCGGGGGCCGGTCCATTCGGTCCCCGCCTTTCTCGATTGCATCCCGATTCCTCATAACCAGAAGGTTTTGACGTGAACGCCCAGACACTCGCGCAAGCCCGAAAGGGCTATGCCCAGCACGCCCGAACGACGCAGACACCGCGCGCCACGGAATACGAGCTGATCGCCCGCGTCACCCATCGCATCAAGGCCTCTGCCGAGGCCGGGCCGCGCGCCTATCCAAAGCTCGTGGCAGCCCTGTCCGACAATCACCGGCTCTGGACGGCGCTGGCCGTCGACGTCGCGGACAAGGACAACGGCCTGCCCCAGGACCTGCGCGCGCAGGTCTTCTACCTTGCCGAATTCGTTCACCAGCACACCGCGCAGGTGCTCAACCGCAAAGCGCGCCTAGCGCCGCTCCTTGAAATCAACGCCGCGATCCTGCGGGGATTAAGCGGCCGGAGGCCGAAGTCATGAGTGGATTGGTCCTGAAACTCGGCCCGCGCGAACGTGTGCTGATCAACGGTGCCGTGATTGAAAACGGCGACAGGCGCAGCCGCCTGTCCATCGTGACGCCCAACGCCAACGTCCTGCGCCTGCGGGACGCCATCCACCCAGAGGAAGCGCGAACGCCCGTCAGGCGCATCTGCTATGCCGCGCAGCTTATCCTGACCGGCGATGCAGAGCCCGGCGATGCCCGCGCCCAGCTGCTGCCGCGGATCGAGGAGTTGAGCCAGATCCTGTGCGATCCGGACAGCCGCCGCCTTCTGACACAGGCAACGGACTCCCTTCTGGAGGAGCAGTTCTACCAGTGCCTCAAGGCCTTGCGGGCCCTGATCCCCAGAGAGGACCGGCTTCTCGCCGCGAAACCGCTATGACCTATAGCCCGGTCGTCGTCGGCTCTGGTCTTGTTGCCTGGCAGTTTCTCAAGGCGACGCAGGACACCCAGCGCGCGGTTTTCGATAAATCGACGATGCTGAAACGGGATGCGGAGTACTTCAGGGAGAAGATCGGCACGATCAACAGCGCCGAGGATCTGGTCAACGACCGGCGTCTTCTTGGCGTCGCCCTCAGCGCCTTCGGCCTCGAAGACAAGATCGACGCCAAGTTCCTGATCCGAAAGGTTCTCGAAGAAGGGGCGGAGGGCGACGAGGCACTGGCCAATCGCCTCGGCGACGGGCGCTATGTCGCGCTGGCGAGGGCCTTCACGTTCGAGAAGGTTCTGAACGCCAAAACGCAGGAACCGGGATTCGGCACCGACATGATCGCGCGATACCGCGAAAACGTCCTCGCCAATATGGAGGCCGGTCTCGCAGAAAGCGGCGATACCGATACCGCCTATGGCGCGTCGGTGCGGGAACAGGTGGCGGTGAACATCGAGACCGAAACCGCCTTCTTCAAGAAGAACATCGGCAAGGTGAGTTCAGCGCAGGGGCTGATCAACTCGCCCCGGCTTTACGCCTTCGCGATGATCACCTTCGACTTGCAGGACAAGTCGGGACGGACATCGCTGATCAAGCGCGTTCTCGAGCAGGGCGCACAAGAGCCACAGGCCCTAGCGAACATCCTCGGCGATCAACGCTATATCGACCTTGCCAAGGCCTTCGAATTCGACCGCGCGCCGGGCTCGCCCATGGCCGAAGCCGGATATGCGGACGAGATCGTCTCGGATTACTTCCTGCACGAGTTCGAAGTCGCGGTCGGGTCCGTCGATGAAAGCCTGCGCACCGTCCTGAATTTCGAACGCGCGATCCCCCAACTGGCGACCGGGGACAGTTCGGAGAATACGAAATGGTTTCAGGTTCTTGGCACCACATCGCTGCGAAACGTGTTCGAAGCGGCCCTCGGGCTGCCAGCCGGGTTCAGCCAGATCGACATCGACCGTCAGGCCGAAACCCTGAAGGACAAGATGAGTGCACGCTTCGCTGTCGAATCCTTTTCCGAGATGTCGGACCCCAAGGTGATGGAGAAACTGATCCACAGCTACCTTCTTCAGGATCAGATCAAACAGGGCAGTTCCTTCGGGTCCGGGCAGACGGCCCTGACCCTGCTCCAAAGCATTCCGCGCCGATCGCTGCTTGGATGACCCCGATGCTCAGGCCCGCGCCTGACCACGCTTCGCAGCGGGCATCCCCACCCTGGCCGTACCCCGGCGCGGCGGCGCGGCCCCCTGCGCGCGGCGCAGGATCAGCTCGAGCTTCTGGAAAGCATGCTCCGGCCCATCGGGGGACCGGGCGGCGAGAAAGCCGTCAAGATCCTCCCAGACCCGCACAGCCTGATCGAGTACCGCATCTTCACCTTCCTTGTAAAGCCCGGCCCGGATCATCGTTTCCGACCGTTCATAGGCCCCCAGAAGACGCCGGACGCTCTGGATCACCGCGTTTTCCTGCTCTGTCGCGGCCTCCGGCAGGCTACGGGACACGGAACGCAGAAGGTTCACCGCCGGGAAGCGACCGCGCTCCGCGATCTGCCGGTCAAGGACCACATGGCCGTCGAGAACGCCGCGCAGGATATCCGCCACAGGCTCATCCATGTCAGAGCCCGCAACAAGCACGCTGAAAACAGCGGTGATATCGCCGCCTCCCGCCAGCCCCGGTCCGGCGCGTTCGGCCAGCCGCATGATCTGATGCGCGACAGAGGGGGGATGGCCGCGCAGCGCCGGCAGCTCTCCGGCAGCGATGGCGACCTCGCGATGCGCCTCTGTAAACCGGGTGATCGAATCGGCGAGATACAGCACGTGGCTTCCCTGATCCCGGAAGTGTTCCGCGATGGTCATGGCCGCCAGCGGGCAGCGGCGCCGCTCCAGCGGCGACCGGTCCGAGGTCGCGGCCACCACGACGCTGCGCGCCATGCCTTCCGGCCCCAGAACCGTGCGGACGAAATCCAGCACCTCGCGCCCGCGTTCCCCGACCAGCGCAAGGACGACGACATCCGCCTCGACCCCCCGGGCCAGATCCGCAAGAAGTCGCGATTTTCCGACGCCGGACCCGGCAAAGAGACCGATTCGCTGTCCCTGAACCAAGGGCAGAAGCGTGTCGAAAACCGCGAGTCCGGTGCCCAGCCGATCCCCCAGACGCCCGCGCGAGGCAGCGGGCGGCGGGCTGGCCCGGAACGGCCTGCGGACCGGGCCGGGCCCAAGCGGCGCCCCGTCGAGCGGCCGCCCGTAGGCGTCGATCACCCGCCCGATCCAGCTGTCCGAGGGGGCCAGCGTCGGCGGACCCAACACGGCAACCCGGTCGCCGCGCGACACGCCCTCGGCCATCTCGTCGGGCATCATGGCCACCAGATCGTCCTTGATACGCAGGACCTCGCCGCCCAGCACGTGGCCGGGATGCATCAGGCGCAGCCGGTCGCCGATGCAGGCGGTCTCTGCCAGCCCACGGACCCAGATCGTCGTCCCGTCAATCGCCTGGACCCTGCCGACGGCCCGCACCGGTTGGATATGCGCCAGCCGCGCCATCAGGCCGGTGATCTCTTCGTCCATCGTTCGCTCCGTTCATCTCCCACGAACCGTTTCTAAAGGAATCACCGTTAAACCTTGATTGAAGCCAATCGAGGGAGAAGCCCCGATGTTCCAGAACCTGGACGTCTTCAGAACGGCGATGGCCATGGCGCGGCATGCGGGGCTGCAACAGGCGGTCAGCGCCCAGAATATCGCGAATGCCGATACCCCCGGGTACCGCGCCCGCGACATTCCGGCCTTCGCCGCGACCCTGCGCGACGCCATGGGCAGCCAGCGTGCGACCCGGGCCAGCCACCTTCATGGCGGCAACAGCCGCGACATCGACATGACGGAACGGCGGGACGCGCTCGACCCCAACGGCAACACTGTCTCGCTCGAGGAAGAGATGGTGATGGCTGTCGGCGCCAAGCGTCAGCACGACCGCGCCCTCGCCATTTACAAAAGCAACCTGACCATGCTCCGCGCCGCCGTCGGGCGCCGCTGACCGGAGGACGATATGAGCGCCTTTTCCGATGCCCTGAGCGTCACAACCAGCGGACTCAAGGCCCAGGCCTCGCGCCTGCGGCTGTTGTCCGAGAACATCGCCAATGTCGACACGCCGGGATACCGGCGCAAGACCATGCCCTTCAGGACCGACACCGGCGCCAGCGGCATTTCCCGGGTCGAGACCGGGCGCGTCAACCTCGACAGGCGCGCGCTGGAGCAGATCCACGATCCCTCTCACCCGCTGGCGGATGAGACCGGGCGATATGACGGCTCCAACGTCGACCTCATCATTGAAATCGCCGACGCGCGCGAAGCGCAGCGATCCTACGAGGCGAACCTCAAGATGTTCGACCAGACCCGGCAGATGTCCAGCGGGCTGATGGAGCTTCTGCGCCGATAACCCCCTGATTTCATATAGATAGGAGACCAGAATGGACGTCCGATCCCTGACCGCCGCGCAAAGCTATGCCTCTTCGCGCCCGGCCCTGCAGCCCGATCCGAAACAGGCCCGTCCGATCGAGCAGGACTTCGCCCGGGTCACGCAGGACTTCACCAACCAGCTGAATGCGGCAGAGCAGACCGCGCAGCAGGCGATGACCGGCGATGCCGATCCGCATGCGCTGGTCGAGGCGCTGGCCCAGTCCGAACTGGCGGTCGAGACCGTCGTCGCCCTGCGCGACAAGGTGGTCGAGGCCTATCAGGAAATCCTGCGGATGCCGGTCTGACCCATGCTGACAGAGACCATCTTCTTCGACACCCTGCGCGCCGGGCTGTGGATCGCGACCATCACCGCGGTACCGATCCTCAGCGCCGCGCTGATCGCGGGCGTCGGCGTCGGGCTCTTTCAGGCCCTGACCTCGATCCAGGAAATGACGCTGACCTTCGTGCCCAAACTTCTGGCCATCGTCGCCGTCTTCTGGATGTCGATGGGCTTCATGACCAGCACGCTCGTCGAGTTTTTTCAGGGACATATCATCCCGATCATCATCGGAGGCTGAGATGGAAACCGCTGGCTATACCGCCCTGTCGCGCCAATCGGGCCTGATGCACGAGATGCAGGTCATCGCCAACAATATCGCCAATGCCAATACCACCGGATACCGGCAACAGGGCGTGATCTTCTCGGAATACGTGCAGGAGGGCGACGGACTGCCCGCCGTTGCCATGGCAAGCGCCCGGGTGCGCAACACCTCGTGGATGCAGGGCACGCTGGAGCAGACCGGCAGCGTCTTCGACCTCGCCATAGAGGGCGAGGGCTTCTTCCTTGTGCAGGCGCCCGGCGGCCAGCGGCTGACGCGCGCCGGTGCCTTCTCCCCCGCCGGGGACGGCACGCTTGTGACGCCCGACGGCTATCCGGTGCTGGACGGCGGCGGCGCGCCGATCTTCCTGCCGCCGAACGCGGCAGAGATGGCCATCGGCCGCGACGGCACGATCAGCGCGGAGGGCCGCGCCGTCGGGCAGATCGGCGTGGTGCGCCCCCTCGACGTCAACCGCATGCTGCGCGAGGGCGGAACCCTGTTCGACAGTCAGGCCGGGACAGAGCCGGTCGAAAACCCGCGTGTCATGCAGGGCTTTGTCGAGGCGTCGAACGTCGATCCGATCCTTCAGGTCGCCCGCATGGTCGAGGTCCAGCGCGCCTACGAACTGGGCCAAAGCTTCATGGAACGGGAAGACGAACGGATCAGAAATGCCCTGAAGGCATTCGTGAAATAGGAGCAGTCAGATGAAAGCCCTCCAGATCGCCGCCACCGGCATGAGCGCCCAGCAGATGCGCGTCGAAGTGATCTCTCACAACCTCTCGAACATGAGCACGACGGGCTACAACGCCCGCCGGGCCGAGTTCGCGGACCTGCATTACCAGCAGGTGGCGCGGGCCGGGACGGTGAACGCCTCGGACGGCACGGTGCTGCCCACCGGCATCCAGCTTGGCCTTGGCGTCAGGCCCTCTGCCGTGTCGGTCCAGCTTGCGCAGGGGTCCCTTGTGAACGCGGGCGGCGACCTCGACCTTGCCATCGAGGGCAACGGCTATCTCGAGGTGACGCTGCCCTCGGGCCAGATCGCCTATACCCGCGACGGCGCCCTGAAACGCAACGGCGAAGGGCTGATCGTCACCTCGGAAGGGTTTCCCGTGGCCCCCGATATCACCATCCCCTCGGATGCGCGGCGCGTCTCGATCAACGCCGAGGGCGAGGTCTACGCCTATTTCGCCGACTCCACCGAAGCGCAGCTGCTGGGCCAGTTCGCCATGACCGGCTTCACCAATGCCAAGGGGCTGGAGGCGATCGGCGCCAACCTGTTCCTCGAAACAGAGGCCTCGGGCCCCGCGATCCAGTCCACACCGGGGCAGGACGGGCTGGGCACCCTGCGGCAGGGCTATCTGGAGGATAGCTCGGTCGACGCGGTCAAGGAGATCACCGATCTGATCGAGGCCCAGCGCGGATACGAGCTGAACTCCAAGGTGATCTCTGCCGCCGACCAGATGCTGGGCGCCACGGCGCAGGTGCGCTGATGAAACTGGCCGGGTTGCTTCTTCTGCTGGCCTCAGCCGCCGGGGCCGACACCATCGTCACCACCCAGACGATCCGGTCGCAGCAGATCATCACCGCCGACCTGGTGCGCCTGGACCCGGCCGAGATCGCAGGCGCCTATACGACCCTCGACGAGGTCGTCGGGCTGGAGGCGCGCGTCGCGATCTACCCGGGCCGCGCGGTCATGCGCGGGGCGCTGGGGGTGCCGGCGCTGATCGACCGCAACCAGATGGTCGAGCTGGTCTATGCCCACGCCGGCCTGCGCATCAAGGCCGAGGGCCGCGCGCTGGGGCGCGGCGCCGCCGGAGAGCGCATTCGCGTCATGAACATCGACTCGCGCACCGTGCTGTTCGGAACCATTGCCCCGGACGGCACCGTCGTGGTGCAGAAGTGAGGAGAGCCATGTTTCGTATCGCCTGCCTGATCGGCCTTGCCCTGACACTGACCGCCTGCAGCCGCGTCAACCACATCGGCAAACCGCCGGATTTCACCCCCACCACCAGCAGCCCCGAACGGGTCGCCATGATCGCCGCGGGCGTGACCGATCAGGCCATGCCCGCCCGGGTGACCGATGGCGCCTCCCTGTGGAGCGGGGGGCAGACCTCTCTGCTGGGCGACCGCCGGGCGATGAAACGCGGGGACATCATGACCATCGTCATCGAGATCGACGAAGAGGCGCAGATTTCCAACAGCACCTCGCGGTCCCGGTCGGGCACCGAAAGCCTTGAGATCCCTCATTTGTTCGGCATTCCGCAGCGCATCAACCAGGGCATCACCGACGGCGCCAGCCTCGACAATGCGGTGTCCCTGGGATCGTCGAGCGATTCCAGCGGCGACGGCTCTGTGCGGCGCAGCGAAAGCCTGACCCTGCGCGTGGCGGCCACGGTGATCGACGTTCTGCCGAACGGCGTGCTGGCCATCGAAGGCACGCAGGAGGTGCGCGTCAACTTCGAGATGCGGGAACTGCTCGTCTCGGGCTATGTCCGGCCCGAAGACATCTCGCGCCAGAACGAGATCACCTACGACAAGATCGCCTCTGCCCGGATTTCCTACGGCGGTCGCGGTCAGATTTCCGACATGCAGCAACCCCGGGTCGGCCAGCAGGTGCTGGACGCCGTCCTGCCCTTCTGAGGAGTGGCCATGATCAAGAAACTCCTGCCCATCCTGCTGGCCCTCATGGGGACCGGCGCGGGAGTCGGCGCCGGGCTCTTTCTGATGCCCACCGGCGAGGACCATGCCGATGCCACAGAGTGCCCTCCCCCCGACGGCACGGTCCGGCACGAGACCGTCGCGACCGCGCCCGACAACCCGGATCTGCCCGACGCGGCACGCGAATACGTGAAGCTGAGCAACCAGTTCGTCGTGCCGATCATGGGCAGCGAGCGGGTCCGGGCGCTTGTGGTCGCATCGCTGAGCGTCGAAGTCTCCATCGGGGCCACCGAAACGGTCTACCTGCGCGAACCGAAACTGCGGGACGTGTTCCTGCAGGTCATGTTCGATCACGCGAACATCGGCGGCTTCGAAGGCGCCTTCACCACCGGCGAGCGCATGAAGATCCTGCGCGGCGCGCTTCTGGACGCCGCCCGCTCTGTCCTTGGCAGCGACGTCAGCGATGTGCTGATCACCGAGATCGCCCGACAGGAAGCCTGACGCCCATCCCCCCGAAAAGGCCCCGGTCCGTGGATCGGGGCCTGTTGTCAGGCCGGATCGCCTGAGCTGGCCCGGCGAAGCGTGCCCAGCGCATCCAGCCTGTCCGCATCCGTTTTCAACTGTTTTGCCCTCACGGCGCGCTGCTGATCCTCGATCAGGGCGGCAGCCGCCTGCGCCCGCGAAAAAGCCCGGCGCGCGCGGGACAGGCTGTCGTCCTCGCGGGCCTGCGCCAGCGCCATGTGGCGCAAAAGCTCGGCCCGCTTCTGCACCAGCCAGCCCTGCCAGAGCGTATCCGCCCCGATCTGTTGCCGCGCGGTGACGGTTTCGCCATCCGCCAGCGCCGCTTCGCGCAGCGCATCCATCTGCGTCAGCGACAAATCGAGCGCCGCGACCTCCTGTCGGTGGCCCCGGACCTTCTTCAGCTCGGTCTCGAGCAGGATCTGGGTGATCGTCGCCAGCTGCGCATAATCCGTCATTTCCAGCCCCTCTGCCTGGCCTTGCGGCGCATCGCCTCTGCAAAACGGATCGCCGCCGCGACCTGCCGGTAGTAATCCGTAGCGATCTGCTCGCCGATCCGGGTTGTGGCGAACAACGCCCGGGCGGTCGGCGGGTCCGAATGGATCGGCACCTGCGCCGCCTGCGCGGCCTCACGGATGCGGGCCGCCACCATGTCCTTGCCCTTGGCCACGCAGACCGGCGCCGACCCGGGCAACCGGTCCCATGTCAGCGCCACCGCGTAATGCGTCGGGTTCACGATGACCACATCGGCGCCGGGCACGTCCTTCATCATCCGGTTCAGCGCCAGTTCCTGCGCCTTCATCCGGCGCTGCGCCTTGACATGCGGATCGCCCTCGACCTCCTTCATCTCATCGCGCAACTCCTTGAGGGTCATGCGGTTCTTCCGGTGGTGCTCGGCGCGCTGCCAGAACGCGTCGATGGCCCCGATGACCATGGCGATCAGCACGACGATGAAGAGGAACCGCATCATGAGGTCCAGCATCGTCAGCACGACCTGCGCCGGGGTGCCCCGCAAAGAGCCGGTGATCACGTCCAGCTGCCCGCGCAGGAAGAGCGCCAGCAGGATCGAATAGACCGTCAGCTTGACGAAGCTCTTGAAGAACTCGAACAGACCCCGGCGCCCGTATTTGTTCTTGGCGTTCTCGATCGGGTTCACCCGGCTGACCTTGAAGGCGAGTTTCGAGCCGGTGAAGACGACGCCCCGCATCGCGAGCAAGGTCAGCAGGACAAATCCTGCCGGAACCAGCAGGATCGGCATCGCCGGTGTCAGCCCCGCCGCGATCAGCGACCCGGCGGGGGCTGTCGCGCCCTCGCGGAAGAAAAGCGCCTCAAGCCGGTCGGGCTGCTCGATCAGCGGCAGCAGGGCTTCGGCAAAGCCGCGCAGGCAATATCCGCCGACCGCCGTCGCGCACAGCAACAGCCCAAGGTAGGCCATCGCGGTCTGAAGATCCGCCGTGCGCGGGATCTCGCCCTTCTTGCGCGCCTCTTCCAGCTTGCGTTGCGAGGGTTCGTGGCTCTTTTCGGCGCCGTCGTCTTCACTTCCCGCCATGGCCGCTACCGGAACGGCGCGGTGATGAAGGCATCGAAGGCGTGCAACCAGACCGTCAGCAGGACCGGCGCCGCCACCAGAAGCAGGGCGATGGACCCGAAGGTGATGACCGGGGCGCCGACAAAGGCCACCATGAGCTGCGGCATCGCCTTGTTGATGACCCCCAGCGTCAGGTTGTACAGGACCGACAGAATGACGAAGGGCGCCGCGAGGGTGAAACCAAGCGCGAAGCTCTGGCTGACCCTTTCGCGCCCGGCCTCTGCCAGCGCCGTGGCGCTGGGGAAGGACAGCGCCGGGATCAGCTCGTACGAGAGGATCAGGAAGGCCGCCGCCTTGACGTGGAACCCGCTCAGCATCAGCAGCGCCAGCGCCGCGGTCGTCAGGATGTGGCCCAGCGCGGGCAGCGGATCCAGGCCCTGGGCGCCCATGATCTGCGACAGCGAGGTCGATTGCGCCGCAATGGCGCCCGCCGTCTGCAGGGCCAGCACGAAGAGCCGCAGCATCAGGCCAAGGAAAAGACCCGCCACACTCTCTGTCAGAAGCGCGTGCACCGCCGCCCCCGGGCCGGGCTCTGGCAGGTCGATCTGTGGCAGGACAGCGGGCGCCACGGCGGCGGTCAGCATGAGGCCGATGACCAGCCGCAGGCGGACAGAGATCACCCGCTCTCCCAGACCCGGCAGCACGGCCATGGTGGCGCCGACGCGCAGGAAGACGATCAGCGCGCCCCAAAGCGAGCCGAAGACCGGCTCGATCAAGGGCAGCAGGTCGATCACGCGGCCACCACGCCAACAAGCGCGGGCCGCGCCTCCAGCCCGACCTCTTCGAAGGACATGACCGGGTTCGTCAGGCCCTTGGCGGTCATCACGGTCCGCAAAAAGCGCCGGCGCCGGGCAGAGGTGATCAGGGCGGCGGAAACGCCACGGTCCGCCGCCTCGGCGATCGTCGTGGCCAGCCCGCTGCACAGCGCCTCGAACCGGTCCGGTGGAAGGGCCACGTCCAGCGCGCCATGGCTGCCCTCGATCTGGTAGGACAGGAAGGTTTCTTCCCATTCCGGGGCAAGCTGGATCAGAGGGATGGTCCCGTCCTCGCGCCGCAGATTGGCCACCAACTGGAAGCCCAGCCTTTGCCGAACATGTTCGCAGATCGGCTCTGGCTGGCATTGCTGGCCGCGCATTTCGGCAATGGTTTCAAGGATCAGCGGCAGGTTCCGGATCGAGACCTGCTCGTCCAGCAAAAGTCGCAGGACCAGAAGCAGCGTATCCATCTGCACCTTTTCCGGGATCAGCTCGTCCAGCAGCTTGCGGTTCGCTTCGGCGCGGTTCTGGTTGGTCAGCGAGACCATTTCGTCCAGCAGGCGCCGCAGCGCCTTCAGGGTCAGCAGGCGGCCGAAGTTGCGGCGGATGATCTCCAGCAGATGGGTGGCCAGAACCTCGGTCGGGGTGACGATGGTCGCGCCGGTGATCGCGGCCTTTTCCTGATCCTCGGGGCGGATCCAGCGCGCCGGGGCGCCATAGACGGGTTCGGTCACATCCTTGCCGCCCGGCAGCGACGTGGAGGCCTCCGGCAAGAGCGCCAGAACCGAATCCGGGTTCAGGAGGCCGCGCGCCATTTCGACCCCGTGGATGCGGATGACATAGGTCCCCGTCGGCAGGGCGGGCGCGTCGGTCAGGCGGATCTCGGGCAGGATCAGCCCGAAGTGCGCGGCGATATGCGTGCGCATATTGGCAATGCGCACGTCGAGGCCGGTGCCCGGATCCAGCACCATGTTCACCAGGTCCGGGGCAAACTCGACATGGATGTCGTCAAGGTCGAGGACATCCCCCATGACCTGCCCGGGCGGAGCCAGCGGTTCTTCCTCTGCATCGTCACGGCCCGGCGCCTCTGGCTTGCGCGTCGCCATGCGCCAGGCGAGGAACCCCAGCACCGCAGCACCGGCCATGAAGGGCAGGAAGGGCAGCCCGGGCACCAGCGCGAAAAGCGCCATAAGCACGCCGACGGCCAGCAGGGCGGAAGGGTGCTTGCCAAGCTGCGACACCACCGCCACGTCGGTTGCGCCGGTGGCACCCCCGCGTGCCAGCAGAAGACCGGCAGCGATGGAAATGATCACCGCCGGGATCTGCGACACCAGCCCGTCGCCAACGGTCAGGATGGCATAGGTTTCCAGCGCGCTGGACAGCGGCATGCTGTGAACGACCGACCCCATGATGACGCCCATCACGAGGTTCAGCGCCGTGATCAGCAGGCCCGCGACCGCGTCTCCCTTGACGAATTTCGAAGCGCCGTCGAGCGAGCCGAAGAAGGTCGTTTCCTGTTGTTCGGTCTCGCGGCGGCGCTTGGCCTCGGCGTGATCGATGGCGCCGACGGACATATCCGCGTCGATGGCAAGCTGCTTGCCGGGCATCCCGTCCAGCGCGAAGCGGGCCGAGACCTCGGCCATCCGGGCCGATCCCTTGGTGATCACGGCGAAATTCACGATCATCAGAACGCCGAAGACCACGAGGCCCAGGAAAACGCTGCCGCCCATGACGAAGTTGGCAAAGCCCTGGATAACCTCTCCGGCGGCATGCGTTCCGGTGTGCCCCTCGCCGATGATCAGCTTGGTCGAACTGACGTTCAGCGACAGGCGCAACATCAGGGAGGTCAGGAGGATCGTCGGAAAGGCCGAGAAATCCAGAGGCCGCTCGATGAACAACGTGACCGTGAAGATCAGGATCGCCAGTCCGAAGGATGCGGCAAGGCCCACGTCCAGCACCCAGGACGGCATGGGCAGGATCATCATGACGATCACCGCCATGAGGGCCAGCGCCATGAGGATTGTCGGCTTGAAAAGCGTGTTGGCCTGCATCGCTACCGCCCCTCCCCGCCGGGATTGGCCGGAGAGACGCTTTGATCCCTACGCCGGTATCGGGCTTGCCGGCCCCTGATGTCGTTTCTTGCCATTTCTTGGCCTCTGGTACAGGTTCTGTGCCCCGTGTTTGGGTGGGTTATCCTTCGTTTTCCGTGAGTTGCGTCGCCTCCAGCAGGGCGCGGATCTTTTCCCTTGTATCGGCGCTGGCCTGGGACAGCCCTTCCGCCGCGGCAAGGCTGGGGGTCGCGACACCGATGTCGTCGGGCGGGGACCGGATCAGCGCCGCGGCCTGTGCCAGAGCGTCCTCCGACCCCTCGACTACAGATCCCCAGTCGCCCGAAAGCCAGGCCGCCTGACGGGCAAGCGCCTCTTCGCCCAGTTCCGAATACATGCTGCCTGCCAATTCGTGATCACCCATGTGATCACGCAGCTCGGCCCGCAGCCGGGTCACCTCTTCGCCGGTCTGCCCGATCAGGATGATTTCGGCTTCCTCGTGCCGCCCGAGATCCAGCAAAGCCCTGGCCCGAAGGATCGCCGCCTCGGGGCCGACCGCGCTGGCCGAGGGGATCATGGACAGCTGGGCGAGCGCCGAATCCGGCAGGCCGGTTGTCAGGAACCGCTGCGCGATGGCCAGCACGGTCCGATCCCGCACCGGGCGGAAACCCGTCTGAAGATCCCGCGTCGCCAGCTTCAGAAAGGTCAGGTCATCCGCCTGCTCGACGACAGCCTCCACCGCCACATTCCGCATGGCACCCATGACATCCTCCGGAACATAGGTCCCGTCGGCATCCGAGATGCGGTCATGCGCAGCCTGAAAGGCATCGTTCAGCAACAAGGCGGTGACATGGGCCTTCCAGAATTCCGGCCCCTCCTCACTGTTGCGGAACTCGACCGAGAAAGCATCCGCAAGCTCCACGAGGTATCCGGGCACGGGCTTGCCTGCGGTACGCGCCAGTTCGATGGAGGCAAGGATGGCCTCTGGTGATTCCGGTCCTGCCCCGGTGGCGAGACTCCGCAGAGGGGCCTCTGCCGCGCCGAGAACACCCTGATGCAGATCCAGTTGCGCCCGGCCGAGCGCGATGCTGTCGGTCTCCTCTCCCTTGGACCGCTGCAGCCGGTTCAGGACGTCGCGCGCCGCGCCGGGATAGCCCGCCCCCGACAGTCGATTGGCCAGTACCGGCCCCAGGTGTTCGCGCAGGTGGATCGGCAGGGTCTCATATCCCCGCAGGACAGCGGCGGTATCGACAAGATGGCTGCCCGGGTCCTCGGGCAGGGCAATGACGGCCCAAAGCGCCGCGTCGCCCGGGCAATTCGTCTGGCCGCCGAACAATCCCGTGGGATCTGGTCGGTGATCCATCAGGTAGGACAGCGCCTTCAAGGCCTCGGTCCCGTCGTCCGCGGACAAGTTCAATGTCGCGCGCGCCTCTGCCCCGAAACCGAAATGCAGCAAGCTCTTGGCGTAGGACACAAGCGCCGCTTCGTCGATCCGGTCGAATTCCCCGAAGACCAGGCCCCGGCGATGCGCCAGAACGGCGTTGATATCCCTTCCCGGCGCGACCCATTGAGCAACCCGGAGGGATTCGTCGGAAATGCAAGACAAGCCGCCCACCTGAATCCGTCGCCTGCCCGCTGCGGTGTGATCCACGTCGGACAGGCCTGCGGCCAACTGTTGCACGATATCTCCATCCGGGTCGGCATCGGCGGTGTCTTTGGCGTCGCGGCCAGCAGGTTGGTCGGCTGACGTCGCCGGGAAATGCGGCTTCGAAGCAACCGCTGCGGTCAGAATGCCCTCGGTTGCGGCGGCTGCGAGGTCGGCGGCAATCTGGTCGCCGATTGCCATAGCGTCGGACATGTCCCGAACCGGCTCACCGGTCGCGACAGCGTCTTGGTGCGAGGTCGGTGGCCTGCCCGCCGGAAGGCGCGGCAACAAGGGATCGGCGGTTCGGGCGGGGCCGATGCCGGGAATGCCATCGACCCGCACCCGCGAAAGATCGCCTGCCAGCCTGGCATCCGCCGGACCGGACAGCCCGGGCGCGCCGGCGGCAGGTTTGTCCGCAACATCCTCCGCCGGATCCGCTGCGCGAATGTCCAGGACCAGCATCCTGTCCCGCAGGACAAATGCCTCGACATCACAGGCACAGGCCAGCGCAAGGGTCACGCTGCTGCCACCCTCCGCCGCGTTGATGCTGGCAAGACGATCGCGATCGATCCGGTCGAAGACGCGCGACAGGTCAAATCCCAGCCCCTCGGCGTCAAGATCCAGCCTGACCCGCCGCTCTTCCGGCACCTGATCCAGTGTCCAGCCAAGGCCCGGCGGAACGTCGAAGACAAGCCGGGTGAACGCGCCATGTTCGCCGCTTCGGACAGCAACCGTTTGGGCAAGCAGATGGCCCGGAAGAAGCCACGCCACAATGACCAGCGCAAGCCGCATCACGCGGCCTCCTGCTTGACCGATTTCAGCGCCTCCTCAAGATCCTCGAAGCTGGGCCGGAAGTGGTTTGGCGTGTTCTGGCGCCCGACCTCGATACAGATGTTGGTGGCATGATTGTGGAGGTTGGCAATCAGCACCTCGCGGATCAGGTGGTAGAAGTGCATGTCCTCTTCCGCGACCGCCTTCACCTTGGCGGCGAAGGGGCCAACGAACCCGTAGGCCAGGAAAACGCCGAGGAAGGTGCCCACGAGCGCACCACCGATCATCTTGCCCAGCACCTCGGGCGGCTGGTCGATCGAGGCCATCGTCTTGATCACACCCAGAACGGCCGCGACGATGCCCAGCGCCGGCAGCGCATCCGCCATGGCCTGCAACGCATGGGCGCTGTGACCGCCGTGGTGCGACATGGCGTCGAGCCGCTTGTCCAGCACCTCTTCGACCTGATGCGGATCGTCGTAGTTCATCGAGACAGAGCGCATGGTGTCGCAGATCAGCTCCATCGCGTATCTGTCCCCGGCGATCTTCGGGTACTTCCCGAAAATGCTGGAGTCCGCCGGAGCCTCGATATGCTCTTCGATGGCCACCGGGTTCTGACGGGCCAGACGGATCAGTTCGAACAGCAGGCACAGCAGATCCCGGTAGTCGTCGGGCTTCCACTTGGCCCCCCTGAAGACCTTGCCGATGTCCTTCAGCGCCTGTTTGACCGTGCCGCCATCATTGCTGATCAGGAAGGCACCGGCGGCGGCCCCCCCGATCATCATGAATTCGAAGGGCAGCGCCTTGAGGATGATCCCGAGCTTTCCGCCCGCTGCCATGTACCCACCAAAGACCATGGCGAAGATCACGACGATACCGATGATTCCGAGCATTCCCGGTCTCCTGAACTGGCCCTGCCCGACACTCGCAGGCAGTCGTTAAGAAAGCCTCTGCGGCGGCGTCACATCACGACAAAATCGGCGTGCAAGGCGCCCGCGGCCTTGATGCTTTTCAGGATGTCGATCATGTCGCGCGGGCTGACGCCCAGCGCGTTCAGGCCGGCGATCACCTCGGAGAGGTTCGTGCCGGTCGGAACCTCGGCAAGGCCGATGCCCGGCTCTTCCTCTATGGCGACCCCGGTGCGCGGCACGACAACCGTCTGCCCGTCGGAGAAGGGATTCGGCTGGATTGCAAGGGGCGCCTCCTCGATCCGCAGGGTCAGGTTGCCCTGCGACACGGCCACCCGCGATATGCGCACGTCAGAGCCCATCACGATGGTCCCCGACCGCTGGTCGACAACGACCCGGGCCCGGCGCTGCGGCTCTATTGCGAGGTTCTCGATGGCGACGACGGCCCGCGCGGGCGAGTTCGCCCCGGTCTGCGACAGGTTCACAGAGACTGTTCCGGCATCCAGCATGGTCGCGACACGGCGCCCGAGCCTGCGGTTGATCACCTCCTCGATCCGCGCGGCGGTGGTGAAATCCGGCTCTCGCAGGGCCAGCCGCAGGGTCGAGAGCGCGGTGAAGTCGAAGTCGACCTCTCGCTCCACCCGCGCGCCCGAGGGAATGACCCCGGCGGTGGGCACACCCTGCACGACCCGCGCCGCATCGCCTTCGGCCTCGACCCCGCCGGCGATGACGGTGCCCTGCGCCACCGCATAGATCTGCCCGTCCGCGGCATTGAGGGGCGTCATGATCAGGGTGCCGCCCAACAGGCTGCTGGCATCGCCGATGGCCGAAACCGTGATGTCGATCTGGCTGCCGACGCGTGCGAAGGCAGGCAGGCGCCCGGTCACGATGACCGCCGCCACGTTGCGAGGCCGAAACTGCTCTCCGGTGACGTTCACGCCCAGCCGTTCGAGGATGTTGGACATGATTTCCTCGGTGAAGGGCGCGTTGCGCAGACCGTCCCCCGATCCGTTCAGACCCACGACGAGCCCATAGCCCACAAGGTCGTTCGCGCGCACCCCGTCGACCTCGACAAGGTCCTTGATGCGGACCGACTGGGCATGGGCCGCGGATGTCAGGGCAAGCGTCAGGGCGATCAATGCGGCGATCAGGGGGCGCATCAGAGGAACTCCGCCAGCGAAAGGCGTTGGGACCGCGCGGTGATGGCGTAGAGGTTTTCCAGTTGCGACTGGATATTTTCATAGCGCGCGGCGGTGTCGTATTGGTCGGCCCCGACAAGATCGAGGCGCGCGGTGATGGTCGCAGCGCGTTCGGCCGAAATGCGGGTTGTCGTCTCTTCCAGCCGCGCCTCGAGCGCGCCCAGCCCGGCGCGCATCTCGACCACATCAGCCTGGGCCGACAGCAATTCGCGGCCTGCGCTGCTCAGCATCTCGATCTGAAGCGTCTGGTCGAAGGCCAGCAGGCCATCGGTCGACAATGCGGCCTTCAGCATCGGTTTCAGGACGGCGCGGAATACCTCATCCGTCGCGCGGATGTCGACGGTTGCGGTTTCCGTCTCGCTCAACCGCAGCGGCGCAAGGCCGGTATCCGACCCCTGGTACGTCGTGACCTCGAAGCCGCCCCCGGCGCCAAAGAAGCTGTCCAGCGCCGCATCGACCGAGGCCATGTCGGTCGCTCCGGCAAGGGCTGCCCGGACATCGGCGAGAAGCGTGTCGACAGCGGGCATGGGCGCGGTGTCCGTCGCCGTGCCGGAAAAAAGGAAGCGCCCCGCCACGTTGCGGTTCAGGGCATTGAGCACCTGGTTCAGCGCCGTCGCCGCATCCTCGGACAGGGTGTTCAGAAGCGCGTCGTTCGGCGTCAGCTCGGCAGAGATCAGGGTCTGCGACAGGCCCTCGCTGCGGTCCTGCACCTCGTCCAGCGTGGCCTGCATCGTGCCCGTCAGGAAGGTGGCCGAGGCCGCGTTGACGCGGTAGGCCTCGAGCTTTTCCAAAGATCGGTCGATGGACAAAAGCGCCGATGTATCGCCCTTCAGATGCGCGGCACTGTCGCGGACGAAGCCGGTGGAGACCTCGACCGCAAGCCTGTCCATTTCGGCGCGCAGGCGGGCCTGGTTGGTGCGCAGAACCAGCGCGCGGGACATGTCTCCGACGGTTTGCATGGCGTTTCTCCTTAGATGGACATCAGCTGCTGCATCAGGTCGTCGACGGTCTGCATGACCTTGACGTTCGCGGCGTAAAGCTGCTCGATCTGCATGAGCCGCTGAAGTTCGGCATCGGTGTCGACCCCGTTCGCCAGCTCCAGCTCTTTCAGCCGGGTATTCTGGGCACTCAGGTAGGTCTTCTGCCCCTCCGCCCGGACACGGGCGGCGGCGGCATCCGAGGTGACATCCGCCACATGCGTCGCGAAGGAGGCGCTGACACCGGGCAGCGCGGGCGAGGATGGCACGGTCCCGGCCTCCAGCGCGGCGGTGATGCCCTGCAGCAGGCGCGCCTCGCCGACCGGGCCGGTGGTCACGGCACCAAGCCCGTCCCGCAGCCGCCAGGACCCGCCGCTGTTCGGCGCCACGAGGGTGTTGATCCGGATGCGCCCGGCGATGCCGGCCTCGTTCAGGGGGTCGAAGGCAAACCCGTCATCGGTGAACAGGCCGGGATCGGCGGCGGCCAGCGTGGCGTCCGGTCCGCCGGGGCCAAGCCGTTCGATCAGGTCGCGCGCAATGGCATCCAGTTGCGTCTGCCGGGCCGGTGCGGCCTCGTCCCGGATCTCGAACTGGGCGGCGAGGCTGCCGCCTTTCAGGACACCATTGCCCGAGGCCCTGGCGAACATGCCGTTGATCGTCAGACCGGACAGGTCGCCACCCGCCAGTGTAAAGACCGGATCCATGGCGTTGACGGGGGCGAAGCCGATCTCGGACGGGCGCCCGTCCAGCAGGACCGCGCCGCCGGTGGTATACAGCGCGATATCGCCTGCGTCCTTCCGGACCACGCGCAGCGGCACGATCTCCGAGATGCTGTCGATCAGCCGGGCCTGTTCGTCCAGAAGCCCCGCCGGATCGGCATTCGCCGAAGAGACCCGTCTGAGGTCGTCGTTGATCCCGTCGAGCCGCAGAATGGTTTCGTTCAGCAACGTGACCTGCCGACCGATCTCTGTGTCGGCATCCAGGCGCGCCGCCTGAACATCGCGCGACAGCGCGTTCAGCTTGGTCGATACCGCATCCGCCGTCAGCGAGACCTGGTCCAGCCGTTGCGCGGAAGACGGGTCCGCCGCCGCCACCAGCAGCGCGTTTTCAAGCGCGGTGTAGCGCCCCACCAGGGACCCGGGCGACTCGCTGTCCCCCAATTCCGTTTCAAAGCGCGCGGCAAAATCGTAAAGCGCGCGGCCCAGCCCCATTTCCGCGTCCGAGTGGCGGCGATCCGCGATCAGGACCGGGTTCACGTTGCGCAAAACGCCATCGATCAGCACGCCGCCCCCGGTGCCGGACGCCCCGGACCGCAGCTCGAGTTCGCGCCGCCCATAGCTTTCGGTCGTGGCATTCGCGATGTTCGTGGACACTAGCGCGGCAGCCCTTGAATTCGCCTTGAGGCCACTGAACGCGCCGTAAAGAGCCGTCGAAAGAGACATGGGCGTCCTCCTGTGTCAGGGGATCACGCGCCGGATCAGCGCTTGATATTGGTGGTTTCCTGCAGCATCTCGTCCACGGTCTGGATGACCTTGGCGTTGGAGGAATAGGCGCGCTGGGTCTGGATCATCGACGTCAGCTCTTTCGCGACATCGGTGGTCGATTCCTCGCGGGCATAGGACTTGATGTCGCCGGTCGGTCCGTCACCGGCATCCCACAGGAAATAGGCGCCGCTTTGCTTGGACGGACGGAAGGTCTGGCTGTCCAGCGCGATCATGCCATTGGGGTTCGGCAGGTCGGCCAGCGGAACCTGGTACATCACGCGGCTGACCCCGGTGTCGTAACTGGCGCTGACATAACCGTTCGCATCGACCTCGACCGAGGTCATATTGCCGACCGGAGAGCCGTTCTTGTTGATCGCGATGGGCGCGAAACTGTCGGAAAGCTGCGACAGGCCCGAGTTCGCACCGACGGCGCCGATGTCGAAATCGACCGGGCCACCCGCCACCGTGACCTCGGCCACGCCGGTCACCGGATCATAGGCGCCGCCCAGGACCGTGGTCACGCCAAGGATCTTGCCGCCACCGGCCCGGCTGTCGTCGAAACTGATGATGTATTCGCCGACCACCGCACCGGCAGAGGCAGAATCGGTGATCTGCATCGTCCATTCGTTGGACGCCCCGGCGCCGGGAATGGTCGGCGTGAAGGTCAGGCCCATGGATTGCGAAACGCCGAGGTTGTCGAAGTATTCCACCGACAGCGTGTAGGGATCGCCGGAGGCATCGAAGGCCGTGTCCGTCGCCGGAAGGTTCAGGCTGAGCGAGACCTCGGTGGTCGGGTCCGAGGTCAGGCTGAGGCTGAACCGAACCGGTTCAAGCCCGTCGACGGTGTCGCGCGGGAAGGGCGGAATGGAGCCGTCGACATCGGCGGGCCATCCCATCAGATAGTACCCCGAGGCATTGACCAGAAACCCTTCCTCGTTCAGCCGGAAGGACCCGGTCGAGGTCAGCAGAAGCTCGGGCTCGCCCGTCGCCTCGTATTGCGAGGCCGCGACGACCGGCAGCATGCCACGGCCACGCACCGCAAGGTCGGTGGCATTGTTCGTCGAAACGATGGACCCTTTCTGGTCGATCAGGCGCAGGTTGTTGCTGGTCACGCCCCCGGCGGTGTAGCTTCGGCCGCTGTTGTCCATCACCAGCGCGTTGAACTCTGTCTCCGCCCGGCGATAGCCGTAGGTCGCCGAGTTCGCGATATTGTCGGAAATCGTTGCAAGGCGGCTGGCATTGGCATTCAGCCCCAGAACACCTGCATTCAATGACGAAGAGATAGTCATGGACACGCCTTTCTGCTGTCGCGTTTCATTCCGCATCCACAGATAGAGCCCCGGGTTTAACGCCCGGCTAACAGCTAAAATCCAAGCCAAACTCCGTCACTTCGTCCGAAGGAAGACCACTTCCAGCCGGTTGTTCCGGACATCCATGAGGTTTTCGTGCGCCGGTTCGCGATCCGCATGCGCGGTGACCCGGCGGATGCGGCCCTGCGCCAGCCCGTCGCGGGTCAGAAGCTCGCGGAACGCGGTCGCCCGCAGGCCCGAGACATCCCAGGACGGGTTCCGGGCCAGCACCACCGGATAGGCCGCGGTATGACCCTCTATCGCGATGGGGTTGGTGACCACGCCCGCCGCCCGCTTCAGGACGATGGCAAGATCCTCCAGCAGCCGGGTCGGCCTTGCCTCTTCGGTAAAAAGGCGCGCGGTCCGGGTCTCGAATAGCTCGATCACAAGCCCCTCGTCGGTCACCTCGGTGACGATGTGATCCAGCAGCGCATCGGCAACCGCGCTTTCGCCGCCACGGCCCATCAGCATGTCCTCGAGCACCTCGAACTGTTCCTGTTCGGGGTCTTCGCCATCCTCCGCCGTCCCGGCATCGGCGGCCCCCTTTTCACGCCGCTCCACCGTCGGGCTGAGGCTGGTCGCCCCGGTGCCCATCCGTGGCAAGGTATTCTCGGCAAAGACGGATTCCCCACCCAAGGGACCGTCCCCCCCACCAGAGACCTTGGCCATGGCAATGGTCGGACTGAAGTAATCCGCAATCCCCTTGCGCTGCTTTTCCGTCGTCGCGTTCAGAAGCCACATCAACAGGAAGAAAGCCATCATCGCGGTCACGAAATCCGCATAGGCCACCTTCCAGGCGCCGCCGTGATGGCCGTCACCGGCAACCACCTTCCTGCGCTTGATGATGATGGGCGCAACAGTGTCGTCACGCATCTTTCCCACCTTCGTATCTCACCCGAAGGCAGGAGTAGCGGGCAGGCCTTTCCACCGGCTTAACGATTCAAAATGTTGCGTTAAAAGCCGCGGTGGCGGCGGCGTGCCGATTTTCCCACAATCGCCGGACGCCCAGAGCCGCCGAATGGACAGCCCCAGCGGAAACGGTTAGCAATGGCGAACGAACACGGGAAACGAGGGGAAGGGCATGCCGGGTTTTCGCCGGAAAACTGCAGGCGTCGTGTCGCGTCTTGCCATGCTGGCCGGTCTGTCCGTCCTGGCGGCGACACCAGCGGCGGCCGAAATCACGCGCGACCGCGCCAGTCTGAACCTCTACGGCAGCCCCGGTCTGATCGACATGCCCACCGCCGAGGTTCTTCCCGATGCAACCATCGCCGGCACCTTCGCCTATATTGGTGGCACCACGCGCACCACGCTGTATTTCCAGATCATGCCGCGCCTGTCCGGCAGCTTTCGATACAGCTCGATCCCGAACTTCGACACGCAGCTGTCGAATGAAACCCGCTACGACCGCAGCTTCGACCTGCGTTATCAGATCCTGACCGAGGGCCGGTATCGCCCCTCGCTTGTGCTGGGGCTTCAGGACTTCATCGGCACCGGACTTTACAGCGGCGAGTACCTCGTGGCGACAAAGACCCTTGCGCAGGGGCTGAAGGTCACCGGCGGCCTCGGCTGGGGCCGTCTTGCCGGGACCAACAGGCTTGGCAACGGCTTCGGATCGCGGCCCGAGGAATTCCTCGCCGAGGGCGGCGTGCCCAGCTACGACCGCTTCTTCCGGGGCGATATCTCGGGCTTTGCCGGTCTGTCCTACGCGCCCAACGACCAGTGGAACTTCAAGGTCGAATATTCCTCTGACAGCTACGATCCCGAACAGGATCGCGGTGTCTACGACGCGAAAAGCGCGCTGAACTTCGGCCTCGACTACCGGTTCAAGAACGGCGCGCAGATGTCGCTGTATCACGTTCTGGGTTCCGAGGTCGGCGCCTCCTTCACCTTTGTCACGAACCCCAAGACGCAGGGCATCCCCGGCGGCATCGAGACCGCCGGCCTGCCGGTGCAGGTTCGCGCCCCCGGCGCGGCGCGCGATCTGGGCTGGACGACGGACCCCGGCACCTCGGCCAGTGCCCGCAAGTCGCTGGGCGAGCTGGCCGCCAAGGACGGCATCGTCGTCGAAAGCCTGCGGCTGGAGCAGGACCGCGCCACGGTCCGCATCCTGAACCCGCGCTTCGGCGCCCCCGCACAGGCCATCGGCCGGGTCGCCCGCGCGATGACGCGCTCGCTGCCCGCCTCGGTCGAGACCTTCGAGGTCATCCCCGTCGTCAACGGCATGCCGATGTCCGCCGTGGTCATGCGGCGTTCCGACCTCGAGGCGCTGGAACATGAGGCCGCCGCCGAGATGCTGGCCCGCACCAGCATCGTCGACGCCTACGGGCGCGCGCCCGCGCCCGACGCCGGCATCTATCCGAAATTCACCTGGTCCATTGCGCCCTACGGACAGCTTTCGGTCTTCGACCCCGACAACCCGGTCCGCATCGACGCGGGCATCCGCGCCGCCGGCAAGGTCGAGATCACGCCGAACGTGATCCTTTCCGGCTCTGTCACCAAGAAGCTGGCGGGCAACCTCGACGAGATCACCCGCGCAGACGAATCCAAGCTGCCGCGCGTGCGCACCGACCGCGCGCGGTACTCGAAAGAGGGCGACCCGGCGATCGAATACCTGACGCTGGCCATGTACGGGCGCCCGGCCAAGGACGTCTATTCGCGCCTGACGCTCGGCTACCTTGAACCCATGTACGGCGGCGCCTCGGCCGAAGTTCTGTGGAAGCCGGTCGGCAGCCGCTTCGCGCTTGGGGCAGAGGTCAACTATGTCCAGCGCCGCGCCTACGATCAGTTGTTCGAGTTCCAGTCGATGACCACCGTCGACCCCGAAACCGGGATCGAGCGCGACATCCCGAACGTGAACGGCCATGTCTCGGCCTATTACGCCTTCGGCAACGGCTTTCACGGGCAGATCGACGCGGGACGCTTCCTTGCGGGCGATTACGGCGCGACCGTCACCGTCGACCGCGAGTTCGCCAACGGATGGAAGGTCGGGGCCTACGCGACCTTTACCAACGCCTCTTTCGAGGACTTCGGCGAAGGCTCTTTCGACAAGGGTCTGCGGTTCACCATCCCGCTGGCCTCGTTCCTCGGCACACCCTCGCGCGACCGCAACGACATCGTGATCCAGTCGCTGACCCGCGACGGCGGCGCGCGGCTGGACGTGAACGGGCGCCTGTACGAGCAGGTGCGCGACTACCACCGCCCCGACGCGGCGAAATCCTGGGGAAGGTTCTGGCGATGACCGCAGCCAAGACGATGCGCACCGGCCTTGCCCTGCTGGCCGCAGGCCTGATCCTTGCGGGCTGCGGCAACGGGCCCGACGACCGCAGCCAAATCATCAAGCAGCTTCCGACGCTCTTTCAGAAGAAGCCGGCGCCGCAACCCCTGACCGGCCAGCAGGTCGCGCAGGCCCTGACGGCCACGCCCCGGCCCGTGCAGATGTTCGAGATCGAAAGCCGCAAGGGGCAGTTCCTGATGCAACAGATCGAGACCAACGGTCCCTACCGGACCTATGGTTCCTCGACGCGGCAGGTCGTGAACATGCGCGGCGGCATGATGACCTCGACCCGGGGCTTCGGCGGCGACCTGATGTCCTCCGAGGTCGGCGCGCTGCTGTCCCAGGTCTCGGCCCGCCGCGCCGGAACCGCGCGTTACGACCTGCGCTATCTGACGCCGGAAGACGTGACCGTGGTCGCCAGCTACCTGTGTCAGGTCACGCCGGGCGGATCGCGGGCGGTGCAGGGCGGCCTTGTGCAGACCACCGGGACGGTTGTCACGGCAGAGTGCAACAGCACCGACCCCGTTCACAGCTTCACCAACACCTATGTCGTCGCCTCCGACGGCTATGTGCTGAGCGCGCGGCAATACATGGGTGGCTTCACCGGCTACATGGCGACGCAGGCGCTGCGCCGCTGAGGCGGTTACCTGTCGGGTGTGTCGGCAGGCACCGGGCATCCTCTCGGGACCGCCCGCCAGGCGCGCCCGGTCATCTGTCCTTGTGTCCCCGCGTCTGCCGGTCATGCATGGATACCCGGCGAAAGACCGTCGCGAACATCAGCCGCATGTCCGTGCAGGGATTGCGCCGCCTGGCATAAAGCAGGTCCAGCCGGGCCTTGCGCGGAATGCAGCGGGCGCAATAGACCGCCTCTGTCTCTTCCGGCGTGGTCGTGCGGGCCAACAACCGCTCTTCGGTCCGGTGAAAGACCATGGATGCCATCCCGGTGATGCCCGGCCTGTCCTTCAGCACTTCGGCATAGAGGTCGGGATACATCTCGACATAGCGCCGCAGCGGCGCGCGGGGTCCGACAAAGCCAAGATCGCCCCGCAGCACGTTCCAAAGCTGCGGAAGCTCGTCCAGCCGCTTGGCGCGCAGCCACTTTCCGGTGGGCGTGATCCGCGCCGCCTTGTCCCCGCCAGAGACGCCGGAATCGGTCTCGACCACCGTCATGGTGCGGAACTTCCAAAGCTGGAAAGGCTTGCCCGGGGCGTGCATGCGTTCGGATTTATACAGGATCGGGCGCCCGTCCTCGCGCCAGACCCGAAACGCCACATAGACCAGAAGCGGCGCCAGAAGCACCGTCATTCCAATGGCATAGAGAAAGTCGAGAAGCCGCAAAAGGCCCCTCTTCATGGCCACAGCCCGGCTTGCCGCGCGCCGTCGATCAGGTGCCGCGGCTGGGCGCTCTGCGGGCCAAGGGGCAGGACGGCGGCCAGCCTGTCGGTGTTCAGCCAGACCTGGGGCAGGGCCGTCTCGGGCGCCTCTTGCCAGCGGATCGGAACCCCCGCCTCTGTCGCGATCGCATCCATCCCGGTCACCGCCGGGGCCGCCACGTTGTAAATCCGCGCCGGATCCGGTGCCTGCACAAGCGCCGCGATCACCCGCGCAAGATCGGCGGGGGCGATGTAGCTGCGGCGCGGGGCGGTTCCGTCCGGCAGGCGATGCAATGTCACGCTCTGGCCCGCCCGCATATTGCCGAAAAGCATGTCCGCCCCGGCGACATTGCCGATCCGCAGGATCACCGACCGCGGCCCGCCCTCGAAGGTCCTGTGCCAGTCGTCCACGGCATTCTCCATCCGCAGCTTGCTGGCGCCGTAAGGCGCCTGCGGATCGGGGTCATCCTCTTCGCCCAGCGGTCCTTCGCCTCGGCCGTAGACGGCGGCGGAAGAGAAATGCAGCACACGCTCTGCCCCGACCTCGCGGGCAAGATCCAGCGCCGCGCGGGCCAGCGCGATATTGCCGTCCATGTCCTCCCGCGTGCCAGAGGTCACCCCCCAGGCCGCGATCACCGCCCGCACCGGGCCGGTTGCGGGCAGGGGTCCACCGGGAACCCAGACCGGGATATCGGAGGAATTTCGCCGACGCGCCAGACCGGCAACCGTCATCCCCCCCGGCGGTGCAACGCGCCAGCAGGCCTGCAACGCACGCCCCAGCTTGCCTGTCGCGCCCAAAAGCAGCAGTGTCGGCTGCGTTCTGTCTGCCACGGTCCCGACCTCATTCCACTTCCCAACTCTTGCCAGAGTGTTTATCAGCGTAGACAACGACTAAAAAGACTGAAGCATACCGGACCCGGAGGGGCGGATTGGAACAAAGACGACGGACCGTACTGGCCCTTCTGGGCGCAGCCATCCTGTTGACCGCCTGCAGCCTGCCGCGCGGGGCCGCTTTGCAATCCGAAGTTGTAAATCAAAAGAACGCCGAGAGTCCCACCTTTCAGGTCGTTCCGGTAACGCGCGCGAATATTCCCGGTATCGAAAGCTGGCCCGCCACCGGATGGGACGGGGAATACCACTGGCCCGGCACCTCCGAGGGCAGCAGCTCTTCGGTGATCCGCACCGGCGACCGGCTGGACGTGACCATCTGGGACAGCTCGGAAAACTCGCTGATCACCAACCCCGGCCAGCGGTATACCGAGATCGCGGGCGTCGAGGTCGACGGCAACGGCTCCATCTTCCTGCCCTATGCCAACAAGGTCGGTGTCCGCGGGCTGACACCCGCAGGCGCGCGGGCGAAGATCCAGACCCGGCTGGAACCCATCGTGCCCGCCGCGCAGGTGCAGGTCAGCCTTCAGCAGGGCCGCGATCACACCGTCGACGTGGTGGGCGGGGTGACAAAGCCCGGCGCCTACCCGATGCCCTCGCGCAACTACAAGATCCTCAACGTGCTGGCGGACGCGGGTGGCATCCCTCAGGGGCTGCGCAACCCGCAGGTGCGCCTGATCCGGGGCTCTTCGACCTATGAGATTTCGTCGGATGTGCTGTTCCGCGACGGGTCGCGCAACGCGCTTCTGCATCCGCGCGATACCGTGGTGATCGAGGAGGACGACCGCAGCTTTACCGCGCTGGGGGCCTCGGGGGTCGAGGATCTCGTGTACTTTCCCAAGGATCGCGTGACCGCGCTGGAAGCCGTCTCGCTGATGGGCGGCATCAACGACAGCCGTGCCGATCCCAAGGGCGTTCTGGTCCTGCGCGAATACGCGGCCCGAGACATCCGTGCCGACGGGCGCGGCCCCGGGATGCAGCAGGTCGTCTTTACCTTCGACCTGACCAGCGCCGACGGCCTTTTTGCGGCGCGGCAGTTTCACGTCCAGCCCGGCGATACCGTGCTTGCCACCGAAAGCCCGGTGACGAACGCCCGGACGATCCTCGGGCTTATCGGCTCTGTCTTCGGGGTCAGCGCCCAGGCCGCCGCGGTGTCCAACTGACGGGGGCCGTGCCACGCCACGGCCCCTGCCCCGACGCCGCGTTGCCCCCTTCGGCGCCTGCCTGACCATGCCCGCCCACCGCCAGCCTTGAGGCCGCCGGTCTGCCACGCAGCTCCGCCATGTCCGGGTTCCGCGTCATCGCGCGAAACCATCGCTGGCTTTCCGTCGATGTGCTGCCGAGTTTTCGCTCCGGCCCCGGCCAGCCCCTCTTCCTTTCGGTCTGCGGCGGGGAAATCCGCCGGACCGACGCGCTTGGCCATGGACGGTGGTGCGGGATCAACAGGCTGCGCCCCACCGCCTTGGCGGCAGCGATGCTAGGCCGCCTGCTTACCGCCGCCGCCTGAGATAGACGTAATAGGCGCCGCCGCCGCCATGCTTGCGGTGCGCCTCCGTGACCTGAAGCACCGCCTGCGCAACCGGCGGCATCTTCAGCCACATCGGCACCTGCGTCTTCAGCACGCCGCGCCGCCGGGGCATCGGGTCATAGGGGTCTTCGCGCAGGCCCTTGCCGGTGATCACCAGCACCAGCCGCAAGCCCCGCGCCTGCGCCGTCAGGATGAACTGCGACAGCGCCGGGTGCGCCTGATCCAGCGTCATGCCGTGCAGGTCGATCCGGCCCTCGGGTTCCAGCCGCCCCCGCTTCATCCGCGTGAAGGCGCGGGCGTCCATATTGACGCCCTCGGTCTTCATGCGGTCCGAGGTGGTCTTGTGGAAATCGTGGGTCTCGGTCCGGGGCGCGGTTTTCTGCCCCATCCGGAACGGCGGCAACGGCGGAGGCAAAGCGGCCGGTTCGGGGGGACGAACCGGCCGGTCTGGCGTCTTCGGATCCGGGGCCGGAGCCTTTGGCTTGGGCCGCCCCGGCAAGGCCTCTGTCTGCCGCGCCACCCGATGCCAGAGATCCAGCTCGTCCGGCCGCAGTCGGCGGCGGCTCATTGCACCGCTTCCGGCAGCAGGGCATAGGCCCGTTGGATCGGCAGCAGCACCACCATGCGCCCGGGGTCCTTGACCTCTCCGGCCTCCGCCCCGGCCACCTCGCCGGTGCCAAAGAAGATATCCGCCCGCTGCGCGCCCTTGATGGCAGAGCCGGTGTCCTGCGCGATCATCAGCCGGTTCAGGGGGCTGTCGCCCTGCTTCTCGATCCAGACCGGGGCGCCCAGCGGCGTATAGGCCGGATCGACCGCGATCGACCGCATCGCGGTGATCGACCGGTTCATGGCCCCCAGGGGACCGCGATCCGCCGGAACCTCGCTCACCTCGCGAAAGAAGACATATGAGGCGTTGTGGTACAGCAGTTCCTCTCCGATCAGCGGATTGCGCCGCACCCAGCTGCGGATCACCCGGGCGGAAACCTGATGCGCCTCGTAGATGCCGCGCCGCACCATTTCCTTGCCGATCGACCGATAGGGATGCCCGTTGAAACCGCCATAGCCGACGCGGATCGTGCGCCCGTCGGGAAAGCGCACGCGCCCGGACCCCTGGATTTGCAGGAAGAACAGCTCCACCGGGTCATCAACCCATGCGATTTCCAGCCCCCGGCCCTGCATCACGCCCGAGGTCAGGATCTCGCGCCGGGTAAACCAGGGCCGGGTCTCGGCGGCTTCTGGCGGCATGGCGTAGATCGGGTAACGGTAGGTTTCCGTCTCGTAGGGCGACCCGCGCAGCTCCGGCTCGAAGTAGCCGGTGAACAGCGCATCCGCGCCGTCGGTGATCATCACCGGGCGGAACAGCAGTTCGAAGAACCCCTTCGCATCCCGCGTGTCCTCGGCAAAACCGCAAAGCGAGCGCCAGTCGGGATCGTCAAAGTCGCGGCAGGTGTTGCGAAACACCTCAAGCGCCGCAGCATGGTCATCCTCGGCCCATCCGGTCAGGTCCTCGAAATCGAGAACCGCGTAGACCGGCCCGCTCTCTGCATCAGAGCGGCCGGTCATGGCGGCAAGACCAAGGACAAGCGCAAGGATCAGTCGTGTCATTCGTCCGTGGCGACAAGCTGCCAGTTCGGATCAGAGGCGCCCATGGTGCGGGCATAGGTCCAGACGTCCTTCTGGCGCTTCACCGCCGTGGCAGAGCCTTCGACCACCTCGCCCTCGGCGTTCTTCACCACAGAGGTCAGTTCGGCCACGTAGCGCACGGTGATCTCGGCAAGGCCCGAGGTCTCGTCATAGCTGGCGTCGGAAAGGGTCAGTTCCCGCACGCCGATGAAGGTCGCCTCGATGGTCAGCCCCTGCTCTTCCCGCTGGGCGACGACCTCTGCGAAGGTCTCGTAGACGTCTTCGGCCAGGAAGGGTTTCAAATCCTCCACCTTGCCGTTCTCGAAGCCCATCAGGATCATCTCGTAGGCGCCCCGCGCGCCCGAGAGGAATTCAGAGACCGAAAAGCTCGGCTCGACCTTCTTCATCGCGGCCAGCGCGTCGGCGGCATCGCTGCCTTCGGGGACATGGTCGACGATGTCGCGATCCGGTCCACCCTCGATCACTTCGAACCCGGCGCGGTTGCCGCGGGTTTCGGACGGGGCCGGCGCCGGGGGTTTCTCGAACCCCTCCCGCGTGCCGAGAACGCTGCGCAGGCGCAGTACGAGAAAAATGGCAATTCCGGCGAGGACAAGCAGCTGGAGAATGGGGGAGTTCATCGTCACCTCTTGGCGGCGTACATGGAAACTTTGGTGTTGCCTTCCTATGTAGGTGAGGCACCGGGGCGAGTCCACCGGCGCCGCCCGACTTGGAGGACAGACACATGTGGCTTTTCGTAGCCTTCCTGATGGTTCCGCTGATCGAAATCGCCCTGTTCATTCAGGTCGGCGGTCTGATCGGCCTCTGGCCGACGCTGGGCGTGGTCATCGTGACCGCGATCCTCGGCACCTGGATGGTCCGGGCACAGGGCCGTCTGGCGATGAACGACCTGCGGCAAAGCTTCAACCGGCTGGAAGATCCCGGTGAGCCGCTGGCGCATGGCGCGATGATCCTCTTGTCGGGCGCGCTGCTGCTGACGCCGGGCTTTTTCACCGATACCGTGGGCTTTGCCCTACTGATCCCGGCGGTGCGCGTCGCCATGTTCAAATGGCTGAAATCGCGGGTCACCGTGGCCTCGTTCCAGATGGGCGCGGATCCGCGCCACGACCCGCGTCACGGGCAGCACGACCCGCGCCACGATCCCCGGCCCGACGTGATCGAAGGCGAGTTCACCGAGGTCCGCCGCGAGAAGAAACCCAATCACCCCGGCTCTGGCTGGACCAGGCATTGAGCGCGCTGGCGCAGCCTGCTATGCGATGAGCCAAGTTGTACACGGGAGGCCAGAACAATGGCAGAAACGAACGGAGCGGACACGGCGCAGCAGCCGCAAGCGCCGAAGATGAACGTCCTCGCACAATTCATTCGCGATCTTTCCTTCGAGAATATTCTCTCGACCAAGGGTGTCAGCGGCGAGGTGACGCCCGACGTTCAGGTTCAGGTGAACCTCGACGCCAAGAAGCGCCCCACCGACAACCAGTACGAAGTCGTGATGAAGCTGAAGGTCGAGTCCAAGGCCAAGGACAGCGGCGCGCATCTCTTCGTGCTCGAGCTGGAATATGCCGGCGTCTTCCACATCGAGAACGTCCCGGAAGAGCAGCTGCACCCCTTCCTGCTGATCGAATGCCCGCGGATGCTGTTCCCCTTCGTGCGCCGCATCGTGTCCGACGTGTCGCGCGACGGTGGTTTCCCGCCGCTGAACCTGGAAACGATCGACTTCCTTGCGCTGTATCGCAACGAACTGCAGCGCCGTCAGGCCGCGCAGAAAAGCGAAACGCCGGTGGCGCAGGCCTAAATCAGGTCTTCGTCCAAAGGGCCTCGGGTCCAAGCTTGGCGACAAAGGCGGCGTGAGCCGCCTTTTCCGTTTCCGACAGGCGCGACGGCAGCGGCGTGGGCCGGGGTTTCGGCCGCCAGTCGCTGTCGGACTCGCCGTTCGCGGATTTCGTCTGCACCGGCGTCAGAACAAGGTCGGGCTGCTTGCCGCCGATCAGTTCAAGGTAGACCTCGGCAAGGATCTCGCTGTCCAGAAGCGCGCCGTGCAGGGTCCGCGACGAGTTGTCGATGCCGAAGCGTCGGCACAGCGCATCCAGCGAGGCAGGCGAACCCGGAAACCGGCGCCGCGCGATGTCCAGCGTATCGATGGCACAATCGGCGGCCAGCAGCGGACGCTTGGCCCACCGCAGTTCGGCGTTCAGGAATTTCACGTCGAAGGCGGCGTTGTGGATCACCAGCTTCGAGTCACCGATGAAGGCGCGGAACTCGTCGACGATCTTCGCGAAGACCGGCTTGTCGCGCAGGAAATCGTCGCCCAGCCCGTGCACCGCGAAGGCCTCTGCCGGCATGGCGCGTTCCGGGTTGATGTACTGGTGGTAGGTCTTGCCGGTCGGCATGTGGTTGTACAGCTCGACCGCGCCGATTTCGACGATGCGGTCGCCCTGCTCGGGCTCGAAGCCCGTGGTCTCGGTATCGAGAACGATCTCACGCATGATCTTCCCCCAGTCTGGCCCGGATGTCCCTCAGGACGTTCTGCACCTGTCGGCGCGCACTCTCAAGCGTATCGGTCTCGATGACGTAGGTGGCGCGGCGGCATTTCTCGGCATTGGGCATCTGGCGCGAAAGAATGGTCTCCAGATCCTCTGCCGTCATGGTCCCACGGGCCAGCACCCGCTCGCGCTGCACTTCTGGCGCGACGCTGACGCAGGCGGTCGCGTCCATCTCGGCATCGCCGCCGGTCTCGAACAGCAGCGGAATGTCGAAGACCGTCACGTCGCTGGTCGCGGCGGCGGCAAAGGTCTCGCGGTCCTGCCGGGCCAGCGGATGCACGATGGCCTCGATCCGCGCCAGCGCGGTCTTGTCCGACGCGATCACCGACCGCAGCCGGTCGCGCGACACCGCGCCCGCGTCAATCGCCGCGGGAAAGGCCCGGGCCAGCGGTTCGACCGCCGCCCCGCCCTTTGCATACAGGCGGTGTACAGCCGCATCCGCATCCCAGACGGCACAGCCCTCTGCCGCGAACATCTGCGCGGTTGTCGACTTGCCCATGCCGATAGAGCCGGTCAGGCCAAGGCGAAAGCTCATCCGAGGATGGCCTTGCGCGTGGCCTCGTCGACCTCGGGACGGGTGCCGAACCAGCGCTCAAACCCGGGTACGGCCTGATGCAACAGCATGCCCAGGCCGTCGACGGTCCGGGCGCCCTGCTCTTTCGCCTCGCGCAGCAGCCGGGTTTCCAGCGGCGTGTAAACAAGGTCCGTGACCAGCATGCCCGGGCCGATGGCATCCAGCGGCACGCGAAGCTCGGGCTTGCCCGTCATGCCCAGAGAGGTGGTATTGACCACGGTGGCGCAGCCCTCGACGATATTGCCCGCCTGCACCCAGTCATAGACCTGCACCTTGTTGCCGAAATCCTCGCGCAGCTTCTCGGCGCGCGGACGGGTGCGGTTGGTCAGCCGGATCTCGGGCACGCCCACGTCGAGCAGCGAGGCAACGATAGCCCGCGCCGCGCCGCCTGCCCCGAAGACCGTTGCAGGCCCGGCCTCGGGCTGCCAGTCCGGCGCCGACTGGCGCAGGTTCTCGACAAAGCCGTAGCCATCGGTGTTGTCCGCATGGATCAACCCGTCCTTGCGGAAGATCAGCGTGTTCGCGGCGCCGATCAGCGTCGCGCGGTCGGACACCTGGTCGGCGATCTCCATCACCTTTTCCTTGTAGGGAATGGTGACGTTCAGCCCGACGAAACCCAGTTCGGGCAAAAGACGCAGGGTCTCTTCCAGCCGCTCGGCGGGGACCTCCATCGGGATATAATGGCCCGGCATGCCGTATTTGCGCAGCCAGTGGCGAAACAGGCGCGGCGAACGGGAATGCGCGATCGGGGAACCGATGACGGCGGCCAGCGGGATACGGGAGAGGGTCATGCGGGTATGCTGCCTCGTATCGAGAGAAAGTTCAGAAGTTCCAGAAGCGGAAGGCCGAGGATGGTGAAATGGTCGCCTTCGATGCGCGCGAACAGCCGGACACCTTCGGATTCGAGCTTGTAGCCCCCAACCGAGGCACCGACATCGGGCCAGTTCCGGTCCAGGTATTGGGTCAGGTAGTCGTCGGACACCGCACGCATGGTCAGGCGCGCGGTCCCGACATGGCGCCAGATCGCCCGGCCCTCGTGGTAAAGCACCGCGGCGGACAGCAGCCGATGGGTCTGCCCGCGCAGCATCTCGACCTGGGCACGGGCCTCTTCGCGGCTTTCCGGCTTGGAAATCACCCGGCGGTCGAACTCCAGCACCTGATCGCAACCAAGGACAAGCGCCTCGGGACACTTCCGGGCCACCTTCTGCGCCTTGGCCTCGGCCAGAGCGTCGGCAATGTCGCGAGGATTCGCGCCCTCATGCATCAGCGACGCCTTTATCGCCTCTTCATCGACCCGTGGCGATTCGATCTGAATGGCCAGACCGGCCTTTCGAAGCAGTTCCGCCCGCGTCGAAGAGCCGGAAGCGAGGACAAGGTCGAGATTCATGGGGACAACTTCGGGGACAGGTTTGTGTGGCACTGTGCGATGGTTCTGAGGAAAAACCCAAGCGGTTGCAAGGCTGGGGGCGGTTTCCGCGGTTTTCAGCCGGTTTCCCGAAGCTGTGGACCTGTGGGAGAGGATAACTCGCCAACCATGGAACATCGCCCCTGACGCCCTGTTGCGCCCAGGGTTATCCACAGGTCAATGATCCGGTGAATGCCGATATAAGTCCCTGCCCTAAAATCGAAATTTTTTACATGTTCTTCGAAGTCCAGAAATGTTGCACAAGGTTTTCCCCAGCCCTGTTCCCTGTGGGCGACTGCAAGGACATATCAATGATCCACAGGAAATCGCCGCACAACACACTTCAAAATCCTTTCATCTTTTCTATTTATTCAGTGTTCCAAGGCTTCCGGCATTCAGCGTTGACTTGCATGGTCCCGGTGGTCTAGCACCCTTCGCAGCTTCGGTCCCGAAGCGGTCTTCCCCTATTCATAGAAAAGCAGAGCCTCCTGCCGGTTCTGACAGAGTGTCCAATGAGTGAAGAAAAGCTGAACCTCGCCGATCTGAAGGCGCAGTCTCCGAAGGATCTTCTGGCCATGGCCGAAGAACTGGAGATCGAGAACGCCTCGACCATGCGCAAGGGCGAGATGATGTTCCAGATCCTGCGCGAGCGGGCGGACGACGGCTGGCAGATCTTCGGCGACGGGGTGCTGGAGGTGCTACAGGACGGTTTTGGCTTCCTGCGCTCGCCCGAGGCCAACTACCTGCCGGGCCCGGACGATATCTATGTCTCGCCCGACATGATCCGGAAGCACTCACTGCGGACCGGGGACAGCATAGAGGGCGAGATCCGCGCACCGGACAACGACGAGCGCTATTTCGCCCTGGTGGCCGTGTCGAAGATCAACTTCGAGGATCCCGAGCGCGCGCGCCACAAGATCGCCTTCGACAACCTGACGCCGCTGTACCCCGACGAGCGCCTGAAGATGGAGATCGAGGATCCTACCATCAAGGACCGCTCTGCGCGGATCATCGACCTGGTCGCACCCATCGGCAAAGGCCAGCGCTCGCTGATCGTGGCGCCGCCGCGCACCGGTAAGACGGTGCTCTTGCAGAACATCGCCAACTCGATCGAGAAGAACCACCCCGAGTGCTACCTGATCGTCCTGCTGATCGACGAACGCCCGGAAGAAGTCACCGACATGCAGCGTTCGGTGAAGGGCGAGGTCGTGTCCTCGACCTTCGACGAACCGGCACAGCGGCACGTGGCCGTGTCCGAGATGGTCATCGAGAAGGCCAAGAGGCTTGTGGAACACAAGCGAGATGTAGTCATCCTTTTGGACTCCATCACAAGACTTGGTAGAGCCTTCAACACTGTGGTGCCCTCCTCCGGCAAGGTTCTGACCGGCGGTGTCGACGCGAATGCCCTGCAGCGGCCCAAGCGCTTCTTCGGCGCCGCGCGCAACATCGAGGAAGGCGGCTCGCTGACGATCATTGCGACGGCGCTGATCGACACGGGCTCGCGCATGGACGAGGTGATCTTCGAAGAATTCAAGGGCACCGGCAACTCCGAGATCGTGCTGGACCGGAAGGTGGCAGACAAGCGGGTCTTCCCGGCGCTGGACATCCTCAAGTCGGGCACCCGGAAAGAGGATCTGCTGGTCGACAAGACGGATCTGCAAAAGACCTTTGTCCTGCGTCGTATCCTGAACCCGATGGGCACGACGGACGCGGTCGAATTCCTGATCTCGAAGCTGAAGCAGACCAAGACGAATTCGGAATTCTTCGACTCCATGAACAGCTGAGGCTGCTATGGACACCATCTACGCGCTTGCAAGCGCACCGGGCCGGGCGGGCGTTTCCATCGTGCGCCTCTCTGGCCCGAATGCCTGGGCGGTCGTCGACGGGATGGCCGCGCCCCTGCCCCGACCGCGGCAGGCCGCTTTGCGTGTTCTTCGCGACCAGGACGGTGCCTTTCTCGATCAGGCCCTTGTCCTGATTTTCGAAGAAGGCGGCAGCTTTACCGGCGAACGGGTTGCGGAATTTCACCTGCATGGCAGCATCGCGGTTCAGCGGGCTGTGCTGCGGGCGATCGGCGCCTTTCCGGGACTGCGCCTGGCGGAGCCCGGCGAGTTCACCCGGCGGGCGCTGGAAACCGGCAGCATGGATCTGACACAGGTCGAGGGCCTGTCCGACCTGATCGATGCCGAGACAGAGGTTCAAAGGCAGCAAGCCCTGAAAGTTCTGTCCGGCGATCTGGGTGCACGGGTGCATGACTGGCGGCGCAGCCTTGTGCGGGCGGCCTCGCTTCTCGAAGCGACCATCGACTTTGCCGACGAAGATGTGCCCGTGGATGTATCCGACGAGGTGCGCGATCTTGTGACCTCTGTCCTGACCGAGGTGAAGACAGAACTGGCCGGGTTGACCGTCGCCGAGCGAATTCGCACCGGTTTCGAGGTTGCCATCGTCGGCCCACCGAACGCCGGCAAGTCAACCTTGCTGAACCACCTTGCCGGGCGCGAGGCGGCCATCACGTCAGAGATTGCCGGGACGACTCGGGACGTGCTCGAAGTTCGGATGGATATCAACGGGTTGCCGGTTGTGGTTCTGGATACCGCCGGGCTGCGCGATACAACGGATACGGTAGAGGCCATCGGCGTGGCCCGCGCCCGGGCGCGGGCCGACGACGCGGACCTGAGGGTTCATCTGGTTCCGCCCGGCGAGGCACCCATGATCGCGGTCCGGCCCGGGGATCTGGTTTTGACCGCGAAACAGGACCACCCTGTCGACGGGATCAACGGCATCTCCGGCCAGACCGGGCATGGTGTCGAGGCCCTGCAACGGCATATTCAAGAGACACTTGCAGAACGTGTCCAGCGGGTCAGCCTTTCGTCGCGAGAACGCCACCGGATCATGCTGGAAGACGGCGGATCTCTTCTTGCCGACGCCTTGGACCTTTTGCAGGACGGTCCCGACCTGTATGATGTGGTCAGCGAGAACGTGCGAGTCGCGGCCCGTCGAATGGAGAGCCTTCTTGGCTACGTCGATGTGGAACACTTGCTGGACGAGATCTTCGCCAATTTTTGTGTCGGCAAGTAAGGAGTGTTTCACGTGAAACATTGCGACTTCGATGTGATCGTCGTGGGCGGCGGACATGCCGGAACAGAGGCGGCCGCCGCTGCCGCCCGCATGGGAGTACGGACCGCCTTGGTGACGCTCCGCGCCTCGGACCTTGGCGTGATGTCGTGTAATCCGGCGATTGGCGGGCTTGGCAAAGGCCACCTTGTTCGCGAGATCGACGCGCTGGACGGGATCATGGGGCGCGTGGCGGATGCGGCCGGGATCCAGTTCCGCCTCTTGAACCGCCGCAAGGGTCCAGCTGTGCAAGGTCCCCGCGCGCAAGCGGATCGTGCCCTTTACGCGCAGGCGATGCAGAAGACCCTCGCGGATATCGACGGATTGCAGGTGGTTGTCGGCGAGGTCATCGACTTCTCTCTGCAGGCCGACCGCGTCACCGGGATCGTCTTGGCGGATGGCACGACCCTCTCTTCCAGGACGGTTGTCTTGACCAGCGGCACCTTCCTGAATGGTGTCATCCACATCGGCGACCAGAAGACGCCGGGCGGTCGCATGGGCGACAAACCGTCCAACCGTCTGGCGGATCGCATGCGCGCGCTGGATCTGCCCACCGGTCGTCTGAAAACGGGCACCCCGCCCCGGCTGGACGGCAAGACGATTGACTGGGCCCGGCTGGACATGCAGCCCGGGGACGACGATCCCGTGATGTTCAGTTTTATGAATAAACGCCCCGTCGCGCGTCAGGTGTCCTGCGGCATCACACATACGTCAGTTCAAACCCATGAAATCATTCGCGAAAATCTGAACCGCTCCGCCATGTACGGCGGGCATATCGACGGCGTCGGGCCGCGCTACTGCCCCTCGATCGAGGATAAAGTGGTACGCTTCGCGGAGAAGGATTCGCATCAGGTCTTCCTGGAACCCGAAAGCCTCTCCAATTCCACGATCTATCCCAACGGGATTTCCACCTCCCTGCCCCAAGAGGTTCAGGAAGCCTATGTTCGGACCATCGTCGGGCTGGAGCAGGCCGAGATCCTGCAGCCGGGCTATGCCATCGAATACGATTATGTCGACCCCAGAGCTTTGCAATCGACGCTCGCGCTGCGGGCCATGAAAGGCCTCTATCTCGCCGGCCAGATCAATGGTACGACCGGCTACGAAGAGGCTGCGGCCCAGGGATTGATCGCGGGTCTGAATGCCGCTTGTGAAAGCCTCGATCGACAACCGTTCGTGATGCGGCGATCCGACGGCTATATCGGTGTCATGCTCGACGACCTTACGACCCGTGGTGTGACCGAACCCTACCGGATGTTCACCAGCCGCGCTGAATTCCGTCTGAGCCTGCGGGCAGACAATGCCGATCAGCGGCTGACACCTCTTGGCGCGGAGCTGGGCTGTGTTTCCGAGACACGAAAGCAACATTTCAACGAAAAGATGGACCGGCTGGAACGCGGCCGTGCTGCCCTGCAGGCGCACAGCGTATCTTCCTCCGAATTGCGCGCTCTTGGTGTTTCAGTCAACGCGGATGGGACAAGACGCACGGCCTATCAGGCCCTGTCCTTGAAGGACGTCGGTTTCGAGCAGATCAGAGGTCTCAGTGCGGCGTTTGCCGAGATTGACGAAGTGACGGGTGCGCAGATCGAGAAGGAAGCGCTTTACGCGAATTATATCGATCGCCAGTCGCGGGACGTGGAATCCCTGCGCCGCGACGAAAACCTTCGGATTCCTGCCGATTTTGACTACGATTCGCTGTCGAGTCTGTCGACAGAGCTGAAAGGAAAGCTGAAGGCCACCCGCCCCGAGTCTCTTGCCCAGGCGGCGCGGGTGGATGGCATGACGCCCGCGGCCCTGACCCTTGTGCTGGCGAAGCTTCGGCAGCGTGATCGGAGCAAGAGCGCGTGACTCCAGTTCTCGAAGAGGCGTTCCCCAATGTTTCACGTGAAACACGCGAACGCCTGGCCCTTTACGATTCGCTTCTGAAAAAGTGGAACCCGGTGATCAACCTGGTGTCCCCGAGCACGCTCACAGCAGCGGTTGACCGCCATTTTCGCGACTCAGCGCAGGTCTATGGCCTCGCTGATCTGGATTGGCGCCGCTGGACAGACCTGGGGTCCGGGGGCGGCTTCCCGGGCCTGGTCGTTGCGATCCTTGCCGCAGGCGCCGGGCACCCGGGGCGCGTGACGCTTGTGGAGTCCGATCAACGCAAGGCAACCTTCCTGAGAACCGTGGCTCGTGAAACCGGCGTGCCCGTCGAGGTTCAGGCCAGCCGGATCGAGGCCCTTCCGCCGCAGGCCAGCGATGTGATCTCTGCCCGGGCCCTGGCGCCCCTGCCCGCTTTGTTCCGCCTTGCGCATCCGCACCTGGCCGGGAACGCGACGGCCCTGTTTCACAAGGGTGCGGGTTGGAAAAAGGAGCTGGATGACGCGCGCGCAGAATGGCGTTTTGATGCCAAATCGCATACAAGCGAGACAAGCCCCGAAGCCGTCGTTTTGGAAGTGAGAGAGCTTTCCCATGTCTGATCCCACCCGGCCCGCCGGTCCCAAAATCATCGCCATCGCGAACCAGAAAGGCGGCGTGGGCAAGACCACCACGACGATCAATCTGGGCGCGGCCCTGTGCGAAATGGGGCACAGGGTGCTCGTCGTCGATCTGGATCCGCAGGGCAATGCCTCCACCGGGCTTGGTGTCGATGATCGCCCCTATACCACCTATGACCTGCTGCTCGACGATGTCGATCTGTCTCAGGTGATCCTGCCGACGGGGACGGAAAACCTGTCGCTGATTCCGGCGACCGTGGATCTCAGCTCTGCGGATATCGAATTGTTTTCAAACGAAAAACGCAGCTTTCTGCTGCACGACTCCCTGCGTCAGAAAGGCATCGACGCGTTCCGGTTCGACGTCATCCTCATCGATTGCCCGCCCTCTCTCAACCTTCTGACGGTCAATGCGATGGTGGCCGCCCACTCTGTCCTGGTGCCCCTGCAAAGCGAATTCTTTGCCCTTGAAGGGCTGTCACAACTGATGCTGACGATCCGCGAGGTGCGGCAAAGCGCCAACCCGGATCTGCGGATCGAAGGCGTTGTTATGACGATGTACGACGCCCGCAACAACCTGTCCCAGCAGGTCGAAGCCGATGCCCGGGCCAATCTTGGGGATCTCGTGTTCCGAACCGTGATCCCGCGCAATGTCCGGGTGTCCGAGGCGCCGTCCTACGCCTTGCCGGTGCTGGCCTATGACGGTGCGTCGAAGGGCGCGGCGGCCTATCGGGCGCTGGCGCAGGAATTGCTCGCAAAAAACGAAAAACGCGCGGCCTGAGTCGCGAAGGAGAGAACATGGCGGAACGCAAGGAACAACGTCGGGGATTGGGGCGCGGGCTGTCCGCACTGATGGCGGATGTCGCGCCGGTCGAGCAGGAAAGCCAGACTGATGCGCCCCGGCGGCCGGATCGTGTGCTTCCGGTAGAGCTGATCTCGCCGAACCCGGACCAGCCCCGGCGCACGTTCACGCAGTCGCAGCTGGATGATCTGGCCAATTCCATCCGGACCAAGGGCGTTATCCAGCCGCTGATCGTCCGCACCGATCCGGCCCAGCCCGACCGTTTCCAGATCGTTGCGGGGGAACGGCGCTGGCGCGCGGCCCAGATGGCGCAATTGCACGAGGTTCCCGTCCTCGTGCGTGACCTCGACGACACTGAGGTTCTTGAAATTGCGATCATCGAGAACATCCAGCGCGCGGATCTGAACCCGATCGAAGAGGCCGCCGGCTATCGGCAGCTGATGTTCAAATTCGGTCACACGCAGGAAAAGCTGGCGGAAGCGCTCGGCAAAAGCCGGAGCCATATTGCCAACCTGCTGCGTCTTCTGAACCTGCCGGAAACGGTGCAGGAAATGGTCACCGCCGGAGAGCTGAGCGCCGGCCATGCCCGCACGCTGGTCACCGCGCGCGACCCGGAAAGCCTGGCCCAGACCATCGTCAGCAAGGGCCTGTCGGTCCGCGAGGCAGAGCGTCTGGCAAAGGGCGGCGAAGCCCCGGCCCCGCGCCGGCAGCCCGATCCGGCCAGCTACAGCTTTGACAAGGACGCCGATACCAAGGCGCTGGAGGCCGATCTATCGGCGGCTCTCGGCATGAAAGTGCAGATCGATCACAAGCCGGGGCAGGAAAAAGGGCGGGTGAGTATTGCCTACGACACGCTCGAGCAGCTCGATGTGCTGTGTAGCATTCTCAGCCGCCCGTCCTGAGGATCAGGGCAAAAGCTCGGAAATCACCGCATTCAGGACCATGCGCCCCTTTGGCGTGGTCCTGATCCCCTGATCCGCCTGCGTTAGCAGGCCAAGATCGACCAGATCCCGCAGCTTGTCTTCAGGGGCCGCAGCGGGATCCAGTCTGCGCAAACGCACCAAATCCAGTGGTTCAGAGATTCTAAGCCCCATCATAAGGTATTCTGCGGCCATATCCGCCGCGGATAGGGTTTCGCGGGACTCTTCCCCGCTTCCGGCCTCGGCGGCGGCGATCCATCGGCCCGGGGCCATATGCGCGACGCGCCCCTGACGGAGGCCGCCAATGGACAGGCGCCCGTGCGCCCCGGGGCCAACGCCGACCCAGTCACCCTGCCGCCAGTAAATCAGGTTGTGCCGCGATTCAGCACCGGGCCTTGCATGGTTCGAGACCTCGTAGGCGGCCATCCCGGCCTCGCCACACAGGTCCTGCGTCAGCTCGTACATGTCGGCGGCTAGATCGTCGCCGGGCAGGCCGCGCAGGCGCCCCACCTGCGCCCGGTCCCAGAAGGCGGTGCCGGGTTCGATGGTCAGCTGGTACAGCGACAGATGGTCGGCGGCCATCTCCAGCGCCTCGCGCAGCTCGCTCCGCCAGTCGTCCAGCCCCTGCCCCTGCCGTGCATAGATCAGATCAAAGCTGACGCGGTCGAATTCCGTCCGGGCCACCTCCACCGCCTTGCGGGCCTCTGCGACGTCGTGCAGGCGGCCCAGCCGCCGCAGGTCGTCCTCGCGCAGCGACTGGACCCCAAGGGACACCCGGTTCACCCCGGCCTCGCGAAAGCCGCGGAACTTCGCCGCCTCGACCGACCGGGGGTTGGCCTCCAGCGTGATCTCGATGTCGTTGGAAAAGGTCCAGGCCGTGCGCGCCGCCTCGATCACGGCGGCCACGGTTTCCGGCGCCATCAACGAGGGTGTCCCGCCGCCGAAGAAGATCGAGGTCAGCACCCGGCCCGGCGTTTCCTCTGCGGCCCGCCGGACTTCGGCGGCAAGGGCGCGCGCCCAGCGGGACTGGTCAATCTCGCGCGTGACATGCGAGTTGAAGTCGCAATAGGGGCATTTGGCCTCGCAAAAGGGCCAATGCACGTACAGGCCAAAGCCCCCGATTTGCCAGGTTTCAGGCAAAGCAGCCCGCCACGAATTTGCGGAAGGCATCCGCGCGATGGCTGATGCGGTTCTTTTCCCAGCGATCCATCTCGCCGAAGGTCACGTCGTAGCCCTGGGGCTGGAAGATCGGGTCGTAGCCGTGGCCCTGATCGCCGCGCATGGGCCAGACCACCTGCCCTTCCATCACGCCCGGAAAGACCTCGTCGTGGCCGTCGGGCCATGCCAGCACCAGCGTACAGCAGAACCGCGCCGTCCAGGGCTGCGGTGCGCCGCTTTGCACCAGCTTGTCGTGCGACTTGGTCATGGCCATCACGAAGTCCCGGCCATTGGGCGTTTCCGCCCAATCCGCCGTGTAGACGCCCGGCGCCTTGTCCAGCGCGTCGATCTCGATGCCGGAATCGTCCGACAGCGCGGGAAGGCCGGTGGCCCGGGCCGCCGCATGGGCCTTGGTCCGGGCGTTCTCGACAAAGGTGGTGCCGTCTTCGACCGGCTCGGGCAGGTTCATCTCTGCCGCGCCCACCACCGAAACCCCGTAGGGTTTCAGCAGGTCGGCGATCTCTTCCAGCTTGCCCTTGTTGTGGGTGGCGACCAGAAGCCGGTCGCCCTGAAACCGCCGTGTCATGCGGTCGCCGCCAGCTGTGCCTGAACCAGCTCCTGCACGCCCTTCTCGGCCAGATCCATCAGCTGGCCCATCTGGTCGCGGCTGAAGACAGAGCCCTCGGCGCTCATCTGCACCTCGATCAGGGACCCGTCACCGCGCAGGATGAAGTTGCCGTCGACGCCCGCCTCGCTGTCCTCGGGGTAGTCGAGGTCCAGCACCGGCTGCCCGGCATAGATGCCGCAGCTGACCGCCGCGACCGGAGAGATCAGCGGATCGGTCACGATGTCACGCGCCTTCAGCAGCTTGTTCACCGCCAGCCGCAGGGCCACCCAGCCGCCGGTGATCGCGGCGCAGCGGGTGCCGCCATCGGCCTGGATCACGTCGCAGTCGACGGTGATCTGGCGTTCGCCAAGCGCATTGCGGTCGACACCGGCGCGCAGCGCGCGGCCGATCAGGCGCTGGATCTCCACCGTGCGCCCGCCCTGCTTGCCCGATGCGGCCTCGCGCCGCATCCGCGACGAGGTCGAACGCGGCAGCATGCCGTATTCCGCCGTCACCCAGCCCTGGCCAGAGCCCTTGATAAACGGGGGAACCCGCTCTTCCAGAGAGGCGGTGCACAGCACATGGGTGTCGCCCATCTTGATCAGGCACGACCCTTCGGCGTGCTTGGTCACGTTGGTCTCGATTGAAACCGCGCGCATTTCGCTTAAATCTCGTCCTGACGGCCGCATGTCATGTCCTTCCTTGAGCTAACTCGGGATAATCCCGGCCCTGCCCCCGGTGCAACCCCGATTGACGCGGCCCATGACCCGTCTTTAATGACAGCAAGACGAGGCGAGCGATGAAAGAAAGAGCGGAAATCCTGTCCCAGATGAACGACCGTTCGCGCGAGGTGTTTCGCCGCGTGGTCGAGGGCTATCTGGAAAACGGCGAGCCGGTGGGCTCGCGGACCCTGACGCGCAGCCTGTCGGAAAAGGTCTCTGCCGCGACCATCCGCAATGTCATGCAGGACCTCGAATTCCTTGGCCTGCTCGACAGCCCGCATGTCTCCGCCGGGCGTGTGCCGACGCATCTGGGCCTGCGCATGTTCGTCGACAGCCTGCTGGAAGTGCGCGACCTCGATGACGAGGATCGGGTCAAGCTGGACGCCACCGCCGGGACCAATCTGGGCGACGTGGGCGGGCTGCTGGATCAGGTCGGCTCTGCCCTGTCGGGGGTCACGCAGGGCGCGTCGCTGGTGCTGACGCCGAAACACGAGGCGCCGCTGAAGCATATCGAGTTCGTCAGCCTTGCGCAGGACCGCGCGCTGGTGGTGATCGTCTTTGCCGACGGCCATGTGGAAAACCGCGTCTTCACGCCGCCGCCCGGGCAGACGCCGTCCTCGATGCGCGAGGCGGCGAATTTCGTGAACGCCCTGCTGGAGGGCCGGACCCTGTCGGACCTGCGCCGGGTCATGGCCTCGGAAATTGCCCGCCGCCGTCAGGAGCTGGACACGCTGGCCGCCGACCTGATCGACGCGGGCATCGCCGTCTGGGACCAGCCGGGCCACAGCACCGAACGGCTGATCGTGCGGGGCCGGGCGAATCTGCTGGGCGACGAATCCGCCGAGGAAGAGCTGGACCGCATCCGCAGCCTGTTTGACGACCTCGAGCGCAAGCGCGATATCGCCGAGTTTCTGGAACTGACCGACGAGGGCGAAGGGGTCCGCATTTTTATCGGGTCCGAGAACAAACTTTTCTCACTTTCGGGTTCCTCTTTGGTGGTCTCTCCATATATGAACGCGGACCGAAAGATCATCGGCGCGGTTGGGGTCATCGGACCCACGCGCCTCAACTACGGGCGCATCGTTCCCATCGTGGATTACACGGCCCAACTGGTCGGACGCCTGCTGTCCGGGCAGAGTCAGAGGTGAAGCATGGCAGACGCGAACAAAGACGATTTTCTGGATGACATCGACACGGCAGAGGCCGAGGAATCGGCGGGTCTGACGGAAGAGATCGACGAAGAGGCGCTGGAACTGGATACGCTCCGGGCCGAGCGCGACGATTACAAGGACCGCTTCATGCGGGCGCTGGCCGATGCCGAAAACGCGCGCAAGCGGGCCGACAAGGACCGCCGCGAGGCGCAGGCCTATGGCGGCAGCCGCATTGCGCGGGATCTGCTGCCGGTCTACGACAACCTCAACCGCGCGCTGGTGGCCGCGAAAGAGGATGAAAGCGGCGCCTCGGCGGCGCTGGTCGAGGGCGTGGAACTGACGCTGAAAGAGCTGCTGAAGGTCTTTGACCGCCACGGCGTCACCCGCATTGCCCCCGAGGTCGGCGACCGCTTCGACCCGAAAGAGCACGAGGCCATGTTCGAGGCCCCGGTGCCGGGCACCAAGGCGGGCGAGATCATCCAGGTCTCTGCCGAAGGCTTCCTGCTGTATGACCGCCTGCTGCGCCCCGCGCAGGTCGGCGTCAGCTCGATGCCCGCCAGCTAAGCCGGGCCAGATCGCACAGAACCGAAAGCCGGGCTGACGCCCGGCTTTTTCATTTCAGAAGACCCTTCAGCGCGTAAAGCGCGTCCATCGCCTCGCGCGGGGTCATCTCGTCCGGCTGCAACTGCGCCAGACGCTCTTCGACTTCGGATGTTTCACGGGAAACGCTCTTCGGCGCCTCGCGCTGCGACGCCGCGCTGAACAGCGGCAGCTCGTCGATCAGCGCCATGGGCGAGGCGCTGTCGCGTTCGCCCTTTTCCAGCGCCTCCAGCACGTCCCGCGCGCGCGCGATCACCGGCTTGGGCAGACCCGCCAGCTGCGCCACCTGCACGCCGTAGGACCGGTCCGCCGCGCCCTCGCGCACCTCGTGCAGGAAGATCACCTCGCCCTCCCATTCCTTGACGGCGACGGTGGCGTTCTTCACGCCCTTCAGCCTGCCCGCCAGCACGGTCATCTCGTGGTAATGCGTCGCGAAGAGCCCGCGCACGCGGTTGACCTCGTGCAGATGTTCCAGCGTGGCCCAGGCGATCGACAGTCCGTCATAGGTCGCCGTGCCGCGCCCGATCTCGTCGAGGATCACCAGCGCCCGTGCATCGGCCTGATTGAGGATCGCCGCCGTTTCGACCATCTCGACCATGAAGGTCGAGCGCCCGCGCGCCAGATCGTCCGAGGCGCCGACGCGGCTGAAGATCTGGCTGACGATGCCGATATGCGCGGCGCGCGCCGGGACAAAGGAGCCCATCTGCGCCAGCAGCGCGATCAGCGCGTTCTGCCGCAGGTAGGTCGACTTACCGGCCATGTTGGGACCGGTCAGCAGGGTCACGGCGGCGGCCTCGCCCTCGGCGCTCAGCCCGCAATCATTGGCGATGAAGGGTGTGCCGCTGGCCTGAAGCGCGGCCTCGACCACCGGGTGGCGCCCGGCGTCGATGGCAAAGGCGCGGCTGTCGTCCACCTGCGGCGCGCACCAGTCACGCTGCCGCGCCAGTTCGGCAAGGCCCAGCGTCAGGTCGAATTCCGACAGCGCCAGCGCCAGCGTCGACAGTGCGGGCGCCTGTTCGAGGATCGCGGCCTTCAGCACCTCGTACAGCCGCTTTTCGATCTCCAGCGCCTCGTTCCCGGCATTCAGGATCCGCGTTTCCAGATCCGACAGTTCCACCGTCGTGAACCGCACCTGGTTGGCGGTGGTCTGGCGGTGGATGAAGCGTTCGGACAGGGCGTGCATCTTCTCGGCATGGGTGGCTGTGACCTCGATGAAGTAGCCCAGCACGTTGTTGTGCTTGATCTTCAGCGAGCCAATGCCCGTCTCGGCGCTGTATTCACCTTGCATACGAGCGATGACGCCCCTGCCCTCGTCCCGCAGCGTGCGCGCCTGATCCAGCGCCGCGTCGTAGCCCGGCGCGACAAAGCCGCCGTCGCGCACCATCAGGGGCGGCTCGGCGATCAGGGCGGCGTCCAGCAGGCCCAGCAGGTCGTCGAAACCGGCCAGTTCCGCCTTGCTGCGCTCCAGCAGCGGCGGCAGGCTTTCACCGGTCAGCCGGTCGGACAGCGCCTCTGCCTGCGCCAGCGCGTTGCGCACGGCGGCAAGGTCGCGGGGGCCGCCCCGGTCCAGCCCCAGCCGCGACAGCGCGCGGTCGACGTCGGGCACGCGGCGCAGCGCGTCGCGTAGCCCGTCAGAGCCGGAGGATTCCACGCCCCATTGCACCGCCTCCAGCCGCTCGCGGATGACGGCCAACTCGCGCGAGGGCGAGGACACCCGCCGCTCCAGCAGGCGGGCGCCACCGGCGGTCACGGTGCGGTCGATCACCGACAGCAAAGACCCGGCCCGCCCGCCCTGAAGGCTGGCGGTCAGTTCCAGGTTGCGCCGGGTCGCCGCGTCGATCTGCATCAGGCGCGAAACCGCTTCCGAGCGCGGCGGCTGCAACAGAGGCAGCCGCCCCTTCTGCGTGATGTGCAGGTAATCCACCAGCGCACCCATGGCCGACAGATCGGCCCGCCCGAAATCGCCGAAGGCCGTCAGCTCCTGCACGCCGAACAGCCCGCAAAGCCGCCCTTCCGCCGCGCCGGAATCGAAAGAGGCGGCGCCCAGGACGGTGGCCTCCAGCCCCAGATCTTCCAGCACCTCGCGCAGCGCCTCTTCGATCTTCTCCGACAGCAGCAGTTCCGACGGCGCCAGACGCGCCAGTTCCGCGCCGATGCGGGCGCGCGACAGCGGCATGACGTGGAAGGCCCCGGTCGAGATGTCGCACCAGGCCAGCGCGAAATCGTCGCGCACCGCGCCCAGGGCGGCAAGGTAGTTGTGCCGCCGCGCCTCCAGCAGCGAATCCTCGGTCAGCGTGCCGGGCGTCACCAGCCGCACCACGTCGCGCTTCACCACCGACTTCGAGCCGCGCTTCTTCGCCTCTTCGGGGCTTTCCAGCTGCTCGCCCACGGCGACGCGAAAGCCCTTGCGGATCAGCGTCAGCAAGTACCCCTCGGCCGCGTGCACCGGCACGCCGCACATGGGAATGTCGTCGCCGTCGTGCTTGCCGCGCTTGGTCAGCGCGATGTCCAGCGCTTCGGATGCGGCCACGGCGTCGTCGAAGAACATCTCGTAGAAATCGCCCATGCGGTAGAACAGCAGGGCGTCCGGATACTGTGCCTTGATCTCGAGATATTGCGCCATCATCGGCGTCACGGTTGTCATGCAGTCCCCCGTCGCGAATTGGCGCGACCCTACAAATGCGGCGCCCGGCCCGAAAGCCGAAAAACCCCTGCAACCCCGGATTCAGTTGTACCCGAAGACCCCTTGGGCTAAGGCAAAATCCGCCGCGACGAAGAGGAGAGAGCATGGCCAAGGTAAAGCTGACACGCGAAGAGGCGCTGGCCTTTCACCTTGAACCGACCCCGGGCAAGTGGGAGGTGCAGGCCACCGTTCCCATGACCACGCAACGGGATCTGAGCCTTGCCTATTCTCCCGGCGTCGCCGTCCCCTGCGAGGACATCGCCGAGAACCCCGAGCTGGCCTATGACTACACCAACAAGGGCAACCTCGTTGCCGTGATCTCGAACGGCACGGCGGTGCTGGGTCTTGGCAACCTCGGCGCGCTCGGCGGCAAGCCGGTGATGGAGGGCAAGGCGGTGCTGTTCAAGCGCTTCGCCGATGTGAACTCGATCGATATCGAGCTGGACACCGAGGACCCCGAGGAATTCATCAAGGCGGTAAAGTTGATGGGGCCGACCTTCGGCGGCATCAACCTTGAAGACATCAAGGCGCCGGAATGCTTCATCATCGAGCAGGCGCTCAAGGAGCAGATGGACATCCCCGTCTTCCACGACGACCAGCACGGCACGGCGGTGATCTGCGCGGCGGGGCTGATCAACGCGCTGCACCTGTCGGATAAGAAGATCGAGGACGTGAAGATCGTCCTGAACGGCGCCGGCGCGGCGGGGATCGCCTGCCTGGAACTGCTGAAGTCCATGGGCGCGCGGCACGAAAACTGCATCATGTGCGACACCAAGGGCGTGATCTACCAGGGCCGCACCGAGGGCATGAACCAGTGGAAATCGGCCCATGCGGTCGCCACCGATCTGCGCACGCTGGAAGAGGCGATGAAGGGCGCGGACGTCTTCCTTGGCGTCTCGGCCAAGGGCGCGGTCACGCAGGACATGGTGGCCAGCATGGCCGACAACCCGGTGATCTTCGCCATGGCCAACCCCGACCCGGAAATCACGCCCGAAGAGGCGCATGAGGTCCGCGTCGACGCCATTGTCGCCACCGGGCGCTCGGACTACCCGAACCAGGTCAACAACGTGCTGGGCTTCCCCTATCTCTTCCGGGGTGCGCTGGACATCCACGCCCGCGCCATCAACGACGAGATGAAGATCGCCTGCGCGCAGGCGCTGGCCGATCTGGCGCGCGAGGACGTACCGGACGAGGTGGCGCTGGCCTATGGCAAATCGCTGAGCTTCGGGCGCGATTACATCATCCCCACGCCCTTCGACCCGCGCCTGATCCACCGCATCCCGCCCGCCGTGGCGCGCGCGGGCATGGCGACCGGCGCCGCGCGCCGTCCCATCGTGGACATGGACAGCTATGAGCTGGGGCTGAAGTCGCGGATGGATCCGACCGCCTCGATCCTGCGGTCGATCAACAGTCGCGCCCGGGCCGCGCAGGCCCGGATTATCTTCGCCGAGGGCGACGACCCCCGCGTGCTGCGGGCGGCGGTGACCTACCAGCGGTCCGGTTTCGGCAAGGCGCTGGTCGTGGGCCGCGAAAGCGACGTGAAGGCCAAGCTGGAGGCCGCGGGCCTTGGCGATGCGGTGCGCGAGCTCGAGGTGGTGAACGCCGCCAATTCGCGCCACTTCGACACCTACAAGGACTTCCTTTACACCCGGCTTCAGCGCAAGGGCATGGACCGGCAGGACATCCACCGCCTTGCGGCGCGCGACCGCCATGTCTTCGCCGCGCTGATGCTGGCGCATGGCCATGGCGACGGGTTGATCACCGGCGCCACGCGCAAGTCGGCCCATGCGATGGAGCTGATCAACCACGTCTTCGACGCCGATGCGAAACACGGCGCGGCGGGGATCACGGCACTGCTGCACAAGGGGCGGATCGTGCTGATTGCCGATACGCTGGTGCATGAATGGCCGGACGAGAACGACCTTGCCAATATCGCGGAAAGCGCCGCGGGCGTGGCCCGGCACCTGGGGCTGGAGCCGCGCGTCGCCTTCGTGTCCTTCTCGACCTTCGGCTACCCGGTGTCCGAGCGGGCCGAGAAGATGCACCTCGCGCCCCGCGTGCTGGACCGGCGCGGCGTCTCCTTCGAATACGAGGGCGAGATGACCGTGGACGTGGCCCTGAACACCCGCGCGCAGGAAAGCTATCCCTTCCAGCGCCTGTCCGGCCCGGCGAACATCCTCGTGGTTCCGGCGCGGCACTCGGCCTCGATCTCGGTCAAGCTGATGCAGGAGATGGCGGGCGCCACGGTGATCGGACCGATCCTTGCGGGCATCGACAAGTCGATCCAGATATGTTCGACCAACTCGACCGCGAACGACATCCTGAACATGGCCGTTCTTGCCGCCTGCAAGGTCGGCTGAACTGTCGTAGGGTGGGTTTCCAACCCACCCGCCGCACAGGAGTATACGCCATGGCCATCTTCAACCTCGGGTCCATCAACGCGGATCTCGTCTACCGCGTGCCGCACCTGCCCGGCGCCGGGGAAACGCTGGCGGCGCGCTCTTTCAGCCGCGGCCTTGGCGGCAAGGGCGCCAACATGTCCGTTGCCGCGGCCCGGGCGGGCGCCCGCTGCCTGCATATCGGCGCGGTAGGGGCCGACGGACGCTGGGCGGTCGAGCGGCTGATGGAATACGGCGTCGACACCCGCCCCGTTGCCACGGTGGACGATGTCACCGGCAACGCGGTGATCGCCGTCGACGACGCGGGCGAGAACAATATCATCATCCTGCCCGGCGCCAATCGCGCCCTGACCGAGGACCACATCGCCCGCGCCCTGACAGAGGCGACAGAGGCCGACAGCTTCCTGTTCCAGAACGAGACCAACGCCCTGCGGATCGGCGCCGAACGCGCCTCGGCGCGGGGGATGCGCGTGGCCCATGCCGCCGCCCCCTTTGACGCGGCCTCGGTCCAGCAGGTGCTGCCGCTGCTCGACCTGCTGTTCCTGAACGAGGTCGAAGCCGCGCAGCTGGCCGAGGCCACGGGGACAGAAGCGGCCTCACTGCCGGTGCGCGACATCATCGTGACGCTGGGATCGAAGGGCTGCCGCTGGCACAACACCGATAGCGGCGAGACCCGGAGCTTTCCGGCCTTCAAGGTGTCCCCGGTCGATTCCACGGGCGCGGGCGACACCTTTACCGGCTATGTCATGGCCGGGCTGGATCGCGGCATGCCGATGGAACAGGCCATCCGGCTGGCGTCCAAGGCCGGGGCGCTGATGGTCACGCGCATGGGTGCGGCGGATGTGATCCCGGACCTCAAGGAGGTTCAGGCCTTCAACCCGCCCGCCTGAGGCCCCTACTCGGGCCGTGACGGGGGCGCTCTGCAGGCCGCGAACCTGCCGCCCGGGCGCCTTAGTTGATGAAGGGCGCGCCACTGCCCCAAAGCGCCCTGATCCGCTGATCCCGCCCGCAGCCGGTGCGATAGCGCTTGTAGGCATCGCTTTGCTTGATGATGCCGAAGCGGGTCACCACGGTATTGGTGCCCTTGTAGTAGTCCTGATGATAGTCCTCGGCCTCGTAAAAGGGCGCCCTGTCCAGAACCGGGGTCACCACCTGCCTGCCAAGCGCCTTGCTGGCCGCGGCCTTGGCTGCCTGAGCGGCCTGCCGGTCGGCGCCATCGGCGAAGATCGCGGTCCGGTAGCTGTCGCCCCGGTCGCAGAACTGCCCACCCGCGTCCAGCGGATCGACGGAGCGGAAGAACAGATCATACAGCTGCCGGGCAGAGACCTGCGCCGGATCGTAGTCGATGCGCACCGCCTCGTAATGGCCGGTGCCACCGCGCGTCACCTGCTTGTAGGTCGGATTGGCCAGCGACCCGCCCATGTAGCCGGACACGACCTCGGACACGCCTTTGACCTTCTCGAAATCCGCCTCGACACACCAGAAACAGCCGCCGGCGACGTAAAGCTCTGCCGCCTCCACGGCTTTGGGCTGGGCCGAAATCGCCAGCGCCGAAAGGCACAGGCCGGTCAGGCCCCGGATGATACGGGTTCGCATGACAGTCCTCCTTTGCCCCGATGGTGTGATGCAGCGGGGCGGTTTGGCAACGGATGCAACGCGGTTTCACCGCAAGGTGACCGGGCTGTGAGGGGGGTAAGGCGCGTGAAACGGCTGCTGTCAGGGGGACAGCGCCCGGGTGGTCACCGGGCAGCGGGCGCCGCCATACATCCGGTCGAGAACGGTGGAAAACGCCGCTGGCGCCTTCGGGACCGCCTCGAACAGGGTCATGCAAGAGCGGACTTTCAGCGCATCGACAGGGCCAAGGATGCGCTCGGGGTCGGTGCCGTCATGGGTCAGCAACAGCGCGGTACAATCCTGCAAGCGCGGGCCGAGGGTCGGATGGGAAAGATAGGCTGCGGCCTCGTCCAGACCGGCCAGCCCGAAATGCAGGGCGCGCGGGCTGCGGCCCAAAGCGCGCAATTGCGGGAAGATCCACCAGATCCAGTGCGAGGTCTTCTGTCCCGCGCGCAGCTCGCGCAGGACGTCGGTCCAGACGGCATCCTGCGCGTCGACGAATTCCTGAAACTCAGCCATGGCGACACCGTAGCATGGCGGCCAGCCCGGTGTCGCGCTGGCCGAAGTAACAGGCTGGGCGTCAGGAGCCCAACCGCCGCTTGCGCGCGGCCAGAAGGCGCAGGCGCAGGGCGTTCAGCTGGATGAAGCCCGCCGCGTCCTTCTGATCGTAGGCGCCGGCGTCGTCCTCGAAGGTCACATGCGCCTCGGAGTAGAGCGAGGCGTCGGACCAGCGGCCGACGCAGGTCGCAGACCCCTTGTACAGCTTCAGCCGGACGGTGCCCGAGACCAGTTCCTGCGACTTGTCGATTGCGGCCTGCAGCATCTCGCGCTCGGGCGAGAACCAGAAGCCGTTGTAGATCAGTTCGGCATAGCGCGGCATCAGGCTGTCCTTCAGGTGGCCCGCGCCGCTGTCCAGCGTGATCTGCTCGATGCCGCGATGGGCCTCCAGCAGGACGGTGCCGCCGGGGGTCTCGTAGATGCCGCGGGACTTCATGCCGACGAAGCGGTTCTCGACGAAGTCGAGGCGGCCGCAGCCGTGCTTGCCGCCCAGTTCGTTGAGCCTGGTGAGGATCGTGGCGGGCGACATGGCCTCGCCGTTGATCGCCACGGCGTCACCCTTTTCAAAGGTGATCTCGATGAATTCCGGCGTCTCGGGCGCGTCTTCCGGGGCGACGGTGCGCTGGAAGACATAGTCGGGCGCCATGACGGCGGGATCTTCCAGAACCTTGCCCTCGGAGGAGGTGTGCAGCAGGTTCGCGTCGACGCTGAACGGCGCCTCGCCGCGCTTGTCCTTGGCGATCGGGATCTGGTTCTGCTCGGCGAATTCCAGCAGCTTGGTGCGCGAGGACAGGTCCCATTCGCGCCACGGCGCGATGCATTTCACGTCGGGGTTCAGCGCGGCGGCGCTGAGCTCGAAACGCACCTGGTCGTTGCCCTTGCCGGTTGCGCCGTGCGCGATAGCATCGGCGCCGACTTCTTCGGCGATCTCGACCAGCCGCTTGGAAATCAGCGGGCGGGCAATCGAGGTGCCCAGCAGGTAAAGCCCTTCGTAGACCGCATTGGCGCGGAACATCGGGAAGACGAAATCGCGGACGAATTCCTCGCGCACGTCCTCGATGTAGATGTTCTCGGGCTTGATCCCCAGCAGCTCGGCCTTCTTGCGCGCCGGTTCCAGCTCTTCGCCCTGGCCGAGATCGGCGGTGAAGGTCACCACCTCGCAGCCGTATTCGGTCTGAAGCCATTTCAGGATGATCGAGGTGTCGAGGCCACCGGAATAGGCCAGGACAACTTTCTTGGGCGCGCTCATGTCGGGGATCCTCTTTCTATACGGCGCGCGGATTACCGGGTTTTGAAGGGCTGGGCAAGGCTGGGCCGTTGACGCCCGCGCCCGACGTGGTAGCCATCCCCGGCACGGCAGGGAGGTCGAACATGCGCGGCTGGCATATCTTTACCCATTCGGCGGGGCTGGTTTTCCGCAACCTCGACGCGGCCTTCCGGATCTCTGCGGTGCCCTATTGCGCCCACATCGCGGCGCAGATCTTCCTGCTTCTGAACCCCGCGCTTCTGGCCACGACGGAGGTCGGGACGGATATCGACGCCACCATGGGTGGCGCGCTGCCCCAGGTCGACCCGCTGGCCTATGCCCTTTTCTTCTGCCTGCAATTCGCGGCTGCCATCGCCAGCCTGTGGATCGCGGTGAACTGGCACCGCTACGTGCTGCTGGAAGAGATCCCCGCCGGCCCGGTGCCGCCGTTCCGGGGCGACCTCGTGCTGGGGTACTTCGGGCGGTCGGTGCTGATCGCGCTCTTGCTGGTGATTGCGCTGTTCACGCTGGCCATTCCGGCGGGGCTGCTGATGACCTCGATGCCCGGCGCGACGCTGCCGCTGGTGCTGGCGACGGTGGCGGGTGTGCTTTACGTCTTTCTCAGGCTGGGCGTGATCCTGCCCGCCGGGACCCTGGGACGCAAGCTGACGCTGCACAACGCGTGGCAGGCGACCGGCGCCGAAAGCGGCGCGATCTTCGCGCTGGCGGTGATCTCGGTGCTGGGCATGACCCTTGTGATGATCCCCAATATCGTCGCGGGGGACAGCCTGTCCCTGCTGTCGACGGTCTACGGTCTTGCCGTGGGCTGGGTGGTGACCATGGTCGGTGCCTCGCTTCTGACCTCGCTCTACGGTATCTGCGTCGAAGGGCGCACGATCGCCTGAACAAAACCATGATCTGGGGAAGGCTTTTGCCATGACCGAATTTCAGTCCCGCGCCCGCGCCGCCGAAGAGGCGATGCGCGCGGCCTTCCCCGAAACCCCGCTGCTGCGCAACGACCACCTGTCGCAGCTTTACGGCGCCGACATCTGGCTGAAGCGCGAAGATCTGTCGCCGGTGCGCAGCTACAAGCTGCGCGGTGCCTTCAACGCCATGCGCAAGCAGACCGGAGAGGCGCTGTTCGTGGCCGCGAGTGCCGGCAACCACGCGCAGGGCGTGGCCTGGATGTGCCGCCAGTTCGACGTGAAGGGCGTGATCTTCATGCCGGTCACGACGCCGCAGCAGAAGATCCGGAAGACAGAGATGTTCGGCGGCGCCAATGTCGAGATCCGCCTGATCGGTGACTATTTCGACGACTGCCTGCATGCGGCGCAGGCCTTCGTGGCGGCAGAGGGCGGGCATTTCCTGTCGCCCTTCGACGACGACGACGTGATCGAGGGGCAGGCCTCTGTTGCGGTCGAGGTCGAGCGCCAGCTGGGCCGCCTGCCGGACCTGATGGTGGTGCCCGTGGGCGGCGGCGGGCTGGCCTCGGGGCTGTTTTCCTATTTCGGGACCTCTGTGCAGTACACCTTTGTGGAACCCCTGGGCGGCGCCTGCCTGCGCGCGGCGCTGGAAGCCGGAGAGCCTGTCGCCCTGCCCCAGGTCAACACCTTTGCCGATGGCGCCGCCGTGGCGAAGATCGGCGAGAAGACCTTTGCCTGCCTGAGGGACGTCGGCGTCGCCAATACCCTGACGATCAACGAAGACCGGCTGTGCACGACGATGCTGGACATGCTGAACGTCGAGGGGATCGTTCTGGAACCGGCGGGGGCGCTGTCGGTGGATGCGCTGAAGGATCTCGGCTTGTCGATCCGGGGCCGGACGGTGGTCTGCATCACCTCTGGCGGCAACTTCGACTTCGAGCGGCTGCCCGAGGTGAAGGAGCGTGCGCAACGCTATTCCGGCGTGAAGAAATACTTCATCCTGCGCCTGCCCCAGCGGCCCGGCGCGCTGAGGGATTTCCTGAACTTCCTCGGACCGGAAGACGATATCGCCCGCTTCGAGTATCTGAAGAAGTCGGCCCGCAACTTCGGCTCTGTCCTGATCGGGATAGAGACGTCGCGACCGCAGAACTTTCAGACGCTTCTGGCGAAGCTGGATGCCCATGGCTTCACCTACCAGGACATCACCGAAAACGAGACGGTCGCGCAGTTCGTGATCTAGCGCGTTCCGGGTCTTGCCTGTCGTATCCCTGATACGACTGTGCCGCGAAGGGCGTGGGGGGTTATGTCTGTCGCGGGTTTGCACCGGGGCGCCTCAGGCGGCCAGCTTGCCGGGAAGATCGCGTTCGAACACCCCCCGGGACTGGTTGTAGATCTCTTGCAGCTCGGCGGCGGTGACCGCTTGCGGGGCGTTCATGGCGGCGGCGGTTTCGCCCTTCTGGCAGGCCCGGGCCAGCGCGTCGAAGCCAAGGTTCAGCGCCGCGCCTTTCAGGAAATGCATGTGTTCCGCCAGCAGCACGGGGTTGTCACCGGCGGCTTCAAGCCTGGCCACCGCGGTGTCCACCTCCGTCAGGAACAGGTCGACGATTTCGCCGAAATCCTCGGCCCCGACCTCGTCCACCAGGGCTTCGACACGCGCCCAGTCAATCATGATGCACCTCCATCGTGTCGTCAGGCTGGGGGTAAAGCATGAACAAATGGTTTCGACCGGGCGGCGGGCTTGGGCCGGGAAGGCAAAATTTTACGTTTCAGATACCGTTAAGATCTCTGCGTTAGGCACCTTGGCTGTATGCACTTTGTCCGGTGAGGGACGGTCTTGTCGAACTCGGAACGCCTCGAATGCCCATCGGGCCAGACCGGTGCAATCAGCCGCGTGCTGGTGGTCGACGACAGCAACCTGCAATTGCGCATCGTCTCTGCCATGCTGAAACGCTGGGGGTTCGAGGTCGATGTCGCCACATCCGGGCCAGAGGCCTTGCAGCTTTGCCTTCGCAGCCCGCCGGACCTTGTGCTTTCGGACTGGATGATGCCCGGCATGACCGGGCTGGAGTTCTGCCGCCGGTTCCGGGCCCTTGACCGGGACGGCTATGGCTACTTCATCCTTCTGACCTCCAAGAGCGACAAGGCCGACGTGGCGCAGGGGCTGGATGCCGGGGCCGACGATTTCCTGACCAAGCCGGTCAACGCCCACGAATTGCGGGCGCGCATCAAGGCCGGTGAGCGCATCGTTTCTATGGAACGGCAGCTGACCGAGACCAACCGGCAGGTGTCGGACGCGCTAAGGGAGCTGCGCGACATCCACGAGGCCATCGAGAACGACCTGCGGCAGGCGCGCACGATCCAGCAGTCGCTGGTGCCGGAGCGGGTGCGGATCTTCGGCAGCTCGCGGGTCAGCCTGCTGTTGCAGCCCTGCGGCCATGTCGGCGGCGATCTGGTCGGCATGTTCAGCCCCGGCCCGGATCAGCTGGGCCTCTACAGCATCGATGTCTCGGGGCACGGCATCACCTCTGCCATGGTGACGGCCCGGGTGGCCGGGTATCTGTCCAGCACCTTTCCGGAGCAGAACGTGGCGCTCGATCGGCAAAGCGACCGCCCTTTCGCGCTGCGCGAACCCGGGGACACCGCGCGGCGCCTGAACCAGCGTTTCGCCGCCGATCCCGGGGTCGAGGAATATCTGACCATGGCCTATGTCGCCGCCGACCTGTCGACCGGCGTGATGCGCCTGGTGCAGGCCGGGCATTCGCCGCCGATCCTGCTGCGCCGCGACGGGCCCGTGCAGTTCATCGGAGACGGCGGCCTGCCCATCGGCCTCGTGGATGACGTCACATACGACCAGCACAGCTTTCGGATGCAACGCGGCGACCTGCTGCTGCTTTATTCCGACGGCTTCACCGAGGCGGTGACGAAAGACGGCAGCATGCTGGGCGAGGACGGGCTGGCACAGCTGTTGTGCGACAGCGCGCAGGCCGGGACGGGGCCGGACCTGCTAAGCGACATGTTCTGGCGGCTGACCACCGAGATGGCCGACCCGGACCGGCTGGGCGACGATGTCTCTGCCGCGCTGCTGGAATACGACGTGCTGCGCTGACCCGGTCAAAGGCAAAGGCGCCGCACGAAGTCGCGCTCGCCGGGGTTGCCCAGCATCTCGGCGGCCAGATCGGCGGGCATCCACAGCGCGGTATGGCCGGGCTCTGACGGGGCTTCGCGGCCAAGGACAGGCTCTGCAGCGTAAAGGATGCACATCTTCTCGGCCCAGATCTCGTATTCGGGCATGAAGGTGAACCGCCGGAAGGCCCCCAGCCGCCGGGGATTGGCGATGGTCCAGCCGGTCTCTTCGCGGATCTCGCGGTGCAGTGCCGCAAGGGGCTGTTCGCCCGGGTCGATGCCGCCGCCGGGCAGCTGGTATTCGGGATAGGGCTCTGACTGGTGGGTCAGCAGCAGCGCCCCGTCGCGCGGCAGGATCGCGTAGACTCCGGGCCGAAAGATGTATCTGCGGCCCGTTTCGGGGGCCTCTCCGTATCGCGGCGCCATGGGGACCCCTTTGCGTTTGCGTCAGCTTTCCCTATATGACCGCCTATTGCCACTCACCGGCAGACAAGGAAACCCCATGAGCTTCGGCACCAAACTCGCCTGGGACGATACCGTCCTTCCTTTCCAGCTTGACCGCTCCGACATGCGTGGACGCGTGGCGCGTCTGGATGGCGTGTTGTCCGGCGTCCTGAAGCAGCACAACTATCCCGCCCCGGTCGAGGCGCTGGTGGCCGAGATGGCCCTGCTGACCGCGCTGATCGGCCAGACGATCAAGCTGCGGTGGAAGCTGTCGCTGCAGGTCCAGACCAATGGCCCGGTGCGGATGATCGCCACCGATTATTACGGCCCCGAGGAAGAGGGCCAGCCGGCGCGCATCCGCGCCTATGCCAGCTTCGACGCGGACCGGATCACCGAGGCCGCGCCCTTCGATCAGCTTGGGCAGGGCTATTTCGCCATCCTGATCGATCAGGGCGAGGGGATGCAGCCCTATCAGGGTATCACCCCCGTCGCGGGTACGTCTCTGTCCGACTGCGCCGCCGCCTATTTCGCCCAGTCCGAGCAGCTGCCCACCACCTTCGCGCTGGCCTATGGCCGCTCGACAGAGCCGGGCGTGCCAGAGCACTGGCGCGCCGGTGGCATCATGCTGCAGCACATGCCCAAGGCCTCGCCCTTCGCCTCGGGCGAGGCGACCGGCGACGCGGGCCTGCTGGCGGCCGAGGACCTGGTCGAGGGCGACGAGAAAGAGAACTGGAACCGGGTCAACGCGCATGTCGCGACATTGGAAGAGCTGGAGCTGATCGGCCCCAGCGTGCCGCCGACCGACCTGCTGGTGCGGCTGTTTCACGAGGAACAGCCGCGGGTCTACGACAGCCAGACGATCCGCTTCGGCTGCACCTGTTCCGAAGATCGCGTGCGGCAGTCGCTGTCGATCTACTCGGCCCGGGACATCGAGAAGATGACCACCGACGAGGGTCTCGTGACCGCCGACTGCCAGTTCTGCGGCGCGCATTACGAACTGGACCCGGCATCGGTGGGGTTCGAAAGCGATGACAAGGCATGATCAGGAACGGGCGCTGCGCCGCGCGCTGACCCGCGCGGCGGGCGCCTCGTCCGACTTCGACCTGAACCGCGACGTTGCGCTGCCGCCGGACCGCAAGCTGCGGGCGGCGGGGGTGCTTGTCGCCTTTCAGGAGGGGGCCGAGGGCCTTGACCTGATCCTGACCAAGCGCTCGTCGCGGCTGAAGCACCACCCGGGCCAGATCGCCTTTCCCGGCGGCAAGGTCGATCCCGGCGACGCCGACGAGACCGCCGCCGCCCTGCGCGAGGCACAGGAAGAGGTCGGGCTGGACCCGGCGGCTGTCGAGGTGCTGGGCACCCTGCCCCCACATGAAACGGTCACCGGCTTCACCGTGACCCCGGTGCTGGCGATGATCCGCGCGCCCTTCACCCCGGTGCCGGAACCGGGCGAGGTCGACGAGGTCTTCAGCGTGCCGCTGGCCCATGTCACCGACCCGGCGCGCTTTTCGGTGCAGTGGCGGCGCTGGCGCGGGCAGCGGCGGCTGTATTACACGGTGCCCTTTGGTCCCTATTACATCTGGGGCGCGACGGCGCGGATGCTGCGGGGGCTGGCGGAGCGGATGACATGACGCAGGTGACCGGCGACTGGCTGACCGCACCCGGCACGCAGGCGGTCATGGGCATGCTCGAAGACGCTGGCTATCAGGCCCATGCGGTCGGCGGCTGCGTGCGCAACGCGCTTCTGGGCGCGCCGGTGGCCGATGTGGACATCTCCACCGACGCCCGACCCGAAACCGTCATCGCGCTGGCCAGGGCGGCGGGGCTGAAGCCCGTGCCTACCGGCATCGAACACGGCACCGTCACCGTCGTCGCCAGGGGCGAGCCCTTCGAGGTCACCACCTACCGCGCCGACGTGGAAACCGACGGGCGCCGCGCCGTGGTGCGCTTTGCCGACACGATGGCAGAGGACGCGGTGCGCCGCGACTTCACCATGAACGCGCTTTATGCCGACCGGCGCGGCACGGTGGTCGATCCGCTTGGCGGGCTGCCCGACCTCCGCGCGCGGCATCTGCGCTTCATTCAGGACGCCGCGCAGCGCATCCGCGAGGACTACCTGCGCACGCTGCGCTATTTCCGCTTTCACGCCTGGTACGGCGACCCGGCGCAGGGCATGGATGCCGAGGCGCTGGCCGCCATCGCCGACAACCTCGACGGTCTCGACCGCCTGTCCGCCGAGCGCGTGGGCGCCGAACTGCTGAAGCTGCTGGCGGCGCCCGATCCGGTGCAGGCCGTCGCGGTGATGGCGCAGACCGGCGTCCTGCCGCGCATCCTGCCCGGCGCCAGCCCGCGCGCGCTTGGGCCGCTGCTGATGGCCGAAGAGGCGCTGGGCCTCGCCCCTGACCCGCTGCGCCGCCTTGCCGCCACGGGCTTTGCCGATGGCGCCGCGCTGCGTCTGTCGAAACCGGACCAGAAGCGCCTGACGTTGCTGCGAGAGCTGACCGAAGGCACGGCGGGCCTGCCCGAAGTGGCCTGGCGCCATGGTGCGGAGACCGCCAGCGACACCGCCGCGCTGCGCGCCGCCATGCTGGAACAGCCGGTCGATCCCGCCGCCCTGCCCGACCTTGCCGCAGCGGCGCAGGCGCGCTTTCCGGTGACGGCGCAGGATCTCATGCCCGCGCTTTCGGGCAAGGCGCTGGGCGATCGGCTGCGGGCGCTGGAAGCGCAATGGATTGCCTCGGGTTTCGCGCTCGACCGTGAAGATTTGCTGACAGCGCCCCCTGAAGCGTGACAAACGCATCCTTTTCGGGTAAGAGGACTTCCGAACCCGACCGGAGGACACTTGATGGTGCATGACAGGATCCAGCCCAGCCTCGCCTGAGCCGCCTTGTTTTGCACGGGTGGCCCATGGCCCCCGCTTCCCATCTCGTGTTTCGCTTTTGCTTTTGCTCTGTGAGGAGCCTCCGGAATGTTCCGTTTCTTTGAAAATCTTGTCGATCCCTATGCCAAGTACCGGCAGACCGACACGCCGCCGCGCCGGCTGTTGCCCTTCATGCTGGACTATGCGCAGCCCTTTCGGGGGGTCTTTGTCTGGGCCACCCTGCTGTCCATCGTCGTCGCGGCGGTGGAAATCTGGCTGATCTGGGTCATGGGCTGGGTGGTCGACATCCTGTCGGGCGACCCGCAACAGGTCTGGCAGGATCACGGCTGGGCGCTGATCGGCATCGGCGCCTTCATCCTGGTTCTGCGGCCGCTGATCCAGGCGGCGGACGTGCTGCTTCTGAACAACACGATCCTGCCGAACTTCGGCACGCTGATCCGCTGGCGCGCGCATGGCCATGTGCTGCGCCAGTCGGTCGGCTGGTTCGAGAACGACTTTGCGGGCCGCATCGCCAACCGCATCATGCAGACGCCCCCCGCGGCGGGCGAAGCGGTGTTCCAGATCTTCGACGCGATCACCTTTTCCATCGCCTATGTGGTGGGCGCCATGGTGCTTCTGGGCGATGCCGACCCGCGCCTGATGATCCCCATGGCGCTGTGGCTGGTGCTCTACGGCGCGTTGATGCGCTGGACCGTCGTGCGCGTCGGCCCGGCCTCGAAAGCGGCCAGCGACGCGCGCAGCCTTGTGACGGGGCGCGTGGTGGACAGCTACACCAACATCCACTCGGTCAAGATGTTCGCCCACACCGGGTCGGAACTGGACTACGCGAAAGAGGCCATCGAGACCTCGCGCAAGACTTTCCAGGACGAGATGCGGATCTACACCATCATGGACGTCACCCTGATGGTGCTGAACGGCTTGCTGATCGTCGGCGTCGTCGGCTGGGCGCTGGCGCTGTGGATGCAGGGCGCGGCCTCGACCGGGGCCGTGGCGGCGGCCACCGCGCTGACCCTGCGGCTGAACGCCATGACCGGCTGGATCATGTGGGCGCTGACCTCGTTCTTCCGCCAGCTTGGCGTCGTGGCCGAGGGGATGGAAACGATTGCCCAGCCGATTGCGCTGACCGACTCCGGTGACGCGCAGCCGCTGCGGCTGACCGACGGGCGGATCGAGATCAAGGGGCTGAGCCACCACTACGGGCGCGAGGCCGGCGGTCTGGACAACATCGACATCGTGATCGAACCGGGCGAGAAGGTCGGGCTGATCGGCCGCTCCGGCGCGGGCAAGTCGACGCTGGTAAAGCTGCTCTTGCGCTTCTACGACGCCGAGAAGGGCGCGATCCGCATCGACGGGCAGGACATTTCCGAGGTCACGCAGGACAGCCTGCGGCTGGCCATCGGCATGGTGCAGCAGGACAGCAGCCTTCTGCACCGCTCGGTCCGGGACAATATCCTCTACGGGCGTCCCGATGCCTCGGAAGACGACATGATCCGCGCTGCCCGGCAGGCACAGGCACATGACTTCATCCTCGACCTGACCGATCCCAAGGGGCGGCCCGGCTACGACGCCCATGTGGGCGAGCGCGGCGTCAAGCTGTCCGGCGGCCAGCGGCAGCGGGTGACGCTGGCGCGGGTGATCCTGAAGGACGCGCCGATCCTCCTGCTGGACGAGGCGACCAGCGCGCTGGACTCCGAGGTCGAGGCGGTGATCCAGGACACGCTGTACGGCATGATGGAGGGCAAGACCGTCATCGCGATTGCACACAGGTTGTCTACAATCGCGCAGATGGACCGCATCCTGGTGATGGACGCGGGCCGGATCGTCGAAGAGGGCACCCACGACGCGCTTTTGGCGCGGGGCGGGCTATATGCCGGGTTCTGGGCGCGCCAGTCCGGCGGGTTCATCGACGCGGATTCAGAGGCGGCAGAGTGATGCAGCAGTGGTTTCAAAGGTTTGTCCGCCGTGCGGGCGACATGATCGACGCCGAGGCCCCCGCCGAGGGGCCGCCGCCACGCAGGCTGCGCCCCTTCGTCTTCTGGGCGCTCAAGGGAGGCTGGACCGTGATCTGGCTGGGCGTGGCGATTTCCGTGCTTGCGGGCATCACCGAGGTCGCCTCGATGTGGCTCTTGGGCCTGGTCGTCGATGCGGTCGCGGCGCCCGCCGATGCGGTGGTCCCCGTGGGCTGGCTGATTGCCGCCGCCGTCGGGCTGCTGCTGGTGGCGCGCCCGCTGCTGTTCGGCGGGCTGGCCCTGACGCAGGCGGTCATGATCGGGCCGAACATCCTGAAGCTGGTGCTGGCGCGGCTGTATCGCTGGACCATCGACCAGCCGGTCAGCTTCTTCGACAACGACTTTGCCGGTCGCGTGGCGCAGAAAAAGATGCAGGCCGCGCGGTCCCTGACAGAGATCGTGGTCGAGACGGTGAACGCCGTGACCTTCGGGCTGGCGACCGTCATGGCCACCGCCGTCCTGCTGGGCGGTATCAGCGGCTGGCTGCTGGGGGTCCTGGCGTTGTGGCTGGTGGCCTATGCCGGGTTCCTGAAGCTGATGCTGCCGACGGTCCGCGCGCGCTCTGCCAAACGCGCCGAGGCGCAGGCCATGGTCACCGGGCAGGTCGTCGATACGATCAGCAATATCAAGACGGTCAAGCTGTTCGCGGGCGGCGCGCAAGAGGACCGGATGGCGCTGGGGGCGATGTCGGACCTGCGCGACAAGACGCTGCATTACGGCGAGGCGCAGACCGCCTTCCGCCTTGGGCTGATCTTCATCGCCGGGCTGCTGCCGATCCTCATGGTCGGCGCGGCCATCGCGCTACGCGCCGGTGGCGTCAGCCCCGGTGACATCGCCGCGGTCGGCGCCGTGACGATCCGGCTGGCGCAGATGACTGGCTGGATCAGCTTCACCCTGATGGTGATCTATTCCCACCTCGGAGAGGTCGAGGACGGCATGAACACGCTGTCGGTGCCTCACACGCTGACCGATGCAAGTGACGCGGCAGAGCTGGTGGTTCCGGCGGCAGAAATCCGCTTTGACGATGTGACCTTCACCTATGGCGGCGAAAGCGGCGGGGTCGAGGGCATCGACCTGACCATTGCCCCGGGCGAAAAGCTGGCGATTGTCGGCGCTTCGGGGGCGGGCAAGTCGACGCTGCTGGCGCTTCTGCTGCGGCTATACGACAGCGAGGGCGGCGTGGTGCGGATCGACGGGCAGGATGTCTCTGGTGTCACGCAGGAAAGCCTGCGCCGCAAGATCGGCATGGTCACGCAGGAAACCGCCATGTTCAACCGCTCGGCCATGGACAATATCCGCTATGGCCGCCCCGAGGCCTCTGACGCCGAGGTCATCGCCGCCGCCCGCGCCGCGGAGGCGCATGAGTTCATCGGCGCGCTGCGCGATCACCGGGGCCGTCAGGGCTATGCGGCGCATCTGGGCGAACGCGGCGTGAAACTGTCTGGCGGCCAGCGGCAGCGGATTGCGCTGGCCCGCGCGATCCTCAAGGACGCGCCGATCCTCGTCCTGGACGAGGCGACAAGCGCGCTGGATTCCGAGGTCGAGGCCGCGATCCAGGAGGCCCTGGGCCGGGTGATGCAGGGCAAGACGGTTCTGGCCATTGCACACAGGTTGTCCACAATCTCCAGCATGGACCGGATCATCGTTCTGGACGGGGGCCGCATCGTCGAGGAAGGCACCCACGACACGCTTCTGGAAAACGGCGGGCTTTACGCGCGCTACTGGGAACGGCAGTCCGGCGGTTTCCTTGGCAGCGACGGCCTGCCCGAGGCGGCGGAATGATCCACCGCCTGCTGTCCTTCGTCGATGCCTTCGCCCCGGCAGAGGGCACCCCGCCCCGCGATGTCTGGCCCTTTTCACGCTGGGCGCTGCAGGGCGCCTGGCCCGCGATCTGGACCGCCTGTTTCGTGACGCTGCTAACCGGCGTGGCGGAACTGGTCTCGGCCCGGTTCACCGGCTGGGTGGTGGATGCCGCCGCCGCCGAGGGCCCCGGCGCCTACTGGGGGCCCTACACGCTGCTGATCGGCTTCGGCCTGATGTTCTTCCTGCTGATCCGCCCGCTGATCGTGCTGGCCGATGCGGCGGTGTCCTCGGTCAGCCTTGGGCCGAACCTCTACCCCTTGGTGCTCAGCCGGGTGAACCGCTACACGCTGGGGCATTCGCTGTCCTATTTCGACAACGACTTCGCCGGGCGCATCAGCCAGAAGGCGACGCAGGTCGCGCGCGGGCTGAACGACCTCGTGAACGAGATGACCGACGTGCTGGTCTATGCCGTCGCCATGTTCCTCGGCACCTTCGTGCTGCTGGCGGGGATCGACCCGCGGCTGCTGCTGATCTTCACCGGCTGGTTCGTGGTCTACGCGCTGTTCCTGCGGCTGATGATCCCCAGGATGCGGCGGCTGGCGCGCGAGCGCGCCGATGCCAATACGCTGGTCACCGGGCAGATCGTCGACACGCTGTCCAATATCGCGACGGTCAAGCTGTTCGCGCATGACCTGCGCGAGGACGAGGCGACGCGCGCCACGCTGGTGCGCTGGCGCGGCAAGGCGCGCGACTTCGGCGTGGTCTCGGCGCTGTTCCGGCTGGGGCTGATGACGCTGGGCGGGCTGCTGCCGCTGATGGCGATCCTGTCCTCGCTCTACCTCTTTTCCATCGGCTCGGCCTCTTCGGGCGATATTGCCATGACGGCGATGTTGACGACGCGGCTGGCGATGCTGACCAACCGGCTGGGCCGCGCGGCCATGTCGATCTTTACCAATATCGGTGTGGTGGCCGACGGCATCGGCACGCTGACCCCGCCGCATGCGATCACCGACCGCCCCGGTGCGCGGGACGAGGCCCGCCCCGGCCCGCTGCATTTCGATCACCTGACCTTCCGCTACGGGGGCAAGCAGGCGGCGCTGAACGATTTCGACCTGACCGTGCAGCAGGGCGAGAAGATCGCGCTCGTTGGCGCCTCGGGCGCGGGGAAATCCACGGTGATCGGCCTTCTGCTGCGGCTTTACGACGTCGAAGAGGGCCGCATCCTGCTGGGCGGTGACGACATTCGCGACCTGACTCAGGCGGCGCTGCGGCGGGCGGTCTCGGTGGTGCGGCAGGAAACCTCGATGTTCAACCGTTCGGCGCTGGAGAACATCCGCTACGGGCGCCCCGATGCCAGCGACGAAGAGGTTTTCGAGGCCGCCCGGCGTGCCTCTGCCCATGACTTCATCCTCGCCCTGCGCGATCATCGCGGGCGCGAGGGCTACGAGGCGCGGCTGGGCGAGCGCGGCGTCAAGCTGTCCGGCGGGCAGCGGCAGCGCATCGCGCTGGCCCGGGCGATCCTGAAGGACGCGCCGGTGCTGGTGCTGGACGAGGCGACAAGCGCGCTGGACTCCGAGGTCGAGGCAGAGATCCAGGAGGCGCTGGACCGGGTGATGCAGGGCAAGACCGTCATCGCCATTGCACACAGGTTGTCCACAATCGCCCGGATGGACCGGATCATCGTGATGGAACAGGGCCGCATCGTCGAACAGGGCACCCACGACGCCCTTCTGGCCAAGCGCGGCGTCTATGCCCGCTACTGGTCGCGACAGTCGGGCGGGTTCCTTGGGGTGCAGGACGCGGCGGAATGAAACGGGTGATGATCGTGGGCCAGCCCGGCGCGGGCAAGTCCACGCTGGCCCGGGCGCTGGGGCAGCGGACCGGTCTGCCGGTCGTGCATATCGATTGTATACACTGGCAGCCGGGCTGGGTGGAGCGGGACAGGGCCAGCAAGATCGCCCTGATGCGCGCCGAGGAAGAGCGCGACGCCTGGATCATCGAGGGTGGGCTGTCCGCCACCTGGGACACCCGGCTGGCGCGCGCCGATACAGTGATCGTCCTGGAGTTCCCGACCTGGTTGCGGCTTTGGCGGGTGGTCAAGCGGCGGATCGAATATGCGGGCGGGCAGACCCGGCCCGACCTGCCGCCGGATTGCCCGGAACGCTTCGATGCCGCGTTCCTGCGCTGGATCTGGGACACGCGGCACAGCAACCGCCTGCGAAACCGCGCCCTGATCGCCCGGGCCGCGCCCAGGCGGACCCACCTGCTGACCGGCCCCCGCGCCGTGCGGCGCTTTCTGCGGGATCTCGACAGCGGCGGTTTTGCGGGGCAATAGGGCCGCATGGAACAAGGCAGCACCCACGCAACCCGTGTCACCATTGAACGTCTGGGCCACCGCGGCGACGGGATCGCGGCGGGGCCGGTCTATGTGCCGGACGCCCTGCCCGGCGAAGTGGTCGAGGGTGCGGTGCAAAGCGGCGTGATCGCGGCACCGCGCATCGTCACGCCCTCGACCGACCGGGTCGCGGCGCCCTGCCGCCATGCCAAGGCCTGCGGCGGCTGCCAGTTGCAGCACGCCTCGGACGATTTCGTCGCCGGGTGGAAGGTGGACGTGATCCGCCGTGCCCTGAGCGCGCAGGGGCTGGAGACAGAGCTTCGCCCCATCGCGACCTCGCCGCGCCAGTCGCGCCGCCGCGCCGCCTTTTCCGCGCGGCGCACCAAGAAGGGCGCGCTGGCGGGGTTTCACCGCAAGGCGTCGGACGTGGTGGTCGCGGTGCCCGATTGCATCCTCGTGACCCCTGCCCTTGCCGCCGCCCTGCCCCTGGTCGAGGCGCTGGCGGTGCTGGGCGCCTCGCGCAAGGGCGAGCTGTCGGTGCTGGTGACGGACTGCGCCTCGGGGCTGGACGTGGCCGTGAGCGGCGGCAAGCCGCTGGACACGGCCCTGCGCGCCGATCTGGCGGCATTGGCGCAGGACCACGGGCTGTCCCGCCTGACCTGGGACGACGAGACGCTGGCCTTCAAACCCGCCTTCCAGAGCTTCGACGGCATCGACGTGGTCCCGCCCCCGGGCGCCTTCTTGCAGGCCACCGAGGCCGGGGAACAGACCTTGCGCGCCGGGGTGAACGCGGCGCTCGAGGGTTGTACACATCTTGTCGACCTCTTCGCGGGCTGCGGCACCTTTGCCCTGCCACTGGCAAAGCGCGCCCGGGTGCACGCGGTCGAGGGTGAGGCGGCGATGGTCCGGGCGCTGGATCAGGGCTGGCGGCAGGCGCAGGGTCTGCGCCATGTCACCCACGAGGCCCGCGACCTGTTCCGCAACCCGCTGCTGCCGGACGAGCTGAAACGCTTCGACGGGGTGGTGATCGACCCGCCCCGCGCCGGGGCCGAGGCGCAGATCGCCGAGATCGCCAGCGCCCGGGTGCCGAAGATCGCCCATGTCTCGTGCAACCCCGTGACCTTCGCCCGGGACTGCGCAACCCTTGTCGCGGCGGGCTATCGCCTTGACTGGGTGATGCCGGTTGACCAGTTCCGCTGGTCTACCCATGTGGAAGTCGTTTCCGCCCTTTCGCTTCAGGACTGACCATGACCCTTCGCCAACGGATCGGCGCCTTCGTCGATCGACCCGCCGTTCAGAACTTCATCATCGGCGTGATCGTCGTGAACGCCGTCCTGCTGGGGATGGAGACTTCGGACCACCTGATGGCGACAGCAGGCGGGCTGATCCGCACGCTGGATCTGGTCTGCCTTGGCATCTTCCTTGTCGAAATCGGGCTGAAGCTGGTGGCCCGCGGCCCGGCCTTCTTCCGCAACGGCTGGAACGTCTTCGACTTTGTCGTGGTGGGCATCGCGCTGGTCCCCTCGACCCAGGGGCTGTCGGTGCTGCGGGCGCTGCGCATCCTGCGGGTGCTGCGGGTGATTTCGGTCGCGCCGCGCCTGCGCCGCGTGGTCGAAGGCTTCATCACCGCCCTGCCCGGCATGGCCTCGGTCTTCCTGCTGATGGCGATCATCTTCTACATCGGCTCGGTGATCTCGACCAAGCTTTTCGGGGACGCCTTCCCCGACTGGTTCGGCAACCTGCCCCTGTCGGCCTATTCGCTGTTCCAGATCATGACGCTGGAATCCTGGTCCATGGGAATCGTCCGCCCGGTGATGGAGGTCTACCCCTATGCCTGGGCCTTCTTCGTGCCCTTCATCATGATCACGACCTTCGCGGTGGTGAACCTGCTGGTGGGCCTGATCGTGAACTCGATGCAGGACGCCCATGCCGAGGAAACCAACGCCGCGACCGGCAGCTATCGCGACGAGGTGCTGGCGCGCCTGGTGGCCATCGAAGAGCGCCTTGCGGCACAGTCTGGCGATAATGTGATGTTAACCAAGCCGCGCGAATAGTGTAGGATGCAAGAAAACAATCCATGGGGCAGTGGACATGCGGTTCATCAAGGTTTTCTTGATATTGGCGGTGATGCTTGGCGTCTCGGCCTGTAGCAGTAAATTCAAATCCTATCACGGGCCGGAGGTCACGCAGGTCGTCGTCAACAAGAGCGACCGCAAGATGTACCTCCTGCATCACAACAAGGTCCTGAAGGCCTACGACGTAGGCCTGGGCTTCGCGCCCGCCGGTCACAAGGCCTTCGAGGGCGACGGGCGCACGCCCGAAGGCGACTACACGATCGACCGCCGCAACCCGGACAGCAAGTTCTACCTGTCCATCGGGATCAACTACCCGAACGAAGAGGATGCGGCGCTGGCCAAGGCGCTGAACAAGCAGCCCGGCGGCGACATCTTCATTCACGGGCAGGGGCCGACCTACCCGCGTGGCGCGCCGCGCGACTGGACGGCGGGCTGCATCGCCATCACCGACAAGCAGATGCGCGACGTCTACGCCATGGTGAAGGACGGCACGCCGATCCGCATCAATCCCTAGCGCCATGGGGCCCGGCAGGGCGCCTTGCCTTGCGCCCCAGGTCGCAGACGAAAAAAGCCGCCCCCTGGGGCGGCTTTTCCATGTGCGGTGATGGCCTGCGGTGCTGGCGATCAGCCGAAGTTCGCGGCGACGGCGGCGGCCTGCGGGGTCACACCGGCGCCGGGCGCGGCGATGATCATCGTCCACCAGATCTTGCCGTTGTTCTCCTGGTGCCAGGAAAAGCCCAGCTCTTGCGCCGTCTTGTCGAGGATCACGTCGCGGGTGTGCGGCTCTTCCATCCAGGCGGCGAGGGTTTCCAGTTCCGTCTCGTAGGTCTCCGAGATGTTCTCGCCCACGAGGCGGCCGTTGTACCCGGCGCGGTTGATGCGGTCGATCGGCGACGACCCGTCAGAGCCGAAGTGCCAGGGCCGGTTCTGCATCGCCATGTCGCGGGCGTGGGTCGCGGCAGCGGCATTCAGCGAAGAGTTCAGGGTCAGCGCCGGGGCGCCCGCGCTTTGCCGCAGGGCGTTCACCGCGTCCAGCATCCGGTACTGGATGCGCCCGGTGTCGCCGGACCCGATACGGTAGACCTTGGGCAGGGGCTTGCCATCGGGGCCCAGCTGGGGCGGGCCGGAAGGCGTCGTCGTACAGGCGGCAAGGGCATAGGCAGAGGCTAGGGCGATGAAGGCGCGGCGTTTCATGATCAACTTTCGGCTATTTTCCGGGGTCAACTTCCGCCTTACCCAAGCAGCGTTGCCATTCAAACCCACATCGGCGTGAGCTTGCCCGATCAAGCGCCTTTGAATTGCGACTGAGGCATTCAGGCCATATTATCCCGGGGTCAAGTATGAATCCCCGAGAGGACACCGCCATGAAGGACGAGGCTCAGAAGGCTTTGGGTCGCCGCGCGTTTCTGGCCGGCACCGCTGCGATGATCGGCGCACCGGCGCTGGCCCAGGACATCAATACCGGCACCACAGAGATTGAACGCAATGTCACCGATGCCGTGCGCCGCAATATCTCCAGCTTCCGCACGCTGGACTGGCGGCCCTATTTCAACAACCTGAACAAGGGCGCGATCCTTGTCGATATCAGCTCTCGGGCGCTGCACTTCTGGCAGGAAAGCGGGCAGTATTACCTGTATCCGTCCTCGGTGCCGCTGACCGAGGATCTGACGCGCCGGGGCCGCACCTCGGTCACGCTGAAGGATCCCTCGCCGGACTGGCGCCCGACGCCCTCGATGAAAAAGCGCAACCCCGACTGGCCGGATTACGTCGCCCCGGGCCCGGACAACCCGCTGGGCACCCGCGCCCTGCACCTGAGCTGGACCTACTATCGCATCCACGGCACGCATGACACGCGCAAGATCGGACGCCGGTCGTCGAATGGCTGCATCGGCCTCTATAATGAGCATATCGAGCAGCTTTACGACATGGCGCGGGTCGGCACGCAGGTGTTGCTGATTTGACGACAGCATGGCGGACATGAATTTCCGGGGCTGATTCACCAATTGCAAAGCCCCGGAAATGCTGCTTAGAGAGAGATACGAGGTAAGTCTTGGGTGCCTGTCGTGTGGGCAATTGTGTCCCGCGCCAGGCGAATATCTGGAGGATATAATGAAGAAACTCGCTCTCGCCGCCGTGCTGACCGGTGCCGCTTCGACCGCAATGGCCGGCTCCTACGCAAAAGACGACGTGGTCATGGAACCCGTTGTCGTTGTGGAAGAAACCCAGCAGTCGTCTTCTTCGGCCGGGCTTCTGATCCCGCTGCTGCTGATCGCGATCGTGGCTGCTGCTGCTGCCGACTGATCGGTTCAGACGGTTCTGAAATGGAAAAGGCGGGGTGACGACCCCGCCTTTTTCTTTTGTCGGCCCCCGGCCCGGCGGCCCCTTGGCGGCCCGCTGTCCGCAGGCCGCGCGACCGGGTCAGACCCAGCCGCCAAGGTTCTCGTCGATCACCGCGCAGAGCGCATCGACATGCGCCGGGTCGTCGTTCAGGCAGGGAATATAGGTGAACGACTCACCGCCTGCGTGTTCAAAGCTTTCGCGGATCTCTTCGTTGATCTCTTCCAGCGTCTCGATGCAATCCGCCGAAAAGGCCGGCGCGATCACGGCGATCTTCTTCTTTCCCTGCTTCGCCAGCTCGGCCACATGCTCGACCGTGTAGGGCTTCAGCCATTCCTCGGGGCCAAAGACCGACTGGAAGGTCGTGGTGATCCGGCTTTCGTCCCAGCCCAGCCGCTCGCGCAGCAGGCGCGTCGTCTTCTGGCACTGGCAATGGTAGGGGTCGCCCTGCATCAGGTAGCGTTTCGGCATGCCGTGGTAGCTGACCACGAGGATGTCGGGTTCCTGCTCGGCCGCCGCATAGCCGCGCTCGACCGACTGGGCCAGCGCCTCGATATACTGCGGGTGCTCGAAGTAGGGATCGACGACGCGGGCCGTGGGCTGCCATGTCTCGGCCATCAGCGCGCGAAAGAACTGGTCGTTCGCGGTGGCAGAGGTGGCGCCCGCGTAATGCGGATAAAGCGGGAAGAACAGGATCTTGTGGCAGCCCGCCTCGACCATCTCGCGCACCTTCGAGGTGGTCGAGGGGTTGCCGTAGCGCATGCAGAAATCGACCATGACGCGGTCGCCGTATTGCCCCTGCATCTTCGCCGCGATGGCCGCGGTCTGGTCGCGGGTGATGGTCATCAGCGGGCTTTCACCCTTGTCCTCGTTCCAGATCGAGCGATAGGCCGCGCCCGAGGTAAAGGGCCGTTTCGACAGGATGATCAGCTGTAGCAGCGGCTGCCACTTCCAGCGCGGATAGTCGATCACCCGGCGGTCCGAGAGGAACTCGTTCAGGTAGCGCCGCATCGACCAGTAGTCGTGCCCGTCCGGGGTGCCGAGGTTGGCCAGAAGCACGCCGACCTTGCCCGAGGTCACCTTCGGGTGGTCGGACGGCGCATGGGCGGGACGGGCGGCAGAGGGGGTGATGGCGTCCGGCAAGGGCGTGGCTCCTGTCTGTCTGATGTCGCGGGCAGAAGTATCGCACGCAGCCGATAGGTCAATCTTTCAACGGCTGCTCGGGCGTGCCCAGGGCGTCCGCCAAGCGGGCCGAGGCAGAGCCCGGGCGCAGCGGTTGCGGCTGGCTGGCGTCCGGGGCCCAGCCGGTCAGGGTGATGATCTCGAAGGTTGCGGGCACGCGCCCGTCCGGCAGGGCGAAGGCCTGCGCATAAAGCGCCGCGGCCCTTGGAAACAGGGCCCGGGGCGGGATTCGGCGGTGGCGGGCGGCCAGCGCGTTGCCTTCGCCCATCGCGCGCAGGTCGCGCATCAGGTGCAGGGCGCTTTCGTAACTGGCGGTCAGGGTGGCGGCATCGGCCACCGGCAGGGCCAGCCCGGCGCGCTGCATCAGGGCGCCAAGGTCGCGGATTTCGGCCATCGGCGCGACCCGGGGGGACAATCCGCCGCAGACCTCGGTCTCTGCCTGCGACAGCGCGGCGCGCAATTCGTGCAGCGTGCGGCCCGCGAAGGTCAGGCCAAGGAACAGCCCGTCGGGCCGCAGCGCGCGGCGGCACTGGATCATCTGGCCCACCGGATCGTCGGCCCAATGCAGCGCCAGCGCGTGGATCACCAGATCGGCAGAGCCTTCGGCCAGGTCCAGCGTCTCGGCGTCCGGCACGATGCGCGCCGCAGGGAAGTGCGGCGCCCAGACCTGCGGCCAGGGTGTCACGATGACCACATCCGTAAAGGCCCTGTTAACCATGGCCAGCCGATCCTGAGCCTCGTCGCAGGCCGAGTCGTGCAGGAACAGGGCCGGGGCCCTGGCCGCCCGGGCGCGGTGCCGGGTCAGGGCGGGATGGTCTGTCAGTCGGGGAGTCGTGGACATATGCGGGCAGATAGGGCGATCCGCGCGGGCATGCAAACGTTGGTGCAGATGGTCTACCCGCCGCGCTGCCTGTCCTGCGGCGGGCTGGTGGACAGCGACTTCGGGCTGTGCGGCGCCTGCTGGCGGGACACGCCCTTCGTGGCAGGGCTGGCCTGCGACCTCTGCGGGGTGCCGCTGCCGGGGCTGTCGGACCGGGCGGAGCATTGCGACGACTGCCTGCGCATCGGCAGGCCCTGGGCGCAGGGGCGGGCGGCGCTGCTGTACCGGGGCATCGGGCGGCGGCTGGTGCTGGCGCTGAAGCACGGCGACCGCCACGACATCGCGCGCCCCGCCGCGCGCTGGATGGCACGGGCGGCGCGCGACCTGCACCGCGGCGACCTGCTGCTTTTGCCGGTCCCGCTGCACCATCACCGCCATATCGCGCGGCGCTACAACCAGTCGGCGCTGCTGGCCGGGGCCATGGCCGAGGAAATGGGCATTGTCTTCTGCCCCGACGCGCTGGAGCGCAGGCAGCCCACGCCAAGCCTTGACGGGCGCAGCCGCGACGAACGCTTTGCGGTGCTGGAGGGGGTGATCGGGGTCCGGCCCGCCCGCCGCGCCCTGCTGGCCGACCGCCCGGTGATGGTCATCGACGACGTCATGACCTCTGGCGCCACGCTGGCCGCCGCGACAGAGGCCTGCCATGCTGCGGGCGCAAAAGAAGTTTTCACCTGCGTTCTGGCGCGTGTTGCAAAAGAGCCTTAAGTCTGTCGGGACCACCACGATCCCGGAGAACCCGATGCAGGACGTCGAAATCTATACCTCGCCGCTGTGCGGCTTCTGCCACGCGGCGAAGCGGCTGTTGACCAAGAAGGGCGTCACCTTCACCGAGGTCGACGTGCTGCGCCACCCGGCCCGCAAGCCCGAGATGATGGACCGCGCGCATGGCCGGCACACGGTGCCGCAGATCTTCATCGGCGGCACCCATGTCGGCGGCTGCGACGAGCTTTACGAGCTTGAGCGCGCCGGCAAGCTTGACCCGATGCTCGCGGGCTGATGCGCGCGGCGCTGTTGCAGCTGACGTCTTCGGACGATCCCGCCGCCAACCTTGTGACGGTGCGCGCCATGCTGCGCGAGGCGGCGGGGCAGGGGGCCGGTTTCGTGCTGACCCCCGAGGTGAGCAACTGCGTCTCCATGGACCGCGCGCGGCAGACCGCCGTGCTGCGCCCCGAGGCCGAGGATGCCTTCATCGCGGGCTGCCGGGAAGAGGCGGCGGCGCTGGGGATCTGGCTGCTGCTGGGCTCTGTCGCGGTGAAGTCCGACCCGCCCGAGCCGCGCTTTGCCAACCGCTCGCTGCTGATCGCGCCCGATGGCGGCATCGTCGCGCGCTACGACAAGATGCACATGTTCGACGTGCAGGTCTGCGAGACGGAAACTTACCGCGAATCGGCGGGGTTCGCGCCCGGCGACCGCGCGGTTCTGGCGCAGACACCCTTTGGCGCCGTGGGCCTGACGGTCTGCTACGACCTGCGCTTTGCCTACCTGTACCGCGCGCTGGCGCAGGCCGGGGCGGTCGTGCTGACCGTGCCCTCGGCCTTTTCGCCCGGCACCGGGCCGGACCACTGGCAGCCCTTGTTGCAGGCGCGCGCCATCGAAACCGGCTGCTACGTGCTGGCCCCGGCCCAGACCGGCAGCCATGCCGCGCAGGCGGGCAGGACGCGCCGCACCTACGGGCACAGCATGGCGATCGACCCATGGGGCCGCGTCCTGCTGGATGCGGGGACCGAACCGGGGGTGTTCTGCCTCGATCTCGACCCCGGAGCGGTGACAGAGGCCCGGCGCCGCCTGCCCTCTCTGACCCATGACAGGGTCGTCAGGGGGCTGGCATGAGCGACACGAGCGGGCTGGCGATCTCGCTTTTCTCAGAGCTTCTGACGGCGGATCAGCTGTTGCGGTCGCGCCTGACCCGGGTGCTGCCGAACCGGATGGAAATCTCGCATTTCTCGGTGCTGAACCAGCTTGCGCGCGGCGGCGAGAAGACCCCGGCGCAACTGGCGAAATCCTTCCACGTCACGCGCGGCGCCATGACCAACACCCTGTCGAAGCTGGAGATTGCCGGATACGTCCACATCCGCCCCGACTGGGACGATGCGCGGCGCAAGCTAGTCTCGATCTCGCCCGCCGGGCGGGCGGCGCGCGATGCCGCGCTGGCGGCGATCACCCCGCTGATCGACGAGATGCTGGGCGATCTGGGAGAGGCCAAGGTCAAGGCCGCCCTGCCGGTCCTGCGCGAGCTGCGGCTGCGGCTGGAGGCCTAGGTTCGTCCTACCGTCGATTGCTAGCGTCGGTCCGAGGGGTGGCGCATCGCGCCGCCCCGTGGGGGCGGCCCGGCGCGGCCCGACGTTGCCGTCGGGCGAAACAATTCAGCAAAGGTGGGTCATTCAGGCGCCACTTGGCCCATGAGGCGCCAGCGCCGCCGTGACGTAGTTCACCGACAGGTCGCGGTCCGAGATCGACCATTTCCACGACACCGGGTTGAAGACATAGCCCTTGCGGTCCACCGGCTTCAGGCCCGCGCGTTCCATCAGGTCGTAAAGCTCGTCCGGGGTGATGAACTTCGACCATTCATGCGTGCCCTTGGGCAGCCAGCGCATGACATATTCGGCGCCAAGGATGGCCACGGCAAAGCTCTTCGGATTGCGGTTGATCGTCGAACACAGGTGCAGACCGCCCGGTTTCAGCAGCTGCCGGCAGGCGGTCAGATAGGCCAGCGGGTCGGCCACATGCTCGACCACCTCCATGTTCATCACCACGTCGAAACGCTCGCCCGCCGCGGCCATGGCCTCGGCGGTGGTATGGCGGTAGTCGATGGCCAGACCCGACTGGCGGGCATGCGCCTCGGCCACGGGGATGTTGCGTTCCGCCGCGTCGACGCCCACCACCTCGGCGCCCAGCCGCGCCATGGGTTCCGACAGAAGGCCGCCGCCGCAACCGATATCCAGCACCCGCAGCCCGGCAAAGGGGCGGTCGGTGCCAAGGCTGCGGTCGAATTCTCCGGCGATCTGGGTGCAGATGTAATCCAGCCGCACCGGGTTCATCATGTGCAGCGGCTTGAACTTGCCATTGGGGTCCCACCACTCGGCGGCCATGGCCTCGAACTTGGCAATTTCACCGGCGTCCACCGTGACGGTCATGACATTCCCCATGGTCTTTTGGTCTTCGATGCCAATATAGGTGAGACATGGATAAAATCCCGGGCCAAAAGCGCGCAGTGCAGTACCTTTACCCGCCGATCGACCCCTTCGCCCAGCATAGGCTGGAGGTCTCGGGCGGGCACAGTCTTTATGTCGAGGAATGCGGCAATCCCGACGGGGTTCCGGTCATCGTCCTGCACGGCGGCCCGGGCGGCGGGTGCAGCCCGGCGATGCGGCGCTACTTCGACCCGGAGGTCTACCGCGTGGTGCTGTTCGACCAGCGCGGTTGCGGGCGCTCGCGGCCCTTCGCCTCGGTCAGGGACAACACGACCTGGGATCTGGTCAGCGACATCGAGACCATCCGCGAGACGCTGGGCATCGACCGTTTCATCGTCTTCGGCGGCAGCTGGGGCGCGACGCTGTCGCTGATCTACGCGATCACCCACCCCGAACGCGCAAGGGCGCTGGTGCTGCGCGGCGTCTTCCTGATGACCGAGGCAGAGCTTGACTGGTTCTACGGCGGCGGCGCCGGGCAGTTCTGGCCCGAGACATGGGCGCGCTTCGTGGAGCTGATCCCCGAGGATGAGCGTGACGACCTGATCGCCGCCTATCACAGGCGGCTGTTTTCCGGCGACATGCGGCTTGAAACGAAATACGCCCGCGCGTGGTCGTCGTGGGAAAACGCCCTGGCCTCGGTCTATTCGAACGGGCAGGGCGGCGAGGCGCCCGGCGACTACGCCCGCGCCTTCTCGCGGCTGGAGAACCATTATTTCACCAATCGCGGCTTTCTCGAACAGGACGGCTGGATCCTGAAAAACGCCCACCGGATCGCGGATATTCCCGGCGTGATCGTGCAGGGCCGCTACGACATGATCTGCCCGCCGCGCCGCGCGTGGGAGCTGTCGCGCGCATGGCCCGCCGGAGAGCTTCGGATGATCCGCAACGCCGGGCACGCGCTCAGCGAACCGGGCATCAGCGCAGAGCTTGTCCGCGTCATGGATGATCTTTCGACAGGCTAATTTTCAAGGCTTCGAAACAAAAGGTTTACTTGGAAGCGGTTTTTGTTAACTTGTCAGTCAACAAAAACCATACACCAACAGGTATCGTGAACCCGGTTCTCCGAATCATACTCCAGCGTCTTGCGCTGGGTGTCCTGACGCTGTTCATCGTCTCGATCGTCATTTTCACCGCGGTGAACATGTTGCCCGGCGACTTTGCCGAGGCCATCCTCGGGCAGGGCGCCACCCCCGAAGCCGTCGCCTCGATCCGCCGCGATCTGGGGCTGGATCAGAACCCGGTGCTTCGCTATTTTGACTGGCTTGGCGGTGTGCTGACCGGCGATCTTGGAAATTCCTTCGCACAGGCGAACTTTGCCAGTTTCGTGGGCGAAGGCAGCGGCAACAGCACCACCGTGGCGCAGCAGATCGCGCCGCGCTTTGCCAATACCATGTTCCTTGCGGGCGTCACGGCGGCCATCGCGGTGCCCTTCGCGGTCACGCTGGGGGTGCTGGCGGCGCTCTATCGCAACTCGGTCTTCGACAAGGCGGCCAACGTGGCGACGCTGACCTCTATCTCCAGCCCCGAGTTCTTTCTGGCCTACATCCTGATCCTCTTCCTCGCGGTGCTGAACCCGGTGCTGCCCTCGCTGTCGAACATCTACGAGGGGATTTCCTTCTCCGAACGGCTGACCAAGACGCTGCTGCCGGCGCTGACGCTGACGCTGGTGGTCACCGCGCATATGATGCGGATGACGCGGGCCGCGATCATCAACCTGCTGGCCTCGCCCTATATCGAGATGGCGCGGCTGAAGGGGATGAAGCCGATGCGGGTGATCGTGCACCACGCGCTGCCGAACGCGCTGGCGCCGATCATCAACGTGATCGCGCTGAACCTCGCGTATCTGATCACCGGCGTCGTCGTGGTCGAGGTGGTCTTTGTCTACCCGGGCATCGGGCAGTTGTTCGTGGACAGCGTGAAGATCCGCGACATCCCGGTGGTGCAGGCCTGCTGCCTGATCTTTGCCGCTGCCTACATCCTGCTGAACCTGATCGCCGACATCCTGTCGATCCTGACCAACCCGCGCCTGAGGCATCCGAAATGAGCGGCTGGACCTTCTTTCTGACCGCCCTTGCGGGGGTCGCCGTGGCAGGCTGGCTGATCCGCTTCGCCGGGCAGCAGGCGACGGGCAACAAGCCCTATTTCCGCGACATGCCCTATGCCGTGGCTTTCGGCTATGCGCTGGCGGCGGCCCTGATGCTGGGGGGTGTCTGGCTGTACCTGCAACCGGCGGTGACAGAGGCGGGCACGCCAAGCGCCTCTGTCCTCTACTTCCGCTGGGCGGTGCATGGCATCGCCGTGGGCGCCGCCGCGGCCTTCCTCTTTCGCCTGCTGGGGCGGTCGGTGGGCACCGGCGCGACCCGCAAGGCCTTTCGCGGCATGCCGCTGACGGCCTCTTTCGGGATCCTCGTCATCCTCGTCTACGCGGTGCTGGCGATCTTCGCCGGGCTGATCGCGCCGCACGGGCAGGAACAGGTCTTTGCGCAGGCCAACGTGGTGCCGGGCGGCAATCCGGCCACGGGCGGCAACCCGGATTTCCCGCTGGGCACCGACCAGATCGGCCGGGACATCCTGTCCCGCCTGATCTACGGCGCGCAGAACACCGTCGGCATCGCCTTTGCCACGACGGTGCTGGCCTTCGTCCTGGGCGGCTCTCTGGGGTTCCTTGCCGCGACGCTTCAGGGCTGGACCGACCAGATCCTGTCCCGCGCGGTCGACGTGCTGATGGCGATCCCCTCGCTGATCTTCTCGCTTCTGCTGATCACCGTGGCCTCGGCCTGGGTGTCCGGCGCGGGGCTGACCGTGGCCATGGTGGTGATCATCGCGGTGATCGATTCGACGCGGGTCTTCCGGCTGGCGCGGGCGGTGGGCATGAACATCGTGGTGATGGACTATATCGAGGCCGCCAAGCTGCGCGGCGAGGGGCTGCCCTACCTGATCTTCAAGGAGATCCTGCCCAACGCGACCGCACCCCTGCTGGCGGAATTCGGGCTGCGCTTCTGCTTTGTCTTCCTGACCATCTCGGCGCTCAGCTTCCTCGGCCTTGGTATCCAGCCGCCGCTGGCGGACTGGGGGACCATGGTCAAGGACCTCGCGGCCTTCATCAACTACGCCGCCTTCGCGCCGCAGATTGCCGCCGCGCCGCTACTGGCCGCCGGGGCCATCGCGCTGCTGACCGTGGCGGTGAACTTCGTGGTGGACTGGATGCTGCACCGCTCGTCGGGGCTGAAGGAATGAGCGGGGGTCGCGCCATGCAAGAGCCCGCGCCATACCGGACCTGCGCCCCGACAGGGCATCCTGCCCACATTGGCTTTAGAGGGCAGCCCGCGACCGCGGGTGGGGGCCAAGCCCCCGCCCGGGGGGGCGGTCGGGGGCTGCCCGGCGGTGCCGCCGGGCGGGCGCTTGACCTTCGACCGCTGCAAGACCGGAAATGGCGCAGGCGCCCCGGCTGCGTTTTAAGGCGGGTCCCTTCGACCGGCGGCACGGCTGGAGAAAGACCATGACCACACCCCTCCTGACCATGCGCGACGTGCAGATCGAGGGCCGCTCGGACGAGACATGGACCCCGATCATCAAGGGCGTGGACCTGACGCTGAACAAGGGCGAGGTGCTGGGCCTGATCGGTGAATCCGGCGCGGGCAAGTCGACGCTGGGCCTTGCCGCCATGGGTTTCACCCGCGACGGGGTGCGGATCTCGGGCGGGTCGGTGGAGTTCGACGGCATCGACCTGCTTTCTGCCAGTGCCGATGACAAGCGCCGCCTGCTGGGCAAGCGCATCGCCTATGTCGCGCAATCCGCCGCCGCCAGCTTCAACCCCGCGCACCGGCTGATCGACCAGCACACCGAGGCGCCCGTGCAGCACGGGGTCGAGGGCCGCACCGCCTCTGCCGAGGACGGCATCGAGCTGTACCGCAAGCTGCGCCTGCCCAACCCGGACGAGATCGGCTTTCGCTATCCGCATCAGGTGTCCGGCGGGCAGTTGCAGCGCGCCATGACCGCCATGGCCATGTCCTGCCGCCCCGACCTGATCATCTTCGACGAACCCACCACCGCGCTGGACGTGACCACGCAGATCGAGGTTCTGGCCAGCATCCGTGACATCGTCGAGCAATTCGGCACGGCGGCGATCTACATCACCCACGACCTTGCGGTGGTGGCGCAGATGGCCGACCGCATCAAGGTGCTGCTGAAAGGCGACGAGGTCGAAGAGGCCGAGACGCGCAAGATGCTGTCCGACCCGCAGGAGGACTATACCAAAAGCCTCTGGGCGGTGCGCGAATTCCAGCGCCCGGCCAAACCGGCGCCCCGGGTCGATGCGACGCCGGTGATCTCTGTCCAGAACGTCACTGCCGCCTATGGCACCGTCGATGTGCTGCGCGGCGTCAGTTTCGACATCCATGCCGGGCGCACCGTTGCCGTCGTGGGCGAAAGCGGGTCCGGCAAATCGACCACGGCGCGCTGCATCACCGGCCTTCTGCCGCCGCGCATCGGCCAGATCGAGCTGGATGGCGTGCCGCTGCCCGCCGACTATCGCAAACGCACCAAAGAGCAGCTGCGGCAGGTCCAGATGATCTACCAGATGGCCGATACCGCGCTGAACCCGCGCAAGACCATCGGCGAGATCATCGGCCGCCCGATCGAGTTCTACATGGGCCTCAGGGGGCGCGAGAAACGCGCCCGGGTCGAGCAGCTGATGGAAGAGATCGAGCTGCCCGCCGCGCAATACTTCCACCGCCTGCCGTCGGAACTGTCGGGCGGGCAGAAGCAGCGCGTCGGTATCGCCCGGGCGCTGGCCGCCGAACCCCGCTTCATCATCTGCGACGAGGTCACCAGCGCGCTCGACCAGCTTGTGGCCGAGGGCATCCTGCGCCTTCTGGCGCGGCTTCAGGACGAGCGTCACCTCAGTTACATGTTCATCACCCATGACCTTGCCACGGTGCGCAGCATTGCGGACGAGGTGGTGGTGATGAAGGACGGCGCAGTGGTGGAACAGGGCCCCAAGGCAGAGATGTTCCAGCCGCCGCATCACCCCTACACCGACCTGCTGCTGTCCTCGGTCCCCGAGATGGACCCGGACTGGCTGAACACGCTGCTTCGTGAACGCGGCGCGGAGAACCTCGGCGATGCCGCCGTTGATAAGATGGCCCGCGACCCTTAGAATTAAGGGCAAGATCGGGACACCGGGACAAAAACAGGGAGACCTCACGATGACACGCATTTCCAGACGCGGACTTCTGACCACCGGTGCCGCCGCCGGTGTGCTGGCGGCCTCCGGCCTGCCGTTGCGCGCTCAGGCCAAACGGGGCGGGCGCCTGCGCTGCGGCCTGAACGGGGCCAACTCTTCCGACTCCTGGGACGGGCGGACCCATTCCGACCTCTTCATGATCGCCTCGTCGCAGGGCGCGGTCTTCGACACGCTGACCGAGAACGCCGCCGACGGCTCGCTGAAGGGTGAACTGGCGGAAAGCTGGGATGCCTCGGCGGATGCCAAGACCTGGACCTTCACCCTGCGTCAGGGCGTGACCTTCCACAACGGCAAGAGCTTCGGCGCCGACGACGTGATCGAATCCCTGCAACTGCACATCGCAGAGGATTCCAAATCCGCCGCCAAGCCCATCGTCAGCGCCATCACCGAAATGAAGAAGCTGGGCGAGCATCAGGTCCAGTTCACGCTGGAGGCGGGCAACGCCGACTTCCCCTACCTGCTGTCCGACTATCACCTGCTGATGTATCCGGCGGGCCAGATCGAGGAAGCCATCGCCAAGGGCATCGGCACCGGCCTTTACCAGGTGCAGTCCTTCGAACCCGGCGCGCGCATGGTGGCGACCCGCTACCCGGATCACTACAAGGGCGACACCGCGGGCTTCTTCGACGAGATCGAGTATATCGCGATCAACGACAACACCGCCCGGATGAACGCGCTGATGACCGGGCAGGTGGATGCGATCAACCGCATCGACTTCAAGACAGAGGCCCTGCTGAAGGCAAACCCGATGATCCGCATCCACGAGGTGACGGGCAACCAGCAGTTCACCTTCCCGATGCTGACCGATATCGCGCCCTTCAACGACGTGAACGTGCGCCGCGCGCTGAAGCATTCGATCAACCGGCAAGAGATGGTCGACAAGATCCTGCTGGGCCACGGTCGCGTCGGCAACGACAGCCCCATCGGCCCGGCCAACCAGTACTTCAACGCCGAGATGGAGCAGACGACCTACGATCCCGACAAGGCGAAGTTCTACCTGAAAGAGGCCGGGATGACGTCGCTCGACATCGACCTTTCCGCCTCTTCGGCGGCCTTCGACGGCGCGGTGGATGCGGCGCAGCTGTATCAGGCCTCGGCCAAGGCGGCGGGCATCAACATCAACGTCGTGCAGGAACCGGCGGATGGCTACTGGTCCAACGTCTGGATCAAGAAGCCCTTCTGCGCCTGCTACTGGTCGGGCCGCGCCACCGAGGACTGGATGTTCTCCTCCGCCTACGAAGAAGGTGTGCCGTGGAACGACACCCAGTGGGGCCGCGAGGACAGCGAGAGGTTCCAGGACCTGCTGCTGGAGGCGCGCGCCGAACTGGACAGCGCCAAGCGTCGCGAGATGTATTTCGAGATGCAGCAGATCCTGAACACGGACGGCGGGTTGGTCCTGCCGATGTTCGCGAACTTCGTCGAGGCGATTTCCAACAAGATCGCCACGCCGGAAACCGTCGGCAACCTCTGGCAGATGGACAACGCCCGCATGGCGGAACGGTGGTGGATGGCCTAAGCGCCCACGACTGACCAAGGATTGCAACGCCCCGCCGATCTCCGGCGGGGCGTTTTGCTTTGGCCCGAGGGCGCCGCCGGTTGACGGGTCGTGGCCTGCCTGTGGCGCGGGATTGTTTCCAAAACCGGGGCGCGGGCCCACCACTCCTGAGCGAGATTCAACCAGAGGCTGCACGGTTGTCGCGATGATTCGTGGAAATCGTGCGCAAAGGTGAACCTGCACACCTTCAGGTTGTCGAAATCGGGCGCCGACGGGCGCAATTAAGGCGAGATTGCGGCGCAATCCTTGTTTGCCGGATCCGGTCAGGGGGCAGGAATGGGGCAATTCTGTGTCGGTACGGACCCGTTAAACGGGAGTGGAATAGCCTTCATCGGCACATGTCTGCCAGAAGCAGCTATTTTGCGGGGGTTAAGGCGTTGAAAACACGAAAGTGACGTGAGTCCAGGATACGTAAACGAATAGTTAACGCGACTGTTCTTTTCATCTTAAAGACGAGTAGATTCCGGGTTTCCATCCAGATTTCGCCTCAATTCCCCGGATAATCATTGTTGCGAGATGCAGGAGAAACGCATGTTAACAATCACCATAATGGGCGTGTTCGCCGCCGCCAGCATGGCCATCGTTGGCAGCGCGATCACCGAAGAAGCAGAGGAAGCCGCCGCCGAGGAACCGGTGGACGGGTCTTCGACAACCTTCGACCTCGACGTGGCCTCTGACCAACCGGGGTTCTTCGACCTCGAAGGCCGCGCCGACCCCGAAGAAGGCGACCTGCTGCTGGAAGCCTACAAGAGCTATCAGATGGGCCTTGGCGAGGCCGAGCATCTTGCCGAGATCGACGACCGTCTGGCCGCGGAAGCCCTTGCGCAGGATGAGGACTTGGCAGAGGGGCAGGCCGCGCCGCGTGAGATCTGGGACGACCGGACCGCCGACCTCTATTCCAGCGCCCCGGACAGCTACGCCGAGATGCTGACGGGCGGCGACAGCGCCGAACTGCTGGACGATGACCGCCGCTTCATCGAGATGCTGGACCAGAGCGAACCGCTGGGGCCGGACAGTGTGCGCATCATCGCGGAGTTCGACGAGGCCGAGGACGTCATCCTCTATGTCACCGCCGACGGGACGGCCGATGGCCTGTCGGTCCACCACGTCGACCCCGAGAACGTCAATACCGACGTGCAGATCATGGATCGGGGCATCCATGTCATGACGGTGATCGCCGCCGGACTGAACTTCGGCCTGAGAAACATCATTCCGCTGCACGACGACACGGCCTGATCCCCCAAGGCTCTTTTCAAAAGATCGCATAATCGGTTCAGGCGCCATTTCGGCGCCCGAACTGCTTTCAGGGGGGCGGAACCCGGCCCTACAAGACGTAGCGGCTGAGGTCGGTCGACCGGGTCAGTTCGCCCAGGTGTTGCTCGACAAAGCCCGCATCGACGGTGACGCTTTGCCCGCCCTTGTCCGGCGCGTCAAAGCTGAGATCCTCGAAGACCCGCTCGATCACCGTGTACAGCCGCCGCGCGCCGATGTTCTCGACCGAGCCGTTCACCTCGGCGGCGATGCGCGCCAGCGCGGCGATGCCGTCGTCGGTGAAACTGACCGTGACCTCTTCGGTGGCCATCAGCGCGGTGTACTGGCGCGTCAGGGCGTTGTCGGTCTCGGTCAGGATGCGGACGAAATCCGCCTCTGTCAGGTCGCGCAGGGTGACGCGGATCGGCAGGCGGCCCTGAAGCTCGGGCAGCAGGTCCGAGGGTTTGGCGATGTGGAAGGCGCCCGAGGCGATGAAGAGAATATGATCGGTCTTCACCGCGCCATGCTTGGTCGACACGGTCGTGCCCTCGATCAGCGGCAGCAGGTCGCGCTGCACACCCTCGCGGCTGACATCGCCGCCGCGCGCGTCGGAGCGGGCGCAGACCTTGTCGATCTCGTCGAGGAAGACGATGCCGTTCTGCTCGACCGCTTCCAGCGCGGCGGCCTTGACCACCTCGTCGTCCAGCAGCTTGTCGGCCTCCTGCTCGATCAGCACGTCGTAGCTTTCCGCCACGCTCATGCGCTTCTTCACGGTGCGCTGGCCGAAGGCCTTCCCGAAGATATCGCCGAGGTTCATCATGCCCATCTGGCCGCCGGGCTGGCCGGGCAGGTCCATCATCGGCATGGGATTGGCGCTTTCGCTGACCTCGATCTCGATCTCGGTGTCGTCGAGCTCTCCGGCCTTCAGCTTCTTGCGGAACATCTCGCGCGTGCCCTCGCGGGCGCCTTCGCCGGCGATGGCGGCAATCACGCGGTCCTCGGCGGCCTGATGGGCGCGGGCCTTAACGTCCTCGCGCATCCACTCGCGGGTCTGCACGATGGCGGTGTCGACAAGGTCACGGACGATCTGTTCCACGTCCCGGCCGACATAGCCGACCTCGGTGAACTTGGTCGCCTCGACCTTGATGAAGGGCGCACGCGCCAGTTTCGCCAGGCGGCGGCTGATCTCGGTCTTGCCGACCCCGGTGGGGCCGATCATCAGGATGTTCTTGGGATAGACCTCGTCACGAAGGTCGTCGCCCAGCTGCTTGCGCCTCCAGCGGTTGCGCAGGGCCACGGCGACGGCGCGCTTGGCCTCGGCCTGCCCGATGATGAAACGGTCGAGTTCCGAGACGATTTCCCGGGGGGTGAGATCTGTCATGAGGGTTGGTCCTGGTGCCAAAATTCTTCGAAGAATTATGCCAAGAGTTTTTGCAAAACTCTTAGCCGCCGATCGTTTCCACGGTCAGCTTTCCATTGGTGTAGACGCAGATGTCAGCCGCGATGGCCATGGCGTCGCGGGCCACGGTCTCGGCGTCCTTGTCGCTGTCCATCATTCCGCGCGCCGCGGCGAGGGCGAAGTTTCCGCCCGATCCGATGGCGGCGACGTCATGCTCGGGTTCCAGCACGTCGCCCGCGCCGGTGATGACCAGAAGATCCTTGCCGTCGGTGACGATCAGCATGGCCTCCAGCTTTTGCAGGTACTTGTCGGTGCGCCAGTCCTTGGCCAGCTCGACACAGGCGCGCTGAAGCTGGCCGGGGGTGGCCTCCAGCTTGGTTTCCAGCCGCTCCAGCAGGGTGAAGGCGTCGGCGGTCGAACCCGCAAACCCGCACACCACGTCGAAGCCGCCGGGCGAGAGGCGGCGCACCTTGCGCGCGGTGCCCTTGATCACGGTCTGGCCCAGGCTGACCTGTCCGTCGCCCGCGACGACAACCTTGCCGCCCTTGCGCACGCCGATGATCGTGGTGCCGTGCCAGCCGGGGAAATCGCTATCTTGCATCTGCATCCCTTCCTTTCAGACCTATATCTGTGCAATGGTTTGCCATTGCAACCGGGGTGGGCCAAGGCACTGATCTGAATGGAGATTCCAACCGATCACACGGTGTGGGAGCGGCTGGCCCGGGATGCGGGGCTTGATCCGGGGGGCTACGCTGTCACCCGCACATGGCGCAAGGACACCGCCACGCACCGGCATGTGGTGATGCGATACGAGGGGCCCGCGGGCGCGGTGATCCTCAAGCGCATCTTCCACCCGGTCGCAGAGAAACCCTTCGTCACGCTGGTGCAGGCGCAGGCCCGCGCGGCCGAAGCCATGGCGACCGGCGCCGAGGCTGTGCCCGCGCTGCTGGCCTTCGACACCGGCGCGCGCGCCGTGCTGATGCAGGCTGCGCCGGGGCGGACGGTCTATGACCTGCTCGACCATGGCGCCGAGGCGGCGGATGTCCTGCGCCGCGCCGGGCGCTGGCTGGCGGCCTTTCACCGCGCCAGCGGGACCGAGGCGCGGGTCTTTCAGCCACGCTTCATGCGCGACCATGTGGGGCATTTGATGCGCCAGCAGGAGGCCGGAGAGATCGCGCTGGCCCGCCCCGCTGAGTTCGCCCGCCACGGTGCGGCGGTGATCGCGCTGGCCGGGGTGCATGAGGGGCGGCAGACGGTATCCTCGGCCACCCATGGCGACATGCACCTGCGCAACATCCTGCTGGACGGCGCGCACAGCTGGGGCATCGACTTCTCGGCGCTGCATACGGCGCCGGTGGGCTTCGACATCGCGCGGCTGCTGCTGCATTACACCGGGGTCTTCGCCGATCTGGACGCGCTGCCGCCGGGGGCGGTGGTGCAGCCCGACCTGCTGGCCGCCTTCTTCGAGGGATACGATCTTGTCGGCCCCGAGGATCCTTCGGTGCAGTACCTGCTGCATGTGCGCCTCCTGATGGACTGGGCTGCGATCCCGGCGCGGCGCATGGCGCGCTCGGCGGGGCAGACGCGGCGCCTGCAGCGGCTGGGCAGGCTGGCGGAGCGGGTGTTTGGGGAGGGGTGACGCGAGGGGGTTGGCCTTATTGATCGGGCCGGTTCAATTCGCGGGCGGTTGCCCAAGGACTTGTCGGCCGCGATCGACCAAACGGCGCTTCTACAAGGAGCGATAGGCACCGATCGACCAGCAGGCGCGGAATCAAGGCGAAGCCGCCGCGCCATCGACGGGCCGTCCCGGGGCCCGTCGATTGCGCGACCTGAGTGAGGTCGTACGGGTTTGGCCGGGATAAAGTGCCATCCTGAAACGGCGGATTGCCGGACCACGGCCTGCCGATGGCGCGGTTTCCGTCTGTCGGCCAATAAAAAAGCCCCGGGCGATGCCGGGGCCTTTCATTATTCGTCAGGCGAAAGCTCAGATGCTTTCGGTGATCCAGCTTTGCAGCGCGGCCTTGGGGGCGGCACCGGCGCGGTTCGACACCGGCTGGCCGTCCTTGAAGATGAACAGCGCGGGGATGCCGCGCACGCCCATGGCGGCGGCGGTGTTGGGGTTGCTGTCGACGTCGATCTTCACGATCTTCACCTTGCCGTCCATCTCTTCGGACAGCTCTTCCAGGGCGGGGCCGATCTGCTTGCAGGGGCCGCACCACTCGGCCCAGAAGTCGACGACCACGGGCAGGTCGGAATTCCTCACTTCGCTCTCGAAGGTATCGTCGGTGACGGCAACGGTGGCCATGGGATCTCTCCTATCAGGTTGGGCGTTGGGCGGCGTGTCCGGAGGCGGAAGGTATGGACGCACCGGGTGAAGGTCAAGGCAGCGCGGCCCTTTGCAAGGCCGCCGTCACAAGATCGTGCGGCAGGGGCATGAGCTGCCCACTGCATGTCCACAGGATCGCCGTTTCGACGCGCCGGTCGGGGTACAGCTGCCCCAGCGCGGCGGCATAGGCACCCATCTGCCGCAGCAGGCCTTCCGGCGTATCCCCGGCGCTGTCCGGCGTCGTGCGGTTGGTCTTGAAGTCGACCGCCAGCACGCGGTCGGGCGCGACCACCAGCCGGTCGATGACACCATGCACGCGGCCCAGGGGGCCGAGGTCGGCGGTCACCGGCACCTCGGCCAGCGCGTCGGCGGCGAAGATCCCTGCCAGCGCGGGGGCGGAAAGCAGCGTCAGGGCCTCGTCGCGCAGGGCGCGCAAGTCCTCTGCCGGGAAGGTCGCCGCGTGCTGGTCCGACAGCGACGACACCAGCGGCTCGGAGGCCGCACCGCGCGCCTCGGCCCCCAGCGGCGCGAGATGTTCGAGGAAAAGATGCACCAGCGTCCCGCGCAGCTTGGCGCGGTCCTCGGTATCGCCCGAGGCGCCGGGCAGGGCCTTGGCGCCGCCAAGGTCCGAGGGGCTGCGCGTGCCGACGCGCCTTTCCGGCGTGGGGGCCGGGGTCATCAGCTGCGGCGGCAGGACGACGCTTTCGGGCGCGGGCCGGTCGTGGGTCACCAGCGGCAGGGCGGCGAAATCCGCCTCTCCCAGCCGCAAGCCGGTCTCGGTGCCGGTCTCTCCGAAGTCGAAGACCTGCTCGACCGCGCCCGAGGCCTGCATCCCGCGGCGCACCTTCTCGTGCCAGGACAGGCCCTCCTTGCCCAGTTCCCCGGCAGCGGCCACCACCAGCCATTTCTCGGCCCGGGTCAGGGCGACATAGAGCAGGCGGTCGCGCTCTTGCGCCTCTTTCAGCTTGGCGGCCTCGACGGCGGCGGTCTGGCGGGCGGGCTGCTCTTTCGCGCCGGCTTTCCACAGCGGGCCGTCCGCGTCGGTCAGGAAGGTGCCGCGCAGGGCGGTGTCGGGCTGGGCGCAGTCGGGCAGGATGACGATGGGCGCCTCCAGCCCCTTGGCGCCATGCACGGTCATGACGCGCAGCACCTCTCCGGCGCTGTCGGGCGCGCGCTTGATCTGCAGGTCGTCCGCCTGCGCCCATTCAAGGAAGCCGGTCAGCGAGGGCACGGCGCTTTGTTCATAGGCCAGCGCCTGTTGCAGCAGCGCGTTGACGCCGTCCTCGGCCTCTGGCCCCAGCCGCCCGATCAGCAGGCGCCGCCCCCTGTGGCGCGTCAGCAGACGTTCGATCAGGTCGTAGGGGCGCAGGAAGTCGGTCTGCCCCAGCATGTCGTCCAGCACCGCAAGCGTTTCGGGGTGGGCCTCGCGCCGCGCCCGCAGTGTTTCCCACAGATAGCCCTTGCGGCCATGCGACAGGGTAAACAACGCCTGCTCGGACCAGCCGAACAGGGGCGAGCGCAAGAGCGTGGCCAGCGACAGGTCGTCCTCGGGCGTGGCGAGAAAGCGCAAGAGCGCGATGATGTCGCGCACCGCCAGTTCCGCCATGACCTTCAGCCGGTCGGCGCCCGCGATGGGAATGCCCTCCTGCTTGCAGGCGCGAATGATCTCCTTGAAAAGCCGCGCGCGCGACCGCACGAGGATCAGGAAATCGCCCGCATGCACGGGCCGCGCCTGATATTCCCCGCTGTGGCCCCGTTCGACCGGCAGCGGCGTGCCCGCGTCGAGGGTGCGGCGGACGAACTGAGCCACCCGGCGGGCCAGGATCACCGTGGCATGGGTCTGGCCGACGCGGTCGACGGGTTCGAACCAGGGGCCGGGCTTCTCTTCCTTGATGGTCTCGACCACCGGCCACAAATCGACGCGGCCCGGCATCGCCGCCTTGAAGGCGCGGTGCTTCTGGTCGGCGGCAAAGCCCGAGGCCTCGGCGTCCATGAAGGTATTGTCCACCAGCCGCAGGATCGGTTCCGCCGAGCGGAAGGAGAATTCCAGCGTCATCGGCACCAGCGGCGCATCGGTGCGGCGCAGGCGGTCGGCGAAATCCTCGCGCATGCGGTCGAATTCGGACGGGTCGGCGCCCTGAAAGCTGTAGATCGACTGTTTCTTGTCACCGACGACGAAGATCGTGCGGCGGACCTCGGCCCGCGCGCCCTCGCCCGAGGTGAACTCATGCGCCAGCCGCTCGATCACCTGCCATTGCACGGGGGACGTGTCCTGTGCCTCGTCCACAAGGATATGGTCGATGCCGCCGTCCAGCCGGTAAAGCACCCAGTCCGCGACCTTGGGATCGGACAGCAGGTCGCGGGCGCGGGTGATCAGGTCGTCGAAATCCAGCCAGCCGCGCCGCTCTTTCTCGGCGGCATAGGCGGGCAGGAAGGCCTGCGCAAAGGCGTGCAGGGCGATGTCCCGCGCGGCACAGGCCAGCGCGCGCTCGGCCTCCAGCGCGCCCTCGACGCGGGCGGCCAGCTGGTCGAGCTTTTCGAACAGCGTGCCATGCGCGGTGCGCACGCCCTTGGTGCCCAGCGTCTTGCGGATCGTGCCCGCGTCGGTCAGCAGCGCGGACTTCAGCGCCGCGAAGCCCGCCAAATCCGGCGCGGTGCAGGCGGCCAGCCCCTCGGCCAGCGTCTGGTCGGTCTTGCCGCCCGCCTTCAGTGGCTCTTGCAGGGCGGCGCAGAGGTCGGTTTCGGACCCGAGGAAGACCTGCCCCAGCATCGCGGCGTGGTCCTGATCCGCGCCAAGCCCATAGGCGGCGCGGATGTCCCGCGGCGTGCGGGGCGTGGCGAAATCTTCTGCCATGCCCGCGATCTGCGCCAGCAGCTTGTGCGTGTCGTCGTCCATGCTGATGAAGGGCGCGATGCCGTGCACCAACCCGGCCTGCGGCCCGTCGGCCATGCGGTCCAGCAGCTCGGCGCGCATCAGCTGGGCGGCGCGGTCCTCCATCTCCTGGAACTGCGGGCTGACGCCGGCCTCCAGCGGGAAGCGCCGCAACAGCGCCGCGCAGAACGAGTGAATCGTCTGGATGCGCAGCCCGCCCGGTGTCTCGATGGCGCGGGCAAACAGCGTCCGCGCCTGTTGCAGCGCCTCGGTGTCCAGCTGGTCGTCGGCCCCCAGGGCGCGCAATTCGTCCCGCAGCAGCGGCTCTGCCAGCATCGCCCAGCCGCCCAGCCGCCGGAACAGGCGGTTCTGCATCTCGGTCGCGGCGGCCTTGGTGTAGGTCAGGCAAAGGATGTGGCTGGGGTCGACGCCCTCCAGCAGCAGCCGCGCCACCCGGTCGGTCAGCACGCGGGTCTTGCCCGAGCCGGCATTGGCGGCCAGCCAGGTCGAATTGCCCGGTTCGGCAGCGTCCACCTGCCGCTGGGTGGCCTCGTCGCGGATCATTCCAGCACCTCGGTTTCGGGCAGGTCGGTCACGTCCCATTCGCCGAAGCGGGCAAGGTGGTCGTAGTCCGACACGTCATTGTCCTTCTGCAGGGCCCGGCGCGCCGAATAGCCCTTTTCGCGGTCCGCATAGGCGGTCAGCAGGGCGATGAACTCCTCCCAGACCTTTTCGGGCGGGGCCACGTCCAAGGGTGCGGGGACCTCTTTCGGGTCGCCCGGTTTCAGCGAGACGAAGACGGCGCCCGCCACGTCGCGCGGCGCGAGGCCGGGGAAGGCGCGGCGCTGCACCATCGCGGCCTCCAGCAGCAGTTGCTTGTCGAAATGCTCCTGTTCGGATTTCGAGGGCGCGGCGCCGGTCTTGTAGTCGTAGATCACCGCAAGGCCGCGGTCGTCGATGTCGATGCGGTCGGCCTTGCCGGTCAGGGTGACGCCCTGCGCCACGATCTCGCCGGTCTTCTCGAAATTCGCGACAGAGGGCGTGGCGCGGTCCTGCCGGGCGCGTTCGGTGCTGACGAACCACGCCGCCACCCGGGCGATGCGCGCCTGCCACAGCGCGCGGGTCGTCGGAAAGGGCACCTCGGCCAGCTTGTCGCGGGCGATCTGCGTCAGGGTCGCGGCATCGAGGCGGGCGGGGTCCTCCAGCGCGGCGGTCAGGAAGGTTTCGAGGATGTCGTGCAGCAGGATGCCGCGCAACAGCGCATCGGGCGCCTGCATCAGCGGGTCCATCGGCTTCAGCCCCAGCGTGCGGCGGGCATAGACCGCATAGGGGTCGCGGATCAGGCGCTTGATCTCGGTCACCGACAGCTTTTTCGGGCGCGCCTCCAGCGGCGGCGCGGGCGAGGGCCGGTGCGCGGGCGCGGCCGCAATCGGCGCCTCGGCGGCGCGGGCCAGCGCCAGCCAGTGCGCGCCGCGCGCCCGCATCGCGGCCAGCGCCTGCGGGCCGTTCCGTTGCGGCAGGCCGGTCATCAGGTTCACCAGACGGTTCACCCAGCGCGAGGGCACGGTTTCCGCGTCGTCGGATTTCAGCGACCGGGTCAGCCAGACCTCGGGCGCGGCGACCGCCTGCTGGAAGTCATGCGCCGAGAGGCCGATGCGCCGTTCCGGCAGCAACAGCCCCGCCTGCGCCCGCATCTGCCGGTTCAGCCAGGGGTCGGCGCCGGGGCTTTCGGGCCAGCTGCCCTCGTTCAGGCCCGCAAGGATCAAGAGGTCGGCGCCCATGACGCGCGCCTCGAGCGTGCCCCAGATCAGCACCAGCGGATGCGCGGCGTCGCGGTCGCGCACCTCGGCGCGGGACAGCACCGCGTCGAAGAGGTCGGCATAGTCGCGCGCGGTCAGGTCGGCGGCGCGATGCGCCTCGGCGCGCAGGGCCTCGACGGCGTCGCGCACGGTGCGGCCCGCGTTCTCGTCCCAGAGTGCCGAGGCATCCTCGCTGTCGGACCCCCGCGCAAGGCGCTCCGCCAGGGCGATGTGATCGGCCAGCCAGTCCGCCAGGGACCGCTTGCCCGTCCGGTCCTGCCCGCACAGGCCGGTGACCCACGCGGTCCATGGGGCGACTTCGGTGCCCCAGTCCAGCAGCGCGGCGGGGTCGGGGAAGGGCATGCCGGTGCGGCGAATGTGCAGTTCCAGCTCGCGGGTGTTGCGCAGGTGCGGGCCGCGCCCGGCGCCGCGATGCACCAGCGGGTGCTTGAGCAGCGTCAGCAGGGCCTCGGCGGTCAGCGGTGCCTCGAACAGCCTTGCCACATGCCGCAACAGCCGCCCCGGGGGCGACAGCTGGGCGGGCGTTCCGGCGCTGTCGTCGGGCGTGATGTCCCAACGGTCCAGCGCCGAGGTGACCTGCCGCGTCAGCATCCGGTCCGGCGTGATCAGCGCGGCGGTCTGGCCGTCCAGCACCGCCTGCCGCAGGCGCAGCGCGATGGCCAGCGCCTCGTCGCGCGTGCTGGGCGCCTCGGTCAGGGTCACGCCCTCCATGGCTCCGGGCAGATCCGGCAGAGCCGGGCCTTCCGCCAGCCACTGGTGCGTCACCGGCGCGGGCCGCAGCGCCAGCGACACGGTGCGGTTGCGCGCGGGGGCGGGGGCCGGGTCCTCGGTCCAGGGCAGCACATCGCCGGGCGCCAGATCCAGCGCCTGCATCAGCTTGGCAAAGCGGAACTGCGGGTGGTCCTCTCCGGTCAGCGGCTCGTTCAGCCTGTCCCAGACCGCGCGCGGCTGGTCGAAGTCGAAGCCGGGCAGCAGCACCGCGCCCTGCGGCAGGCGGGCGACGGCGCACATCAGCTCGTGCGTGGTGCCGCGCGACCCGGTCGAGCCCGCGACCAGCACGGGATGCTGCGGCGGATCGGCCTGCCAGGCGGCCAGCCGCATCCGCAGGGCAAGGCGGGCAAAGGCCTGCGCGTCGGGGGCGGTGTCGTCGCCAAAGTAGTCCTGCACGATATTGAGGAACTGAAGGCTGCGCTGCCAGTGGCCCGACTGGTCGGTGACGTCCAGAGCCGCGATCTTTTCCGGCGGGACATCCTCGCCCTGCATTTCCTCCATCAGGGTCGCAAGGCTGTCGGCAAGATCGAACAGCGCGGCGCGCGGCGCAAGGTCTGGCTGCGCGTCCAGCAGGCGGGATACCAGGTTGGTCAGCTCCAGCCGGCGCCGCAGCGGCGGCACGGGGTCCGGCAGCTCGGCGGCGCTGAGCGGATCGGCGAGGTCGGTCACAAGCCGCACGCGGGGCAGAAGCGCGGCGGGGCCGGCGTCGAAGACCTCGCGCAGGCGCCGCGCCATCCGGGTTGTGTTCACGTATAGCTCGACCCGGGCCATGGCCTCGGGTGGGCCCTGCACGCGGTCGCGCAGGCCCCGGACCAGCGCGCGGGGGAAGTCGACGCCGGGCGCGGTGCCGAAGAGACGGGGGCCGGGGGCGTCAAACATCGGCCAGCATCTCTTCTGCCAGCCTGATGCCCTCGGGGTGGCCGACATCGCACCAACGGCCCGGATAGGCGGTGCCGAAAAGCCTTCCTTCCTGTGCCATCTGGTTCCACAGGACATTGAGGGAAAAGGCTTTTTCCCCGATCCCGGCCAAGGCGTCGGTCTTGACGATCTGGGCGCCGGTATAGACGAAGTCGCCGCCGCGCATCAGGGCGCCGTCCGGCCCCAGCGCAAAGTCCCCGCCGCCGCTGCGCCCCACCGCGCGGTCCAGCGGGATGCACAGCAGCAGCGCATCCATGCGATCCGGCTGCCATGCCGCGGCCAGCCGGTCCAGCGGGTTCGGGCCGCTCCAGACGGCATCGGTGTTCAGCGTGTATACAGGCTGTGTGCCAAGCAGGGGCAGCGCATGGCGCAGGCCCCCGCCGGTGTCGAGGATCTCCGGCGTCTCGACGGAGACGGCGATGTTGGTGTCCTTCAGATGCGCGATGACCTGTTCGGCGCGGTAATGGGCGTTCACGACGCGGGTCGGGACCCCTGCGGTCAGGGCAAGGGCATGGTCCAGCAGCGGACGGCCCGCGACCGCGATCAGCGGCTTGGGCCGCTCTGCGGTCAGGGCGCCCATGCGCGTGCCGAATCCGGCGGCGAAAAGCATCACGGCATCGGGCATCACGGTTTCAGGCTTTCCAGATGGGTTTCGGTCGGTGCCGGCAGGGCGGCGATCACCGGCCTCAGCGGCGCAAGCACCGGGTGCGACAGGTCGCGGGCCAGATGCCCCCAGACCCGCGGGATCAGGTCGATGTAATGCGGTTTGGCCCGTTCGCGGGCCAGCCGGGCAAAGATGCCGAGGATCCGCAGGTTGCGCTGGAACCCCAGAACCGCGAAGGCGGCGGCGAAGGTCTCGGGCGCCTCACCCGTTGCATGCAAGTAGTGTGCAATGCAGGCGGCGCGGGTTTCCTCGGCCACGTCGCGGCGGGCATCCTCCAGCAGAGAGACAAGGTCGTAGGCCCGGTGCCCGACCAGCGCGTCTTGGAAATCGAGCAGCCCCGCCGCCGCCGCGCCGGGCCGGTCCGGCAGGTGAAGGATGTTCTCTGCATGGTAGTCGCGCAGGATCATCACCTCGGCGGGCCGGGCGTATTGCTCCAGCAGGGGGTGCAGCGCCGCCTGTGCCTGCGCCAGCAGCTCCGGGGCCTTGGTGTAGTGCCGGAAGGCGAGGTCGATCATGCCGGTCAGGTGGTCCGGCGTGGCCATGGTCAGGCCGTCGGGCGGCGGCGCGCGGTGCAGCGTCACCAGCGCCTCTGTCGCCACAAGGTACAGCGCGCGCTCTGTCCGGGCGTCGGTGGCCAGCCGCGCCAGCAAGCCGTCGCCAAGATCCTCGATCAGAAGCAGCCCTGCCGCGCCGTCTTCGGACAGGATGCGCGGTGCCGACAGGCCCAGCCCCGAAAGATGCCGCGCCAGCCGGGCGAAAAGCGTCACGTCGCCCTCGGGGTCCTCCATCAGGATCGCCGTTTCGCCGTCGCGGACCAGCCGCGTGTAGCGCCGGGACGAGGCATCGCCCGCCAGTGGCACATGCCGGGCCCCGCCCCAGCCGCAATCGGTCAGAAAGCGCATGCCGCCCCCGTGTCCAGTGTGTCCCAGCGCGGCGCGGTCCAGCTGAGGGTCAGCGCCCGGGCGTCTTCTTCGGCGAGGGTCTCGAAGGACAGCGACAGCGCCTGCGGCGGGGTGAGATCGCCCAGCCGGTCGGGCCACTCCACGATGCAGATCGCGCTGTCGAAGGCCTCCGGCAGGCCCAGCTCCTCGATCTCGCCGGGGCCGGTCAGCCGGTAGAGGTCGGCGTGCCAGAGCTCTCCGGCGGTGGTGTCGTAGGTCTGGACCAGCGTGAAGGTCGGCGAGGGCACGTCCTCGGGCGGGTCTTGCAGCGCATGGATCAGCGCGCGCGCGAAATGCGTCTTCCCGGCGCCGATGCCCCCGGACAGCAGCAGCACGTCGCCCGCCGTCAGGGCCTGCCCGATGCGTCTGGCGACGGCGGCTGTTTCCTCGGGCGAGCGCAGCGTAAGGGTCCGGCGTCGGGGTGTCGTCATGGCGGCGAAAATACCCGGGCGTGCGGGCCGCGCAAGCCCGTTCGTCCGGTCAGCCGCCAGAGCTGCTCCGCAGCAGCGGCAGCGCCTCGGCGGGCCGGGCCGGATGGGTGAAACGGACCATCGTGGCCCCCGCCGCGACCGGTTCGACCGTGCAGACCAGCCGGTCGCCGTCCGTCAGGGTGATATCGCTGTCCCATGCGCTGCGGTCGCGCAGCACCAGCACGAACTCGCGGATCTCCTGCCAGATCGGGCTTGGCTGGCATTTTGCCTGCCAGTCCCGCGTCGCATCGACGATGGTGACCTCGGCAAAGGCGCTGTCGGGGTCGCATTTCCATTGCGCGCGGTAGGCCGCATTCGAGAAGGTCAGGACGCCCAGCCGCGAGAAGACCGCCACGCCTTCGGGAAAGCAGTCGAGCACCGATTGCGTCAGCTCCAGCTCTGACCGGAAGCGGCGGGTCAGCGAGATCTCGGCGCTGATGTCCTCGATCAGGAAGGCCACGGCGCCGTCGGGATGCGGGCGGCCGGTGATCTTGTAGGTCAGCCCCGACGGCAGGTTCCAGGTTTCGCAATAGCGGTCTTCGCGCGCGGCAGAGACCACGTCATACAGCTTGCCCCGCCAGCTGGTATAATTCTTCGGCTCGGGCATCATGCGGCTTTCGCGCATGTGGTCGAAGAAGGACAGCAGGTTGGGCTTGGCCGACAGGAAATCCACCGGCAGATGCGTCAGGTCCAGCAGTGCCGGGTTGAACAGCACCAGCTGGCGGTCCCTGTCGAAGACGGCCAGCCCGATGGGCAGATGGGCGAAGGTCTTCGTCAGGGTCTGCACGAAGTTGCGCTGCGCCATCTCGGCGTTCACGAGGCTGTCGATGCTCTTGGCGTAATGCATCCAGCCGCAAGAGATCGGCCGCGACGAGATTTCGAACCAGCTGACCTGCGTCCCGGCCTGCCTGCGCAGGCTGACGCGGGTGCTGCGGGCGGTGCCATGTTCTGGCAGCGGCAGTGCGAAGGGGCAGACCTCGGGGCGGTCGTGCCCGGCGTCACGGCACAGCTCTGCGTAGGCCTCGTTGTGCCAGATCACGGCGCCGTCCTCGTCCATCTCCCAGACCGGTTCCGGCGCGCGCAGCGCAATGTCGGACAGCCGGTCGAATTCCGGCAGCAGGGCGGCGGCGCGAAAGACGGCGGCGGCGCCGTCGGGCAGGCAGGACAGCGTCAGCCGCAGCCCGTCGGCCAGCGGCTCTGCGGTCAGGGTGCATTCGTCCAGCAGGGCGCAGTGCCAGACCCGGTGGCTGTCCGGTGCCCGTGCGGGCAGGTCGGGAAAGCCGGCAGAGAAGGCCTCGCGCAGCGGCTCCCAGTCCAGCCCGGTCAATGCGGGACGGTCAAGCAGGGTGACGAGGTCCGGGCTGTGATCGACGACACGGCCATTGCGCATCAGCAGGACAGAGGTCAGCCGGCCCGCGTCGGGCGCCTGCCGCCCGCGCGTCTGCCTGCCGACCGCCAGCAACAGACCCAGTGCCAGAAGAACGGCAATGCCGACCCCGGCACCGATCGCCAGAAAGAGTATATCCTCCAAATCCCGGTTCCTTCCCCAACCGCCCCCGCCAACCTGTGTAGAATTCCTTGGTTAACAGGACGTTAAGGTCTCCCTGGTCGGACTATATCTCTATAAGGCGATTCTCTCCCATAGGTTTCCCGGGGGGATGGCTTTCCGCCACGACCTTCGACCGGGGCCAGGCGACCTCGACGATGGCGCCACGGCGCTCTCCGGCGTTGTGCATGGGCGAGAAGGGGTCGGACCCGTTGGCAAAGCCCAGTTCCGCGCCGCTGCGCTCCAGCAGGGTCTTGGCGATGAACAGGCCAAGGCCCATGCCCTCGTATTCGGGGCGCTGCCTGCGGTCGGCATCGGACCGGCGGCGGCGCATGAAGGGATCGCCCATGCGGCCCAGCAGGTGGGGCGGGAAGCCGCGCCCGTCGTCGAGGATGCGGATCGAGACAAGGTCGTCGGTCCACATCGCTTCGATCCAGACGGTCGTGCGGGCAAAGTCCACCGCGTTCTGCACGAGGTTGCGCAGCCCGTGGATGATCTCGGGGCGGCGCAGGATCAGCGGCTGGTTGTAGCCGCCGCCCGGTCCGGGGCCGCTTTCGATGACGATCTCCTTGCCGCGGTCCTGATGCGGTTCCGCGGCCTCGCGGATGACCTCGATCAGCGGCGCCTGGCGCATGTGCAGGTCGTCTTTTCCGGCCCGTCCCATGCCGCGCAGGATGTCGCGGCAGCGGTCCGCCTGTTCGCGGATCAGCAGCGCGTCCTCGCGCTGGTCGCCCTCCAGCTCTTCTGCCAGTTCCGACGAGGTCAGCTTTATCGTCGCCAGCGGCGTGCCCAGTTCATGGGCCGCCGCCGCGACGACGCCGCCGAGGTCGTTCAGCTTCTGCGCACGGGCCAGCGCCATCTGCGTCGCGGCCAGCGCATCGGACATGGAATGCATCTCGCGGGTGATCCGGCGCGAATAGACAGAGATGAAGACCACCGCGATGACGATGGCAACCCATTGCCCGTAAACGAAGATATCCGGTATCCGCAGGACAAAGCCCTCGTCCGTGCGCAGCGGCATATGGTATTCCACCATGGCCGAGACAAGGAACAGCGCGGTGGCGCCAAGGATCACCGTCGAGCGCAGCGACAGCACCGCCGCCGAGACGGTGACCGGCCCCAGAACCAGCAGCGAGAAGGGATTGTGCAGCCCGCCGGTCAGGAACAGCAGGAAACACAGCTGCAAGAGGTCGAACATCACCATCAGGAAGTTCTCGCCCTCGCTCAGGCGCTTGTTTTCCGGAAAGATGAAGATCGCGACGAGGTTGCCGACCACCGAGATCCCGACGGCCAGGTAGCACAGCCCCAGTTCCAGTTGCAGGTTGTAGAGCCGCTGCGCGATCACGATCGCGGATAATTGACCGATCACCGCGAACCAGCGCAGAAGGATCATGGTGCGCAGGCGAATCCAGTTGCCGCGCTGGCGCGCGCCCAGCAAACCCAGTTCGGTATCGGCCATCTGCGCCCTTTTGCCCCTCTTGCACCTGCGGCTTGGTCCTGTAACTCCCACTCTGTAACCGCTTGAGAGGCCCGAGTCATGCAGCGTCTTGCCGCAATCGCCGCTTCCGTCGCCGTTGTCGCCCTTGTGGGTGGCGGCTGGCTTTACACGATGCAGTCCTCGGGATCGGACGCCTTCGCCCAGTGCCGCAACGGCACCGCGGCGGGCGAGATCGGTGGCCCCTTCGAACTGCTGAACGCGCAGGGCGAGACGGTGACCGACACCGACGTCATAACGGAGCCGACGCTGGTCTACTTCGGCTATACCTTCTGCCCGGACATCTGCCCCTTCGACATGGCGCGCAACGCCGAGGCGGTGGATGTGCTGGCAGAGCGCGGCTACAGCGCGACGCCGGTCTTCATCAGCATCGACCCGGCCCGCGACACGCCCGAGGCGGTCGGTGACTTTGCCTCGAACCTGCACGACAAGGCGATTGGCCTGACCGGCTCGCCCGAGCAGGTGAAGGCGGCCGCCGCCGCCTATCGCACCTACTACAAGGCGCAGGACAGTGGCGACGAGTTCTATCTGGTCGACCACATGACCTTTACCTACCTCGTCCTGCCCGACGAGGGCTTTGTCGACTTCTTCCGGCGCGAGGCGACGCCGGAGCAGATGGCCGATACGGTTGCCTGCTACATTGACGCTTCCTGACAGGCACTTAGGTTGCGTTTGACCATAAGTTGAGGCGCGGGTAAGACTTTCTCCCAGGGCTGGGAAACGTTGGAGGACCATCAGTGGCGGATCGCGATCAGGACGACCTTGGCCCGGACAAGTCCCTTCTTCTTGTGGACGACGACGAGCCGTTCCTGAGACGCCTCGCCAAGGCGATGGAAAAGCGCGGCTTCGACGTCGAGATGGCGGGATCGGTTGCCGCCGGGACGGCCATCGCCACGGCCCGGCCCCCGGCCTATGCCGTGGTTGACCTTCGGCTGGAAGACGGCAACGGGCTGGACGTGGTCGAGGTGCTGCGCGAGAAACGGCCCGACAGCCGGATCGTCGTGCTGACCGGCTACGGCGCCATTGCCACCGCCGTCGCCGCGGTCAAGATCGGTGCCACCGACTACTTGTCGAAACCCGCCGATGCGACCGACATCACCAATGCGCTGCTGGCGCGCGGCGACGACCTGCCTCCGCCGCCGGAAAACCCCATGAGCGCCGACCGCGTGCGGTGGGAACACATCCAGCGCGTCTACGAGCTGTGCGACCGCAACGTGTCGGAAACCGCGCGGCGGCTGAACATGCACCGGCGCACGCTGCAACGCATCCTCGCCAAACGCTCGCCGCGCTGATCCCGGCAGCGACAGGGCAAGGCGCGCGGTCTCTGCGCGGCCTTTCCATTCGGTGATAGCCTTCAGCGCCCGGCGCTGACGCCCTGTGCTCCGGGCGCCGTTCCGCCGATCGGGTCGCCGTGTCCCAAAGCCGGGTCAAATGCCGGTCAGCGGATAGCGGGCCCGCTCTTCGTGCCGGGCGCCGTCCGGGTGCAGGACCGAGGAAAACAGGCCGAAACTGTCGCAGGCAAAGGGCCCCAGCGCCCCGGGCGGGATCGCCGCAAGGCCCAGCGTGGCGGCCCGCTTGTCGCGCGTGCGCAGCAGGGTCACATGCGGGCGGAAACGCCGTCGGGGCAGGGCCATGCCGATGCCGTGCAGGCGCGAGCGGATGCGGTCGTGCAGGTCCGTCAGCGCCGCGCCGCCCTCGGCCTGTACGGCGACCACGCGGTTCAGCCGACCCCCGAAGACCGCGCCGCCGTGAAAATGCAGCGCGATGGCCGGGGCGCGGATGCTGCGCAGCGCGGTGTCGATTTCGGGCAGCGCCTCGGCGGGGGTCTCGCCAAGGAAAGCCAGCGTCAGGTGCAGCGTGTCCAGATCCACGGCGCGGCCTTCCGGCATGCCGTCCTGAAGGTCCGACAGCAGGTCCAGCGCCTCTTCCGGCAGGCTCAGCGCAAGGAAAAGCCGCATCAGAGCCGGTCCAGCTCCGTCAGGTCCAGCATCCGGGCGTAGTCGTCGGGCAGGCACAGCTGCGTGCCCGCGCTTTGCACGGCGGCAGAGGCGGCGGCGGCCCCGCGCCGCAGCGCCTCGGGGGCACCGAGACCCTCGGCCAGCGTCATGACGAAGGCCCCGACAAAGCTGTCGCCCGCGCCGATGGCGCTGACCACGGTCTCGTTCTCCGCCGTGACGCGCCACAGCCCGTCGCCATCCGCCATGACCGACCCGTCCTTGCCGCGCGCGATGATGACGATCCGCGCCGCACCGCGCTGGCGCAGGGTCTCGGCAAAGCGGGCGCTGTCCTCGCGGGTCGCCAGCGGGTCACCCGCCAGCTCCATCGCCTCGTGGCTGTCCAGGCGCAGCACATAGGGCGCGGGCTGCGGGCCGACCGCCTGCGCCGCAAGATGCGGGCCAGAGGTGTCGACGACCACGCGCCGCTGCCCCAGACGGTTGCAGGCGCGGGTGATCCAGCCGGGCTGTGCCCCCTGCGGCATGGACCCCGACAGGACGACAAAGGCATCCCCGGCGGCGCTGTCGTCAATCCGGTCGAGCACCGCGTCGAGGTCGGCGTCGCCCCATGTCGGGCCGGTCAGGACAAAGCGGTACTGCTCGCCGGTGCCCTCGTCGGTGACGGAAAAGCTGTGCCGGGTCTGGCCGGGCGCGGGCACCTCCAGCAGGTCGAGGCCCTGCGCCTGCAACAGCGCCCGCAGCGCCTCGCCGTTCGGGCCGCCCAAAGCCACCAGTGCCCGGGCCTGCCCGCCAAGCTGGGTGATGGCGCGGGCCACGTTGACGCCACCGCCGCCGGGTTCCGCCGTTTCCGGCGCGCAGCGCAGCTTCGGCCCGGGCCGCACGAAGGGCGCCGAAGTCGCGAGGTCCAGCGCGGGGTTCAGGGTGACGGTGAGGATCTCTGTCATCGTGGTCTCCTTCGGGCGCAGGAAAGGCCATCCGCCTCGCCGGTGCAAACCGGAATCTGGACAAATCCCCGCCCATGTGAAAACACCGCCCCCTGTCAGGAGGCCCTTGTCATGACCGTCACCCGCTTTGCACCCTCGCCCACCGGTTACATCCACGTCGGTAACCTGCGGACCGCGCTGTTCAACCATCTGATCGCCCGCAAGACCGGCGGCACCTTCGTGCTGCGGATCGACGACACCGATCCCGAGCGCTCGAAAGAGGCCTATGTCGACGCGATCAAGCAGGATCTGGAATGGCTGGGCCTGACCTGGGACCGGGTCGAGCGGCAGTCGCAGCGGCTGGACCGTTACCACGAGGCCGCCGACCGGCTGCGCGAGATGGGCCGCTTCTACGAGGCCTGGGAAACGCCGACGGAACTGGACCTGAAGCGCAAGAAGCAGCTGAACATGGGCAAGCCGCCGGTCTATGACCGCGCCGCGCTGGCGCTGTCCGAGGACGAGAAGGCCAAGATGCGCGACGAGCGGGGGCCGGGTGTCTGGCGCTTCAAGCTGGATCAGGAGCGGATTGCCTGGGAAGACGGCATCCTCGGCGAGGTGTCGATCGACGCGGCCAGCCTGTCGGACCCGGTGCTGATCCGCGCCGACGGGCAGTTCCTGTATACGCTGGCCTCGGTCTGCGACGACATCGACATGGGCATCACCCATGTCGTGCGCGGCAACGACCACGTGACCAATACCGCGACGCAGATCCAGATGATCCGCGCGCTGGGCGGCGAGCCGCCCGCCTTCGCCCACCATTCGCTGCTGACCGGCGCGCAGGGCGAGTCGCTGTCCAAGCGCCTTGGCACCCTGTCGCTGCGCGACCTGCGCGAAAGCGGGATCGAACCCGAGGCGCTCTTGTCGCTGATGGCGCGGCTGGGGTCGAGCCAGCCGGTCGAGCTGCGGATGTCTCTGGACGAGATCGCCGAGGGCTTCGAGCTGTCGCAGTTCGGATCGGCGCCGACGAAGTTCGACGTGCAGGACCTGTACCCGCTGACCGCGCGCAAGCTGCACGGCCTGCCGCTGGAGGCGGTGGCCGAAGAGATCGCCGCGCTGGGCGTGCCCGAGGACAGGGCCGGGGCCTTCTGGTCGGTGGTGCGCGAGAACATCACCATCCGCAAGGACATGGCCGACTGGTGGATGCTGTTCCGCGACGGCGCCGCGCCTATGGTGGCCGAAGAGGACCGCGATTTCGTCGCCGAGGCGCTGGCGATGCTGGGCGAGCCGCCCTATGACGCCGCGACCTGGGGCACCTGGACCGCCGCGGTGAAAGAGGCGACGGGCCGCAAGGGCAAGGGGCTGTTCATGCCGCTGCGCAAGGCGGTCACCGGCCGCGCCAAGGGGCCCGAGATGGCGGATGTGATGCCGCTGTTGCAGAAGAAGCCGGGCTGAGGCGCGGCGGAAGGGGGCTCTGCCCCCCGCGCGCTGCGCGCGCCCCCCGAGGGTATTTGGACCAAGAAGAAGCGCAGGGCTCACCCGGATGTGCGGGCCGGGGTGCCAAGCCGTGACAGGTGATGGTCGACAATGGCGGTTTCCTCGGGCGTGAGGATCTGCGCGCGCGGGTAGAGCGGCGCGGCGCGGTCGTCGTGGATCGGGGCGTTCCAGCCGGTTGTGCTGTCGAAGAAATGCGCCACGCCCTCGGGGCCGAAATGGTGCAGGTAGCCCTGGATGACGACGTCGAGGTAGCTGAGCAGGATGCCGTTGCCGGGGCCGGGATCGGTGCTGCGGTCCTCGGCGATGGCGTAGAGCGCGATCTCGGTGGCCTCGCTGGCGTGGTCGATCTGGTCCGTGCCGTCGCGGCGCAGGTAGGCTTCCTCGCGCAGGTCGAGCGTGGCCCAGCCCTCTGGCGGGACCGGGGCGATGAGCCCGTCGATGCGGGCGGAGGCATCGGGCACGGCGGTCAGGAAGCAGAGGTCGCGGTCGGGGACCGCGCGCCAGGCCCGGCGCCAGCCGCGGGCGCTGGCCTTGTGGACCGGGGCGAAGCCATGAGTGGCGTGGTTCACGAGAGAGCCGTAGCCGAAGAAATAGGCGTGTTTCGTGCCGCCACTAACCCTGTGCATTGATGCAAGTCAAATGCGGCTTTGCCGGGCTGGTGTAGGGTGCCTGCGCCATTTGTGTCCCGGAGGAGTCCTACGTGCGCGTCACCAAGAGAACCAATATCGCCATGCGTGTCCTGATGTTCTGCGCCGGGAATCCCGGGCGGCTGGTGACGAAACACGAGATCGCCGGGCGCTGCAATGCCTCGGAAAACCACCTGGCGCAGGTCATCAACCAATTGGCGCAACTGGGCTTCCTGAGCACGCAGCGCGGTCGCAACGGCGGGCTGACGCTGGCCCGGCCGGCGGGGGAGGTCGTCATCGGCGATGTGTTCCGGGCGCTCGAGGCGCCGGTGCCGCTGGCCGAGTGCTTTGCCGATGTGGACAACACCTGCCCGCTGACCCGGGCCTGCCGGTTGCGGGATGCGCTGGCGCAGGCGGCGCAGGCCTTCTACGCCACGCTCGACCCGATCACGCTGGAGGATCTGGTCTGCGACAATGCCGACCTGATGACCATTCTCGCCCCAAAGGGCCCGTGTCGTGCGAAAAGCGGCGCGGGTGTCCTTGTCAATGCCGGTGACCTGCACTAGCCTCTGGAACGATCACGACGGGAGAACCGGCCTTGCCGGTGCCGAAGGCGCAACCGCCCCGGAAACGCTCAGGCCCCATGGACCGTCGCGATTCACGAACTCTGGAGAGATCCCGGCAGGACCGGGGCGCCGAAGGGATAACGATCTCAGGCGAAGGGACAGAGGGGGCATGGACGGTCTGGGATGGTCCCGGGCCAGAGATGCCCCGTCGCGCTGCGCTCGGGGACCGGGAAGGCGCATGGCGGACGACGATCTGAAAACGACCGAACTGAACGGGCTGCATCACGCGCTTGGCGCGAAGATGGTGCCCTTTGCCGGCTACGAGATGCCGGTGCAGTACAAGCTTGGCGTGATGCAGGAGCATCTGCACACGCGCTCTGCCGCAGGGCTCTTCGATGTCAGCCACATGGGGCAGGTGATCCTGCGCGGCGAGGCCGTGGCCGCGGCGCTGGAGACGCTGGTGCCGGTGGATGTCGCGGGCATCGGCGCGGGGCGGCAGCGCTACGGCTTCTTCACCAACCGCGACGGCGGGATCGAGGACGACCTGATGATCGCCAACCGGGGCGACCACCTGTTCGTGGTGGTCAATGCCGCCCGCAAGGGGCCGGACCTGGAGCGGATGCGCGCCCATCTGGAGCCGCGTGGCGTGACGGTCGAGCTGGTCGAGGGCCGGTCGCTGCTGGCATTGCAGGGCCCGCAGGCCGAGGCGGTGCTGGCGGGGCTTGCGCCCGAGGTGGCGGAGATGGCCTTCATGGATGTGGCCACCGTGACGCTGAACGGGGCCGAGTGCTGGGTCTCGCGGTCGGGGTATACCGGCGAGGACGGCTTCGAGATCTCCGTGCCGGATGCGGCGGCAGAGGCGCTGGCGAAGACCCTGCTGGAGGACGCGCGGGTGGAGGCCATCGGCCTTGGCGCGCGCGACAGCCTGCGTCTGGAGGCGGGGCTGTGCCTTTACGGCCATGACATCGACGACAGGACAACCCCTGTCGAGGCGGGGCTGACCTGGGCGATCCAGAAGGTGCGCCGCATCGAGGGCGACCGCGCGGGCGGCTTTCCCGGCGAAGAGGTGATCCTTGGCCAGATGTCCGGCGGTGCGCCGCGCCGCCGTGTCGGGCTGAAGCCCGAGGGCCGGGCGCCGATGCGCGAGGGCACCGTGCTTTACGACAGCGCAGAGGGCGGGGTCGAGATCGGCCGGGTGACCTCTGGCGGCTTCGGCCCCACCCTGGGTGGGCCGGTGGCCATGGGATACGTCCCGACCGCAAAGGCAGAGCCGGGCACCCGGCTTTACGGCGCGGTCCGGGGCAAGAGAATGCCGGTCGAGGTGGTGAAACTGCCCTTCGTCCCGGCGGGATTCAAACGGTGAACGACAGGAGACCGGTATGAAATTCACCGAAGAGCACGAATGGCTTGAAACCGAGGGCGACCTTGTCGTCGTGGGCATTACCGCACATGCGGCGGAGCAGCTGGGGGACGTCGTCTTTGTCGAACTGCCCGAGACCGGCACCGAGGTCAGCAAGGACGACGAGGTCGTGGTGATCGAGAGCGTCAAGGCCGCCTCGGACATCCTCGCGCCCATCGACGGCGAGATCGTCGAGGTCAACGAGGCCATCGTCGCGGATCCGGGCAAGGTCAACGAGGACCCCGAGGGCGACGCCTGGTTCTTCAAGATCCGGCCCGCCGATCCCGCGCAGATGGACGATTACATGGACGACGCGGCCTACAAGGCGTTCATCTCCTGACGACGCGGCCGGGGGCGACCCCGGCCCCGGGGGCCTTTGCCGGGGCCCGCGCCCTGCCTTGCCGCTTGTGGCGGTTGAGAGGGCAGGAGCCTCCGGCGGAGGGTATTTTTGCCAAGAAGAAGCCAGGGGTTCGTCCCCCGGATGGAGAGGCTGTGCAATGACCTATGATCCCATCGACTATCTTCCCTATGATTTCGCCAACCGCCGCCATATCGGGCCTTCGCCCGAAGAGATGGCGCGCATGTTCGAGGTGCTGGGGGTCTCGGACCTCGACGCGCTGATCGAAGAGACCGTGCCGGCGGCGATCCGGCAGGCCGAGCCGCTGGATTTCGGCAAGCCGCTGTCCGAGCGGGAATTGCTGTACCGGATGAAGCAGGTGGCGGGCAAGAACACCGTGATGACCTCGCTGATCGGGCAGGGCTATCACGGCACGGTCACGCCGCCCGCGATCCTGCGCAATATCTTCGAGAACCCGGCCTGGTACACGGCCTATACACCCTACCAGCCCGAGATATCGCAGGGGCGGCTGGAGGCCCTGCTGAACTACCAGACCATGATCTGCGACCTGACAGGGCTGGAGGTGGCGAATGCCTCGCTGCTGGACGAGGCGACGGCCTGCGCCGAGGCGATGACCATGGCGGGGCGCGTGGCGAAGTCGAAGGCCAAGGCTTTCTTCGTGGACGAGAACTGCCACCCGCAGAACATCGCCGTGATGAAGACGCGGGCCGAGCCCCTGGGCATCGAGGTGGTCGTGGGCGATCCCGAGGCGCTGGACGCCGCGTCCGTCTTTGGCGCGATCTTCCAGTATCCCGGCACCTTCGGCCATGTGCGCGACCTGACGGCGCAGATGGAGGCCCTGCACGCGGCGGGCGCCGTGGGGATCGTTTCCGCCGATCCGATGGCGCTGTGTCTGCTGAAGGAGCCTGCGGCCATGGGGGCCGACATTGCCGTGGGGTCGACCCAGCGCTTTGGCGTGCCGCTGGGCTATGGCGGCCCGCATGCCGCCTACATGGCCTGCCGCGAGGACTGCAAGCGCGCCATGCCGGGGCGGATCGTGGGTGTCTCGATCGACAGCCACGGCAACAAGGCCTACCGGCTGGCGCTGCAAACGCGCGAGCAGCACATCCGGCGCGAGAAGGCCACCTCGAACGTCTGCACCGCGCAGGCGCTGCTGGCGGTCATGGCGGGGTTCTACGCCGTCTTCCACGGGCCCAAGGGGCTGCGCGCCATCGCTCAGCGCATCCACCGCAAGACCGTGCGGCTGGCCAACGGGCTGGAGGCGGCGGGCTTTGCCGTCGAGCCGAAGCATTTCTTCGACACCATCACCGTGGACGTGGGCCTGTTGCAGCGCGGCGTCCTGCAGGCCGCCGTGCAGCAGGGGCTGAACCTGCGCCGTGTCGGCAAGACCAGGGTGGGCATCACGCTGGACGAGCGCACCCGCCCCGCCACCATCGAGGCGGTCTGGCGTGCCTTCGGCCTGGTCCGCAAGGATGAGGATTTCGACGCGGGCTATCGCCTGCCCGAAGGGCTGGTGCGGCAGACGGACTATCTGCAGCACGACGTCTTCCACATGAACCGGGCCGAGACCGAGATGATGCGCTACATGCGCCGTCTCGCGGACCGCGACCTTGCGCTGGACCGTGCCATGATCCCGCTGGGGTCCTGCACGATGAAGCTGAACTCTGCCGCCGAGATGATGCCGGTGTCCTGGGATGAGTTTTCCAAGATCCACCCCTATGCGCCCAAGGATCAGGCGGCGGGCTATGCCGAGATGATCCACGACCTCTCGGCCAAGCTGTGCACGATCACCGGCTACGACGCCTTTTCCATGCAGCCGAATTCCGGCGCGCAGGGGGAATACGCGGGCCTGCTGACGATCCGCGACTGGCAGGCGGCGCGCGGCGAGGGGCAGCGCAATGTCTGCCTGATCCCGACCAACGCCCATGGCACCAACCCGGCCTCGGCCCAGATGGTCGGCTGGAAGGTGGTGGCGGTGAAATGCGACGCGCAGGGCAGCATCGATCTGGATGACTTCCGCGCCAAGGCCGCGAAGCATTCGGACGCGCTGGCCGCCTGCATGATCACCTATCCCTCGACCCACGGGGTCTTCGAGGAGACGGTGAAGGAGGTCTGCGCGATCACCCACGAACACGGCGGGCAGGTCTATATCGACGGGGCCAACATGAACGCCATGGTGGGTCTGTCGCGGCCCGGCGATCTGGGCGGCGACGTCAGCCACCTGAACCTGCACAAGACCTTCTGCATTCCGCATGGCGGTGGCGGTCCCGGCATGGGCCCCATCGGCGTGAAGGAACACCTTGCCCCGCATCTGCCCGGCGACCCGCTGTCGGGCAAGGTCGGGCCGGTTTCGGCGTCGGCCTTCGGCTCGCCCTCGCTGCTGCCGATCTCCTGGGCCTATATCCTGATGATGGGCGGCGAGGGGCTGACGCAGGCGACCCGCGTGGCGATCCTGAACGCCAATTACATCGCGAAGCGGCTGGAGGGCGCCTATGACGTGCTTTACCGCGGCGGCAAGGGGCGCGTGGCGCATGAATGCATCCTCGACACCCGGCCCTTCGAGAAATCGGCGGGCGTCACGGTCGAGGACATCGCCAAGCGGCTGGTCGATTGCGGCTTCCATGCGCCGACGATGAGCTGGCCGGTGGCGGGCACGCTGATGGTCGAACCGACCGAGTCCGAGACCAAGGCCGAACTCGACCGCTTCTGCGATGCCATGCTGGCGATCCGCGAGGAGATCCGCGCCATCGAGGACGGCAAGATCGACGCCGAGAAGAACCCGCTGAAGCTGGCGCCGCACACGATGGAAGACCTCGTGAAGGAATGGGATCGGCCTTATTCGCGCGAGCAGGGCTGTTTCCCGCCGGGCGCCTTCCGGGTCGACAAGTACTGGCCGCCGGTGAACCGTGTCGACAACGTCTTTGGCGACCGGAACCTTGTCTGCACCTGTCCGCCGATGTCGGACTATGCCGAGGCAGCCGAGTAAACGCTGTGCGGGGCCGTGAAGGCCCCGCATTTCCCCGCCGACCCCGCTGCGGCGGCTGAAATCAGCGGTGGATCAAAGCAGCCTGTAGACGTCCCGCCGGGGCGCGGTCAGCTTTCGCCGGCCGTGACCGAGCGATACCAGGTCACGATCTGCTGCCGCGCCTCGGGCGTCATCTGGATCGCGTTGGGCGGTGGCATGGCATGTGAGCGCCCCGCCTGCAGGTAGATCTGGTCCGCGTGGCGCGCCACGTCGGCCTCTGTTTCCAGAACCACGCCCTTGGGCGGCCAGTGCATCCCCTCCCACGAGGGTTCGCGTCCGTGGCACATGGAACAATTGCCGACCACGGTGAAATAGGCATCCTCGAAACTCTCGGCAGAGGCGAATTTCTCCTCGTAGGGGGTCAGGGCGCGGGCCTCGCTTTCCTCGTAGCTATCCATGCCGGACTGCGTCGACAGCCAGGCGATCAGCACCATGATCACCACCGTCACCGGCCAGGTCCAGTGCGGGCCCTTGCCGGTCTTGTGCATGGTGTTGAAGTAGTGCCGGATCGTGACCCCGGTCAGGAAGATCAGCGCCGCGATGATCCAGGCATACTGCGTGCCGAAGGCCAGCGGGTAGTGGTTCGCCAGCATCAGGAAGACCACCGGCAGCGTCAGGTAGTTGTTGTGAGTCGAGCGCACCTTCGCGATCTTGCCGTATTTGGCATCCGGCGTGCGCCCGGCCTTCAGGTCGGCCACGACAATGCGCTGGTTCGGCATGATCTGGAAGAAGACGTTGCCGGTCATGATCGTCGCGGTGAAGGCACCGAGGTGCAGCAGGGCCGCGCGCCCGGTGAAGATCTGGTGATAGCCCCAGGACATGACCACGAGGATCACAAACAGCAGCAGCATCAGCAGCGTCGGGGTGTCCGCCAGCTTGGACTTGCACATGGCGTCATAGGCCAGCCAGCCGATGGTCAGCGAACCGCCCGAAAGCAGGATGCCCTGCCACAGGGCCAGGTCGGCCTTGGTCGGGTCCAGCAGGAAAAGCTCTCCGCCGACCCAGTAGATGATCATCAGAAGCGCCGCGCCGGACAGCCATGTCGCGTAGCTTTGCCACTTGTGCCATGTCAGGTGCTCGGGCATCGACGCGGGCGCCACGAGGTACTTGACCGTGTGGTAGAAGCCGCCGCCGTGGACCTCCCATTCCTCGCCATAGGCGCCTTCGGGCAGGTCGCCGTTGGGTTTCAGCATCAGGTCGAGCGCGATGAAGTAGAAGGACGCGCCGATCCAGGCCATCGCGGTGATGACATGCAGCCAGCGGACGCTGAAGGCGATCCAGTCCCAGATGATGGCGAAGTCGTACATGGTGTCCTCCGGGGTCGATGAGTGTCGCGACAGTAGCGGAACGAAATTTTCTCTGCTATTTGCAGGAAAGACCAAGCAGCATCAAAAAAAACCGAAGAATGCAGGGTCGGATTGTTCGGGTTCCCATGTCGGCTGCCTTCGTTTCGGTCGCGGGACCGTCTGTGCCGATCATGAAACCGGAACCAGAGCCATGTCCTACTTCGACAATATCCGCACCTTCGTCCGTGTCTACGAATTGGGCAGCATGTCGGCGGCGGGGCGCGATCTTCGCATTTCCTCGGCGGTGACCTCTTCGCGGATCTCTCAGCTGGAAGAGCATCTTGGCGTGCGGCTGTTCCAGCGCACCACCCGCAGCCTGACGCCGACGGAACACGGCAAGAGCTTCTATCGCGGCGCGACAGAGATCCTGGAGGCGGTGGACAGCGCCGAGGCGCAGATCGTCAACGTGACCGAGAACCTGAAGGGTGCGCTCTACGTGGCGGCGCCGCTGGGCGTGGGGCGGCGGCTGATCGCGCCGCAGGTGCCGGGGTTCCTGGCGGAATACCCCGAGGTTTCGGTGCGGCTGCGCCTGACCGACCGCAAGGTGGACCTGACGACCGAGGGGCTGGACCTTGCCTTCTTCCTTGGCCAGCCCGAGGACAGCAACCTGCGCATCCGCAAGATCGCCGACGTGCCCCGGGTTCTCTGTGCCTCGCCGGACTATATCACGCGGCGCGGGATGCCCGCCGATGGCGATGCGCTGCTGGCGGAGAAGCACGAGTGCATCAACCTGCGCTTCCCCGGCGCGGCAGAGTTCCAGTGGCGGCTGGAGACGCCCGAGGGGCCACGCCGCTTCGCCGTGGCGGGGCGCTATGAATCGGACGACGGCGACGTGCTGACCGACTGGGCGCTGGGGGGGCACGGCATCGTGCTGAAGCCGGTCTTCGAGGTGGCCGAGCATCTGAAATCCGGCGCGCTGGTGCCGGTGGCGGAAAAGACCCCGCCCGAGGCGATCCAGATGGCCTGCCTGTTCACGCACCGGCGGCGGCAGGATCCCAAGACCCGGATCTTCATGGAATACATGATCGACCGGATCGGCGCGGTCTTTCAGCCGGCCGGGTAGGGCGGCCCGGGTTCTGGCCACCGGATAGGGCCGACCGGCGAAAGCGGTTGCGAAACTGGCAACAAGCGCAGCCCGGACGGCGCTGACCGCTCAGCTGCCCCGGTAGGTGCTCATCCCGTAGGCCGACAGCAGCAGCGGCACATGGTAATGCGCCGCGGCATCCGCCATGCCGAACCGGATCGGCACCTCGTCGAGAAACAGCACATCGCCCTCGGCCTGACCCGTCGCGCGCAGGTAGTCGCCCGCGAAGAACACCAGCTCGTAGGTCCCGGTGGCAAAGCGCTCCGCCGGCAGGATCGGCGCATCGGTCCGCCCGTCGTCATTCGTCACCGTCTCTGCCAGTTTCTCGCGCGTGTCGCCCGCGAGGCGATACAACACGATCCGGATGCCTTCCGCAGGGCAGCCGCGCGCCGTATCAAGGACGTGTGTCGTCAGATATCCGCTCATGTCTCGATCTCCTGCAAGGTTTGTCCCGTCATACCCGTCGCGCCGCCCCGGGCAAAGATGCCGTGGTTTGAGGCTCCTTCGCATATTTTTTGATAATGAGCGGCAATTTCTTGGATTATGACGTAAGGAAATCGGAGGTACAGACGTGCAGCGTTATCCCAGAGACATGGCGGGCTATGGCCCCCGCATCCCGCAGGCGAACTGGCCCGGCGGCGCGAAGATCGCCGTGCAGATCGTGCTGAACTACGAAGAGGGCGGTGAAAACAACATCCTGCACGGGGATGCCGCGTCCGAAGGGTTCCTGTCCGAGATCACCGGCGCCGCGCCCTGGCCGGGGCAGCGGCACTGGAACATGGAAACGATCTATGAATACGGCAGCCGCGCCGGGTTCTGGCGCGTGCATGACCTGCTGAAGGATACGCCCATCACCGTCTATGGCGTCGCCACCGCGCTGGCCCGCGCGCCCGAGCAGGTGAAGGCGATGAAGGATGCGGGCTGGGAGATCGCCAGCCACGGCCTGAAATGGGTCGAACACAAAGACATGCCCGCCGAAGAGGAACGCGCGCAGATCCGCGAGGCGATCCGCCTGCACACCGAGGTTACGGGCACGCCGCCGCGCGGCTGGTACACCGGGCGCTGTTCGATGAACACGATCCCTCTGGCGGCGGAAGAGGCTGAGCTTGCCTATATCGCCGACAGCTATTCCGACGACCTGCCCTACTGGACCCGCGCGGGCGGCAAGGACCAGCTGATCGTGCCCTACACGATGGATTGCAACGACATGCGCTTCGCGATCCAGGCGGGCTACACGCAGGGCGCCGATTTCGAGGCCATGGTCCGCGATGCCTTTGACGTGCTTTACGCCGAGGGGCAGGCGGGCGCGCCCAAGATGATGTCGATCGGTCTGCACTGCCGCCTGATCGGGCGCCCCAGCCGGATGGCGGCGCTTCGCCGTGTCATGGAATACATGCAGGGCCACGAGGGCGTCTGGTTCGCCACGCGCGAACAGATCGCCGACCACTGGGCCGCCGAACATCCGGCGCCCACCGGCGTGACCCCCTCGCAGATGGACCGCGAGACCTTCGTGGCGCAGTTCGGCGGCATCTTCGAGCACAGCCCTTGGATCGCCGAGGGCGCGCATGCGCTGGAACTGGGCACCTACAGCGACAGCGCGGCGGGGGTGCACAATGCACTTGCCCGGGTCTTCCGTTCGGCCACGGAGGAGCAGCGGCTGGGCGTGCTGACTGCGCACCCGGACCTTGCGGGCAAGCTTGCCGCCGCCGGGCGGCTGACCGCCGAATCCACCGCCGAACAGGCGGGCGCGGGGCTGGACTTGCTGACCGACGCGGAACGCGAGACCTTCCAGAAGCTCAACGCCGACTATGTCGAGCGCCACGGTTTCCCCTTCATCATCGCGGTGAAGGACAACACCAAGGCCTCGATCCTTGAGGCCTTCCACCGCCGCATCGGCAACGACCGCGCGACCGAATTCGCCGAGGCCTGCCGACAGGTCGAACGCATCGCCGAATTGCGCCTGATCGAGAAGCTGGGCGCATGAGTACAATCCGTATACAACCGCTGACGCCCGAGGCCTTCGCCCCTTTCGGCGAGATCCTCGACACCGCGGGCGCGCCCGACAAGCTGATCAATCAGGGCCTCTGCGGGCGCTACCACGACCGCGCCACGCTGGATTTTACCGAAGCGGGCCGGGCGGGCATCAGCCTGTTCAGGTCAGAGCTGTGCAGCCTGCCCGTCACGCTGAAGCTGATGGAGCGGCACCCGCTGGGGTCGCAGGCTTTCCTGCCGATGTCGATGGACGGCTTTCTGGTCGTCGTCGCGCCCGACGATGCCGGAAAACCGGGCACGCCGCTCGCCTTCCGCACCGCGCCCGGGCAGGGGATCAATTTCCATCGCAACACGTGGCACGGGGTTTTGACCCCGCTCTCCGGTTCCGGCCTCTTTGCCGTGGTCGACCGGATCGGCGGGGGGGAGAACCTGCAGGAGCACCGCTTCGAGGACGCTTACATCGTAGAAGACTGAATGGGCAGCCGGAGGAGGAGCCGGCACCCACATCCAGAGGGAGACGACAAGAATGGCAGACACATCCATCGGAACACCCGAGCAGCTAAGGGATCCGAATTACACGCCGCCGATGATCAAGGCGGTGCCGCTGGGCATCCAGCACGTCCTGGCCATGTTCGTCTCGAACGTGACGCCCGCGATCATCGTCTGCGGGGCGGCGGGTTTCGGCTTTGGCTCGAACTCTCCCGACTTTCCGCAAATGATCTACATGATCCAGATGTCGATGTTCTTTGCGGGCATCGCCACGCTGTTCCAGACCATCGGCTTCGGCCCGGTCGGCGCGCGCCTGCCCATCGTGCAGGGCACCAGCTTTGCCTTTATCCCGATCATGATCCCGCTGGTCTCGGGCAAGGGGGTCGACGCCATCGCGGTGCTGATGGGCGGGGTCTTCGTGGGCGGGTTGTTCCACGCCGTCCTCGGCTTATTCATCGGCAAGATCCGCTTTGCCCTGCCGCCGCTGGTGACCGGCCTGGTGGTGACGATGATCGGCCTCGCGCTGGTCAAGGTGGGTGTCCAATACGCCGCCGGGGGTGTGCCCGCCATCGGCACGCCGGAATACGGGTCGGGCCTGAACTGGTTCATGGCGGGCACGGTGATCGTCGTGACGCTGGGGCTGAAGTTCTACGCCCGAGGCATGCTGTCGGTCTCTGCGGTGCTCATCGGTCTTCTGGTGGGCTACGTTCTGGCCTTTGCGCTGGGGCAGGTGAACCTTGGCAATGTCGGCACCGCCGCGCCCTTCGCCCTGCCCAACCCGCTGCACTTCGGGCTGGAGTTCTCGGTCGCCGCCGTCGTCGGTTTCTGCCTCATGAGCTTCGTCTCGGCGGTCGAAACCGTGGGGGATGTCAGCGGCATCACCAAGGGCGGCGCGGGCCGCGAGGCCACCGACCACGAGATCCAGGGCGCGACCTTCGCCGACGGGATCGGCACGGCGATCTCGGGTCTCTTCGGGGCACTGCCCAACACCTCGTTCAGCCAGAACGTCGGCCTGATCGCCATGACCGGCGTCATGAGCCGCACGGTTGTCACCATCGGCGGCATCTTCCTGATCCTCTGCGGCCTGGTGCCCAAGATCGGCGCAATCATCTCTTCGGTGCCGATCGAGGTTCTGGGCGGCGGCGTGATCGTGATGTTCGGCATGGTGGTCGCGGCGGGCGTCTCGATGCTGTCGGACGTGCACTGGAACCGCCGCAACATGGTGATCTTCGCCATCGCCCTGTCGCTGGGTCTGGGCCTGCAACTGGAACCGGACGCGCTGCAGTACCTGCCCGGCACGATGCAGGTTCTGGCGACAAGCGGCATCCTGCCCGCGGCGGTCATCGCCATCGTGCTGAACCTCGTCCTGCCGGAAGAGCTGGCGGACGAGGCCACCGAAGAGGTCTCGGGCGGCATGGCGGGCCACGGACAGGGCTCTTACGCCAAGGACGACCACGTCTGAGAGGCACGCCCCCCGGCGCCGGGGGGCAACCCGCCTTGCTTCGGCCCCGCGTGATCGCGGGGCCTTTTTTGTGCCACGCGTGACCTTGGCCCGGGTTCCGCGACCGGCTGCGCCGCCGCCCGCCCGGCCCGACCCGCAGGCGCCTGTCGCTGGCCTCGGCAGGCAGGGGCTTGGGGCGCCGCGCAGAGTACCGCGCCATGGAAAAAGGCCGGGTGCATCGCTGCACCCGGCCTTTCGTGGTCTTGCCGGTGATGGCCGCTGCGGGACCTAGAGGAAGGTCAGGCCGACCGCGATGATGATGCCCGACAGGATCAGGTGCACGACGCAGAACCCCATGATGTCCTTGGCCCGCAGCCCGGCGATGCCGAGGATCGGCAGCGCCCAGAAGGGCTGCACCATGTTGGTCCAGGCGTCGCCCCAGGCCACGGCCATCGAGGTGCGCGCCAGATCGGCGCCAAGGGCCTCTGCCGCCGGAAGGATGACCGGCGCCTGAACCGCCCATTGCCCGCCGCCCGAGGGCACGAAGAAGTTCACGATCCCCGCCGAGAGGAAGGACCAGAAGGGCAGGGTGCTGGCCGAGGCAAGGCCGACCAGCCCTTCAGAGATGCTGGCGGCAAGGCCGGACTGCACCATGATCGCCATGATGCCCGCGTAGAAGGGGAACTGGATCACGATGCCCGCGCCGCCCTTCACCGCGTCGCTGAGCGCGTTCAGCAGGTTCTTCGGCGTGCCGTGCAGCAGGATCGCCAGCGTCAGGAACAGGAAGTTGATGACGTTCAGCGACAGCCCGCCGCCGGTGGCGAAATACTGGATCAGCCAGGCCACACCGGCGGCGCCGACCAGAACCGACAGCGCAAGGCTGTTTTCCAGCCGATCTGCCGGGGTGGGGCTGTCGGGCCGGGTGTAGGGGTCGTCGGTCAGCAATGCGGGATCGACATAGACGGACTCTTTCTCAGAGGGCATCATCGCGCGGTTGACCAGCGGCACCGCGATGAACAGCGCCACGACGATACACAGGTTGTATACGCTGAAGATGGTCTCGGAGGTCGGCACGACGCCGGTGATTTCGGCGAAGGGATGGCCCTCGGTCGCGATCGACAGCGGAATGGACCCGGCCAGACCGCCGTGCCAGACGATGAACCCGGAATAGGCCGAGGCGACGAGCAGGCGGTAATCCACCTTGACGATGCGCGCGAGTTCCTTGGCAAAGAGCGCGCCGACCACAAGGCCGAAGCCCCAGTTGATCCACGACGCGGCAAGCGACACAAGGCTGACCAGCACGATGGCGCCCCCGGCGCTGCTGGCAAGGCCCGCCAGCGCCGCAAGGCCGCGCCGCACCAGCGGCGTCGAGGCCATCAGGTAGCCGGTCACCAGCACCAGAAGCATCTGCATCGAGAAGGTCAGCAGCGACCAGAAGCCATCGCCCCAGAAGGTCACGATTTCCAGCGGACCCGCGTCCTGCGTCAGCGCCGCCGCGATCCCGGCGACAAGGGTCAGGATCAGCACGAAGACAAAGGGATCGGGGAGGTAGCGGTCAACGATGCGCACCATCGGGCGCGAGAGGAAGCCGAGCATGCTGTGCTCCTTGTTCTGGCATTCGGGAATTCTGTCGGTTCAATTGCCGCCTGTGACCTTGGGGAGGGCGCCGGTAGCGCGGCTATCCTGTATAGCCCGAAGACCGGATTTCAAGGGTGACCTATGCTTGGTGACCCGTGGTCAACGCCCTGCGGATTCGGCCCCTTTGTCACGGCTGCGCAGGCGGGTGCGGCCGACCCCGCGGGACGGCCGGGTGGCGATCAGGGCGCGCCCCCGCGCGGGCAGGGGGCCTGACCGGGACCGGGGGTCTTCCGGCGCCGCAGGCGCGCCGCCCGTGGTCCGGCCCGGACAGGAGCCAGCGGGGTCATATCTCGATCAGCATCAGTTCGAAGGTGACGCAGGCCGGGCCTTTGCCCCGCACCATGGCGCCCCGGAACTGCGCGTCGTCGGGATCGACGCAGTGCATGGGCAGATGTGTCTCCGCCCCGGTGGTGGCGCCGGGCAGGATCAGCACCTCGGAGATCGGCGAGGCCATGGGCGTGCCCTGATGGAAGACCGCGCCGATCAGGCTGCCGATGCCCAGCACCCGGGCGCGCGCGAAACCGGCGGCGGCGGCGATTTCCTCGACCGCCTCGGTGATGTCCTTGTGCGGCGCCAGCTTGGCCAGCACGGCATTGCCCGTGTCGCGGCCCCGCGTCGGGTGGAAGATCGGAAAGCGCGTTTCCTCGTTCATCGAGACGTCGAAGACCGCGCCGGTGATCATGTGCAGAGTCACGGTGGCCTCTTCGGCCAGCGTCACCTCGTCCGGCAGCAGGTGGCCGCACCATGCGGTGTCGCCATCCTGCCACACGGCGTGGCAATGCAGCCACCACGCGCCGTCGCGCCGCCCGACGATGGCGGTGCCGTCGGTGATCCTGGCCCGGTCGCCGCCGCGCGGCGGGCTGTACCATGCCGCGTGCAGCCCGTCCGAGGACGGGCCCGGCCCGACAAAGCGGTAGGGGCCGATCACCAGGCCTTCGACCTCGATCACACCCGACTCGGCGCCCGCCGCGTCCATGGCTTCGGCGACCGCCTGCATCAGCACCGCGCCCTTGGGCAGAGTCACCTGCAGCGTCTTCGCGGTGCCGCGCGCCATGGTCCAGGGCTGCGGCGCGGGGGTGCCGGGGTGGCGGATGATCTCGCGGCTGTCGAGGGTGACGTTCATGACACCGCCTCCGGTTCCGGCCAGAGGCCGCGCGCTTCCAGTTCCTCGCGCACCAGCTTCTTGGTGATCTTGCCGTAGCCGGTCTTGGGCATCTCATCGAGGAAGACGTAGCGCTGCGGCAGCTTATACTTGGCCAGCTTCGGTTCCAGCATCGCGGCCAGCTCCTCTGCCGTGACGTTCTGGCCCGGTTCGCAGGTGCAGACCGCCAGCCCGACCTCGCCCCAGCGCGGATGCGGCGCGCCGAGGATCGCGACCTCTGACAGCGCCGGGTGGGTCAGCATGATCTCTTCGATCTCGCGCGGGTAGACGTTCGACCCGCCCGAGATGTACATGTCCGAGCTTCGGCCGGTGATATACAGATACCGCTCTGCATCCATGTGGCCGAGGTCGCCGGTGCGGAACCAGCCGTCGCGGAAGGATTTCTCGTTCGCGGCGTCGTCCATGTAGTAGCCCGCCGCGACGGCGGGACCGGCGACGCAGATCTCTCCGGTCTCTCCGGGCGCGCATTCGCGACCATCGTCGTCCTGAATCGAGACATGCAGCCCGGTGCGCTCGATCCCGCAGGAACCGATGCGCGCCTCGGGCCCGTCCTCGATGTGGTGGTCGTGCGGCGGCAGCACGGTGATGCAGCCGGTCACTTCGCCAAGGCCGAAGTATTGCACCAGCACCTTGCCCAGCTTGCGCAGCGCGTGCTTCTGGTCCTCGCGGTACATGGGCGCGCCCGCGTAGATCACGTAGCGCAGGCTGGAATGGTCGTGTTCGTCGACCGAGGGATGTTCGGTCAGCATCTTCACGATGGTCGGCACGGTGAAGATATTGGTCACCTTGTAGCGTTCGACCAGTTCCCATGCGGCGGCGACGTCGAAGCGCCCCGGCGGCACCAGCACCGAACAGACGCCGCCCGCGATCATCATCAGCTGGTGCATCCCGGCGCCATGGCTGAGCGGCGCGACCACGAGGCTCATGTCCTCGGGTGTGGTGCCGGGCACGAGGTCGTGCAGGTGGTTCAGCGCGGTGAAGGTCAGCTGCCCGTGGGTCAGCACCACCGCCTTGGGGCGGCCGGTCGAGCCGGAGGTGAAGAACAGCCAGCAGGGCGCGTCGCGGTCCACGGCGGCGTTCGGCATATGGGAGCCGAGGTGCCTGGAGATGACCGTATCATAGGGCGTGCCGAAGCCCTCGCCGATGCAGATGACCTCAGACAGCCTGGGCGCGGCCTCGACGCAGGCGCTCGCATGGTCGGGAAAGGCCGCCTCGCAGACCATCAGCGAGACATCGGCCTTCTGCGCCAGATAGGCGACCTCGTCCGGGCGCTGGCGGAAGTTCGACGGCACCCAGACCACGCCCGCGCGCCAGCAGGCCAGCATGACCTCGGTGATCTGGTTGTTGTTGGCGCTTTGCACCATCACGCGGTCGCCCGGTTGCAGTCCGAAGTCCTGCACGAAGGCCGTGGCCAGCGCCGAGACACGGGCGTCGAGTTCGGCCCATGTGATCGTCAGATCCTGCCAGATGATCGCCGGACGGTCGCCGAGACGGGCGGCGTTCTTGGTCAGGAAATGCGAAAGGTTGTGCGAGCGGGTCGACCAGGGAAGACGCGGATCGCGGTTCATTTCACGCGCTCCAGGATCGAGACGTAAGAGGCCACCGCCGCGCCGCCCATGTTGAAGACGCCCGCCATGCGCACGTCACCCAGCTGCATGTCACCGGCAGAGCCGTCGAGCTGCATCGCCGCCATGACGTGCTGGCTGACGCCGGTGGCGCCGATGGGGTGGCCGCGCGATTTCAGCCCGCCCGAGGGGTTCACCGGCAGCTTGCCGTCGCGGGTGGTGATGCCCTCGCGGATGACCCGACCGCCCTGACCGCGCTCTGCCAGGCCCATGGCCTCGTATTCCAGCAGTTCGGCGATGGTGAAGCAGTCATGCGTCTCGACCATGTTCAGGTCGTCCAGCGTCACGCCCGCCGTCTCCAGCGCCTGCGCCCATGCGCGGCGGGGACCGGCGAATTCGCAGGGGTCGCGGCGCGACAGCGCCAGCACGTCGTTGGCCTGCGCGCGGGCCTTGAAGGCGATGCCCCGCGCGAGGTCCTTGGCGACGTCCGGATGCGCCACGACCAGAACCGCCGCGCCGTCCGACACCAGCGAGCAGTCGGTGCGCCGCAGCGGACCCGCCACGCGGGGGTTCTTGTCGCTGACCGTGTTGCAGAATTCGGCGGTGAAGGGCTTCTGCATGTGCGCGTAGGGGTTCAGCATCCCGTTGGCGTGGTTCTTGGCGGCGATCATCGCCAGTTCCATCGAATTGTCGCCGTAGCGCTGGAAATAGCCGTCGGCGATCTGGCCGAAGACACCGGCAAAGCCCGCGTCGCTGCTTTCCTCTTCGCCCCATGCGGCGGTCATCAGGATCTCGCCGATCTGCGCGCCGGGGGTGGCGGTCATCTTCTCGGCGCCCACCACCAGCGCCACCTTGCCGCGCCCGGCGGCGATGAAGTCGAGCGCCCCGTACAGCGCCGCCGACCCGGTGGCACAGGCGTTTTCCATGTGGACGGCGGGCACGACTGCCAGTTCAGGCACCGCCATGCCGACCAGTGCGCCCTCGAAGGCCTGCTTGGAAAAGCCGTTGTTGTAGGTGCCGACGAAGATGCCGTCGACGTCCTGCGCGCCGATCCCGGCATGGGCCAGCGCGTCCGGCACCACCGATTGCATCAGCGCGACAAGGGTTTCCTCGGGCGCCTTGCCGAATTTCGAATGCGCCCAGCCGACGATCTGCGGTTGCTCTGTCATGGTCTTCCTCCCAAGGGGCGGGCCGTGCCCGTCATCTGATGTGTCAGTCTTTGTTCGATGCGTGTGACCTCGCGGCGCAGCAACGCGGCCAGCGCCTCTTGCCGGTCGGGTTTCAGCCGTGTGTCGATGGCGGCGATGGAAACGGCGCCCAGCACCTCGCCGGGGCGGTCGTCGAAGCCCGGCGCGCGCACCGCCATGCCGATGGCCCATGAATTCGACAGGTAGAGGCCGGGGTTCAGCGCCCAGCCGCGCGCCTGCGCGTCCGCGATGCACCCCGCCACGACCTCGGGTGTGTAGCCGGGGTAACCCTCGGCCAGCATGGGGGTGATGACTTCGAGCACCTCGGCGCGCTCGCAGTCGGGCAGGGCGGCAAGGATCGCCATGGCGCCCGCGCCGACGCCCAGCGGATGGCGGTCGCCGGTCTTCAGCGCCTGCGTGCGGATCGGGTAACTGCCTTCCTCGCGGTGGGCGCAGACCGAATAGGTGCCCCGGCGCAGCGAGAGATAGGTGTTTTCCTCGCTCTCGTCCGCCAGCCGCACAAGGCTGTCCATCGCGACCTTCAGCACGTCCAGCCGCCGCCGCGCCATCACCCCCAGCAGGTAGCTTTCCGGCCCCAGCGCATAGGCGCGGCTGCCCGCGTCCTGCACGATCAGCCCCGAGCGCATCAGCGCCAGCATCAGGCGCCGCACGGTAGGGCGGCTGAGGCCCGTGGCCTCTGTCAGCCGCGCCATCGGCACCGGGGCGCCGCCGCCCTGACCCACCAGAGACAGCAGCGCAAGGGCGCGGTCGACGCTTTGCGCGCCGCCAGCCTCTTTGCCGGGGGTCTCATACATGTCCATCATGTGGATGGGTCTCTCCTCGCTCCGGCCAATCGTGCGCGATCATCCCAAGCTTGGCAAGAGGCCGGCACTTTTCTGTTTACACTCCCCCGCAGGCCCGCTTAGGCTGCCGGCCAACAGAAGACGTCCACCATATGGACGCGAAAACATAGTCTGGAGGAGACCCCATGAAGACCCTGACCTCTGCCGTGGCATTGTCCATGGCGCTGACCGGCGCGGCCCATGCGCAGGACCTGGTGATGCAGTCGATCTACCCGTCCTCGCTGCCGCTTCTGGGCAGCAGCGGTGTCACCCTGACCGAGCAGGTGTCCAAGCTGACCGGCGGCGAGCTGAACATCGAGTTCAACGAACCGGGCGCCATCGTCGGCGGCAACGAGATGTGGGACGCGATCTCCACCGGCGCGGTCGACGCGGGCTGGTACTCTCCGGGCTTCGCGCAGGGCATCATCCCCTCTGCCGCGATCTTCACCGCCGTGCCCTTCGGTCCGGACGTGCGTGAATACACCGCCTGGTGGTATGAGGGCGGCGGCAAGGAACTGTGGGCCGAGATCACCGAGCCCTACAACATCCACACCGAACTTTGCACCATCCTCGTCCCCGAGGCTTCGGGCTGGTTCGCCAACGAGATCAACAAGCCCGAAGACCTTCAGGGCGTGAAGATGCGGATCTTCGGCCTTGGCGCCAACGTCATGCAGAAGCTGGGCGTCGAAGCGCAGTCGATGCCGGTGGCCGATACGCTGACCGGCCTGCGTCTGGGCACCATCGACGCCGCCGAGGTCAGCTTCCCGCTGATCGACAAGTCCGTGTCGATGAACGACTACGCCGGCAACTACTATTTCCCCGGCTGGCACCAGCAGACCTCGCTGATCACCTTCATCATCAACCAGGACGTCTGGGACGGTCTGGACGAGCAGAAGCAGTTCGCGATCCAGACTGCCTGCGCGGCCAATGTCGCCCTGACCTCTGCCGAGGGCGAGGCCAAGCAGCTTGAGCCGCTGGCCCAGCTGGAAGAGGCGGGCGTCACGGTCCACCAGTGGAACGACGAGATGATGGACGCCTTCCGCGGCGCTTGGGACGAAGTCGTGGCCGAGCAGTCCGAAGCCGACGCCGACTTCAAGCGCGCGTGGGAAAGCCTGTCGCAGTTCCGCCAGGACTTCGCGAAGTGGGCTGACCTCGCCTACATCAAGTAACACTCCCGCCGGGCGGCTGATGTGCCGCCCGGCCCTTCCCCTACAGGTTTCCCATGGATTTGCTGACGTTGTCCGAACGGCTGGCGCTGCCCTGCCGGGCGGTGGCCAAACTCTGCGGCTGGCTGCTGCTGGTGCTGATGGCCGTCATCCTCTACGACGTGATCGGGCGGCGGTTCTTCTCCACCGGCTCGTTCAAGCTGCAGGAACTGGAATGGCATCTGCACGGCGCCATCGCGGTTCTGTGCTTCGGCTATGCCTACGTCGAGAACGCCCACGTCCGCATCGACCTGATCAGCCAGCACATGCGCCGCAACACCCGGCTGTGGTTCGAGATCGTGGCCATCGTGGCCTTCCTGATCCCCTTCATGGCCCTGCTGACATGGTACGGCTACGATTTCACCCTGCGCAGCTTCCAGCGCGGTGAGGGATCGCCGGGCGGGGTCGGCCTGCCGAACCGCTGGATCGTGAAATCCGCCATTCCCATTGGCGCCGTGCTGACCATCTTCGGCGGGCTTTCGGTGCTGTTCCGCTGCCTTGCCGCGCTGAAGAATCCCGACCTGGAGCCGCGGATATGATCGAGCTGGTTTCCGCCGCGCTGCCCGGCGCGATGTTCCTGTCGCTGGTGGTGGCGCTGTTCTCGGGCGCCCCCGTCGCGATCATGCTGATGGGCATCTCGCTGGTCTTCGGCCTGCTTGCGGTCTGGACCGGCGACATGCGGCTGGTTCACGCGACGCTGCTGCCGAACCGGATCTTTTCCGGCACCATCGAGAACGCGGTGCTGGTGGCCGCGCCGATGTTCATCTTCATGGGCCTGATCATGGAGAAGACGCGCATCGCCGAGGATCTCTTGCTGACGCTGCAACGGCTGATGCGCGTGGTGCCCGGCGGTCTTGCGCTGGCGGTGGTGCTGATGGGCACGATCCTTGCCGCCGCGACCGGCATCATCGGCGCCTCTGTCGTCATGCTGACCGCGCTGGCGATCCCCACGATGGTCGAGCGCGGCTATGACAAGGGTCTCGCCGCCGGGACCGTGGCCAGCGCCGGGACGCTGGGCATCCTGATCCCGCCCTCGGTCATGCTGGTCTTCATGGGCGATCTTCTGTCGATCTCGCTGGGCCGCCTGTTCGTCGCCGCGTTGATGCCCGGTCTGCTGCTGTCGGGCGCCTATGTGATCTACATCGTCCTGCGGTCTTTCCTGCAACCCTCGCTTGCGCCGCGCCAGCCCGCCTCGGACGAGGATCGCGCGGGGCTCTGGCTGGAATCGCTGAAATCGGTGCTGGCGCCGCTGGTGATGATCGTTGCCGTGCTGGGCTCGATCCTCGGCGGCATCGCCACGCCCACCGAGGCCTCGGGTGTGGGCGTCTGCGCGGCGCTGCTGCTGGGGGCGCTGCGCGGCCGCCTGAACCGCGCCACCCTGTCGGACAGCATGGATGGCTCTATCCGGTCGCTGGGGATGCTGTTCTTCATCTTCGTCGGCGCCACCGCCTTCAGCTATATCTTCCGCAAGGTCGGCGGAGAGCACTTCATCGTCGAAAGCGCCAATGCGCTGCCCTTCGGTGACTGGGGCCTGCTGATGGCGATGATGGCGATGATCTTCGTCATGGGCTTTTTCTTCGACTGGATCGAGATCACGCTGATCATGCTGCCGATCTTCGCGCCCATCGTGCAGGTCATGGACCTGGGCGAGCACGTGGCGCGGGGCGACATGATCTACTGGTTCGCGATCCTCGTCTCGCTGAACCTGCAGACCTCCTTCCTGACGCCACCCTTCGGCTTTGCGCTGTTCTACCTGAAGGGCGCGGCGGGCAACCTGCTGTCGATGCGCGACATCTACCGGGGCATCATCCCCTTCGTGCTGATCCAGCTGGTGATCCTTGGCGTCGCCATCGCATGGCCGGATCTGGCGATGTGGCTGCCGAACAAGGTGTTCGACTGATGGGCCGGGTCGCGGGCAAATACGCCGTGGTGATCGGCGCCGGATCGGTCGGCGAGGGCTGGGGCAACGGCAAGGCGGCGGCGGTGCTTTACGCCCGCGAGGGCGCCACGGTGCTCTGCGTCGACCGCAATGCCCAGGCCGCCGAGGCGACGGCGGCGCTGATCCGCGACGAGGGCGGCGCGGCAGAGGTCTTTGCCGGGGACATGACGGACGCCGGGGCCGCGCAGGGCATGGCAGAGGCGGCGCGCGCCATGGGCGGCCTCGACATCCTGCATTTCAACATCGGCATCAGCACGCCGGGCGGCGTCGAACAGACCGGTTTCGCGGACTGGCAGAAGGTCTTCGCGGTGAACCTCGACGCGGCCTTCCATTGCACGCAGGCGGCCCTGCCGCTGCTCGAGCAGGGCGGCGGCGCCATCGTCTATATCTCCAGCCTGGCGGGGGAATCGAACGGGCCGTATCGCTACGTGGGCTACGAGGCGTCGAAGGCGGCGCTGCAGCGGCTGTCGAAGTCGGTGGCCATCGAATACGCGCATCGCGGCGTGCGGGCCAACTGCGTGCTGCCGGGCATGATCGACACGCCGCACGCGGCCAGCTTCATCGGCCCGGGCACCGACCCCGAGTCGCTGGCCAGGGCGCGCGCCGCCAAGGTGCCGATGGGCCGTCAGGGCACGGCCTGGGACGTGGCAGAAGCGGCGCTGTTCCTTGCCTCGGACGCGGCGGGCTTCGTCACCGGGGTGGACCTGCGCGTCGACGGCGGGATGGGCACGCTCTTCGGTTCGGCAGGCGGGTAGGGCGCGCGGGCTTCCTGCCGGGACGCCAGCGCTGTCGCGCTGCCGTCGCCGCCGGGGGGAAAGCCCTTTTCGGCCACGGGGATCAACCCGACCGCTGCGCTGCGAAGGGCTTTCCGCCCGCCCGCGACCGGCGCGAGACCGGCGGCGGGGCGGGGGATCGCGCCTGCCGCCATGCCGGGTGACCGGGCCGACAAGCCCGGCCCCTGCGGTCAGCGCCGCGAAACGGCCTTCGTTGCCGAAGGCCCGCAGCCTCCCCGCGCTGTCGCCCTGGGCGACGATCATCGGCCCCCGGTCGCCCGGCATCGGCGCGCGGATGGCCGGGCCCGGCGGGACGACGCTGGTCAGCGGCCTGCGGCGCCCGATCTGGCGGGGCGCGGGAAAGATCGCGGCCCCGGTCAGGCCGACACGGGCCGGAAAGGCCGCAAACCGGCTTTCATCGCAAGCGCCCCGGAAAACACGGCGCGGGCATCGCCGGACCGGCGCGGATTGACGCCCGTTTCCGGCTTTTCTTGGCCCGGCCCGGCAGGTATGCAACCCGGGTCAAGGAGAACGGCATGGCACAGATCGAACCCAAGCCCGGGATCATGGAAATTGCGCTCTACGAAGGCGGCAAGGCCACCGTCGAGGGCGTCAGCAACGTGGTCAAGCTCAGCTCGAACGAGAACCCCTACGGCCCCAGCCCGGCGGCGCAGGAGGCGGTTCGGCGGACCGTGCATGAGCTGCACCGCTATCCTTCGACCGATCATGCCGCGCTGCGGCAGGCGATTGCCGAGATGCACGGGCTGGATGCGGCGCGGATCATCTGCGGCGTCGGCTCGGACGAGGTCATCCATTTTCTCTGCCAGGCCTATGCCGGGCCGGGTACCGAGGTGATCCACACCGAACACGGTTTTGCCATGTACCGCATCAGCACGCTGGCGGCGGGCGGCACGCCGGTCGAGGTGCCCGAGCGTGAGCGGGTGACGGATGTGGATTCGATCCTGAATGCCTGCAACGAGAACACGCGGCTGGTCTTCATCGCCAACCCCAACAACCCGACCGGCACGATGATCGGTCTGGCCGAGATCGAGCGGCTGGCCGAGGGGCTGCCGCCGCAGTGCCTGCTGGTGCTCGACGGCGCCTATGCCGAATATGTCGAGGGCTACGACGGCGGCGCGCGGCTGGTCGAGATGCGCGACAACGTGGTGATGACGCGGACCTTCTCGAAGCTCTACGGGCTGGGCGGGCTGCGCGTCGGCTGGGGCTATGCGCCGAAGCACGTCATTGACGTGCTGAACCGCGTGCGCGGGCCGTTCAACCTGTCGAGCACCGCGCTGGCCGCCGCCGAGGCCGCCGTGCGCGACACCGCCTATGTCGAGAAGTGCCGTGACGACAACACCCGCCTGCGGGCCTGGCTGTCCGAGGCGCTGGCCGAGCACGGCGTGCCCTGCGACACCTCGACGGCGAATTTCGTGCTGGCCCGTTTCGGCAGCCGCGAAGAGGCCGAGGCCTGCGACGCCTACCTGCAGACGCAGGGGCTGATCGTGCGGCGCGTGGCGGGCTACAACCTGCCCAACTGCCTGCGGATCACCGTGGGGGACGAGGCCTCGTGCCGTCGCGTGGCCTATTGCGTGGGGCAGTTCAAGGCCGGCGCGCGATGAGCACGCCGGTCTACGAAAAGGTTGCGCTGCTGGGGCTGGGCCTGATCGCCGGGTCGATTGCCTGGGCCTGCCGCCGCGACGATGTGGCGGGCGAGATCCGCGGCTATGCGCGCTCTGCCGAAAGCCGGGACAAGACGCGCAAGCTGGGGTTCTGCGACGTGGTCTGCGACAGCGCGGTCGAGGCGGTGCAGGACGCCGACCTTGTCGTGCTGGCCGTGCCGGTGGGCGCGATGGGCCCGCTGGCCCGCGAGATCGCGCCGCACCTGAAGCCCGGCTGCACGGTGACCGACGTGGGGTCCGTCAAGCGCACGGTGATCGAAGAGGTCGCGCCGCACATCCCCGAGGGTGTCCATTTCGTACCCGCGCACCCCATGGCCGGGACAGAGCATTCCGGGCCGGACGCGGGCTTTGCCTCGCTCTATGACAACCGCTGGTGCCTGATCGTGCCGACCCCCGGCACGCCAGAGGCGGATGTCGCGCGGCTGGAGGCGTTCTGGCACCGGCTGGGCGCCAATACCGAGCGGATGGAGGCCGACCACCACGACCTCGTCTGCGCCGTGGTCAGCCATATCCCGCACCTCATCGCCTACACCATGGTGGGCGTGGCCGACGACCTGTCGAAGGTCTCCGAGAAAGAGGTCATCAAGTTCTCTGCCGCCGGGTTTCGCGACTTCACCCGCATCGCGGCGAGCGATCCGACCATGTGGCGCGATGTCTTCCTGACCAACAAGGAAGCCACCATCGAGATGCTGGGCCGCTTCACCGAAGAGCTTTTCGCCCTGCAACGCGCCATCCGGACGGGCGACGGTGAGCAGCTTCACGCCTATTTCACCCGCACCCGGGCCATCCGCCGTGGCATTCTGCAGGCCGGACAGGATACGGATAAACCGGACTTTGGCCGTGCGAAGGTAGACCCGTGAAACCGATTGCCCTGACCCTGATGCTTGCCCTGATGCTATCCGGCTGCGGGGGCGCGAAGGACCGGGCCAAGGAGGGGGTCGCGGGCATGAAGGCCCTCTTCGCCGCCGCCTTCGGCAAGGACGGCTCTGTCGAGGGCGGGGGGCTCTGTGGCGACCCGCTGCTGGTGGGCGAGGCCATCGGCGACATTCCCGGACCGGGCGGCTGCGGCGTCGAGAACGCGGTGCGGCTGCGGGCGGTGGGGCACATCGGCCTGAGCCAGTCGGCCACCATCGAATGCGGCACCGCCAAGGCGCTGAAGCAATGGTTGCAGGTGGCGGCGGTGCCGGCGGTGGGCGCCAAGGGCGGCGGCATCGGAGAGCTGCGGGTCGCGGCGCATTACGCCTGCCGGACGCGCAACCACAAGCGGGGCGCGCGCCTGTCCGAACATGCCAAGGGCCGGGCCATCGACATCTCTGCGATCCACCTGCGCGACGGCACGCAGTTCACGGTGCTGAACGACTGGCGCTCCAAGACCTACGGGCCGGACCTCAAGACCATGCACAGCCGGGCCTGCGGAATCTTCGGCACGGTGCTGGGGCCGGGATCCGACGGCCACCACGAAGACCACTTCCACTTCGACATCGCGCAACACGGAAACGGTGCCTATTGCCGGTGATCCGGCGGCGGGCTTTCGCAGGAGTGTGATTCGCCCCCCCTGGCCAGGCGGCTGCTGCCAACCACACATGCATGCGCAACGGTCCGCGCCCTGGGGGCGGATTGTTTCCGGCGCGGCGCGCTATCGGCGGTTTGTGGCGAAACCCTGTTGCCCGCTGCCGTAATTCCGCCCAGTTTGCCCCTGTCGGTGGGGGCCGACGACCCGGAGCGACAAGACGACATGCGCACCCTGTTCCTGGCCCTTGCCTTGGCCATCCCGGCATCGCTGGCTTACACGATGAGCCCCTTTCGGGGGGATGCGTCAGCCGTGGAACAGCGTGTCGCTCCGGGTCCCGATTGCCATCCGCCCGCCACGGAAACCGATACCGGGGCCGCGCCCGAACCCGAGGCCGAACCCGCGCCGGTGATCTACCGCCCGGGCATGCTCAGACAGGTCTAAGACCGCTTCTGCCCTGCGGCCGGGTTTCACAGCGGCATGGCTCTGCGGGGACCAAAGGCCCGTCCCGCGTGGATCGTGATCTGGTCGAAGGCCCGCGAGCCGGGGGGTGGGCGCCCGGACCGCAAGGCCCGGGGGTTTGTTCACGATCCCGCGCCTGTCAGCGCCGTCAGCATCGCGCGCGCCTCGTCCGAGGCCCAGTCGGCCTCTCCGGTCAGGCGGGCGACTTCCTCGCCCTCGGGATTCAGGATCAGCGTCACCGGCAGGCCCAGCACGCCCATGGACCGCGCCAGCGCCGATTGCGGATCACGGTGCAGCGGCAGGTTGTCGACGCCGATTTCCTCGAAGAAGTCCTGCATCTTGGCGGGCGCGTTGCGCGAGGTGGCGATGGTCACGACCTCGAAGGTCTCGCTGCCCATGTCGGATTGCAGCGCCGAGAGCATCGGCATCTCTTTCTTGCAGGGCGCGCACCAGGTCGCCCAGAAGTTCACCACAACCCATTTGCCCTGCCAGTCGGCCAGCGTCAGCGGCTTCTCGTCGAAGGTGATGAAACCCGTATCCGAGGCCGGGTCGGGGTCGCTGTGCCAGACCAGCTTCTTCATGTCGCCCGTGGCAGAGGCCTTGGCGGCCTCGACATCGGCCAGCGCCGGGTTTGCAAGCGCCAGTGTGGCGGTATAGAGCAGCGCGTGAACCAGCTTATTCATTTGACCTCCGAAGGACAGGGCATGTCGAAGACCTCGAACCAGATGTGGGGCGGTCGCTTTGCCGCCGGACCGGACGCGATCATGGAGGCGATCAACGCCTCGATCGGGTTCGACAAGCGGCTCGCGGCGCAGGATATCGCCGGGTCGAGGGCCCATGCCGCCATGCTGGCTGCCACGGGCATCCTCAGTGATAGCGATGCCGAGGCGATCCGGAAAGGATTGCTCACGGTCTTGTCAGAAATCGAGGGCGGAACCTTCGAATTCTCGACCGCGCTGGAAGACATCCACATGAACGTCGAGGCGCGGCTGAAAGAGGTCATCGGCGAACCGGCGGGCCGCCTGCACACGGGCCGGTCGCGCAACGATCAGGTGGCGACCGATTTCCGCCTCTGGGTACGCGACCAGCTGGACGCCGCCGAGGCCGGGCTGGAGGCGCTGATGAAGGCGCTGCTGGCGCAGGCCGAGGCCGGGGCCGACTGGGTGATGCCGGGCTTCACGCATCTGCAGACCGCGCAGCCGGTGACATGGGGCCACCACATGATGGCCTATGTCGAGATGTTCTCGCGCGATCTGTCCCGGGTCCGCGATGCCCGCAAGCGGATGAACGAATCGCCGCTGGGCGCCGCCGCGCTGGCCGGCACCGGCTTTCCCATCGACCGCCAGATGACCGCCGAGGCACTGGGCTTCGCCGCGCCCATGGCGAACTCGCTCGACGCGGTGTCGGCGCGCGATTTCGCGCTGGAGTTCCTGTCGGTGGCCTCGATCAGCGCCATGCACCTGTCGCGCTTCGCCGAAGAGCTGGTGATCTGGTCCTCGGCGCAGTTCCGCTTTGTCACCCTGTCGGACCGCTTCTCGACCGGCTCGTCGATCATGCCGCAGAAGAAGAACCCCGACGCGGCAGAGCTGATCCGCGCCAAGATCGGACGGATCTTCGGGGCCAATGTGGCCTTGATGATGGTGATGAAGGGGCTGCCGCTGGCCTATTCCAAGGACATGCAGGAAGACAAGGAACAGGTCTTCGACGCCGCCGACAACTGGATGCTGGCGCTGGCCGCGATGGAGGGCATGGTCCGCGACATGGCCGCCAATGTGCCCGCGCTGGAGGCCGCCGCCTCGGCGGGCTTCTCGACCGCGACCGACCTGGCGGATTGGCTGGTGCGCGAAACCGGGCTACCCTTCCGCGAGGCGCATCACGTCACCGGGACGCTTGTGGCCATGGCCGAAAGCCGCGGCTGCGACCTGCCGGACCTGACGCTTGCGGATATGCAGGGGGTGAACGGGGCGATCACCGAGGGCATCTTCGACGTGCTGGGGGTGCACAACTCGGTGGCCTCGCGGGTCAGCTACGGCGGCACGGCGCCCGCGCAGGTGCGTGCGCAGGTGGCGCGCTGGAAGGAGATTCTGCAATGAAACGGCTTGGACTGATCCTTGTCATGGCCACGCTTGCGGCCTGCGGCGCCGATGGCGAACCGGAGCGCCCCGGGACGGGCGAGAAGGCCGGTGTCACGGTGACCGGCACCGCCAAGGTCGGCATCGGCAGCCGCTGATGCTGCGGCATTTCTGGCTGGCGCTGGCGGTCTGGGGTGCGGTGCATCCGATGGCCTATTTCCTGCGCTGGCTGTCCGCCAACGGCTGGGACCTGCCGGGGTTGGTCGACGCGTGGTTCGTTACCGACGCCACGCGCGGGCTGACCTGGGATCTGACCATCGCCGCGGTGACCCTGACGCTGTGGGTGCTGGCCGAGGTCGCGGTGCGCCGCAACTGGGTGGCGCTGCTGGCGATCCCTGCGACCTTCTGCATCGGTGTCAGCTGCGGCTTGCCGCTGTACCTGTGGTTCCGGTCCCGGCCGGTCTGATCCCGTGTCAGCCCGCGCGAGATGAGGGGGGCTCTGCCCCCCGGCCTTCAGCCTCCCCCCCGCGGTATTTTCGGACCAGAGAAGGGCGACGCGCGCGAGAGTTTCCGGGCGATTTGTAACGCATGGCACGTCGAAGGCCTTGTTGCGGGGTGACCGCAAGCCCGCGAAATCGGGGGTTTTGCGGCCCGGGGCTTTGCGGTAGAGCGGCGCGTGTTTCCAGGAGGGCGCAATGGATCATTTCATCTACCGGGGCGGGCAGCTTTGGGCCGAGGACGTGCCGGTGGCCGAGATCGCCGAGCAGGTGGGGACCCCCTTTTACCTCTATTCCACCGCGACCCTCGTGCGGCATTTCCGGCTGTTCGATGAGGCGCTGGCCTGGGGGCCGCATCTGGTCTGCTATGCCATGAAGGCGGCCTCGAACCAGGCGATCCTGAAGACGCTGGCGGAGGAGGGCGCCGGGATGGACGTGGTTTCTGGCGGGGAATACGCCCGCGCCAGGGCGGCGGGCGTGCCGGGTGAGCGGATCGTGTTTTCCGGTGTCGGCAAGACCGAGGGAGAGATCCGCGCCGCCCTGCAGGGCGGCATCCGCCAGTTCAACGTCGAGAGCGAGCCGGAGATGCGGGCGATTTCGCGCATCGCCACGGCGCTGGGGGTCGAGGCGCCCATCGCGCTGCGGGTGAACCCGGACGTGGATGCCAAGACCCACGCCAAGATCGCCACCGGCAAGTCCGAGAACAAGTTCGGCATTCCCATCGCCAAGGCGCGGGCCGCCTATGCCGAGGCGGCCTCGCTGCCCGGGCTGAAGGTGGTGGGGATCGACGTGCATATCGGATCCCAGCTGACGCAGCTGGAGCCCTTCGAGCAGGCCTATCGCAAGGTCGCCGAGCTGACCGAGGTGCTGCGCGCCGATGGCCACGAGATCACGCGGCTGGATCTGGGCGGCGGGTTGGGCATTCCCTACACGCGGTCCAACGAGGCGCCGCCGCTGCCCACGGATTACGGTGCCATGGTGCAGCGCACCGTCGGCCACCTGGGCTGCGAGATCGAGATCGAGCCGGGGCGGCTGATCGTCGGCAACGCGGGCATTCTGGTGTCCCGCACGATCTACGTGAAAGAGGGCGAGGGGCGCAATTTCCTGATCCTCGACGCGGCGATGAACGACCTGCTGCGGCCCGCCATGTACGAGGCGCATCACGACATCGTGCCGGTGATCGAGGCGGCGCCGGGTGTCGAGATGGCGCCCTTCGACGTGGTCGGCCCGGTCTGCGAAAGCGGCGACACCTTTGCGAAGGGCCGCGACCTGCCGCCGGTCAAGGCCGGGGATCTCGTGGCGTTCCGCTCTGCCGGGGCCTATGGCGCGGTCATGGCGAGCGAGTACAACTCGCGTCCGCTGGTGCCCGAGGTGCTGGTTCGAGCCGATCAATTCTCGGTCATTCGCGCCCGGCCGACCTTTGACGAGATGATAAACCGCGATACGATCCCTGCATGGCTGTAGGGTATCCTCCTTGCAGGCATCCAGCTTGCGAGGAGCGACATGGCCCCTGACCGCGCCACGACCGACCGTCAGACCTCCGCACAGGGAATTTTCCGCACGCTTCGCTGGCCGCTGGCGCTGACGCGCGCCGGCATGGTGGCGGAGCGCGGAATCCGGGCCTTCTGGCCGCTGTGGTCCCTGGCATTCGTGGCGCTGGGTCTGCTGATGCTGGGGCTGCAGGACGAGGTCGCCGTGGAATGGGTCTGGGGCGCCGGGCTTGCGCTGCTGGCCGGGGCCGCCTGGGCGCTGTGGCGGGGGCTGCGGATGTTCCGCTGGCCCACGCGCGGCGAGGCGCTGGCGCGGCTTGACCGGACGATGCACGGCAACCCCATTCAGGCGGCGCTGGACAGGCAGGCCATCGGCGCCGGAGACGCGGCCTCGCTGGCGGTCTGGCATGCGCATCAGTTCCGCATGCGCGACCGCCTGAAAGAGGCGCGCGCGGTCGAGCCGGACATGCGGGTCGCCGCGGCCGATCCCTTTGCGCTGCGCTACCTGGCGCTGCTGGTGCTGTCGGTGGCGATCCTCTTCGGGTCGCTGATGCGGGTGCAATCCGTGACCTCTATGGGGGCAGGCGGGCCGGATCTGGCGCAGGGCCCGGCCTGGGAAGGCTGGATGCAGCCGCCGTCCTACACGCGCCTGCCGACGGTCTACCTGAACGACATCACCGGCGCCCTGTCGGTGCCCGAGGGCGCCGAGATCACCCTGCGCATGTATGGCGAGGTGGGCGCCCTGTCGGTGACCGAGGATGTGTCGGGCCGGGATCTGAGCGAGGCCGATGCGCAGGACACGGCGCAGGATTTCGAGGTGCTGCACTCTGGGCAGGTGGCCGTCGACGGCCCCGGCGGGCGGGTCTGGGAGATTGCCATGGTGCCCGACGAGGCACCCTCGGTGCGGCGCGAGGGCGAGATCGAGACCAGCTACGAGGGCGAGGCGCAGATACCCTTTGCCGGGACCGACGACCATGGCGTCGTTGCGGGCGTCGCGCGGATCGCGCTGGATCTGGAGGCGGTCGACCGGCGCTATGGCCGTGCCATCGACCCCGAAGCGCGCCCGGTGATCGAGGTGCCCCTGCCGATGCCGGTCACCGGCGCCCGGTCCGAATTCACCGAAACGCTGGTGGCCAATTTCTCGGAACATGCCTGGGCCAACCTGCCGGTGCGGCTGGAGCTTGGGGTCGAGGACGGGCGCGGCCAGCGCGGCCTGTCGGAACCGGAGTATCTGACGCTGCCCGGGCGGCGCTTCTTCGACCCGGTTGCGGCGGCGGTGATCGAGCAGCGGCAGGCGCTGTTGTGGAACCGCCTGAATGCGGAGGACATCGCGGTGACCCTGCGGGCGGTGCTGAACCGGCCCGACGAGCTGTTTCGAAAGGACATGATGGCGCTGCGGACGCGGCTGCTGATGGAGCGGATCGAGACGCTGGCGCCCTACGGCTTTACCGACGCCCAGCAGGAGGAGATCGCCCGGGCGCTCTGGGATCTGGCGCTGGAGATGGAAGAGGGCGACCTGGAGGACGCGCGCCAGCGCATGCAGCGCGCGCAGGAGCGGCTGGAAGAGGCGATGAAGAACGGCGCCTCGGAGCAGGAGATCGCCGAGCTGATGCAGGAGCTGCGCGAGGCGACCCGCGACTACATGCGCCAGCTGGCGCAGGAACAGCAGCGCCAGCGGGAACAGAACCCCGAGATGCAGCAGGGCGGCAATCCGCAGGACATGGTGGAGATGTCGCAGGACGACATCCAGCGCATGATGGACCGCATCCAGGAGCTGATGGAAGAGGGCCGCATGGCCGAGGCCGCCGAGGCGATGCGCCAGCTGCAGGAGATGCTGGAGAACATGCAGATCACCCAGGGGCAGGGCCAGGGCGGGCAGTCGCCGGGCGAGCAGGCGATGGAGGGCCTGTCCGAGACGCTGCGCGACCAGCAGGAGCTGTCCGACGAGGCGTTCCGCGACCTGAACCAGGGCCAGCAGGGCGGGCGTCCGCCCGGTCAGCAACCGGGGCAAGAGCCCGGCCAGCAACCCGGTCAGGGCCAGGGCCGGGACCGCGCCGAGGGGCAGCCGGGTCAGGGCGGCGAGGGGTCGCTGGAGGACGGGCTTGCCCAGCGTCAGCAGGCGCTGCGGGACGAGCTGAACCGCCAGCGCCGGAACCTGCCGGGGCAGGGCAGCGAAGCCGGAGAGCGCGCCGGGCAGGCGCTGGAGCGCGCCGAGGGAGCCATGGACGGGGCCGAGCGGGCGCTTCGCGACGGCGACCTGGCCGAGGCCATCGACCGCCAGAGTCAGGCCATGGAGGCGCTGCGCGAGGGCATCCGCAGCCTTGGCGAGGCCATGGCCGAGCAGCAGCAGGAGCAGCAGGGCGGCGGCCAGCAGGGCTTTGCCGAGGGCGGCGACCCGCGCGAACAGCGCGATCCGCTGGGCCGCGATTCCGGCAACTCGGGGCGGGTCGGCACCGACGAAGGGCTGTTGCAGGGCGAGGACGTCTATCGCCGGGCCGAGGAACTGCTGGGCGAATTGCGCCGTCGGTCGGGCGATGCGGACCGGTCGCAGGAGGAACGCGATTACCTGGAAAGGCTGCTGGACCGGTTCTGAGACGCGCCCGCGGCGCCGGGCCACCGCGCGGTGGCTTTGCGGGTTTTCAATGTTCCCCCTCCCTACCGCCCTCTACCCTATGGTGAGTCGGTAAAGCATTCGTGGACGCCCGTTGTCCCGGAAGAGGGGGCTCTGCCCCCGCGCCTGCGGCGCTCCCCCGAGGGTATTTGGAAGACCAAAGAAGAGGGGGGCGGCGCGGCCTTCGGCTGGACGCGGGCTGCTGCGGGGGGCGCAGCGCAGTTGGTTCGAAGGCCCGGCAGGATCTTCGTGTCGCGGCCGGGCGGCGGGAGGCCTCAGTCCACGCGCCGCACCAGAAGCTGGTTGCCGGAGGAGGATTTTCGGGTCTCGAAGACCTTCAACTCGCCCACGAGGTCGGAGAGCTTGCGCTTGCCGTAGGTGCGCGTGTCGAAATCCGGGTTTGCCGCCGTGATCACCTGGCCGATGTCGCCCAGGCGATACCAGTCGTCGTCCTGTTCGATTGCATCCATCGCCTTGAAGATGAGGTCGCGCACCTCGGTCAGGTCGTGCTTTTTCTTCGGCTTCGCCTCGGTGCCCTTTTCGGGTGCGCTGTCGAGGTTTTCCAGGAAGATGAACCGTTTGCAGGCCTTTCGGAAGGCGTCCGGGGTCTTTTGCATGCCCATGCCGAAGACATCGAGGCCCTGTTCGCGGATGCGGCTGGCCAGCCGGGTGAAGTCGGAATCCGACGAGACCAGCACGAAGCCGTCGAAGCGGTCGCGGTGCATCAGGTCCATCGCGTCGATCACCAGCGCGATGTCGCTGGCGTTCTTGCCGACGGTATTGGCGGGCGAGTGGTGCGGCACCAGACCGAATTCCGCCTGCACCTTGTTCCATCCCGACATCTGCTGGCTGGAAAAATCGCCGTAGCACCGGCGGACCGAGGCCTCGCCCAGTGTCGCGATCTCGTCGAAGATCGCCTTGGTGTAGCGCGGCGATGTATTGTCGGCGTCGATCAGGACCGCCAGGAGCTTGCTGTCTGCCATGTGGCCTCCGTTGTTGGTGCCTTCCTAACCCGGCGGGGCCGCGGATGCGAGGGCCGGGTTGGGAAACGACAAAGGCCGGGGACAATCCCCGGCCTCGCGTCGTTCAGGTTCCGGCGCCGATCACATCTCGGGCAGCACGGTGCAATCGACCACGCCATCGGTCAGGCTGGCATAGAGCGGTTCGAAGGTTTCCATCGAGCCGGTCACCTTCATCGAGCCGTCGGTGATCATGTCGCCGACCAGCGGGGTCACCAGCTTGTTGCCGCAGATCGACATGCTCATCTGGGCGCCCGGGTTGGCGGCCACGGCCTCGGTCAGCCACAGCGCCGCATCCGGTGTCAGGTCGACGCCGAGGGTCGGGCCTGCGGGGGTCGCCTCGAGCTCGCTGAGAAGAACCTCCTGGTTCGAAACCTCGCGCGACATCTCGCCGACGTTCAGGGTCAGGTAGGGCGCCTGCTGGGCGGCAGCGGCGGTTCCGAGGATCATGGCAGCGCCGACGATGGCGGTTTTGGTCAGGGTCATGGGGTCAGTCCTTTCGTCACAGGTTCTGCACGCCAACGCCCTGCCGGGGCTGAAAGTTCATTTGCGCGGTCATAGTTCCTTGAACATCACCAGAGCATCCACGCGGCCCTTGTCCGGATGCCGGAAGGCGCCGGGCAGGCGGCCGACGGTCTGGAACCCGGCGCGCTGCCAAATCTCTATGGCCCGCGTGTTGGTGGCCACGACAAAGTTGTACTGCATGGCGGCGAAGCCCTGCCGCCGCGCCTCGTCCAGCGAGGCATCCAGCATCCGCCGCGCCACGCCGCGCCCGCGGGCCGCCCCGGTGGTGCAGTATCCGGCATTGCAGACGTGGCTGCCGTTGCCGGGCTGGTTGGGCCGCAGGTAGAAGCAGCCCAGCGGCTCCCCGGCCTCTTCGGCAATCCAGACCCGGGCGGTCTCGGGCCAGAAATAGGCCAGCCCGCCCGCGATCCCGCCGTCGGGGTCGGCGCAGAAATAGGCGCCGCTTTCCACCGTCGGGCGGATGATCTCCCAGACCAGCGCATCGTCGGCGCCGCGTGCCGCTTCTCTCAGGGTCAGGCTCATAGCTGGCCCTCCGTTTCTATGTTCATGACCTTGCCGCAGTGCTTGCAGTGCACCGCGTCGGCATCGTGCAGCACAAGCCCGCAGCGGGTGCAAGGCACGCGCAGCTTGTCGGGCCGGAAGAGCACGGTCACCAGCCGCAGGAACAGGGTGATCCCGAACAGCATCACCACAACCGAGATCATCCGCCCCAGCGTGCCCTGCAGGGTGATGTCGCCAAAGCCGGTGGTGGTCAGGGCCGTCACGGTGAAATAGAGCGCATCGGCAAAGTTGCGGATCTGCGGGTTGGTCAGGTGCTGAGTCGCGTAGACCAGCCCGGTCATGATGAAGATGAAGACCGACAGGTTCAGGACGGCAAGGATGATGTCCTCGTTGCGCCGGAAGTAGGGGAAATCCTGCCGCAGCCGTTGCGACAGTTGGTAGGTGTGCAGCAGCCGCAGCGTCCGCAGCACGCGCATGAAGCCCAGCCCCTCGCCTGCCAGCGGCGCCAGAAAGGACACGATGGCCACCATGTCCGCGATGGTGTTCAGCCGGGTCAGCAGCCGCCAGCGGTTGGTCGAGATCCAGATCCGCGCGGAGAAATCGGCGAGGATGACGATGCCGAAGAGCACGTCGATGGTTTCGACCACCGGCCCGTGGTTCGAGAAGGAGGTCAGGATCACATAGAGGATCGTGACCACGTCGAAGGCCAGAAGCGCATAGCGGAACCTGTGCGCCGCGTCGCTGTCTCCGGCATAAAGGCCCCTTATCCGGTTGCGCATCGCGTTATCCTGATGTCGTTTGGGCTGAAACTGGCAGAAACCGCCCCTGCCGCCAAGCTTTGGCTGGTATCCGGCCTGCCCCGGGCTATGTCCGCGCTGGACAGTGGGGCGCAGGGCCCCGGGCCGGTCGCATGCTTCCGCAGGCAGAACACCGGGGCGCCCCTGCCGGGCAGAACGACAAGACACGTGGTGACATGACGATATTCAGATTTTGGCTCTTGACCCTTGCCGCGCTTGTGGCGCTGGCGCTGGGGTCCCTCTCGCCTTCCGGCGCCTTGGCTCAGGACGCAGAGGCGACGCCGCCGCCGCCCAGCAGCCTCGATCTGCTGCTGGACGTCATCGAGGATGACCAAAGCCGCGCCGCGCTGATCGAGGAATTGCGCGCCGCGCAGCAGACGGCGGAGAAACCGGTCGGCGACGGGGTCGTGGATGCCCTTGCCGGAGAGCAGGCGCCGCCGCCCGAAGCGCTGTCCTTCAGCCGCCGCATTGCCCTGATCACGCAGGAGGTGGCGGAAAGCTCTGCCGCGCGTCTGGCCGCGCTCTGGGCGCAGCTGAACACCATCCCCGCTGTCTTCGACGGCTTCAGCGGCAACGAGGCGGGTGTGCTGGTCGAGGCGCTGCAACAGCTTGCGCTGATCATCGTCGTGACGGTGGCGGTCTATCTGGTGCTGCGGCGCATGGGCAAGGCGCTGTACCGGCGCATGGGGGCCAGCGCGGCGGAAAGCGGGGTGGTCCGGACGGTCATGCTGTTCCTTGCCTCGGGGCTGATCGACGCGCTGATCGTCGTCGTCGCCTGGGCCACCGGCTACCTGATCGCCACGCTGTTTCTGGGCAACTTCGGCGAGATCGGCATTCGCCAGACGCTGTATCTCAATGCCTTCCTGCTGGTCGAGATGGCCAAGGTCGTCATGCGCATGGCCCTGTCCCCCAGCGCCCGCGACCTGCGCCCGCTTCCGGTTTCGGACGAGGCGGCGGCCTATCTGGCAAGCCGGCTGAACTGGATCATCAGCCTTGTCGGCTATGGCCAGCTTCTGGTGGTGCCGATCCTCAATGCCAATGTCTCGCTGGCCGCCGGTCGCGCGCTCTCGGCGCTGGTGGCGCTGGTGGTCGTGGCGATCGCCATCTGGATGGTGCTGCGCAACCGCAGGCCCGTGGCCGAGTGGCTGCAGCGCGGCGCGCAGCCCGTCCACCACCACGCGGCAGAGCAGCACCTTGCCCAGACCGGAACCCCCGCGACCGTGACCGAGGACGGGATCGTGGTCGAGGAAGGCGCCGTCCTGACGGAACGGGCGGTTGCGGCGGATGGCTCTGTCCTGGCCGAGGGGCCGATGCCGGCAGAGCGCCGCCTTTCCACGGCGGAGGCGCCGGAGACCGAGGACACGCCAGAGGAGTTTCCGATGGCAGAGCCCGAAGCCGACGCCGAGCCGGACCAGCGGCGCGGGGGCGCGCTGGGTTTCCTGATGCGGCACTGGCACTGGCCGGTGCTGCTGTATCTGGTGGTGATGCTGATGCTGGTGCTGGTGCAGCCCGCCGATGCCGCCTTCCGGTCGCTCATGAACTCGGGTCAGGTGCTGGTGGTCATCCTGCTGGGCATCACCCTGTCGGGTATCCTGACCCGCGCCATGGTCCGCGGCGTGCAACTGCCCGAGACCGTGAACGCCCGCCTGCCGCTTCTGGAGCGGCGGCTGAACACCTTCGTGCCCAAGGCGCTTTTCGTGCTGCGGGCGCTGATCTTCGTCGGCGTGGTCGCCATTGCGCTGAACGCCATCAACCTGATCGACCTGCGGGCCTGGATGGCCAGCCAGATCGGGTTGCGCCTGACCGGCACGATCTTCTCGGTCGGCGCGGTGCTGCTGGTCGCCTTCATCATCTGGGTCGCCATGACGTCCTGGGTGGATTACCGCCTGAACCCCGAGTTCGGCACCGTCGCCACGGCCCGGGAAAAGACCCTGCTGACGCTGGCCCGCAACGCCTTCACCATCGCGCTTTTCGTGATCACGCTGATGTTCGTGCTGTCCGAGATCGGGCTGGACATCGCGCCGCTTCTGGCCTCTGCCGGGGTGCTGGGCCTTGCCATCGGTTTCGGCGCGCAGAAGCTGGTGCAGGACATCATCACCGGCATCTTCATCCAGTTCGAGAACGCGATGAACGTGGGTGACGTGGTGACGGCGGGCAGCACCACCGGCGTGGTGGAAAAGCTGACGATCCGCTCTGTCTCGCTGCGCGACGTCAGCGGGGCCTATCACCTGATCCCCTTCTCCTCGGTCGACATGGTGTCGAACTTCATGCGCGATTTCGGCTATTTCGTCTGCGACATGGGCGTGGCCTACCGCGAGAACATCGCGGATGTGAAACAGGCGATGCACGATGCCTTCGACATGCTGCGGGCCGACCCCGAGCAGGCCGCGAAGATCATGGACGAGCTGGAATGGTTCGGCGTGAATGCCTTCGGCGACAGCGCCGTCGTGGTGCGCGCCCGGATCAAGTGCGAGCCGGGCACGCAGTGGGGTGTGGGGCGCGCATACAACGGCTACCTCAAGCAGGTCTTCGACGAGCGCAACATCGAGATCCCCTTCCCGCATCAGACCATCTTCCTGGGCGAATCGAAGCAGGGCGCGACCCAGCCCTTCCACGTCCGCACGGCCCCGGAAGAAAGCTGAGGTCTGCGGTCAGACGCTGTCTGGCGCCCCCCGCAGAGGCCTGCGGGGGGCGCTTTCCGTCTGGGCGGCCCGGGCGGGCTGGCCGCCGGCAGAGGGCCGTGCGGCGCAGAAAGCGCGCAGAGCGGACTCGACTCGGCCCGTATCGACATTGTAGAACATAAGGCGAACATATGCTGTCGATTCCCGCATGCCCGCCCGCCGTATCCTCTCGCTCTGGTTTCCCCGCCTCGGTGCCGAACGCCTGATCCGGGCAGAGCCGCACCTGGCCGAACTGCCCTTTGCCACGGTGGACGAGGATGGCCCGGCGCAGGTGCTGGGGTCGCTGTCGCTGGCGGCCTCGCAGGCGGGGCTTTATCCGGGGCAGCCGCTGCGCGACGCCTACGCCATGTGCGCCGACCTGCTGACGCGCCCCCGCGTGGCGCATCGCGAGGCCGCCTTCCTTGGCACGCTGCACCGCTGGGCGGGCAAGTTCTCGCCCTGGGTTTCGGCGGAGCCGCCCGCCGCGCTGGTGATCGATCTGACCGGTTGCGCGCATCTCTTCGGCGGCGAAGAGGCGCTGGCCACGCAGGTGGTGCAGGATTGCGCCGACCTCGGGCTGACGGCGCGGGTGGGCATCGCCGACACGCTGGGCGGGGCATGGGCGCTGGCGCGCTACGCGGGAGCACGGCCCGGGACGGCGCGCACGGGCGATGCCATCGACCAGGAGGCGCCCGCCACCCGCGCCCGCGCCGGCAAGCGCCGCCACTGGGAGCGCGGTGGCGCCACCCTGCCCCCGGCGGTGCGGGCCACCGGCGCGGGCACCATCGCCCGGCCCGGAGAGACCTGGCGCGCGCTGGCGCCGCTGCCGGTGGCGGCCCTGCGGCTGGACGCGGCGACCTGCGAACAGCTGAACCGGCTGGGCCTGCGCCGGGTGCAGGACCTGCTGGGGCTGCCGCGCGCCAGCGTCACCCGCCGCTTCGGGCGCGGCCTTCTGGACCGGCTCGATCAGGCGCTGGGCAGCGCGCAGGAACCGGTCTCTCCGACCGCGCCGCCCCGGCGCTTTGCCGTCCGCCTGTCCCTTCCCGATCCGATCGGGCTGGAAGAGGACGTGACAGAGGCGCTGCGGCGGATGACAGAGCGTCTGTGCACCCTTCTGACGGGGCAGGGGCGTGGCGCGCGGGTGCTGCGGGTCGAGGCGCACCGCTGCGATCATGTCATGCAGTGGCAGGTGGTGACCGCCGCCGTGGCCAGCGCCGAGGCGGCGCGGCTGATGGATCTCTTGCGGATGCGGGTCGGGGCCTTCGACGCGGGCCCGGGCATCGACATGCTGCGGCTGGAAGCGGTGCAGCACGAGCCGCTGCACGCCCGCACCGCCGCCGGCCACCTCGAGGCAGCGGCCCAAGGCGCCCGGCGCCTGGCGGGCGGTGCGGCGCTGGAGGACCTGATCGGGCGGCTCGGCGCGCGGCTGGGGATGGAGGCGGTGACCCGCCGCCACCCGGCGCAAAGCCACATCCCCGAGAAGGCCGCGCAGGTGCTGGCGGCGGCATGGTCGGCCCCGGCGCCGGACTGGCCCGCGCCGCCGGGGCCGCGCCCGCTGATGCTCTGGCCGCCGGAACCGGTCATGGCGCCCGACGTGCCGCGCCCGCCCGAGCGGCTGCGCTGGCGCCGCCGCGACTGGCGGGTGACGCAGGCCACCGGGCCGGAACGCATCCTGCCGGAGTGGTGGTTCGACGACCCGGAGTGGCGCAGCGGCCCGCGCGACTACTGGCTTGTGGATACCGATCACGGGGAACGGCTGTGGCTGTACTACGCCCATGGCGACAGGCTGTCCCCGGGCTGGTTCTGTCAGGGCAGCTTCGCCTGACCCGGGCGCCGGATTTTCGAAAATCCGGGCAAATGTCTTCGAAGACATTTGGCGCTCTGGTCAAGCGGGGCGCTTGATGCCAAAACCGCGCCGAAACCGGCAAAGGGACCGCCCATGTTCATCGTATCGCTGATCGCCCGGCCCGGCGGGCTTGATGCCGCCCTCGTCGAAAGCCTCCGCAACGCCTGCGGTGGCGGCACCGTGGACTGGCTGGCCCCGGACGAGGCGGCGGAATTCCCGGTCGCGACGCGCCCCGCCGAGTTCGACCGGCTCCGCGCAGAGGTGGCCGATATGGCCGACCTGAACCTCGTGGCCGCCGAAGGGCGCCGCAAGCGGATGCTTCTGGCGGATATGGACAGCACCATGATCCAGCAGGAGTGCATCGACGAACTGGCCGAAGAGGCCGGGGTGGGCGCCCATGTCAAGGACATCACCGCGCGGGCGATGAACGGCGAGCTGGATTTCGAGGGCGCCCTGATCGAGCGGGTCGCCCTGCTGAAGGGCCTGCCCGAGGCGGTCATCGACCGTGTGGTCGAGACCCGCATCACCCTGATGCCCGGCGGTCGGACCCTGCTGGACCGCATGCATGCGGAAGGCGGGCACTGCGCGCTGGTCTCCGGCGGGTTCACAGCCTTCACCGGGCGGGTCGCGGCGCTGCTGGGCTTCGACGAGAACCAGGCCAATACCCTGCTGGTCGAAGACGGCCTGCTGACCGGAGAGGTCGGGCGCCCGATCCTTGGCCGCGAGGCCAAGGTGCAGGCGCTGGAGACGATCACCGCGCGGCTGGGCCTCACCCCCGCGGAGGTGCTCGCGGTGGGCGACGGGGCCAACGATCTGGGCATGCTGGGCCGCGCGGGCATGGGCGTCGCCCTGCATGCCAAGCCCAGCGTTCAGGCGCAATGCGAGTTGCGCGTGAACCACGGCGACCTGACCGCGCTGTTGTACCTGCAGGGCTACATGCGCGACTGGTGACGGCCTGCGGGCGCGCGGTGCCCGGTGCCGGTGGCGGAAATCGCGCCGATTTCCGGTGCGAAGTCTTCGAAGACTTCGCGCGTTCAGCCGAAACGGTCCGCCGTGCGGATCTCGCCCGTCACCTGGCCGTCCCAGTTGCGGATCGGCGGGTTCAGGAAGCGCGCGACATCCGGGTGGCCGGCCTCCAGCACGCCCAGCCGGACCAGCAGCGCCGCCACCGCGCATTCCGAGGCGCGGGTCGCCCCGTCGGCGATCTTCAGCGCCAGCCCAAGCCCGCGCTGCGGCAGGATCGCCACAAAGACCCCCTCGGCCCCGGTCTTGATCGCCACCGGCTCTGAGGCCGCGCGCATCAGCAGCGTGCAGGCGCGGCCTTCTCCGGCCACCAGATCCGGATGCGCGATCATGGCCTCGACCAGTGCGGCGCTGGCCTGCTCTGCCGCCCCGGCCCGACCGGCGGCCCCCGCCATGCGCGCCATGGCCCGCGCCAGCCCGGCCACGGTTGTCGCGAAGTTCGGGGCGGAACAGCCGTCGATCCCGAAGCCGGGACTGGGGGCGCCGGTCATGTCCTCGAAATGCGCCCGGCAGGCGCGTTGCACCGGATGCTCGGGCGCCACGTAATCCGGCCCGGTCCCCAGATGCCGCGCCAGCGTCAGAAAGCCGGTGTGCTTGCCGGAACAGTTGTTGTGAATCCGCCCGGGCCTCTGCCCGGTGCGGATCATCTCGAACCGCAGGGTCTTGTCGCGTGAGGGTTCGGGGCCGCAGCGCAGATCCTCGGCTCTCAGGCCCAGCCGCTCCAGCCATGTGCCGACCTCGGCCACGTGCAGCGGCGCGCCCTGATGCGAGGCACAGGCCAGCGCCAGTTGGCGCGGCCCCAGCCCCGCCGCCCGCGCCGCGCCCGAGGCCACCAGCGGCAGCGCCTGCAGCATCTTGGCGGCGCTTCGCGGCAGGATCACCGCATCCGGGTCGCCCCAGGCCTCGACGATCGTGCCGCCGGAATCGCAAACCACGGCGTGCCCGCCGTGACGGCTTTCGACAAAACCGCCGCGATGAATTTCGACCATGGGATGGGGGCCGGTCATAACATGCACCTCACGCTTGAGCGATAATCTGCCAACAGGGCTTTCACGCCCCGGTTTTTTCAGGCTATTGTCCCGCCGTCGAGACACAATGCCCATATACCTCAAACGCCATGAAAAGGCGGGCAAGGGGCAGAGAAAATGGGGCACAGTCAGCTGGAGGCTGCAGAAATGATTTCAGGACTTGGGCGGGTCTTGGGTGCGTGTGTGCTGGCGCTCGGTGCAGGCATGGCATCGGCACAGGACTCCAGCACCAACCGCGTCGATTCGATGACCGACTGGTCTGTCTTCGAAGGCAACGATCCGCGCGAATGCTGGGCGGTGACCACCTACAAGGAAAGCGTCAACACCAAGGACGGGCGGGTTGTCGCCGTGACGCGGGGCGAGATCCTGCTGATGGTCTTCCACCGTCCGGGGGCGGGTGTCAGCGGTCAGGTCGCCTTTACCGGCGGGTATCCCTTCGCCAGCGGCTCCACGGTCGAGCTGGACATCGGCGGCACCACCTTCGAGCTTTATACCGAGGGCGAATGGGCCTGGCCGGCCACGCCGCAGGACGACGCGCGCCTGATCACCGCGATGAAGCGCGGCGCCGATGCCGTGGCCACCGCCCGGTCGAGCCGGGGCACCACGACGAAAGACACCTTCTCGCTGCTCGGCTTCACCGCCGCCGTCGAGGATGCCGCGCAGCGCTGTTCCAGCTAAGAGCGCCTGTGCCGCGGTGAACCATCATCGGACATGGGTGTTCGAGCGGTGCATCGCCAGCCAGACCGATCACGGGTCCGTCGAACGACTGCGGACCCGCCGCACCAGACCAGGCCAGTTTGCGGGCGTGTCACCATGACGCGCCCGTTGATGCCGTTTCCCTGAAGCCCCAAATGGTGTATACGCGCCGCTTCTGAACCCGGAGACTCGCTGCCGTGACCGCCGAAACACCCATCACCCAGGACGTCCTGACGATCCCCCGCAAGCTGCCCGAGGGCGAAGGCGGCAAGGTCAACCTGATCGGGTTGACCCGCACCGCCCTGCGCGAGGCGCTGATCGAGGCGGGAACGCCCGAGAAGCAGGCCAAGATGCGGGTCAACCAGATCTGGCAGTGGCTCTATCACTGGGGTGTGCGCGAGTTCGAGGCGATGACCAACCTGGCCAAGCCCTACCGCGCGCTTCTGGCCGAGAAATTCACCATCGACCTGCCGGAAATCGTGTCGAAGCAGGTCTCTGCCGATGGCACGCGCAAGTACCTCGTCCGCATCGCCGGCGGGCACGAGGTCGAGGTGGTCTATATCCCCGAGACCGATCGCGGCACGCTGTGCATTTCCAGCCAGGTCGGCTGCACGCTGACCTGTTCCTTCTGCCACACCGGCACGCAGAAGCTGGTGCGCAACCTGACCGCCGGGGAAATCGTCGGCCAGATCATGCTGGCGCGCGACGATCTCGACGAATGGCCCGCGCCCGGCACCGGCACGGGGGACAACGGCCCGCGCCTGCTGTCCAATATCGTGCTGATGGGCATGGGAGAGCCGCTGTACAACTTCGACAACGTGCGCGACGCGATGAAGATCGCCATGGATGGCGAGGGCATCGCCCTGTCGCGCCGCCGCATCACGCTGTCGACCTCGGGCGTGGTGCCCGAGATCGCCAAATGCGCCGAGGAAATCGGCTGCCTGATGGCGGTCAGCTTCCACGCCACCACGGACGAGGTGCGCAACAAGCTGGTGCCGATCAACAAGCGCTGGAACATCGAGCAGCTGCTGAACGCGCTGCGCGAATACCCGCGCCTGTCGAATTCCGAGCGGATCACCTTTGAATACGTGATGCTGAAGGACGTGAACGACACGGACGCCGACGCGCGGCGGCTGGTGAAGCTGATCCAGGGCATCCCGGCCAAGATCAACCTGATCCCCTTCAACGAATGGCCCGGCGCGCCCTACCAGCGGTCGGACTGGGAGCGGATCGAGCGTTTCGCCGATATCGTGCACAAGGCCGGGTACGCCTCGCCGATCCGCACGCCCCGGGGCGAGGACATCATGGCCGCCTGCGGCCAGCTGAAGTCCGCCACGGAACGCGCCCGCAAGTCGCGGGCTCAGATCGCGCAGGACGCCGGTCTCTGACCGCCTGCGGGCTTTGCGACGGGGGGGCGCCGCAAGCGGCGCGGTGACGCGCCGCGTCCGGGCGGATCAGCCTGCGGGCGCGGGCGGCTGCTCCGTTTCATCCGGTTCTTCGGGCAGCGGCTCCGGTTGCAGGCGCGCCATCATGCGGGTTTGCGCCATCTGCCACAGCGCCCGCATCGCCTCTGCCGCCTGCGCGGGGTCCTGCGCGGTGATCGTCTGCACCAGGATTTCCTTCTGCGCCAGAAGCTTGCGCAGCTGCTTGCGGTCCTTCTTGCCCGAGGTTTCGAAGACCGGGGCCGACAGTCGGGTGTAGTCGATCAGCACGCGGGTCAGGGCGGGGCGCAGGTAGGGATTGGCGGTCATCTCCCCGATCTGATGCAGCAGCGCGTGGGTCGCCAGCGCGGCGGCGGTCGCGTCGTCCGCCTCTGTCGCGACGCGGATCGCCGACAGCGCCTCTTGCAGGGCCTCCGCCTGCCTGGGCGCGCCTTCGGTGCTGGCCAGCCGTGCCGCCGTGGCCAGCAATCCGGGTGCGGTCTGGAAGAAGGCGCGCAGGCTGGCCGCCTCCATACCCGCCACCCGGGCGCCCCGGTGTTTCTGCGCACTGGCATAGCCCTCGGAGACAAGGCCTTGCAGGATCTCGCGCAGGGGCGTGCGCGACAGGCCGAATTCCTGCGCCAGCCGCGTTTCGTCCAGCTCTGCGCCCGGCGCCAGCGCCTGCGACAGGATGCGGGCCTTCAGCGTGCTGTGCGCTTCGGTCTTGCGGTCCATGGCTTTTCCTTTGCATACGGCCTGCATTCAGCATGCATCCTGCATGCAGTGGGTCAAGCCTCAGGCAAAGGCGGCATCAAAGGCGGCAACCATCTCTGTCGCGCGGGCCGCGACCTCGGCCACCGGGCGGCCCGGCTTGTAGAGGTTGGACCCGATGCCGAAGCCGGTGATCCCGGCCCTGCGCCAGTCGGCGAAGTTCTCGGGGCCGACACCGCCCACGGCATAGGTCGGCGCCTCGGCGGGCAGCACCGCCTTCAGCGCCGAAAAGCCGTCGAGGCCCAGCTTGAAGGCGGGGAAGAACTTCAGCCCGTCGGCGCCGTTGCGCAGCGCGGTGAAGGCCTCTGTCGCGGTGAAGACGCCGGGGTAGGACAGCAGCCCCGCGCCCTTGGTCGCCACGATCACGCGCGGGTTGCAGTCGGGCGACACGACCATCCGCGCGCCGATCTGCGCCAGCCGCAGCACGTCCGCCGGGTCCAGCACCGTGCCCGCGCCGATCACGGCGTCGCTGCCCGCGACGGCGATCATCCGCGCGATGCTGTCGAAGGGCTGCGGAGAGTTCAGCGGCACCTCGATCCGGGTGATGCCGGCGGCGATCAGCGCCTCGGCCATGGGCTCCGCCTCGTCGGGGGTCAGCCCGCGCAGGATGGCGATGATGTCCCGGGTCATGTCTTGTCCTTTCCGGTGCGCGCGGCTTTCAGCCCCGCCAGCGTGATGTCTTCGGCGGCGACGCTGCGCGCCTCCGCGCCCTGCGCGGTCAGCGCTGCGAGGTAGTTTCTTGCCAGCGCGTCCTCGCCGAGGATCACCACCGGCTGGCCCAGCCAGTAGGGCCGCGCCGCCGCCAGTTCCGCGCCGATCAGCAGGCCCGAGAGTCGCGCCCGCGACACCCCCGCGCCGGTGCCGTTCAGCAGCCCGTTGGCGCGCAGGGTGAAGAGGTCGGACAACAGCCGCCCGGGCTTGGACAGCGCGTCCGACACCGCCGCGTCAAAGGCCGCCGCGTCCCAGTCGTCGCCGCCGGTGGAATGGCGCAGGACCGAGTGTTTGGTCAGCAGGGCAAAGACCTCGCCGGTCATGAAGGTGCGGAAGGACACGATCTCGGACGCGCTGACATGGGCCCATTTGCAATGCGTCCCGGGCAGGCAGAGCACCCCGTCAAAGCCCCGCTCTAGCGCGAGGAAGCCGCCGATCTGGGTTTCCTCGCCGCGCATCACGTCGGGCGGCTGGGCCTGCGACAGGCCCGGCAGGATGCGCACCGACAGGCGCGGGTCGGCGGTCAGGATTTTCATGGCGGCGGTGGGCGCGGGGCAGGGCACCTTGGCATAGGGCACCTCGGCCCAGCCCTGCCGTGCGCCCGCCATGCCGCAGATCAGCACGTCGGTCACACCCTCGCCCAGGGTGTCACCGACAAGGTCCAGCAACGCCGATTCAAAGGCATCGGGGGCCAGCCCGCCCATGCCCCTGTCCGAGGTCAGGCGACGGATCACCCGGTCCTCTGCGTCCATCAGCCAGACCCGCAGATGCGAGGTCCCCCAGTCGGCGGCAATCCAGGCCACCGGCGTTTCTGTCGTCATGTCTTTCCCCCGTCTGCGTTCCGGTCGTCGTCCTGATTGCCGCTGTCCACGGCCCTGCCGCCATCCCGTCCCGTCCCGATCTGAAGCATGGCCCTGATGCGCGCAACACGGATATCTGTCTGGCCGCTGCGGTTGAGCCCCGGACAGGCCGCTTCCCGCCCCGCCTTGGGCCGGGCATTGGCGGCTGGGCTGTTGGTCACTGCGTCGCGCGCCGTCCCGGGCAGCGGCGTCAACGGGCCATTGGACCGCTGTTGCGCGCTCTCGGCCAAGGCGGGCCATTGCGCGGCGCGGCCCGGGTGCAGGCCCTCGCGCCCAAGCAGCCGCAGGTGCGGCGCCAGCCGCGCGGCATTGACGGCCAGTGCCGTCCGGGCGCTGGTGGTTCCGGCCTTGTCAAAGCCTGCGTGAAGGATCCGCCGCACCGTCGCCCCTTCCTACTGGATGGCGTGGATGGCGGGATAGGCGGCGCGAAACTGCCGGTGGGCCGCCGCGCAGGCCTCGACCAGGGCGGGATCGGGGTCGATCTGCGTGGCGGTGCCGGGGGCAGTCATGACCTGTTCCGGCGCGGCGCCGGTCTCGGCACACAGCGCCAGCCGCGCGGCCCCCAGCGCGGCGCCGAATTCGGCATCCGCTGGCAGCACAAGGGGCAGGCCGAAGGTGCTGGCAATGAGCTTCAGCCAGTAGCGCGAGCGCGCCCCGCCGCCGATCGCAAGCAGGCTGTCCAGTCGCGCACCGGTGCCCTGCAGCGCATCCAGCGAGTCGCGCAGGCCGAAGGCCACGCCTTCCAGCACGGCACGGGTCAGGTCGTCGCGCGTGGTGCCCGACCCCAGTCCGGTAAAGCTGCCGCGCATGGCGGCGTCGTTGTGGGGCGTGCGCTCGCCGCTGAGGTAGGGCAGGAAGCGCACGGGGCCGGGGGCCCTGACCGTCTCGCCCAGCGGCGCGGTCAGCTCCGCCGGGGTCGGGCCGGTGATCGAGGACAGCCAGTTCAGGCTGTCGGTGGCCGACAGCATCACGCCCATCTGGTACCAGCGGCCCGGAACGGCATGGCAAAAGCTGTGGACCGCGCTGGCCGGGTCGGGCGCATAGCCGTCCCGCGCCGCCAGCAGCACGCCCGAGGTGCCGAGCGAGACGAAGCCCTGCCCGTCGCTCAGCGCGCCGATCCCGCAGGCGGCGGCGGCGTTGTCCCCGGCGCCGCCCGCGACGGTCACCGGACCGTCCAGCCCCCAGGTGCGGCGCAGCGTCTCGCGCAGGGGGCCGGCGGCCTCTGATCCCTCGACAAGGCGGGGCATCTGATCGCGGCGCATGCCCCCGGCGCCCAGCAGCGCGTCGGACCAGTCGCGCGCGCCGGTGTCCAGCCACGCGGTTCCGGCGCTGTCAGACATATCCGCGACATACAGGCCGGTCAGGTAGAGGTTCAGGTAGGCGGCGGGCAGCAGCACCTTGGCGACGCGCGCAAAGATCTCGGGCTCGTGTTTCCGCACCCAGGCCAGCTTGGGCGCGGTAAAGCCCGGAAAGACGATATTGCCCGAGGTCTCGCGCAGGCCCGGCGTGGCATCCAGCGCCGCCGCCTCTGCGTGTGCGCGGCTGTCGTTCCACAGGATGCAGGGCCGCAGGACCGCGTCCGAGGCATCGAGAAGCGTGGCGCCGTGCATGTGGCCCGCCACCGCGATGCCGCGCAGCGCGGCAAAGGCGGGCTGGGTGCGGCGCAAGTCCTCGACCGCCCCTTCCAGCGCCGCGATCCACAGGGCCGGGTCCTGCTCGGACCAGCCGGGGTGCGGGTGCGACAGGCCGTAGTGCCGTTCAACCGAAGCAAGGGGCGCGCCGCCGTCGTCGGTCAGCAGGGCGCGCAGGCCCGAGGTGCCCAGATCGATCCCCAGATAGCTCATGCCCCGCGCTCCCCGATGGCTGCGCCGCAGGCTGTCATGCAGCCCGCCGGGGCGCAACTGCCCCGCGGGTCCGCCGCCTGCCGCGTTTCGGACGATGTTACCCCTAACATCCCCTTTCGCAGGCGGAAAGGCGGGGCTTTGCAAGGCTTTCGCTGCGCTGCGGCAATTTTGCCTTGACCCCCGGGCACGCGGGCCTACCCTTTCGTCATGGGTCAGACGCCTTGACCCGCCTCGGGGGCAGTGCAGTCCTCGGGTCATCGCCGCGCCGGGCACCTGCCGTGCCCTCGCCCCGCACACGGGCCGGACCTTCCGGCGGGCTGCGCGTCATCTGCCCTGTCAGCCCGCCCCGAGCCCCCGAAAGGAGCTCTCATGAAGGATTGCGCACCCAAGTCCGCGCCCCCCGATCCCTTGCACCCTGCCGCGCCCGGCCTGTCGCGGGCGCATCCCCTGCCCGAGATGTCGCTGCCATTCGGAGAAAACCGATGACTGTCCATGCCTCCCCCCGTCCCGTGATCGCCGACCGCCGCATGGTTCTGGCGACCGACCTCGACGGCACCTTCCTTGGCGGGACCGACGATGCCCGGGCACGGCTGTACCGATGGATCGAGGAGAACCGCGCCTCTGTCGGGCTGATCTTCGTCACCGGGCGCGACCCGGCCTTCATCATGCAGATGTGCCGCGAAGAGGGGCTGCCCTGGCCGGAATACGTGGTGGGTGACGTGGGCACCACCATCGCCGAGGTCCGCCCCGATGGCCATGTCGATCCGATCCCGGCACTGGAACAGGATATCGCGGACCGCTGGGGCGAGGCCGGGCCGCAGGTCGCCGCCCTGCTGGAGGGGCACCCGGGCCTGACGCTGCAACCCACCGCCTTTCGCTACCGGGTCAGCTATGACCTCGACGCGGCGGGTTTCGATCCTTCCGCCAAGCAGATCGTCGCGGATCTGGGCCACGACTGGCTGATTTCCGACAACCGCTATTTCGACGTGCTGCCGCGCGGCGTGTCGAAGGGGCCGTCCATCCGGCGGTTGGTGCAGTACCTGAACATCCCCGAGGCGCGCGTGCTTTGCGCCGGGGACACGCTGAACGACCTGTCGATGCTGGTGTCGGGCCTGCCCGCCGTCGCGGTCGGCAATTCCGAACCGGCGCTTGTGGCGGAACTGGCGGGCCACCCCACGGTTTACCAAGCGGAAGCCCATGGCGCCGCCGGCATCCTGGAAGCCATCGCCGCGCTTGACCTTCACGATATCCCGAAAGGAGCCTGACCCCATGCCGTCCGATCTGGTCATCGTCTATCACCGCCAGCCCTACGAAGAGGTCGCGGTGAACGGCAAAACCGAATACCGCGAGAACAAAAGCCCGAACGGCATCGTGCCGACGCTGAAAAGCTTTTTCGGGCGCGTCGACAAGGGCGCCTGGGTGGCGTGGAAAGAGGCCGCCGACCCGGCCAACCCCGGCTTCGAGCGGGTGATCGAGATCGACGACCAGCACGGCACATACACGGTTTCGCGCCTGCCGCTGACCAAGGAACAGGTCAGCAGCTTCTACCACGTTTCGTCGAAAGAGGCCTTCTGGCCGATCCTGCACGGCTTCAAGGAGCGCTACAATTACGACCCGGTCGACTGGCCGACCTTCCGAGAGGTGAACTGGGCCTTTGCCGAGGCTGCCGCCGCAGAGGCCGCACAGGGCGCCGTGGTCTGGGTGCACGACTACAACCTGTGGCTGGTGCCGGGCTACCTGCGCACGCTGCGGCCCGACGTGAAGATCAGTTTCTTCCACCACACGCCCTTTCCGGGCGCCGATATCTTCAACGTGCTGCCGTGGCGCAAGGAGATCCTCGAATCGCTGCTGTGCTGCGATGTCGTGGGCTTCCACATCCCGCGCTACGTGAACAACTTCGTCTCTGCCGCGCGCTCGCTGCTGGAGGTCGAGACGCTGAAGCGCCAGAAGGTGAAGCCCGAGATGACCACCGAAACCTCGGCCCTGTCGGAACAGTCCGTGGTCACCGACCTCGACTATCAGGGCCGGACCGTGCGGCTGCAGGCCAGCCCGGTCGGCGTGGACGTGGATTACATCGAGACGCTGGCCCGCAGCCAAGAGACCGAGGCCCGCGTGCAGCAGATCCGCGCCGAGAAGGGCGAGGCCAAGCTGATCCTCTCGGTCGGGCGCACGGACTACACCAAGGGCGGCATCGAGCAGCTTGAAAGCTTCGAGCGGCTGCTGGAATCGAACCCCGAGCTGCGCGGCACGGTGCGGCTGATGCATGTTTCGGTCGCCGCCAACGCCAACATGACCGCCTATGTCGAGATACAGGAGGCGCTGGAGGCCATCGCGGGCCGCATCAACGGGCGCTACGGCACCTTCGAATGGCAGCCGGTGGCGCTGATCTCGCGCCCGGTGCCCTTCAGGGATCTCGTGGCCTATTACCGCGCCGCCGAGGTCGCCTGGATCACGCCGCTGGCGGACGGGATGAACCTTGTCTGCAAGGAATACTGCGCGGCGCGGACCGACGGCGACGGCGTTCTGGTGCTGTCGGAATTCGCCGGGGCGGCGGTGGAACTGGGCGCGGCGGTGCCGACGAACCCCTTCTCTCACAAGTCCATGGACAGCGCGATTCTCTTCGCCCTTCAGCTGGACGAGGCCGAGCGCCGGGGGCGCATGGCGGAGAATCGCGAGATCGTGGCCCGGCAGGACGTGCGTTTCTGGGCCGAGGATCAGATGAAGGGCTTCGACAAGAGCCTTGGCGCCGGACGTGGCCTTGCCGCCGAATAGCGCCGTCACACCCCGGCGGGACAGCGGCGATATCGGGATCGGCGCGCGATCGGCATAGGGGAAACGCCGCGCCGGGCCTGTGCACAAGGCGTTGCCCGGTTGATCGGGGCGGCCTGTACCACGGCTGCGCGCCCTCAGCCGCCGGCGATCAGGGCTTCCATCGGCTGCCAGCGCTGTCGCGGCTGCCTGTGCTGGATGTCGAACTGAAACCAGCATCCGCCGCCGCCGGGGCCCTGATCAAAGCGGCGGTCGATCCCGAGGCCGGACAGGGCGCAGAACAGAAGCGTCCCGACCGCGCCGTGACCGACGAAGAGAACGTCCCCCTCTTGCGGAGCCGCGAGGCAGGCATCGACTTCCGACAGGATGCGCCGCTGCGCATCTTCCGCCGTCTCCCAGCCCCGCACGCTGCTGGCGGGTTCGGCGAAGAACCGGTCTGCCACCGCTTCGAATTCCGCCGGGGGCAGGAAGCCCGTCGCGCTGCGGTCGTTCTCATGCATGCGCGGCCGTATCTCCAGCCCGACCCCCAGCGCCTGGGCCAGCGGGGCGGCGGTCTCGACCGCCTTCGTCTCGTCGCTGCTGATCACCCTGCGCGTCTGCGAGAGGGACCCGAGGCCTGCGGCCAGCGCCGCGACCCGTTCGCGCCCGGCGGGGCTCAGCGACCAGCGCCGGACGTCCTTTCGCGGCTCGATAAGAACCTGCGGGTGAGTCAGATATCGAACGGTGACAGGCATCGGGGATCCATCGGGCGGCACGCCGGGGCTGACGGCGAGTTTCGCGTCGCAGTCTCTGGCGGTCAACACGCGGACGGACCGCATGGCGGCCAGCCATCCGGGTAGCCATCGCCGCGCTTGTGCAAGCGGGCAGGCCGACAGGGCGTACTGTCCAGAAGGACATGCGCAAGCGTCGATATCATGTTCTGAAGGGAGCTGGCCCCGTGGGGGCCTTTGCAAATTGGTCGGAGTGAGAGGATTCGAACCTCCGACCCCCTGCTCCCGAAGCAGGTGCGCTACCAGGCTGCGCTACACTCCGACCGTGGCGGGCGGCATAGCCGAGGCTGGCGCCTTTGGCAAGCCTCAGTTTCCGGCATTTGTGCGACGCAGGAACGGAGAGATCCGAAAAGACGAGCCGTAGCCGCGTGACCGGGTGCGCAGCACCGGCGTCTGGGACGACCCGCCCCGCGCGCTTTCCCGCACCACGATGTAGACGCCCGAGGCAATGATGATGGCGGCGCCGATCACGGTGAAGCCGTCCACCGTCTCGCCGAACAGAAACCAGCCGTAGGCGGTCGCCCAGATGATCTGGGAATATTGCATCGGCGCCACGATGGTGGCCTCTCCGGCCTTGTAGGCGGCGATCAGGCACAGCCCCGCGACGAAGCCCAGCAAGGAAATCAGCGCCGCGCCGCCGAGATCGGGCAGCGGCATGGGTTTGTAGACCGCGATCATCAGCCCGCCGACCACGACGAAATTCGCCGCCATCGGGTAGAGCAGCAGCACGGCGGGCCGCTCGTCCTGCCCGATCTTGCGCACGATGATCGCCGAGGTCGCGCCGAAGATGGCGCAGCCCATGGCCGCGAGATGCCCCGAGGACAGCGGGTGCGACCCGGGCCGCAACACCACCATGACCCCCGCCAGACCGACGCAGACGGCAAGGCCGCGGCGCCAGCCGACCTTCTCGCCGAGGATCGGCACCGACAGAAGGGTGATGACCAGCGGCGTGGCGAAGAGGATGGCATAGGTCTGGGCCAAGGGCAGCACGGTGAAGGCATAGAAGGCGCACATGCCGTTGATCACCGCCGCCCCGGTGCGCAGCGCCGTCCACCACGGGTGCGCCGGGATCAGCGTGCCGGGTGTGCGGTCGCGCATCAGCATGAAGGTGACAAGCGGGAAGGACAGCAGCGTCGAGAAGAAGATGATCTGGAAGGGCGAGTAGGTCGCGCCAAGGGCCTTCACCACGACGTCATGCGTTGCGAAAGTACCGAAGGAGAGCAGCGCGAAGAGCGCGCCTTTCGCATTGGAGGTCATGGGACGTCGCCTGTCTGAAGCCGCTTCCCGGAGGCTATTCACAGGCCCTTGCGGGATGCAAGTCCGCGCGCCGGGCATCGGCCAATTCCCGTATCATGTCCGAAGGATGTTGGCGAAAGGCGACTGTCCGGGCAGGGGTGCGGCGGATCGGGCAGCCCGGGGATCGCGTTCCCGGCGGGCGCGGTTCCGGCCCCGTGGCGCAACACGGGCGGGGCGTCGGATCGAAAGGCCCCCGCCGCGAGGCAGGGGCCGGAAGCGTCTTACAGCGAGGCGTCCAGCGCCGCGATGATGGCATCGCCCATCTGCGAGGTCGAAACCGGGTCCTTGCCCTCTTCGCCCAGCAGGTCGGCGGTGCGGTAGCCGTCCGCCAGCACGGTCTCGATGGCCTTTTCAAGGCGCGTCGCCTCTGCGCCCTGATCGAAGGAGTAGCGCAGCGCCATGGCGAAGGAGAGCACGCAGGCGATGGGGTTTGCCTTGCCCTGACCGGCGATGTCGGGGGCCGAGCCGTGCACCGGCTCGTACATGGCCTTGGGGCGGCCATTGGCCATCGGCGCGCCGAGGCTGGCAGAGGGCAGCATGCCCAGCGAGCCGGTCAGCATGGCGGCGGCGTCGGACAGAAGGTCGCCGAACAGGTTGTCGGTGACGATCACGTCGAACTGCTTGGGCCAGCGGCACAGCTGCATGGCGCCCGCGTCGGCGTACATGTGCGACAGCTCGACCTCGGGGTAGTCCTTGCCGACCTCGGTCACGACCTCGCGCCACAGCACGCCGGATTCCATGACGTTGGCCTTTTCCATCGAGCACAGCTTCTTGTTGCGCTTCATCGCAAGCTCGAAGGCGTTCCGTGCAACCCGGTCGATTTCGGATTCGGTGTAGCGCTGGGTGTTGATGCCGACGCGCTCATTGCCCTCTTCGATGATGCCGCGCGGCTCGCCGAAGTAGATGCCCGAGGTCAGTTCGCGCACGATCATGATGTCGAGACCGGCGACGACGTCCTTCTTCAGGCTGCTGAAGTCGGCCAGAGCGTCGAAGCACTGGGCCGGGCGCAGGTTGGCAAACAGGTCCATTTCCTTGCGCAGGCGCAGCAGGCCGCGCTCGGGCTTGACGCTGAAGTCGAGCGAGTCGTACTGCGGCCCGCCGACGGCGCCCAGAAGCACCGCGTCGACCTCTTGCGCCTTGGCCATGGTGTCGTCGTGCAGGGGCGTGCCGTGCTTGTCATAGGCGCAGCCGCCGACGAGGTCTTCGGAGACGTCGAAGGTGAGGTCGCGCTTGGCGCCGAACCAGTCGATGACCTTGCGCACCTCCGCCATGACTTCGGGGCCGATCCCGTCACCGGGCAGGATAAGAAGCGAAGGGGTGGTCATGCGGGTCATCCTCTGTTCGTGGGTCCGCAGTCGCGTAGCGCGGGCAGGACGGGGCGTCAAGAAAGCCGCGCCCTTTGGGGGCCGCCGGGGCACCGGCTTCGGCAGCCGGACGCGGGGCTGGCCAGAGCTGTTGGCGCGTCGACCCGGACCGGACGGACGGTCAGGCAGGCCCGACCGCAGGCAGGGGGCGCGTCCCCGGGGCCGGAACCGGGGCAGGGTGCGCGGCGGCCCGGGCGCGCTCAGGGGCGCGCGATGTCGATCCAGACAAGCCGATGCGGCCCCAGCGCCGGGTCCGGCGATGGCGGGGTGATCCCGGCACCGGCAAGCGGCAGCGCCTTGTCGGGCAGGACGTAGCTGACCCGCATCGGCCCGGTGCTGTACCATGTCACGGTGTCCGTCCCGGGGTGCGGATCGCGGAGCCGGGGATGCGAAAGCACCCTGCGCGCCACCTCATGCCGGCCATCGCCCCGCTTGGGGTCGACGTTGAAATTCCCGAGCAGGATCACCGGCCCCTCTGGCGCGGGGCCGAGCGCGCCGTCCAGCACCCTGATCCAGAGCAGCACCTCGTCACGGTTGCGCCTGCCGTTGCGATCCTCCGGCCCGTCGAAGACCGGGGGCGTCGCGGCCAGCGTCAGCAGGGTCAGCGCCATGCCGGGCAGTGCCACCGTCAGCCGCCAGTGCGCGGTCGAGGACAGGCGCTGCACCGCAAAGCCCGGGTCGTCGGCGGCAATCGCGCTGTCGGGGAGGTCCTTCCACAGGGTCGCGCTGCGATCGGCGGCCAGCGATATGGGCCAGCGCGCCAGAACCGCCATGCCGCCCTGCCCGGAAAACCAGCCAAAGCCCTGCGCGTCGCGCGGCCCGCCCAGCAGGCCGTCGCCATCCAGGTCAAGCCCCGTCGCCCGCCCGGTGTTGGGCCGCGCCGCGAACCGGTGGGGCAGGTCCAGGCCGCCGGCCTTCAACCGCCGTTGCAAGGCCCCCAGCGCCGCGGCCCCGGCGTCGTAGTCGAAATCCGTCAGCAGCAATACATCCGGTTCCGCCCCGAGGATGGTCGACAGGTCGGGGCCGCCGCTTTCCAGCTCTTTCAGCAGCAGGCCCGGGCCCTTGCGGCTGAAGTCGCCGTGCCATGTGGCAAGGCGCACCGGCTCTGCCGAGGCGGCCAGCGCAAGCACCAGAACATAGGTCAGCGCAAGGATCAGGCCGGTTGCACGTGGGCCTGCGCGTAGGCGCGGCGGCGCTTTTCCTCGATCAGCACGGCGATGCGCATCAGGGCCACGCCCCGCATGATCAGGCTTGCCGGTAGAAAGGCCCATGCCGTCATTGTCCAGATCAGGGTTTGCGGATCGACCGGCGACAGGGGCGTCACATAGGCCGAAGCAGCCTTCAGGGCCGCCGGGATCAGGAATGGCAGAAGAAACCCTAAGGCCACGTTAATATGGCTGCCCCGCTTGAGGCGCATCAGGATATCGCCGCCCGCGGTCGGGTCGTAAAGCGGCAGGTTCACCCAGAAATTGAAGGCGCCCCTGCGGATCGGCCAGTCCATCAGCCGCACCAGCGCGACGAAGGCGAGCAGAACGGTCAGGGAGGTCAGGTAGGACAGGCCCGCAAGCTCGCGGATCAGCTCGACCTGCATCTTTGACGCGTCTTCGGGCAGGACAAGCACCATCAGGCGCACCGGCGAGAAGGGAAAGTCCATCGTCGCGCCGATATCGGCGCCGATGTCGGACAGGGTCTGTGTCAGGGGGCTGGGGTAGACCTGCCCGCGGCAGATCAGCGTCAGCATCGCCACGATGGCGAAAAGGGCGAAAAAGCGGATGCGGTTGAACGGCGCGGCGTCGCGGAATTCGATCAGGGACGGGCTGTCGGAGACGTATTCCACGAAGGTCAGCATCGCCGCGGCAAGGGACAGCAGCGCGACCACCTGGGCGCTTTCGGCGCGGACCCCGGGCAGGGCCAGCGCGGGCATCGCGATCAGCAACGCCACAAGAATTGCCCGCGCGGCGGCGGTCACCATCCGTGTGATCACATTTCTGCCCTTTCGTTCCGGACAGGCGCGATGCAATGCCGCGCCCTTGTTCCATCCCGATTCCCGCACTTTACGGCGGGTTGCCTCAATCTTGCCCCAGTTTTGCCCTTTTTCCCGTGGCGCCTCAAGGCCGATTGACGGTCTCCACCGCGTTTCGCGCGGTTTCGCGGGGCCGGTGGTGCCGCGTTGCATCATTCCGCGGGGCGGGTCTTGGCAGACCTTGGGAAGGCCGCAGCATCTTGTAGAAAAAGGGAAATCGCCCACAAGAAAGGGGCGCCGCTTCTGCGACGCCCCGGTCAATAGGCTCTCAAGGATCGCGACGGCGAGTCAGACCCAGGGGCGGTCCTGCGCGGCTTTCGCCTCGAAGGCGTCGATGGCGGGCGCCTTCTCCATCGACAGGCCGATGTCGTCCAGACCTTCGAGCAGGCAGTGCTTCTTGAAGGGATCGACGTCGAAGGCAAAGCTTTCGCCGTCCGAGGTCGTCACGGTCTGCGCCTCGAGATCCACGATCATCCGCGCGTTCGACCCCTTTTCGGCGTCCTTCATCAGCACATCGACGGCCTCTTGCGGCAGTACGATGGGCAGGATGCCGTTCTTGAAGCAGTTGTTGTAGAAGATATCGGCGAAGCTGGTCGAGATGACCGACTTGATGCCGAAATCCTTCAGCGCCCAGGGCGCGTGCTCGCGCGACGACCCGCAGCCGAAGTTGTCGCCCGCGACGATGATCTCGGCGTCGCGGTACTGCGGCTGGTTCAGCACGAAATCGGGGATCTCGTTGCCCTGCCGGTCATAGCGCATCTCGTCGAAGAGGTTCACGCCAAGGCCCGACCGCTTGATGGTCTTCAGGAAGACCTTGGGGATGATCATGTCGGTGTCGATGTTGACCAGCGGCATGGGGGCCGCGATCCCGGTGAGTGTCTCGAACTTTTCCATTGTCGGCGGTCCTTATGCGGTCTCGGTCGTCAACGCGCGCACGTCGGTCAGGTGACCGGTCAGCGCGGCGGCGGCAGCCATGGCGGGGGACATGAGGTGCGTGCGGCTCTTGTAGCCCTGACGGCCCTCGAAGTTGCGGTTCGAGGTCGAGGCGCAGCGCTCACCCTCGGACAGCTGGTCGGGGTTCATCGCAAGGCACATGGAACAGCCCGCAAGGCGCCATTCGAAACCGGCCTCGCGGAAGATATCGGCCAGGCCCTCTTCCTCGGCCTGCGCCCGGACAAGGCCCGAGCCGGGCACGATCATGGCGCGGGTCACCTTGATCTTCTTGCCCTTCACCACCTCGGCGGCGGCGCGCAGATCCTCGATCCGGCCATTGGTGCAGGAGCCGATGAAGACCGTGTCGATGGCCACGTCGGTCAGCTTCTGGCCCGGCGTCAGGCCCATGTAGGCCAGCGCGCGCTTCACCGCCTCGACCTTGCCGCCCTTGAAGTCCTCGGGCGAGGGCACGACGGCGGAAATCGGCAGCACGTCCTCGGGCGAGGTGCCCCAGGTCACGACCGGCTCGATCTCTTCGCCCTTGATGGTCACGACCTTGTCCCAATGGGCGTCATCGTCCGAATAAAGCGTCTTCCACCAGTTCAGCGCCGCCTCGAACTGGGCGCCCTTGGGCGCATGCGCCCGGCCCTTGACGTAGTCGTAGGTCTTTTCGTCGGGCGCGATCAGGCCGGCGCGGGCGCCACCCTCGATGGCCATGTTGCAGACCGTCATGCGGCCTTCCATGGACAACTCGCGGATCGCCTCGCCGCAATATTCGATCACGTAGCCGGTGCCGCCGCCGGTGCCGGTGTGGCCGATCACCGAAAGCGTGATGTCCTTGGCGGTCACACCGGGGCGCAGCTTGCCGGTGATCTCGACCTTCATGTTCTTGGACTTCTTCTGGATCAGCGTCTGGGTGGCCAGCACATGCTCGACCTCCGAAGTGCCGATGCCATGCGCCAGCGCGCCGAAGGCGCCGTGGGTCGCGGTATGGCTGTCGCCGCAGACCACGGTCATGCCGGGCAGGGTCCAGCCGTTTTCCGGGCCGACGATGTGCACGATGCCCTGACGGATGTCATCCACCGGGTAATAGTGCACGCCGAAGTCGCGGGCGTTCTTGTCCAGCGCGGCCACCTGGATGCGGCTGTCCTCGGTCATCGTCTCGGGGTTCTCGCGCCCCTCGGTGGTGGGCACGTTGTGGTCCGGCACGGCGATGGTCTTTTCCGGCGCGCGCACCTTGCGGCCCGCCATGCGCAGCCCTTCGAAGGCCTGCGGGCTGGTGACCTCGTGGACGAGGTGGCGGTCGATGTACAGAAGGCAGGTGCCGTCGGTGTCTTCGTGGACGACGTGGGCATCCCAGATCTTGTCGTAGAGCGTCTTGGGGGACATGGTCCTCTCCCGTGGTTTGGCTATTGGGTAATGGCTTTGGGCTGGGCGCCGGGGGGCGGCCCGAAAGGCATGTCAGCCGTCTAGGCGCGCCAGCACAGAGTGCTCGGCGCCGAAAAAACGTTCGCGCAGACGGGCGCGATCCCCGAGGTCGAAGACTTGGGTCATGAAGCCGCAAATACAGGCTTTGCCCGAGTCTCGCAAGCGCCCTGGCGGTGAACCTTTCCGGTCGAGGGGCGTTGGTCGACACGATCCGGGGGGCGATCATGCCGACAGCGATGAACATTGTGAGCCTTGCGATGATCCTCGCGATCGCCGGTCTGACCCTGATGGTCGTGACCGGCGTCCTGACCTGACCGCGTCGGGGCAAAGGACCCCCGGCGCCGGGTCCGGCGATGAACCGGCGGTCGGGGTATGCCGGTGCGGACGGGGCCATGGCCGGGGCCGATCATCCGCGCGTGCGCCCCTGCGACCACAGGGATGCCCGCCGGCGCCGCCGCGCGGTCGGGCCCGCACTTTTGTGCCCGGACCCGAGCACCCTGCCCCGGGACAGGCTTTCACCCGGGGGGCGGCCCGGCTTCCCTATGTCGGCGCAGAACCTGATGCAGGCCACTCGCCTCCGAGCGCGGCGGAGAGTTCCGCCAGCCCGCTGTCGCAGATGACGATCGCCAGGGTGTCGCCCTGCTCCGCGCCGCCCGCCCATCCATGCCGCAGCGTTTGCGGTTTTCATCCCCGCCGCGCGGCGTCATCCTGTCCGCAACCCGGATCTGGAGGACACCATGAGCGACGATATCGTGATTCTCGGCGGCGTACGCACCGCCATCGGCACTTTCGGAGGCAGCCTTGCAGGCACGCCCCCCATCGACCTGGCCACCGTGGCGGCCAAGGCCGCGATGGAGCGGGCGGGCGTCGACCCCGCGCAGGTCGGTTCCGTGACCTTCGGCCATGTCATCAACACCGAACCGCGCGACATGTACCTCAGCCGCGTTGCCGCGATGCAGGCGGGCATCCCGCAGGACACGCCCGCGATGAACGTCAATCGCCTCTGCGGGTCGGGCGCGCAGGCCATCGTCTCGGCGGTGCAGGGGCTGATGCTGGGCGACGCGGATTTCGCACTCGCCGGGGGCGCCGAAAGCATGTCGCGCAGCCCCTTCATCCTGCCCGACGCCCGCTGGGGCGCCAAGATGGGCGACGTGCGCTCGCTCGACATGATGCTGGGCGCGCTGAACTGCCCCTTCGGCACCGGCCACATGGGCGTGACGGCGGAAAACGTCGCTGCCGAACATGACGTCAGCCGCGCGGCGCAGGACGCCTTCGCGCTGGAAAGCCAGGCCCGCGCGGCGAAGGCCATCGCCGAGGGTCGCTTCGCGGAGCAGATCGTCCCGGTCGAGGTCAGGGTGAAGCGCGACACGGTCGCCTTCGACACCGACGAACACCCCAAGGCCACCACCGCAGAGGCGCTGGCCGACCTGCGCACGGTCTTCAGGAAGGACGGCACGGTGACGGCGGGCAATGCCTCGGGCATCAACGACGGCGCGGCGGCCATCGTGCTCGCCCGCGCTGCGGCCGCCGAAAGGGCGGGGCTGACACCGCGCTTCCGGGTGCTCGGCTATGCCCATGCGGGCGTCCGCCCCGAGGTCATGGGCATCGGCCCGATCCCGGCGGTGGAAAAGCTGCTGACCCGCACCGGCCTCTCGATCTCCGACTTCGACGTGATCGAATCGAACGAGGCCTTCGCCGCGCAGGCCCTCGCCGTGAACAAGGGCCTTGGCCTCGATCCGGCCAAGGTGAACCCCAATGGCGGCGCCATCGCCCTGGGCCACCCGGTCGGCGCCACCGGCGCGATCGTCACGGTCAAGGCGATGTACGAACTCGACCGCACCGGCGGCGCGCGGGCGCTGATCACCATGTGCATCGGCGGCGGGCAAGGCATCGCGCTGGCCATAGAGCGCCTCTGAACCACTCCTTTCGGGGGCCAGTCAAACCGCCGGCCCCCGTTTCTTCTGTCCGCAACTATCCCGGGGGTGAGGCCCGCAGGGGCCGAGGGGGCAGCGCCCCCCACACCGTCGCAGGCTGCGGCGGCGCATCGCGGCCCCGGGCAGCCTGCCCCCGGCGCGCCAGGGCATGGGAACCGCCCCTTCTTTGGTCCGCCAAATACCTCGGGGGGCGCCGCAGGCGCGGGGGCAGAGCCCCCTCCCAGCCTCAGCGCAGCTCCACCGAAACCCGGCCAGAGCGCCCCTCGGCGTCGATCACCGACAGCGTGGTGAACCCGATGCCCGCAAGCGGCGCGGTGAATTCGGGCCGCCGCAGCCCCGTCGCCACCACCGCCCCGTCCTTCAGCAGCGTGTAGGGCGGCCGCCCGCCGCGCAGCTTCACCGGGATACCGGCGCCACCCGCGGTTTCCAGCCGGGCGCCCTCGGGCGGGAAGGTCACCTGCAAGGCGGGCACCGCCTCGCGCGGGCCGAAGCGTTGCAGGCCCTCGGGCAGGCGGGCGCGGCTGGTGATCAGGGTCTCGGGTGGCGGCGGGGGCAGGGGCGTCAGGCGCGGCGCGGCGCGGCCAAGCGCCTCGAAAAGCAGCGGCGCGGCAAGCTCGCCGCCAAAGGCGCCGGGCACCGGTGTGCCGTCGGGCCGCCCGATCCAGACGCCCGCCACGTGCCGCCCGTCCCAGCCAAGCGCCCATGCGTCGCGGTGCCCGTAAGAGGTGCCGGTCTTGTAGGCCACGCGCCCCGGCGGCCCGGCAGAGGGCGGCGGCACCAGTCCGGCGAGGATATTGCCGACCTGCCAGGCTGAGGCCGGGCTGAGGATCCGCCGGGTCCCACGCCCGGCCTCATGCCCGCCCGCGTGCCAGCGCAGCGCCACCGGATCGCCGCCGCGCGCCAGCGCCGCATAAAGCTGCACCATCTGCTCCAGCGAGACGCCCACGCCCCCCAGCGCCAGCGCCAGCCCCGGCGCGCCGCCCTGCACCACCGCCTCGACCCCGGCGCCGTCCAGCGCCGCCATCAGATGTGCCGGACCCAGCGCCTCGGTCAGCCGCACCACCGGGATGTTCAGCGACAGCTGCAACGCCTGCCGCACCGGCAGTTCTCCGCGATAAAGCCCGTCGAAGTTCTGCGGCGCGTAGCGCCCGTATTGCACCGGCGTGTCGAGGATCAGCGTCTCGGGGTGTGCCAGCCCGCGGTCGAAGGCCAGCCCGTAGACCAGCGGCTTCAGGGTCGAGCCCGGCGAGCGCAGCGCCTGCGTCATGTCGACGAAACCCTGCCCGCGCGTGTCGGTATAATCGGGCGAGCCGATGGCGGCGAGGATCTCGCCGCTCTGGTGATCGGCCACCACGATGGCCAGCGACAGGCGCGGGTCCAGCCCCCGCCGGTGGCGGCGCAGGAGGTCTTCGAGGCTGCCTTGCAGGCGCGCGTCCAGCGTCAGCTCGTGCCGCCCCGGCCCCAGCGCCAGCGCCCGGTCGGCCATGTGCGGCGCCAGTTGCGGCATCGGCTTGCGCCCCGGCGGCGCGGGGTCGAGCGCATCCGAGCGCGCGGCGCTCATCGGGATCACGCCCGCCTCGGCCATGCGGACCAGCACCCGGTTGCGGGCAAGGCGTGCGGCCTCGGGGTGGCGATCCGGGCGGCGGCTTTCGGGGGCCTGCGGCAGGGCGACCAGCAGCGCGGCCTCTGCCGGGGTCAGCCGCGCGGGTTCCTTCCCCAGCCAGATCAGCGCGGCGGCGCGCAGCCCTTCGACATTGCCGCCATAGGGCGCAAGGCCCAGATAAAGCGAAAGGATTTCCTCTTTGGACAGCCGCCGTTCCAGCGCCAGCGCCAGCCGCATCTGCCGCAGCTTGCCCTGCCACTGGCCGGTGGTGCCGTCCTCCAGAAGGCGCGCGACCTGCATGGTCAGCGTGGACGAGCCGGAAACGATGCGCCCGTGCCGCACCGCCTGCGCCAGCGCGCGCAGGGTGGCCAGCGGGTCGATCCCGGCGTGGTCGTAAAAGCGGTGGTCCTCGTAGGCCACCAGCATCCGGTAGAACAGCGGATCGACCTGATCCGGCGACAGCGCCATGCGCCAGCGCCCGTCGTCGATGGTATAGGCGCGCAGCAGCGTGCCATTGCGGTCGCGCACCTCGGGAGAGGTGGCATGGATCAGCGAGGGGATCCGGGTCGCCTCGATGAAGCGGTCGAACCCGTCCCGTGCCGCGCCGACCGACCAGAGCGCCAGCGCCAGCAGCGCGAGGCGGCGGGCGGGCGCCGTTTTCCGACGCGGAAAACGGCCCGGAAATTTTGGAAATTTCCGCCCCCGCCCCGGGGCGACCCGGCCGGACAGGGCGTCCGACCCGACCGGGTCGCCCCTCTCAGCCATGATCCGCCCGTTCCCAGAGACCCGGGTAGAGCGTGACGAAGCCATTGGCATCGACCGCCAGATGGGTCTCGTACTCGGTTTCCTCGGCGGCATAGCGCACCAGCCCGCCACGCTCGCGCGTGTAGCCCTGCGTCAGGGCCGAGACCTTCGGCCCCGGCAGCCGCAGCCATGCGGCGGTGCAGTCCAGCCGTCCGACCTCGGGCAGGCGCCGCAGCGGCATGGTGTTCGTCGCCGGGGTAAAGCTGAGGTCGATGTCGGTCACACCCTCCAGCCCCGGCAGGGTCTCGTCGTTCAGCGCCCAGCCCTGTCCGGTCCGGGCAAGCCGCCAGGCGATGGTTTCGCCGCCGTAGTCGCCGCTCACATCGGCCCCCAGCGCGTGCCAGTCCCCGTCCAGACGCACGACGTAATCGAGCGCCGCCCAGCCCAGCCCGTCGCGGAAACGGGCGTGGCCCACCAGCATGAAGCCGCCGCTTGTCCGGGCGAGGCGGCACTTGTCCTCGCCGTCCCGGTCAAGCGCGCGCCAATGCATGGTTGCAATGGTTTCTCCTGTCATTCCGCGATGATAACCGATCCAGAGGCCGTCGTCGCGCGGTATTCCGGGCGGTACATGTCCTCGACCAGCGCCGCCGGGTGGTGGAAGGTGCCCGGGGACACCGCGCGCAGGACATAGGCCAGCCGCAGCGGTTCCGCGTCCCGCTGGTCCAGCGCGGCGACGAAGCGGTCGGTGCGGAACTCGGAATGTTCGGTCTCGGAGGTCTCCAGCCAGTCCAGTGCGCCGATGTCGCCCGCCCGCAGAAGCGAGGGGTTGTCGATCTCGAACCCGGCGGGCAGGGCGTCGTCCACGATCAGCCGCGCCTGGACATCCTCGGCGGGCTTCACCGTCAGCACCGCGACCAGCCGGTCGCCGGCTTTCAGCGAGGCCAGATCCGCAGGCTGCCCGTCGAGCCGGTAGTAATCCCGGGTGATGCCGTAGCCGTAGCCTGCCGCCTCTGTCGCGCCCTCGGGCACGCCAAGCGCGGTGACGGTGACGAAGGTCGGCGTCTGCGCGGTGTTGGTCAGGCGCTGCGGCTCCAGCGTGGCGCCGTCCAGGCGCCGCACGAAGGGACCCGAGAGCGGCTGGTCGTTCAGCGCAAGGCCCGAGACGGTCGGATCCTGCACCATGGCATGCGCCGCCAGCAGCGACCAGGCCTGTTCCTGCGTGGACAGCGGCCCGTCGGCGGCGGCGATCCGCGCGGTCAGCGCCTCGCGGTCCACCGCCTCCGAACGCGCCTCGACCGCCAGCGACAGCACGCCCGCCGCGTCGCGCAGCACGCTGCCGTAGTCGGCGCGCCATGCCTGCGCGGTCGCCTCCTGGCGGTTTGCGATGCGCGCGGCGGCCTTGGCAAAGAGCCGGTCGGCGCGCGGCTGGTCGCCGTAGCTGGCCAGCGCCGCGCCAAGCTGCGCCTGTGCCAAGGGCGTGGACAGCGCATCGGCCTTTTCGTCGGCGTAGTAGCGCAGGTCGCCCATGGCGGCCTGGCCTTCGCGGGCCAGAACCATCAGCGCATAGGCGATGTCCTCGCCGCCCTCGTCGAAGTCGGGCGCATAGGCGATGCGGTTCTTCAGGTTGTCGAGCGCGTTCTGCCAGGCGACCTTGGGCACCTCGTGGCCCGCCGCCCGGGCGCGTGACAGGAAGTCGGTCACATAGGCGTCCAGCCAGAAATCGCCCGAGTAGGCGCCCCAGAGGCCGAAGGCCCCGTTCGACGCCTGCCGGGTCAGGATCTGCGTCATGGCTTGTTCGATCCGCAGCGCGATGCGGTCGCGATTGCCGAAGCCAAGCGGCTCGGCGACCGAGGACAGGTACAGCAGCGGCAGCGCCTTCGACGTCACCTGTTCGGTGCAGCCATAGGGGTAGCGGTCCAGCGAGGCCAGCAGCCCCGGCGCGTCGAAGCGCGCCAGCGCCCCGGCGGAAACCAGCACCTCGGCGCTTTCGGGGCGCAGCCCGGCGAGGATGGAGTCGTCCAGCGTGAAGGTCTGCCCCGAGGCAAGGCTGAGGCGCAGGGTGCTGCCGGTGGCCGGGTCATTCGCCCGCACCCCCAGCGTCAGCTCCTTGGTCAGCCTCTTGCCGTCCGGCGTGGTCAGCGCCAGCGTGATGCCGTGGTCGCCGATCTCTCTGCCGGTCAGCGGCACGCTCAGCGACAGCTTGCCGCCGTCTTCCAGCGTCACCGAGCCGGGGATCGCCGTGGCCTCCAGCGCCACACCGTCCGAGGTCAGCGCGAAGGGCATCTCCCCTGCCGGGCCGCTGGTGTGGGTCAGTTCCACCAGCAGGCGGCTTTCGTCGCCCGGCGCAAGGAAGCGCGGCATCGAGGCGGAGATCACCACCGGGTCGCGCACGATCACGTCCGCCTCGGCAGCGCCCACGCCCTCGGGCGACCAGGCCACGGCCATCAGCCGCACGGTGCCGTTGAAGTCGGGCAGGTCGAAGGAAACCTCGGCCCGGCCATCGGCGCCCACCGTGACGGGGCCCGAGAAGAAGGCCACCAGCGCCTCTGTCGGGGGCGGGCTTTGCAGCGACATCGACGCGCCGCCGTCGCCGCCCGAGCGGATCGTGCCCATGGCGCCGTTGCTGCCGTCGATCAACCGGCCGTAGATGTCGCGGATCTCGACCCCTAGACGGCGCTGGCCAAAGTAGTAGCCCGCCGGGTCCGGTGTCTCGAAATCGGTCAGGTTGAGGATGCCAAGATCGACGGCGGCCACCGTGGCGTGGGCCGTCGCGCCCTCGGCCAGCCCGTCGATCATCACGGCGGCGGTGAGGGTCTCGCGCGGGGCGGTCTCGGTGGGGGCATCCAGCGACACCGCCAATGCGCGCGGGCCGGGATCGACGGCGGCATGGGTCAGGCCCAGGGCGCGCGCCGGGTTCTGGCCCGCGCTGACATCCATGGGCCGGATCACCTGCGCGGTGACATAGACGCCCGCGCCCCAATCCGCCGTCACCGGCAGTTGCAGGGTGTTCTCGCCCTCCGACACTTCGACCGCCTGCATGGAGACCACGCGGTCCGCCAGCACCGTCACCAGCGCCTTGCCGGCGTAGCGCGGCACCATGCGCAGGGTTGCGGTCTCTCCGGGGGCGTAGGCCTCGGCATCCAGCGACATTTCCAGCATGTCGGGCGTGTCGCGTTCAGAGGCGGCGGCGTACCAGCCCGACGAGAAGCTTGTGGAGGCGGCAAGATAGGCGCCATCCGCGCGCTCGACCACGACCTCGTAGGCGCCCCAGTCGGTCGCGGCCTCGATCCGCAGGGGATCGGCGCCCAATGTGCCTTCGCCCCGGGCGACGGCCTCGCGGGTCGTCACCGGCTCCCAGTTCCACGAGCCGTATTGCTGGTACCACTGGTAACGCGTGTTCACGCGGTTGACCGTCCAGGTCACCGGCATCTCGACCGGGGACAGGTCCGGCCCCAGCGCGATCACGTCGAAGCGCGCGGTCGCGCCCTCGGAGAGCGTCCCGTCGAAGGCGGGCCTGATGCCGATCATAGCCGTTTCCGGCGCGACGGCGCGGGTCACGCTGCGTTCCACCGGGCGGCCCGAGGCCTCGGACAGCCGCAGGGTCACGCGCGCCGACAGCGGGCGGCCAAGGGCGTCGATCTCTTGCAGGGGCAGGCGCAGCTGGGCCTTGCCCGCTTCATCCGTCACAAGGTCGGCGGGGAAGGTGCCGCTGCGCACGGCGCGGTCGTCGTCGTGGCGTCCGAAGTGGTAGCCCGGGAAGGCGTCGAGCGTGTTGGAGGTGGAGAGGCGCAGCTCTCCCTCGATGGCCAGATCTGCGCCGGGCGCGCCAAAGAGATAGCGCGCCTCGACCCCCAGCGGCGGCGAGGCAAGCGGGTTGATCGGCGTCTCGGGCAGCAGCAGCTCGAAGTCGATACGCTCGGGCACGAAGTCCTCGACCAGCAGGGTGTCAGAGGCCAGCGCGGCGGCATCCACATCGGCGAAGAGGTCCAGCCGCCATGTCCCGCGCGGCACGTCGCCGCCCAGCGGCAGGGTGAAGACATGGCCCCCCGCCCCGGCGCCATTGGACAGGTGGCGCGCATATTCGACGCCATCGGGGCGCATCAGGATCGCGGTCAGGGGCACATCGGCCACGGCCCCGGCCTGCGCGTCGCGCAACAGGGCGGTGACGTGGATCTCCTCTCCGGCGCGATAGGCGCCCCGGTCGGTGGCAAGGAAGGCGTCCAGCGGCCCGGCAGGCGCGCGGCCCGCGACGCCCCGGTCCGAGAGGTCGAAGGCCGGATCGGTCAGCGAGAGGAAGGCAAGGTCGGCCTCGCCGTCCTGCGCCATGACCAGCGCCGGGGCGGCGCCTGCGGTGCCGCGCAAGAGCCCCGCGTCGAAGCGCGCGATGCCTTCGGCGTCGGTTTGCATCGTGTCGAGCACCCGGTTGGCCTGCGCCAGAAGCGAGACCTCCAGCCCCGCCAGCGGTTCGGCACTGCCCAGATGGCGGGCGAAGACGGTCAGCCCGTCGCTGCCCTGCATGGTCGTCAGGCCGATGTCCGACAGGATGAACCACTGCGTTGCGCGGGCATTGTTGTCGTCCCCCGCGTCCGCGACAGAGGCGGTCAGCGCGTAGATCCCGGCGGACTGTCCCTTCAGCGCCTCGCCCATCGGCAGGCGCGTCAGCATGTCGGTGTTCAGCGTGTTCTGCACCGCGCCGGTGCCGGTCCAGACCTCCTCGGCGATGTCCGAGGCGAAATACTGCTCTTCGTATTCGTTCAGCGGCTGGCCGAAGTAGTTGTCCTGCAAGGTCCGGATCAGGTTGCGGTCAGAGACCCGGCGCAGCACCAGATCCACTGCGTCCAGGTTCACCGTTTCCAGCGGCAGGCCTGCGTCCTCGGTGCGGGGCAGGACGTAGGCGCGGCCCGGGAAGACGACAGAGGGCGAACGGTCGCGCACATAGGCGGTGATCTCGACGTCGCGGGCCAGTTCCTCGCCGCTTTCCGACGGCAGGCCAGAGCGGAAGGTGATCGTGTAGCGCTGGCCGTGCTCGACGCCCGTCACGCAGATGCGCTGGTCGTCGTGGGTGACGGCCATGCGCGGATCCGGCAGGCGCACGTAGGGCGCGTAATCCTGCCCGGCGCGGCTGAGGGTCTCGTTGAACTCGGCGCAGATGCGCGGATCGGCGCTGTCCGCCTCGACCGTATGTTCGGCGATGCGGAAGCCGTATTTCTGGATCGCCTCGTCCAGAAGCGCGCTGGTGTCGGCGCGCGAGGCGATGCTTTCGGCCAGCCGCAGCGCCGGGATCATCTGGCGGCCCCGGCGGTCGGCTTCCAGCGCCAGCGCCATCTCGTACAGCGCGGTGGACCGCTGGGCGTCGCTGTCGGCGCGCAGGTAGGCGTTGATCGTGGCGGTCAGCGCCCGCCCGCGATAGCGCCGCTGGTCGGCGCCGCTGAGGGTGTCGGCGTAGTCCACCGACCACTCCGCGTATTGCAGCCACAGCGCGGGGCTGTCGGATTGCGCCAGCGCCGCGCCGGTCCAGTGGATCGCGTCGCGCAGGTTGCCCGCCTCGCGCGCCTGCGTGGCGGCATCGGTCAGCGCGGTTTCGGAATACTGGCCCCCGGCATGGCGCTCTGCCATGGCCTCGGCCTCTTTCCGGGCGTTTTCCAGATCCGAGCCGCGCAGGAAGTCCAGATCCCCGGCGCGCGTCTCGCCCTGCGCGATCAGCGCCGCGTCGACATCGACGATCCGGGCGGAAATCGCGCCCTGATAGGTCTCGCGGTCGGTGACCGTGGATTTTGGGAAACAGCTGTTCGACCGGCTGTTGAAGGTGAAGGCCATACAGGCCGGATCGTTCAGGCAAAGCCTCTGGCAACTGTCGAGCGTGGTGTCGAAAAGCGCGCTCAGGTCGTTGCCGCGATAGTCGATGTCCCGGGTGACCACGAGCCGTCTGTCGGGGATGAGGTCCTGGGCGTGGGCGGACAGTCCGGCAAGCCCGAGGGCAAGGGCCAAGGCAACAGGGCGCATGAAAAGCTCCTTCGCGATCAATGCCCCGATGGTGCCATGGCGCCCCCCGAGCGGCAACGATTCTCGGGGCTTGCGGGGGCAAGGTATACCCGACCGACAGGCTTTCGCGGCGGGTTTGGTCCGGGGTTAAGCGGTTCTTCAGAGAGTTTCGTCACAAGGGAAGGGCGAGTGCCTCGGAGGGTGACGGATGAACCTTGCCGATCGGCTGGCGGAAGAGCGGCGCGCTCGGCTGGCGGCGGAACGATTGCTGGACCTGAAACAGAAGGAGCTGTTCGAGGCGAACAAGCGTCTTGGCAAGCACGCGCTTCAGCTGAGCCATGAAATCCGCGAAACGCGCAGCGAGGTGGCGACCGTCCGCGACGAGAACCAGCGCGTGAAGAAAGAGCTTGGGCAGGCCACGCAGCACCTGGAAATCGTGACCGACCAGCTGTGGTCCGCGATGGAGACGATCCGCGACGGTTTTGCCATGTTCGACGAGGCCGGGCGGCTGGAATTGGCCAATCCCGCCTATCTGGCCACCTTCGACGACATCGAAGCGGTGCGCCCCGGCGTGCACTACGCGCAGATCCTTGAAATCATGGTCGAAGAGGGGCTTGTGGACCTTCAGGGCGAGGATCCGCAGGGCTGGCAGCTGCGGATGCTGTCGCGCTGGGCGCAGGACCCGATCCCGACAGAGACGCTGCGCCTGTGGAACGGGCGGTTCGTCAAGCTGCGCGACCGGCGGCGCCCGGACGGCGGCATCGTCAAGCTCAGCGTCGACATCACCGAGCTGATGCGCATGTGGTCCGCGGTCGAGGAACTGCCCGACGGCTTTGTCATCTACGATTCCGAAGACCGGCTGATGATGTGCAACGCGCCCTACCGCGACTGCTACCGGGCCAGCGCCCCGGCCATCGTGCCCGGCGCCACCTTCGAGGAGATCCTGCGCTACGGTCTTGAACGCGGCCAGTACGCCGAGGCGGTGGGCCGCGAGGAGGCCTGGCTCGAAGAGCGCATGACGCGCCACCGTCAGGGCGGGCAGGAACACGAGCAGCTGCTGGACGATGGCCGCTGGCTGCGTATCTACGAGCGCGAGACACGGGACGGCGGCCGCGTCGGCCTGCGCATCGACATCACCCAGATCAAGCAGGACCAGCAGCGCCTGAAAGAGGCGACGATCCGGGCCGAAGCGGCCAACCGCGCCAAATCCGCCTTCCTTGCCAATATGAGCCACGAGATCCGGACCCCGATGAACGGCGTGATCGGCATGGCGGACCTGATGGCGGACACCGCGCTGAACGAGGAACAGGCGCTCTATCTCGACACGATCCGCAACTCGGGCGAGGCGCTGCTGGTCATCATCAACGACATCCTCGACTACTCCAAGATCGAGGCGGACCGGCTGATCCTTCATCCCGAACCCTTCGACCTTGAACGCGCCATCCACGAGGTCGTGACCCTCTTGCAGCCGACCGCGCGCGACAAGGACGTGGCGCTGCTGCTGGATTACGACATGTTCCTGCCGACGCGCTTCATCGGCGATGTTGGCCGCATCCGGCAGATCCTGACGAACCTCGTCGGCAATGCGGTGAAATTCACAGTGCGGGGCCATGTCCGTGTGGGGGTCGTCGGCGTCGAGGACAGCACGGGCCGGACCGCCATTCACCTGACCGTCGAGGACACCGGCATCGGCATTTCGCCCGACAAGGTCGATCACGTCTTCGGCGAGTTCAACCAGGTCGAGGACGAACGCGACCGCACCTTCGAGGGCACCGGGCTTGGCCTTGCCATCACCCGGCGGCTGATCGAGCGGATGGGCGGCGAAATCTGGGTCGAGTCCGAGCCGGGGCGCGGCAGTTGCTTCGGCGTCCGTCTGGTGCTGCCCGCTGAAGAGCCCGCCTATGCTCCGGGGGCCAGCCTGCCCGCGCATCTGAAGCGGGTGCTGGTCGTGGACGACAACGGGCTGAGCCGGTCGATCCTGTCGAGGCAACTGGCGATCCTCGGGCTGGAGGTGACCTTCTGCCAGACCGGGGCAGAGGCGCTGGATCTGCTGGAGTTGCGCCCCGACCTGATCATCGCGGAGCAGGATCTGCCGGACATGGGCGGCCCCGAGCTTCTGGATCGGGTCCGGCGCGGCGGGCGCGACATCGCCGCGATCCTGCTGTGTGACCGGGCCGGGGATGCGCCGGGGGGCGACGAGGACGGCGGGGCGCCGGTGATCCTGCAAAAGCCCGTGGCGCGGCGCAGGCTCTTCGCGGCGCTCGAAGGGGTTCAGGCGCCGCTGGACATGGAGCCTGCGCCGGTGCCTGCGGCGGGCCTGCTGGACGTGCTTGTGGCCGAGGACAACAAGACCAACCAGCTGGTCTTCAGGAAGATGGCCGCGGGCTTCGACATCGCGCTGCGCTTTGCCAACAACGGGCTGGAGGCGGTCGAGGCCTTTCGCGAACGGCGCCCGGATATCGTCTTCATGGATATTTCCATGCCGCGCATGGACGGCAAGCAGGCCACGCGCGAGATCCGGCGGCTGGAGGGCGACGGCGCGCCGGTTCCGATCATCGCCGTCACCGCGCATGCCATGGCGGGCGACCGCGAGGCCGTGCTGGAGGCCGGGCTGACCGACTACCTGTCAAAGCCGCTGCGCAAGGCCGCGCTTGCGGAAAAACTGGAACGCTACGCCAGCCGCGACAGCGGGGACGGGGGGCGGCAAGCGTCCTGACCGGTGCCGGAAGAGCGGGCCGGGGATCGGGACCGCGCCGTCGCTGGCCTTCGCCGGACCGCCTGTCGCGCCATGCCCCCCGCGACGCGGGCGGGGGATCCGTCCTGGCGGAGAAGGCGGCGCGTCAGCTTTCGGCGGGGCGCAGGAAATGCGGGGCGTCGGGCTGCGACAGCTCGGGGCAGTGGCGATAGCCGCCCGCGTCGAAGCCCGTCAAAGCCTCTGCATCGGTCAGGCGGTTCTGGACGATGAAGCGGGCCATGGCACCCCTTGCCCGCTTGGCGAAGAAGCTGACGACCTTCGGCCCGCCGGGCTTGTCTTCCAGAAAGACCGGCGTGATCACGCGCAGGTTCAGCGCCTTCAGATCGACCGCGCCGAAATACTCCTGGCTGGCGCAGTTCACCAGAACGTCGGTGCCCACCGCCTCGGCCTGGGCGCGCAGGGCCTTGGCGGGCGCGTCCCGCCAGTAGTCGTAAAGCGATCCGCCCCGCCGTGTCTTCAGCCGCGTGCCCATTTCCAGACGGTAGGGCTGGATGCCGTCGGCGGGCCGCAACACGCCGTAGAGGCCGGAGAGGATGCGCAGGTGCTCCTGCGCCCAGTCCCGTTCCTCGGCATCCAGCGACCCGGCTTCGAGGCCCATGTAGGTATCCCCGGCAAAGGCCAGCATCGCGGGACGCAGCGCCGCGTCCTGCGGCTCGTCGGAAAAGCTGCGGAAGCGGTCCCGGTTCAGCCGGGCCAGGTCGTCCGACAGATCCATCAGCGCCTTGAGATCGCGTAGGGACAGGTTGCGCGCCGTCCGGGCCAGCCGCTGCGCGTCTTCCTCGAAGACCGGGCGCGTCATCGCGATGTCGCGGTCCTGCCAGTCCAGCCGCTTGGCCGGAGAAATCACCACCAGCATACCCGTCTCCTGTCCAGTTCGCGCCCCGGGTTACGGGTTTCGCCGCAGGAGGTCCAGCCGCTGCCGCGGGATGGCGGAGTTTTCGATGCAGGCGGGCACCGTCAGGCGTTGCGCAGCACGTCCAGGAAGGCGGCGCCAAAGCGTTCCGCCCGCCGTTCCCCCAGCAGGCGGGTGAGGCCCGCGCCGCTGTCGGGTTTCTGTTCCGCCAGTTTGGCCAGCAGCGAGGCCGAACAGGACAGCGGTTTCTCTGTCCCGTCGGCGCCGCGCAGCAGGTCGGCCTGTGCCTCGAGCAGGGCGTCGTACAGCGCGCCGGTGCCCTGCGCGGCCTGTTTGCGGCGCAGCGGGTGCAGGTCCGGTGCGCCCGCGCCGGTCAGGACCGCCAGGAAGTCGGCGCCGTAGCGGTCCAGCTTCTTCGCGCCGACCCCGGTGATCCGCGCCATCTGGTCCAGCGTCTCGGGCCGCTTTTCGGCCATCTCGATCAGGGTGCGGTCGGGGAAGATCACGTAGGGCGGCACCTGCGCCTCGCGCGCCAGCGCGGTGCGCTTGGCCTTGAGGGCAGAGAACAGCGGCGCATCCTCTTCGCTGACCAGCGCCCGCGCGGCGGGGCGGCGGTCCTGCGCCTTCAGCACGTCGCGGCGCAGGCGGATCGTCTCTTCGCCGCGCAGGATCGGCAGGGCGCGGTCGGTCATGACCAGCGCGCCGTGGCGCTCGGCGTCGGGGCGCATCAGGTCCAGCCCCATCATCTGCCGGAACACCGCATGCCACTGGCCCTTGGACAGGTCGCGCCCGACGCCGAAGGTCGGCAGGCCATCGTGGCCGCGCTGGCGGATCTTGTCGGTATCGGCGCCCATCAGGATGTCGATCAGGTGCCCGGCGCCAAAGCTCTCGCCGGTGCGCAGCGCGGCAGACAGCGCCTTGCGCACCGCTTCGGTGCCGTCGAACAGCTCTGGCGGGGTCTCGCAGAGGTCGCAGTTGCCGCAGGGCTGCGCCGCTTCGCCGAAGTAGGCCAGCAGCGCCTGACGGCGGCAGCCCTGGGCCTCGGCCAGACCCAGAAGGGCGTTCAGCCGCCCGTGGTCGGCGGCGCGGCGGTCGGGCGGGGCATTGCCCTCGTCGATCTGGGCGCGGCGCAGGCGGATGTCGTCGGGGCCGTAGAGCGTCAGCGTCTCGGCGGGGGCGCCGTCGCGCCCGGCGCGCCCGATCTCCTGGTAATAGGCCTCGATGGACTTGGGCAGGTCGGCGTGGGCGACCCAGCGGATGTCGGGCTTGTCGACGCCCATGCCGAAGGCGACGGTGGCGCAGACGATCAGCCCGTCCTCGCGGGCAAAGCGGTCCTCGACGTGGCGGCGGTCGTCGGCCTCCATCCCGCCGTGGTAGTGGCAGGCCGGGTGACCGTCGTCGCGCAGCGCCTTGGCGATGGCCTCTGTCTTGGCGCGGGTGCCGCAGTAGACGATGCCGGACTGGCTGCGCCGGGCGGCGGCATAGGACAGGATCTGCGCGCGCGGGCCGTTCTTGGGCTGGAAGGCCAGCGTGATGTTGGGCCGGTCGAAGCCCCGCAGGAAAGTGCGCGGCGCCTGCCCGTCGAAGAGCCGCGTGACGATCTCCTGCTGCGTTTCCACATCGGCGGTGGCGGTGAAGGCGGCGAGCGGCACATCCAGCATGCGCCGCAGCTCGCCGATGCGCAGGTAGTCGGGGCGGAAGTCGTGGCCCCACTGGCTGACGCAATGCGCCTCGTCCACGGCGATCAGCGAGACGCCCGCCTCGGCCAGCATCCGCTGCGTGCCGGCATTGGCCAGCCGTTCCGGCGCGAGGTAGAGCAGCTTCAGCGAGCCGTCGTGCAGGGCGTCCCAGACCGCGTCGGTCTCTTCCGGCGTGTTGCCGGAGGTCAGCGCCCCCGCGACCACGCCCGCCTCGCGCAGCCCGCGCACCTGGTCGCGCATCAGGGCGATCAGCGGAGAGATCACCACCGTCACGCCCGAGCGCATCAGCGCGGGCAGTTGAAAGCACAGGGATTTGCCGCCGCCCGTGGGCATGATGGCCAGCACGTTCTCGCCGCCGGCCACGGTTTCGACGATCTCGCCCTGACCGGGGCGAAAGCTGTCGAAGCCGAAGATGTCCTTCAGAAACGCCTCTGCGGGCGGCTGATCCTTTGGCATGGGCCTGTCTATATCTTGTCTCTGCTCAGCATCGACAATCCCACATTGAGATTCGGTGAATCAACCCCCGAGATGGGCGGGCCGGAGCCGCCGGCGCAGAGTTTTCGACGAAAACTCTGCGCCGGGCGAAGTCTTCGTCGAAGACTTCGGGGCGCGCCGGTCAGTAGCCGAAGAACAGACCGGCATTGTTCTGCAGGACGATGCGGATCGCCAGAAGGCCCAGCAGCGCGATCAGCGGCGCCAGGTCCAGCCCGCCCATCTGCGGCAGGATCTGGCGGATCTTCGAATAGATCGGTTCCAGCAGGCGGTTCAGCCCGTCCCAGATCTGCGCGACAAGCGGCTGGCGCAGGTTCAGGACCTGGAAGTTGATCAGCCAGCTCATGATGACATGGGCGATGATGATGAACCACACCACGTCGAGGATCAGCATGATGATCTGGAAAAGGGACTGCATCGCGGGCCTTTCGTCATGAACCGGGTCGGCGCAGACCTAAGCATGGTGGGGGAAAAGGGCAAGTGTGCCGCAGGGTTGCGGTTGACGCGGGCGCCGCAGCGCGGCAGCGAGGGCACAAAGGAGACCCCCCGCATGTATCCCTTCTTCCGCCTCCTCAAGGACGCCCGCCGTGCCAGGGGCATGCCCCGGCTTGGCCTCTTCGACACCCATGTCTCGCACCACCGGTGCCTGCCCTGGGATCTCGACCCGTGGAACGAGCTCAACAACGGGCGCACGCTGACGATCTACGATCTCGGGCGCATTCCCTTCGCGATGCGGACCGGGCTGATCGACGTGCTGAAAGAAGAGGGCTGGGGGCTGACGGTGGCGGGATCGGTGGTGCGCTACCGCCGCCGGGTGCGGATGTTCGACCGCATCGAGATCCGCTCGCGCTTTCTGGGCTGGGACCGGCGCTTCAGCTACATCGACCAGAGCATGTGGCGCCCGGACGGCGACTGCTCCAGCCAGGCGGTCTTCCGCACGGCCTGCACGGATCGCAACGGGATCGTCGCGCCCGAGCGGGTGATGCAGGCGATGCGCCACGCCGAGCCCTCGCCGGCGCTGCCGGACTGGGTGCAGGGCTGGATCGCCGCCGAGGATCAGCGGCCCTGGCCCCCGGCGCGGGGCTGAGACGAAGGCGGGCGGCAGCACCGGACCCATCGCACTGGACAGCCCCCCGCCCCGGATGTTCTATCGCGCCAGGCAGACGGGGGCAGGCATGGGCACTTCACCAAGAAAACGCATCTGGGGCTGGATGTTCTTCGACTGGGCACAGCAGCCCTATGCGACGCTGGGCCTGACCTTCATCTTCGCGCCCTATTTCGCGGCGGTCGCCACCGACATGCTGATCGCGCAGGGCAGTGCCGTCGACGATGCCAAGGTCGAGGCGCAGACGCTCTGGTCCTCGGCGCAGACCGTGGCCGGGCTGATCATCGCCTTCTCGGCCCCCTTCCTGGGCGCCTGGGCCGATGCCTCGGGGCGCAAGCGGCCATGGATCCTTGTCTTCACCGCCCTTGCCGTCGCCTGCGCGGCATCGCTGTGGATGCTGATGCCCGACGGCTCGAACCTGATGCTGGCCCTTGCGCTGTTCTGGCTGGGCTTCGTCTGTTCCGAGGTCGCCTTCAACCTCAACAATGCCTTCCTGCCGGAACTGGGCACCCCCGAAGAGGTCGGCCGCATATCCGGCGGGGCCACGGCCTTCGGCTATTGGGGCGGCGTCGTCGCGCTGTTCCTGATGCTGCTGTTCTTCGCCGAGAACGAAAGCGGCAAGACGCTGATCGCGCTGGCCCCCGCCTTCGGCCTCGACCCCGAGACACGCGAGGGCACGCGCTTTGTCGGGCCCTTCATCGCGCTGTGGTTCGCCGTCTTCCTGATCCCCTTCATCCTCTGGACCCGCGAGAACCCGGCGCTGGACCGCGCGCGCCCGAAGTTCGGCGCGGTGCTGGGCGGTCTCTGGGCCAGCATCCGCCGCGTGTCCAGGCAGCCCTCGACCCGCGCCTTCCTGCTGTCATCGCTGTTCTACCGCGACGCGCTGACGGCGCTTTACGCCTATGGCGGCATCTACGCCCGGCAGGTGCTGGACTGGGAGACCATCCAGATCGGCGTCTTCGGCATCATCGCCGCCGTGGCCGCGGCGGTGATCTCGTGGATCGGCGGCATCGCCGACCACAAGCTGGGGCCGAAGCCGGTGATCGCCTTCTGTATCTGGGCCATGATCGGCGTCGGCGCGATCATTGTCGGCATGTCGCGCGAGCAGATCTTCGGCATCCCGCTGGCCGAGGGATCGACCCTGCCCGATACCCTCTTCTACATCTGCGGCGCGGCCATCGGCGGCGCGGGCGGGGCGCTTTACTCGGCCTCGCGCAGCATGATGGTGCGCCACACCGACCCGCATAATCCGGGCGAGGCCTTCGGCCTCTTCGCCTTTGCCGGCAAGGCCACCGCCTTCCTTGCGCCCGCGCTGATCACCGCCTTCGGGATTCTCACGAATTCGAACCAGCTGGCCTTTCTGCCGGTGATCCTGCTTTTCCTCGTGGGGTTGTTTCTGCTACGCTACGTCCATCCAGACGGAGCACGAGCAGCATGATCCGCACCCTGATTTCCCTTTCGCTGGCCGCGACGCTTTTGTCGTGCGGCCCCGCCCCGCGCGACATTTCCGGCGCCGTGATGCACACGCCGACCCGCGTGATGGACCCGGTCCTGTCCTCAAAAGAGGCCAAGCAGCTGTTCGGCGCCAAGGCCGGGCCCTCGCCGCAGGCACCCGCCCCGCATGGCTCTTACGCCAAGGGCTGCGTCGCCGGGGGCGTGCAGCTGGCCGAAACCGGCCCGACCTGGCAGGCGATGCGCCTGTCGCGCAACCGCAACTGGGGCCACCCCGAGCTGGTCGATTACGTGCAGGACCTCAGCCGCAAGGCCGCGCAGCAACCCGGCTGGAACGGGCTTTACATCGGCGACATGAGCCAGCCGCGCGGCGGACCGATGCTGACGGGCCACGCCAGCCACCAGATCGGGCTGGACGTGGACATCTGGATGCTGCCCGCCGACACTCTGACGCTCTCGGCCCGCGAGCGCGAGAACATCTCGTCGATCTCCACCCGCCGGTCCTCGGGGGCCTATACCAACAACAACTGGACCCGCGCGCACCACGAGATCCTCAAGGCCGCCGCCTCGGACCCGCGCGTGGCGCGGATCTTCGTCTTCCCCGGTGCCAAGGTGCAGATGTGCAACGACGAAAAGGGCGACCGCGCCTGGCTGCGGAAGATCCGGCCCTGGTACGGGCACCACTACCATTTCCACGTGCGCCTGAACTGCCCCAGGGGCGCCAGGGGCTGTGTCGATCAGGCCGCGCCGCCCGCCGGGGACGGCTGCGCCGACGCGCAGGCCTGGGTGAACAATATCCTCAACCCGCCGCCGCCCGACCCCAACGCCAAGCCCGCGCCGCCCAGGCGCGAACTGACCATGGGCGACCTGCCGAACGCCTGCGCTGCGGTTCTGGCCGCGAACTGAGCGCCCCGTGTTTCCGCGTTTCACACGCCGTCTTGCGGCGCTCTTCGTCTCGTGCCTCTGGCTGACGGCCTCGGCGGCGCAGATCACCCCGGCGGAATACCTCGGCAGCTATACCTGGAGCGCGAAGACGCCGGGCTTCGGCGGTTTCTCGGGCCTCGAGGTTTCCGACGGGGGCAGGGGCTTCACCGCCATCTCGGACCGCGGCGCCCTGGTGACGGGGCGGTTCCGGCGCGCAGAGGGCCTGATTGCCGGCGTCGACGGCGCGGCGCTGACCCCGCTGGGCAATGCCTCGGGCGGCGCGCTGTCCGTCTACCTCTCCGATGCCGAGGGGCTGGCGATCGACGGGCAGGGCCGGATCTTCATCTCCTTCGAGGGCGCCCACCGCGTCTGGGCCTACCACAGCCTGTCCCGCGCCGACCCGCTGCCCGTGGCCCCGGCCTTCAGGGCGATTCCCAACCCGAACGGCGGGCTGGAGGCGCTGGCCGTGGACGCAGAGGGGCGGCTCTACACCATGCCCGAGCGCTCGGGACAGCTGACGCGGCCCTTCCCCGTCTACCGCCTGGAGGGCGACACATGGGAGCAGCCCTTCTCCATCCCGCGCTCGGACGGGTTTCTGGTCGTCGGGGCGGATTTCGACGATGCCGGTCGGCTCTACGTGCTGGAACGCGGCTTCTCCGGCTTCGGCTTTCGCAGCCGGGTGCGGCAGTTCACGCTCGAAGGCGACCGGATCGCGCGGGACGATACGCTGCTGAGCACACATACGCTGCGCCACGACAACCTCGAAGGCCTCTCGGTCTGGCGCGACGCGGCGGGAGATATCCGGCTGACGATGATCTCGGACGACAACTTCCAGCCCATCCAGCGCACCGAATTCGTGGAATACCGCGTCCGGGAAGGCCTCTGAAGCGAGACCGTCCAGGGCCCGCGCGTGGAACCGGGAAACCGTGCCGCGCAAGGCTCCGAGGCCCCGTCTTCTTCTGTCCGGAAATATCCCGGGGGGCTCCGCAGGAGCGGGGGCAGAGCCCCCTCCGGCCCCCGACACACAGACCGGCGCCATCGTGGCGCACGACGCCTGCGCGCCAAGTGTCCCGACGACGGACCTGCCCCCACGCCTGTCCGTCGCCCGCCGTGCCACGGGTGCGCCGGGCGCAGACCGCAGGACCCTTGCCACAAGGGCGCGGCCCCGGTATAGCCCGCCCGTCCGCAGCGGCGGGCCAAGTCCCCGCAACCTTGCAAAAACGGGTCCAATCATGACGCGCAAGCATATTCCCGGCATCCTTGCCATGGCCGCCATCGTGCTGGCCTCGAACATCCTCGTCCAGTTCCTCTTCGGCAACTGGCTGACCTGGGGGGCCTTCACCTATCCCCTCGCCTTCCTCGTCACCGACCTGATGAACCGGCTTTACGGCGCCGCGGCGGCGCGCCGCGTGGTCGTCGCGGGCTTTGTCGTGGGGGTCGTCTGCTCGCTGATCGGCACGCAGATCGTGCTGCAGGGCGACGGCTATACCTTCCCCGCCGTGACGCTGCGGGTGGCGCTGGCCTCGGGCCTGGCCTTCCTGACCGCGCAGATGGTCGACGTGGCGATCTTCGACCGCCTGCGCGGGGGCAAGTGGTGGCGCGCGCCGCTGGCCTCGACGCTGGTCGGCTCCTCGCTCGACACCGCGATCTTCTTCACCGTCGCCTTTTCCGGCGCGCTGACCGTCCTCGAGCCCGGCAATGACGTGTCCTGGGCGGGCGAGGCCCTGCCGCTTCTGGGCCTGGGCCCGGTGGCGCCGCTCTGGGTTTCGCTGGGTCTCGCGGACTGGCTGGTGAAGCTGTCCCTGGCACTGATCGCGCTGGTGCCTTTCAAACTGATCGTTTCGAAGGCAACGGAGACCCGAAACTTCGCATAGTCGGTAAAAAAGGCTTTGTGGATGCAGGATTGCGTGCAACGCTGGTCTTGCGTTTTCAACAGCTGAAAGGAGGTGATCCAGTGTCGAGAGAAGCATTGGAGAAGGGTGTCGGAACAGTGCGGGAGGACGCGCTCTAGGGGCAGACCCCTGGGGTGACAATCCCCGGATTGGCAGCGCCTAACCGGCCCGCCTCCGAATTCTCGAAGGGCCGTCCCACGGGGCGGCCCTTTTCAATGCACCACAGCGGCCCATCTTTCGCACATGCTCCGGATCAACGAACGCATCACCATCGAGGACTGGGAACTGACCGAGCAATTCGTGCGCGCGTCCGGTCCCGGCGGTCAGAACGTCAACAAGGTCTCGACCGCTGTCGAGCTGCGGTTCGAGGCAGAGCGGTCGCCGAACCTGCCGGCCCCGGTCAAGGCGCGGCTGCGCCGGATCGCGGGGCGGCGATGGACCAAGGAGGGCGCGCTGGTGTTGCAGGTGGAGGACACCCGCAGCCAGGCCCGCAACCGCGAGATCGCGCGCGACCGGCTGGCAGAGCTGATCCGCAAGGCCCTGGAAACGCCGAAGCGGCGGATCGCCACCAAGCCGACACTGGGATCGAAGAAGCGCCGCCTGAAGGCCAAGAAGGAGCGCGGCGAGGTCAAGGCCCTGCGCGGGCGGGTGGAGCCGGATTGATCCGGCGGGCAGCGGGGGCTCTGCCCCCCGGCCTGCGGCCTCCCCCCGGGATATTTCGGGACAGAAGAAGGGGCAGGGCGCGGTGTCGTGCCTCCGTGGGGCGGCCCGGGGAAACGGGCCGCCGGGCGGGTCATCCAACGACGTTGGTGTCCGGGCCGTAGGGGTAGCCGGTGATGTTCTCGGCGCCCTCTTCGGTGATGAAGAGGATATCGTGCTCGCGGTAGCCCCCGGCGCCGGGCTGGCCCTCGGGGATGGTCAGCATCGGTTCCATGCTGATGACCATGCCGGGCTTTAGCACCGTGTCGATGTCCTCGCGCAGTTCCAGCCCGGCCTCGCGGCCGTAGTAATGCGAGAGCAGGCCGAAGCTGTGGCCGTAGCCGAAGGTGCGGTATTGCAGCAGGTCGCGTTCGGCGAGGAAGGCGTTGATCCTGCCCGTCACCTCGGAGCAGGTGGCGCCCGGTTTCAGCAGCGACATGCCGTATTCATGGGCGGCGACATTGGCCTGCCAGATCTTCAGGCTGGCCGCGTCGACCTCTTGCACGAAGAGGGTGCGTTCGAGCGCGGTGTAATAGCCCGAGATCATCGGGAAGGCGTTCAGGGACAGGATGTCCCCGCGCCGGAGCTTGCGGGATGTGACCGGGTTGTGGGCGCCGTCGGTGTTGATGCCGGACTGGAACCAGACCCATGTGTCGCGGTACTCGGCCTCGGGGAAGCGTTTGGCGACTTCCAGTTCCATCGCGTCGCGGCCCGCCATGGCGACGTCGATCTCGCGCGTGCCTTCGCGGATGGCCTCGCGGATGGCATAGCCGCCCACGTCCGCCACGGCGGCCCCGGCGCGGATCAGGTCAAGCTCTGCGGGGGATTTCATCATGCGCTGGCGCATGGTGGCGGGGGCGATGTCGAGGCTCAGGGCGGGGCGCAGGAATTCCTCGAGCAGGGACATCTGCACCAGCGTCAGGTGATCGCCCTCGTAGCCCACCACCTTGCCGGTGCCGGCGACCGTTTCCACCGCCCGCCAGAAGTTGTTCCGCGCCCAGTCGGTATAGGTGATATTGTCGCCGTGGCTGCGCCGCCAGGGCTGCGCGGCGTCGATGCCCGCGCTGATGGTGACGCTGTCGGTTGCGGTGACGACCAGCCCGTAGGGCCGCCCGAAGGACAGATAGAGAAAGCCCGAGTAGTAGGCGATATTGTGCATCGAGGTCAGCACGCAGGCCTCGACGCCCGTCTCGGCCATGATGGCCCGCAGGCCCTTCAGGCGCGCGTCGTATTCGGCGGGCGCAAAGGGCAGGGATTTTTCGCCCTGATGAAAGCGGTAGTGCTGGGGACGTTCCATGAAACCCTCCTTGTCGCGGAGGGAAGGACCTTCCCCGCCGCGTCGGCAAAGCAAGGTCCCGGCGTGCAGGACGGACAGGGCCATGCTGGGGGCGACGCCATCGCCCGGCCTATGGGGCAAGCGTTGGCGCAAGGCTGTCTGTCTGGCAAGGGGAAAGTTGGGGCGCCGAGGGGACGCGCCTGCCCCGGCCCGGGCCGGAGGCTAGGCGCCGCGTCCCAGCCAGAGCTTGTACTTCAGCCGCACGCCGTCCTGCGCGGCCCTGCGCAGCTTGGCCCGGAACAGGCGGTAGGCGCGCTGGGGGTCGCGGTGATCCTCCCAGTTCTCGCCCTCGCAATCCGCGCCGATCATCTCCCACGAGACATCGCGGACCGGTTCGTGGAAGGTCGGGGCGCAGGCCTCCATCAGGCGCACGCCCTCGTGGAACTTCAGCGCATAGCGCGCCAGAGCGTCGGCCTGATCGGAATACAGCCAGCGCGCGCCGGACCCGGTATGGGCCTCGGCGCGCAACCGGGCAAGCATGGACGGCCCGTCAGCGGCCGCCGGGTCGCGGCTCGTCATACCGTCATGCAGATGTATTTCATCTCGAGGTAATCCTCGATGCCGTGGTGGCTGCCCTCGCGGCCAAGACCCGACTGCTTGACGCCGCCGAAGGGCGCCAGCTCGGTCGAGATCAGGCCGGTGTTGACGCCCACGATCCCGTATTCCAGCGCCTCGGCGACCTTGTACACGCGGCTGAGGTCACGCGCGTAGAAATACGAGGCAAGGCCGAAGATCGTGTCGTTGGCCAGTGCGATCACCTCGTCCTCGTCCCTGAAGCGGAAGAGCGGCGCCAGAGGGCCGAAGGTTTCCTCGGTCGAGAAGGCCATGTCCTTCGTCGCGCCGGTGACGACGGTCGGGCCGAAGAAGGCGCCGTCGCGGTCCTGCGTTTCCGAGCCGTAGACCACCGTGGCGCCCTTGGACCTGGCGTCGGCGATATGCTCCTGCACCTTGTCGATGGCCTTCTGGTTGATCAGCGGGCCAAGGTCCGTGCCCTCTTCCAGGCCGTCGCCGACCTTCAGCTTGCCGACCGCCGCGACCAGCTTTTCGGCGAAGGCGTCATAGACGCCGTCCTGCACGTAGATCCGGTTGGCGCAGACGCAGGTCTGGCCGTTGTTGCGGAACTTGCAGACGATGGCGCCCTCGACCGCCGCATCCAGATCGGCGTCGTCGAAGACGATGAAGGGCGCGTTGCCGCCCAGCTCCATCGAGCATTTCATGACCTGATCGGCGGCCTGCCTCAGCAGGATGCGCCCGACCTCGGTCGAGCCGGTGAAGGTCAGCTTGCGCACCTTGGGGTTCTCGCAGAATTCCTTGCCGACCTCGGAGGAGGAGGACGAGGGCACCACGTTGAACACGCCCGCCGGGATGCCCGCGCGTTCCGCCAGCACGCCAAGGGCGATGGCCGACAGCGGCGTTTCGGCGGCGGGGCGGGCGACAAAGGCGCAGCCGGCGGCCAGCGCGGGGGCGGCCTTGCGGGTGATCATCGCGTTGGGGAAGTTCCACGGCGTGATCGAGGCGGCGACGCCGATGGGCTGCTTGATCACGGTGATGCGCTTGTCGCGGGCATGGCCGGGGATGGTCTCGCCGTAGATGCGCTTGGCCTCTTCGGCGAAGAACTCGACGAAAGAGGCGCCATAGGCCACCTCTCCCTTCGCCTCGGCCAGCGGCTTGCCCTGTTCGGCGGTCATGATGGTGCCAAGGTCGTCCTGGTTCTCCATCATCAGGTCGAACCATCGGCGCAGGACGGCGGCGCGTTCCTTGCCGGTCCATTGCGCCCAGTCCGGCTGTGCAGCATGGGCGGCGTCGATGGCCGTCGCCACCTCTTCGCGGCTGAGGTCCGTCACCTTGGCGATGACGTCGCCGCGCGCCGGGTTGGTCACCTCGAAGGTCTTGGCGGTCTCGACCCATGCGCCGTCGATATAGGCGCGGGTTTCCAGCAGGGCCGGGTCCTTCAGCAGGGATTTCAGGTTGGTCGCATGGTCGAGCATCTTGCCCTCCTTGTCCAAGTCTTGGCATCAGCCTGAGCATCTGTTTCGATCGTTGTCGAGAGCCGGAGCCAGGAAACCATGCCAAACCCCAATGACGATGCCTATGCCAATGCGGCGCATATCCCCGATGCCGCCAGCTTTCCACCCCGCTGGGAGGCGGAGGCCGAGGCCTATCGCGCCCGTCTTTCGGTCGCCCGGCGGCTGAGGCCGGGGTTGATGTACGGCCATGGAACGCGCGAGATGATGGACCTGTTCCTGCCCGAGGGCGTGCCGCAGGGCCTCGTCGTCTTTGTCCATGGCGGCTACTGGCACAAGTTCGACCGCTCGATCTGGTCGCATTTCGCCGAGGGCGCGCGGGCGCGGGGCTGGGCGGTGGTGATGCCGTCCTATGACCTCTGCCCCCGGGTGCGCATCCGCGACATCACCCGGCAGGTGGCGCAGGCCGTCACCGTCGCCGCGCAGGAAGTGAGCGGCCCCATCCGCCTGACCGGGCATTCCGCGGGCGGGCACCTCGTGGCGCGGATGCTGGCGCCCGGCATGCTGCCCGAGGCGGTGGCCGGGCGGGTGGCGCATGTGATGCCGATCTCTCCGCTCAGCGACTTGCGGCCCTTGCTGGACCTGACGATGAACGCGGTGCTGGGTCTGGACCGGGCCGAGGCCATGGCGGAAAGCCCGATTGCCATGGCGCCGCCAAAGGTGCCGGTGACGGTGCAGGTGGGCGGCGACGAAAGGCCCGTCTTCCTCGATCACGCGCGCTGGCTGGAAAAGGCATGGGGCTGCGGCAGTGTGGTGGTCCCGGGCAAGCATCATTTCGACGTCATCGACGCGCTGAAGGACCCGGACAGCGCCATGGTGACGACGCTGCTGGACCGATAAGGCCAAGGGGCCGGGTATCGAGACGGGGACGTGGCCGCCGGGGCGCCGGGAAACGGGGCACCGCTGCCGGGTCTGCGCTTGGAGGGGCAGCCGTCGCAGACTTGATCCGCTGCGCGCATGGCCCCGGATGCGCGGTGTCCGGACGGTGGCGGCGTGATCGCCTTGATCCGGTGGGCGCATTGCCCCAGATCTTGCGGCATGATCCTGTCGCTTGCCCTGCCCGCCGTCCTGCTGATCGCCGCCGCGATCCTCGTGCCGCGCGGGCTGGAGCCTCTGGTGCCCGAAAGCCCCGGCGGGCTGGTGGCGCTGGCCGGGCTCTCTGCGCTGCTGCTCTGGGCGGTCTCGGGCCTTGGCTTCGCGTTGCTCTACCACCTGCGCGGGGCCACTTTCGCGCTGCTGACGGGCGACAACGCGGCCCCGGCCTTTCGCCACTTTGCCGCGCTGGGGCTGAAGGCCGCGCTGATCTGGGCGCCGGTCCTCGTGCTGGCGGTCAGCACCGCGCCGGGCCGCTGGAAGACCGCAACTTGGTGACAGGCCCGGCCAAACTGCTCCGCCCCGGGCCATTCGTCGTTGATTTTCAGCGCCAGCCGTATCACCTGAACCAAAGGAGAGACGGCAATGTTCGCGCTTGCGCGGTTTCTGATCATGGGGTTCGTCGTGCTGACGGTGGTCTACGGGTCGCTGTGGCTGTACCTTCGGGCACGCAGGCGCGACCTGCTGCAGGACGACTGGGCCGCCGAGGCGGACGAGCCGCGCGACCGGGAGGACTATGTCCGCGAGGAACTGGCAGAGCATGACAAACGCCGCACGAGGACCCTGTTGCTGCTTGTTTACCTGCTGCCCTTGTGTCTTGTGGCCCTGATCGTCTACCGCACCAACTTCGAATGAAAGGCCCCGCCGCATGACCTACGTGAAATGGACGCTGATCATCGTCTTCTGGCTGCTGGTGGGCATGGTGCTGCACTACACGCTGCCGCAGCACGATATCGTGCGGATCACCGATACCTACGAAAAGCGCGTCGACCCGGGCGAGAACCGCTGGTTCTGGGCGCAGGCCGATGTGGGCGCCGACGGCACCCTGCCCAGCCGCGACGTCTTCTTCATCCAGACCCGGCTGGAGAACGGCAAGATCATGGTCTACCGCAACGAGGACACGGGCTGGGGCTGGCCGCCCTACTTCAAGTTCGACACCTCGAACCTGCAGGCCGAGGCGACGGACATGCGCTCGGCCCCGGACAACCCGCGCTGGGTGGCGTTGAAGCATTACGGCTGGCGCAACGAGTTCCTGTCGATCTTCCCGAACGCCATTTCCGTCCGCACGGTCGAAGGCCCGGACGTGCGCATCATCCCCTGGACCACCATCGTGGTGCTGGTGGTGCTGCTGGCGGTCTTCTGGGCCCTGCGGGTGCGCTGGCTGCGCTTCCGCACGCGCCGCATCGACCCGGCGCTCGAGCGCACCGGCGACCGCCTCGACGCGGGCAGCGACCGCGTGAAGGGCTGGTTCCGGCGCTAGTGGGCCGATGCGCTCCGAGGGGGCCGGGAACCGCAAGGGGATCTGCGCCTGTTCCCGGTGAGGGGGGCGAAAGCCGGTCCGCGACCTTCCTGCGGCAGGCGACCGGCTTTCAGGGCCGGGGTGCGGGCGTAGCGCCCTCTGTTTAGCCTATCGGTCCGGCCCTGCGCCTTGCGGCGATGGCGGCGCAGGTCGGCCTGTTGCAGGCAGGTCTCTGCGGCCTGATCCACGGCGTGCCCGGCGCGGGCATGCAGGGCACCGCAATCCATCGCCTCGGCCAGTCCGTTGTGCTGAGAGAGGAGACCACATTGGTCAGCCGGTCCAGTGCGTCTTTCCCTGTCTCGCCATCCTGCGCCGACAGAACCGGCGCCCAGCCGCTCAGCGCCTTTTGCGCCCGCGCGGCGCGGTATCGGCCAGCGCAGACAGGGGCAGCATCAGGACAGTCGGCATGGCCTAGCTTTCGGCCCGGGGCGGGTAGTACAGCGCCATGACGTGTCGCGCCTCTGCAAAGAACAGCCAGCGCGCGACAAGGGTTCCCGCCAGATGCATCAGCAGGGCCAGCGCGCCGGTGACATGGCCGGGGGCCGCCAGCAGCAAGAGCGCCGGCAGGCCCGCCATCAGGACCAGCGCGATCATCCGCAGTTTCTGCGCATGTTTTCGGGCAACAAAAAAGGCCATTTCTCGCGTCAGGTAGCTGTCGCCGGTGTGCGGCGGCTCGAAGGGGCGCACGGTGCCGGGCGCGCCGAGGCCCGTGGCGGAGGCGCGGGTGCTGGCCTGGGCCGCCTCGCGCCGGTCGCCGCTTTGCCACCAGCCCAGCTGCGCCAGCCCCGTGGCGGTCAGCAGCACGGCGGCAACGGTCGTGCGCCCCGACAGCAGCGCGCCACCCGCCAGCGCCGTCAGCCCGAAGAGCGCGGGCGTCGACCAGTGGTGCCAGCGCGGCACCGTGCGCAGCTGGGTGTAGATCATCGCGGTTGCGGTGATCGTGGCCAGGCACAGCAAGGCCGAGAGCCAGCCCATCGGCGCCACATGCGCCCCGAAGAATACCAGCGCGGCGGCGTAGAGGCCGGAAACCGTCAGGGCCGCGACCGAGAGGCAGGCCTCGCGCGACAGCCAGCTTGACCGCCATTGCGTGAAGGCGCGCAGGGCGCGCTCCGGGTGGCCGAGGTGAAAGGCCGAGGCCGCGAGCCCGCCCAGTGCCAGCGCGAAACCCAGGCCGAAGAAGGCGAAGGCGACCCAGCCCCCGGGCGGCGAAGGGTCGAGGCCCAGCCAGGTCAGCAGGCCGAAGCCGAGGCCCGACAGTGTGGTGAACAGGATCAGCGAGCGCGCCGGATGCATCAGCGTCTCCTTCGGCGGGTGGCGCGGTGTGACCCCAGCGCGTGGGCTGCGGCGGGATCCGGCCTCGACGGGTTGCGGTGCTGCGCGCGCCGGTCGGCTCGCCGCAGGGGGCCGCCGAGGTTTGTGCAGGTGGCGTGTCGATCGATCCACCCGCAGGGCAACGACAGCGCCGCGCCCGGGTCCATCAAGCGCGGGCGGTGACAGCGGGCGAGGCAAGCGGCGCGCCGGTCCGGCTCTTTGGGTGGCAGGGGGCGCAGGAGCCGGGCCGGGGCCTTTGCCTGCGGCCTGGCGCCATGGCTGCCCCGGCTCGCGGGCCTGTGGCGCGCGGTGCGATAGCGGGGCGTCGGGGCGAAGTCGGGTCGTCTCACAGCCGCTCCAGCGTCTTGTCGAGCCATGCGAGGAAGCCTTTCGGCTCTTCGGCCACCGGCTCCAGCCAGGGGGTGAGCACATCGACCTCGCCCTCCCAGGTGTCGTGGGGGCGGGGGGGCAGGTACTGGTTGACGGGCTTCGTGCCCATCTCGGGCATCAGCGAGATCCCGCCCCGCTCGGCCACCAGCTGGCTGACGGCGCTCTCCGGGTCGTTCAGGTCGCCGAAATGGCGGGCCTTCGCCGGGCAGGTGCGGACGCAGGCGGGCTGGCGGTCTTCCTCGGGCAGGACCTCGTTGTAGATGCGGTCGACGCAGAGGGTGCATTTCTTCATCACCTGCTCGGCGCCGTCCATCTCTCGGGCGCCATAGGGGCAGGCCCATGCGCAGAGGCCGCAGCCGATGCAGGCGGATTCGTTGACCAGCACGATGCCGTCCTCGGCGCGCTTGTAGCTGGCGCCGGTGGGGCAGACGGTGACGCAGGGCGCATCCTCGCAATGCAGGCAGGACTTGGGGAAATGCACCAGCTGCGGCGGGGCGTCCGGCGGCGTGACCTCGTAGCTGTGCACGCGGTTGAGGAAGGTGCCCGAGGGCGCGGCGCCATAGGGGTCCTGATCCGACAGCGGCGCGCCATAGGCCTGATCGTTCCAGCCCTTGCAGGCCACGACACAGGCATGGCAGCCGACGCAGGTGTCGAGGTCGATGACGAGGCCCAGCTTGACCGGGCCGGGGGGCGGCAGGGTGGTCATGGGTGCCCTCCGGGAGGCCGATCCGCCCGGGGCTGGCCGTGGCAGTCGGTATTTTTGCCAAGAAGAAGCATGGGTCAGGAGCCCTTTGTCCGGGGGCGCGATGCCGGGGCGGGCGGGACGGGGCTGGCCTGCGGCGGGATCGCCGCCTCCGGCCCTGCGGCCTTTTCGAGGCGCACGCGCAGATCGAACCAGGCGGCTTGCCCGGTGATGGGGTCCGAGTTGGACCAGCGCAGCCCGTCGCCCCTGGGCGGCAGCAGCTCGTGGATGATGTGGTTCATGAGGAAGCCCTTGGTGACCTCGGGGGCGCCGGGGTCCAGCGCCCAGGCCCCGCCGCGCTTGCCGATGGCGTTCCATGTCCAGACCGTCTGCGGGTTCAGCGCGGCCATTTCCAGCACCGGCACGGTGATCGAGCCATGCGCCGAGGTCAGCCGCGCCCAGTCGCCGTCGGTCAGCCCGTGTTCGCGCATCAGCGCGGTCGGCACGTAGAGCGGGTTCTGTCCGTGGATCTGCCGCAGCCAGGCGTTCTGCGAGCCCCAGGAATGGTACATGGCCATGGGCCGCTGGGTCAGGGCGTGCAGGGGAAAACCCCTGGCCGCGCCGGGTTCGTACCAGAGCGGCAGCGGATCGTGGGTCTGCGCGATGCGGGCGCGCAGGTGGTCGGGCGGCTGCTCTGGCCCGTGCCCCTCGGCGGCGCGCTGGAAGCGGCGCAGCGGCTCGGCATAAAGCTGGAAGAGGTAGGGGGCGGGCTTGTCGGTCAGGCCGAGGCCCACCGCCCAGTCCTGATAGGCGCGGTTCCAGGGCTTGAAATAGGCCGCCTCTGCCGGGACATGCGCCTGAAAGAAGCCCCCCTGCCCGATGTAGCTGTCCAGTTGCGCCTCGTTCGGGCCGCCGCGTCCGTGTTGCAGGCCATTGGGGCCCATGCGCCAGCCTGCCAGCGGGCCTATGCCGGGGCGGCGTTCGTGGCGCATGATGTAGTCGGCGTAATCGCGGAATTCCGGCCCGCCGTCCTGTGCCGTGAAGCCGGGCAGGCCCAGCCGCGCGCCGAGATCGCAGAGCACCGACTGAAAGCCGCGCACGTCCCTGTCCGGTTCCACCACCGGCCAGCGGATCGCGTCCGCCGCCGCATCCGGTTCCGAGATCGGACGATCCAGCAGCGAGATGCAGTCGTGGCGTTCGAGGTAGGTGGTGTCCGGCAGCACGAGGTCGGCATAGGCCACCATCTCCGAGGAATAGGCGTCCGAGACGATGACATGCGGGATGACATAGGCGCCGCTGTCGTCGGTGTCTGCCAGCATAGCCATGGTGCCGCGCGTGTTCATCGAGGAATTCCACGCCATGTTCGCCATGTAGAGGAACAGCGTGTCGATGCGGTAGGGATCGCCCGCGTGCGCGTTCGAGATGACCATGTGCATCAGGCCATGCGCCGACAGCGGGTTTTCCCAGGTAAAGGCCTTGTCGATCCGCGCCGGGCTGCCGTCGGGCTTGAGCGCCAGATCCTCGGGGCCCTGCGGGTAGCCCAGATGCGGGCCGTCCAGCGACTGCCCCGGTCGGGCGCGAGAGTGCGGGCGGGGGTGCGCCTCGGCGGGCCTGGGGTAGGGCGGCTTGAACCGCATCCCGCCGGGGGTCTCGACCGCGCCGATGAGGATCTGCAGCAGGTGGATCGCCCGGCAGGTCTGGAAGCCGTTGGCATGGGCCGAGACGCCGCGCATGGCGTGCATGGCGACCGGGCGGCCCGTCATGGTCTGGTGCCGCGCGCCGCGAAAATCCGTCCACGGGCGGTCCAGCACCACCGGCGCGTCAAAGGCGGCGCGGGCGATTTCCGCCGCCAGCGCGCGGATGCGGGCGGCGGGCAGGCCGCAGCGCCCGGCCACCGCCTCGGGCGTGTAGGCGTCCGACAGGTAGCGTTCCGCGATGCGGTGCATGACGCTGACATGGGTTTGCCCGGCGCGGCGCAGGGTGCCGGTGAGGTCCGGGCGCACCCCGGGCGCGTCCCATGCGGCGGGCTTGCCCGTGCGGCGGTCGATCACCAGCGGGCGGCCCGCGTCGTCGCGCAGGAAGAGGCCGAAGTCCGGCGATTTCGGGTCCGAGACCAGAAGCACCGGCGCATTGGTGAAGCGCGACAGGTAATCCGTGTCGATCCGCCCCGTTTTCAACAGGCAGTGGACCAGCGACAGCACCAGCAGCCCGTCGGTGCCCGGCGTGATGCCCACCCAGTCGTCGGCGATGGCGTTGTAGCCCGTGCGCACGGGGTTTATCCCGATCACCTTGGCGCCGCGTTCCTTCAGCCGGGCCAGTCCCAGCTTGATCGGGTTCGAATCGTGGTCCTCTGCCACGCCGAACAGCAGGAAGAGGCGCGCGTGCTCCCAGTCCGGGGTGCCGAACTCCCAGAAGGCGCCGCCCATGGTGTAGATCCCCGCCGCCGCCATGTTGACCGAGCAGAAGCCGCCATGCGCCGCGTAGTTGGGGGTGCCGAACTGCTGCGCCCACCAGCCGGTGAAGCTTTGGCTCTGGTCGCGCCCGGTGAAGAAGGCGAGCTTTTCCGGCGCCGTCTCGCGCAGGGGCGCCAGCCAGCCGCGCGCCGTCTCCAGCGCGTCTTCCCAGGAGATTTCCTCGAACTGGCCGGATCCGCGCGGGCCTGTGCGCCGCAGCGGCGCCCGCAGTCGCGCCGGGGAGAGGTGCTGCATCAGCCCGGCGCTGCCCTTGGCGCAGAGCACGCCGTGGTTCACCGGGTGGTCGCGGTTGCCCTCGATATAGGTCACGCGCCCGTCCTTCAGGTGGACGTCGATGCCGCAGCGGCAGGCACACATGTAGCAGGTGGTCTTGCGGACCGTGTCGGAGACCGCCGGGGTCAGGTCGATCTCTGCCTCGTCTTTCATCGGCGCACTCCCATGCGGGAAACCCTAGCGATTGTCGGGATTTGGGCAAGGGCGGGCTTGGCCGCTGCCGCTGCGGCTGGCGACATGGCGCCGGAGCACAGGGGCGGCGGGCCGAGCCGCCCGGGGCTGACCCCGGAGATTGGTATTTTTGCCAAGAAGAAGCAGGGGTCAGGAGCCCTTTTGCCGGGGGGTGCTGGTGGCGCCGGTGCCCCGGGGCGAAGGCCTGCCGAGTGTGGATGCCCGGGTCGCGGGGGGCGATGCGCCTCAGCCCTCCGGCGTGCGCCGATCCCCGCCACCGAGGGGGGCAGGGCATCGCGGGGGAGGGGCTGTTCCGGCGTCCGGTGGGTTGTGGGCGCGATCAGGCTGGTCGTCCGGGCCCGCTGGTCGGCGATGGTGGCCTTGCGGCGGTCGCGGTGGCTGTTTTCGCCCCTGTCCTCGGCTGCGTCCGACAGGCCCGTCGACAGGCGGCGCGCGCCCCGGGCTTGACCGGCATCGAAAAGCCCTGATCGGTATTCAGGCCTGATGCGCCGTCGGGCGCGGGCTGCGGCGGCGGGACCATCGATGCCGGTTTAGGCATGGGTGCTGACATGGGCGCGGGCTGCCGGGCCGGGTCAAGGCGGGTGGAAGGCCGCGCGGCGCCCGCGCCCGAAACCACGCGCATCCGCTCCGCCGGGGCGGGGACGAACCGGTTGGTGACGATCCAGCCTGCGCCGCCGGATTGCCGCCCCTGCGCCCTGTGGTCGGTCAGCGGAGAGTGGGACATCTGTGTGCTCCTGCCGGGATCTGCCCCGCAGAGGTAGCACGCGACCCCGGTCACGCCAGCGTGCGCCCCTGTTTCTGCGCGACGGCCCTGCGCAGCAAGGCCGCGGTGCCCATCCCCCAGGCATCCCAGTTCAGACGATCCTCGTATTCCCGCCGGGCCGAGGCACAGAGCGCCGCATAGGCGGGGGCGTCGTCCAGATAGCGCCGGATCAGCGCGGCAAAATCCCCGGGTGTCGCGCCGGGGGGCAGGGCGTGGCCGTTGACGCCGTCCCGGACCGGCACGCCCCCGACCCGCAGGCACAGCGCGGGCAGCCCCATGGCCGAGGCCTCGCAGAAGGCGAAGCCGTAGGATTCGTAAGACGGCTGGACGAGGAAATGCGCCGCCGCAATCGCCGCCTCGAAGCGGTGCAATTCCTCCGGCACGGCCTTGTTCAACTGCGGGTGGACGGTGACATGCTCTGACCGGTGAGCCTCTGGCGGCGTGCAGCCGATCACCGTCAGGCGGGCATTGATGCCGCTGTCGCGCAGCGCGGTCATGCAGTCGAAGGCCAGGGGGCCGCCCTTGGCACACCAGTCGCGCCCGATCACCAGCAGGTGCAGCGGCCGGTCGGGGGCCAAGGCGCGCGGGGCCGGGGCTGGCTGCGGCGCGATATTGGCGCCCCAGGGCAGCACATGCGCGCGCGCCGGATCGGTGCCGTAGCGCGCCGTCACCGCCTGGCTCAGCCAGTCGGAGGGCCAGAGCAGCAGGTCCGCGCGATGCAGGGCGGCGCGCTCGCGCCGTTCCACCCAGCCGTCCAGTGCCGCGCCGATGCCGCCCGGGCGGTCGAACTGCTGGCCGATCTCGGACTGTCGATAGACGGACTGCACCGCATCCGAGGTGAAGGCGCTGACCACGCCCCCGGGGATCGGAACGCCCGAGAAGGCGGGCAGCGAATAGGCACCGAAGACCACGTCGAAGCGCCCCCCGCGCAGGGCCCGCCCCGCCGCCCTGCCGATCACGTGGCGCAGCGCGAAATGCGCGCGCCAGCGCAGGCGGATCGTCCAGTGCTCGGGCAGGCCTTCGATTGCGCGCCGCAGCGGCTCTGCCGCGCCCCAGTGCTGCGGCAGGATCGTGACATCGCCCGCATGGCGTTGCAGCGCCTCGAAGATCCGCGCGTTGCCCCCGGAATAGAGGTTCCGGTCAAGCGGCGACAGATCGCACAGGTAGGCGATGCGCAGCCTGTCCTTTGTCATGGTCGTCAGCCCCCGGCGTTCCCCTTGTTCCCTGATTATCCTGAAAATGCGGTGATTCCATGACCCCGGGCGGGATATCGTTTCCAGTATGGCGGCAATCCCGCAGTTGTGTCACGCACCCCGCTTTCACCGCATTGCAGCCGCGACTTTGCCCCGTGATCCCGGTACAAGGGCGGGGAACGGCCCGATGCGGCCACAATCTGACGGGACCGATGCCCAACCCGATCGCCTATCTCGCGCTGGCCCTCTGGCCGCTGATCGCGGGCGTGATGTTCACGCGCCTGCCGCGCGATCGTGCGGTGATCTGGTCGCTGATGCTGGGCTATCTCTTCCTGCCGGAACCGCCTGCGGTCTTCGACCTGCCGATGTTCCCGCCCTTCACGAAACACAACCTGCCCGCGCTTGCCGCCTTTGCCCTGATCCTGTGGAAGGACGGCAACAGGGTCCCGCTGCTGCCGCAAAGCGCCGTCGGCAAGGCGCTGGTCTTCACCTTCATATTCTCGCCGGTGCTGACCGTCGCCACCAATGCAGAGCCGGTCTTCTACGGCCAGATCGGCCTGCCCGGGCTGGGGCTGAAGGACATGGTCGCGCTCCCGCTGGAACAGATGATGAGGATCCTGCCCTTCCTGCTGGCCCGCCAGCACCTTGCCAGCAGCGGCGCGCAGCGCGAGCTTCTGCGCGCGCTGATGGTCGGGGGGCTTGTCTACTCGCTGTTCATGCTGATCGAAATCCGCCTCTCGCCGCAGCTGAACCTCTGGGTCTACGGCTACTACCAGCACTTCTTCGGCCAATCGATGCGGGCTGGCGGCTTTCGCCCGGTGGTCTTTTTGTACCACGGCCTCTGGGTGGCCTTCTTCTGCATGACGGCGGTCGTCTCGGCCTGGTCGCTCTGGCGCTGGTCGGAAGCGGGAAGCGGGCGGCTGAAGTACCTCTTCGCCGCGCTCTACCTGTCGGCGGTGCTGGTGCTGTCCAAGTCTCTGGGCGCGCTGATCTTCGCCGTCCTGCTGGTGCCCATGGTGATCGTCCTGCCGACGCGGATGCAGATCCGCGTGGCGGTGGTGCTGGGCTCCATCGCGCTGGCCTATCCGATCCTCAAGGGCGCCGATCTGGTGCCGCAGCAATGGCTGCTGAGCCAGGCCGCCGCCATCGACCCGGACCGCGCGGCCTCGCTCGACTTCCGCTTCAGCAATGAGAACACGCTCTTGGACCGCGCCTATGAAAAGCCGATCTTCGGCTGGGGCAGCTGGGGGCGGAACCACATCCTCGACCCGGTCTTCGGCACGATCCTGACGGTGACGGACGGGCGCTGGATCATCGTCATCGGCGTCTACGGCTGGGTCGGCTTCCTCGCGGAATTCGGCCTGTTGCTGCTGCCGCTCCTGCTGATCGGGCGCGAGGCGGCGGCGCGCGCGGGCCAGGTCTCGCAGTTCATCGCGCCGCTCTCCCTGCTGCTGGCGATCAACATGCTGGACCTCCTGCCAAACGCGACCATCACGCCGCTGACGCTGCTGGTGGCCGGCGCCCTGACCGGCTACGCCGAGAGGCTGCGGTCCGAACGCCTGGGCCTCCGCAAGATCGGGCCCGGCGGGCTGCAGGGCGAGACCGGAAGCAAGGGGCCGAAGGGCAAGACCGGGCCGAAGGGGCTGAAATGGAAATCCATCCTGTGAGCCGCCCCCGCCCCCGCGTCCTGGCCATCGCCGAGGCGGCCAACCCCGAATGGGTCAGCGTGCCGCTGGTCGGCTGGTCCCTCGCCACCGCCCTGCGCGCGGAGGCCGAGGTGCATATCGTCACGCAGGTGCGCAACCGCGCGGCCTTCCTGCGCGCCGGGATGGTGGAAGGCACCGATTTCACCGCCATCGATTCGGAAGCCTTCGCCGCGCCGATGTGGCGCCTGGCAGAGCGGCTGCGCATGGGCGAGGGCAAGGGCTGGACCATGGTGCAGGCGATCAACGCGCTCAGCTACCCTTATTTCGAGCGGCTGGTCTGGAAACATTTCGGTCCCTCGATCCGCGATTTCGACATCGTCCACCGCATCACGCCGCTCTCGCCCACCATCTCCTCGTCCCTGGCGGGGCGCTGCGCCCGGGCGGGTGTGCCCTTCATCCTCGGCCCGCTGAACGGCGGCGTGCCCTGGCCCAAGGGCTTCGAGGCCGAACGCGACGCCGAGAAAGAGTGGCTGAGCCGTGTCCGCTCTGCCTACAAGCTGCTGCCGGGGCGCGGCGCGACCCTGCGCCATGCCTCGGCCATCCTTGCCGGATCGCGGCACACGGCGTCGGAATTCCCGGCGACGGTCCGCGACAAGCTGGTCTGGCTGCCCGAAAACGGCATCGACCCGGCGCGCTTCAGCCGCGTGGCGGCGCCCGCCCCCGGTCCCCTGCGCGCCTGCTTCGTCGGACGACTGGTGCCCTACAAGGGCTGCGACATGCTGATAGAGGCGGCCCGCCCGCTGCTGGAACAGGGCAGGCTTCACCTCGACATCATCGGCGACGGGCCGATGCGCCCGGCGCTGGAAACACAGGCGCAGGGCCTGCCGGGGATCACTTTCCACGGCTGGCAACCGCATGCCGAGGTGCAGGACATCATGGCCCGCTGCCACCTCTTGTCCTTCCCCTCGATCCGCGAATTCGGCGGCGGCGTGGTTCTGGAAGCGATGGCGCTGGGTGTCGTGCCGCTGATCGTCGACTATGCCGGCCCGGGCGAGCTTGTGACCCCCGGAACCGGCCTCAAGGTCCCCTGCGGCACGCGGGCCCAGATCACCGCGGCCTTCCGCGCCGAACTCGACCGCCTGGCCGAGGATCCCGCGCCCCTCGCCGCCATGGCCGCCGCCGCCCGCGCAAGGGTCGGGCAGCATTTCACATGGGCGCAGAAGGCCCGTCAGGTCGCCCGGGTCTACCGGGCCGTGCGCGCGCAGGACAGGCCCGCCGACCTGACCCTCATCCCCTGACCGCCCGGAGCCAAAGGCGCAGCCGCACCGGGCAGGGGCCATCCCCTGCTTCTTCTTGGTCCAAATACCTCTTGACCCGGTCTGCCCCGCCGCACACCGCCCGAAATCCGGGCGCCTTCACGCCATGACCCGCGAAAGGCCACATTGCCGCCGTGAAACCGGGTATCGTGAAGAAAATTGCAATTCTTGTCGCTGACCTTGCCGCCGACGGGCGGTAGTATCCCCAGCACAGGCACGACCGGAGAAACCGGAAGGAGCAGGATGACAGCCGCACCCAAGGGGCGCCCCAAGGCATGAGCGGGCCGCCCATCAGCCCCATGCCCTATCGCGGCGACATCGACGGCCTGCGCGCCGTCGCGGTCGTCTCTGTCGTGCTTTACCATTTCGGCTTTCCGCTGCAGGGCGGCTTTGTCGGCGTCGATGTCTTCTTTGTCATCTCGGGTTTCCTGATCGGCGGCATCCTCTGGCGCGAATACGACGCCACGGGCCGCATCCGGCTGAAGCATTTCTACATCCGCCGCTTCCGCCGCCTTGCGCCTGCCTTCTTCGCCACGGTCCTCGGGGCCGGCGCGGTGGCCTGGGCGCTGCTTCTGCCCTTCGAGTTCCGCGAATACGGCAAGGCGGCCATCGCCTCGACCCTCTACCTGTCGAACGTGCTTTTCTTCCGGCAGGCGGGCTATTTCGACACCGTCTCGGAAGAAAAGCCGCTGCTGCACACATGGAGCCTGGCGGTCGAGGAACAGTTCTACGTCTTCCTGCCGCTGGTGATCCTCCTGCTGGCGCGCTGGCGCTGGGGGCTGATCGGCACGCTGGTGGCGGCCTGGGCGCTGTCGCTGGCGGCCTGCATCGCGCTGACGCCGGTCTCGCCCACCGCGACCTTCTACCTCTTCCCCTTCCGCGCATGGGAAATGCTGTCGGGCGTCCTGCTGGCGATCTGGGGGCAGGGGAGCAACCGGCCATGGCGCGGCAGGGCTGTCCTGTCGTGGCTGGGGCTGCTGCTGGTGCTGGGGTCGGTGGTGCTGATCCCGGCGGGACCGGCCTTTCCGGGGCTGCTGGCGGTGCTGCCGGTGGCGGGCACGCTGCTGCTGCTGTTCAGCGGCACGGGCGACAACCCGATCAACCGGCTGCTGACGCATCCACTGGCGCGGTTCTTCGGGGTAATCTCCTATTCGCTCTACCTGTGGCACTGGCCGGTCTACACGCTGTCGACCTACCTGCGCGACGGATATGCCAATGCGGGCGAGGCGGTGGTGTGGATGGCGCTGTCGGTCCTGCTGGCCTGGCTGTCCTGGCGCTTCATCGAGAACCCGGTGCGCTATGCCCGCCACCTGCCGGGCGGCGTCGTGCTGGGCGGCACGGCCATCGCCTCGGCCTGCGTACTGACGCTGGGGGCCTATGTCTACAAGGCCGACGGCCTGCCCGATCGCTTCGGGCCAGAGGCGCGGGTCCATATCGCCGCTTCCGGCGACTTCCTGCAGGACTTCAGCCGCTGCTACATCGCCGACAGCCTGCCGCTGGACGGGCTGGAGGTCTGCCCCATCGGCCCCGAAGGCCCGCCGCGCGTTCTGGTCTGGGGCGACAGCCATACCCGCGCCTTCAAGGAGGGGCTGGACCTTGCCGCGCATGAGGCGGATGTGCCCGGTGTCATCCTGTGGCGCGCGGGTTGCCCGCCGCTCTTTGGCCTCCGCAAGGTCGAAAGCGCCGCGACGCCCGCGCAGGACATGGCCTGCACGCAGGCCAACCTTCAGATCCGGCAGGCCATCGGGCGGCTCGACAGCCTCGACAAGGTCCTGCTGATCGGACGGTGGAGCTATTATGCCTCCGGTCAGGGGGTGGGCCGCGATGCGCACAACCGCATCGCGCTCTATCCGACGGACCGGCCCGAAAACACCGGGCAGGCGCAGGACGCCCTGCTCTCCGAGGCAGCGGCCAGCACGGTGGCCGAGCTGCGCCAGCGGGTGCCGCAGGTTTTCGTGCTGCGCCAGCCGCCCGAGATCCCGCGCTACGACAGCCGCAAGGCCGCGCGCGAGGCCGCCCATGCGGGCTGGCCGCTCGCCCCCGCGCCCGAGACAGAGGCAGAGGTGCCCGAAGCGGCGCTGGCCCCGCGCGCCGCCATGGCAGAGGCGCCGTGGGTCGCGCTGGCAGAGCGCGGGGCCATCACGGTCCTCGACAGCTGGCCGCGCTTCTGTGCCGGGGGCACCTGCCGCGCGGTCCAGGACGGCACCGGCCAGTATTTCGACAACAACCATGTCACCAACGCGGCGGCGCTGCGGGTCCGCGACCTCTTTGCCCCGGTCTTCCGCGGGCCTTCGGCGCGCGCGGTGCTGCATGGCGCCAGCAGCCCATGACCGCGCCGGGGCAAGATCCGCTCGACCAGGGGCCATGGGATGCGCTGGTGATCGGCGCCGGGCTGGGCGGCGGCACGCTGGGCCGCGCGCTGGCCGAGGCGGGGCAGAAGGTGCTCTTCGTGGAACAGGGCCGCGCGGGCCTGCGGTCCGAGCGCAACGGGCTGTCCGAGATCTTCGTGCCCGAGGCACGGCTTGCGCGCGGGCTTTGGCCCGAGCCGCTGCATGTCACGCTGGATGGCGTCGAACAGGCCTTCTACGCGCCGCTGGGCGCCGGGGTGGGCGGCAGTTCCGCCTTCTACGCCGCGACGCTGGAACGGCCGGAGCGGCACGATCTCGATGACAGCGCCGCGCGCCCGCACCCCAGCGGCGGCTGGCCCGTGGGTTTCGACGCCATGGCGCCGTGGTATGCCCGCGCCGCCCGGATGTACCGCGTTCATGGCAGCGCCGATCCGCTTTCGGCGGAAGAGCCGCTGCCGCTGCGCGCGCCGCCGGCGCTGTCGCGGATGGAAGAGGGGCTGATGGTCAGCCTGCGGGCGCGCGGCCTGCATCCCTATCACGCCCCGACTGCCGTCGACCGGGTGGCGGATTGCGAAAACTGCCTTGGCCGCAAATGCCCGAAGCCCTGCAAGATGGACGGGCGTTCTGCCGGGGTGGAACCGGCGCTGGCGACCGGCAAGGCGGCGCTGCTGGAGGGCGCGCAGGTTCTGCGGCTGGTGGCGAACGGCGACATGATCGACCACGCCGAGGTCCTGGTCGGCGGCCAGAAGCACCGGCTTCGGGCGCGGCGCTATATCCTCTGCGGCGGGGCGCTTGGCTCGGCGCGGCTGCTGCTGGCCTCGGCCTCCGAGGCCTGGCCCACGGGTCTTGCCAATCGCTCGGGGCTGGTCGGGCGCAACCTGATGTTCCACCTCAACGAAATGTTCGCAGTTTGGCCGAAGGGGCCGGACGAGGGCGCGACCAAGGCAATCGCGCTGCGCGATTTCTATCACCGCGACGGTCAGCGGCTGGGCACGGTGCAGGCCATGGGCATCCGCGCCTCTTACGGCGAAATCCTGTTCTACCTGAACCGGATGCTGACGCAGCGCGGCCTGTCCCGCCTGCAGCCCGCCGCGCGTCTGCCCGCCGCTCTGGCGCAGCGGATGCTGGGCGGCGCGCAGGTCTTCGTCGGGCTGATGGAGGATCTGCCCTACCCCGAGAACCGCGTGACCTTCGACAGGGCGCAGCCGGCGCGCCTGTCCGTGACCTACAGGCTCTCGGACGAGTTGAAGGCGCGCCGAAGAGCCTTTCGCACCGCGATCCGAAAGGGGTTCCGGGGGCACAGAAGGCTCTTCCTCGGCGTCGCGCCAGAGTTGAACTGGGGCCATCCCTGCGGCACCCTGCGCTTCGGCACCGATCCGGCGCGCTCTGTGCTGCGCCCGGACTGCCGAAGCCATGACGTGACGAACCTCTGGTCGGCGGATGCCGGGTTTATGCCGACCTCGATGGGGGTGAACCCGGGCCTGACCGTGGCCGCCAACGCCCTGCGCGTGGCCCGGGTCATTCTGACGGAGGAGACATGACGCAGCTGACCCCGCAGGACGGTTTTGCCGTGGTGACGGGCGCGGGCTCTGGGCTGGGGCGGGCGCTGGCGGTGCAGCTCTGCGCGCAGGGGTTCACCGTGGCGGGGCTGGGCCGCCGTGCCGCGCCGCTGGCAGAAACCGGGGCCGCCTGCCCCGGCAGCTTCCTTCCCGTGCCGGTGGACGTGGCCGACTGGGGCGCCGTCCGGGCCTGCTTTGCCGGGCTGACCGCGACCCATGGCGCCCTGGCCCTGCTGATCAACAATGCCGCCATCTACCCGCGCCGGGACACGCTGGACGAAAGCGGCGACAGCTTCATGCAGACGGTCGCGATCAACCTTGGCGGCACGGTCAACTGCACCCGCGCTGCGCTGGAGGACATGGGCCCGCGCGGGCAGGGGCGCATCCTGAACGTCGCCACCTTCGCGGATCTGAACCCGCTGCCCGCGTCCTCGGCCTATGCGGTGTCGAAGGGCGCCGCGCGCATCCACAGCCGGGCGCTGATCGCCGACCTTGCGGACCGCTTTCCGGGGATCGTCATATCCGACTGGATGCCGGGCATGTTGCGGACCGGGATGGGTATTCCCGACGGGCTGCCCGCAGAGGTCGCGGCGCGCTGGGGCGTCAGGCTGGCCCTGATGTGCGACCCCTCGCTGACCGGATCGACCTTCGAGATGGGGCAGGAGATCCTGCCGCCCCGCAGCCTCAAGCGAAAGCTGAAAGATGCGCTGCTGATGCGCAGGCCCCGCGCGCGGAGCCTGTCGTGATGTCAGAGCTTGTGACGCGACAGCCGCAGCGCCGCGGCCTGGGCCATCTGCCGGGGCAGGATCGCCATGCACTTCAGGTAGCGCTTGGTCATCCGCTTGGGGTCCAGGGCCATGCGCCACAGCCATTCCAGCGCAAGCCGCTGCACCCATTGCGGCGCGCGTTTCTGACGGCCCGCGAAGAAGTCCAGCCCGGCGCCGATCGAGGCAAAGCCCAGACCCGGCGTCACGCGCCGACCCAGCGCCGCGAAGATTTCCTGCTTGGGCGCGCCAAGCGCGACGAAGCACAGGCCGGCGCCAGAGGCCTCGATCTGCTTCAGCATCGCCTCGGCCTCTTGCCCGGCCGGGTCGAAGCCCATCGGCGGCGCGATGCAGCAGACCACGTTCAGGCCGCGCAGCTCGCCTTCCATATGGGCCTTGGCCTCGGCCAGCGCCTCTTCGGTCGAGCCGAACAGCGCCACGGTGACCCCCACGTTGGAGGCCATGCGCGCCAGCGGGATGATCAGGTTGGAGCCGGGAATCAGTTTCACCGGGCGCCCGGCAAGGCGCGACATCCAGACAATCGGGTTGCCGTCGGCGGTGATCAGATCCTGCGCCGCATAGGCGTCGCGGAAGGCGCCCGGCTCGCGCAGCTTCACGAGGTGGTCGAGGTTGAGCGTGGCAAGGGCAAAGCCTTCGCGGCGCTCCATGCGGGACACCACATGGTCAGCAAGCGCGTACCAATCCGGCACATTGACCCGGATCGGCTGATCCGCGACAGAGAAAAGCATACCTTTCATGCGACCTCCTTGGCCTGCGCAGGAAACATCAGCCCCAGACCCCATCCCGCAGCAGGGATGAAGCTGGATCCCGTCATTGACGGTGTTTCCGGATTGCGCCCCCCCGGCGCCAAATTCCCGCCTCAATTCTCTGTCTTTTGCTTCGTTTATCCAAGGTGGAAATATCTGTCACAGGCGTCAGAATCGGGAAACAAACTGTTCGCCGGAAGCGGGGGCGCAGAACGTGCGTGACAAGATTATCCTTTTGGGATGCGGGTTTGTGGCCGATCTCTACATGCTGTCGCTGGCTGCGATGGAGGGCATCGAGGTGGTCGGTGCACATGACCGTGATGCCGCTCGGCTGGAACGGTTTTGCACTTCCTGGGGCATTGTTCCGCAACCCTCGATAGAGGCGCTGCTGTCCGCGTCTCCGGGGGCGCTAGTGCTGAACCTCACGAATCCCGAATCACATTTCGAAACCACCCGCGCCTGCCTTCTGGCGGGGCACCCGGTTTACTCGGAAAAGCCGCTTGCCATGACGCTGGAGGACGCGCAGGCGCTGCATGCGCTGGCGGCGGACAAGCAGCTGGCGCTGGCCTCGGCGCCCTGCTCGGCCCTGGGTGAGGCGGCGCAGACGCTGGGCCATGCCTTGCGGGCCGGTCTGGCCGGGACCCCGCGCGCGATCTACGCGGAACTCGACGATGGCTTCATTCCGCAGGCGGCCTATGACAAGTGGCGCTCGGACACCGGCGCGCCCTGGCCCGCCGAGGACGAATTCCGCGTCGGCTGCACGCTGGAACACGCGGGCTATTACCTGACATGGCTGATCTCGTGGTTCGGGCCGGTGCGTCGCGTCGTGGCCGCCAGCGCCGAGACGATCCCGCCCGCCGACAAGGGCGGCGGCGGCCCCTATGCGCCCGACGTCTCTGTCGCGGTGCTCTATTTCGAGAACGGGCCGGTGACGCGGCTGACCTGTTCCATCGTCGCGCCGCACGACCACGGTATCCGCATCGTCGGGGACAGGGGTGTGCTGTCCTGCAAGGCGGCCTGGGACAACGAGGCCAAGGTGCGCTTTGCCCGCCGTCTGACCCTGCGGCGCCGGCTGATGGAGCATCCTTTTCCGTCCCGCGTGAAACTGCCCGGCCCGACGCATCCCAAGGTCAAGCGCTGGGGGGCTGCGGCGATGAACTTCATGCTCGGCCCCGCCGAGGTGCTGGCGGCTGCGCGCGAGGGCCGCCCCTGCCGGATGTCCAACGATTTCGCCCTGCACCTGACCGAGGTCACGCTGGCGATCCAGAACGCACGCGAGGGCGCGGCGGTCGACATGGTCACCCGCTGCGTGCCGATGGAGCCGATGCCATGGGCGACCTGAACGCTGGTCTTATCGCCGTCACCGGCGCGAATGGCTTTGTCGGGCGCGCCTGCGTGGCCGAGGCGCGGCGGCGCGGGCACCCGGTGCTGGCGCTCTGCCGCAGCGCGCCGCTGTCGGAATGGGAGGCGGATGCGGGCATCACCGTTGCGCGGATCGACCTCTCGACCGAGGCCGACCGCTTGCCCGCCCTGCTGGCGCCGGTCGAGGCGCTGATCCATGCCGCCGCCTTCATGGGGGACAACCCGCAGGTGCTGGTGCGCGACACCCTCGCCGCCACCGGCGCGGTGCTGGCGGCCTGCGGGGCCGCCGATATCCGGCTGGTGATGATCTCGTCGCTGGCGGTCTACGACACTGACGCGCTGTCGCCGGGCGACCGGGTGACAGAGGCCAGCCCGCAGATCGCCCTGGCGCCCGACGCCCTGTCGCGGCCAGAGGCCTACCTGCGCAGCGCCCGCGATCCCTATGCCGGGTCCAAGCGCCTGCAAGAGGCGATGATGGCGCAGGATGGCGAGGCCGGGGGCAACTGGATCCTGCGCCCGGGCGCGATCTGGGGGCCGGGGCGGTCCTGGCATGCGCTTCAGGGGTTCTGGGCCTCGAAGCTGTTTGTCACCATCGGCTCGGACGGGGAGCTGCCGCTGGCCCATGTGGACCACGTCGCGCGGGTCGCGGTGGACTGCGCGCGGACCGCTCCGCAGGGCACATCCGTCCTGAACGTCTTCGACGACGACCGGCCCACGCGGGCGCGGTTCCTGAAGGCGCACCGCCGCTGCTACGGCTGGCCGCGCCTGAACGTCACCGTACCCTATGGCGCCTGGCTGGCGCTGGTCCGGCTGCTGAAGCCCCTGGCCAGCCGCCTGCCGGGCCTCTTCCGCGAGCCGATCCTGCGCGCCCGCATGATGCCGCTGCGCTACCCGAACACGGCGATGCGCAGCGCCTTCCCGGGTGAGGATACCGACACCTTTGAGGGCCTCATGGCCCGCACCCGCGAGGCCGAGACATGAGCCTGCCGCACATCGCCTACCTGACCGGAGAGTATCCGCGCGCCTCGGACACCTTCATCCAGCGCGAGGTCGCCGCCCTGCGCGCGCTTGGCCACCCGGTCGAAACCTGCTCGATCCGCACGACAGGCGCGGAACATCTCGTCGGGCCGGAACAGCGCGACGAACATGCGCGGACCTTCAAGGTGCTGGACGCCTGCAAGTCGCCGCGTCGCCTGTTCTCTGCCCATCTGCGCTGGATGCAGCAGCCGGGGCGCTACCTGCGGGCGCTGGCGCTGGCGTGGAAGACCGCGCCCAGGGGCATCAAGGGGCGGCTCTACAACCTGATCTATTTCGCAGAGGCCGCCGTGCTGGCCGACCACCTCGCGCAGCGCGGCGTCGAGCATCTGCACAACCATATCGCCAAGGCCTCCTGCACCGTGGCGATGCTGGCGTCAGAGCTGTCCGGCATCCCCTACAGCTTTACCATCCACGGCCCCGACATCTTCTTCGAACCGCACCACTGGCGAATCGACGAAAAGGCCGCGCGGGCGCGCTTTGTTGCCTGCATCAGCGATTTCTGCCGCTCGCAGCTGATGTGCTTTGCGGGGCAGGAGCACTGGGACCGCTTCCACATCATCCACTGCGGCGTCGATCCGGCGCGCTATCGCCCCGCCCCGCACGAGGGGCAGGAATTGCTGTTCGTCGGGCGGCTGGCGGCGGTGAAGGGTGTGCCGGTGTTGCTGGAGGCGGTGGCGGCGCTGAAGCCGCGGTTTCCGGCGCTGCGCCTGACCCTGATCGGCGACGGCCCCGACCGCCCCGCGCTGGAGGCACAGGCCCGCGCGCTGGGGCTGGGCGAGACCGTGCAGTTCCTTGGCTACCGCAGCCAGTCCGAGGTTGCCGAGGCGCTGGCAGAGACCGATATCTTCACCCTGCCCAGCTTTGCCGAGGGCGTGCCCGTGGTCCTGATGGAGGCGCTTGCCTCTCATGTTCCGGTGGTCACGACCCAGATTGCCGGTGTGCCCGAACTGGTGCAGGACGGCGCCAGCGGGCGGCTGGTGCCGCCGGGCGACACTGGGGCGCTGGCGCAGGCCATCGCCGGGCTCTTGCGCTCGGACAGCCTGCGTCGGAGCATGGGCGCCGAGGGCCGCGCGCGCGTCGAGGCGGCCTATGATGTTTCCCGGGAGGCCGCGCGCCTCTCATCCCTGTTTTGCGGCTATATCGACGGCACACCCATGCCGCGCCGCCCGGAGGTGCCAGAATGACGCCTATTGATGTGGTCCTGATCGGCCGGAACGAGGGCGCGCGGCTTGTCGCGGCGCTCGATTCGGTGCGCGGCAAGGCGCGGCAGGTGATCTATGTGGACAGCGGGTCCACCGACGCCTCTGTGGCGGCGGCAGAGGCGCGCGGCGCCAGGGTTGTCCGCCTTGACATGTCGGTGCCCTTTACCGCCGCGCGCGCCCGCAACGCGGGTTTCGACGCGCTGGACGACCCGCAGATCGTGCAGTTCATCGACGGCGATTGCGCGCTGGTGGATGGCTGGCTGGATGCCGGGCGCGCCTTTCTCGAAGCGAACCCGCATGTCGGCATGGTCACCGGCTGGCGGTCCGAGATCCACCGCGATGCCTCGGTCTACAACCAGCTCTGCGATTTCGAATGGCGCCGCCCGGCGGGCGAGATCTTGACCTGCGGCGGCGACATGATGGTGCGCGCCGACCTCTGGCGGCAGGTCGGCGGCATGAATCCGGTGGTCATCGCCGGAGAGGACGACGACGTCTGCTGCCGGTTTCGCAAGGCGGGCTGGGCGCTGCACCGGCTGCCGCTGGAGATGACGCGCCACGACGCCGCCATGACGCGCTTTGGCCAGTGGTGGGCGCGGGCCGTGCGCACCGGGCACGCCTTTGGGCAGGTCCATGGGCTGCACCCGGACTTCTTCGTCACCGAAGTGCGCCGGGTGCTGTTTTACGGCGCCGTGCTGCCGGTGCTTTTCGTGCTGGGGCTGTTCACCGAGCCATGGCTGAGCCTGCTGGCGTTGCTGGTCTACGTGGTGAACCACATCCGCACGGCACGCGGTCTCAGGCGGCTGGGCCTGCCCGCCGATGACGTCCGCAACCACGCGGCGTTAATCACCCTGTCGAAATTTCCCAACATGATCGGCCTCGCGCGCTACCATCTGCGACGCCTGACCGGAGCGAAAATGCGGATTATCGAATATAAGTGAGGCATTCATGGCAAACCCCATCCGAGTCGGTCTGATCGGGGCCGGATACATCGCCGACTGGCACGCCGAAGCCCTGGCGGCCACCCCCGGTGTGACGATCTCGGCGGTCTGCGATCTGAACGAATCGGCGGCGCAGGCATCGGCGGCCCCCCACGGCGCGCGGGTGTTCACAACGCTCGGGGCCATGATCGACGCGCAGCTTTGCGATGCGGTGCATATCCTCACGCCGCCCAACGTTCATGAGGAAATCGCGACAGAATGCCTTGCCGCGGGCATACACGTGCTTGTGGAAAAACCTGTGGCCGAATCGGGTGACGGTGCGTCAAGAGTGCTGGCCGCCGCCCAGCAGGGCGGCGCGCGTTTCCACGCCGGGCACAACTTTCTCGGCCTGCCGTCCTACGAGCGCATGAAGGCCGCGATGATGGCGGGGGATTACGGGCGCATCTCTTCGGCAGAGATCACTTGGGCGCTGCCCCTGGCGCCGCTGCGGTCGGGGCCCTACAACCTGTGGCTGCTGCGCGAGCCGAAGAACCTTGTGCTGGAACTGGGGCCGCATCTGGTGGCCTTCGCCCATGACCTCTTTGGCCCGGTCGAGGTGCTGCACGCCGAGGCGTCGAAGCCGGTGATGCTGCCGGGCGACGACCCGCGTCCCCAGACCGTCCGGGTACTGGCGCGGGCGGGTCAGGTCGACGTGAATTTCACCATTTCCATGGTCGAGACGGTGGACGACCGCTCTGTCACGCTGCGCGGGTCCTCGGCGCGGGCGCGGCTGGATTTCGCGCAGGACGTTCTGCTGGTAGAGCGTGAGAATGCCGCCGATCTGGTCGCCAATCCGCTGCGCAAACAGCTGGAGCTGACCCGGCAGCACCGCCGCGAGGGCTGGCGGAACGCGCTGGTGCAGATGCGCAGCCTGAACAGGCAGAACCCCTATGGCCGCAGCTTTCTCGGCATGAACCGGGCGGTCTACGGCGCCATCGCCGACCGCACCCCGGTCGATGCGCGGTTCTCGGGCGAAAGCGCGGTGGCAGTGATGCGCACGCTTGATGCGGTGATCGACGCGCTGCCCGCAGAGGTGCTGGCGGTGAAGGCACCCGCCGTGCGCACCCGCGACCCGAAACCCAGCGCCATGGTCATCGGCGGCACCGGCTTCATCGGGCGAGCGCTGACCCGGCGCCTTGTGGCCGAGGGGCGCGATGTGCGCGTGCTGTCGCGCGGGCGTCACGGTCCCTTTCCTGACCTGCCCGATCAGGTCGAGACCATGGCAGCCTCTCTGTACGATCTGGACGCGCTGACAGAGGCGATGCAGGGCATCGACGTGGTCTTCAACCTTGCCAAGTCGATGGACAAGACATGGGCCGACGCGCTGGTGAACGACGTGGGCGTGACGACGCGGATCGCCATGGCCTCTGAACGGGCGGGGGTGAAGCGGCTGGTCTATACCGGCACCATCGCCAGCTACGACATGTCCGATCCGGGCGTGACCATCACCGAGGACACCGGCTTTCCCGAGGACATGAGCGACCGCAATATCTACGCGCGCTCCAAGGCCGAATGCGAACGCCAGCTGATGAAGCTGCACGCGGAACGCGGGTTGCCGGTGGTCATCGCCCGGCCCGGCATCGTCGTCGGCCCCGGCGGGCCGCTGCAGCACTGGGGCATCGGGCGTTGGCACGGGGCCGGTGCGGTGCGCATCTGGGGCCACGGCAACAACATCCTGCCCTTTGTGCTGATCGACGATGTCGTCGACGGGCTGGTGCGCATGATCGACGCGCCGGTCACGGGCCAGAGCTTCAACCTGATCGGAGAGCCGATGCTGTCCGCGCGCGGCTACTTCAACGAGATCCACAAGGCTCTGGGCGCGAAGATCCGCGTCGTGCCGGGCAACCTCTATGCCTTCTATGCCTCGGATGCGGTGAAATACGGGCTGAAGAAATACGCCCTGCGGCGGCCCGGGGTCATCCGGCCCTCGCTGGCGGACTGGAAAAGCCGGGCGCATTTCTCGCCCTTCGACAACCGGCACCCGAAGGCGGCTTTGGGCTGGCAGCCCGAGACCGATCGCCCCAGCTTTGTTGACAAGGCGATTGTGCGCGCCAATCTCTTTGGCTTCTAGGCGGGGCGCGGCGCCAACCGTGAACAATTCCCGTAAAACGGACTTATTCTGGCCTGATTTCTTTGGTTAAACGGAAGAAAGATCGGCATTCAGACCGGAAACGGGGCTATCGCGCGTGACCGCAGGACAAGTCAGCATCGCAAGTCAGTCGGCGGCCCGCCCGGGTGGGCGTACCGCGGGTCGGTGTCGCACTGCACCGGGGCGGGGGGCATGACCATGATGGACCGCCCCCGGTTCCGCCGGAAACACCAGACAGCGACCGGCAAGATACCCGGCGACGAGGCCGCCGCCCCGCTTCCGCCCCGTGAAACCCCTGCCGAAGGCCCTGCCCGTCCCGAAGAGGGGCAGGCGGTGGCTCCGGTTGCACCCGAAGAAGCCCGCGACACGACCGAGGCCGGGCAGGCGCGCGCCGATGCCGCCCGTCACAAGACTGTCGACGAAGACCAGCGGCGCAGGGATCTTGCCGAGAAACGCCAGTTGGCCGAGACGCGGGCCCGTCAGGCGCGCGCCGATGCGGAGCGGTTAGAGGCAGAGGCGCGGCGGGCCGCCGAGGCCGAGGCAGAGGCCCTTGGCCATGTCGCAAAGCCGCCTGCAAGACCGCTGCCGGCCGAGGCCGCCGCGCCGCTGACGCTGAACGATCCGGTGGCCCCGGCGGCGACGGCAGCCCGGCCCGCCGAGCCCCCCCACCGGCCCGCGCCCGAGCCGGACCGCTTGTGGTCCGCATTGGGCGAGATCACCGTCGACGAGAGCCACCTGCACCGCAACCGCATCATCACCGCGCGGCGCGACGACCCGGCCCATACCGCCTTTGACGTCTTGCGCACACGCCTGCTGCAGGCACTGCACGAACACGGCTGGAAGCGGATCGCGATCACCTCGCCGGGGCAGGGCTGCGGCAAGACCTTTACCGCCGCCAACCTTGCCATATCGCTGTCGCGGCAGGAAAACTGTCGGACGCTGCTGCTGGATTGCGATCTGCGCCGCTCGACCCTGCATCAGGTCATGGGCGTCGACAGGCCGGGCTCGCTTGGCGACATGCTGCGGGGCCGGACCAGCCCCGAGGATCACCTCAAGCGTATGGGCCGGAACCCGGTTCAGGCCGGGCGCAACATCGCCTTCGGTTTCAACGACGTGATGGAGCCCTATGCATCGGAACTGCTTCAGGATCCGCGCACGGCCGAGACCCTGCACCGGATCGAGACCGGCTTTGGCACCGATGTCATGCTGTTCGACCTGCCGCCCGCGCTGTTCTACGACGACGTGATCGCCTTCCGCCCGATGTTCGACGGCGTGCTGCTGGTGATTGGCGGCGGGCTGACGACCGAAAAGGAAATCAAGGACGTCGAGCGGCGGCTGGGCGCGGATACCCCGCTGCTGGGCATGGTGCTGAACAAGGCCGAAGGCACGGAAATGGACCGCTACACCTACTGACGCATCCGCTGTCTTGGCCGGGACACCCCTGCCGGTCGCGCTGCCGGAGCATCCGCGCCCCGGCCCGTGTCACGGGTCCGGTCGGGTTGTACGGGGCGCGTGGGTGCGCAGGGACAAGGCCCCGAGGCGGACCAATATGCCCCCGGCAATCCCGTCAAAGCGGCGCAGCCCGGTTGTCTTTCAGCCGCGGGCAATCCGGCGCGGCAGGAAGCGCCCCGCCAGTTCCGCCAGGGCAGGCACGCGGTTGGCCAGCAGTCGCAGCCCGGCGGCGATCAGCGCCAGGAACATCAGGATCTTGGCACCCAGCTTCAGCCCGCCAATCGTTCGGTCGCGGCGGGTGGTGATTGTGGGGATCGAGACGACCGGCTGCACACCCAGCATACGCTCCATCTGTGCGGCGCTGCGAATCGCCGGGTTCATCAGTTCGACGATGAAGGCGGCGGCCAGCCCGGCAAGAATGCTGGCAAAGCCGCCCATCATCGCAAGCTGCTTGCGCGAGCGGGAGACCGGGGCCTCGGGCACCAGCGCGGTTTCCAGCACCTCGAACCGGTCGGTGGCCTGGCGGTCTTCCAGAAGCTGACCCATCTCGGCCTCGGCCTTGCGGCGGGTGATGACGCTGTACTGATCCTGAAGCTTGGTCAGCTCGCGCTCCAGCCGGTTCAGCTCGCGCTCCACCTCGGGGGCACCGGCAAGCAGCGCTTCGATCTGCGCGATGCGTTCGGTGATCAGCAGCTTCTGGTCCTGCAACAGCTCGACCTGACGGGCGGTGACCTCTTCGCGCTGCCGCGATGTGGTCGCCTCCAGCGTCACGATCTGCTGGTCGAGGTCCAGGTCGGTGTCGCGCAGGGTGCCAAGCTGGGCGCGCAGTTCCGTCACGCCGTCGGGGATCTGCTCGGCGTTCTCGCGCTTGAAGGCGGCGATCTGGCCCTCTTGCGCCTCGATCGCCCTGGCGATCCGGGTCTCTTCCGCGGAAAAGAAATCAAGGGTTTCGCGGGCACGGCCGCTGCTGCGGTCGCGCGACTGGTCGATCACCAGGGTCATCAGGTCGTTGGCCACATCTGCCGCCTTCTGGGCGTCGTTCAGCCGCACGGTGATGATCAGCCCGGACGGGGCGTTGCCGCCGGGCGCATAGGCCTGTGCCGCGTTCACGATTTCCTGGATTCGGGCGGCCTCGCGCATGGCGGCGACGCGCTCGTTCATGGTGATGCCTGGGCGATCGGTGAAAAGGTCGTGCTTTTCCATGATGTTGACCAGGTTGTCACGCGCCATCAGCCGCTGTTCGATCAGCCGCACGCGGCGCGAGGCATCGGCGCTCTGCGAGGCGCTGGCACCGGCCAGCTGGTCGGGCAGGCGGGCGTCCTCGATCTGCACGACGGCGGTGGCCTCGTATGCCTTCACCTGCCCCAGCGCGAGGTGCACGGACAGCACGCAGCCCACCACGGCCACGATGACAATAAGCCACCCGCGACGGCGCAGGGCGGCAAAGACCTCGTCGATCGACTGGAACTGGTTCATTCTTCTCGCGCTCCCGCAAAGAGGCCCCCAATGCGGAGACAGCCTGTCCCGGTTGCGTCCCGGTCTCGCCGGGATTGCGTCCGGCCTTCGCCGCCTTCACGCCGCAATCTAGGCCGGATGCCGCAATTTTGCCACGGACTTTCCGGCGGCCCGGGGGAAACAATGCGTGTCCACCCCGTGAACCGGCGCCATATTTCTGCCGTAAACACAGAAAGTTACGCGAAATCAGCGCCAAATGTGGCGCCCGGGTGGCGGGGTGGTCGGGGGAATCAGTCGGGTGCGAGGCCCAAAGACAGGATCAGCCGCGGCCCGGCGGTCTGCGCAAGGCGCAGGGCCTGCCGCGAGTCGGGCGCGAAGCCGGCGGTCTCGGGGTGCGGCGGAAAGCGGGCCTCGCCGCTGTGCAGATCGACCGTCAGGCCATGGAAGCCAAAGACCGTCCGGCTGCGCGGATACTGCGCCTTGTACAGCGCCTCTTTCGCGGAAAAGAGCCTGCGCGCCAGCATGGGCCGGTCCCCGGCAGGCCGGTCCGCGATCTCTTCGGGGCGGCAGATCTCGGCGATCAGCGCCACGGGCAGCGGCTCGGCGGGTTCGATGTCGACGCCCAGCAGCGGGTGCCGGGTGCTGTCGCCGACCACGGCGATGGCGGCGCCGGCGCTGTGGCTGATGCTGCCCGACACCCCGGCGGGCCAGAGCGGCGCGCGGTCGGGTCCGGCGGGCAGCGGCGGCGTCTTGTACCCAAGCTGCGCCAGCGCCCGGCGGGCGGCGATCCGGCCGGCGAGGAACTCGGCCCGGCGCGCCGGGACCGCGCGCGCGACATGGGCGGCCTCCTCGGGGAACAGCCTGCCCTCCTCGCCGATCCGGGCGATTCCCCAGAACAGGCCGGGGCGGGTGACCTGCCGAATGAGGTCCGGCAGGTCGGACAGGGGGCTCATGCGCGGCGGCGGGCCCGCATCTCGCGGCGCCGCGCCATGGCATCGCTGCGCGACTGCGCGCGCTCGGGCGCTGCGGCAGGGGCCTGTGCGGGGTGCGGGGCAGGCAGGCCGTCGACCAGCTGCGAGACCCGCTCGGCAAGGTCCGAAAGCACCGGGAAGCGGAAGATGTCGGTGATCGACAGCTGCTTTGCGCCCAGCTCGTCGCGCAGGGCGCGATGCGCCTGCACCGCCAGCAGGGAATGCCCGCCGAGGTCGAAGAAACTGTCGCGCGGCCCGATTTCCGAAACGCCAAGCACAGAGGTCCAGATCCGCGCCACCGCCTGTTCGACGGATTTCGCGGGTTTGCCGGGCCGGGCCGGGGCGGCGGTGGCCGCCGCTTCGCGCCGGGGCGCCGGGGCCTCGACCCTGCGCGCGGCGGGGGCGGGCAGGGCCTTGCGGTCCACCTTCTTGTTCGGGGTCAGCGGAAAGGCGTCCAGCGCGACGAAGCGGGCGGGCACCATGATGGCCGGCAGGGTCTCGGAGAGGGTGGCGCGCAGCGTCGGTTCGTCCTGCATACCGCCTGTATAATAGCCGACCAGCCGCAGGTCGCCGGGCTGATCCTCGCGCGGGACCACCACGGCCTGGGTCACACCCGGCACCGCCTCCAGCGCGGCCTCGATCTCGCCCAGCTCGATCCGGTGACCGCGCAGCTTGATCTGGCCGTCGACCCGCCCGACAAAGTCGATGCGGCCATCGGCGCGGCGGCGGACCAGATCGCCCGTCCCGTACATCCGCCCGGCGTGGAACGGGTTGTCGGTGAAGCGGTCCGCGGTCAGGTCGGGACGGTTCCAGTAGCCGCGGGTGACGCCCTCGCCGCCGATCCAAAGCTCGCCCTCCATGCCGACCCCGACCGGCTGGCGGTCGTCGTCCAGCACGTAAAGCCTTTGGTTCGCAAGCGGCTGGCCGATATTGACCACCGCCTCGCCGCCCGTGACCGGCTCGACCGAGGACCAGATCGTGGTTTCGGTCGGGCCGTACATATTGGTCAGGGTGGCGCCGGTCAGGCCCCGGAACTCGTCCACCAGCGCACCGGGCAGGGGTTCGCCGCCGACGTATACATGTTGCACACCACGCAGGGCAAAGCGCGCCTCGTCGTTCATGGCGATCATCCGCGCCATCGAGGGGGTGCATTGCAGATGGGTCACCCCGTGCCGCACGACCTGCGCGGCGATAGAGAAGTCGTCCGCCGCAAGCTCTGGCGCGGCCTTCGCGGCCTTGACCACCTGCGCCAGCGGCTTCAGCCCCTCCAGCACCGTCTCGCGGTCGATGCCGTAGTCGATCAGGCAGGCGATTTCCGTCACGCCGATGCGCTTCAGGTCGTCGGTCCGCGCCAGCGCATCCTCGACCGTGCCGAACAGCCCACTGTCGGTGAAATACCGTTCGAAGGCGAAGTCGAGGATGGCGTCCAGTTCCTCGGGTTCCAGCCCGTCGAGTTGCAGGTCGAAGGCGTTCGACACCCCCTCGGGCCGCTTGAAGGCGGGAAAGGCCCAGGCGTATTGCTTGATCAGACCGGCGGCAGAGCGCAGGTAGTCCTTCATCGGCTCGCGGGCGATCTCGCGCGCGTGGTCGCGGCTGTCCGACAGGAAGGTGTGCAACATCAGCGTGACGCTGAAATTGGCCGGGTCGTGCCCCGCCTCGCGCAGGGCCTCGTGGTACAGCGCGATCTTGCCGCCGACCTCGTCGACGGACTGGCCCAGAAGGTGCGTCAGCACGTTGCAGCCGGCGCGCCCGGCCTCGCGCCATGTCTCGGGGTTGCCGGCGGTGGTGACCCAGACCGGCAGCTCCTTGGAGACGGGGCGCGGCTGCGTCACCACCTCGTGCAGCGTGCCGTCCTTGCGGGGAAAGGCCACCGCCTCGCCGCGCCACAGCTTGCGCACGGTCTCGATGCTTTCCATCATCGCGGGCTTGTTGGCGGGTGGCGTGTTCTCGGGGCGCAGGACGAAATCGTCCGGCTGCCAGCCAGAGGCGATGGCCATGCCCGCGCGCCCGTTCGTCAGGTTGTCGATCACCGCCCATTCCTCGGCGATCCGCGCCGGGTGGTGCAGGGGGGCCACGACGGAGCCGCCGCGCACGCCGATCCGCTTGGTCACACCCGCGACGGCGGCGCCGGTGACAGAGGGGTTCGGATAGGGGCCGCCGAAGGCGTGGAAATGCCGCTCGGGCGTCCAAACGGCGACAAAGCCGTTTTCGTCGGCGAATTGCGCGCCTTCCAGCAGCAGGCGGTACTTGTCGCGGCCCTTGCCATCGTCGTTGCCCCAATAATACAGGCTGTATTCAATCCCGGCGCCGCCGGTGGGCATCGGCCCCTTCGAGATCAGCCCGCGATCCTCGTCGCCGGTCAGAACCACCGTCAGCCCGCGCGCGGTGGTCCAGAACAGTTCCAGCACGGAAATGTCGAAGCTGAGCGAGGTCACCGCCAGCCATGTGCCCTGCGCGGGGATATGCGCGTCCATGCCGGTGTAGAAGTTCAGCACGTTGCGGTGTTCGATCATCACGCCCTTGGGCTTGCCGGTCGAGCCGCTTGTATAAATCAGGTATGCAAGGTTCTCCGGCCCGCTGAGAGGGGCGGGGTTGCTGTCCGGCGCGGTGGCAAGCCGCGGTTCCGCGTCCAGCACCAGAAGCGCGGCCTGATGCTCTGGCAGCTGCGGCGCCACGCCCGCCTGCGTGACGATCACCGGGGCGCCGCTGTCCTCGACGAAGTGCTTCAGCCGGTCGGCGGGGTAGCCCGGGTCCATCGGCAGGTAGGCGCCGCCCGCCTTGAGGATCGCCAGCGCGCCCACCATCAGGTCGACAGAGCGGCGGCAGCACAGGCCGACGACGATCTCGGCACCGACGCCCATCTCGCGCAGCAGGTGCGCGGCGCGGTTGGCGCGGGCGTTCAGGTCGGCGTAGGTCACGCGCTGGTCCTCGAAGATCAGCGCCACGGCGTCGGGGGTCCTGGCCACCTGCGCCTCGAAGGCCGCCTGCATGGTCAGCCCGCGATCGTGGCCAGTGTCGGTGGCGTTCCACAGGTCGAGGACCTGCGCCCGTTCCGCCTTGGGCAGGGGGGTGTCGGGCGCTGTGGCCCAAAGCTCCAGCCGGGCGGCCAGAAGCTCTGCCTGCGCCGGGTCGATGCGGGCGGTGTCGTAGGACAGGGCGCCGGTGCGCTGAAGCGTCAGCGCGGTGCCGGGCACATGGGCCGCCTCTGCGATACCAAGCGCCGGGGTCTCGGGCCAGTCGAGGTCGGGGTCGCGGGCGAAGAGATCGGCAAAGACCGGCCCGGCGCTGTCGGACAGGCCGCTTTCGCTGGCGCGGCGCGGCGTCCATGGCAGGCAGAGGCCGCTTTGCGCCGCGCGGCTGACGGCATCGTCGGCAAAGGCGAGGTCCGGCGCGGACTGGCCGGTGATCCGCCGCGCCCAAAGCGCGGTCAGCGCGTCGCGGTCGCAGCCCTCGGGCAGGTGCAGCGGGCGCGTCTCGATCCCGCTGCCCGTGCCGCGCAGGCCGGGCAGCATGGCCGCGTCGAAGGTGGCGAAGGCGCGCCGCAGCCTCGCATCGTGGCGGGCGATCGCGGCGATCTCGGCCTCGGGCAGCAGCGGGCCGGTGGGCAGGACGTCCCCAACCGAGGCGACCTGGGTGGCGCTGACCGGGGCGCCGCAGATCCGCGCCAGCGACAGCCGCAGCGCGCCGCCCCCGCAGGCGACGGTCAGCGCGGTTTCAGAGGTCTCCAGCACGGTGCCGGGCGCGGCCTGGCTGGCGGTTTCCGTGGCGCCCGTGACCAGCCAGAGCCCGCCCGCCGTCCGCAGCTTCGCGCGCGCCAGCGGGTTCCAGTAGGGGCCGTGATCCAGCGCGCGCAGCAGCCGCGCCAGATCCGCCGCCGGGCGGGTGAGGTCCAGCACGCCCTGCTGCGCGGGCCGGTCGGTCAGGGCGTGATAGCTGCGCGCGGACAGGTCCTGCGGCACCCGGCGCAGCGTGCCTTCCAGCTGGTCCAGCAGCGCCGGGAAAGAGGCGATGGCCGCCTCGTAGGCCTTGGTGTTCAGGGTCAGCGCGGTGTCATTGGCGGCAATGTCGAAGGCGCGCGACACCAGGATATCGCCCTCGTCCACGCCGCCCTCGATCAGGTGCCAGGTGATGCCGTGCTGGGTCTCGCCCTCGATCAGCGCCCAGACCGGGGCGTTCAGCCCGGCGTGGCGCGGCAGCGGGCCGTCGTGGAAGTTCACCGCGCCCTTCGCGGGCAGGGCCAGCACGTCCCGGGGGATGATGGACAGGTTCGCGATCGACAGCAGCCAGTCGCAGGACAGGCCCGCAAGCCGTGCCCCAAGATCGGCGCCCGGCGCCTCGACCCGCAGGCCCCGGGCCTGCGCCCAGCCCGCGACGTCGGTGTTGCGGGTGACAACCGCAGAGACCGCATTGCCCCGGGCCAGCAGCTGTTCCGCGCATTGCACCAGCAGGGACTGGTCGCCGATGAGGATCGAGGAAAATGCCATGTCGTTAATCCTTCAGAGCTTGCCCGCGGCCCGGCGCGTCGCCGCCCGGACCGCCTGCGGCTTTCCCGGCAGCGGCCGGAGCATTGCATGCATGTCATGTGCAATCATGTCGCGCAAAAAGCGCGGGGGGTCGGCGGGCGGTTTGCCCTGCACCAGCCTGCGCAGGCGCCAGAGCCCGCCGCCGGTGACATGGGCAAGGGTTGCCAGAATGGCGCCGCCCTTTCCGTAAGCCTTTGAAAAGTAATGCCAGCGGCTGTCCAGCCAGAAACCGGGGATGCGCGACCAGGTCTTCATGCCGGTCGAGACAGAGCCGATATGCGCCACCACGCTGTCGCGCAGGTAATGCGTTTCATAGCCCGCGGCCGCGGCCCGGCGGCACAGGTCGGTTTCCTCGAAATACAGAAAGAAGGTCTCGTCGAAGAGGCCGATGCGCTCCAGCATTTCGTGCCGCATCAGCATGGAGGCGCCGGCCAGCCAGTCGACCCGCTGCGTGGTCTCGGGGATCTCCAGCGGCACGCGGTGCCTGGCCAGCAGCCGCGAGATCGGGCCGAAGCGCGCGGCGCCTTCCAGTTCGGACCAGACCGAGGGGAAGCGGAAGGCGGTGACATGGGGCACGCCGTCCTCGCCTTCGATATAGCTGCCTGCAATCCCGGCCTGCGGGTGGGTTTCGAGGTGATCGACCAGCAGGCGCAGCGCGTCGGGGCGCGGGAAGGCGTCTGAATTCAGGATGTATACATAGTCCGGCGCCCTGCCGTCCGACATGCCCGCGCGTATGCCGACGTTGTTGCCCGCGCCGAAGCCGCCGTTGTGGCCAGAGGCGATGACCCGCACCGGCCAGCCCTGCGCCGCGACATGGGCCTGCATCGCCTCGAACGACCCGTCGCCCGAGTCGTTGTCCACGATCACCAGCTCTGCGTTCAGCCCCTCCATCGCGCGCAGCGCCGAGGCTGCCGAGCGCAGGGTCATCTCGGCGGTGCGGAAGTTCAGGGATACAACAAGTATACGAGGCGCCGGGGTCATTCCGCCGCCCTCCCCCGGAAAGGCACCACGTCGTCGCGCCCGCCCGAGAAGGCCTCGGCCTCTTCGATGGCGCGACCCATCAGGGCGGCCAGAACACGGACGTTCGGTTCGAGCACCATGCTGTCGTGATCGCCCGGCACCTCGTGCACCTCGACCTGCGGGGCCACCAGCCCCCAGTCGTTGTCCTGCGTCACATAGGCCCGTTCGGAGCTGACCAGACGCCCGCCGCCGACCGTCCACTTGCCCGTCAGCGGCGGGCGGTACAGCACCAGCCGACCGCTCCAGGGGGCGACGGTATAGGCGGCGATGGCGCGGTAGAAGGCGGCCTCGATCTCGGCGTTGTGGAAGCCGTGAACCGCGCCGGTGGGCTCTGCCTGGCGGCGTTTCGCGATTTCCCAGGCGACGCGGTTCTTCGCCCAGACAAAGGGATAAAGCGGCCCCCTGGCGCGGGCCTGCTGCCACTGGATCGCCAGCCGGTCGCCGCGCGTCAGCGGGCGGCGCTGCGGCAGCGGCGTGTCCAGCATCACCACCAGAGAGACCTCTTCGCCCGCCGCTTCAAGCTGGCGCGCCACCTCGTAGGCGGAAATGCCGCCACCCGAGAAGCCGCCCAGCATGTAGGGCCCCTGCGCCTGCACCTGCCGGATTTCGGCGATGTAGTCGCGGGCGGCCTCTTCGATGGTCTGGTGCGGCGCCTCGCCGCCGTAAAGACCGCGCGCCTGCACCCCGTAGAAGGGCCGGTCGGCGCCCAGAAGATGCGCGAGATGGCGCAGGTTCAGCACGTTGCCGAACATGCCCGCGATCAGGAAGAAGGGCTGCCGCGCGCCGCCGTCGCCGTCATGCATCGGCACAAGGTGGGTAAAGCGGCGCTCGGGCGCCTTCGGGGCCTCTCCGGGCTGGTCCAGCGGCCCGGTCTGCGCCTCGATCAGCGCGGCACAGGCGCGGATCGTCGGCGCCTCGAACAGGATGGAGATCGGGAAATCGACGTTGAAGGCCTTCTTGACCATGGCGAAGAGGCGCACGGCGATCAGAGAGTGGCCGCCAAGGTCGAAAAAGCTGTCCTCGGCACCGACGTTCGCGACGCCCAGAAGCTCTTGCCAGAAACCGGCAAGCCGGGTCTCGATCTCGCCCTCGGGGGCGACGAAGTCGCTGTCGAGCTGCGGGCGGTCGAAGGTCTGCACCGGGCCGCGTTCGGCGCTGGTGGCCCCGGCCTGCTGCGTCAGCGCATCCAGATCCATCGAAGAGACGACGACCTGCGGCAGGCCAAGGGCAAGGGCGCGGGCAAAGGCCTCTGGCCCTTCCTCCGGGCGGATGCCCTGGCTGAGGTTGTGGGCCAGACGCTCTTCGGCGGGCGACAGCGGCTGCGTGGCATCGCTGCCGTCGACCTCGACCTCGGCCGCTGTCAGGGCCGGGGTTGCGCGCAGGATGTCGGTGCTGGCCAGCTTGCGGATGGTGAAACCCTTGACCTCGACCAGCACGGTGCCGTCCGGCGCACAGAGCGTGACGTCGAAGCTGGCGGTTTCCGCATCGGCGCGGTTGCGGGCGGCGTTGCGGACCCAGGACACGATGCTGTCGCCCAGCGGCGCATGCACCCGGACCGAGGCATAACGCACCGGCGCCCAGAGATGCGTGGGCTGCCAGCCGTCGATCAGCTCCATCGCCCAGCCGGTCGCGATGTCCAGAAGCGCGGGGTGCAACAGGCAGTTGTCCCCGGCGGCCTCGGCGGGCAGCGACAGGTCGGCGATCCCCTCGCCCTTGCCAAGGGCGGTGCGGTCCAGCACGCGCCAGCGCGGCCCGAAGCCCAGCAGCACCTCTTGCGCGGCGCTCAGCTTGGCGCCGTTGCCCTCGACACGGGCGTTGCAGCGGGCGCGGATCTCGGACAGGTCCAGCGGCGCCGGGCGGTGGATCGGCAGCAGCGACAGCGAAGCCTCGGCAATGGGCGCGCGGCCCTTGCGACCGTTCAGCGTGGCATCGGCCAGCACCTCGAAGCGATAGCCCGAGTCGCTTCGCACCAGCCGCGTGCGCATCTGGCGGGCGCCGCCCTCGGCCACCCGCAGGGGGCGCAGGAAGGCAAGGTCGCGGATCTCGAAGGGGCCGTCCTCGTGGTGGGCGCTCAGCGCATGGGCGGCCAGCGTCAGGTAGCCGGTGCCGGGCAGCAGGGCGTCGCCGTCGCGGGTGCGGTGTTCGTCGATGATCCAGTCGTCCTGCCCCAGCGTTGTGTCGAAGACCCGGTTGCCGTGATTGTCGAAGCTGGCGGTGTCCAGCAGCGGCAGCGCCACCTCCTGCACCGGCGCCGGGGCGATGTCGCCGGTGCGCGCGGCCACGGCCTCGGCGGCCATGCCGACCTCTGCCCAGATGCCCCAGTTGATCGCGGTGACGCGGGTCCTGCCCTGCCGCCCCTGCGCATAGGCGTTCAGGAACTCGTTCGCGGCGACGTAATCGACCTGCCCCACCGGCGCGGTGACGGTGGAGGAAGAGGCGAACAGCGCCATCCAGTCCAGATCGCCGTCGGGGAAGACCTCTTCCAGGACCAGCGTGCCGTGGATCTTGGGGGTAAAGACATCCTCGATGCTGGCGGGGGTCTTGGCCAGCAGCGGCGCGTCGTCGATGATCCCGGCGCCGTGGATGACCCCGGTGATGCGGCCAAAGCGCGCCTCGGCCTCGGCCCGCGAGGCCTGCATCTGGCCGGTGTTGCAGACATCGGCGGCCAGGGTCAGGACCTCGGCGCCCTCGGCCTCCAGCGCCTCGACGGCGCGGATGCGGCGGGCGGTGCTGTCCTGCGGGGCATGGCGGGCGAGGTAGTCGGCCCAGTCGGCGCGATCGGGCAGGGCCCTGCGCGCCAGCAGGACAAGGTTCGTGCCGCGCCGCGCCATGGCCCGCGCCAGCGTCAGCCCGACGCCGCCAAAGCCGCCGGTCAGCAGGACGGTGCCGCCTTCGGGCAGCTCGGCGGCCTCGGGCAGGGCGCGCGGCTTCATCGCGCATTCGAAGCGGCGGTCGCCGCGCAGCGCCGCGATCCGGTTGCCGGGTTCGGACAGCAGCTCTTCGAGCACCCGGCCGGTCAGCGCATCCATGGCCTGCGCCTGCGCGGCACGCGCCCTGGCGGCCCCAAGGAACGAGGGTTCCGCCGTGACCGGCAGGGTCAGGTCCAGCGTGCCGACCGTCACGCCCGGCAGCTCGCGCGGGATCACCCGCGCCGGTCCCGCCAGCGTCGCCTTGGACGGGTAGGGCAGCGCCTCGTCCCGCAGCCGGGCCGCACCGTTGGTGACCACCGAGATGTGCAGCGGTCGCGGAATGCTCTCCGCCTCCAGCGCCTGCGCAAGGAACAGCAGCGCGTAAAAGCCCTGCTCCTGCACCCGGTGCAGGAAGGAGGACCCGGGCCGGTGGCCCTCGTCCGCGGTCAGCAGCCAGAGATGCGCGATCCGGGTGGGGACAAGGCCGCGCTGCGACAGATCCTGCATCAGCAGGTCATAGCCCTCGCGCCCGCGTTCCGGCGCCAGCAGGTAGGAATGCTCTGCCGTCCGGGCAAAGGCATCGCCCGCCCGGACGTCGATCACCGCCTGCCCGGCGCCGCGCAGGCGCTCGACCAGCCGGGCGCCGATCCCGGCGTCGTCCAGGAAGACCAGCCAGACCTGCGGCGCGGCCTCCTCCAGCCCGTCGACCACATCGACCTCGACCGGCGCGCCGCGCGGTCGCCAGACCGGCGCCCAGCCCCAGCCCCCGATCTCGTCGCTGCGCATCAGGTATTGCGGCGCCGCCTCGGTCGCCGCCTCGCCGGGGGCAATGAAATAGGGGCTGCGCTGGAAGGCATAGGTCGGCAGCGGCACGCGGTGGCGCGGCGCCTCGCCCCAGACCTGCCCCCAGTCGATGTCCACGCCCAGGGCCCAGAGCCGGCCCAGCACCTCGAACATATGAACGTCGTCGGCCACCGCCTCATCGGGGTGACGCAGCGACGACAGCACCGCATTGGCGTTGGTCTGGCCATGCTGGCGCGCCAGCGAGGTCAGCGCCTTGCCCGGCCCGACCTCCAGAAAGACGCGGTTCTCCCCGGCCAGAGCGCCCAGGCAATCGGCGAACAGGACCGTGCCGCGCAGGTGATCGACCCAGTAGTCGGGGCTCTGCGCCTCTTCCGCCGTCATCGCGCGCCCGTGCAGGTTCGAGGTCAGCGGGATCTGCGGCGCATGCAGCGGGATCGCGCGCAGGTAGGCGCGGAAGCGCTCGAGGATCGGCGCCAGCATCCGGCTGTGCGCGGCGATGTCGATGCCGATGCGGCGGCACTCCACCTCCTGCACCCTCAGCCGTTCCTCCAGCGCATCCAGATCCGCCTGCGGGCCGGAGGCCACCGACAACCCCGGCGCGTTCACGGCGCCAAGGTCCAGCGCCTCGCCCAGAAGCGGCCGCAGCTCCTCTGCGGGCAGGGCAACCGACAGCATCCCGCCCTCCGGCACCTCGTCGAAGAGCGCGCCGCGCAGGTGCACCAGCCCGATGCAATCCTCGAAGCTCATCACGCCCGCGATGCAGGCGGCGGTGTTCTCGCCCATGGAATGGCCGGTCAGGGCCACCGGCTCCAGGCCCCAGCTCATCCACAGCCGGGCCAGGGCGACCTCGGTGATCATGATCAGCGGCAGTTGCAGCGAGGGCTTCAGCAGCGCCTTGTCCGCCGCCGCCCCATCCCCGCGCTCGGGCAGCCAAAGCGCCCGGACCCCTGGCTTCTTCTTGGTCAAAATACCTTCAGCGCCATCGCCGCCGGGTGCCCCGGTCAGCGTTTCGAGATGCGCCAGCCCCCGGTCCATCCACTCGGCGAAGACCGGCTCTGTCTCGTAAAGGTCGCGCGCCATGCCGGCGTATTGCGCGCCGCCGCCGGGGAACATGAAGACCACCTCGGGCCGGTCCAGCGCCGTATGGTCGTGCATCCGGCGCGGCTCGGCGCCCTCCAGCAGGCGGGCGGCCTGCTCAGGCGTTTCAGCCACCACGATGCGGCGTTTCTCGAAGGCGCGGCGGCCCTCTTTCAGCGTCCAGGCCACATCCGCAAGCGATTGCCCCGGATGGGCGCGCAGATGCGCGGCCAGCCGCGCCGCATTGGCATCCAGCGCCGCCTTGGACCGCCCCGAGACGGTGAGGATCTGGAACGGCCAGTCGCTTTCGGCGGGCGCGTCGCGCTCGGGCGCCTCTTCCAGCACCACATGTGCATTGGTGCCGCCGACCCCCAGCGAGTTCACCCCGGCGCGGCGCGGATGGGCGCCGCGCTCCCAGGCGGTCAGCCGGTCGTTGACGCGAAAGGGCGAGGTCTCGAAGTCGATGGCGGGGTTCGGCGCCTCAAAGCCCAGCGAGGGCGGCATCTGGCGGTGGTGCAGCGCGAGGCTGGCCTTGATCAGCGAGGCCACGCCCGCCGCCGTATCCAGATGGCCGATATTGGTCTTGACGGAACCGATGCGGCAGTGACCCAGGGCGTCCGAGGTCTCGGCAAAGGCCTGCGTCAGCGCCGCCACCTCGATGGGGTCGCCAAGGTAGGTGCCGGTGCCGTGGCACTCGACGTAATCGACGGTATCCGCCGTCACCCCCGCCATGCTCTGCGCCTCGGCCACCGCATCCGCCTGCCCCTCGACCGAGGGCGCGAGGTAGCCCGCCTTCTGCGCGCCGTCGTTGTTCACGGCGCTGCCCTTGATGACCGCCCAGATGTGGTCGCCGTCGGCCACCGCATCGGCCAGCCGCCGCAGCACCACGACCCCCGCGCCGGATCCGAAGACCGTGCCCTGCGCGCGGTGGTCGAAGGCGTGGCAGGCGCCGTCGGGCGAGAGGATCTCGTTTTCCTTGTAGAGATAGCCGCGCCCCTGCGGCAGCTCGATGGTCACGCCGCCCGCGATGGCCATGTCGCATTCGCCGTTCAGCAGCGCCTGCGCGGCGTAATGCGTCGCCACCAGCGAGGTCGAGCAGGCGGTTTGCAGGTTGATCGACGGCCCGTGCAGGTTCAGCACATGGCTCAGCCGCGTGGTCATGAAGTCCTTGTCGTTGCCGGTGTGGCGCAGCAGGAACATGCCGGTGTTCTCGACCAGATCCGGGTTCGAGCAGACGTTGAAGTAGAAATACGACCCCATCCCGCAGCCCGCGAAGACGCCGACCTGACCGGGGAAATTCTCGGGCACATGGCCCGCCGTCTCCAGCGCCTCCCAGGCGGTTTCCAGGAACTGCCGGTGCTGGGGGTCCATGATCGCCGCCTCCTTGGGCGAGAACCCGAAGAAGTCGGCATCGAACATCTCGAACCCGTCGAGGGGGGCGGCGAAGGGCACGTAATCGCGGTGGCGCATCAGGCCGGGGTCTTCGCCGGCCTCGCGCAGCTCGGCCTCTGTCAGCCTGCGGATCGAGGAGACGCCGTCACGCAGGTTCCGCCAGTAGGCGCCGATGTCTTCGGCCCCCGGCAGATGCGCCGCCATACCGACGATGGCGATGTCGTTCTCGCCGATATCCGCTGCGTCTGTCATGTTTCCCCTACCCCACGTAAGACGCCGCCACCCTCATTCGGAAATGAGTGGGGAATACGGCGTTTTTTAGGTACTCCCCGAAAAAAAGCCGTATTTCTCCGGCTTTTTCCGACACTTGTTTCGTGTTTCCCAACACTCGGGCAGTATACCCGAATTATTGCGGAATCGGAAATAGGGCCTGTTCATGCGCTTCTGCCTGAACGCGAGACGGGAATACCCGGTCACGATTCAGGGGAAGCTCTCGCTCAGGGCGGCTATGTCGTCCCAGTTCAACCGGATCGCAGCCAGGGCCAGCAGCGCCGCAACCAGCCCATAGGCGATGTCGTGCATCGGGTCCCAGGCGCCCATGCGGCGGGCCAGCCAGACCACGACCGGGTAGGCCAATAGATAGGCGGCGCCGATTCCGAGGATCGCGCCCACCAGCCCGGCGGCCTGGATGCCGGCGAGGATGCAGAGCACCATCAGCGTCGCGCGCACCAGCGCCAGCACGAAGAAGCGGCGCGAATCGCCTGCCGCCAGCGCCGCCTGGTCGTAGGTCTGCACGATGATCTGCGGCATCTGCATGCAGGCCAGCAGCACCGCCATGGCCCCGGCCTGATGATAGCGCCCGTCATAGAGCGTATGGACGATCCAGCTGCTGCCCAGGGCGAAGAGGCCGGTGAAGCCCAGCAGCAGGCCGGTCACGCCCAGGCGCATCTGGCGCAGCTTCAGGAAGTTGGCGCGGCTCTCGGCGGGGGGGCGTTCGCGGTAGATCGGGATCAGGATCTTCAGCACCAGCATGCTGCCCAGCATCATCGGGAAGGAGGCCCAGAAATAGCCGATATTGTAGACCCCGAAGAGATCGAGCGGCGCGAAACGGCCGATCAGGATCTTGTCGGCCTGGCTGAAGACAAAGCCGCAGACCGTGGCGAGGAAGACCCATTTGCCGAAGCCGATCAGCTCTTGCGCCGCGGCGCGTTCCCAGTGCAGGCGGTTGGCGGGGCCGGGCAGGAAGCGGCTGTTGAGCAGGACCTCGAGCGCGGCGCCGACGATGCCCGAGATCACCAGCGCCCAGACCGATTGCATCCACCAGGCCAGCACGACGGCGGTCACGACGCCGCCGACCTGCGTGCCGATGTCCAGCAGGGTCACGCGGCCCAGCATCAGGTGCCGGTTGGCCGTCACCATGCGCGTGGGCCTGAAGCCGTTGATGACCAGAACCAGCGCCGCGACGGGCAGCATCTGCGCCAGGACCGGTTCGTTGTAGGCCCAGGCCATGGGCCAGGCGCAGGCGCCGGCCACGAACCACAGCCCGACCCCGCGCGCCACCTGTATCGTCCAGGCGGTGTCCAGGAAGCTCTGGTCGTCGCCGCGCTTCGATTGCAGGATGGCCGGGGTCACGCCGACGTCGCTGAACTGGCCGAGGCCCACGAGGAAGACGGTGACCAGCGCCATGAGGCCGAAGGCCTCGGGGAAGAGCAGCCGCGTCAGGATCAGGTTCGAGGCCAGCCGGATCACCTGATTGGCGCCGAAGCCGCCCAGGGTGAACAGCGACGAGCGCATGACGCGGGCGCCCAGCGAGGCGCCTTGCAGGCGGGCGAGAAGGGTCATCTGCGCCCCGGGCGTTGTGCGGCGGGGCCGGCGCCGCGCAGAGGTATTTTTACCAAGAAGAAGCCCGGGGGCGGCGCGAAGGGGGGGCGTGGGTCGCTCATCGGCTGCGGGTCCAGCTTTGGTCGCTTTGGGGCGAGAGTTTCACCGCCAGCGCCACGGCGGTGTAGGTGGCAAAGGCCAGCGGATCGCGCAGGGCGAGGGCGAGTTTCCTGGTGGTCGGAAAGGGCGGCTTGTCGTCGTTGGCCAGCAGCGCCGGGTGCTCGCGTTCGATCTGCCGGACCCCGGCGTCCTGCCTGCGGCGCACGCGGATCAGGGCGGCCAGCCCCTCGGCGATGGGCCAGCGGTAGGGGGCGGGGACTTTGCGGCGTTCCCGGGGGGCGAAGCTGAGGCGGACAAAGGTGTCGTCCGAGATGATGTCGGGGAAGGCGCCCCAGCGCGCGCGGCCCCTGGCGTTGACGGCGAAGAGGCCGCAGCCCGGCACGCCGTTTACCATGAAGGGGACGTGGCGCCAGAAGCGGGCATAGGCGCGGCTGGCGGCGCCCTGCGCGGTGATCCGGACCGAGCCGCTGGCGTAGAGGGGGGTGTCCGGGGAGAGGGCCAGGGCCAGTTGATGGAGCAGCGGCGGCGAAACGGTGACGTCGGCGTCGAGGTAGACGCGGATCGGACCGCTGGCCAGGGCGTCGCCGGCATTGAGCGCGCCGAGCTTGCCGCCTTCGGCGCGGTCCAGCACCGTCAGCGGCCAGCCGCGTTCGGCAAAGGCGGGCTGCAGGGCGCGGGCGCGCTCGGCGGTGGCATCGTGGCAGCCATTGGCGATGACGAGGGTTTCCACGGCGCCAAGCGACCCGGGCCAGTCCGAGGCCAGCACGGCAGAGAGGCAGTCGCCGATCAGCGCCGCCTCGTTGCTTGCCGGAAGGATGATCGACAGGGCAACAGGCCCGGCCGCGGTGTCATGTGTCATAACCCGTACCCATGGGGCCACACCTGCGAAAAATCCAGCCCCCCAATCCCTTCGGAATGCCCGTCAACTGTGGCCAAACCATGGAAAGCCGCAGAATACTCCGGGATATCTGCCGTTGGGAGGGCAGGGCTGCCGCCATCCAGGGATTCACCGTGACGCAAGGCCTGCGTATAGGATATATCGTCCCGCAGTTTCCGGGACAGACGCATATCTTCTTCTGGCGCGAGATCCTCGCGCTGGAGCGGATGGGCCATGCCGTGAAGGTCCTGTCGACGCGCAAGCCGCCTGCCGGGCTGATCGCGCATGACTGGTCGACGCAGGCCATGGCGCGCACCGCCTATCTTGGCAAGGTCGATCCGCTGCACATGGCGACCGGCGCGGCGCGGCTGCCGCGGGCGCTGTGGCCGCGGCTTCTGCGGGCCGGGCCGGCGGTGATGAAGGATGTGGCGCTGTCCCTGGCTGCCGCCGACCTGCTGCGGGCACAGGCGGTGCGGCACCGGTTGGATCACGTGCATGCGCATTCCTGCGGGCGGGCGGCGCTGATCGCCATGCTGGCCCATCACATGGGCGGCCCGGGCTATTCGCTGACCCTGCACGGGCCGCTGTCGGACTACGGCTCCGGGCAGCGGCTGAAGTGGCGGGAGGCGCGCTTTGCCACGATCATCACGCAGCGCCTGCTGGAGGAGGTGCACCAGACCCTGCCCCCCGAGGACCTGCCCGAACGCCTGATCGTGCGGCCCATGGGGGTGGACACGGCGGTGCTGGAGCGCACGACCCCCTATGCGCCGCCGGAGCACGGGCGGCCCCTGCGGATCTTTTCCTGCGGGCGGCTGAACGTGGTGAAGGGCCATCAGGACCTGATGACCGCGGCGCGGCAGTTGCTGGACCAGGGCGTCGACATCCGCGTCGAGATCGCCGGAGAGGACGACCAGGGCGGCGACGGTTTCCGCAAGGACCTGGAAGAGCAGCTGAAGAAGCTGCGCCTGCAGGATCACGTCAAGCTGCTCGGCGCCATCGATTCCGGCGCCGTGCGGGCCAAGCTGGAAGAGGCGCATCTGTTCGTGCTGGCCTCGTGGCACGAACCGCTGGGCGTGGCCTACATGGAGGCGATGTCCATGGGTGTGCCGACCATCGGCACCGATGCGGGCGGCGTGCGTGAGCTGATCTCGGACGGCTCGACGGGCTACCTGGTGGAACCCAAGAACCCCGGGCAGCTGGCGCGCACGATCCGCACGCTGGCGGGTGACCCGGACGCGCTGATGCGCCTGTCGGTCGAGGGCCGCGCCCATGTCGAGGCGCATTTCCGCGCCTCGCTGGGGGCCGAGGTCCTGGCGGACGAGATTGCGCGGCTGAAGGATGCGGGCGGGGCGCCGTCGGCCTGAGCCATCCCGGAGCGGGCTGGCGGGGCGGGTATGGGGCCCTTGGCTGGGTGCGGACCGGTAGGCTGTGGTCCGCGAGGTCTTGCTTGTCCCCTGGCGCCTTGTGGTGTCCCTGCCGGGCGCGGCTTGGCTTGGCGGGCGTTGACGGGGCTCTGCCCCCGCTACGCTCCCCCGGGATACTTCGGGACAGAAGAAGACCGGGGGCTGCGAGGGCGCGCGCCGGGGTGCTGTCGGGGGCGGGCTGTGATGCGGGGAGGTGCTGCGGCGGTCAGAGATCCTCTGCCGCCAGGCTCTGGCCGTCCGAGAATTCCAGGGTCTCGATGGAGTGCAGGATCACCGTGCCGTCCGGGCCGGTGGCCAGAAGGCGGCCTTCGGCGCGGGTGACGCTGTAGTCGGCGCGCAGGCCGGGCAGGATGGCGCGGTCATTGCCCGCGCCGCCGCCCAGCACGTCGGCGCCGCCGCCCGAGACCAGCACGTCGTCGCCGGCTCCGCCGAGCAGCACGTCCTCTTCCGGGGTGCCCTCGAGCCGCTGGGCGCCGTTGCCCGCGACCGCCGTCACGCCATTGGCGAAGGCCTGCGCGTCGCGCGCTTCCCAGCCGTTGGGGCCGGAGGCGTTGAAGGCGGTCAGCATGTCCCAGCGCGGGTTGGCGTCGTCGAGATGCCGCAGCGCCCCCCAGGAGCCCCATTTCGAGGCGGGGGCCACATCCACGAAGGCGTTGAACAGCGTGCCGCCGCTGGCCGTCCAGCCCGCCAGCAGGAGCTCGTAGAGCTTCGCCATCTCGGGGCTGTAGTTGAAGGCGGTGAAGAAATCGGTCAGGCGTTCGTCGTCGACCTGCGCGCCGTGGGCGGTGACATGGGTGCCGCCCTCGTACATCACCAGCCGCAGACCGGCCTTGTCCGCCGCGTCTGCGTGGTAGGGAAAGACCTCCTCGACCAGTTGCCGCAGCGAGCCTTCCTGCAGCGCCAGCGTCACCGGGGCGATGGCGGCGTCGAAGCGGGTGTCCTTGACGAATTCGCGCAGGGCGACGCGGCGCAGGCCCTGCGCCTCGCCCTTTGCCGTCGCCGCCTCTTCGGAGCGGTCGAGCCAGGCGTTCATGCGCTGCGCCATGTCCTCGCCGCCCATCTCGTAGCCGAAATAGCCGGTCACTGCGTAGGCGTCGAAGCTGTCGGCGGGCAGGTGTCCCAGCTTCAGGTAGGCCAGCGGGGCCTGCAGGATCGTCTCTTCCAGCCCGGGCCAGCCGGTGTGGGTGGCGACCACGCGGATCAGGCGGCTGTCGTCCTCGAAGGCCTCGGACCAGAGGTCCATGACCTGCGCGGCGCGCATTGCGTAGAACTGTGCCCAGCCGGTTTCCGATGTGCCCCAGAGAGCTGTCGCCTGATCGTTGGCCCAGACGGATTGCGGGAAGATGCGGTTCCAGACCTCGTTGGAATATTCGACATAGGCCTTCAGGCGCGGGTCCAGCCCTTCGGCGACCATCCCGGCGAAGCGGCGGATATAGTCGTCGTCGGCCATGTGCGGCATGGTGAACCACGGGTCGGCGCCGATCTGGTTGGCCAGCCGGATCATCACCTCGGGCGGGACGCCCCATTCGGTCCATGTGGCATCGGTCAGGCGCGGGCGGTCCGCCCAGGTCTGGATCGGCGAGCCGTTGGTCATCATCCAGTCCATGAAGCGGACCGAGCGGAAGTCCTGCACCCGCTCCAGCCAGAGCGGGTTGAAGAGCGCACCCGCCTCGTGCAGCGGCAGCATCTCCTGCCGGACGATGGCGATGTCGCGGATCGGGTCGGCGGCATCGGTGGCGGTCAGTTTCACGCCGACGAGGCCCTCGCCCGGGTCGTAACTGAAGGTGATGCGGCCCGGTTCCGGGCGGATGCGGCGGGCGCGCCCGGTCAGGGACAGGTCACCCTTGCCGCTATAGGTCAGCACGTAGTCGCCGCGCAGGAACTCGGCCTCTTCGGGCTGGTCGGTCAGCAGCACGGCTTCCAGCGCCGTGACGCCTTCGGGCAGCGACAGGGGCCAGCCGTCCTCGGACAGGTGGCCGCCGGCGCGCAACGCCTCGGTCGAGACCGCGCCCCACTGGCCATCCGCATGGCCGACCCATGGGCGGGCGGTCTTCATCAGGTTCAGGAAGGGGTGCTGGGTGGACCAGTCCGCCAGCCCGTTCAGCCCCATCCCCAGCGCGGGCACCCCTTCGGGGCGCAGGCCCGGCGGCGGCAGGGCGACGGGCTGGCGTTCGGGCAGGGGCTCGGCGGCGGTTTCGGGAGTATCCGGCGCGGCCTCGGCCTCGGCGCGCTCCGGGGCGGGGGCGGGCGTGGCCTGCCAGAGCGCGGCGGCGATCTCGGCGTAGTGCTCGATCAGCAGCGGGTGCAGGGTGGCGGGCGGGGTGAAGCCTTCGGGCGGCGGCGTTTCGTAGAGATGCGGCCAGACCGCCATGGCCGCCAGCAGGTAGAGCGTCGGCGTGCCGTGGCCATCGGCGTCGGTATAGAGCGCCCCGGCAGGCATGTCCTGAAGTAGCCCGCCCTCGCCCAAGAGGTCGGCCAGCGCCGAGGCCACGGGGATCAGCGTTACGCTGCGGTCGGGGCGGGCGGTGTTCAGACGGTCGATGAGGTCGGTGTACCACAGGTGGTAGTCGCCCGCGTTGTGGTTCTGATAGCGGCGGGCGGCCTCGGGCGAGGGCGGGAAGCCGCCGGTCACGGTGCCGATCTCGGACCAGCCCTCGTAGACGAAAAGCCGCGCGCCGGGTTCGGCCTCATGCACCCAGTCGAACAGCCGCAGCGTCGCGCCGAAGGGGCTTTCGCCCGAGGGGTTGTCGCCGTCATAGGGCACGTCGGGCAGCTGGTACTGGATGAAATTCGCGGGCGTCACGATCACCGCGTCGAAATCGGCGCTGCCGAAATCGCCCGAGGACCACGCCCCCTGCACAGCCGGGAAGGACCAGTTCGGCACCGGCGGCAGGCTGTCGGCGAAATCGCGCAGAAAGCCCCATTCGCCGTCCAGCGCCAGCCCGCGCGCCCCGGCCTGCGCCATCTGGCCCAGCCAGTAGGGCACGCTGGTCTGCGCGGACTGCTCTGACAGGTGGTTCACCAGCGAATTGCCGAAGATATAGACGCGCGCCGCGTCACGCTCTGCCCCTGCGGGGTAAGCGGAAAGCGCCAGCGCGCCAGCGGCCAGCCATGTGCGGATCATCGGGTCTGCCCTGTTTTTTCCAGCCTCACGCCACTATGCCCCATGGCGCGCGCTTCTCAAAGCGGGGCGCAATCGCGTCGGCGTGATTTCACGGGTTTTCATTTAACGAATGCGGTCTATAGTGGCGCCCATGTCGATGATCCACCATATCGCAGACCCCGCGCGCCTTCCGGCGCCGTTTGCGCGTGGCATCGACCTGCTCCTAACCGGCCTCTGAGCGCGGCCAGTCTCGGCGCGCGTGCTCAGAGGTAAGCGTGCCGCGCCGTCACACCCGCATATCCAAGGTTAGGACCCCATGAAATCCGTTCAACTGGCTGAAAAGCTGGCGATGGTCTCGTCCCACTGGGACCCGCATGTCATCGCCGATTACAACGACAACGACGTGATGGTCGTGAAGATCCAGGGCGAATACCCCTTTCACAAGCACGACAGTACCGACGACTTCTTCCTCGTCCTCTCGGGCGAGATGGTGATGGAGTATCAGGACGCTGCCCCGCAGACCGTGCGCGCGGGCGAGCTTGTGGTGGTGCCCCGGGGCGTCGTACACCGGCCCCGCGCCGAGACGGAGGTGACCGTGATGCTGATCGAGCCCAAGGGCGAGCCCAATTCGGGCGACAGCGACCGCGAAGCCTCGATGAAACCGCGAATCTGACAGGGAAGAGACAAGATGACCGACCAAGACAAGAACCGCGTGTTGATCTTTGACACCACCCTCCGCGACGGCGAACAAAGCCCCGGCGCCACCATGACCCATGACGAGAAGCTCGAGATTGCCGAGCTGCTCGACGACATGGGTGTCGACATCATCGAGGCGGGTTTCCCGATCGCCTCCGAGGGCGATTTCCGCGCCGTGAAGGAGATCGCCGAACGCTCGAAGCAATCGGTGATCTGCGGGCTGGCGCGGGCGCAGCTGCCCGACATCGATCGCTGCTGGGAAGCGGTGAAGCATGCCGAGCGGCCCCGTATCCACACCTTCATCGGCACCTCGCCGCTGCACCGCGCCATTCCGAACCTGACACAGGACGAGATGGCCGAGCGGATCGAGCAGACCGTGACCCATGCCCGCAACCTGACCGACAACGTGCAGTGGTCGCCGATGGATGCCACGCGGACCGAGTGGGATTACCTCTGCCGGGTGATCGAGATCGCCATCAAGGCGGGCGCAACGACGATCAACATTCCCGACACCGTGGGCTACACCGCCCCGCGCGAGTCTGCCGACCTGATCCGCCGCCTGATCGAGACGGTTCCCGGCGCCGACGAGGTGGTCTTTGCCACCCATTGCCACAACGACCTTGGCATGGCGACGGCCAACAGCCTCGCGGCGGTCGAGGCCGGTGCGCGGCAGATCGAATGCACGATCAACGGGTTGGGAGAGCGCGCGGGCAATACCGCGCTGGAGGAGGTGGTCATGGCGATGCGCGTGCGCAACGACATCATGCCCTTCTCCACCGGGATCGACACCAGGAAGATCATGCATATCTCGCGCCGCGTCGCGACGGTTTCCGGCTTCATCGTGCAGCCCAACAAGGCCATCGTCGGCAAGAACGCCTTCGCGCATGAAAGCGGCATCCACCAGGACGGCATGCTCAAGAATGCCGAGACCTTCGAGATCATGCGCCCCGAGGACGTGGGTCTTTCCGGCACCTCGCTGCCGCTCGGCAAGCACTCGGGCCGGGCCGCGCTGCGCGCCAAGCTGAAGGATCTGGGCACCGAGGTGGGCGACAACCAGCTGAAGGACATCTTCGTCCGCTTCAAGGATCTGGCCGACCGCAAGAAAGAGGTCTTCGACGACGACGTGCTGGCGCTGGTCTCGGCCACGACCGAGGGCGCGGATGCGATCAGCCTCGTGAACCTCTCTGTCACCTGCGGCACCGGCGGACCGGCGAAGGCCGAGATCGAGCTGGAGATCGAGGGGCAGGACCTGACCGCCACCTCCGAGGGCGACGGGCCGGTCGATGCCTCGTTCAAGGCGGTGCGCGAGCTGCACCCGAACAAGGCGCGGCTTCAGCTGTATCAGGTCAGCGCGGTGACCGAGGGAACGGACGCGCAGGCGACGGTGTCCGTGCGGCTGGAAGAGGAGGGCGTGATCGCCACCGGCCAGTCGGCGGATACCGACACGGTGGTGGCGTCGGTCAGGGCCTATATCCAGGCGCTCAACCGCCTGATCGTGCGCCGCGCCAAGGTCGGTGCGGGCGCCGACAAGCGCGAGATTTCCTACAAGGAACTCTAAGCGGAACGCCGGGGCCATGACCCCGGCGTTTTCATTTCGGCCCGATCTTGGTCAGGACTTCTTGACGAACTTCGTCAGGATGACGATGCGCTGCCCCTCGACCCGGCCCGAGATATGCTCGGCATTGTCCGGTTCCAGCGAGATCTTCCGCACGGCGGTGCCCTGCTTGGCGGTGAACCCGGCGCCCTTGACCGGCAGGGCCTTGATCAGCGTCACTGAATCGCCGTTCTGCAGCACCGTGCCGTTGCAGTCGCGATGCACGACGGCATCGCCGGTGGGCTGACCCGCCTGCGCCCATTCCAGCACCTCGGGCTCCAGGTAGGCGATGTCCAGCAGGTCGTTCGCCCAGGCCGCGTCCAGCGCGGTCAGCAGGCGCCAGGCCAGGACCTGCACTGCGGGTTCCGTGCTCCAGATCGCCTCGTTCAGGCACTGCCAGTGCGGCGCGTCCGTCGGCCCTTCGGAGACGCCCGCCGCACAGATGGCGCATAGCGCGACTTCATCGTCCTTGGGGCCAACCGTGACGGGCTGCGTGTCTTCGGCCTTGCACAGGGCGCATTGGGTCATGGTCGGGTCTCCTATCCGGCTTGCGCCCTGAAGACCCGACCCCACCCCGCCTGTCCATGCGTCGAAACGCGCCTACTCTCCCAGCGCGATGCCCTCGCGGCGCGGGTCGGCGCCGCCCTTCAGCCCGTCCTCGCCGATGGAGATGGCGTGCAGACCCGAGGTCAGGTCGCGGACCGAAACCTCGAAGCCCATCTCTTCCAGCGCGCCCTGCATCTCGGCCATGGGGGTGCCTTCCTCCAGATCGTAGGTGCCGAAGCGGTTCACCGCATGCGGCATGGCCACGGCCTGCTGCACGTCCATGCCCCAGTCGACATGCGCCACGATGGCCTGCGCGACATAGCCGATGATGCGCGACCCGCCGGGCGAGCCGATCACCAACACCGGCGCGCCGTCCTGCCGCACGATGGTCGGCGCCATGGAAGAGCGCGGACGCTTGCCCGGCTCGACCCGGTTGGCGATGGGCACACCCGCCGAATGCGACTGGAAAGAGAAGTCGGTCAGCTCATTGTTCAGCAGGAAGCCGTCGGTCATCAGCCGCGAGCCAAAGCCGTTCTCGATGGTCGTCGTCATCGACAGCGCATTGCCGTACTGGTCGACGATCGAGATATGCGAGGTCGAGGGGAACTCGATGCTCTGGTCGTCGGCCCAGAGCTGCGCGTGGTCCCATTCGGGCTCGCCCGGGCTGACCTCGGTCAGGGCCTTGTCGGTCTTCAGCAGCTCGGCGCGCGCGGACAGGTAATCCGGGTCCACCAGCCCGGCGGTGGGCATCGGGACAAAGTCGCTGTCAGCCATGTAGCGGCCCCGGTCGGCGAAGGCGAGGCGCGAGGCGTCGCCGATCACGCGCCATGTGTCGGCGTCGTCCGCCGTCCCCGGCTCCAGCGCGTTCATCATGCCGAGGATCTGGCCCAGGGTCAGCGCGCCCGAAGACGGCGGACCCATGCCGCAGACCTCGAAACCGCGGAAATCGGCGCAGACCGCGTCGCGTTCGACCACGTCGTAGAGCGCGAGGTCCATCATCTCCATCACGCCGGCGTTGCCCTCGACCGCCTTCACGGTGTCGACGATGCCCTGCGCGATCTCGCCGGTATAGAAGGCGTCGGGGCCTTCCTCGGCCAGCCGCTTCAGCACGTTGGCATAGTCGGGGTTGGTCAGCTGGCTGCCCTCGGCCAGCGGCTGGCCCTCGGGCAGGAAATAGGCGGCGGTGCTGTCGAAGCGCCCGAGCCGCTCGGCATCCCCGGCGACCAGTTCGGCAAGCCGGGGCGAGACGGCAAAGCCCTCCTCGGCCAGCGTGGTGGCGGCGTTGAAGAGGCTGGACCACTCGGCGGTGCCCCACTTCTCATGTGCGCGGTACATCAGCATGGGCGTGCCCGGAACGCCGACCGAGCGCCCCCCGACGACGGCATCGAAGAAGCCCAGCGGCTCTCCGGCGTCGTTCTGGAAGAGCTTGGGCGTGGCCGCCAGCGGGGCCTTTTCGCGCCCGTCCAGCGTGGTGATCTCGCCGGTCTCGCCATCGTGCCAGACGAGGAAGGCGCCCCCGCCGAGGCCGGAACTTTGCGGCTCGACCAGCCCCAGCACGGTTTGCACGGCGACCATGGCATCGGCGGCGGTGCCGCCCGCGCGCAGGACATCGGCCCCGGCGGCGACGGCATGGGGGTTGGCGGCGGCGACCATCCATTCCTGAGCCTCGACGGGCTGGCCTGCGGCCTTGGCCTCGAGCGCGGCGGCGACTGCGGGAGAGATGGCGGCGAGGTCGCCGCTGGAGGCGCCCTCGGGCGCGACGGCATCCGCTGCGTCCTGCGCGAGGGCCGCCCCGGACAGGCTGGTCGCGGCCAGCATGAGTGTCAGAAATCGCATATGTTCACCTCCCGAGTGATTGTTATGGCGATACTCAACCATGGGATGGGTCGCGTGGGAACCCTGCGCGGGTGAACATGGGCGGGCGGCTGCCGTGCGGAGAGGCACGGTTTGGGGCGGTGTGCGGTGCGGAAAAGCGGGCTGGCTGGCGGGTGGCTTCGACAGATGGCAGCGCGCCGTAGGCTGCCGGACCGTCCGGAAGCGATGCCGAGTCAGTCGGCCCCTATCTCCAAAGCGGTCCACCACCCGGCGCGGAATCAAGGCCGTAGGCCGCCGCGCCATCGCAGGGCCGTTCCCTCGGCCCGGCGATTTGGCTGATGCAGGCGCGACCTGACGGAGGGCATACGGACTTGGCCGGGATAAACTGCCATCCAGAGACGGTAGATCGTCGGACCACGGCCCTGCGATGGCGCGGCTCAGCTTGTCGTGACGGACCGCGCGCCTGCGCACTGGGACAGGCGGCGCGGTCGCTGTTGCGGAACGGCAGTGCGGCGTTGCCTGAGGTCTCGCGGAGCGATGCCATCTGGGGGCGATCTTGCCTCCAAGCGTATCCCCGCGCCCTACTTCTTCTTCATCGCCGCCAGCAGCGCGTCGCCAAGCGCGCCCTGACCGCCGCCCTGCGGCTGCTTCGGAGCGCTGCCGCCCTTGGGTCCCTTCGGGGGCCGTCCGGGGCCACGGTCGGTGCGCTCGGGGCGCGTGCCGCCGCGCGGTGCGCCGCGATCCGAGGCGCCGCCGTCCTTCTTCATCGAAAGCCCGATGCGCTTGCGCGGCACGTCGACCTCGGTCACGCGGACCTTGACCACATCGCCCGCCTTGACCACCTCATGCGGGTCCTTGACGAAGCGGTCCGCCAGCTGGCTGACATGGACCAGCCCGTCCTGATGCACGCCGATGTCCACGAAGGCGCCGAAGGCCGCGACATTGGTCACCGTGCCTTCCAGCATCATGCCCGGCTTGAGGTCCTTGATGTCCTCGACCCCGTCGGTGAAAGCGGCGGTCTTGAAGCCGGGTCGCGGGTCACGGCCGGGCTTTTCCAGTTCCGTCAGGATGTCGCGCACCGTGGGCAGGCCGAAGCGGTCGTCGACGAACTGCTCTGCCCGCAGGCCCTTCAGCGCCTGCGGCTGGCCCATGATCTGGCGGATGTCGCGCCCGCAGGCCTGCACGATGCGGCGGGCCACGTCATAGGCCTCTGGGTGGACCGAGGAGGCATCCAGCGGTTCCGCCCCATCGCGGATGCGCAGGAAGCCCGCGCATTGCTCGAAGGCGCGCGGCCCGAGGCCCGCCACCTTCAGAAGCGCCTTGCGCGAGGCGAAGGCGCCATGCGCGTCGCGGTGCGCGACGATGGCCTGCGCGACCGAGGCGCCAAGGCCCGAGACATGCGCCAGAAGCGGCGCCGAGGCGATGTTGAGGTCGACGCCCACGGCGTTCACCGCGTCCTCGACCACGCCTTCCAGCGCCTGCGCCAGACGCCGCTGGTCGACGTCGTGCTGGTACTGGCCGACGCCGATGCTTTCGGGTGGCACCTTGACCAGTTCCGCCAGCGGGTCCTGCAGGCGGCGCGCGATGGAGACCGCGCCCCGCAGCGAGACGTCGAGGTCGGGGAATTCCATCGCCGCCAGTTCCGAGGCGGAATAGACCGAGGCGCCGGCCTCTGACACGACGACCCTGGTGGGCTTGGGCCCGTCGAGCAGCTTCAGCGTGTCGCCCACCAGCCGCTCGGTCTCGCGGCTGGCGGTGCCGTTGCCGATGGCGATCAGTTCGACGCCGTGGCGTTTGACCAGCCGCGCGATCTCGGCCCGCGCGCCGCGCACATCGTTCTTGGGCTGGAAGGGGTAGAGCGTTGCGGTCTCGACCAGCTTGCCGGTGGCGTCCACCACGGCGGCCTTCACCCCGGTGCGGATGCCCGGGTCGAGCCCCAGAGTCGCGCGGTTGCCCGCAGGCGCCGCCAGAAGCAGATCCTTGAGGTTGCGGGCAAAGACGGCGATGGCCTCTTCATGGGCGCGGCGGCGCAGGTCGGTCATCAGGTCCATGTACATGGTCAGCGAGAGCTTCACCCGCCATGTCCAGCCCGCCGCGTCGCGCAGCCATTGGTCCCCGGGCGCGTCGCCGGGGATGCCGATGGCCGAGGCGACGATGCCCTTGGCGCGCTCGGCGCCGGTTTCCGGGTCGGGGGCGATCTCGACGGTGACGATCTCTTCCTTCGAGGCGCGCAGGATGGCCAGCGCCCGGTGGCCGGGGATCTTCGCCCAAGCCTCCGAGTGGTCGAAGTAATCCGAGAACTTGGCCCCGGCCTCTTCCTTGCCCGGCACCACGCGGGCGGTGATCTGCGCCTCTTTTTGCATGAAGTCGCGCAGGCGGCCCAGCAGGTCGGCGTTTTCCGAGAGCTCTTCGGCGAGGATGTCGCGGGCGCCGTCCAGCGCGGCCTTGGTCGTTTCGACCGTTTCATTGGTGAAGGTTGCGGCAAGGGTGGCGGGATCGGCAGAGCGGTCCTCGATGATCCCGCGCAGCAGCGGCTCCAGCCCGTTCTCGCGGGCGATCATCGCCTTGGTGCGGCGCTTGGGCTTGTAGGGCAGGTAGATGTCTTCGAGCCGCGCCTTGCTGTCGGCCTGCGCGATGTCGCGGGCCAGCGTGTCGGTCAGTTTGCCCTGCGATTTGATCGAGTCGAGGATGGCGGCGCGGCGCTTTTCCATCTCGCGCAGGTAGGTCAGGCGGTCGCCCAGCGTGCGCAGCTGGGTGTCGTCGAGGCCGCCCGTCACCTCCTTGCGGTAGCGCGCGATGAAGGGGACGGTGGCGCCCCCGTCCAGAAGGCCCACGGCGGCGGTGACCTGCGCCGGGCTGGCGGCGATCTCGGTGGCGATGGTGCGGCTGATGCGGGCTTCGGTCTGGTCCACGGGGCGTCCTCCGGTCGGGCGTTGGAGCGCCGGTTTAGCCGGGTGCGCGCGGGTCGCCAAGGGGGTGGCGCCCTGGTGGCGGCGGTGTGCCGGGGGCGGTGTGGCGTCGAGGTATTTGGACCAAGAAGAAGCGCAAGGGGGCGCGAAGGGGCAGGGGTGGGGGCTGGGAAAGGCTTGGCCGCACCCGGTGGTGCGATCGGTCGCCGGGCGCGGATACCGGGCGACGCCGCCGCGCATGATGCAGAAGGTCTGTCTTCGACAGCAGGGCCGTCCGTCCCGCCAAAGGCGGGCTGTTGGAGAGGGCGCAGCGGCGGTGCGGGGGGCCGGTGATGTGGTTGTCCGCCGCGCGAGTCGACGGGTGTTGCGTGGACTGGGTGGGGATCAAGCGGCAGCCGGAGAGGGGCCGCCGGGCCAGGGTGCGGGGATGGTTCGGCGCCTCCCTGGCGGCTTTGTACCGGGGGAGGGGCCGCGGAGAGCGCGCAGGCCTTTGCCCTCGGCGGCGCGCCGGGTCAGAAATACGGCGCGCCGGGGACCTTGACGTAGAGCGCGTAGAGCGACTGGCTGGCGGCCATGAAGAGACGCGTGCGCGCGCGCCCGCCGAAGCACAGGTTGGCGCAGCGTTCTGGCAGGTGGATATGGCCGATGGCGCTGCCGTCGGGGGCAAAGATGCGCACGCCGTTGCGGCCCGCGCCGGTGCCCCATCCGGCCCAGAGGTTGCCCTGTACATCGACGCGGAAGCCGTCGGGGTTGCCGCCCGCACCGGCGTCGATATGCGGGCGCGGCTCCGGGGCGCTGCGCCCGTCGGCAGAAACCTCGGCCACGAGGATGCGCTTGGGCCGCGCGCCGCTTTCGACGATATACAGCAGGCTCTCGTCGGGTGAGAAGCACAGCCCGTTGGGCTGGTTCACGCCTTCGACGGCGAGGCTCAGTGTGCCGTCCGGGTCGATGCGGTAGACATTGGTGGGCAATTCCGGCTCGGCCAGGCCGCCCTCGTACTCCGCCGAGATGCCGAAGACCGGGTCGGTGAACCAGATGCTGCCGTCCGACTTCGCCACCACGTCGTTGGGCGAATTCAGCCGCTTGCCCTGGAAGCCGTCCGCCAGCACGGTCAGGGTGCCGTCCCATTCCGTCCGCAGCACGGCGCGCCGCTGGTGCTGGCAGGATACCAGCCGCCCCTGCCGGTCGCGGGTATTGCCATTGGTGAAGCCGCCGGTGCGGAAAGTCGTGACCGCGCCCGAGGCCTCGTCCCAGCGCAGCAGGCGGTCGTTGGGGATATCGCTCCAGACCAGGGCGTTCTGATCGCCGAACCAGACCGGCCCCTCGGCCCAGCGGCTGCCGTGATACAGGCGCTCGACGGCGGCATGGTGCAGGGTCAGCGCCTCGAAGCGCGGGTCGAGCACCTCGATGGCGGGGTCGGGATAGGTCTCTGACGGCTGCCACATTGCGCGTTCTCCTGCCTGGTCACGGTGCGGGTAGCCTATGGGGCCGGAAGGGGCATCGCAAATGCGGGGCCTGCCCGGGGTGGGGGAAATCCCGTGGACGGGATTTGCAAAGCCCTTCGAAGGGCTTTGCGTCGCCCGGATCCGGCGGCGCGCTGCATTTTCGGGCAGGGTGTCGGGGCGCGGGTCCCGGGTGCCGGAATTGGCTTTGACAGCCCGCCGGGGGCATGGGACGCCATCCCCGCAGGCTTCGGCCGACTCGCACCACCCTCAGCACCACCCAAGGGACTTCGATGACCAAATTCGCCCTGCGCGCCAAATGCGCCTCGAAACGCGGGATCGTCTCCGCCGTTTCCACCTACCTTGCCGAAACGGGCTGCAATATCACCGACAGCGCCCAGTTCGACGATGCCCATACCGGCAACTTCTTCATGCGCGTCAGCTTCCAGTCCGAGGACGGCGCGGGCCTTGCCGATCTCGAAAGCGGCTTCGAGGCGATCAAGGCGCGGTTCGGCATGACCTCGGAGTTCTTCGACGAGAGCGTCAAGCGCAAGGTCGTGATCATGGTCAGCCGCTTCGGCCACTGCCTGAACGACCTGCTCTACCGCGCCCGCATCGGCGCCCTGCCGATCGAGATCGTCGCGGTGATCTCGAACCACATGGACTACCAGAAGGTCGTGGTGAACCAGGATATTCCTTTCCACTGCATCAGGGTCACGAAGGACAACAAGCCCGAGGCCGAGGCCCGCATCCTGCAGGTGGTCGAGGAATCCGGCGCCGAGCTGATCGTGCTGGCGCGCTACATGCAGATCCTGTCGGATGCCATGTGCCAGAAGATGTCGGGGCGGATCATCAATATCCACCACTCCTTCCTGCCTTCCTTCAAGGGGGCGAACCCCTACAAGCAGGCCTTCGAGAAGGGCGTGAAGCTGATCGGCGCGACCTCGCATTACGTGACCGCCGATCTCGACGAGGGGCCGATCATCGAGCAGGACATCATCCGCGTCACCCATGCGCAGTCCGGCGAGGACTACGTGTCGCTGGGCCGGGACGTGGAATCGCAGGTGCTGTCGCGCGCGGTGCATGCCCATGTGCATGGGCGGGTCTTCCTGAACGGCGAGAAGACCGTGGTCTTCCCGCCCTCGCCGGGCTCTTACGCATCGGAACGCATGGGCTGACGCCTTCGGCCTGTCCTGCACCATGGTGCGGGGCGGGCCCTGCGCGGGCCCGGGGGCCGTTTCGCGGTGGGGCCCGGTGTCGCCGCGCCTAAAGCATCGAGGGCACGACCTGATCCGGCGGGCGATGGCCGTCGGCGAAGGTCTTGACGTTGATGATGACCTTCTCGCCCATCTCGAGCCGGCCCTCGTAGGTGGCCGATCCCATATGCGGCAGCATCACCACGTTGGGCATGTCGCGCAGCTCGGGATTGCCCTGGATCCCGTGCGCGTAGACGTCGAGACCCGCGCCTGCCAGTTCGCCCGCCTTCAGCATCCGGGTCAGGGCGTTCTCGTCGATGACCTCCCCGCGCGAGGTGTTCACGATCACCGACGACGGCTTCATCAGCTTCAGCCGCCGCGCGTTCAGCAGGTGGTAGGTCGAGGGCGTCGAGGGGCAGTTCACGCTGATCATGTCCATGCGCGCCACCATCTGGTCGAGGCTCTCCCACCAGGTCGCTTCCAGCGGTTCCTCGACCTCGGGGCGCAGGCGGCGGCGGTTGTGGTAGTGGATCTGCATGCCGAAGGCCTGCGCGCGCCGCGCCACCGCCTGCCCGATCCGGCCCATGCCGAGGATGCCCAGCCGCTTGCCGCCCAGCCGCCCGCCCAAGAGCGCGGTCGGGGCATAGCCGGACCAGTCGCCCTTCTGCATGACGGTGATGCCCTCCTGCAGGCGCCGGGTGACGCCCAGCATCAGCGCCAGCACCATATCGGCGGTATCCTCGGTCACCACGCCGGGCGTGTAGGACACGAGGATCCCGCGCGAGCGCGCGGTCGAGACGTCGATGTGGTCGAAGCCGGCGCCGTAGTTGGCGATCAGTTTCAGCCGCTCACCCGCCTGACCGATCAGGCCGGCATCGATCTGGTCGGTCACCGTGGGCACCAGCACATCCGCCGACCGGACCGCGTCCACCAGCTCGCCCCGGGTCATCGGGCTGTCGTCGCTGCGCAGCGTCACGTCGAAGAGCTCGGACAGGCGTGTCTCCACCACCTCCGGCAAGCGTCGCGTGACGACAACACTCAGACGTTTTGATGGCATTGCGGCTCTCCCTGACCTTCCCGGCGCACCGGCGCTTGGCTAGACTGGTACAGGATAATGCGGGGCACAAGAACCCCGCCGGAAAAACTCGGGCAGGACCGACCTATGTTCAGGAAAGCCATCGTGCTAGTGGTCATCCTCTGCGCGCAGATCGCCTCTGCGGGGCAGGAACTTGGACCGATCACCAATCTGCCGCTGCCGCGCTACGTCTCGATGAAGGCGGCAGAGGGCAATGTGCGGCGCGGTCCGTCGCTGACACACCGGATCGACTGGGTCTACAAGCGCCGTGACATGCCGTTGGAGATCACCGCCGAACACGGCCACTGGCGCCGGGTGCGCGACCGCGACGGCGCGGGCGGCTGGGTGCATTACTCGCTGCTCTCGGGGGTGCGGACGGTGATCGTCGAGCAGGACATGGTGTCGCTCTACCAGCGGCCCGATCCGGACAGCCGCGTGAACGCCCGGCTGGAACTGGGCGTTGTCGCCCGCCTCGGCGCCTGCCAGCCGCATTGGTGCGAGCTGACGGCAGGCGGCTACAGCGGCTGGGCACCCAAGGCGGCGCTCTGGGGCGTCAAACCCGACGAGCTGCGCGAGTAGCGCCCGTCGCAGCCAGACTTCGGGCCGGACGCCCGGACCGGCCTCTGCCCGTCGCCATCGCCGCTTGGGCCGCTGCCGCGACGCGGGCGCCCCCGGGCTGTTTACCAGGCCAACGAAGGGACGGCGCGCCGGACCTGTACCTCGGATGCGCCGGGCGCCCTCTCGGGTGGCAAACCTGGCACGCCGTGCGGCACGGGGCAGGGCCCTTGGTTTCTTCTTGGTCCAAATACCCTCGGGGGTGAGGGGGCAGAGCCCCCTTGTCCCGCGGCCCGCCTCAGGCGGCCTCGTGCAGAAGGATCGCGGCTTCGGACTTCGACAGGTTCCGCCGGGCGTAGGACCCGTAAAGATGCGGGTTCTCGGCCGCCGAGGGCATTTCCCGCAAGAGCCGCGCGCGATCGTCCTCGGCGAGCGAGGAGAGCGCGGTATTCGCCGGGTGGAAGCTTTCGGTTTCCACGCCATTGGCGAAGAGCACCTCGTGCCGGGGCAGCATCAGGTGGTGATAGGTGACGTCGCGGGCGGCGGTGTCCAGCACGACGCTGTCGCCGTTCAGCAGGTCGCGGGCCGCCACCAGGACTTCGGGGGTGTTGAACAGGGCTCGGGCCACGACGCCCTTCACCACCATCCGGTGCTCGGGCGAGACGACGATCTCGCGGTCCGGCTCGCCGATGCCGAAGGCGCCGGGGCGGATGCGCACCGGGCGCAGGCGCGGCATCGCGAAGAGGCGCGCCCCGGTCATGTAGCGCGAGCCGGTCCAGCGGATTTCCTGTGCCCCGCTGTCCTTGGTCTGCACCCTGTCGCCTGCGCGCAACGTCTCGACCGGAACCGGGCCTGAGGGGGTCAGGATCATCGTGCCGGGGGTAAAGCAGATGACCCCGCTGGCCTGGTCGTCCGTGGCCCGGCAGGCGCGCGCGTCCAGCCGGTGATGCACAACCCAGAGGTCGCGCCCCGCGGGCGGGATCTCGTCGAGGAACATCAGCAGCGGCGGGCTTTCCCCGCTGACCTCGATCAGGGTGACCGTATAGCTTTTCGCGCCGTCGGTGACGACGAAGCTGCTGTCGGTGACCGGGTGTTCGACGGCCACGCGATCCAGGCGCGTTTCCTGCGTCAGTGCCGCGCCCACCAGCCGGCGCACCATGCGCGCCGCGCGCGTCCTGATGTCTGCGTCGCCTTCTGCCCGGTCGAGCTGGAGGATCGACGAAGGCCCATCGACCCGCACCGGAACCCCGTGCCAGGACCACGCGGCCCCGACGATCAGTGCAGATGGAGGCGCGGCCTTCAGGCCGTCTATTTCCGTCTGCGACCAGGAGATGACGAACGTGCCGCGATAGCCCGTTGCCATGCCTGAAATGCCTGCCTCAGTTTTCTTGTTTTGTTACCAAGACAGTATCGAACGGGGCACATCCTGAGAATGCTGCGCCGGGCTGCGGGCAGGGTCGCAGGTGCCTGAATCCGGGCCTGTGCCCGGCCAGTCACAAAAATGCCGCCTTTAGGTTGTGTCGCTAAAATCGGCTTTCGCTCAGGGTGTTAAGGTCCTTGCTCAGGCCGATTCGAAGCCGCTGCGACCGACGCTTTCGTAGCCGGTGAAGCCGGCGGCACGCGCGTCTTCGGGGCTGTAGATGTTGCGCAGGTCGGCCATGCGGGCAGTCGCCATGCTGCCGGCAAGCTGGGTCAGGTCCAGCGCGCGGAACTCGTTCCACTCGGTCAGGATCACCAGCAGGTCGGCGCCCTCGGCGGCGCGGTAGGGATCGGTGGCCCAGTCGACGCCGGGCAGCAGCTGCTCACCCTCGCGACGGCCCTGCGGGTCGACCACGCGGACCTTGGCACCGCCCCCCACGAGGGCCGGCACGATGGTCAGCGAGGGCGCGTCGCGCATGTCGTCGGTATTGGGTTTGAAGGTCACCCCCAGCACCGCCACGGTCTTGCCGTTGAAGGACCCGCCGCAGAGATCGAGCAGCTTGCCGATCATCCGCCGCTTGGTGTCCTCGTTCACCTTGATCACCGTCTCGACGATGCTGATGGGGCTGGCGTGTTCCTGCCCGATGCGGGCCAGCGCCTTGGTGTCCTTGGGAAAGCACGACCCGCCATAGCCGGGGCCTGCGTGCAGGAACTTGTTGCCGATGCGGCCGTCCATGCCCATGCCCTTGGACACCTGCTTGACGTCCGCGCCGACCTTCTCGCACAGCGCCGCGATCTCGTTGATGAAGGTGATCTTCGTCGCGAGAAAGGCGTTGGCGGCGTATTTGATCATCTCGGCGGATTCGAGGTCCGTGGTGACGATGGGGAAGTCGCGCAGGTAGAGCGGGCGGTAGATGCCCTCCATCACCTTGGCGGCGCGTTCGGTCTCGACGCCCACCACCACGCGGTCGGGCTTCATGAAGTCGTCGATGGCCGCGCCCTCGCGCAGGAACTCGGGGTTCGAGGCGACGTCGAAGTCCAGCGCCGGATTGGCGGCGGCCACGGCCTCGCGCACCCTGGCGTTGGTGCCCACCGGGACGGTCGACTTGGTCACGACCACGACATAGTCCTTGGCGGCGCGGGCGATTTCCTCGGCGGCGGCCATGACATAGGTCAGGTCGGCGTGGCCGTCGCCGCGCCGGGTCGGTGTGCCCACGGCGATAAAGACCGCCTCGGCACCGTCGATCGCGCTTTCGAGGTCCATGGTGAAGGTCAGGCGTCCGGCCTCGACGTTCCGCGCCATCAGGCTGTCCAGGCCGGGCTCGTAGATCGGGACCTCGCCGCGTTCCAGCATCTCGATCTTGCGGGGGTCCTTGTCGACGCAGACAACCTCGTGCCCGAAATCCGAGAAACAGACACCCGAGACCAGGCCGACATAGCCCGTACCGATCATGGCAATTTTCATCGTCTACAGTCCTTTCAGGCCTCTGCCCGGCCCTTGCATCGTTCCCACATGCGACCGCAACGGGGCTCTGTCAACACGACGGTCGGAACCGGCGGGGATATGCTGAGGAATTCACCCGAGGCGCGCGCGCAGGGATGCCAGCGTTCGGGCCACCAGCGTGGCGGCGGTCTCGCGGCTGTCGGCTTCGGCGTAGCAGCGGAACTCGGGCGCGTTGCCCGAGGGGCGCAGGTGCAGGACGGTGCCGCCCTCGAAGGTCACCCGCAGCCCGTCGGTCAGGTCCAGCGCGACCTCTGCTCCGCAGCCTGTGAAAAAGGCCGCCCGGGCGGCGCTGTTCTCCGTCAGGTCGGCGATGAAGGCCTGCGCCCGCTCCGTCGCGATCCCGGCGATCCGGTCGGCGGCGGTGAAGCGCGGCGGCAGCGCGTCGATCAGCGCCGCCAGCGTGGTCCCGGCCGCCTTTGCCGCCGCCAGCGGCGCAAGGATCGGCAGCAGGCAGTCGCGCGTCATCAGCGGCGTCAGCGCGCCGGTGTCGAAGCCCAGCAGGAAGCCGCCGTTGGCCTCGTAGCCGACCACCTTCGCGTCGGGCTCCGCGGCGCGGGCCGCCTCCATGGCCGCGATCACGAAAGGCGATCCGATGCGCGTCCGCTCTACCCTCAGGCCAAAGACCGGGTCCGCGACCATGCTGTTCGACGAGACCGGCGTGCAGACCACCCCGGCGCCAAGGTGCCGCGCGGAGAGCGTGCCCAGCACGTCTCCGGGCACCACCCGCCGGGCATTGTCGACCACCATCGGGCGGTCACCGTCGCCATCGGTCGAGATCAGGACGTCCAGCGCATGTTCTGCGAACCATCCGGCAAACAGCGCCTGGGTGTCGGGGTCCAGCGCCTCGGTGTCGACGGGAATGAAGGTGTCAGAGCGCGCGATGGGCACGGCCCGCCCGCCCAGGGCCTCGACGACCGCCACCATCAGGTCGCGCGCCACCGAGGAATGCTGGTAGACGCCCACCGTCCTGCCGGCCAGCGTGTCCGCGGCAAAGCCGCCGGTGTAGCGCGCAAGATAGCCCGCCGCCGCGTCCCGGGTCTCTGCCGCGCCCAGCGGCGCCTCGGGCGGGGTCTGGCCAAGGGCGGCGTTGATGCGCGCCTCGTCCTCTTTCAGGATCTCGCCGCCCGGCACGTAGAACTTCAGCCCGTTGCGGTCGGCGGGAATGTGGCTGCCGGTGACCATGATCGCCGCCGCGCCCTCAGCCATGGAGGACAGCGCCAGCGCCGGCGTCGGCACCGCGCCGCAGTCCACCGCCGTCAGCCCCATGGCACGCACCGCGTCGATCACCCAGCCCGCGATCTGGGGCGAGGACGGGCGCAGGTCGCGCCCGACATGAACCGCACCGCCATGCGGGCAGGCGGTCAGGAAGGCCGTCACGTAGTCGCGCACCAGCGGCGCGGTCAGCTCCGTCACCAGCCCGCGCAGGCCGCTTGTTCCGAATTTCGGCGCCATCGTCGTCTCCCTCTTTGATGCCGGGGTTTTCCCGCGTCCGGCCCGGGCAGGCAAGCGCCAACCGTTGCATCTGCGGCGGCAACGTGGAACCTGAGTCCGGCAGACAACGAAAGGCAGGCAATGTCGGAAGTCTACGACGTGGTGATCGTGGGGGGCGCGGCGATCGGGTCCAGCGTGGCCTGCTACCTGTCCGGCGCCGAAGGGTTCGACGGGCGCGTGCTGGTGGTCGAACGCGACCCGAGCTATGCGCAGGCCTCGACGGCGCTGTCGGCGGCCTCGATCCGCACCCAGTTCTCCAACGCGATCAACGTGGCCATCAGCCAGTACGGCGCCGAGGTGATCCGCGACTTCGCCCGATGCATGGCCAGCGGAGAGGACGCGCCCGACCTGAACTTCCACGAGGGCGGCTATCTCTACCTTGCCGCGACACCGGACCAGGAGCGAACCCTGCGCGAAAACCACGCGGTGCAACGGGCCTGCGGCGCCGATGTCGTGCTCTGGTCGCCGGAAGAACTGGCCGCGGCCTTCCCGCACCTGAGGACCGGGGATATCCGCCTCGCCTCCTACGGGCAAAGCGGCGAGGGTTGGTTCGACAACACCGGCCTGATGAACGGCTTTCGCAACAGGGCCCGGGCGCAGGGTGTCGACTATATCCGCGACGAGGTCACCGGCCTCACGCGCGCGGGCAGCCGCATCACCCATGTCACCCTCGCCTCGGGCCGCCGGGTCTCCTGCGGCACGCTGGTCAACGCCGCCGGGCCGCGCGCTGCACAGGTGGCGCGGATGGCCGGGCTGCACATCCCGGTCGAGCCGCGCAAGCGCACGGTCTTCCTCTACGACTGCGCCCGAAGCCCCGAGGGCTCGGCCCGCGTCAACCATGGCCGCCTGCCGCTGATGATCGACCCCTCGGGTGTCTACTGCCGCCCCGAGGGCCGCTATTTCATGACCCAATGCCCGCCGGAAGACGACCGCGCCGTGGATGTCGGTGATTTCGAGCCCAGCCACGCCGAGTTCGAAGAACGCATCTGGCCCGTCCTCGCCGCCCGCTCCGAGGCTTTCGAGGCGATCAAGGTGATCCGCAGCTGGGCCGGCCACTATGCCTGGAACAGGCTCGACCAAAACATGATCGTCGGCCCGCACCCCGAGGTGCCGAACATGCTCTTTGCCAACGGCTTCTCCGGCCACGGCCTTCAGCAGGCCCCGGCCACCGGACGCGCCATTGCCGAACTGATCGTCCACGGCGCCTACCGCACGCTCGATCTCTCGCCGCTGGGCGTGGACCGTATCCTGACCGGCACCCCCTTTCTCGAGAAGAACGTGATCTGACCCCGGCAAGCCGTCCCAGGCCGCGATCCTGCGCCTCCCCCGGGGTTTCTTCTTGGTCCAAATACCTCTGCGCAGCGCCTCAAGCCCTTGCCACGCCGCCGAAAAAGCGCCATCCGAGCGATCCGCTTGCGCTTTTTGCTCCGGCAAGGGATGATCCGCCCCGAATGTGCTGGTAGCGCAATCAGACCTTCCGGGAGGACATCGTGACACAGACAAGGGTGGCCGTGATCGGCCTCGGCTCCATGGGCTATGGGGTGGCGGCAAACTGCCTGAAAGCAGGGCTCGAGACATGGGGCGCCGACGTCAACGCCGCCCAGGTGGATCGCTTCGCGGGCGAGGGCGGCAGGCCCGTGACCGGCCCCGGCGACTACGCAGAGGCCGATGTTGTCGTGACCGTCGTGGTGAACGCCGCGCAGACCGAGGCGGTGCTCTTCGGAGAGCAGGGCGCCGTGGCGCAGATGAAACCCGGCGCCGTCGTGGTCTCCTGCGCCACCGTCGCGCCGGACTTCGCCCGCGCCATGGCCGTGCGCTGTGCCGAGGCGGGGGTGCTCTACCTCGACGCGCCAATCTCGGGCGGGCAGGTCAAGGCCGCCTCGGGCGAGCTGTCGGTCATGGCCTCCGGCGCACCCGAGGCCTTCGCCGGGGCGCGCCCGGTGCTGGACGCCATGGCCGCCAGGGTCTTCGAACTGGGCGAAGAGGCCGGGCCGGGCTCTGCCATGAAGGCGATCAACCAGCTGCTGGTCGGCGTGCATCTGGCCGCCATGGGCGAGGCCATGACCTTCGGCATGACCCAGGGCGTCACACCCGAGCAATTCGTCGAGGTCATCCCCGAATGCGCCGGCACCAGCTGGGTGCTTGAAAACCGCGCGCCGCATGTGGTTTCGGGCGACTACACGCCGCTCTCTGCCGTGGACATCTGGCTGAAGGATCTCGGCATCGTCTCCGACATCGCCCGCAGCGCCAAGTTCAGCGCGCCCCTGACGGCGGCGGCGCTGCAGCAGTGGGTCGCGGCCAGCGGCATGGGCATGGGGGGCGAGGACGACGCCGCCATTGCCAAACTTTATGCCACGCACGCAGGCCTGAGCCTGCCGGGAGACAAGACATGACCCTTCTCGGAGCCATCGCCGACGATTTCACCGGCGCCACCGACCTTGCCGGCCTTCTGGCGCGCTCCGGCGTGCCGGTTTCGCTGCGGCTGGGGGTGCCGGACGCACCGCCCACCGACACCGCCCCCTTCGAGGTGATCGCGCTGAAATGCCGGACGGAACCGGTGGACAAGGCCGTCGCCGACTGCCGCGCCGCGCTGAAGTGGCTGCAGGCGGCGGGCGCGCAGCGCTTCTTCTGGAAATACTGTTCGACCTTCGATTCGACGCCCGAGGGCAACATCGGCCCGGTCGCCGAGGCGCTGATGGCGGACCTTGGCACCGATCAGACGATCTACTGCCCCGCCTTCCCGGAAAACGGCCGGTCGATCTTCATGGGCAACCTCTTCGTCGGGCGTCAGCCGCTGGCGGAAAGCCCGATGAAGGACCATCCCCTGACGCCGATGACCGATTCCAACCTGATGCGCCTGCTGGAGCCGCAGGTGACGCGGCCCGTGGGGCTGGCCGACCGGCTGACCGTGGCGCAGGGGGCCGAGGCGCTCAGGGCGGAACTGGCGCGTCTGGCCGGCGAGGGCGTCGCCCATGTGGTCATCGACGCGGTGGCGAACGAGGATCTCTATACCATCGCCGAGGCCTGCCGGGACATGCCGCTGATGACCGGCGGCAGCGCCGTCGCCATGCCGCTGCCTGCGCTCTGGATGCAGGACGGGGCGCTGAAGGCGGATACCGCCAAGGCGCCCGAGCAGATCGGCCCCGGCGCGGTGGTCCTGTCCGGCAGCTGCTCTGCCATGACCCGCAGGCAGGTCGAGGCCTACAAGGCCACCGGCGCGGTCAGCTTCCGCCTCGATCCGGTCAAGCTGGACGAGGAAGGCCCGCAGCAGGCGCTGGACTGGCTCGCCGCGCAGGATCTTGGCAAGGCACCGCTGCTCTATGCCACGGCAGAGCCCGACCAGGTGCGCGCCGCGCAGGCCGCGCTGGGCCGCGAAGAGGCGGGCGCCGTGGTCGAGCGCGCGCTGGCGAAACTGGCGGTCGCGGCGCGGGACAGGGGCGCGCGGCGCATCGTCGTCGCGGGCGGCGAAACCTCGGGTGCGGTGTCGCAGGCGCTGGGCATCGCGCGGCTGGACATCGGCGCCGAGATCGCGCCCGGCGTGCCCTGGTGCACCTGCGACAGCGGCGGCGCGCGCATCGCGATCACGCTGAAGTCCGGCAATTTCGGTGCCGAGACCTTCTTTGCCGACGCGCTGGGGGCCCTGGCATGAGCGCAGAGGCCCGCCTGCGCGAGCAGCTTTGCACGCTGGCGAAATCGCTCTTCGACCGGGGGCTGACCCATGGCTCGACCGGCAATATCTCGGCCCGGACCGAGGACGGCGGCCTGCTGGTCTCGCCCACCGGCACCAGCTTCGGCCGGCTCGATCCCGGGCGGCTGGCGCGCTTCGACGCGGCGGGCCAGCATATCGACGGCGACAGGCCGACCAAGGAAATGCCGCTGCACACGGCCTTCTACGACACGCGCGGCACCGCGGGGGCGGTGGTGCATCTGCACAGCTGCCACTCTGTCGCGCTGTCGCTGCTGCCGGGGGTGGACGAGGACAACTTCCTGCCCGCTTACACGCCCTATGGCATCATGCAGGTGGGCCGGGTGAAGCTGCTGCCCTTCTTCGTGCCGGGCGATCCGGCCATGGGGCAGGCGGTGCGCGGGCTGGCGGGCAAGCGCTCGGCGGTGATGCTGGCCAACCACGGCCCCGTGGTGGCGGGCAAGGACGTCGAGGCGGCCTGCAACGCCATCGAGGAACTGGAAGCCACCGCCCGGCTGGCGCTGATGACGCGGGGCATGGGGGCGGAGCCCCTGACCGGCGGACAGGTCCGCGCGGTGGTCAATACATTCGACGTGGAGTGGGACACATGAAGTTTTCGGCCAACCTTGGTTTCCTCTGGACCGACCGGCCTTTGGCCGAGGCGATCCATGCCGCGAAGGCGGCGGGGTTCGACGCGGTGGAATGTCACTGGCCCTATGACGAGCCGGTTGCAGAGGTCCGCGCGGCGCTGGAAGAGACCGGCCTGCAGATGCTGGGCCTGAACACCCGGCGCGGCGATACGGCGGCGGGCGAAAACGGGCTGGCCGCGCTGCCGGGCCGCGAGGCCGAGGCCCGCGCCGCCATCGACGAGGCGCTGGCCTACGCCCGGGCCATCGGCGCGGCCAACGTGCATGTCATGGCCGGTTTCGCCTCTGGCGCAGAGGCGGACGCGGCCTTTGTCGCCAATCTCTCCTACGCCTGCGAGGCGGCGCATCCGCATGGGATCACGGTGCTGATCGAGCCCCTGAACCACTACGACGCACCGGGCTACTACCTTGCGACCACGGGCCACGCGCGCGCGGTGATCGAGGCGGTGGGGGCGCCGAACCTGAAGCTGATGTTCGATTGCTACCACGTCCAGTTGATGGAGGGCGATCTGACCAACCGGCTGAAGGCCCTGCTGCCGATCATCGGGCATATCCAGTTCGCGGGGGTGCCGGACCGCGGTGCGCCGGACCGGGGCGAGGTGGATTTCTCGTATATGTTCAAGGTGATCGACGCTCTGGGATGGGCCGCACCGCTGGGCGCGGAATACAAGCCCGGCGGCCCGACCGAGGATACGCTGGGCTGGTTCACCCTGACCCGCTGAGGCGCCTTGCTGCGCCGCCTGTCTCGGGCGGCGCGGTCGGATGCCTCCTTCGGGTGGCTTTTTGCAGAAAAGATGCCCGCAGGCGCGCCTTGTCGGACAGGTCCGGTTCGGGCGGCACCGTCGCACAGAGGTATTTTTGCCAAGAAGAAACACGAGGTGTGCGCGTCTCTGCGCCGTGGGACGGCCTGCTGCGAGGCGGTGAAAGCGGCTTTCCCTTGGGGCGGCCTTTGGTATACCAAACTGCGAAACCTGGCCGCTCCGGGTGGCCGCGACGGGAGGAGAACACGCCATGACGCAGTTGAAGCTTGCCGGGGGCATGTCCCGGCTTGGCACCGAGTCGGCCTTTGTCGTGCTGGCGCGCGCGGGCAAGCTGGCCGCCGAGGGGCGGGACATCATCAATCTCGGCATCGGTCAGCCGGATTTCCGCACGCCCGAGCATATCGTCGAGGCCGGGATCAAGGCTCTGCAGGACGGTCACCACGGCTATACGCCGGCCAACGGCCTGCCGAAGCTGCGCGAGGCGGTGGCCGCCGACCTGAACCGCCGTCACGGGGTCGAGGTGAACCCGGATCACGTGGTGGTGCAGCCGGGCGGCAAGCCGACGATGTTCTTTGCCTGCCTGATGTTCGGGGAACCGGGCGCCGAGATCATGTATCCCAACCCCGGCTTTCCGATCTACGAATCGGTGATCAAGTATTCCGGCGCCACCCCGGTGCCGATCGCGCTGAGGGAAGAGAACGGCTTTGCCTTCTCCGCCGAGGAGGTGCTGGGCCAGATCACCGAGAAGACGCGGCTTATCATCATCAACTCGCCCGCCAACCCCACGGGCGGGGTCACGCCGCGCGCGGAGATCGACAAGCTGGTCGCCGGGCTGATGGAGCACCCGCAGGTCGCGCTGATGTCGGACGAGATCTATTCCAACATGCTCTATGGCGGGCGCGAGCACGTCAGCCTGCTGCAATATCCCGAGATCCGCGACCGGCTGATCATGCTGGACGGCTGGTCCAAGACCTATGCCATGACCGGCTGGCGGCTGGGTTACGCGGTCTGGCCCGAGAGCCTCGTGGACCACGTCACGCGCCTGTGCATCAACGACCATTCCTGCGTCAACGCCGCGACCCAGTTCGCGGGCATCGCCGCGCTGGACGGGCCGCAGGACGAGGTGACGCGCATGGTCGCCGAGTTCGACAGGCGCCGTCAGGTGATCGTCGAGGGGCTGAACGCCCTGCCGGGGGTGCGCTGCGCCGATTGCGCGGGCGCCTTCTATGCCTTCCCGAACATCGAGGGCACCGGGCTGACGGCCATGCAGGCGCAGGACCGCTTCCTGGACGAGGCGGGGGTGGCGACCGTGGCCGGGACCTCCTTCGGCGCCCATGGCGAGGGTTACCTGCGCTTCTCCTATGCCAATTCCACCGAGAACATCCAGGAGGCGCTGCGGCGCATCCGTGACCTGCTGTGAAAGGCCTGACCGATGACTGACCCTGTCCTGCTGATCTCTGGCGCGAGCTTCAAGGAAGACGAGCGCGCGCGCCTCGCCGAGGCCTATCCCGCGACCTTTGTGGACGGCCCCGATGCCATGTCCGGCGTGCCCGAGGGCCAGCGCGGGGCGATTCGCGCGGTGGCCTACAAGGGGCACAAGCCCTTTGGCGGGGCCGAGATGGACCTTTTCCCGAACCTTGGCGTGATCGCCAATTACGGCGTGGGTTACGATGCCATCGACGTGGCGGCGGCCAGCGCGCGGGGCATCAAGGTGACGAACACGCCGGATGTGCTGTCGGACGATGTGGCGGACCTTGCCGTGGCGATGCTGCTGGCGCAGGCGCGGACCATGCGTCTGGGTGAGGCGCATGTGCGTTCGGGCGATTGGGCGAAGAAGGGCGAGCTTCCGCTGAACCGCAAGGTCTCGGGCTCGACGGTGGGAATCGTGGGGCTGGGGCGGATCGGGCGTGAGATCGCGGACCGGCTGGCGGCCTTCAAGATGGAGATCCACTACCATTCGCGCTCCGAGAAGGAGACGCCGGGCTGGACCTATCATGCCGACCCGGTGAGCCTTGCGGGCGCGGTGGATTTCCTTGTCGTGGCTCTGGTCGGCGGATCGGCGACCGAGGGCTACGTGTCCAAGGAGGTGATCGACGCCATGGGGCCGCGCGGCGTGCTGGTGAACATCTCGCGCGGGACGACGGTCGACGAGGGGGCTTTGCTGGACGCGCTGGAAGAGGGGCGGATCGGCGGGGCCGGGCTGGATGTCTTCCTGAACGAGCCCAATCTGGATCCGCGCTTCCTGAAGCTGGAGAACGTCGTGTTGCAGCCGCACCAGGGGTCCGGATCGGTCGAGACCCGGCGCGATATGGCGCTGTTGCAGCTGGCCAACGTGCGGGCCTTTCTGGAGGGCGCGGCGCTGCCGACCGCGGTGAACTGATCGGACAGGGTTTCGCCTCGCTTGGGCGAGGCGACCTGCCGGGGGTTTCACCCCCGGACCCCCAGGATATTTGTGGACAGAAGAAGGGGCGGGCCGTCCCCTGTTTCTTCTGTCCGGAAGTATCCCGGGGAGCGCGAGGGGCTGGCCCCTCGCCCCGACGGTGCAGATCGCGGCGTCGGGGCCGGTGTGGCGCTATTCTTCGACGTCGTCCATGTCGACCTGACCGGACAGGCGGCGGCGGATGATGGACCAGGACAGGCCCACGCCCAGCACGATGGAGAGCGCGAGGATGCCGAGCCATGTGGCGAAGCCGGGGTTGTCGAGGCTGACGAGGCCGAAGTCCCAGAGCACCCAGAGGATCGCGCCCACCAGGGCCAGCACAAGCAGCATGCCGGAGGCGCCGATCGACCGCAGGGTGGCGCGAATGTAGATCACGTAGCCCACCAGCAGGACCAGCGCCGCCAGCACGACCAGCGGCATCTGCGTGGACCAGTTGGCCTCTGCCCAGCGGAGGAAGTTGAGCCGCGTCGGATTGTAGGTGGCGGCCAGCAGGAGGAAGGCGAAAAGCCAGCGAAGGGTGAAGGACATGGGCGGGCTCCCGTTCGGATCGCTGCCTTGCTGCCCTCTTCATTCGCCCCTGTCCAGCCTCTTGCCGCGATTTAGCGGTTTCACCCGTGGCGCGCGGCGACTATACCGGCGCGGGTTTGCAGACATTTCCCGGCAAAGAAGGGGACCGATATGGCGAATGTGGTTGTCGTGGGCGCTCAGTGGGGCGACGAGGGCAAGGGCAAGATCGTGGACTGGCTGTCGGAACGCGCCGACGTCATCTGCCGCTTTCAGGGCGGGCACAACGCGGGTCATACGCTTGTCATCGACGGCAAGGTCTACAAGCTGAACGCGCTGCCTTCGGGCGTGGTGCGCGGCGGCAAGCTGTCGGTGATCGGCAACGGCGTGGTGCTGGATCCCTGGCACCTGGTGAAGGAGATCGCGACGATCCGCGAGCAGGGCGTCGAGATCACGCCCGAGACGCTGATGATCGCCGAGAACACGCCGCTGATCCTGCCGATCCACGGAGAGCTGGACCGGGCGCGCGAAGAGGCGGCCTCGAAGGGCACCAAGATCGGCACCACCGGGCGCGGCATCGGCCCCGCCTACGAGGACAAGGTCGGCCGCCGCGCGGTGCGTGTCGCGGATCTTGCCGACCGGGCGACGCTGGAGGCGCGGGTGGACCGCGCGCTGCAGCACCACGACCCGCTGCGCAAGGGGCTGGGGATCGAGCCGGTGGACCGCGAGGCGCTGATCGCCGCGCTGAGCGAGATCGCCGAGCAGATCCTGCCCTATGCCGCGCCGGTCTGGAAGGTGCTGAACGAAAAGCGCAAGGCGGGCACGCGGATCCTCTTCGAGGGGGCGCAGGGCGCGCTGCTGGACATCGACTTCGGCACCTATCCCTTCGTGACCTCCTCGAACGTGATCGCCGGGCAGGCGGCCACGGGCACCGGCATCGGGCCGGGCGCCATCGACTACGTGCTGGGTATCGTGAAGGCCTATACCACCCGCGTCGGCGAAGGCCCCTTCCCGACCGAGCTGGACGATGACGACGGCCAGCGGCTGGGCGAGCGCGGGCGCGAATTCGGCACCGTCACGGGCCGCAAGCGGCGCTGTGGCTGGTTCGACGCGGCCCTGGTGCGCCAGACCTGCGCGACGAGCGGAGTCAACGGCATCTCGCTGACCAAACTCGACGTGCTCGACGGTTTCGAGACACTGAAGATCTGCGTCGGCTACGAGCTGGACGGCAAGCGGCTGGATTACCTGCCCTTCGCCAGCGAGGAACAGGCGCGCTGCACGCCCGTCTACGAAGAGATGGAAGGCTGGAGCGAATCGACCGAAGGCGCGCGGTCCTGGGCCGACCTGCCGGGCGCTGCGGTGAAATACGTGCGCCGGGTCGAGGAACTGATCGGCTGCCCGGTGGCGCTGCTCTCGACCTCGCCGGAACGCGACGACACGATCCTCGTGACCGATCCCTTCGCGGATTGAGCGCGGCAGGGTGGGGGCGACTCCACCCCGCAACGACACTCTGGCGCGGCCCGGTCCCGGGCGGCGTCGCGAACCGGCCGCCGCTGCCGGGTTGGATTGACGGTGCTGTGCAGGCTTGGCCTGCGCGGCGTCGCAGGTGGCGCGCCGATGCGGGCGCGGAATGCAGGAACGCGGGCGGGCGTCATGCCGGTCCGCGCAACGGGAGACAGGCCATGGCCCTGAGTTACAAGGCGCGGCGGCGCTGGTCGCTGGTGATCCTGCTGGTGGGTCTGCCCGCCTATATCGTGGCGGCGGTGACGATCGTGAACTGGCTGGACCGGCCCTCGATCGCGGTGGAATTCCTCGTCTACGTGGGGCTGGGCTTCCTCTGGGCCTTGCCGTTCAAATTCGTCTTCAAGGGCGTGGGGCAGGCCGATCCGGAGGCCGACAAGTCCGACAAGTAAGGGCAAGGGCGCCCCTGCCGGAGCCTGGCGCGGCGAGGCGGTACGTTTTTCATATTAGTGTTGGGGTCGCCTCTGCGCGGCTGGGCGCGTTCGGCGCGGGGCAGAGGGCCACTCAGCGCCGCGGCCCGGCCCGCCGTCCCGGAGGGCGCCCGCTGACGGGCGCCCGGGGTGCATCACTTGGCGATGTCGTCTTCGAGGAAGTAGCGGATGTTGTCCTCGAAGCTGGCGTCGGCTTCCAGCCCCAGCGCCTCTGCCTTGTCGGCGCGGATATCCATGCGCCAGCCCGCGAGGATCGCGTCAAGCTCTGGCTGCTTGTTCCAGGTGATGCGCTCTGCCGCTTCGGGGCCCACGACCGCCGTCATGGCGTCGATCATCTGGCGAATCGTCCAGACCCGGCCCGGCATCATCATGCAGCGGTTCTTGCCCAGCTTCTCTTCGGGGATCTCGGCGCCCTTGATCAGGTTCTCGACGCATTTGCGCGGGCTGAGGTAATAGTGGTTGAAGTCCTCGTCCACCGGGCAGTTCGCCGTCTCGCCCTGAAGCGGTTCGCGGAAGATCGACGACATGAAGCCCGAGGCCGCGCGGTTGGGCTTGCCGGGACGCACCGAGATCGTCGGCAGGCGGAAGCCGCGCCCGTCCACCAGACCGCGCCGCGAGAAGTCGTTGACCAAGAGTTCGCCGATGGCCTTTTGCGCGCCGTAGGAGGTCTGCGGGTTCAGAAGCGTCTGGTCGTTGTAGGGCTGCTCGACCTCGCCGCCGTTCACCGCCACCGAAGAGGTGAAGACCAGCACCGGCTTGGTGCCCAGCTCGCGGCAGCGTTGCAGCACATTCAGCGTGCCCATCATGTTGACCTTGAGGCCGATATCCAGATCCTCTTCGGCCTGTGCCGAGACGATGGCGGCCAGCAGGTAGATCACGTCGGTCTTGTCGTCGATGGTCGCCGCCAGCGATGCCGGGTCGGCGATGTCGCAGGCCGCGGTCTCGACCGTGAAACCGGCCTCGACCGGCTGCGGGTCGACGATGTCGGCAAGGACCATCGTGTCGATGGTTTCACCGCGCAGGGTGCCGCGCTCGGCCAGTTTGCGCGCCAGTTTCTGACCGACGAGACCGCCGCCGCCGATGATAAGAACCTTCATTGTCTCTCCTCCGTTTATTCGAAAATCTCCGGCGCCAACGCGCCGCGTTTCTGCACCACCTTGCCCGCAAGCGCCGCGCCCTGCTGCGTGGCCTCAAGGGCCGATGCGCCCGTCATGCGGGCCGCAAGGAAGCCGGCGCCGAAGCTGTCCCCGGCGGCGGTGGAATCCACGACCCGGGCCACGGGGGCGGGGTCATGGGTGGCCTCGCCTTCGTCCGCGTCCCAGATGTGGCAGCGGTCGGCGCCGTTCTTGACGACGACGGTGCGGGCCCCTGCCGCGCGGTAACGGGCGATGGTCTCGGCCGGGGTCGCGTCGCCGAAGCACATCTGTTCCTCGTCGAACGAGGGCAGCACGGTGTCGGCGACGCCTGCGCCCAGCAACAGCCCGTCGCGCATCGCCTGCGGCCCGGCCCAGAGGCGTGGGCGCAGGTTGGTGTCGAAGGCGACATGCGCGCCATTGGCCCGCGCGCGGGTCAGGGCCGCGCAGAACCGGGCGCGCGCCGCGTCCGACAGGATCGCCAGCGTTATCCCTGAGAACTGGATCACCGAGGCCCCGGCGAAGGCGGCGTCCAGCGCCGCCGCGTCGTCGGCCAGCGTCTTGGCCGCCGATTGCCCACGCCAGTAGGAAAAGCTGCGCTCTCCATCCTGCAACTGGATCATGTAGAGGCCCACGGTGCGGTCCGGGACCCGCTGCACGGCGCTGGCGTCGACACCCTGCGCCGCGATGAAATCCACCATGCTGTCGGACACGGCGTCGGTGCCGACGGCGGTCAGGTAGCCGACGCCCACGTCATCGGGCAGCAGGCGGCGCGCGTACCACGCGGTGTTGAAGGTATCCCCGGCAAAACCCATGCCGAACAGCCCCCCGTCGGCGGGGGCCATCTCGACCATGATCTCTCCGACGCAGAGCAGGCGGCTCACAGCAGGCCCCGCTGGCCGAGGTTGCGCATCAGCGCGCCTGCCCCGAATTCCCACGGGGGGCATTCGGTCGACAGGCGGACGGTGTTCTTCAGCTGGCCCAGCTTGGCCTCTTCGATGCGGACCACGTCGCCCATCTTGTGGGTGAAGCCCTGACCGGGCTTGTCGCGGTCCTGAATGGGCGCGAAGAGCGTGCCGAGGAACAGCATGAAGCCATCGGGGTACTGGTGATGCTGGCCGATGGTCTGCTTGACGATATCGGCGGGGCGGCGGCTGATCTTGGTCATCGAGGAATGGCCGTTCAGGGTAAAGCCGTCCTCGCCTTCGACCGTCAGGGTCAGCTCGGCGTTTTCCACGTCGTCAATGCCGAAGCTGTCGTCGAACAGCCGCAGGAACGGCCCGATCGAGCACGAGGCGTTGTTGTCCTTGGCCTTGCCCAAGAGCAGGGCCGACCGCCCCTCGACGTCGCGCAGGTTCACGTCGTTGCCCAGCGTCGCGCCGACGATCTTGCCGGTCGAGGTCACGGCGAGCACGATTTCCGGTTCAGGGTTGTTCCAGGTCGAGATCGGGTGCAGGCCGATCAAATCGCCCCAGCCGACAGAGGCCATGGGCTGGCACTTGGTGAAGACCTCGGCGTCGGGGCCGATGCCGACTTCCAGATAGGCGGACCACAGGCCCTCGGCTTGCAGGACGCGCTTGACCTCCATCGCCTTCTCGCTGCCCGGCTCGATGCCGGAAAGGCTGTCGCCGATGACCGACTGCACCTTCTTGCGGATCTCGTCGGCGCGGTCGGCGTCGCCCGCCGCCTGTTCCTCGATCACCCGTTCGACCATGCTTTCGGCGAAGGTCACGCCGCTGGCCTTCACGGCCTGAAGGTCGCAGGGCGCCAGCAGCTTCAGCGTGCCAGAGGCCACGTCGTCCAGCGACCCGATCAGTTCACCCGCCGCGCCCCGGACGTAATCCACGAGGTCGTCGCGCTCCAGCAGGGCCGAGACCGTGGGCACCTGCCGCGAGGTGATGTCCATCAGGGCGGACCCGGCGACGCGCACGACGGAGGGGCCAAGCCCCTCGCGCCAGACGCGGCCGATCAGAAGGGCGTCGGGATCGGGGTTGGATGTCGGCAGCATGGCGTCTCCTCAGTGGTTGTCCGGCAGCATCTTGCCGGGATTCAGGATGTTCTTGGGGTCGAACCCCTGCTTGATCGCGCGCATATAGGCCAGCGCGGGGCCGTGTTCGGCGTCCATGTAGCCCTGCTTGCCGATGCCGATCCCGTGCTCTCCGCTGACGGTGCCGCCAAGGCGCAGCGCGGTTTCGGCCAGCTTGCCGGTGAACAGCTTGGCGCGGGCCATCTCGTCGGCATTGCCGGGATCGACCGACAGACCGGCGTGGAAGTTGCCGTCGCCGACATGGCCGACGATGGTGCAGGTCAGACCCATGGCGACGGCGTCGCGTTGGGCCTGCACCACTGCCTCTGCCAGTTGCGAGATCGGAACGCAAACATCCGTGGGCCAGATGTGCTTGCCGGCCCCCAGCGCGGCGGAGGCGTAATGCGCCTTGTGCCGCATCGCCCAAAGCGCGTTGCGGTCCTCTGTCGTGGTGGCGGTCTTCATGGCCTCGGCGCCGAAGTCCCCGGCGAGGGCGGCGAAGGTTTCCATCTGCTCGGTCACACCGGCGGGCGAGCCGTGGAATTCTAGGAAGAGGTGCGGCTTCTCGGGCAGGCCCGCACCGGCGTATTGGTTGAAGCCGCGCACCATCATCTCGTCCAGCAGCTCGATCCGCGCCATGGGCAGGCCGGACTGGATGGTCAGGATCACGCAATTGACCGCATCCTCGACGGACTCGAAGCGACAGGTGGCCGCCGAGATGGCCTCGGGGATGCCGTGCAGCTTCACCGTCAGTTCGGTGATGATGCCCAGCGTGCCCTCTGACCCGATCAAGAGGTGGTTGAGGTCGTAGCCGGTCGAGGATTTGCGTGCCTTGGTGCCGGTGCGGATCACCGTGCCGTCGGCCATGACCGCCTCCATGGCGAGGATGTTGTCGCGCATGGTGCCGTATCTGACCGCCGTGGTGCCCGAGGCCCGCGTCGCCGCCATCCCGCCCATAGAGGCATCGGCGCCGGGATCGACGCTGAAGAACAGGCCCGTGGCGCGCAGTTCCTCGTTCAGGGCGATGCGCGTCAGGCCCGGTTGCACCACGGCGTTCATGTCCTCGGCATTGACCGCCAGCACGCGGTTCATCCGGTTCATGTCGAGACTGATGCCGCCACGGATCGCAAGGTGCTGGCCCTCCAGCGAGGAGGCCGCGCCGTAGGCGGTCACCGGGCAGTTCTCGTCGTGGCAGATCTTCAGGATCTCCGAGACCTCTTCGGTGGTCTCGGGATAGGCGACGCCATGCGGCGGGGTGTCGGCGTAGTAGGTCTCGTTCTGGCCGTGCAGGGCAAGGTCCGCGTCCGAGGTGGACAGGCGGTCGCCAAGCAGGTCGGTCAGGCGGGAAAGGGCGGTGTCGATGGTCATGACGGGGTCAGTCCGGCGTAAAGGGCAAGGGCAACGACCGCCAGCATCGAGGCGGCCATCAGGTGGTTGATCCGGCGGTGCGCCGTCTCGGACAGGTTCAGGCGGTGCAGGGTTGCACCCGCGTAGAGCCAGCCGAGGTGGATCGGGATCCAGATCGCGGCGACGATCACCAGCTTGGCGATGGTCTCGAAGGCCAGATTGTCCGGGGCAAAGGGGAAGCCCGCGAAAAGCGTGGTGTTGACGGCATAGGCCTTGGGGTTGATCGCCTGCAACAGCAGGCCGGAACCGATGCCGGGCGCGGTCTTGGCCTCGATGAAGGCCAGTTTCGACCCGGCAAAGGCGATCCTGGAGGCGAGATACAGCAGGTAGCCGACAGAGGCCACCATCAGCACCGTGCGCACCACCGGAACCGCCAGCACCACGGCGGCCACGCCCGAAATCACGCCAAGTGCGACGATATTGGTGCCGATGAAGAGGCCGGTCAGGTAGCGAAGCCCGGCGCGGAAGCCATAGCCCGATCCCACGCCCGCAGCCGATAGGACACCCGGACCGGGCGTCACGATCAGAAAGAAGACGGCCGCGGCGAAGGTCAGCATCAGGCGATTTCCAGCTGCACCTTCATGGCGCGGCTGCGGTCGCCGGCTGTGTCGAAGGCCTTCTGGAAGTCGTCGAAGGCGAAGCTATGCGTGAGCAGCGGTTTGACGTCGATCAGCCCCTTCTGCATCAGCGCGACGGCGGTTCCGAATTCCTCGTGAAAGCGGAAGGAGCCCATCAGCGACAGTTCCTTGGCGGTGACCTGCATCAGCGGAATGCTCATGTCGCCGGACATGCCAAGCTGCACCGCAAGGCCCTGCGGCCGCAGCGCCGCGATGCCGCCGCGCAGGGCCGGTTCGGCGCCCGAGCATTCGAACAGCACATCGACGCTGCCCTTGCCCTGCTGGTACGGGGCCAGCGCCTCGGGGTCGCTGAGCGTGTTCAGCGTCATGTCCGCCCCGGCCTCGCGCGCGAAACCCAGTACGCCGTCGGCGATATCGGTGACGATGATCTCTTCGGCCCCGGCGCGACGCGCGCAAAGCACCGCCAGCACGCCGATGGGACCGGACCCGGTGACCAGCACACGCTTGCCGACGAGGCTACCGGCGCGGCGCACCGCGTGCAGCGTGACCGACAGCGGTTCGGCCATGGCGGCCTCTGCGGCACTCAGCCCCTCGGCCTTCACGCATTGCGCGGCATCGGCCACGATCACCTCGCGGAAGGCGCCCTGAATATGCGGGAAGGGCATGGCAGAGCCGTAGAAGCGCATGTTCAGGCAGTGGTTCGGCAGGCCGCGCAGACATTCCCCGCAGGCGCCGCAGGGCCGCGAGGGCGAGACGGCCACCAGATCGCCGGGCACCAGCCCCTCGACCTCGTCGCCGACCGCCTCGACATGGCCCGAGACCTCGTGCCCGAGGATCATCGGTTCCTTCAGGCGCACGGTGCCGAAGCCGCCGTGTTGGTAATAGTGCAGGTCGGACCCGCAGATCCCGCCACGGGCGAGCCGAAGGCGGACCTCTCCGGCACCGGGGTCGCCCGCGTCACAGGGCGACAGGCGCAGGTCGCGCGCCGCATGGGCGTAAAGCGCTTTCATGGGTGTCCTCCAGGTGGCGCCTTGCATGTGCGCCGGAATGGTATACCATTTTGCGCAATCAAGTCTGCTCGGGCACGAAATGTCAACCTCTGCCACGGGCGGCAGGACGGGAGGACACATGCAACTTTTCGATCTCAGCGGGCGCCGGGCGCTCGTGACCGGCTCTTCCATGGGGATCGGGTTCGCGCTGGCGCGCGGTCTGGCGCAGGCGGGGGCCTCTGTCGTTCTGAACGCGCGCAACGCCGAACGGCTGGCCGAGGCCGCCGAAGCGCTGCGCGCCGAGGGCGCAACGGTCGAAGAACTGGTCTTCGACGCCACCGATGCCGAGGGCGTGCGCGCCGCCATCGACGGCTTCGAGGCGGAAAAGGGCGCCATCGACATCCTGGTGAACAACGCCGGGATGCAGCACCGCACCCCGCTTGAGGATTTCCCGGTCGAGGCCTTCGACCGGCTGATGCGGACCAATGTGAACTCTGCCTTCTACGTGGGCCAAGCGGTTGCGCGCCACATGATCAAGCGCGGCGCCGGGCGGATCATCAATATCGCCTCGGTGCAGACGGCGCTGGCCCGGCCCGGGATCGCGCCCTACGTGGCCTCCAAGGGCGCCATCGGCAACCTGACCAAGGGCATGGCCACCGACTGGGCGAAACACGGGCTGAACTGCAACGCCATCGCGCCGGGCTATTTCGATACGCCTCTGAACGCGGCGCTGGTCGCGGATGCCGAGTTCAGCGCATGGCTGGAAAAGCGCACGCCCGCCGGGCGCTGGGGCAAGGTCGAGGAGCTGGTGGGCGCCTGCGTCTTCCTGTCGGCGCCCGCGTCCAGCTTTGTCAACGGCCATACGCTGTTCGTGGACGGCGGCATCACCGCATCCCTGTGACGGAGGGGCGGACGCTGTTTCGCTGACGCGAAAGGCGCCCCGCCCGCCGTCCCTTGGGGCGCAATACATCGAACCGGGATTTGGGAGGAGAACGGAGCATGACAGAGAAACCCGTTGTGGGCTTCATCGGCGTCGGGCTGATGGGTCACGGCATGGCCAAGAACATCCTGAAGGGCGGCTACGCGCTGGTCATCAAGGGCAACCGCAACCGCGAGCCTGTCGAGAGCCTCAAGAGCATGGGGGCGGAAGAGGTCCGGACCCCGCGCGAGATGGCGGAGCGTTGCGACATCATCCACCTGTGCCTGTCCAACTCGCCGCTGGTCGAAGAGGTGATCGCGGGTCCGGACGGCATCCTTGCCGGTGCGCGCGAAGGGCTGGTGGTGATCGACACCACGACCGCGGACCCGACCTCGACCCTCGCCATGGCGAAACTCCTGGCGGAAAAGGGCTGCCACATGGTCGACGCGCCGCTGGGCCGGACGCCGAAGGAGGCGGAAGAGGGCCAGCTGGATGCCATGGTCGGCGCGGACGCCGCGGTGCTGGAGCGCGTGCGCCCGGTCATCGCCTGCTGGTCCGGCTCGATCACCCACATGGGCGCGGTCGGCATGGGCCACAAGATGAAGCTGATGATGAACTTCCTCTCCATGAGCTACGCGGCGCTCTACTCCGAGGCGGTGGTGATGGGCGCGAAGGTCGGCATCAGCCCGGCGCAGCTGCGCGAGGTGATCGCCCCCAGCCGCATGGGTTGCGGCTTCTTCGACACCTTCATGAACTACGTGGTGGACCGCAACCGCGACGCCCACAAGTTCGCCATCGCCAATGCAGCGAAGGACCTGCGCTACGTCAATGCCATGGCGACCGATGCGGGGATGATGACCCTGATGGCGGGCGCTGCACGGCAGTATTTTGCCCATGCCGAGGCGATCGGCGCCGGGCAGGACTACGTGCCGATGCTGTCCAACATCGTCGGCGCGCTGAACGGGATCGATATGGAAGAAATCACCGCCGGGGAACCGGACACAGGTTCGAAAGGATAGGCCATGCTGACGCAGGACCAGAAAGACTTCTACGCGGAAAACGGCTATCTCAAGGTCGAGGGCGCGGTGACCGGCGCATTGCTCTCGCGCCTTCAGGAGGTGACGAACCGGCTGATCGAGGCCTCGCGCGAGGTGACCGACAGCAACGATGTCTACGATCTCGACACCGGCCATACGGCAGAGGCGCCACGCCTGACCCGGATCAAGCTGCCGCACAAGCAGGACCCGGTGTTCTGGGAGGCGCTGACCCAGTCGGGCGTGACCGAGGTGCTGACCGATCTCCTGGGGCCGGACACCTATATCAACACCTCGAAGCTGAACACCAAGGCGCCGGGCGGCGGGGCGGCGGTGGAATGGCACCAGGACTGGGCCTTCTACCCGCATACCAACGACGACCTGCTGGCCTTCGGCCTGATGCTGGAGGATGTGGACGAGGCCAACGGCCCGCTGAAGGTGATCCCCGGCACCCACAAGGGCCCGGTGCTGTCGCACCACGCGGGCGGCGTGTTCTGCGGAGCGGTCGACCCGGAGGATCCGCTGTTCGAACAGGACAAGGCGGTGACCCTGACCGGCAAGGCGGGCGACATGACCATCCACCACGTCCGCACGCTGCACGGCTCTGCGCCGAATCGGTCCGACCGGGCACGCAAGATCCTGTTCTACGAACTGGCCCGCGCCGACGCCTGGCCGATCCTCGGAGCCTCGAGCTATATCCATGCCCTGGGGCAGCGTGGCTTCTGGGCCGACCTGCAGGACCGTGTCGTGACCGGCGCCCCCTGCCTGACGCTACGGCTGGCAAACGTGCCGGTCACGATGCCGCTGCCGCCCGCCAAGGACAACACCTCGATCTTCAAGACCCAGGCCTCGGGTGGGGCCCGAAGCGCCTTTGCCTGAACCGGGTGCCGGGAGGCGCGGTTGGCCGGGGTGAGGATCTGGACAGGGAAGAAGGCAGAGGCGCGCGCTCGGGGACACTGCCCTGAGAACAGATGCAAGTACGGCCGGGGGCGCGCCTTTTCGACGGTGCCACGTTTGGCGCGCATGTCTTTAAGGTATTTGGGCCAAGAAGAAACCCGGGTCTGTGCGAAAGAGCCGGCTTGGGTTTCTTCTTGGAGATAAATACCTGAGAGCGCCGGCGGTCACCGGCGCCCGGGGTCTGTTCAGGCTTTCACGGCGCGGCCTTCGGCCAGCATCTTCTGGATGTCCACCGGGGTGCAGAAGCCTTCGTTGCGGACCTTTGCCTCGAGCCCGTCTTCCAGCGCCTTCACCTCTGCCACGCGGGCGATGACCGCGTCGATGCGGGCATGGGGGATGACCACGACGCCGTTGCGGTCGGCGACGATCAGGTCTCCGCTGCTGACGCTGACGCCGCCCACCACGGCGGTGCCGCCGACCGTACCCGGGCCGCTGCCGTAGGGCGAGTTCGGGTTCAGCCCGGTGCACCATGCCGGCAGGCCGACCTCGACGATGCCTTCGTAGTCGCGCATCGGGCCGTCGGTGACGAAACCCGCGGCGCCGCGGTTCTTCAGCATGCCCATGACCTGATCGCCGGAGGCGGAGCAGCCCTGGTGGCCCGCGACCGAGGCAACCACGATGTCGCCCGCCTGCGCGACCTCGATGGCGGCGAGGGTGGCGAGGATATCGGCGGCGCCGTTGTCCGCGACCAGCGCCGGGCCCACGGCCACGCAGTCGATGTCGGGGCCGATGGGGGCGATCTGGGTCGCCAGCGAGCCGAGGCCGTTCATCGCGTCGCAGACAAATCCGGTGGGGATGCCCTTCAGCGCGTCGATCTGGGCCTGGGTCGGGCGCGGGAAGCCCTCGATCAGGGTGAGGACGGGCGGTTCTTCGATCATTGCTGTGGTCCTTTCAGAAAGAGCCTGTGAGAAATTGCAATCCGTAGAGCGCCGCCATCCCCGCGAGGATCGTGGCGATGACATTGCCGCGCAGGCCCACGGCAAAGGCGATCAGTGCGGCCAGCAGGCGGGGCAGGTCGGGGGTGCCGCCCGTCGCCTCGGGCCAGAGCACCAGCGGTGCGACCAGCGCGGGAAAGACCGCGACGCCCACGTATTTCAGGTGCAGCAGTGCCCAGTCCGGCAATTGCCTGCCCCCCAGCAGTCCGAGGAAGGAGAAGCGGATCAGGAAGGTGCCGATCCCCAGCCCGGCGGTCAGCAGCCAGAAGGCGGTATCCGAGATCATGCGACACTCCTTTCAGCCCGGCGCTTCAACCAGAGTTCCGCCTGTGCGCCCGTCACCATGGCCAGCGCCGCCGCGACCAGGAGCCCCAGGCTCCAGGGCACCCAGGCGAAGGCCAGCGCCGCAATGGCCGAAACCCCGGCGGCCAGCATGTGCGGCAGGGTCCGGAGCAGCGGCGCGGCGAGGGCGATGAAGCAGACCGGGACGGCGAAATCCAGCGAGAGGCTGGCCGGGATCGCCTGTCCGACCAGCGCGCCGGTCAGCGTGAAGCCGTACCAGATCGGGCAGATCAGCATCATGCAGCCGAAGTAATAGGCGACCTTGGCCGCTTTGGGCATCTGCGGATTGTCCTCGTAGGTGCGCACCGCCACGGCAAAGGCCTGATCGACCATCAGGTAGGCCATCAGCGCCCGTGTCCCCAGGCGTGCATGGCCCAGATGCGGCACCAGCGCCGCCGAATACATTGCCATGCGCAGGTTGACCGCCAGCGCGGTCAGCAGCGCGATGAAGACCGGGGCCTGATCCTGCAAGAGCGCCAGCGCGGTGAACTGCGAGGCCCCCGCGATGACCAGAACCGCCATGGCCATGGCCTGAAGCACGTCGAGGCCAGCGTCCCGGGCCACGACGCCGAACAGCATCGAGTAGGGGGCCACGATCACGATGAAGGGGGCGCAGTCACGATAGCCGCGCCAGAAAGCCTGTGTTGGGGTCATCTACAGATCCTTTGCGCTGATGAGCAGCCGCACAAAGGTCAGTCCGGTCGCGGCGGCGGCGCAGCGGGCCTTGTCGCGCTGGATCGCCTGCGCATCGCCCTCGCCGATCAGCGCAAGCGCTTCCAGGCGGTCGCATTGCATCAGCTTGCCGAGCAGGTCGTATTTCACCTCGACCGAGGTCAGGGCCGCGATCTGCTGGGATGCCGTCGCGCGGACCTCTGCCATGCGGGCGGCGAGGCCGTCGCCCCAGCCGTCCTGCGCCTTCTGGTAGCAGAGCATGGCAACGGCGGGCATGTCCGAAGGTTCGCTGTCGCAGGCCGACAGGCCTTCTGCCACACAGGCGCCGGGGCGGCTGCCCTGATCGAGCCGTGCCGCGACGCACTCTGTCAACTCCTGTGCCGCGGCGGGCAGGGCCGCGGACAGGACAAACGCCACCAAGGCCGACGCAACCGGGACTGCTTTCATGACCCCTCCTCCCAAAGCGGTATGACTCCTCTTGCATTTGGTATACCAAAATGAAAGTTTGCCACAAGGGCGCAGCCACATCAGCCAAGGCGCCGGAGGAGAAGACATGAGTGACACGCGCGCGAACAAGCGGTTCCGCTCGCAAGAGTGGTTCGACAATCCGAACAACCCGGGGATGACGGCGCTTTACGTCGAACGCTACCAGAACAGCACCTTCACCCGCGAAGAGATCCAGGGCGGGCGGCCGGTCATCGGCATTGCCAACTCGGGCAGCGACATCGCGCCGTGCAACAAGATCCATGTCTTCCTGATGGACCGCATCAAGGCGGGCATCCGCGAGGCCGGCGGCGTGCCGATGGAGTTCCCGGTCCACCCGATCCAGGAGACCGGCAAGCGGCCCACCGCCGCGCTGGACCGCAACCTGACCTATCTCGGCCTCGTCGAGGTGCTGCACGGCTATCCGCTGGACGGCGTCGTGCTGACCACCGGCTGCGACAAGACCACGCCCGCCATGCTGATGGGTGCGGCCACGGTCGACATTCCCGCCATCGCGCTGAACGGCGGCCCGATGCTGGACGGCTGGTGGAAGGGCAAGCGCGCCGGGTCCGGCACCATCGTCTGGGAAAGCCGCCGCCTGCTGGCCGAGGGCAAGATCGACTACGAGGAATTCATGTCCCGGGTCTGTTCCTCGGCGCCCTCGCTGGGGCATTGCAACACCATGGGCACGGCCTCGACGATGAACGCCATGGCCGAGGCGCTGGGGATGTCGCTGACCGGCAACTCGGCCATTCCGGCGCCCTTCCGCGAGCGCATGGCCATGGCCTACGAGACCGGCAAGCGCATCGTGCAGATGGTGCTGGACGACCTGAAGCCCTCGGACATCCTGACCCGCGAGGCCTTCGAGAACGCCATCGTGGTGAACTCTGCCATCGGCGGCTCGACCAACGCGCCGCCGCATCTGCAGGCCGTGGCGCGGCATGCGGGCGTCGAGCTGAACGTCAAGGACTGGGAGACCATCGGCTTCGACGTGCCGCTGCTGGTGAACATGCAGCCCGCGGGTGAGTACCTGGGCGAATCCTTCTTCCGCGCCGGCGGGGTGCCCGCGGTCATGGGCGAACTGATGAAGGCGGGGCACATCCGCGAGGGCGCGATGACGGCGACCGGCAACAGCATGGGCGCGAACCTGGCCGGCTGCGAGAGCATGGACGAGGACGTGGTCAAGACCTGTGCCGCGCCGATGCGCCGGAACGCGGGCTTCAAGGTCCTGTCCGGCAACCTCTTCGATTCGGCGCTGATGAAGACCAGCGTGATCTCGGAGGATTTCCAGAAACGCTTCCTGTCGCAGCCCGGCAACGAGGGCGTGCTGGAGGCGCGGGCCGTGGTCTTCGAAGGCCCCGAGGATTACCACGACCGGATCAACGATCCCGATCTGAAGATCGACGAACACTGCATCCTGTTCATCCGCAACGTCGGCTGCGTCGGCTATCCCGGTTCCGCCGAGGTGGTGAACATGCAGCCGCCGGATGCGCTGATCAGGCAGGGCATCGCCCATCTGCCCACCGTGGGCGACGGGCGGCAGTCCGGCACCTCGGAATCGCCGTCGATCCTGAACGCCTCTCCCGAGGCGGTGGTCGGTGGCGGGCTGGCCTATCTGCAGACCGGGGACACCGTGCGTCTGGACCTGAACGCCAGCCGCATGGACGCTCTGGTCGACGAGGCCGAGTGGGCCGCCCGCCAGGAGGCCTGGGAGGCGCCCGAGATCGTCAACCAGACCCCGTGGCAGGAGATCTACCGCCGCCACGTGGGCCAGCTGGGCGAGGGCGGTTGCCTGGAACTGGCGACGGCCTACCAGAAGGTCGCCCGCGTGCTGCCGCGCGACAACCACTGACGGCACCTGTCGGGGGGCGTTTCAGGGGGCTCTGCCCCCGCGCTGCGCGCCCCCCGGGATATTTGAGGACAGAAGAACCATCGGGCGCTTGCCCGGGATGGAGGGGACATGACACAGACAATCATCATCACCGGCGGCGCGCGCGGGATCGGCAAGGCCTGCGCCGAGGCCTTCCTTGCGGCGGGCTGGAAGGTCGGCATCGTCGGCCGCACCGAGGCGACGGTGGCCGAGATGGCCGACAGCCACGAGAACGCGCTGGCGCTGCCCTGCGACGTGGTCAACGAGGCCGAGGTCGACGCCGCCTTCGACAAGGCGCTGGCCGAGTGGGGGCGGATCGACTGCCTGTTCAACAATGCCGGGATCTCGGTCATGGGCGGCACCATCGACGAGCTGTCGGTGGAGGACTGGCGCCGCTGCATGGACATCAACACCACCGGGTCGTTCATCTGCGCGCGCGCGGCCTTTGCCCGGATGCGGGCACAGGACCCGCAGGGCGGGCGGATCATCAACAACGGCTCTGTCTCGTCGGATGTGCCGCGCTGGGGCTCTGCTGCCTATACGGCGTCGAAACACGCGGTGACGGGGCTGACGCGGTCCATTTCGCTGGACGGACGGCCCTACAACATCGCCTGCGGGCAGATCAACATCGGCAACGCGCTGACCGACATGGCGGCGAAGATGACCACGGGTGTGCCGCAGGCCGACGGTTCCATCGCGGTCGAGCCGGTCATGGACGTGGCGCATGTGGCCTCTTCGGTGCTGCACATGGCCTCGTTGCCGCTGGAGGCGAACGTGCAGTTCATCACCGTGATGGCCAGCGCGATGCCCTATATCGGGCGCGGCTGAGCGGGTTCGGCATTGTGGAAAAGGGGCGCGGGAGACCGCGCCCCTTTTGCGTCAGCGGGTGGCGGGCACCGGCTTGCGCACGCCCCCCTTGCGGACCATGCGCTCGCGTTGCCAGATGTAGAGGCCCGAGGCGATGATGATGCTGCCCCCGGCCAGCGTCCAGAGCGTCGGCCATGTATCGAAAAGCAGGATGCTGGCGATGGCGGCCAGGAAGAGCTGGATGTAGATCACCGGCGCCAGGATCGAGGCATCGGCCCAGCGGTGCGCCGTGGTCGCGGCGATATGGCCGAGCGCGCCGAAGCAGCCGATCAGCAGGAAGGCGATCCAGTCGACGCCGCTGGGCCATGTCCAGCCCTTGAGCACGAAGGGAAAGAGCGCCGCCGCCGCGATGCCGGCGGACCAGATCTGCGAGACCGCGTTGCCTTCGACCCCCGCGAGCAGGCGGGTCATGATGAAATACATCGAGGCCATGCAGAGCGCGCCGAGCGTCAGCAGCATGGCCGGGTGGAATTCGGCGCCCCAGGGCTGCATCACCACCAGCACGCCCACGAAGCCCACGCAGACGGCGACGATGCGGCGCAGGCCGACCTGTTCTCCAAGGATCGGGATCGCCAGCAGGGTCACCACGATGGGGCCCGCGAACATGATCGTCGTCGTCACCGTGATCGGCAGGTATTGCAGCGCGGTGAAGTTGAGCGTTGTGCTGCCCAGCAGGAACAGCGACCGCAAGAGCTGCTTGAACGGCGCGTTGGAGCGGAAGGCCGCAAGCCCCTCTTGCGGGGCAAAGGTGGCGATGGCCACCAGCGTGTGCCCGAGGTAGCGGACAAAGACCACCTGCAGCGCCGGGATGCCGCCGAGGATCAGCCATTTGGCGGAACTGTCGATGCAGGTGAACCATGTGACGGCGAGCGCCATCAGCAGCACGCCTGCACCGGTGCGGTCTTCCCTGGGTTTTGTATCTGACACGGGTGTTCTCCTTCAGGCGATGGCGCATTCCGGCACGGAATGCGGGCCGGTTTCTTTCGAAGAAACCGGCCCTCTCCGGGATCAGCCGACCGCCCAGCCGCCGTCGATCACATGTGCCTGTCCGGTGGTGAAGGCGCTTTCCTCGGACCCGAGGTAGACCGCGAGATGCGCGATCTCTTCCGCCGTGCCGATCCGGCCCATGGGCTGGCGCGCCTCGAAGGCGCGGCGGGCCTCGTCGTAGTCGCCCATGGCCCGAAGCCGGTCATGCAGCGAGGGGCTGTCCACCGTGCCCGGGCAGATGCAGTTCACGCGGATGCCCTTGGTCACGAAGTCCAGCGCCACCGACTTGGTCAGCCCGATCACCGCCGCCTTGGACGCCCCGTAGATGCAGCGGTTGGGGGCCGCCACGATGCTGCCCGCCACCGAGGCGATATTGACGATGGAGCCGCCGCCGCGTTCGATCATGCCGGGCAGGGCGGCCTGCATGGTGTGGAACTGCGACCGGACGTTCAGGGTGAAGGCAAAGTCGAAGTCCGCGTCCGTGGCCTCCAGAATGGTGCCGCCGTGCACGAAGCCCGCGCAGTTGACCAGCACGTCAGGCGCGGCACTCTGGATCGCTTCCGTCACCGCGTCCTTGTCGGTCACGTCCAGCGCAAAGCAGGTCGCGCCCTCCAGCCCCTCCAGCAGCTCCGCCTTCAGGTCGGTCGCCGTGACCGTGGCGCCCTCGCGCAGGTAGGCCTCGGCGATGGCGCGGCCGATGCCCTGACCCGCCGCCGTCACGAAGGCCGACTTGCCCTCCAGCCTCATGCCATGTCTCCGAGGTGTTTCGTCATCCAGTCGACCATTTCGGGGATCATCAGCCCGCCGTCGCCGGTGCCCTTGGCCTCTTCCAGAACCGCCACGGTGCTTCGGGACATGCGGCTGTCGCGGCCCAGATCGTCCGCCATGGTGCCGTAGTAGCCCACGTCCTTGGCGCCGTTCTCGACCGAGAAGGCAAGGTCGATCTTGCCGTCGACGGCGTAGTTGCGGATGAATTCCATCATGCCGGAGCGGTTCGGCCCCGCCGCCATCACGTCAAACAGCGCGGTGCGGTCGATCCCCGCCGCATCGGCCATGGCAAAGGCCTCGGACATCGCCATCGCGGTGGTCATGGCGAAGAAGTTGTTGATCAGCTTGATCGTGTGGCCATTACCCGTCTTGCCAAGGTGAAAGACGTTCTCGCCCAGCACGTCGAGCACCGGCTTGACCTTCTGGTAGGCCGCCTCGTCCCCGGCGCACATGATGTTCAGCTTGCCTTCCTTGGCATGCGCGGGCGTGCGGCCCAGCGGCGCGTCGAGGTAGATCGCGCCCTTCGCCGCCATGTCAGCGGCGATCTTCTGGGTCGAGCCGGGCAAAGAGGTGCCGAAGTCGATCACCACGGTGCCGTCCGTCACACCGGCCAGCACGCCGTCGTCGCCGTAGATGCGCCCCTCGACCTGCGCCGAGGTCGAGACGCAGAGCATCACGATATCGCTGGCCTCGGCCAGCGCCCTGGCGCTCGCGGCCTCGGTGCCACCGCGCGCGACGGCCTCCTCGACGCCGGTGCGGTCGCGGTTGCCGAGGACGGTCAGGCTGTAGCCCGCGTCCTGCAGGCAGCCCACCATGGCGCGGCCCATCAGGCCCAGTCCGATGAATCCGATACGGGGTTTGGTCATGGTCTTCTCCTCTCAGGAACCGTTGAAATCGCCGGGCAGGGCACCGCGCGCCACCGGCTTGCCGGTCCGCGCCGAGAGCGCGGCGGCCAAAGTCATCTCCAGCGCCGCAAGCCCCTGCGCGCCGGTGCAGAGCACGTCGTCGCTGCCGCCTTCGACGACTGCGGCAAAGCGGTCGATCTGCACCCGCAGGGGGTCCACGCGGTCGAAGGGCGCTCCGGGCACCCGGGCAAGCGGCTTCGACCACTCGATCTCACCGGGCTGGCCGGCCTGCCAGAGCGTCAGCGACGGGAAAGCCAGCGCCCCTTTGGTGCCGGTGAAGCGCATGTAGTCCTCGGTCGACGGCGCGATGGCCGGGTTCTCGCCGGTCGCCGCCTCGAAGGCCCAGGGCGAGGCGCCCGCGTCCGAAATCAGGATCGACCCGAGCGCGCCGCTCTCGAAGCGCAGCGCCAGCGCGGCGCTGTCCTCGATGGCCAGGCCGCGCACGGCGGAAGAGGTCAAGGCCGTGACCTCGATGGCCTCGCCGTAGAAGAAGGACAAGAGGTCGATCTCGTGGCTGAGGTTGGTCATCAGCGGCCCGGCCCCGGGCGACCGCCGCCACTCGGGTCCGTAATAGCTGTCGTGCTTGCGCAGGGACCACAGGGCCTGCACCCCCACGGGGGCGCCGATCCGCTGCAGGGCCGCGCGCGCGGCGGTGGAAAAGGGATGGCAACGCCGGTGATGGCCGCAATAGAGCGGCAGCCCTTTCGCCTCGGCAAAGGCCAGCAGCGCCCGGCCCTCGTCCAGCGTGCCGGTCAGGGGCTTTTCGACCAGCACCGCCCAACCCCGTTCAAGTGCGGCCCGCGCGGCGGGCGCATGGGACGGGGTGGGCGTTGCCACCACGGCGGCGCGCACATGGCCCGGCACCTCCGAGACATCGGCCACCATCGGCAGCCCCCGCGCCGCCAAAGCCGTCCGCAGGCCCTCGTCCGGCTCCACGACCGCGACCAGTTCCACCCGCTCCGAGAGCCCCGCCACCTCGATATGGCGCTGCCCGATGGACCCGGCGCCCACGATACAGATCGGCAGCGCCGTCATGCCCTGTCGCCCTCAGGCGTCCCACGTCGATCCGTCATACCGTCCCCTTGGTCTTCTTCTGTCTTCAAATATCCCGGGGTCGTCATTGTCGCGCCATTGGTCCGAGAGACAATGACGACGGCAGAGCCCCGGTCCGCCGGTTGTTCAGGGCGTCCCGCGTCACCGCGGATCGCCCGCCCGTCACATCACCGCGCCGATCTGCCAGGGCACGAACTCGTAGTCGCCAAGACCCTGAAGTTCCGACTTGGTCTTCTCGCCGCTGGCCATGCGCAGCCACATCTCGTAGATCTCGCGGCCGACCTCCTCGACCGTCTTGCCGTCTGACAGGATGGTGCCCGCGTTCACGTCCATGTCCTCGTGAAGCCGCCCGTACATCTCGGAGTTGGTGGCCACTTTCATGCAGGGGCTGGGCTTCGACCCGAAGGCCGACCCGCGCCCGGTGGTGAAGCACACGAGGTTGCATCCGCTCGCGATCATGCCCGTGACCGAGGCCGGGTCGTAGCCCGGGCTGTCCATGAAGACGAAGCCCCTGGCGGTCACCGGTTCGGCATATTTGAAGACGCCCATCAGCGGTGTCGTGCCCCCCTTGGCGGAGGCGCCCAGCGATTTTTCGAGGATCGTGGTCAGCCCGCCCTTCTTGTTGCCGGGCGAGGGGTTGTTGTCCATCGAGCCGCCCGCATTGGCGGTATAGCGCTCCCACCAGTGGATCAGATCGATCAGCTTGTCGCCGACCTCGCGCGAGGCGGCGCGGGCCGTCAGCATGTGCTCGGCGCCGTAGATCTCGGGGGTTTCGGACAGCACCCCGGTGCCGCCCTGCGCCACCAGCAGGTCGCAGGCATAGCCCACGGCGGGGTTGGCGGTGATGCCCGACCAGGCGTCGGAGCCGCCGCATTCGAGACCCACCATCAGCTCCGAGGCGGGGCATTCCTCGCGCTGCGCCTCGTTGACCAGGGGCAGCATCTTCTCGATCTTCGCGATGCCCATCTCGACCGTCTTGCGCAGCCCGCCCACGTCCTGGATGTTCATGGTCTGGAAGAGCGGGCCGGGGGTCAGGCCATAGGCCTCGATCAGCCAGTCGATCTGCATCATCTCGCAGCCCAGCCCGGCCATCAGCACGGCGCCGACATTGGGATTGCGGGCATAGCCCCAGAGCGTGCGCTGCAACAGTTCGAAGCCGGTGCCGTCGCCTCCCATGGCGCAGCCGGTGCCGTGCACGAAGGCGGTCACGCCGTCGACATTGGGATAGGCGGCAAGGCGTTCGGGGGTGAAATGCTCGGCGATCTTGCGCGCGGCGGTGGCCGAGCAGTTCACGCTGGTCAGCACGGCGATGGTGTTGCGCGTGCCAACGCGCCCGGTGGGGCGGCGATAGCCCATGAAGGTGTCGCGGGTCGTGGCCTTGGGGGCCTCGCGCAGGTTGGTGCCGAACTCGTAGGCGGTATCGACGTTGCGGAACTCGAGGTTGTGGGTGTGGACATGCGCGCCCTCGGCGATGTTCTCGGCGGCGTAGCCGATGACCTGCGCGTATTTGCGCACGGCCTCGCCCTTGGCGATGGGCTGGCTGGCCATCTTGTGGCCGCGCGGGATCAGCTGGGTGGCGCCGTCCTGCCCGATCTCGAGCGGGCGGATGGCTGTGACGACATTGTCGGCGTCGGAAAGGCGGACTGTGTTCATGGCGTGCCTGTCTGGTCTGGCTCGGGGGTGGTTGCGTCGGAGGGGGCTCTGCCCCCGCTCCTTCGGAGCCCCCCGGGATATTTCCGGACAGAAGAAACCAGGGGGCATCGGGGTGGAAGGGTCAGGCGCAGGCGGGGCTGTCGCCTTTCCAGCGGTGAATGGGGATGTGGTCCTTCGGGGCGAGGGCGGCGCGGGTTTCTTCCCATTGCCGCTTCCAGTGCTGCCAGTCGCGGAACTCGCTGTCGGGGTTGGCGCGGGAGCGGGCGACGAAGTCGGGGAAATGGGCGCGGCCCGTGGGCTGGCCGGTGACGTTGTAGCGAATGTCGAAGCTCCAGCGGAAGCTGTCGGAGGTGTTGTCGAAGGAGCAATGCGGAGTCAGCGGGTGGAAGAGCACCGCGCCGCCGGCCTTGACCGGCAGGGCGACCGCTTTCGTCTCGTCGAGGCAGCCCGCGGCGATGGAGGTCTGGCGCTGCGGGCAATGCGGGTACATCTGCGGCTTGCCGGGGATCACCTTGAGGCAGCCGTTTTCCGGGGTGGCGTCGCCGATGGCGAGCCAGACGGTGACGATCTGCGTATCGTCGCCCTCTTCATGGGCGACGGCGCGGTCCTGATGCCAGTCGGTGGCCTGGATATGGGCCGTTGCCTCGCCGGCGCGCAGGGTGCGGCTGGGGGGCTTCAGCCGGACATGCTGGATCGGGTTCGAGGTGAGTTCCGGGCCGATCAGATCCTCGACCATGTCCAGAAGGCGCGGATCGGTCAGCATCTGCATCACCGCCGGGCCGATGTGGAAGGGGGTGTCGGCCTCGATCTTCGAGCCGGGCAGGGTGATGTCCATGGGCTGGAACCACTCGCAGCCTGCCGCATAGGCGGCGAGCAGCTTTTGCCAGAAATCCAGGTCGGTGCCGTCGGGCACGCGGCCCTCGGCCTGCCATCCGGCGTAGAGCCGGTCCATGACGGCGCCGTATTCGGCCCTGATCGCCGTCAGGGTGTCGGCGGAGAGCACGTTCTCGACGACGAGATAGCCTTCGGTCTCGAAGAACTCGACCTGTTCCGGGGTTAGCATGCGCGTCATTGACGGACCTCCTTCAGTCTGTCGCGGTGGAAGGCGCTGCCCGGACCGGGCCTTTCGGGCGCGGGGGCCATGCCTTCGGAAAGGGGCGGGGGCGTTTCGAGGCCGCGCCCGAGGCCCCGTGGCGCCCTGTGGCTGCGCGTCGGGGGCGCGGCTGGCGGGTGCACGGCGGCATCATGCGCCGCTTGCGCGGCGGGGGGAAGGGGACATGGCCGGGCCGGATGGGGGAGCCTCGGAAAGGGCGCGATGGGGGCGCCGCGGAGGGGGGCGCCGGTGCCTGTGGCGCTCTCGCCCTGGGGCGAGGCCTCTTGCATCGAGACCGCGACGGCTGTGTCGGGCGGGATGCGCATGCGGTCGGGCTGAAGGCGGTCGGAGATGGGCATGGCGGCCTCTGGCTGGGGGCTGCCGTCGCCATTGTCTTTCGGGCCAATGGCGCGACAAGGATGAGCCCCGGAGGTATTTGGGCCAAGAAGAAGCCCGGGTTCGGGGAGAAAGAGGGGCGTTCGTCCGGGATGAGAGGGAGGCCGGGGCGCCTTTTCGGCGTCCCGGCCCGGGCGATCTAGAGGAAGATCGTGATGATGGGGGGCCAGGCCAGCAGCACCATCAGTGCCAGCAGTTGCAGGCAGATGAACGGCAGGAAGCCCTTGAAGATGTCGGTCAGCGAGATATGCGCCGGGGCCACGGACTTCAGGTAGAAGGCGGCGGGGCCGAAGGGCGGCGAGAGGAAGCTGACCTGCATGTTCATACAGAAGACCACGCCGAACCAGATCGGGATGAAGCGCGGGTCGATGCTGCCGAACCAGCCGATCTCTTCCGGGGGCAGGCGGATGACGATGGGCAGGAAGACCGGCATGATCAGCAGCACGATGCCGATCCAGTCCATGAACATCCCCATGATGAGGAAGATCAGCATCATCAGCAGGATCACCCCCATGGTGGGCAGGTCGGAGTTGACGATCATGTTGGCCACGTAGGTCGGGCCGCCCGCCAGCGTGTAGGCCGCCGCGAGGGCTGCCGCGCCGATGGTCACCCAGATGATCGTGCCGGTCGACCGCAGGGTGCGCATCAGGCTGTCCCAGACGATGTCGAAGGTCATCTCGCGCCGGAGCAGGCCGATGACGAAGACCGCCACGACGCCCATGCCCGCCGCTTCGGTGATGCCGGTGATGCCCATGTAGATGGAGCCCAGCACCACGCCGATGACGATGATCGGGGCGACGAGGCCCTTGCCCATGTCCCAGCCCTTCGCCGTGCGCTCGCGTCCGATGATCACGAAGACCAGCAGGGCGGCGATGGCGAAGGCGCCGATGATCCAGGGGATGTCCGAGACCATGCCCAGCACGATCGGGTCCACGCCCTCGCGCACGACGTTGTCGCCGGTCACCGTGAAGAACAGCGCCCGGAGCAGCAGGAAGCCGGTGAAGTACATGGTGAACTTGGCGAGGAAGCCGAGGAACATCATGCCCTTCTCGCCACCCTTGGGGGCGTCGGGGTCTTCGGGCGGCAGCGGCGCCAGCGCGGGATTCATCTGCGTGCGCACGATGATGTAGATCAGGAAGAAGGTCGCCAGCATGAAGCCCGGCAGGAAGGAGGCGGTGAACAGCGCCTTGATCGAGGTCTCGGTCACCAGCCCGTAGAAGATCAGGACGATCGAGGGCGGGATCATGGTGCCCAGCGAGCCGGAGGCGCAGATCGTGCCGATGGCAAGGTTCTGATCGTAGTTCAGGCGCAGCATCTGCGGCAGGGCGATCAGGCCCAGCAGAACCACCTCGCCGCCGATGATCCCCGACATCGCCGCCATGATGACGGCCATGATCGAGGTCACGATGGCGATGCCGCCGCGGACGCGGCTGAGCCAGACGTTCAGCGAGTTGTACATGTCCCGCGCGATGCCGGATCGTTCCAGCAGCGCCGCCATGAAGATGAACAGGGGCACCGATATGAGGACGTAGTTCGTCATCTGCCGGTAGACCGCCTGCCCAAGGACCGACAGCGGTCCCTGTCCGAAGGTGCGGAACAGGATGTCGACGTCGAATTTCAGGACCAGCGTCACCACGGCAAGGAAGGCCGAGGCAAAGCCCAGCGGCATCCCGATGGCGAGCAATGCGAACATCGCCAAGAGGACGATCAGGGAGAGTGTGCCGACGTCGACCATTACGTGTTGTCCTCTTCCAGCGTGCGGCGGATGTTCTCGATCTCGTGTTCGTCGATGTCATCGGCGCTGTGATGTTCGGGCGCCTTGTTCCAGTCGGCGATCAGGTTGGAAATTGCCTGGATCGTCACCAGGCCGATGGCCACCAGGATCGCCATCTTCACGGTGCCCGGCAGCGGTGGGTCCCAGGCGGTGCCGAAGGTCTCCATCCGCATCAGGCGGCGGATGGCGTCGTTCCAGCCACCCCAGACGAGGGCGAAGAAGAACAGGACGATCAGCAGGACCGAGATCACGTCAGAGGTCTTCTGCATCCAGCGGGGCATCATGTCGTAGATCACGTAGATGCGGATATGGCTGCGCTGCTGCATGGCGTATTGCCCGGCCAGCAGGAAGACGATGGCGGCGATCCAGAGCGACAGCTCGTTCGCCCAGAGCGTCGGCGCCGAGAAGACGTAGCGCGCGACGACCTCGTAGAACATCACGATCACGATGATTGCGACCGAAATCATCGCCAGCCGCGAGATCACCAGGCTGACCATGTCGAAGAAGCCGTCCGGCTCGGCCTCGATGGCGCCCTTGAAGTCCGCAAGATAGAGCGAGGCGAAGAGCAGCGCCCCGGTCATGGCCACAAGCATCAGCACCACGATGGGGCCACCCTCGGCGGGGCGGATCATCTGGTGCATGCCGATGGCGTCGGCGGAAAAGATCGCGTTCACGACGAGCCAGGCGTAGATGAGCAGCGTCACAGCCGTGAAAGCGATCATCGCCAGCTTCACGGGACGCCTCATAGAGCCCAGAAACAGGCTTTTGTCCTGCATGGTTCAGCCCCCTGCCTTGATTTTGGGTGTAAAAAAGCGAGCCCCTGAAACAAGGGGCCCGCCATGGTCCTCCATGCGGCCCGGCGCGTGGTCGCGTCGGGCCAGCCGGATCACTCGATCAGGCCCAGCTTGGTCATGTATTCCTTGTGGCTGGCCAGGATCGCGCCTGCCTCGGGCGACCGGGTGCCCCAGTCTTCCCAGGCGACCTGGGCGGCGCGCCGGAATTCCGCGCGGTCTTCCGGCGACCAGTCGTAGAGGGTCACGCCCTGCTCGACCAGCGCGGCGGCGGCTTCGGCATTGGCCTTCTCGTTCGCAAGCGCGATCTGGAAGGACAGCTTCTGCCACGCGGTGTCGATGATGCGGCGGTGCGCGTCGCTCAGACCGTCCCAGACGGCCTTGTTGCAGGCCAGGTGGTCCGAAGGCATCGAGTGGAAGCCGGGGTAGGTGGCATGCTTGACGATGTCGTAGAGGCCAAGACCGACGTTGTTGGCCAGACCGGAGGCGTCGGCGCCGTCGATGATGCCGGTTTCAAGCGCGGTGAAGATCTCGGTGAAGTCCATCACGATGGGCGAGGCGCCCAGCTCTTCGAAGATCTCGGTTTCCATGCCCGGGGGCGACCGGAACTTCCAGCCCTTGATGTCTTCGAAACCGTTCAGCGGCTTGGAGGAGGAGAGCGATTCCTGACCGTAGATCGACCAGCCGATCAGCTGCATGTCGTTGGCGTTGTACAGTTCCTGGGCGGCGTCGTAGCCACCGCCGTGGTACAGCCAGCTGTACTGCTGCCAGGGGGTCTCGTAGCCGCCCATGATGTCGCCGACGAACTGGAACGCCGGGTTCTTGCCGGTCTGGTAGGCGCCGCCGGTGGCATCGCAGTCGACGATGCCGTTGATGGCCGCGTCGAAGGTTTCGGTCGTGGCGACCACGGACGAGCTGTAGAACATCTCGATGGCGATGGCGCCGTCGGACATGGTCTGCACGTCGTCGATGAAGGTGGCCAGCATCTGGCCGGTCGGGTGCTCGGTTGCGTAATGGGTCTGCATGCGCAGGGTGACGTCCTGCGCAAAGGCCGGAACGGCCACGACCGAGGCCATCGCCGCGGTTTTCAGAATCGAGACAAGCTTCATCAGTATCCTCCCAGAGGGGGCCGGAGCCCCGGAAAAGTTGCGCGTCCTCCACGCGCAGATGGTATACCATCGGGTTAGAACGCTAGCGAAAGCCGCCTCGACAATCAACCATTTTTGGTATACCAAATTTCGGAAATTGCTCTGCGTGGAAGAAAAAGCGACATTCCCGCAGGGTCGAAGGACTGGGGGGAGCATGGCGGACAAGACTCTGCCCGAGACGATCGCGCACCAGTTGCGCCGCGAGATCCTGCGCGGGAAACTGGCGCCGGGGGATTCGATCAAGGAACGCGACAACGCCGCAGAGATGGGGGTCAGCCGGACCCCCATGCGCGAGGCGATCCGCATCCTTGCCAAGGAGGGGCTGGTGATCCTGCGCCCCTCGCGCAGCCCGATCGTGGCCAATCCCTCGTTGCAGGAAATCTGCGACAACATAGAGGTTCTGGCCACGCTGGAACTGAAGTCGGCGGAACTCGCCTGCGAACGGGCGACGGATGCGGAAATCGCGGGCATTCGCGAGATCCAGGAATACATGGAGAAGGTCTATGACGACCTCGATGCCGTGGATGTCTTCGAGATCGACATGAGGTTCCACGTCGCCATCGCCCAGGCCTCGCACAACGCTTCCATGGCCGAAGCCCACAACGCCTATCTCTCGCGGCTCTGGCGCGCACGCTTCCTGTCGGCGGCGCGCAAGCGGTCCCGCGACCGGGTGCTGAACCAGCACCGCGCCATCGTCGAGGGGCTGGTGGCCCGCGATGCCGCCCGCGTCGCCCGCGAGATCGGCGGCCACCTGGAACACCTGTCGATCAACGTCCGGCACCGCTTCGAGGAAGACGCGCTGGCGCTCACCGAGGCGCGCACGTAAACCACGGGCCGGGGGTCGTTACAGGACACCCGAAGTTCTAAGGAGGAAGAACGCACCATGAAACTGTTGCGATTTGGGCCCGCGGGCTCTGAAAAGACCGGGATGCTGGATGCCGAAGGCAAGGTTCGCGATCTGTCGGCCCATCTGCCGGTTCTGGCCGGCGCGGCGCTGACGCCGGACTCGCTGGATCGCATCCGCGCGCTGGACCCGGCCTCGCTGCCGCTGGTCGAAGAGCCGGGCCGCATCGGCGCCTGCCTCGCCTCGGTGCCGAACTTCTTCTGTATCGGTCTGAACTACGCCAAGCACGCGGCAGAGACCGGCGCCAAGAACCCGAAAGAGCCGATTCTCTTCTCGAAGGCCACCTCGTCGCTGTCCGGTCCCTTCGACCCGGTGGTGATCCCGCGCACCTCGGAAAAATCCGACTGGGAGGTCGAGCTGGGCGTGATCATCGGCCGCGAGACGCTCTATGTCTCGGAGGAGGACGCGCTGGATCACGTGGCGGGCTACTGCGTGATCAACGACGTGTCCGAGCGCGCCTTCCAGGCGGAACGCAGCGGCCAGTGGATCAAGGGCAAGTCGGCGCCGACCTTCGGGCCCTGCGGCCCCTACCTGGTGACCGCGGACGAGGTGCCGGACCCGCAGGCGCTGGAGCTGTCTCTGGACCTGAACGGCGAGCGCGTGCAGGACAGCGACACCTCGGACATGATCTTCTCGGTGCGCGAGATCGTCAGCTACATGAGCCAGTTCATGAAGCTGATGCCGGGCGACATCATCGCCACCGGCACGCCCTCGGGCGTGGGTCTGGGCATGAACCCCCAGCGCTTCCTGAAGCCGGGTGATGTCATGGAGCTGCGCGTCGCGGGCCTTGGCGAGCAGCGCCAGGAAGTGGTCGCCGCCGGGTAAGCCGCGCGACCCGACAAGGGTCCGAAAAAGGGGCGCCGCGGTCGAAACCCCGGCGCCCTGTTTCTTCTGTCCGAAAATATCCCGGGGAGCGCGAGGGGCTGGCCCCTCGCATGGCCGCCGCCGGATCGAACGGCTCAGTGGATCAGCGATCCGCCGTTCACGTCCACCTCGGAGCCGGTGACATAGGCGGAAAGATCCGAGGCGAGGAAGAGGCAGCAGCCCGCCACGTCCGAGGCCTCTCCGGCGCGGCCCATGGGGATGCCGTCGAGGATCATCTCCATCATTTCGGGCGTCAGTTTGCCTCCGGTGATGTCGGTGGCGATGAAGCCGGGACAGACCGCGTTCGAGCGGATGCCGTCGGGCGCCAGTTCGCGGGCCATGGCCTTGGTCAGGCCCAGCACACCCGCCTTCGCCGCCGAGTAGTGCGGCCCGCCGAAGATGCCGCCGCCGCGTTGTGCCGAGACCGACGAGATGTTGACGATCGAGCCGCTCCTGCGCTCACGCATGTGCGGGATGATCGCCTGGCTCATGTAGAGGGTGCCGCGCAGGTTCACGTCGGTCACCGCGTCGTAGTTCTCGGGCTCGATCTGCATCAGCTTCAGCGGTTGGGTGATGCCCGCGTTGTTCACGAGGATGTCGGCCTGACCGAAGGCTTCCAGCACCGCCGCGGCGGCGTCGATGCAGGCCCATTTGTCGGTGACGTTGCAGGCCAGACCGATGTGGCCCGCGCCGGGCAGGTCGGCGGCGGCGGCCTTGGCCGCGTCGAGGTCGAGGTCGAGCACGGCGATCTTCGCACCGTGTTCGGCGAAGAGCGTCGCGGTGGCCTTGCCGAGGCCGCGCGCCGAGGCGGCGCCGGTGATGATGGCGGTCTTGCCGTCGAGAAGTGTCATGCGGTGTGCTCCATGTTGGCGGGGGAGGGGGGCAGGTGGGGGCTCTGCCCCCGGCGCCTTGCGCCTCCCCCGGGATATTTTCGGACAGAAGAAGCTGGGGTCAGAGCCAGGATTTGACCGAGGCGCAGATGGCCTCGACCGAGATCCCGTATTGGTGGTGCAGGGTGGGCAGGGCGCCCGCGTCGAGGAATTCGTCCGGCAGGCCGATCATGCGGAAGCTCGGGTGGATGCCGCCGGTCAGCAGCGCGGTGGCGACGGCTTCGCCGAGGCCGCCGATCAGGCTGTGGTTTTCGGCAGTGACGACGAGGCGGCCGGATTTCGCGGCCGCGGCGCGGATGGTCTCGGTGTCGAGCGGTTTGATCGTGGGCACGTGCAGGACGGCGCAATCGGTACCGTCCTTGGCCAGCTGGGCGGCGGCGTCGAGGGTGCGCATGGTCATGAAGCCCGAGGAGATGAAGAGCACGTCGCGGCCCTCGCGGATCACCTGTGCCTTGCCCGGTTTGAACTGGTAGCCGTAGTCGCCCAGCACGTCGGGCACCTTGCCGCGCAGGAGGCGCATGTAGACGGGGCCGTCGATGGTCCCCATGGCGTGGGTGGCCTGCGCGGTCTCGGTGGCGTCACAGGGGTCGATGATCGTCAGGTTGGGCATGCCGCGGAAGATCGCGAGGTCCTCTGTCGCCTGATGGCTGGGGCCGTAGCCGGTGGTCAGGCCCGGCAGGGCGCAGCAGATGCGCACGGGCAGGTTTTCCTCGGCGATGGCCATGGCGATGAAGTCATAGGCGCGGCGCGAGGCGAAGACCGCGTAGGTGGTGGCGAAGGGCATGAAGCCCTCGCGCGCCAGCCCGGCGGCGGCGGAGATCAGCACCTGTTCGGCCATGCCCATCTGGTAGAAGCGGTCGGGGTATTCCTTCGCGAAGATGTGCATGTCGGTGTATTTCGACAGGTCGGCGGAGAGGCCGACCACATCGTCGCGCTGCGCTGCCAGTTCGCAGAGCGCGGTGCCGAAGGGGGTGGCGATGGTCTCGCGCCCCTCCGCATCCAGAGAGGCGATCATGGCGGAGGTGCGGGCGCCCTCGGCGCCCGGTGCGGTGCGCGGGGCGTATTTGGACTTGCGGCGGGAGTTCGGGCCGAAGGGAACGTCGGTCATGTGGGGCTCCTGTCTGGGGGTGAAGGGGCTCTGCCCCCGGCGCTGCGCGCCTCCCCCGAGGTATTTCGGGACCAGAGAAGGGCGGATCAGGCGGGCTTGTTGGCGTCGTGGATCGCCAGCGCCTTTTGCCATTCTTCCGGCTCGACGCGGACGAAGTGGGTGATCTCGCGCTCTTCGAGGAAGGGGATGCCCTTGCACATCCTGGTGTTGCAGATGATTACGCGGGGCTTGGCGTCTTTCAGCGTCCGGGCGGTGTCGAAGGCTTGCACCAGCGCGTCCATGTCGTTGCCGTCGACCTCCTGGGCGTGCCAGCCGAAAGCCTCCCACTTGGGGGCCTCGGGCGTCTGGGCCAGCGCGTCGCGGGTCGGACCGTCGGCCTGCTGGTTGTTGAAGTCGACGATGGCGATCAGGTTGTCGAGCTTCCACTGGGTCGCGGACATCACCGCCTCCCATGTCGAGCCTTCGCCCAATTCGCCGTCCGAGAGCAGGTTGTAGACGAAGCGGTCCGAGCCCTTGCGCTTCAGCCCCATGGCGGCACCCACCGCGATGCCGAGGCCGTGGCCGAGCGAGCCGCCGGTGATTTCCATCCCCGGCGTGTAGCTGGCCATGCCGGACATGGGCAGGCGCGAGTCGTCCATGCCGTAGGTGGCGATTTCGTCCTCGGGCAGGATGCCGGCCTCGATCATCGCGGCATAGAGCGCGATCGCGTAGTGGCCGATCGACAGGTAGAAGCGGTCGCGGCCCTCCCACTCGGGGTCGCCGGGGCGGTAGTCCATGGCGTGGAAGTAGCTGACCGCAAGCAGGTCGGCGGCGCCGAGCGCCTGGCCAATGTAGCCCTGCCCCTGCACCTCGCCCATCAGAAGCGCATTGCGGCGGATCGCCCAGGCGCGCTGTGCAAGGCTGGTGTTGGAGCCGGGTTTGCCGGTGTCGGTGGTCATGGGGCCTGCCTCCCTGCGGATCGTGTCGGCGCGATCACTGGCGCGCAGGGGGCGCATTTTCAATCGGGTTTTCTTAAGCATTTCGTTAGCGGATCTAAATGGAAGGCCCTGGCGTGCTGCCGCATGGTCGCCGCGACCCATTGCAGGAGGAGAGAGACCATGAACCTGTCGCGCATGCTGGCAGAACGCACCGCCGAGGGCCGCCCGGTGCGGGTGGGGCTGATCGGGGCCGGGAAATTCGGCTCGATGATCCTGGCGCAGGCGAAGTGCATTCCGGGCTATCACATCGTCGGCATCGCCGATCTGGACCCGGTGAAGGCGCGCGGATCTTTGGCGCGGGTCGGCTGGTCCGAGGACCGCTATGCGGCGACCTCCTTCGGCGACGCCATGGACAACGGCACGGCCTTCCTGACACAGGACGCCAGGGCGCTTTGCGAGGCCGAGGGGATCGAGTGCATCATCGAGGCCACCGGCCACCCCATCGCCGGGCTGCGGCATGCCATGGCCGCCATCGACGCGGGCAAGCATGTGGTCATGGTCAACGTCGAGGCGGACGTCCTGTGCGGCGCGCTGCTGGCGGAGCGGGCGCGGCAGAAGGGCGTGGTCTATTCCATGGCCTACGGCGACCAGCCCGCGGCGATTTGCGAGCTGGTGGACTGGGTGCATGCCTGCGGCTTCGAACTGATGGCGGCGGGCAAGGGCATGAACTTCGCCCCCGCCTACCGCTATTCGACGCCGGACACGGTCTGGGGCTACTTCGGCTGGAGCGAGGAAGAGGTCGCGGCAGGCGACTTTAACCCGAAGATGTACAACTCCTTCACCGACGGCACCAAGGCGGCGATCGAGATGGCCGCCGTCGCCAATGCCACCGGGCTCGACTGCCCCTCGGACGGGCTGACCTTTCCGCCCTCGGGCCTGCAGGACCTCGCAGAGGTCTTCAAGCCGGTCAGCGCGGGCGGGCGGCTGGAGAAACCCGGCATCGTCGATATTGCCGCCAGCCGCGAGCCGGACGGGCGCATGGTGTTGAACAACATCCAGTACGGCATGTTCGTGACCTTCAAGGCGCCCGACGAATACACCCGCGCCTGTTTCCAGCAATACGGCCTGCTGACCGACAAGTCGGGCTGGTACGGGTCCATGTGGCGGCCCTTCCACCTGATCGGGCTGGAGACCTCGGTCTCGGTGCTCTCCGCCGTGCTGCGGGGCGAGGCGACGGGGTCCTCGACGCGCTACCGCGCCGATGCGGTTGCGACCTCCAAGGGCAGCTTTCAGGCGGGCGAGTTCCTTGACGGCGAGGGCGGCTACAAGGTCTGGGCCAAGGCGATCCCGGCCACGCAATCGGTGCAGAAGAACGCCCTGCCCATCGGGCTGGCGCATCACGTCAAGCTGAAGCGCGCCATCGAGAAGGATCAGGTGGTCAGCTTCGACGACGTCGAGATCGTGGAGGATCTGGACATCGTGCAGATGCGGGAGGAGCAGAAGGCGCTGCTGGACGGCTGAGGGCTGGCGCAGGATGGGGCGGGGCCCATCCTGCCAGTCCGACCGGGGTGGGCCCGGGCGCGCCGTCTCCCAACAGGCGGGGTTTGGTCGCACGGAGACAGGGCAAGGTCAAGACCTGCAAGGGCTGGGAAAGCCCCGGCTTTCCGCGCTATCAAGCGGGTGCCGCCACGGGGAGGGCGGCATCCATGCGCGACATCAACCTCAAGGCGACGGAATACTTCGAGGCGGTGGCCCGTCTGGGCACCGTGACCCGCGCCGCCGGAGAGCTTGGCGTTTCGCCCTCTGCCGTCAGCCAGCAGATCCGCCTTTTGGAGACGCAGCTTGGCATCCGCCTGTTCCGGCGCGAGAAGCGGCGGCTGGTGCTGACGCAGGACGGCGACCGGCTGTTTCAGGTCACCACGCAGGCCTTCGGCGCACTCAGGAACGCGCGCAATGCCATCGGGCGGCAGCGCGACATGCGGTCCCTGTCGCTGCGGGTCAGCCCGACCTTCGGGGTGCGCTGGCTGGGCACCCGCATCGCCCGCTTTGCCGAGTTGCACCCGGACTGGGCGATCCGCGTCGACGCCACCCCCGACTATTCCAGTTTCGAGACCGAGGCCATCGACCTCGACCTGCGCTACGGGCAGGGCGACTGGGCGGGGCTGACGGTGGAACCGCTGATGCATGACCTCGTGCTGCCCATGGCCAGCCCGGCCTACCGCGACCGGCTGGTGGCCGAGGTGGGCGCGGACCCGGCCGAGCTTCTGACGGCGGCGCGGCTGATCGACAGCGTCAAATCGCTCTTGCGCTGGGATCTCTGGCTGGCGGCCACCGGCGTGACGCTGGCGCTGCCGCAGTACCCCTTCCGCTTCGACCGCTCCTCGATGGCGCTGGAAATGGCGCGCGAGGGCGGCGGCGTGGCACTGGACAGCGCGGCGCTCTGCCTGCCGCAACTGGCCGAGGGGTCGCTGGTGCCGCTGTTCCCCACGCTGCCGGTCATCGAGTTCCCGGCCTATTGGTTTGTCTGCCCGCCGCGCCACCTGAACCGCCGTATCGTCGGGCGCTTTCACGGCTGGATCGAGGGCGCCGCGAAGGAGCACGAGGCCGAGACCCGCGCCTGTCTGACCGCGCTGGGATGTTCCTTCGCGCCGCCGGTGCCGCAGGCCGGATTTGACCCCGATACCCTGTAGTCCGTGACACATCCTTGTTAGGAGAACTTCAAAGGCAGCCGGTGCAAAACCGGGTAAGGCCTGTCGCCAGACGACCCCAAGGCCCCCGGGAGAAGACCCATGACCGATATCCAGAGCATGGCCAACGCCATCCGCTTTCTTGCGCTCGACACCATCCTGAACGCGGGCGAGGGGCATCAGGGCGTGCCACTGGGCATGGCAGAGATCGCCGCGACGCTTTACGCCAACCACCTGAAGGCCGCGCCCGCCGACCCGCTCTGGCCCGACCGCGACCGGGTGGTTCTGTCGAACGGCCATGGCTCGACGCTGCTCTATTCGCTGCTGCATCTGGCGGGCTATGACGCGGTCTCGCTGGACGCGCTGAAGACCTTCCGCCGTCTGGGTTCGACCTGCGCGGGCCACCCCGAGATCGAGCAGCACGCGGGCATCGAGATCACCACCGGCCTTCTGGGGCAGGGCATCGCCTGCGCCGTCGGCATGGCGGTGGCCGAGGCGCGGCTGAACGCGGAATTCGGCGGCGATCTGGTGGATCACCGGACGTGGGCCTTTGTCGGCGACGGCTGCCTGCAAGAGGGCGTCGGCCAAGAGGCGGTGTCGCTGGCGGGGCACCTGCGGCTGGGCAAGCTGACCTTCCTCTGGGACGACAACCACATCACCGACGACGGCGACACGCTGCTGTCGATCTCCGAGGACGTGCCCGCACGCTTCCGCGCCGCCGGGTGGCATGTGCAGGAACTGGACGGCCACGACATCGCCGCCGTCGATGCAGCGCTGGCGGCGGCGAAGGACGACCCGCGCCCCTCGCTGCTGGCCTGCCGCACGACCATCGCGCGCGGGCTGCCCCGGCTTCAGGGCCAGCGCGGCGGTCACAGCGCGCCGCTGACGCCGCAGGACCGCGTCGAGGCCTGCACCGAGCTGGACTGGAGCGCCGGGTCCTTCGAGGTGCCCGAGGCGGTCCGCGCCGACTGGGCGCAGGCCATGCAGCGCGCCGCGACGGATCACGGCGACTGGCAGCAGCGCCGCGCGGGCCATGCCGAGCGTGCCGATTTCGACCGCTGGATCTCGGGCGCGCTGCCCGACGACTGGGCCGGGACGGCCAACCGCCTGCGCGCGCAGGCCGCGCTGGAGCCGCGCGCCACGATCCTGTCCTCGGGCGACGTCTGCGACGCGCTGGCCGAGGCCCTGCCCGAAACGCTGGTGCTCTGCGCCGACCTCGAGGCACCGACGAACCACAAGCGCGGCCGCCATGCGCTGACGGCGCAGGACCGCAGCGGGTCATACGTGCATTGCGGCGTGCGAGAGCACCTGATGGGCGCCATGACCGACGGCATTGCCGCCCATGGCGGGCTGCGACCGGTCAACGTCACCTATCTGGCCTTCGCCGATTACGAACGCCCCGCCATGCGCATGGCCGCGCTGATGGGGCTGCCGGGCCTGTTTGTCTTCAGCCACGATTCCATCGGTGTCGGCTCGAACGGGCCGACCCACCAGCCGGTCGAGATCCTCGCCAGCTACCGCGCCATGCCGAACTTTCGCGTCTTCCGCCCCGCCGACGCCATCGAGACCGCCGAGGCCTGGGAGATCTGCATGGAAAGCCGCCGCACGCCCGCGCTGCTGGCCCTGTCGAAGCAGGAGGCGCTGCCGGTGCGCCGGGACGGGTCGCGGAACCTCAGCCGCCGGGGCGCCTATGTGCTGCCGGGGCACGAGGGCGCGCGTGACGTGACGCTGCTGGCCACCGGGACAGAAGTCGCGCTGGCCGTCGAGGCCCGCGCCCTGCTGGCCAAAGAGGGCATCCGCGCCGCCGTCGTGTCGATGCCCTGCTGGGAGCTGTTCGACGAACAGGACGCGGCCTACCAGTCCGACGTCCTTGGCACCGCGCCGCGCGTCGGGGTCGAGGCGGCGATGGAATTCGGCTGGCAGCGCTGGCTGGATCGCGGCGACGCCTTTGTCGGGATGACGGGCTTCGGCGCATCGGATCGGACAGAGGCGCTGTACCGGCATTTCGGCATCACGGCAGAGCGGATCGCCGAAGAGGCACGGGGTCTTCTGGGGCGCTGACCTCAGGCGCGGCTGCGGCTTTCGGGGCGGTCCCGGCGGGTCTCGGGCTTGTCGGCGTACATGCGGTGATCGGCGGTGGCCAGAAGATCCTCGTAGCGGCGCCCGTCCGCGGGCCAGACCGCCGCGCCGATGGCCGCGCCGCCATGCGGCAGCAGCACCGTCACGCCCGGCTGCCGTTCCCAGGTGATCGGCTGCGCCAGCGCCGCGCGCAGATCGGCCAGCCGGTCCGGCAGGCTTTCCGCATCGGCGCCGCGCAGCCATAGCCCGAACTCGTCGCCGCCAAGGCGCCCGACCAGATCGCCCTCGCCCAGGGCGGCGCGCAGGGTGCGGGCCACCAGCCGCAGCACATGATCACCGGCGGCGTGACCGAAACGGTCGTTCACCGGCTTGAAGCCGTTCAGGTCGACGAAAAGCAGGGCGCCGTCCAGATCGCCCCGCGCAAGGCCGCTGGCGCAGCGCAGGCGGAAGGCATGGGCGTTCAGCAGGCCGGTCAGCATGTCGGTCTTGGCGATGGTGTCCAGTTGCGCTGCCGTGCGGCGCAGGCGCTGCCGCTCTTCCTCGGCGATGGCCAGCCGTTCCTCGGCTTCGGCATGGGCGGCGGTGAGGCTGCGCAGCCGCGCCGCCGCGCCGGGCGCGGGGTCGGCCTTCAGCATGACCATGCCGTGTTTCTCGCCGGGCAGCGGATCGACCCGCCAGGCCTGAAAGGCCTGCGTCGTGCTGCCGAAACTCAGCTTCATCGGGATGGCCCGGGTGCCGCACAGCGCCTGGGCCAGGCCCCGGGCGATCCCGCAGCTGTCAGAGGTCGCAACGGCGGGCAATAGGGCGCGGGTGGTCAGCCCGTGCAGCCTGCGCGCCTCGCGGTTGGCCAGCAGGATGCGCCAGGAGCAGTCGAGCAGGATCGCCGCCTGCGGCGAACGCTCTATCGACTGGGCGATCAGGCTCAGCGCGAAGGCGGTGCCGGATTGCTGTGACATTCTCCGCGACCCCTTGTCTTGCCTCAGATCGCGGCGCAGCGGCAAGGGCGCGGCACGGCGGGCGCAGCCGGTCCCCGCCTCTGCAAGGGTGTGGTGGGGGACGCAGGCAAGGGGCATCCGGTAGGGCGTGGTCCCGCCGGTCCGTGCAGTCTGTGGCTCATGGTCGTCCCCCGGACAAAAAAACCGCTCAATAAGTCTCTTAGGAGCCGAGTCCCTAATGATCGGTTAATGCCCGCGGGAAAGCGGCGAGGGGTCGGCAAGGATCCTCTCATGGGCGGGGGGTGCCCGGCTCGCGCTGCGGCAATGTATACGGCTGCATACTGTGGACCTGTGCCCAAGTTTGGCCTATGGGTGGCCAGACTCGAACGAAGGGAATTCTTCATGTCCGATCAGACCACGCCTGACATCATCTACACCAAGGTCGACGAGGCGCCCGAGCTGGCCTCGGCCTCTTTCCTGCCGATCATCCAGAAATTCGCCTCTGCCGCCGGCGTGACCGTCGGCACGAAGGACATCAGCCTCGCCGGGCGCATCATCGCAACCTTCCCCGAGGCGCTGACCGAAGAGCAGCGTATCCCCGACGACCTCGCGATCCTCGGCGAACTGGTCAAGACGCCCGAGGCCAACGTGATCAAGCTGCCGAACATCTCGGCCTCGGTCCCGCAGCTGGTCGCCGCGATCAAGGAGCTTCAGGCGCAGGGCTACGCGCTGCCCGATTACCCCGAGGCGCCCGCGACCGACGCGGAAAAAGCCGCGCGGGCCAAGTACGACACCATCAAGGGCTCTGCCGTGAACCCGGTCCTGCGCGAGGGCAACTCTGACCGCCGCGCCGCCGCTGCGGTGAAGAAATTCGCGCAGAACAACCCGCACCGGATGGGCGCGTGGACCGCGGACAGCAAGACCCGCGTCGCCTCCATGTCGGGCGGCGACTTCTTCTCGAACGAAGTCTCCGCGACCCTCGACAAACCCGCGACCGCGAAGATCGTGCTGGAAACCGCCGCTGGCGAGACGGTCCTCAAGGACGGCGTGTCCTACCCCGCAGGCACCGTTGTCGACGCGACCTACATGTCGGCCAAGGCTCTGGATGCCTTCCTCGCCGACGAGATCGCCAAGACCAAGGACGAGGGCACGCTCTTCTCGCTGCACATGAAGGCCACGATGATGAAGGTCTCTGACCCGATCATCTTCGGCCACGCGGTGACGCAGTGGCTGAAGCCGGTCTTCGACCAGTATGGCGACCGCATGAAGGAACTGGGCGTCGACCCCAACGGCGGCCTGGGCTCGCTGCTGGAGAAGGTGAAGGACGAGGCCGACATCATGGCCGCCATCGACGCGGTGCGCGACACCCGTCCGCCGATGTACATGGTGAACTCGGACAAGGGCATCACCAACCTGCACGTCCCGTCCGACGTGATCATCGACGCCTCGATGCCGGCGCTGATCCGCGCGGGCGGCAAGGGCTGGGGCCCTGACGGCAAGGAACACGACACCAACTGCGTGATCCCCGACAACAGCTATGCGCCGGTCTATGAGGCCTCCATCGCGTTCTTCAAAGAGAACGGCGCGCTGAATCCGGCCACCGCGGGCACGGTCCAGAACCTTGGCCTGATGGCGCAGAAGGCGGAAGAATACGGCAGCCACCCGACCACCTTCGAAATCCCCGAGGACGGCACCGTGAAGATGGTGCTGGACGACGGCACCGTGCTGCATTCGCACAAGGTCGAAGCGGGCGACATCTGGCGCTCTGCCTCGGCCCGCAAGGCACCCATCGAGGACTGGGTGAACCTGGCCATCGAGCGGCAGAAGGCCACCGGCTACCGGTCGATCTTCTGGCTGGACGCGAACCGCGCCCATGACGCCCAGCTGATCGCCATGGTCAAGCCGATCCTCGAAGCCAAGGGCGTGGCCGACAAGTTCGAGATCATGGCGCCCCGCGAGGCGACCATTGCCTCGCTGGAGACCATCACCAAGGGCGAGAACACCATTGCCATCACCGGCAACGTGCTGCGCGACTACCTGACCGACCTCTTCCCGATCCTCGAACTGGCGACCTCGGCCAAGATGCTGTCCATCGTGAAGCTGATGCAGGGCGGCGGGTTGTTTGAAACCGGCGCCGGCGGCTCTGCCCCCAAGCACGTCCAGCAGCTGCAGGAAGAGAACCACCTGCGCTGGGACAGCCTGGGCGAGTTCTGCGCGCTGGGGGAATCGTTCAAGTTCCTCGCCGACCAGAAGGGCAACGCCAAGGCGCGGGTGCTGGGTGACGCGGTAGAGGCCGCGACGCAGGGCATCCTCGACCACGACCGCTCGCCCTCGCGCAAGGTCGGAGAGCCGGACAACCGCGACAGCCACTACTGGTTCGCCCGCTACTGGGCCGAGGCCCTGGCCGCGCAGTCCGACGACGCCGAACTGGCGGCGCATTTCGCGCCCATCGCCAAGGCGCTGGCCGATGGCGAGGCGGCGATCACCGGCGAGCTTGCGGCAGCGCAGGGCAAACCGGCGGATCTGGGTGGCTACTACCACAGCGACCCGGCCAAGACGGCGGCGGTGATGCGTCCCAGCCAGACGCTGAACGAAATCATCGGCTGATCGGACAACCGAGTGCTGACGAGATCGGGCGTCCCCTGCCGGGGGCGCCCTTTTTCATGGGCGGCGCGGCCTGCCGAGGCGCCGAAGTCTTGCAAAGACTTCGGGCCGTTTTCTTTGAAAGAAAACGGTCCCCCGGCGATGTCGGAAGTACGTCCGCGCCCAAGAGGCAGGCCCTCCGGTCCCCGGCGCTGCGCGACAGGGCGTGAAGCTCCTGCAGCACCATGCGGCGGCTCTCGCCGCGATCCGGCCTGTCGCCCAGGCAGGCCAGCCGCGCGGTCGGATGCGCAAGGCGGTCCTGCCGGTCCAGCATGTGCCGCAGCCATGCGGGGCGCCGAGGGCAGGGAAGGGCGATTCCGGCTCCGGCGGGCTGTCGAAGCAGGCCCTGCCGGGACGGCGGAACAGGCGCGGGAAAAGCCACATACCATGGAGACAGGCGCTTGGTCGCGCCGGGCAAAACCGCATTTCCCGGCGCTCCGGGCCCAACATGCCATTGCCCTTCGGGGTCTGCCCCACTAGGTCGGGACGTAACCCGCGCGGAGGACAGGACCATGCAGACTCCCTATTACCTGATCGACAAGGCCCGCCTGCTGCCGAACATGGAAAAGATCGCCTGGCTGCGCGAACACTCGGGCGCCAAGGCCCTGCTGGCGCTGAAATGCTTCGCCACCTGGTCGGTCTTCGACATGATGAGCGAGTACATGGACGGCACCACATCTTCCTCGCTCTTCGAGGTCAAGCTGGGCCGCGAGAAATTCCCCGGCGAGACCCACGCCTATTCCGTGGCCTGGGCGCCGGACGAGATCGACGAGGTGCTGGCCTCCTCCGACAAGATCATCTTCAACACCGCCCAGCAGCTGACCCGCTTCGAAGAGGTGTCGCGGGGCCATACCCGCGGGTTGCGCGTGAACCCCGGCGTCTCCACCAGCGGCTTCGACCTTGCCGACCCGGCGCGCCCCTTCTCGCGCCTCGGCGAACACGCGCCCGAGGACATCGCACCGGTGGCCGACCTGATCAGCGGCTTCATGTTCCACAACAACTGCGAGAACGCGGATTTCGAACGCTTCGACGCCATGCTGGGCATGATCGAGCAGCGCTTCGGCCATCTGATCCGCCGCATGGACTGGATCAGCCTCGGCGGCGGCATCCACTTCACCGGCGAGGGCTATCCGCTGGACAGGCTGGCAGAACGGCTGAAGCGCTTCGCCGGCACCAACGAGGTGCAGGTCTACCTGGAACCGGGCGAGGCCGCGATCACCAAGTCGACGACGCTCGAGGTCACGGTGCTCGACACGCTCTACAACGGCAAGAACCTCGCCATCGTCGACAGCTCGATCGAGGCGCATATGCTCGACCTGCTGATCTACCGCGAAAGCGCCAGGATGGCCGAGTCGGGCGAACAGGAATGGATGATCTGCGGCAAGAGCTGCCTTGCGGGCGATATCTTCGGAGAGTTCCGCTTCCCGGCGCCGCTGAAGCCCGGCGACCGTTTGTCCATCGACGACGCCGCCGGTTACACAATGGTCAAGAAGAACTGGTTCAACGGGGTGCAGATGCCGTCCATCGCGATCCGGGAACTTGACGGAACCGAACGCCTCGTGCGCTCTTTCGATTACCAGGATTTCGCGGCGGCCCTGTCGTGATGCAGCCGCGCCCCCCGGGGCGCATGACTTACAGCCAAGGAGGGACCGGCATGAAAAAGACCGTTCTCATCATCGGCGCCGGTGGCGTCGCTCAGGTGGTCGCGCATAAATGCGCGCAGAACAACGACGTGCTGGGCGACCTGCATATCGCCAGCCGCACGAAGTCTAAATGCGACGCCATCATCGCCAGCGTGCATGACAAGGGCGCGATGAAGGTGCCGGGCACCTTCGAGGCACATGCGGTGGACGCCACCGACAGCGCCGCCGTCGCCGCGCTGATCCGCCAGACCGGCGCGCAGATCTGCATCAACGTGGGCACCGCCTTCGTGAACATGCACGTGCTCGACGGCTGCATCGAGACCGGCTGCGCCTATATCGACACGGCGATCCACGAAGAGCCCGAAAAGATCTGCGAGACGCCGCCCTGGTACGCCAACTACGAGTGGAAGAAACGCGATCTCTGCGCGGAAAAGGGCGTCACGGCGATCCTCGGCGCGGGCTTCGACCCGGGCGTGGTGAATGCCTTCGCGCGCTTTGCCATCGACCAGATGGACGAGGTCAAAAGCATCGACATCGTCGACATCAACGCCGGCTCGCACGGCAGATATTTCGCCACCAACTTCGACCCCGAGATCAACTTCCGCGAATTCACCGGCGTGGTCTACTACTGGGAAGACAAGCAGTGGAAAGAAACCACCATGTTCGCCTCGGGCCACGAATGGGACCTGCCGGTGGTCGGCCCCTCCAAGGCCTACCAGTCCGGCCATGACGAGGTGCACTCGCTGGCCACCAACTACCCCGACGCGGACGTGCGCTTCTGGATGGGCTTCGGCGACCACTACATCAACGTCTTCACGGTGCTGAAGAACATCGGCCTCCTGTCCGAGCAACCGGTCAAACTGGCCGACGGCGGAGAGGTCGTGCCCCTGAAGGTCGTCAAGGCCTGCCTGCCCGACCCCGCCAGCCTCGCGCCCGACTACACCGGCAAGACCTGCATCGGCGACCTCGTGAAGGGCACGAAGGACGGCCAGCCGGTGGAATACTTCGTCTACAACGTGGCCGACCACAAGGAAGCCTACGAGGAAGTGGGCAGCCAGGGCATCTCCTACACCGCGGGCGTTCCCCCGGTGGCCGCCGCCATGCTGGTGGCCGACGGCACATGGGACGCGAAGACCATGAAGAACGTCGAGGAACTGGACCCCAAGCCCTTCTTCACCCTCCTCGACGCCATCGGCCTGCCGACCCGCGTCCTCGTGGGCGGCCTCAAGGGCGAAGACAAAAGCTGGACCGAGGTCTGACAGCAGAGGGGGCGTGCCCGGACCGGCGCGCCCCCTCTTCTTTGGTCGTCCAAATACCTCGGGGGAGGCCCGTGAGGGCCGGGGGCAGAGCCCCTGTAACCGCGCCTCCCACGAGAGCCTCACCCGCGAAGCGCCCAAAATTCTTCAAGAATTTTGCCCGCGCATGAAAAAGCCGGGGCGCCGCTACAGCGCCCCGGCCATATCCGTTCAAATCCCGCTTACTGCCAGGACTTGATCAGCTCGTCATAGGACACGGTCTTGGGCTCTTCGTCCTCGTTGTCCAGCTTCGCCTTGGGCGAGCCTTCCATCGCAAGCCACTCCTGCGGGTCCTTTTCCTCGTTCAGCTTGGGGCCGATGTCGCCCTGGATGCCGGCACGCTCCAGGCGCTCCATCACCCGCTCCTGGTCGGCACAAAGCGCGTCCAGCGCCTCTTGCGGGGTCTTGGCACCCGACATGGCATCGCCGATGTTCTGCCACCACAGCTGCGCCAGCTTCGGGTAGTCCGGCACGTTGGTGCCCGTGGGCGACCATGCCACCCGCGCGGGCGAGCGGTAGAATTCCACCAGGCCGCCCAGCTTGTCGGCGCGCTCGGTGAAGCTCTCGTGCTGGATCGTCGACTCGCGGATGAAGGTCAGGCCGACATGGGCCTTCTTCACGTCGACGGTCTTCGACGTCACGAACTGCGCATAAAGCCATGCGGCCTTGGCGCGGTCGACGGGGGTGGACTTCATCAGCGTCCAGGAACCCACGTCCTGATAGCCGATCTTGGTGCCCTCTTCCCAGTAGACGCCATGCGGCGAGGGGGCCATGCGCCACTTGGGCGTGCCGTCCTCGTTCATCACCGGCAGGCCGGGCTTCACCGTGTCGGCGGTGAAGGCGGTGTACCAGAACATCTGCTGGGCGACATTGCCCTGCGCCGGGATCGGGCCGGCCTCGGAGAAGGTCATGCCCGCGGCCGCCGGGGGCGTGTATTTCTCCAGCCACTCGATGGCCTTGGTGACGGCATAGACGGCAGCGGGGCCGTTGGTCGCGCCGCCACGGGCCACGCAGGACCCCACCGGCTGCGACTGCTCGTTCACGCGGATGCCCCATTCGTCCACCGGCAGGCCGTTCGGCTCACCCTTGGACCCGGCGCCGGCCATCGACAGCCAGGCATCGGTGTAGCGCCAGCCAAGGCTGGGGTCCTTCTTGCCGTAGTCCATGTTGCCGAAGATTTCGCCATCGACGCCCATGTGCGACAGGTCGCGCCCGGTGAAGAACTCGGCGATGTCCTCGTAGGCCGACCAGTTGACCGGCACACCCAGCTCGTAGCCGTATTTCTCCTGGAAGTCGGCCTTGTTCTTCTCGTCGTTGAACCAGTCGTAGCGGAACCAGTAGAGGTTCGCGAACTGCTGGGTCGGCAACTGGTACAGCTTGCCATCCGGGGCAGTGGTGAAATCCGTGCCGATGAAGTCTTCGATGTCCAGCGTCGGGCTGGTCACGTCGGCGCCTTCGTTGGCCATCCAGTCGGTCAGGTTGCGCACCTGCTGATAGCGCCAGTGGGTGCCGATCAGGTCGCTATCGTTGACATAACCGTCATAGATGTTCTCGCCCGACTGCATCTGCGTCTGCAGCTTCTCGACCACGTCGCCCTCGCCGATCAGGTCGTGGGTGACCTGGATGCCGGTGATCGCGGTGAAGGCGGGCGCCAGCACCTGGCTTTCGTATTCGTGGGTGGTGATGGTCTCGGAAACGACCTTGATTTCCATCCCGGCCATCGGCGCGGCGGCGTCGATGAACCACTGCATCTCGGCTTCCTGCTCTGCGCGGGTCAGGGCGGACATGTCGCCGATCTCCGCGTCGAGGAACTCGGTCGCCGCGGCCATGTCGGCCCAGGCGCCCGAGCCGGTGAGGCTCAGCGCCACCGCAAGCGCGGTGGTCGATTTCAGCATCAAGTTCATTCTTGGATCCTCCCTTATGTGAACTTGTAGTCGCTGCGCCCGCCTCTCCTTGGCGGACGCGGGTTCAGGTCATACCCAGCGGAACACCGCCGCCGCGTAGACAAGACAGGCGGCCAGCGCCCAGGGCTGGGTCTCGGGGCCGATCAGCCCGAGCCACGCGAGGTTGATGAAGGCGCTGCCCAGAAGCGTGATGAACAGCCGGTCGCCGCGCGTGGTCTCGATCCGCAGGATGCCGGTGCGCGGCGTCTCGGGGAACTTGATCGCGAGAACGGTGAAGGTGATCAGGAGGCCTGCGATGACCATGAAGAAGATCGCCGTGGGCCAGGTCCATGCCATCCATGCCATTAGCGGTATCCTCCTGCGACGATTTTGTGGGGTATGCCGTCAACCACCAGAGGGAACCGGCGCGCATGCGCCAAGCCCGCCCTCCCCCCCGGGAGGGCTTTCCCGCGATGCCCCAACCCGAAAGGACGACGGTCCTGTTGAGCACTGTCGTGCCAGCCTGCAGCCGGGCATGCGCCCCCCCGAGGTCGGGCTTGGCGCCTGCGCGCCTCTGTTGTGGCCCTCATCACACCCTCCCCAGGGCAAAGCCCTTGGCGATGTAGTTGCGCACGAACCAGATGACCAAGGCCCCCGGCACGATGGTCAGGATGCCCGCCGCCGCCAGCACGCCCCAGTCGATGCCGCTCGCGCCCTGCGTCCGGGTCATGATCGCCGCGATGGGCTTGGCGTCCACCGTCGTCAGGGTGCGCGACAGCAGCAGTTCCACCCACGAGAACATGAAGCAGAAGAAGGCCGCCACGCCGATGCCCGACGCGATCAGCGGCATGAAGATCTTCACGAAGAAGCCGCCGAAGCTGTAGCCGTCGATATAGGCCGTCTCGTCGATCTCTTTCGGGACGCCGCGCATGAAGCCTTCGAGGATCCAGACCGCCAGCGGCACGTTGAAGAGGCAATGCGCCAGCGCCACCGCGATATGCGTGTCGAAGAGACCCGCCGAGGAATACAGCTGGAAGAAGGGCAGCGCGAAGACCGCTGGCGGCGCCATGCGGTTGGTCAGCAGCCAGAAGAACAGGTGCTTGTCGCCCATGAACGAGTAGCGCGAAAAGGCATAGGCGGCGGGCAGGGCCACGGCCAGCGAGATCGCGGTGTTCATGACCACGTAGATCAGCGAGTTCACGTAGCCCATGTACCACGCCGGGTCCGTCAGGATCGTGCGGTAGTTGTCCAGCGTCGGGTAGGCCGGGATCAGAGTGAAGGTGTTGAGGATCTCGGTGTTGGTCTTGAAGCTCATGTTGAGCAGCCAGTAGATCGGCAAGAGCAGGAACAGCAGGTACAGCGTCATGACCACGGCGCTGCCGTTCACCTTCAGGCGCTTGGCCACGGGTGCGCGGACGGTGACAGAGCCGGATGTTGCGTCGGCCATCTTACATCCCCCTTTTGTCGAGGTTGGTCATGACGGTGTAGAACACCCAGGAAATCAGCAGGATGACGAGGAAGTACATCAGGCTGAAGGCGGCGGCGGGGCCGAGGTCGAACTGCCCCAGAGCCATCTTCACCAGGTCGATGGACAGAAGCGTCGTGGCATTGCCCGGGCCGCCTCCGGTGACGACGAAGGGTTCGGTGTAGATCATGAAGCTGTCCATGAAGCGCAAGAGGATCGCGATCATCAGCACGCCCGCCATCTTGGGCAGCTCGATGTAGCGGAAGACCTTCCAGCGGCTCGCCTGGTCGATCTTGGCGGCCTGGTAATAGGCGTCGGGGATCGACTTCAGGCCCGCGAAGGCCAGCAGTGCCACCAGCGAGGTCCAGTGCCAGACATCCATCACGATGATGGTGATCCAGGCCGCGAGGGTGTCCTGCGTGTAGTTGTAATCGATCCCCAGCTTGTCCAGCGTGTAGCCCAGAAGGCCGATGTCGACCCGCCCGAAGATCTGCCAGATGGTGCCCACCACGTTCCACGGGATCAGCAGCGGCAGCGACATCAGCACAAGGCAGAAGCTGGACCAGAAGCCCGACTTCGGCATGTTCAGCGCCACGAAGATGCCCAGCGGCACCTCGATGGCGAGGATGATGCCCGAGAACAGAAGCTGCCGCCGCAGCGAGTTCCACATGCGGTCGTCGTGCAGCATCTCTTCGAACCACTCGAGGCCCGCCCAGAAGAACTGGTTGTTCCCGAAGGTGTCCTGCACCGAGTAATTGACGACGGTCATCAGCGGGATCACGGCAGAGAAGGCCACGAGCAAGAGCACCGGCAGCACGAGGAACCAGGCTTTCTGGTTGACGGTCTTTTCCATCAGGCGGCTCCTTCTTCGGTCCGAACATGCGGGGCAACAGCGGTCTTGGCCGCAACACGGCGCGCATGCGCCATGCCCGACCTCCCCCCCGGGAGGGCATCCTTCCAGCGAGTGACGCGCGCGCTGCGGCCTTGGGTCTGAGAAGCGACCGAAGCACCCGGCAGCACGGCCCTCCCGAGGTCGGGCATGGCGCATGCGCGCCTCCCGATGCGCTTGGACACCTCGAAGCGCCCCCCCGATACGCAGCCGATGACCATGCACGTTTCGGCTGTGGACATGGTTGACGGTCGAGAAAGCGACGCTGCGCGAAAACCGGATCGGGAAAGCCTCATGCCGCCGCCCCCCGCACAAGCCAGTCGTCGTTGTAGACGTTCACATGCCCCGGGTCGAAGCGGACGCGGGTCATGTCGCTGCCCACGGGTTCGTCCTCTGCGGCGATGATGTTGATGTCGTGGCCGAAGAACTCGGCGCGGATGATCTTGTGGCGGCCCACGTCCTCGACACGGCGGACCTTGACCGGCAGCCCTTCGGAGGCCGACAGCCGCGCGAACTCGGGCCGGACGCCGATCTCGACCTTGCCGGACAGCGGCCCGTATCCGGCGGCCAGCGGCAGTTCCGTCCCGTCGATATAGGCGCGGTTGCCCTCGACCCTGGCGGGGATGACGTTCATGCCCGGCGAGCCGATGAAATAGCCCACGAAGGTATGCTCGGGCCGTTCGAACAGCTCTTCGGGGGTGCCGATCTGGACGACGCGGCCGTCGTACATCACCACCACCTTGTCGGCGAAGGTCAGCGCCTCTGTCTGGTCGTGGGTCACGTAGATCATCGTGTGGCCGAAATCGTGGTGCAGCTTCTTCAGCTGGGTGCGCAGCTCCCACTTCATGTGCGGGTCGATCACCGTCAGCGGCTCGTCGAAGAGCAGCGCGTTCACGTCCTTGCGGACCATGCCGCGGCCCAGGCTGATCTTCTGCTTGGCATCCGCCGTCAGCCCGCGGGCCTTGCGGTCAAGCCAGTCCTCCATGCCGATCATGCGCGCGATTTCCTGCACGCGCTCGGCGACATAGGTCTCGTCGCGGCCCCGGTTGCGCAGCGGGAAGGCGAGGTTGTCGCGCACGGTCATGGTGTCGTAGACCACCGGGAACTGGAAGACCTGCGCGATATTGCGTTCCGCCGTCGCGGCATGGGTCACGTCCTGGCCGTCAAACAGGATGCGCCCCTGCGAGGGCATCAGCAGCCCCGAAATGATGTTCAGAAGCGTGGACTTGCCGCAGCCCGAGGCGCCCAGCAGCGCGTAGGCGGCGCCGTCCTCCCAGTCGTGGTTCAGCTCCTTCAGCGCATAATCGTCCTCGGATGCGGGGGCCTTGAGGTAGCTGTGGGCGAGGTTGTCCAGCGTGATCCGTGCCATGTCGTCCCCCTCAGGCTGCCAGCGCGTAAGAGGCCGGGGCGACCAGCGCGCCCTCCTCGGAAAAGATGTAGACGTGGCGCGGGTCCAGGTAGACCTTCAGGGCCTCGCCCGCGCCAAGCTCGTGCACGCCATGCACCAGCCCGACCCAGCGCTCGCCGTGGTGGTCGAGGTGCACGAAGGTCTCGGACCCGGTCAGTTCCGTCACCGTCAGGGTGCAGGTGAACTCTACCGCCTCGGGGGAATGCCGCCCGATTTCCAGATGGTTGGGCCGGAAGCCCGCCGTGTAGCGCCCGTCGGGCAGGTCGGCCAGCGGGCCGGTTGCGGCGGCGGTGGCGCCCTTGCCGAACATCAGCTTGCCGCCGGTCTTGGAGACCTGCAGGAAGTTCATCGGCGGATCGCTGAAGACCCGCGCGGTCGTGGCATCGACCGGCTTGCGGTAGACATCCGGCGTGGGGCCGAACTGGGTCACGCGCCCCTCCCAGAGCGTCGCGGTGTTGCCGCCCAGAAGCAGCGCCTCTTCGGGTTCGGTGGTGGCATAGACGAAGATGCTGCCCGAGGCCTCGAAGATGCGCGGGATCTCGGCCCGCAGCTCTTCGCGCAGCTTGTAATCGAGGTTCGCCAGCGGTTCGTCCAGCAGCACCAGCCCGGCGTTCTTGACCAGCGCGCGGGCCAGCGCGCAGCGCTGCTGCTGGCCGCCGGACAGTTCCAGCGGCTTGCGGGTCAGCATCGGCGTCAGCTGCATCATCTCGGCGGTCTCGCGCACGCGGCGGTCGATCTCGGCCTTGTCGACCCCCATCAGCTTCATTGGAGAGGCGATGTTGTCGTAGACGCTCATCGAGGGGTAGTTGATGAACTGCTGGTAGACCATGGCGACCTTGCGATCCTGCACGCGCTGGCCGGTCACGTCCTCGCCCTGCCAGAAGACCTTGCCGGTGGCGGGCTGATCCAGACCGGCCATCAGCCGCATCAGGGATGTCTTGCCCGACAGCGTCGGCCCCAGCAGCACGTTCATCGTGCCCTTTTCCAGCGTCAGGTCGGTGGGGTGGATGTGGGTCTGGCCCTCCACCTCTTTCGACACGCCTTTCAGTTCCAGCGTCACGCCGTGCTCCTCCTTATTCCGCCGCGCGGGCGCGGGACGGGCGGTCTGCCATCCACGCGTCCAGAGCGGCGATCTGGTCCGCGTCCATGCGCAGCCCCAGCTTGTTGCGGCGCCACACCACGTCCTCGGCGGTGCGCGCGAATTCCTTGTCCATCAGCCAGCGGACCTCTGCCTCTGTCAGGGTCGCGCCGAAGTCGCGCCCCATGTCCTCGGCGCAGCGGGCCTGACCCGGGACCTGCGCGGCCTCTGTTCCGTAGGCGCGGCACAGGCGGCGCGCGTGGAAGGGCGTCAGGAAGGGGAAGCGGGCGGTCAGGTCGTCCACCAGCGCCTCGAACCCTTCGACGGGGAAATCCCCGCCGGGCAGCGGTACGCCCGCCGTCCATGGGCCGATGACGCCCGGAAGCTCTGCGCCGATCTTCTCCAGCGCGCTTTCGGCGAGGCGGCGGTAGGTGGTGATCTTGCCGCCGAAGACGTTCAGCAGCGGCGCGCCGCCCGCCTTGTCGACCTTCAGCGTGTAGTCCCGCGTCGCCGCCGTGGCGCTGGAGGCGCCGTCGTCATACAGCGGCCGCACACCCGAGTAGGTCCAGACGATATCCGCGTCCGACAGCCTCTGGCGGAAGTAGGTATTCGCGAAATCCAGCAGGTACTGGCGTTCCGCGGGCGTGCATTCCGGCGTCTGCGCGGGGTCGGCGTGTTCCGCGTCGGTGGTGCCGATCAGGGTGAAGTCGGTCTCGTAGGGGATCGCGAAGATGATCCGCCCGTCGGTGCCCTGAAAGAAATAGCATTTGTCGTGGTCGTAGAGCCGCCGGGTCACGATATGCGAGCCGCGCACCAGCCGCACGCCTTCGCGGGTGTTCACCCGGACCTTGGACTGAAGGATGTCGCCGACCCAGGGCCCGCCCGCGTTCACCAGCATCCGGGCGCTGTGTGTCTGGCGGGCGCCGGTCTCGCGGTCCTCGGTCTCGATCCGCCAAAGCTCTCCGGCGCGCTCTGCCGACAGGACCGCCGTGCGGGTCAGGATCTTGGCGCCGTGGGCCTCGGCGTCGCGGGCGTTCAGCACGACAAGCCGCGAATCCTCGACCCAGCAGTCGGAATATTCATAAGCCTTTTCAAAGTGATCCTGAAGCGGCGCGCCCTCGGCAGCGGTTCTCAGATCAAGGCGCGCGGTGCCCGGCAGGATCTGCCGTCCGCCCAGCGTGTCGTAAAGGAAGAGGCCCAGCCGGATCAGCCAGGCCGGGCGGCGGCCCTTCATCCACGGCATGAACAGGCCCAGAAGCCGCGAGGTCGGCGTTTCGCTGTCGAAGCGCATGTCGCGGTGGTAGGGCAGCACGAAGCGCATCGGCCAGGAGATATGCGGCATGGCGCGCAGAAGCGTCTCGCGTTCGATCAGCGCCTCGCGGACGAGGCGGAACTCGAAATATTCGAGGTAGCGCAGCCCGCCGTGAAACAGCTTTGTCGAGGCAGAGGAGGTGGCCGAGGCGAGGTCGTTCATCTCGGCCAGCGTGACGGTCAGCCCGCGCCCCGCCGCATCGCGCGCGATGCCGCAGCCGTTGATGCCGCCCCCGATCACGAACAGGTCGGTTGTTTTCGGTCGATCCTGATCCACGACGATCCTCCCGATGCTGAAACTGGCGGCAGACGCGCATTTTCGCAACAAGAATTTTTCGTTTTCGTTCCTTTTTGCGGGTCGCTTGTTTTTGCGGGGAAAATTTCTCCCGTCATGGATGCGTATGCAGCAAAAGTGGCGCCGCATGGCAGCAATTTGCGAATCGCGCTTGCACCTGCGCCAGCATCTTCGCATGATCCGCGCAAAACCGAACATTTTCGAAAGCCGGGCATGTCGCAGACCTTTCGCCATCCGGAAATCCTCGAGATCGCGCGGCGTGACGGCAGGGTCACGGTCGAAGGGCTGGCCGCGCATTTCGGCGTGACCCATCAGACCATCCGCCGCGACCTGACCGATCTGGCCGAGGCCGGGCGGCTGGACCGGGTCCATGGCGGCGCGGTGCTGCCCTCGGGCACGATGAACATCGGCTACGAAGAGCGCCGCGCCCTGAACCCCGGCGCCAAGGCGGCCATTGCGCAGGCCTGCGCCGCGCGCATTCCCAACGACATCTCGCTTTTCCTGAACATCGGCACCAGCACAGAGGCGGTCGCCCGCGAGCTTCTGCACCACGACGGGCTGATGGTGGTGACCAACAATATCAACGTGGCCACGATCCTTGCGGCCAATGCCTCTTGCGAGGTGGTGGTGACCGGCGGCCACCTGCGCCGCGCCGATGGCGGGTTGATCGGCAGCCTTGCCACCGACACGATCCGCAAGTTCAAGTTCGACCTCGCGGTGATCGGATGCTCGGCGCTGGACCGCGACGGCGATCTTCTGGATTTCGACATACAGGAGGTCGGCGTCAGCCAGTCGATCCTGCAGCAGTCCCGGCGGACCTTCCTTGTCGCCGACCATTCCAAGTTCAAGCGCAGCGCCCCGGCGCGGATCTGTTCGCTGGGCGAGGTCGATGTCTTCTTTACCGACCGCTCGCCGGGGGCGGGCCTTGCCGCCGCCTGCCGCGACTGGGGCACAGAGGTCTCGGTCACCCCGGGGTGACGGTTTCGTGGCAGGGCCGGTGCGGCCTGAAGGCGGCGCGGTTCGGGGCGCCAGCCCGCCCCGGTAGGGTGGCGGGCTTCTGTGACGGTGCGCCGGTCCCCGCGATGCGCCGACCGGTCTTCCGCGCGATGGCGCCGCGCGTCGTCCCGGCCTGGCCGGCATCGGAGCGGGGAAACTTTTTTGCCATGCGGGTCCGGGCCTTTCGGGTCGAAACGGCAGGTCGCTGACCTTGGTGTCCCCAACGGGTTCGGTTTTCTGTCCGATGCGCTGCAAAATCATGCATTGCCTTGTATTCTGTCCCAGAGGTGACACCGCCCCGGGTGGCAGGCGTCCAAGATGCCTGCTGGCATCTCCGGTTTTTTGTGGGCATTCTTTCTGAAAGCCGAGAAACATGCCGATCCTCTGCTCATGTTCAACTGCACAAATTACAGGAGGCGGCGCCCATGTCCGATGATCTCCGCGAGAATGAAAGAACCGTCCCGGTTGCGCCGCCCTCGGATGGCGCGCTGCGCTTCATCGGCCGGATTCGCACACCCTGGCACGACCGGGCGGACTGCCCCCGGCAGGGCCGCATCGACGGGCCGGAATGCAGGATCGAGCTTGATCCGCTCTGGCTGGACGCGCTCGAGGGGCTGGAGGCCTATGACAGCATCGAGGTGCTGTACTGGCTGGACCAAAGCCGCCGCGACCTGACGCGGCAAAGCCCGCGCAGTGACGGCAGCACCGTGGGCACCTTTGCCCTGCGCTCGCCCGCGCGGCCCAACCCGATCGGCACGTCGATGGTGCGGCTGCTGCGGATCGAGGGGCCCGTGCTGCATGTGCAGGGACTCGATTGCGTCGACGGCACGCCGTTGCTCGACCTCAAGCCGGACCGCTGCGCCTTTACCCCGAAGGCGCCCCCGCAGCCCGGCGACAGCC